>FNSH01000001.1:1352500-1582692 GCA_900105895.1 Atopobium minutum | reverse complement strand
AAAAAAGAACTCATCTCGAATTTATCCTTCGACTTACATTCCGATGAAATCATGGGATTGTCGGCACAAATGGTATCGGAAAAAGCAGTTTAGGTCGTGTTCTCTGCGGACTTGCCGGCAAGAAGCAAGATATTTCATGGGGAAAAACTCAGCGAGAACGACTGAAAAATGCCTACTACATGATGCAGGATGTAGACTACCAGCTGTTTTTTGATACCGTAGAAAACGAGGCGCTCGCAAACGGCAAAAAATAAGCGATGCTTATTTGGCAGAGGTTTCTTGGATCATTAAGCATATTGATCTTTGGAATAAACGCAGCGAGCATCCGCAAAACTTATCCGGCGGGCAAAAGCAAAGGCTGGCTCTCGCCAATGCTTTTTTGAGTGAAAAGCAAATTCTTATTTTGGATGAGCCGACCAGCGGTTTGGATTACATGCACATGGATAAAATCGCCGAGCTTATCTTTGAACTTGCCAAAGGTCGCCCGACACTTATTATTACGCATGACATCGAACTATTACTGAAAGTCTGCCGGACGGTCCTTCTGATCAAACAAGATGGATATGAGAAACTTGATTTACAGACGGCAGAATATCATAAGCTCATTTCTTATTTTGAGCAGATGATGAAATAACGGCGGCTAAGAGCAAATCTCGCTGCCATTTCTGAAGGTTATGCGGATATCTTCTTTGCTGAATACCGTGATATGATCTACAAGAGCACAGAAGCTCTGTTCGTCGAATGTTTGCAGAAGCCTGTCTTGTTTTTGTAGTTGCTTCAGGCAGAACTTGGTATCGGCTATGGTCGCTTGCATCTTTTTGAGCTTTCCTTCGACCTTCGCTAAGGCCGCCTGTTTTTCATTGTAGAAGCGTTCCAGATCTTCATACTTTGTTCGGTATTCGCTCTGGTCTTGCGGGATGGAGGCATTTTGGCGGATGAGGTCTTCAATCATCTTGGCACAGACATCCATCTCACTTTCCAGCTTTGCTTTTTCACCCTCCAGGGTATGAGTATCATAAACGCCTCCGACAATCTCTTGAAAGCTATTAAGAATCTCATCTTTATTCTCTATGAGCTTGTTGGTCGCAGAAAGGACGGCAGCTTTTAGCTCTTCATCGGTAAGATGCATTCCGTTTTTGCAGGGGGAGTTTTTCTTGCAGTGCCTGTTGCATTGCCAGATGACCTGCTTGTATTTGTCGTTGGAATGCCAGACTTTTGAACCGAGCCTTGTTCCGCATTCACCACAGTAGACCTTGCCGGAGAAAAGTCTCACGCCACTGTGTCTTCCTTTTTCGTTTTTGCGCCGTTCCATCTCGCGTTGTACGAGTTCCCACACCTCCGGTTCAATGATGGCTTCGTGGTTTCCGGAGACGTAGTACTGCGGAATTTCGCCTTCGTTTATCTTGTGCTCTTTGGTAAGAAAGTTTGTGGTGAACGACTTTTGCAGGAGCGCATCGCCTTTGTATTTTTCGTTGGTAAGGATAGATTTGATGTTGCTTGGGTTCCAGCGAGGTTTTCCTGCAGGTGACGGGATGCCATCTTCACTCAGAGCCTTTGCAATGAGGTGGTAGGTTTTTCCCTGCAGGTACATCGCATAGATGCGTTTGACGATTTTTGCCTGTTTGGGATTGACGACGAGGTTTCCGTCTTTTCCGCGGTCATAGCCTAAGAAACGCTTGAAGGGCACGGTCACTTTGCCGTCAGCAAAGCGCTTTCTTTGTCCCCAGGTGCAGTTTTCGGATATTGAGCGAGATTCTTCCTGCGCAAGGCTGCTCATGATGGTAATCAAAAGCTCGCCTTTGGAGTCAAAGGTCCATATATTCTCTTTTTCAAAGAAGCACTCGGTGCCGTGCTCTTTAAGCTTTCGGATGGTGGTTAAGCTGTCCACGGTATTTCTGGCAAAACGCGAGACCGATTTGGTGACGATAAGATCTATTTTTCCGTCAAGGGCATCTTTGACCATGCATTTGAAGCCCTCTCGCTTTTTGGTATTGGTACCGGTGATCCCTCGTCGGTGTAGACACCCGCAAATTGCCAGTCGTTTCTGGCTTTAATGTAATTTGTGTAGTAGTCTACCTGTGCCTCGTAGCTGGTAAACTGCTCATCGGAGTCCGTTGAGACGCGGGCATAGGCTGCTACGCGGCGTTTGCGCGAAGTGGTGAGCGGTGTTTTGGAGAAGGGTTTAATGCTGGCGGGTATCGTGGTTACTTGTTTGGCCATACCTTCTCCTTTCGTATCGGTTTGTGCCAATCTGATGCGTAGCATTCTTTGATGGATGCTTTAAATTTCGCATGCTGTTCCTCTGTCCACTTGTGTCCTTCGTGCGTAGGTTGGATCAGCTTGCGAGCAATTTCCTTTCCGTCATAAAAATGAAAGATAAGGTTTTCTCGGCTAAGGACGCTGATATGGTCGATCTTCGAAAGAAAAATAGCGTCATCGAATGCATCAAGACCTAAGACCTCTGCGGTAAGTGAGCGCAAAAGGTCGTCTCTGAATCCTCTGGTGTCACAGCCGTTATGTTCGGCACATCGCCAGTATCTGCGTTTTCCGCTGGGAGATGTTGAACAGTTTTGTGTTTGTGCGCGAAAATTGCATCCGCAATGTTCGCATCGGATTTTGGTTGAAAAGCAGGTGACGTCCGAGCGTTTCATGGCATGAGTGCGCCTATATTCTGAGGCGCGTTTGCGCGCCGCATCATCCCACGATTCTTTTTTAGCGTTATTTTCCCAAGTTTCGGTGACGCTGTGTCCGTCTTTGAAATGGAAAATGAGAACCCCTTGTTTGGGTACCGTGATTTTATCGATTTGCTCGTTAAAAACAGCATCATCAAAATCCTCAAGACCGAGCACTTTGGCACAGCAAGTTTTAAGGATTCGATCCGGGATGGCTTTTGCCGAGCATGTACTGTACTTTTTCTTGCTGGAGCCGCATATCCAGCTGATGACTTTATCCCCAAGATTGGAGTGCTTGGCACGGTTGTTTCGGACGTTTCGCATATAGCTTTTCCCGCACAGCTCACATTTGATTTTTCCGGTAAAGCAGTAGATGTTCAGGCTCTTGTTTGCCCGAGGTCCCAGAGCACGTCTTCTTGCCATCTCTTCTTGCACATAGTCGAAAGTTTCCTTGTCGATAATCGCTTCATGGGTGTTTGCGATGAAATACTGAGGAAGCTCACCGCGGTTTTTCTTGCGCTTCTTGGTAATGGGATCTTCGACAAACTCTTTTTGACAGAGCAAATTTCCCGTATAAGTGACATTGGTCAGAACAACCTTAATATTGGAGTCCGTCCAGCGGTTGCCCTTTCTGGTTGTAATGCCTTCCTCTGCAAATTCACGCTCAGTTTCAAGGCGGGATTTTCCATCAAGGAAGTTTTGAAAGATGCGCCGCACGATCTTTGCTTCTTCGGGAACAACAATCAGGGTGTCATCCTTCCAGCGGTAGCCATAGACGCTATTTCGCGTGTTCGGGTTTCCTTCGGACATACGTTTTCGGATGGTCCATTTAACGTTGTTGGAGATGCTGATGGTCTCTTCCTGTGCGAAAGAGGCAAGGAGCGTGAGCATCAGCTCACCGTCATCCGAAAGTGAGTTGATTTTTTCCTTTTCAAATCGGACCTCGATGTTGAGGTCTTTTAACTGTCTTACGACTTTTAGGAGGTCGACCGTGTTACGCGCGAATCGGGAGATGGATTTCGTTAAGATGAGGTCTATTTTCCCGGCCTTGCAGTCTTTCATCAGGCGCATAAACTCGGGACGTTTTTCCACTGATGTGCCGCTGATGCCTTCATCGGCATAGACTCCGGCATAGTCCCACTCGGGGTTCTTTTGTATCAAATCAGAATAAAAACTGATCTGTGCCGCCAGTGAGTGGTGCAGCCTTTGCGTTTCCATAGAGACACGGGCATAGGCGGCGACTTTCTTGCGGTTTGGCAGCGGTGATTTCTTTGTTTCGATTTTTATGATTTCAGCCATAGAATCGTCTCCTTTCCGTGTCTATACATCACTCTAAAGAGCTGAAATAGCAAGTAAATAAGGCACCTAAGCCGGGGTGGTATCGCTCGATGAGTGCTTGATCAAGACGAACGAATTCCTCTTTATCGATGATGTTTTGCTTGAGCCAAGAAAAGAGGATGGAGCGGGATACTTCATAGGCAAGCTCGGATGCGAAGGCTTCAGTCTTCATGAGAGCCTCCGAATCGGTCTTGGATATAGCAAGCATGACTGCAATACTTTCTGTGCGCATTGCCATAGGAAGTGAAAGTTTTTCCGCAGCATGGGCAGGTGAATATATAGATTGCCTTTTTATTCAGCTCTTCCGGATGCTCTTTCCACCAGCTCATCCGGCAGTGCTCTGAGCAGAATTTTTGCTCTTTCCCTTTTTCCTTGACGGGCAGTGGCTTTCCGCAATATTTGCAGTAGCGTAGTGCTGTTAAAGCTTTTGAGGAACCTGTTCTCAGGCCTTCTTTTTGGCAAAAGGAAGCCACGGTGCTTTTCGATAGATTTAAGATGGCAGCAATTACGGCATAACTTGCACCGTTTCGTCTCATGTTGTAAATGCTTTGTTTTTCATCATTTGTCATATCATCCCTCCAGACAGAGGGCAGGTCTTGTTGTCCCTCTAACACTCCCTGAAGAGACGAAGGCGTTATGGACGAATCTTTTTTTGCCTTCTACTGTTTCACTGGAGGTTTTTGAAGAAGTTGAGCGGACAAAATAAAAAAGCCCGCAAGGGAGTGAAGATTTCTCCTCACGCCTTGCGGGCATATCAATGCATTCAGCTTAGAGAAGTTCGTTTACTCGTTTTTGTACAGCTTCGTAATCGTAGCCTGCTTTCGTCAGGCGGTTTACACGGTCCTTACCGTTTCCCCAGTCGCCGCGGATGACCTCTCGGGCAAGCGCATTGATGGACTTTTTCGGCTTTATGCCTAAAAGCTCATTTACGCGTGCCTGCACTGCGTCGTAGTCGTAGCCTGCTTTGGTAAGACGGTTTACTCTGACCTCACCGTTTCCCCAAGCACCTGCGATGACTTCATGGGCCAGCGTATCGACAGACTTTCTTGCAGGGGCGGAGCTTGTGCCTTTGCCATAGCCGTTAAAGCCGCCTTTCCTGATGATGGAGGGATAGTCCACATAGGCAAGATCCATATCGCATCTGCCTGCGATGCCCGGCACCGAGCCGCTCGAGGAATACTGCCAAAGGCCGTATTGGCCGCCATAGGTGCAGCGACTGTTCCACTGCGCTACCCAGAAGGCGTAGCGGTTTCTCACATCAGGGGAAACGTAGTTTAGGGCTGCTGAGAGCGAGGTATAGAAGCCCGCAAAGTATCCGCCCGCTTCCATCTCATTGCAAAAGGCTCGAATGAGCGAGTCGCAAAAAGCCCGTCCGCGGGCAAGCTGTGACTTTTCTTCCAAATCAAAGTAGATGGGATAGTCAAACTGCTTGCCGGAGAGCACCTGTTTGCAGATACGTGCTTCTTCGCGTGCCTCTCCGGCGCTTCCCGCATAGGAGTACCAATAGGCTCCCACATGAAGACCTGCCGCTTTGGCGCGGGCGTAGTTCGTCTCAAACCACTTGTCCTTTTGAGATAGTGCCGATCCGTAGCCTGCACGAATAATGACGAAGTTAATTCCGCTTTGTTTTACACGGTTAAAATCAATCGATCCCTGCCAGGTTGATACATCAATTCCTTTCATAGCCATAGTTATTTATCCTCCTTTTCTGCGCGGTCATGAAGCTGTGCCAAGACCGCCTTGAGTTTGTCCGGGACAGGAAGTCCCAGATGAGTCGCGTTTTCCACAAGCGAGAGTCCTTCGTTTGAGAGATAGAAGAAGATGACGGCCGTGCGAAGAATCGCGCCCTGTGTGATGACGTTGGTGTCAATGATGTTGGCAACGGCGACCAGAATGAAGATCACGACCTTTTTGGCGATGCCTTTAAAGCCGACTTCGCTTGAGAGCTTTTTGTCGGAGACGGCGCACATCATGCCTGTCACGTAATCGCAGATGACAAAGGCGATCAGCGCATAGAGAAGTCCGTCAAAGCCTCCTAAGTAATAGCCGAGCCAGCCTCCGATGGCAGCAAAGATAAGCTGCAAGGTGTTCCAGAATTCTTTCATGAGTTCACACTTCCTTTCTTGCCTTTATGAGGCATAAAAAATGCCGCTTGGAAAGCGGCTAACAAACAGATAGAAAAATAGAATCTATGCTTTGGAGATAAAGGTTATCGATCCGAGCAAGTTCAGCGGATAGGCCACAGGTCCCGGTATAAGAGCACCAACCACGCTATCGATTATAAAAGCCGGATAGTTTGCTGCGCCATCTCCATAAGCTATTGCCGTAGCAAAGCCGATGGAGGACTCATCTTCTGCGATAGGTGAAACGCAAAGCGGCTGCAATCCGTCCGTTGAGGTATTTTCCTTTACGGTGACGCTGAAAGATAAGACACAGATTTTGCCATATTTTTTAATTTTGCTCATATCGCTTACCACAACTTTGTCGGAAGGTGCAGTAAGCGTAAAGGCCTGAAACTCCGGAATTACAGATGTTAAGCGATGGTTCACCTTGGATAATTGGTCACTGACCGCTTTGGCATCGGCGGCCTGACCTTGCTTGGTAAGCGTAGGGTCAATCAAGACCGCTCCGGCGCCGGCGATAGCCTGATCCAGCTGTTTAAGCTTGGTGTCGATGTCCGTCCTGAGTTTCGTAAACGTCGTCTGACGGGTGCTTTCCTGAGCGGTGCGCGTTGTCTCGTTATGCTTGCGGGTTTCTTCCTGCGCGGCTCTTGTTATTTCTGCAGATTTTCTTGCGTTTTCCTGTGAGATGCGCGTCTTTTCTGCAGCTATCCGCGCGCTTTCCGCCGCCGTGGTGGTTTCCACCTGCGTGTTGATGGCGGCAATCGAGTCGTGGATGGCTCCGCGCACGTCTTTGCCGTAGACGGCCGATAAAATTTTACTGAGATAGGTCTTCACGTTGGCCATGTTCTTTTTCCTCCTTCCCGTCCGCTGCGCTGATCTGCTCGCTCATAAGGGCTATGCGCTGACCTTTTTCTTCTGAGAGCAAGGCTTCTATGAGGAGGTCAAGTAAAAAGCCGGGAAGCTCATACTTTCCGGCAGTTTGGTTGAGTGCGTATCTCAGTTCGTTTCTCGCTTTTTCAAGGCGCAGGATGAGGGGCAGTTCGTTTTCTTTCATAGCGCGCCTCCGAAGAGCTTCACGAAGAAGTCGATGATCTTTCTGAAATTGCGGGCAGCCGCAATGAGCTCAGAGGCATCCTTATCTGAGATTTCTTCGTGCTTGTCGGTGCCTAAGATGATCTCGATGGCTTTTTGCCACTCATCGTCTTTGATTGGAAAGACCGTATCATCCGGCTTTGTTGCTTCTTTTTCGTTTGACTTTTGTTCGATCAGTTCATGTTCGTCCATTGCTGTATCCTCCATGTTTAAAATGTTGCTTCAATCAAAATTCCATTTTTAAACCGCATGCGACATCCGTTTGACCAGCTGGCGACCGTACCGTCGCTGCTCATGGCATTGATCTTTACAAAATGAAAGGCTCCGTTGATGGCTCCGTCAGGCCAGCTGACATTTCTCAGTCGGTTATAGTGCATGTCGATGTCACATCCGGCATTTAACATCCCGCCGGAGAAGTTTCCGAAAGATGATCTGGCATAGGTCCAGACCATCTCATAACTGCCACCACCCGTAGGTTGCGCTGCCCATGTCATATAATCTCCGGTTCGCTCGAGGTCAAAGTTGAGGCCTGCAATGGTGTTGGAGCCGGCAAAGCCGTTTCCGCCGACAAGACCGAGTTCTTTGTTCTGGTAGTAGATGGAGAGCTTGCCATAGCCCAAACGGACTTTGGTATCCCCGGAAGAAGCAACGATACTGCCGTCAATATCGGCTCCTTTGGCGGTGAGGTGCCCATAAGTCGTGAGCTTAAAGTTCGGAGAATCCACCGAGAGCCTTTTGGCACTTAAAGCACCTGTGCTCATGTTCCAGCTGATGTTCCCGGCTCTGTCCTTTAAGGTTCCGGCACGAATCAGATCGGCATTTAGCGTGCCGGTCGTGATGTAATCGGCCACAATCGCACCGTTCATTGTGATGGCGGTGCCGTAATAGCCGTTGTAGCCGGTCTTGGAATAGCCCAGACCGTTCACGTTCCAGCGCCACACCTTTTTGGCTGTATTCTTGTCCGCCGTGTCCATGATGAGAATCTCGTTTTTGCGGGTCACGACGTGTCCGGTCGTAGCTGCTGTGATAAGCGCGGTGGCGTTATCCTTGGCAAGGCGAAGCGTGTCGGACTGCGTGGGAAGCCGCTCGATGCGCTCGACCAGTTCTTTTTTCTCGCTGATGCTTCGCTCAGAAAGACCTGCCTTCACTTCGGTTCCAAGTACCACCGTAGAGGATTCAGGGTGATCCAAAGCGATCGTAAGCTCCGTCAGCGGAAAGAACCTGTCCATGCCATGAGGAGGCGAGATGACACGAATACGATCTCCGATCTTCATCGCTTCCATATCGGCATGCACAAGATGCAGATCGACAGCGGTGAGCGTCAGGGTGACATCGGCAAACTGGCTGTCTTTAAGATATTTTTCCGCCTTCTTCTTTAAGTTGGCAGGTACAGAGACATTTTCGAAGCTCACGGTTTTGGTGACGATACCGAAGTTTTGAATGGCGGAAGGCGACTCCACATAAGTCTTACCACCGTTGACGCTCTTGATAGTGGTATATTCCTCAAGCGCGGCAATGCTTGATGTCTCAAGCCTTTTGCCAAGCGGAATCACACGGGTAGCGATGTCTTCTGCCAAAAGCGTGTCGGTGTAGTCAAGGAGGTTTTCTCCGAACTCAATCACCTGTGTGTTGGTGTTATCGGATTCTGCAAGATAGTCCAGATAGCGAATCTCTCCCACATGGCGCACACGAAGAAAGCCGCCCAAGCGTTTGACGAGTTTGTCGGTGATGGCATCCAAGGTGGTCTCCCAGTTGGTGTAGCGGTAAAGCGAGTCGTTGGGGTCGGTAACGGTGACCTGCCCGACCGTGAAGCGCTTATTGTGCGCGCCGTCTTTTGCCATCTGATTGTTGTGCTTGGCAATAAGCGTCTCAAGAAAAGCGCGGGGCGAGACATCATGAAATTCGGAAGGCTCCTGCACGGAGTCCAAAAGAAAGGCCAGTTCTCCTTCGCAGGTGATGCTCTTGGTGCCGTAAAAGTCCCGCTCAACGATAAAATGCGGCCGTAAAAGAGTGCCACACCGTCACGCTCCACACGGACGTGGAATCCAATCCAACAGCGGACTTTGAGCATCACCTGCGAAGGAGAACTGGCCTTTCTTTTGGACTCCGTGCAGGAGCCTTCCGAATTTCATGATGTCTCGCCCCGCGCTTTTCTTGAGACGCTTATTGCCAAGCACAACAATCAGATGGCAAAAGACGGCGCGCACAATAAGCGCTTCACGGTCGGGCAGGTCACCGTTACCGACCCAACGACTCGCTTTACCGCTACACCAACTGGGAGACCACCTTGGATGCCATCACCGACAAACTCGTCAAACGCTTGGGCGGCTTTCTTCGTGTGCGCCATGTGGGAGAGATTCGCTATCTGGACTATCTTGCAGAATCCGATAACACCAACACACAGGTGATTGAGTTCGGAGAAAACCTCCTTGACTACACCGACACGCTTTTGGCAGAAGACATCGCTACCCGTGTGATTCCGCTTGGCAAAAGGCTTGAGACATCAAGCATTGCCGCGCTTGAGGAATATACCACTATCAAGAGCGTCAACGGTGGTAAGACTTATGTGGAGTCGCCTTCCGCCATTCAAAACTTCGGTATCGTCACCAAAACCGTGAGCTTCGAAAATGTCTCTGTACCTGCCAACTTAAAGAAGAAGGCGGAAAAATATCTTAAAGACAGCCAGTTTGCCGATGTCACCCTGACGCTCACCGCTGTCGATCTGCATCTTGTGCATGCCGATATGGAAGCGATGAAGATCGGAGATCGTATTCGTGTCATCTCGCCTCCTCATGGCATGGACAGGTTCTTTCCGCTGACGGAGCTTACGATCGCTTTGGATCACCCTGAATCCTCTACGGTGGTACTTGGAACCGAAGTGAAGGCAGGTCTTTCTGAGCGAAGCATCAGCGAGAAAAAAGAACTGGTCGAGCGCATCGAGCGGCTTCCCACGCAGTCCGACACGCTTCGCCTTGCCAAGGATAACGCCACCGCGCTTATCACAGCAGCTACGACCGGACACGTCGTGACCCGCAAAAACGAGATTCTCATCATGGACACGGCGGACAAGAATACAGCCAAAAAGGTGTGGCGCTGGAACGTGAACGGTCTGGGCTATTCCAAGACCGGCTACAACGGCTATTACGGCACCGCCATCACAATGAACGGTGCGATTGTGGCCGATTACATCACGACCGGCACGCTAAATGCCGATCTGATTCGTGCCGGAACCTTAAAGGACAGAGCCGGGAACATCAGCTGGAACATGAGCACAGGTGCTTTAAGTGCCAAAAGGCTCTCGGTGGATTCTCCGAACTTTAAGCTCACGACTTATGGGCACCTCACCGCCAAAGGAGCCGATATTGACGGCAGTATCGTTGCTTCTTCCGGGGATACCAAAGTCCGTTTGGGCTATGGCAAGCTCTCCATCTACTACCAGAACAAAGAACTCGGTCTTGTCGGCGGAAACGGCTTTGCCGGCTCCAACACCATTGCAGGCCTCAACTTTGACCTCGAGCGAACCGGAGATTATATGACATGGGCAGCGCAACCTACGGGTGGTGGCAGTTATGAGATGGTCTGGACCTATGCCAGATCATCTTTCGGAAACTTCTCCGGCGGGATGTTAAATGCCGGATGTGACATCGACATGCACTATAACCGACTGAGAAATGTCAGCTGGCCTGACGGAGCCATCAACGGAGCCTTTCATTTTGTAAAGATCAATGCCATGAGCAGCGACGGTACGGTCGCCAGCTGGTCAAACGGATGTCGCATGCGGTTTAAAAATGGAATTTTGATTGAAGCAACATTTTAAACATGGAGGATACAGCAATGGACGAACATGAACTGATCGAACAAAAGTCAAACGAAAAAGAAGCAACAAAGCCGGATGATACGGTCTTTCCAATCAAAGACGATGAGTGGCAAAAAGCCATCGAGATCATCTTAGGCACCGACAAGCACGAAGAAATCTCAGATAAGGATGCCTCTGAGCTCATTGCGGCTGCCCGCAATTTCAGAAAGATCATCGACTTCTTCGTGAAGCTCTTCGGAGGCGCGCTATGAAAGAAAACGAACTGCCCCTCATCCTGCGCCTTGAAAAAGCGAGAAACGAACTGAGATACGCACTCAACCAAACTGCCGGAAAGTATGAGCTTCCCGGCTTTTTACTTGACCTCCTCATAGAAGCCTTGCTCTCAGAAGAAAAAGGTCAGCGCATAGCCCTTATGAGCGAGCAGATCAGCGCAGCGGACGGGAAGGAGGAAAAAGAACATGGCCAACGTGAAGACCTATCTCAGTAAAATTTTATCGGCCGTCTACGGCAAAGACGTGCGCGGAGCCATCCACGACTCGATTGCCGCCATCAACACGCAGGTGGAAACCACCACGGCGGCGGAAAGCGCGCGGATAGCTGCAGAAAAGACGCGCATCTCACAGGAAAACGCAAGAAAATCTGCAGAAATAACAAGAGCCGCGCAGGAAGAAACCCGCAAGCATAACGAGACAACGCGCACCGCTCAGGAAAGCACCCGTCAGACGACGTTTACGAAACTCAGGACGGACATCGACACCAAGCTTAAACAGCTGGATCAGGCTATCGCCGGCGCCGGAGCGGTCTTGATTGACCCTACGCTTACCAAGCAAGGTCAGGCCGCCGATGCCAAAGCGGTCAGTGACCAATTATCCAAGGTGAACCATCGCTTAACATCTGTAATTCCGGAGTTTCAGGCCTTTACGCTTACTGCACCTTCCGACAAAGTTGTGGTAAGCGATATGAGCAAAATTAAAAAATATGGCAAAATCTGTGTCTTATCTTTCAGCGTCACCGTAAAGGAAAATACCTCAACGGACGGATTGCAGCCGCTTTGCGTTTCACCTATCGCAGAAGATGAGTCCTCCATCGGCTTTGCTACGGCAATAGCTTATGGAGATGGCGCAGCAAACTATCCGGCTTTTATAATCGATAGCGTGGTTGGTGCTCTTATACCGGGACCTGTGGCCTATCCGCTGAACTTGCTCGGATCGATAACCTTTATCTCCAAAGCATAGATTCTATTTTTCTATCTGTTTGTTAGCCGCTTTCCAAGCGGCATTTTTTATGCCTCATAAAGGCAAGAAAGGAAGTGTGAACTCATGAAAGAATTCTGGAACACCTTGCAGCTTATCTTTGCTGCCATCGGAGGCTGGCTCGGCTATTACTTAGGAGGCTTTGACGGACTTCTCTATGCGCTGATCGCCTTTGTCATCTGCGATTACGTGACAGGCATGATGTGCGCCGTCTCCGACAAAAAGCTCTCAAGCGAAGTCGGCTTTAAAGGCATCGCCAAAAAGGTCGTGATCTTCATTCTGGTCGCCGTTGCCAACATCATTGACACCAACGTCATCACACAGGGCGCGATTCTTCGCACGGCCGTCATCTTCTTCTATCTCTCAAACGAAGGACTCTCGCTTGTGGAAAACGCGACTCATCTGGGACTTCCTGTCCCGGACAAACTCAAGGCGGTCTTGGCACAGCTTCATGACCGCGCAGAAAAGGAGGATAAATAACTATGGCTATGAAAGGAATTGATGTATCAACCTGGCAGGGATCGATTGATTTTAACCGTGTAAAACAAAGCGGAATTAACTTCGTCATTATTCGTGCAGGCTACGGATCGGCACTATCTCAAAAGGACAAGTGGTTTGAGACGAACTACGCCCGCGCCAAAGCGGCAGGTCTTCATGTGGGAGCCTATTGGTACTCCTATGCGGGAAGCGCCGGAGAGGCACGCGAAGAAGCACGTATCTGCAAACAGGTGCTCTCCGGCAAGCAGTTTGACTATCCCATCTACTTTGATTTGGAAGAAAAGTCACAGCTTGCCCGCGGACGGGCTTTTTGCGACTCGCTCATTCGAGCCTTTTGCAATGAGATGGAAGCGGGCGGATACTTTGCGGGCTTCTATACCTCGCTCTCAGCAGCCCTAAACTACGTTTCCCCTGATGTGAGAAACCGCTACGCCTTCTGGGTAGCGCAGTGGAACAGTCGCTGCACCTATGGCGGCCAATACGGCCTTTGGCAGTATTCCTCGAGCGGCTCGGTGCCGGGCATCGCAGGCAGATGCGATATGGATCTTGCCTATGTGGACTATCCCTCCATCATCAGGAAAGGCGGCTTTAACGGCTATGGCAAAGGCACAAGCTCCGCCCCTGCAAGAAAGTCTGTCGATACGCTGGCCCATGAAGTCATCGCAGGTGCTTGGGGAAACGGTGAGGTCAGAGTAAACCGTCTTACCAAAGCAGGCTACGACTACGACGCAGTGCAGGCACGCGTAAATGAGCTTTTAGGCATAAAGCCGAAAAAGTCCATCAATGCGCTTGCCCGAGAGGTCATCCGCGGCGACTGGGGAAACGGTAAGGACCGTGTAAACCGCCTGACGAAAGCAGGCTACGATTACGAAGCTGTACAAAAACGAGTAAACGAACTTCTCTAAGCTGAATGCATTGATATGCCCGCAAGGCGTGAGGAGAAATCTTCACTCCCTTGCGGGCTTTTTTATTTTGTCCGCTCAACTTCTTCAAAAACCTCCAGTGAAACAGTAGAAGGCAAAAAAAGATTCGTCCATAACGCCTTCGTCTCTTCAGGGAGTGTTAGAGGGACAACAAGACCTGCCCTCTGTCTGGAGGGATGATATGACAAATGATGAAAAACAAAGCATTTACAACATGAGACGAAACGGTGCAAGTTATGCCGTAATTGCTGCCATCTTAAATCTATCGAAAAGCACCGTGGCTTCCTTTTGCCAAAAAGAAGGCCTGAGAACAGGTTCCTCAAAAGCTTTAACAGCACTACGCTACTGCAAATATTGCGGAAAGCCACTGCCCGTCAAGGAAAAAGGGAAAGAGCAAAAATTCTGCTCAGAGCACTGCCGGATGAGCTGGTGGAAAGAGCATCCGGAAGAGCTGAATAAAAAGGCAATCTATATATTCACCTGCCCATGCTGCGGAAAAACTTTCACTTCCTATGGCAATGCGCACAGAAAGTATTGCAGTCATGCTTGCTATATCCAAGACCGATTCGGAGGCTCTCATGAAGACTGAAGCCTTCGCATCCGAGCTTGCCTATGAAGTATCCCGCTCCATCCTCTTTTCTTGGCTCAAGCAAAACATCATCGATAAAGAGGAATTCGTTCGTCTTGATCAAGCACTCATCGAGCGATACCACCCCGGCTTAGGTGCCTTATTTACTTGCTATTTCAGCTCTTTAGAGTGATGTATAGACACGGAAAGGAGACGATTCTATGGCTGAAATCATAAAAATCGAAACAAAGAAATCACCGCTGCCAAACCGCAAGAAAGTCGCCGCCTATGCCCGTGTCTCTATGGAAACGCAAAGGCTGCACCACTCACTGGCGGCACAGATCAGTTTTTATTCTGATTTGATACAAAAGAACCCCGAGTGGGACTATGCCGGAGTCTATGCCGATGAAGGCATCAGCGGCACATCAGTGGAAAAACGTCCCGAGTTTATGCGCCTGATGAAAGACTGCAAGGCCGGGAAAATAGACCTCATCTTAACGAAATCCATCTCCCGATTCGCGCGTAACACGGTCGACCTCCTAAAAGTCGTAAGACAGTTAAAAGACCTCAACATCGAGGTCCGATTTGAAAAGGAAAAAATCAACTCACTTTCGGATGACGGTGAGCTGATGCTCACGCTCCTTGCCTCTTTCGCACAGGAAGAGACCATCAGCATCTCCAACAACGTTAAATGGACCATCCGAAAACGTATGTCCGAAGGAAACCCGAACACGCGAAATAGCGTCTATGGCTACCGCTGGAAGGATGACACCCTGATTGTTGTTCCCGAAGAAGCAAAGATCGTGCGGCGCATCTTTCAAAACTTCCTTGATGGAAAATCCCGCCTTGAAACTGAGCGTGAATTTGCAGAGGAAGGCATTACAACCAGAAAGGGCAACCGCTGGACGGACTCCAATATTAAGGTTGTTCTGACCAATGTCACTTATACGGGAAATTTGCTCTGTCAAAAAGAGTTTGTCGAAGATCCCATTACCAAGAAGCGCAAGAAAAACCGCGGTGAGCTTCCTCAGTATTTCATCGCAAACACCCATGAAGCGATTATCGACAAGGAAACTTTCGACTATGTGCAAGAAGAGATGGCAAGAAGACGTGCTCTGGGACCTCGGGCAAACAAGAGCCTGAACATCTACTGCTTTACCGGAAAAATCAAATGTGAGCTGTGCGGGAAAAGCTATATGCGAAACGTCCGAAACAACCGTGCCAAGCACTCCAATCTTGGGGATAAAGTCATCAGCTGGATATGCGGCTCCAGCAAGAAAAAGTACAGTACATGCTCGGCAAAAGCCATCCCGGATCGAATCCTTAAAACTTGCTGTGCCAAAGTGCTCGGTCTTGAGGATTTTGATGATGCTGTTTTTAACGAGCAAATCGATAAAATCACGGTACCCAAACAAGGGGTTCTCATTTTCCATTTCAAAGACGGACACAGCGTCACCGAAACTTGGGAAAATAACGCTAAAAAAGAATCGTGGGATGATGCGGCGCGCAAACGCGCCTCAGAATATAGGCGCACTCATGCCATGAAACGCTCGGACGTCACCTGCTTTTCAACCAAAATCCGATGCGAACATTGCGGATGCAATTTTCGCGCACAAACACAAAACTGTTCAACATCTCCCAGCGGAAAACGCAGATACTGGCGATGTGCCGAACATAACGGCTGTGACACCAGAGGATTCAGAGACGACCTTTTGCGCTCACTTACCGCAGAGGTCTTAGGTCTTGATGCATTCGATGACGCTATTTTTCTTTCGAAGATCGACCATATCAGCGTCCTTAGCCGAGAAAACCTTATCTTTCATTTTTATGACGGAAAGGAAATTGCTCGCAAGCTGATCCAACCTACGCACGAAGGACACAAGTGGACAGAGGAACAGCATGCGAAATTTAAAGCATCCATCAAAGAATGCTACGCATCAGATTGGCACAAACCGATACGAAAGGAGAAGGTATGGCCAAACAAGTAACCACGATACCCGCCAGCATTAAACCCTTCTCCAAAACACCGCTCACCACTTCGCGCAAACGCCGCGTAGCAGCCTATGCCCGCGTCTCAACGGACTCCGATGAGCAGTTTACCAGCTACGAGGCACAGGTAGACTACTACACAAATTACATTAAAGCCAGAAACGACTGGCAATTTGCGGGTGTCTACACCGACGAGGGGATCACCGGTACCAATACCAAAAAGCGAGAGGGCTTCAAATGCATGGTCAAAGATGCCCTTGACGGAAAAATAGATCTTATCGTCACCAAATCGGTCTCGCGTTTTGCCAGAAATACCGTGGACAGCTTAACCACCATCCGAAAGCTTAAAGAGCACGGCACCGAGTGCTTCTTTGAAAAAGAGAATATATGGACCTTTGACTCCAAAGGCGAGCTTTTGATTACCATCATGAGCAGCCTTGCGCAGGAAGAATCTCGCTCAATATCCGAAAACTGCACCTGGGGACAAAGAAAGCGCTTTGCTGACGGCAAAGTGACCGTGCCCTTCAAGCGTTTCTTAGGCTATGACCGCGGAAAAGACGGAAACCTCGTCGTCAATCCCAAACAGGCAAAAATCGTCAAACGCATCTATGCGATGTACCTGCAGGGAAAAACCTACCACCTCATTGCAAAGGCTCTGAGTGAAGATGGCATCCCGTCACCTGCAGGAAAACCTCGCTGGAACCCAAGCAACATCAAATCTATCCTTACCAACGAAAAATACAAAGGCGATGCGCTCCTGCAAAAGTCGTTCACCACAAACTTTCTTACCAAAGAGCACAAGATAAACGAAGGCGAAATTCCGCAGTACTACGTCTCCGGAAACCACGAAGCCATCATTGAACCGGAGGTGTGGGAACTCGTACAACGCGAGATGGAACGGCGCAAAAACGAAAAAGGAAGACACAGTGGCGTGAGACTTTTCTCCGGCAAGGTCTACTGTGGTGAATGCGGAACAAGGCTCGGTTCAAAAGTCTGGCATTCCAACGACAAATACAAGCAGGTCATCTGGCAATGCAACAGGCACTGCAAGAAAAACTCCCCCTGCAAAAACGGAATGCATCTTACCGATGAAGAGCTAAAAGCTGCCGTCCTTTCTGCGACCAACAAGCTCATAGAGAATAAAGATGAGATTCTTAATAGCTTTCAAGAGATTGTCGGAGGCGTTTATGATACTCATACCCTGGAGGGTGAAAAAGCAAAGCTGGAAAGTGAGATGGATGTCTGTGCCAAGATGATTGAAGACCTCATCCGCCAAAATGCCTCCATCCCGCAAGACCAGAGCGAATACCGAACAAAGTATGAAGATCTGGAACGCTTCTACAATGAAAAACAGGCGGCCTTAGCGAAGGTCGAAGGAAAGCTCAAAAAGATGCAAGCGACCATAGCCGATACCAAGTTCTGCCTGAAGCAACTACAAAAACAAGACAGGCTTCTGCAAACATTCGACGAACAGAGCTTCTGTGCTCTTGTAGATCATATCACGGTATTCAGCAAAGAAGATATCCGCATAACCTTCAGAAATGGCAGCGAGATTTGCTCTTAGCCGCCGTTATTTCATCATCTGCTCAAAATAAGAAATGAGCTTATGATATTCTGCCGTCTGTAAATCAAGTTTCTCATATCCATCTTGTTTGATCAGAAGGACCGTCCGGCAGACTTTCAGTAATAGTTCGATGTCATGCGTAATAATAAGTGTCGGGCGACCTTTGGCAAGTTCAAAGATAAGCTCGGCGATTTTATCCATGTGCATGTAATCCAAACCGCTGGTCGGCTCATCCAAAATAAGAATTTGCTTTTCACTCAAAAAAGCATTGGCGAGAGCCAGCCTTTGCTTTTGCCCGCCGGATAAGTTTTGCGGATGCTCGCTGCGTTTATTCCAAAGATCAATATGCTTAATGATCCAAGAAACCTCTGCCAAATAAGCATCGCTTATTTTTTTGCCGTTTGCGAGCGCCTCGTTTTCTACGGTATCAAAAAACAGCTGGTAGTCTACATCCTGCATCATGTAGTAGGCATTTTTCAGTCGTTCTCGCTGAGTTTTTCCCCATGAAATATCTTGCTTCTTGCCGGCAAGTCCGCAGAGAACACGACCTAAACTGCTTTTTCCGATACCATTTGTGCCGACAATCCCCATGATTTCATCGGAATGTAAGTCGAAGGATAAATTCGAGATGAGTTCTTTTTTGCCTACAGAGACATGAACATCCTTCGCAGAAAAAACACGCTCACCTGTCTTTGTCGTGTTGTGCGGAACAAGTGCGGAAAAATCTATCGCTCGAAGTCCCAAGTCTTTACAATCGGATGATTTTAGTTCGCCCGCATCAAATTCTTTGATAAAAGTTCCGTCTTTCATGACATAGAGCTTATCGTAGAGATCCTCCAAAAAATATAGTCGGTGTTCGGCGATGATGATGGTTCTACCCGACGCTTTGAGCAATTTCAGGATGCCTTGCAAATCTCGGATACCTTCTTGATCAAGGGAAGCTGAAGGCTCATCAAAGAAAATAATCTTTGTGTCATAAACTAAGGTAGAGGCAATAGCTACCCGCTGTTTTTCTCCGCCGGAAAGTTCATTCAAATTTTTATCCATTAAGTGAGCAATGCTCATGTACTCAAAAGCTTTCTTCACCCGTTTTCTCAGTTCCGCCTGCGGCATGCCGAGGTTCTCTCCGACAAGGGCGACCTCATCTTCTGCCTTGCGGGTAAAGAATTGATCGGATGGATTTTGAAATACGTTGCCGACGACCTTAGCCAAGGTACCCGTCTTAAAATCATGCAGATTTTGATCCAATAATGTGACTTTGCCATCCAGTGTGCCTTCATACTGATCCGGTATGAGTCCGTTCATCACTCTGGTAAGCGTTGTTTTTCCGCAGCCGGAATTACCGGTGAGTACGACCAGTTTTCCCGGTGCAATCGCAAAATGAATAGCATGCAAAGATGACTTTTCTTCTCCTTGATAGGTAAAGCGCTCAATATTGACTTTCATGATGTCCATAGTGCAACTCCCAAAAGCGCCACACCGGCAAACAGGCTGATGCCATCTGCGAATTTAAAGCGCATATCATAATAACTGGTTTTTTCTCCTTCATACTCGATACCTTTGGCAATAATTGAAGAGACAAGCGTTTCGCTGACATGCAGACACTTATATACCAAAGGAACAAAGTACAGCTCAAAAGTGCGGACGGGATGCAAAAGGGAAGCATGAAAGCCGCGGATTTTCATACCGTTTCGAATCTCATGCAAGCGCAGGCCAATTTCATCCATAAAACGCAAAGCTGCAATCATGGCTACACTAACGGTGTTGGGCATATGAAGCTTGCGAAAACAGGCTAAGATTTTTGATGGGCTGGTAAGAATCAACACAATGCCAATATTAAAGATCGGTATGAAGCGGGCAATGAGTGCAAAAAGTCCTATAAAAATGCCTGTGACATATCCCAAATCAGCGAAGGCCAAAAGATACATCATGCCATAGGAAACAGAAAAGACAATAATCTGTCTAAGGAAGAGACCTGTCGAGGCATTTAAAGCAATCAACAACGTCAGAATAAGCACTGCCCAATAGACCGTTTGATTGCCAAAAAAGACCTGGAAGGACACCAGAATCGTAAGCGCGAAGAGCGTAAACGGATGCAGCTGTCCTTCCTTCTTTTTCTTTAGAGCTGATTCCTTTATCATCAGCTAAGCCTGCTTTGTTTACTATTCTTTTCAAAAAACTTGTTATTGATGAAAAGCCCGAAACGGCCGGCGATAAGCTCCAAAACAATGTTTACCAAAACGCAAATCACTATTACATTTCCGGTATAGCTGGCCACCATCATTTGCGCTTGCTCTAAACTCATGCTGCTGACAAAGCGTGCAATGTTTTCGGCACCCAACAACACAACAAATAGAATCGGATGCATGGCGTAAATAAACATTGATGCGCTGAAAGCCATGGCAATACGGTTTTTATTGCTGTAATCACCTACAATCAGTTCAGCTATGATACCGGCAACAACACAAATCGGTGTTGCGATCCAATAGCCCATTGCAATGTATAAGAGACCGATAATCAGCCAAAAGAGAAACGATGCACCTCGCTTTTGCACCTTGCGTGCCATGATGACATAGACCGGCGCGACAAAGAAAGCGCCAAATCCTGCGGATACATAAAGTGAAACCACGCCTAAAAGTCCCGTCAGCATACCGATGCCCATAGCCAGAACAAAGCCAATGACTCCAAGCACTGCAATTTGTACCACATTTTTAAGTTTCATAAAATCCTCCTTAAATGCTTTTTATATCTTCCAAGACTCAGCCGTTTTCCGAGCCTGAAGGAACCTGGAATAAATACCGTCTTTGGCGGCAAGTTCGTTATGTGTGCCACTCGCCACTACTTTGCCTTCATCAATCACTAAAATTTGATCGGCGTTTTCAACTGTTTTCAAGCGATGAGCAATCATAATGATGGTTTTATCTTTCATTAAGCTGTTCATAGCCTGCTGAAGCTTATCTTCGTTTTCCGGATCGACATTGGCTGTTGCTTCATCGAATATGATGATGGGCGCATCTTTGAGGATGGCTCTTGCAATAGAGATACGCTGTTTTTCACCGCCGGAAAGAGATGCACCGCCTTCTCCGATTACCGTTTTATAGCCTTCCGGCAGACTCATGATAAAATCATGGCAAGCTGCTTTTTGAGCAGCTTGAACGACTTCTTCATGCGTGGCATTCATGTTTCCAAATTTGATATTGTTTTCAATGGTGTCTTGGAACAAATAGACGCTTTGGAACACCATAGAGATCTGATCCATCAAAGAGGTCAACGTATAGTCCCGAATATCATGTCCTCCAATTTTGATGCTTCCTGCATTGACATCCCAGAAACGGGCAATTAAATTACAAACCGTTGTTTTCCCGGATCCAGAAGGGCCCACGATGGCCGTGGTTGTTTTTTCCGGAACGGTAAAGCTTACATCATGCAAAATTTCTTTGCTTCCATACGAAAAGTCAATATTTGCTACCTTTATGGAGGCTTTTTTCGGACGGATGTCTTCACCATGAATATCCATAACCGGCATCTGTTTTAGGTTTTCTACCTGATCAATAGAACTGGATACCACACGCAAAACAGCCATAGATGAACCGGCGGAATCAATCTGGGCAAAAATCATAAAGGAAATGATAACGGACATCAGAGCATTTTCCGGAAGCATAGTTCCTTGCACGTAAAGGTAAATAGCTGCAACGATAATCAAAATGCTAAAGAGCTTTAGCACAAAATCCTGGGCCATATTGTAAGGCGTAAACATTTTTTCAATAGCAAGGTTGGTCTTCTTGTTACGACGAATTGCCGCATGAACCTTTTTATCACCTTTCCCTGTCAGATTAAAGGATTTAATAATGGACATTCCCTTAATCTGTTCAAGGACGGCTTCCACCAGTTCTGCTTGCGCTTCTTGGCGTTTCGGTGCAAGGTGTGCCGTCTTTTTCTCCATCGCCGAGGTAACCCACAAATAAATCAGTGTACCGACAATAACGATGAGACCGATACGCCAATCCCAGATCAAGGTTATTAAAGTAAACACAAAAGCATTGAGAAAGCCTCCCATGATATTGATCAGCACAACCGGAGCTGTGTTTTCTACATCACCGAGAACCGTAGTAAGCGTTCCTACAATATTGCCGGTGTTTGCTTCATCAAAATAGCCCATAGGCACGGTCTTCATTTTGTTTGCGACCGCAAGTCTCTGCCGAGCCACCATGAAGTAGCCGGCATGCGTTTGCTCGAGCTGAGCAAAGTAGTTGGTAAGAGCACGTCCGAAGATGCTGATAAGGAGAAAAAGGAGTGCCAAAAGAGCAGGGTTTATGCCGATATCTTTTCCCAGCATCCCTAAGATGACAAAGTAAACAGCACCAATTTGAAACATATAGAAAATGGCAAAAAGAAAGGAAACGGCGATGGACTTTCTAATATTGCCCTGTTCCTCTCCGGCAAAATGTCCTATTTTTTTCAGTGCGTTCAACATGTTATTTGCCTCCTTTCGCGCCTACATGAGCAAGCCACATACTTTGATAGAGCTTTGACTTTTCAAGCAGCTCTTGATGTGTGCCATGATTTTCGATTTTTCCTTCTTCTATGACGAAGATTTGATCGGCTCCCGTGATGGTGGAAAGTCTATGAGCGATTGCGATAACGGTCTTCCCCGCAACAAGTTGTCCCAGTGCTTGCTGCATCAGCACTTCATTCTCGGGATCAATGTATGCTGTTGCTTCGTCGAAAATGACAATCGGGGCGTTTTTAAGCATGGCGCGCGCAATAGAAATCCGCTGACGCTCACCTCCGGAAAGATGAGTGCCTCCTTCTCCTGCAATCGTGTCATAACCGTTTTCCAGATTCTCAATAAAGTCATGACAGCCCGAGAGCTTCGCAATGTGCTCCACGTCTTCATCCGTAGCACTCAAGCAACCCATGCGAATGTTGTTGCGAATGCTTTCGTTAAAGAGAAAATTATCCTGAGATACAAAGGAAACGCTGTTATAGAGTTGTTCTAAGGGAACCTTTTTCGCATTGATGCCACCGATAGCGATGCTTCCTTTTTCCACATCCCAATAGCCGGCTATCAGTTTTGCTAAGGTCGATTTGCCGCCGCCGGATGGACCTACAAATGCATTAAAGCTCCCGTCTTTTATGCTTAAAGAAACATCATGAATAATTTCTTTGGCATCTTCACCGGATTCATAGGAAAAAGAAACATGATCAAGAACAATGTCGTGTTTGTTGAACGATATCGGGTGTTTTTCATGCTGCTGCTCTTCGGCAGCTAAGAGCGCATCAATCTGACCGACAACCGTTCCCACCCGAGCCAAACTGTCCACAAAATTCATGGCAGCCATCAAAAGGCCCGAAAGGGAGAAAGAGAGGATCACCGTCGTCAAAAATGTGCCTCCGTCCAAACTTCCACTTTGATAAAAAAGATATCCTGCCGGCAAAACAGCAAGCAGCGTTGTAGGAAGTATCGATTTAGACAGCGACATTAAGAACTGAACGCTTTTCATCCAGTCGTAGTAGTATTGGGCATTTGCGAGAATTTTCTCGGAAAACTTGTGATAGCTGCTCTCTCCTTGATTGAAAGCTTTAATAACTTCAATGCCTCCGGCATATTCCGCAATAGCGGCATTCATCTGAGCGCCAACCTGGACCGAGCCGGCATATTGCTTGCCGTAGCTTTTCATAATGATACTCATAAAAAACATTCCGATCGGAATGGATACCAAAGATAACAGTGCCATGCGCCAGTCCAGTACAATGAGATAAATCAAAATACAGAGCGGCCCCACCATATTTGCCGTCATTTCCGGAATAAGATGAGCAACCGGACGCTCCAAACTTTCCACCTGATCTACAATGAGCTGCTTCCATTCACCGCTGGGTGTCGCTGTTACTTTCCCCAGCGAGAGTTTTGGAAGCTTGTGCAGCATTTTTTCGCGCAGTTCCTGTAAAAGTTCAAAAGTGGCTTTATGGGAAACGGAAAGCGACAGTGAATATAGAACGGATTTCACGGCATAGCCTAAAAGCCCGACAACGCAGGCTTTCATATAAGCACTGAAGTCTGTCACACCATTAAATAAGTTTGTCAGAACCTGTCCCGCAACCACGTAGGGAACGATACCACCTAAAACTCCAAGTACCGCAAGACTCACAGAGAGTTTTAGTCCGGCGTGCTGACTGGCAGCCAGTTCCCACAGACGCTTTATGGGACTTTGTTTTTTCATGTTTTTACCTCCTCACGATCACATATAAAGCAAATTAGATAACTAAGTCATCTCTTGGATAAAAAAATATAGAGCTACGGGCTGCGGTACTTTTCCCAACCCGCATTGAAAAAATTAGACATCGTCTTTGCCATACTGAGAAGCTGTTCTTTATCGGATGCGTGTACAACGAGTTCAGAGATGGCGTTGAAAAATGCATGATTGATGATATGGACACTTTGCTTGGTCATAATGGAATCCGCGTTTTCTTTCCCATGGATCATCTCTAAAATCGACCAGTCATTACGATCCTCAATTTCGATGAGTTTATCTAAGAAATGCTCATACTTTGTGCCATAGGATTTAAAAATAAGAAGCTCAAAGATATCTTTATGTGCATAGAAAAACTCAACACTTTTAAGCGTCCCTTCTTGTTTGAGTTCAAGAACTTTTAAGATTTTTTCTTTGGGAATGGGAAACTCCGTGCCGTAGGTGGAAAAACTTTCTTTTTCGTAGTAGTTATAAATTTCATTGATCTTATCTGCTAAAGGCTCTACCAACTTTGCAAACAAATCTTCCTTATCTGTAAAATGCTTATAGAAAGCTCCTGTTGTCACGCCAGCTGATTTACAAATTCTTCTCAAATTTGCTTTTTCATAGCCTTCCTCCAAGAAGGCATCCAGACCACTTTTTAGTATGTTGGCATGAGTTTCTTCAAAATTACCTGTAGTCATAGATCCTCCCATCAAAAATAGTTCTTGCTTAGATAACTAAGTTATCTAAATATTACACCCAGCTGTTGCTATCTGTCAAGAGAAATATTTTTACGTCAATAATTATGACCAGAAGAAGGCCTGATTTTATATGATCGGGATGCTATTTTTCCTATCGAATTGTTTTCGTGCCCCCCATACCTATTTTTCGTACCCCTGCGTATGAGTTTCGTACCCTAAGCGGCTGTGCCGTTAAAATGTATCAAATATGGCGTTTTGTTCTCTGTCCATGTCTCTTCCCGATGCATCAAGCCTATCGCCGATATATTTATACCAATGATAGCTTATTAGGTCTACGGAGTAAGTGCACGCGGGTGCAGGGATATACACAAGCTAGCCTGCTTTAGTAAAAACCTCGTCGTAGCGTTATTAATAACGCTACGACGCAATACGAGCGCAATTAAAGCCTTTCTTAACGGTATTCAGACTCTCCATACAACAGTAGAGGGACTACGGCAGTTCATATACGCCCGTAGTCCCTCTTTATCTGGCAATTAATGCGGTAACTTCTCTGTGCTAGCTATCAGAATTAGCTAGATGCACTAAGCTTCCTTACGCATTTTTATTGCTGCAACAGCACATACAACTGCTGCAAAACCTACTCCAACAGCATACAATGCACTATTTGAGTCGCTGGTTTTTGGCAGTATTTCCTTCTTGTTATCTACCGTCTTTGGCTTTGGGTTTGGATTTGGAGTTGGATCTGGAATCTTTGCATTTGGAATTGCATCCAAATTTACCATGGTCTTATCGCGAGAAATCTCAAACTCATAAACCTTGTTCTGCAGCTCATAGCCTTGAGGTGCCTTTGTTTCAGTTAAAGAATACTTTGACCAAGCAAGATTGGTTACCTTAAGCTTGCCAACTTCTGGGTCCTCATCATGCTCGCCATTGTCGACAACCTTGGTAGTAGTGCCATCCTGGTCTGTCAACGTCCACTCAGAACCACCAAGCAACTCGCCTGTCTTCTCGTCAGTCTTAGACCAGCTAAGTGTGCCAGGAATAGAGGTATTGGTAAACGTGCCCGCATTGACCGGAGCGGTTGTATCAGCAAAATTGTAGTTTTCATCAATCGTAAAGGTATAGAGCTTACTGCTTATGGTATAGCCTTGAGGTGCCTTGGTCTCTGTAAGTGTGTACGTTCCCCAGGTGTTTCCAGTCTCTATGTTTTGACCCCAATAGAGGTTTGAAACCTTGAACGAACCTACTTCTGGGTCCTCATCAAACTCTCCGTTATCCACAATAGTGCGCTCAAAGCCATCCGCTCCTGTAAGTTTCCATTCAGAGCCAGCCAGAGCTTCACCGGTGGCCTCATCAGTCTTTTTCCAGGTCAAAACGCCAAGCTTACGAACATTGCTAAACGTTACAACAGGATCGCCATCACTATCAGTGATTTGTTTGGTTTTGGTCGACTTAAACCCAGCCATAGGAGCTTCTTCAATGCTATATTCCATTGCATTGCCGCTACCACCGGGCTCATATTTTGGCAGTGAGAAGGAAAACTGCCAAAAATCTCTACTCGAATTTGGATTAACATACGCAACAAATTGCTTACGAACAGAAGCGCCTAGGTGCGCATAAGCAAACATCTCTTTACCGTCTGCATCCGTTGCAAAAACACCTGAGCCAACACGTTTGCCATTGACTTCCTGAACACTGATTTTATAACGGGCCACTAAAGATGTGTATTTTGGTTTGGAGGTATCAGGCTTTGGATTTGTATGATTTGGGCCAGCAGGGCTTGTATCTGGCAACAAAGGATACCTGGTTGCATAAATATCAACCAAAATATAATCTGGATGGACAAAATCCGTGCCAACTGGGTTTTGTGTATCTGCTAATGCCGTCTGAAATGGCGTGACAATAAGCGCCAAAGACGTAAGCAGCGTCATAAACCCTTTAGCAAGATAGCCTAGTACGTTTGTTTTTCGTAACATAGACTAAACTTTCTATACAATACGCCTAACTTTATAAAGCTAAAAGTTAGCTTAACATATCTTTAGTCATACGCAGCAGCTAAAGCGCTAACATTTCTGCAAGCGAAAAGTAGAAACGGCAAACAGCAAGCACCTAATAAGCCAGTGCCATCTTAGGCTTGTCCTCAAAAAAGCGAGGTAGCAAAACTACCTCGCTTACGTACAGCTGTAAGAATCTTGAGGACGAGAGTGCAGAGACCCTCTACAATTCAATTGATTTACAGCTCAATCGACGCATCCTTAATGGGATTAACGGATGCAAAGTGGCAGGCACAAAAGTGCTTCTCGCCCACCTCAGAAAACTCAGGCATGGGCTCTTGAGAACAGGCATCCTGAGCAATGGGGCAACGCGTATGGAAGCGACAACCCAAAGGTGGCTCAATAGGAGAAGGTACATCGCCACGCAAAATAATGCGCTCGCGTGTGCGTTGAATATCGGGGTCAGGAATGGGCACTGCCGACAACAGCGACTGTGTATAGGGATGCTGGGGGGCATCATAGAGGGTTTGCCAATCCGCAGTCTCCATCATATTGCCCAGATACATAACAGCAACGCGATCGGAAATATGCTGAACAACCGAAAGGTCGTGGGCAATAAACAGATACGCCGTACCGTATTCCTTTTGCAAGTCCGTAAGCAGATTGAGCACCTGTGCCTGGATGGAAACGTCCAACGCGGAAACAGGCTCATCGCAGATAATAAGCTTAGGCTTAAGGGCAAACGCACGAGCAATACCAATGCGCTGGCGCTGACCACCAGAGAACTCATGAGGGTAGCGATTGATGTGCTCGGGGTTAAGACCTACCACATCAAGCAGGCTACGGACGTAATCAATACGCTCTTCTCGCGATGGCATAGTCCCATGAATAAGCAAAGGCTCAGAAATAAGCTCGCCAATGGTCATACGAGGGTTGAGCGATGCATACGGATCCTGGAAAATGAACTGCATATTGCGGCGCATTTCCTTAAGACCAGCCTTGTTAAGCTTACTTACATCCTTGCCATCAAACACAACTTTACCGCTGGTAGGCTGGATCAAGCGCATGATGCAACGACCGGTGGTTGACTTACCGCAGCCAGACTCGCCGACAAGACCGAAGGTCTCGCCAGGCCAGATATCAAAAGAAACGTCATTGACCGCATGGACGCGTTTTTTGTTCATACGGCTTGCAAGCACACCGGACTCTACAGGGAACTCCTTGGTGAGGTGCTCTACATGCAGGAGAGGCTCGCCAACGTGTTTATCTACAAGGGCCATTACTTCTCCCCTCCTGTCTTGACGCTCCGAGAAGTCTCGGGCGCATTCTTGGCAACAAACGCAGCGTCACCAGCAAAATGACAACGAGAATAGTGCCCAGTCTTAGTTACATGCAGCTCAGGCTTTGTTGTACGGCACACATCCGTTGCATACGGACAACGTGGTGAGAAGGCACAACCTTCTGGCACATGAACCAATGAAGGAGGATTGCCACTAATAGGCGTAAGCTCGCTCTTCTCGTCAATTGCAGGCTTGGGAATGGAACGAACAAGACCCCAGGTATAGGGATGCATTGCCTCGTAGAAAATCTCATCCGCCGTACCAAACTCTACCGGAGAGCCGGCATACATGACCATGATCTTATCAGCCACATCTGCTACAACGCCCAAATCATGCGTAATCATGATGATGGCATTGCCGTTTTCTTCCTGCATACGCTTCATGAGCTCAACAATCTGAGCCTGAATGGTTACGTCCAATGCCGTGGTAGGCTCGTCCGCAATCAAAATATCAGGGTCACATGCCAGCGCCATGGCGATCATAACACGCTGACGCATGCCACCAGAAAACTCGTGGGGATAGCTCTTAATACGCTCACGAGCATTAGGAATACCAACAAGCTCCAAAAGCTCAATAGCACGCTCATTGGCCTGCTGCTTTGTGTATCCACGATGCAAGCGAAGACCCTCACCCAGCTGGCGACCAATCGTATACACCGGATTAAGCGAGGTCATAGGATCCTGGAAAATCATTGCAATGTCGTTGCCACGAATATGCTCCATTTCGTGCTCAGACATCTTAAGCAAGGACTTACCACGATAGCGAACGTCTCCCCCTTCAATCTTTCCCGGGGGCATATCGATGAGACCCATGATGGTAAGACTGGTAACCGACTTACCAGAACCAGACTCTCCTACTACACCCAGGGTCTCTCCACGATCAAGCGTGTAACTCACCCCATTAACAGCCTTTACAACGCCATCTTGGGTATGAAAGTACATCTTTAGGTCATCTACCTCAAGAAGGTGATGTCCTTCGGGTACCGGCTGCGTTTTAAGATCAACCCAGTTATCATTTCTTTTTGCCATCTTATGCATCCTTCATCTTGACATCAAGTGCATCACGCAGACCATCACCAAGCAAGGTGAAGGACAGCACGGTGGTAAGAATTGCAATACCAGGCATAATCATAAGCCAAGGCTGCGTTGCCAAATAAACCTGACCATCCTGAATCATAATGCCCCAGGAAGGATCTGGTGGAACAACACCCATGCCCAAGAAGGACAGCGCGGCTTCGGTAAGGATGGCGCCACCGATATTCATGGTTGCATACACAACAATGGTTGCTACCGAATTAGGGAAAATGTGGCGTGCAACAATACGAAAATCAGAAGCTCCCATAGCACGAGCTGCGTCTACGTAGTCGTTTTCTTTAACCGTGAGAATTGCCGAGCGGAATACACGAGCAATGGACGGCCAACCCAAAACACCAATTGCAACAAAGACGTTTTGAATACCCGGTCCAATAACCGCAAGCAAGGTAATAACAAACAAAATATAAGGGAAGGCGAGAAACACGTCCGCAAGACGCATGATAATCGTGTCCCAAATACCGCCATAGTATGCAGCCATGGCACCCATAAACAAACCGATGATGGTTGAAATAGCGGTTGCCAATAGTCCAACGGAAAGTGAAATACGAGCACCATAAATAACGCGGCTTAATACATCACGACCCAAGGTATCCGTACCAAACGGATGCTCTAAAGAAGGCGCAAGCCTAGAAACTGCAGCCATGTTAGAAGAGTCAGATTGTGTTGGACTACCCAATACCTGAGGAACCCATAAGTCTGCACTCAGGGTGATAACAACCATGAGGATAATCCAGATAAGACCACCCATTGCCAGCTTATTCCTACGAAGACGCTTCCAAGCATCACCCCAAAGCGTACGAGTAGGTGCTGCAGCGGACGCAGTAGATGCCGTATCAGTAGTTGCTGTAGTGGTTTGATTTTTTTCTTCTGCCATCTAAAACACCTCCTACCCTTGGTCCTTAGGTGCGCCATACCTAATGCGAGGATCAAGGAAGGCGTAGCTCACATCTACCAGCAAGTTAATAACCATTACTAACACAACAATGATCGTTACCGAACCCAAAACAATGGGCCAGTCACGCTGCGTAATGGCGCGATAGGTTTCAAAACCAACACCAGGCCAGTTAAAAACGGTCTCGGTAAGAATAGCGCCAGCCATCATGCCACCAAAATCCATACCAATATAGGTAATAACAGGAATAAGCGCATTCTTAAGCGCATGGTGCCAAATGACATTACGCCGAGAAAGACCTTTAGCACGTGCCGTACGAATATAATCCTGATTCATAACCTCAAGAAGCTGAGAGCGCATGATACGTGCGGTATAAGCCGTAGATACTGCTGCCAAGGTAAGTGCGGGAAGAATATAGTAGACCCAACCCTGGAAATCAGCACCAGGGCCACCTGTACCAGAGATGGGCAGATATACTGCTCCACCGGTCAGGTTCTTGAGCGCAACACCAAAGGTAAGCTGCAATAACATACCAAACCAGAATGCTGGCATAGCAACCAAAATGGAAGTGACCAAGGTCACTAAAATATCCCAAAATGAATATCGTTTAATTGCGGAAATCATACCGGCACCAATACCAATTGCTGCCTCTAACAAGATGGCCACAATAGATAAACGGATGGTATAGGGATATTTAGCAAGCAAAATATTTGCCACACTCTGACCACTGCGCTGATAAGAGGTACCCAAATCACCGTGGAGCAAATTATTTAAGTACGTTACATAACGCTTCCACATAGGCGTAGGAATTGCATTGCCAGCCTCGTCTTTAAGGGCCTGACCATTTGCATCAGTTTCTACCAACCCATATGAAACGCGTAAGTTTAATTCGGTGACAGGATCAAGCTTTTTTTCTCCAGCCATAAGCTTGATGGGATCACCGGGGACGATATTCTCCATCGCAAATAAAATAAGCGTCACACCAAGAAATACTGGTATGAATTGGAGAATTCGCTTAAGAATGTACTTCCCCATACTTAGAATCCTTTTTTTCATTATTGGGACACTTACGAACACAGACCAATAAGTATAGATGCTTATCTATGCAAAATTATAGACATATCTATGACAAAACATCATACATTAGAAAGGAGGCAGGATACCTGCTCTATGGTACCCTGCCTTACACAATAAAAGCAGTCTAAATACTAGGCCTGCATCTCCGCGTTAGCGAAGTCACCCTTATTAGTAGGATCAAAGTAGAAGTTCGCAAGCTTAGAAGAACCAACGTGCATGTGAGAATAGAACATAATAGGAACAATGGGAACAGATTCACCAATCTTCTTATTGATCTCACGATAGGCTTGACGACGCTTTTCCTCATCAGTCTCTTGACGAGCAGCAAGAATGGCAGCATCAATCTCTGGATCATTGAACTTGGAGTAGTTATTCTCTGCCGTAGAGTAGAAGTTAGGATAGATGAAGTTATCCATGGTTGGATAGTCAGCATTCCAACCAAGACGACCAAACTGAATATTACCGCTGGACAAAGAGCTCAAGTATGTTGCCCACTCCATACCATCCTGAACTACCTTAAAGCCGACCTTCTCAAGATCACTCTGGACAATAGTCATGAGATCCTCATGACCGGCGCCCGTATTATAAGAGAGCTTAATCTCGGTGCCAGCAAGGTTATTATCATCCACAATCTTCTTAGCAGCATCAGGATCATACTTGGAATAGGCCCACTTATTCTCATCACTCTCGTCAATCAGAGCGGGGAACAGGCTGTCTGCAGGAGTACGAGTACCCTCATACAAGGTATCGATAATGTTTTGACGGTTAATTGCCAAAGAAATAGCACGACGTACATTTATATCCGCCATGGTCTTGTCTTCAAGGTTCATGACCAAATAATACAGAGAAGCATTGGTGCCTGTAAGTGCCTGCTTACCAGGAGTTACGGTATAGCCATCGTCAGACTTACCATACTGACTCTCTACATCCTTGACACGACCGGAAGGAATCTGGCAGAAGTCCATATTACCAGCAGTAAACTCATTAAATGCGGTATTAAGATCCTTTTGGATAGAGAAATTAACGCCATCAAGCTTGGCCTTCTCGCCATAGTAATCATCAAAACGCTTAAGATTGATGTACTGGCCGGACTCCCACTTACCGTCCATCATTAAAGGACCATTACCAATAGGTGCCAGCAAGAAGGCATCAGGATCATCTAGGGCTGCCTGAGGAACAGGTGCCAGACCTGGGTGAGATACGATATAGGGGAAGTCTGCCGTAGAAGAAACAAGCTTAACAACCAGAGTGTTCTCATCGGGGCACGTTACGCCAGAAAGCTCAGTTGCAGTACCAGCCTTCATCTCTGCTGCACCAACAACAGGATCAAGGTGATAGGCAATCTCAGAAGGAGTCTTTATCTTGGTGTTGCAGATACGCTCCCAACCACGCTTAAAGGATTGCGCATCCACCTTGTCTCCATTGTGGAACTTGGCACCCTTTACCAAGTGGAAGGTAAACTCGGTAGCGTCATCATTGGCTTCCCAAGACTCTGCGGCCTTAGGTACCAGCTCTTTTTTCTTCCAATCAAAATAAGTAAGGGAATCAAACAAATTGTGCTCGACATGGGTACCCTCAGTCTCTTGGACATTATAAGGGTCAATCGCAACAGGCTCGTTAATGTAGAACTTCATGGTTCCACCAGTCTTGCCGGATGCACCACCACTGTTCGAGTTATTCTTGCATGCTGCGAGTGCTGCAAGAGCACTAGCTGCAAGGCCGCCCTTAACAAAGGTACGACGCCCAATCATGAGGTTGTCAGCCATGTGTCCTCCTTATAGCCCAGTATAAGCGGGGCAACCGGTTTGCCCTCAGAAACATATAGTGGGTGCTTTTACACTATACGGAATATCCGGCTATTTATGAAGTATTTGGAGTCTCCTGTAGCAAAATAGTAACAAACCGCCCTCTTTCGAGAGCGGTTTAGGGGGCTACAAAGATCATAGAGATAGCTCATATGACTAGCATGAACCTATGAAGGTAGAGGTTTTATCGGAAATAAAAAACCTTAAAACGTGCCGTGAGGGAACGTGATTACAAAAATAAGGATGGTTGCTACAAACACAATCGAAGCAATAACCGTTAAACGATCCAGGTTTTTCTCCCACACACCGGAAGCAGCAGAAGAGTTATACAAAGAACTTGCGATCATGTCAGAAACGCCCGTTCCTTTACCAGAGTGCATGAGCACCAGAATAACTACTGCAAGAGCGGAAATTGCCCAAATTACCAGCAACACAATGTTTAATGGACTCACGACTTGTTCTCCTCAAATACCAATTTCATTAAAAAGCCGGCACTGCGTGAGCGGCACCGACTTTATAAAGTTTTGCTCAACAAGTGAGTAGCATAGCACAGGAACTGTGGAAAGACCACTCTTTCACAAGCACTCTACCTGTTATTTTTACAGGACAGTACCTTTGCAAAGCTCTCTTACATAACTGCCTTAACCATCGAGGCAAAGGAATCTGCCTTGAGAGAAGCGCCACCAACCAAAGCGCCGTCTACGTCATCCTTCTCCAAGAACCCGGCAACGTTTTCAGGCTTTGCGGAGCCACCATACAAAATGCGGATACCATCTGCAATTGTTTGACCAAAAATATCGACAAGAGCTGCACGAATAGCACCGCATACTTCCTGTGCGTCATCTGCAGTGGCAGTCTTGCCCGTACCAATGGCCCAGATAGGCTCGTATGCAATAACATACTTGGAAGGATCAGTAATGGTAAGACCCTTGGTATCCTTCTTGATTTGATCAACGACAAACTCTACCTGCTTGCCAGCCTCACGGACCTCAAGAGACTCGCCACAACAACTGATGGGAACAATATCATGCTCCATCAAAGCCTGAGCCTTCTTATTGACATCTTCATCAGTCTCGCCAAAGTACTCGCGACGCTCGGAGTGACCAATGATGCAGTACTGTGCGCCAATAGTTGTAAGCATGGTGGGAGCGGTCTCACCGGTATAGGCTCCAGATTCTTCCCAATACACGTTTTGCGCGCCGAGGCCAAAATGAGCACTTTGCTGGTTAATAACTGTTGAAACACCCTTAAGGTCTACGGTTGGAGGACACACAACAACGTCTACCTCGCCCGTGCCATCCTTTAGTTCTTCGGAAAGTTCAGAAGCAAGAACAACGGCCTCGGTATAGGTCTTATTCATTTTCCAGTTGCCTGCAATCATACGTTTACGCATCAAGCAGCGCCTCCACTCCAGGAAGAGCCTTGCCCTCTACGAGCTCCATGGATGCGCCACCACCGGTGGAGATCCAGCTCATCTTATCTGCAAGGTTAAATTTATTAATAGCAGCTACAGAATCACCGCCACCAATAATGGAGGTGCAATCAGAGTCTGCAATAGCACGTGCAACTGCCTCGGTACCACCGGCAAATTGGTCAAACTCAAATACGCCCATAGGACCATTCCAAAATACGGTCTTTGCACCCTTAACGGCATCGGTATACAGTGCAATGGTCTTAGGACCAATGTCCATACCCATACGATCCTCAGGGATGGCGTCAGAAGCAACTACCTCGCCAACAGCATCCTCACCAAAGTGGTCGGTCACTACGTTGTCGATAGGAAGCAAAATCTTGCAACCCTTTTCCTGCGCCTTAGCAAGCATCTTGGCAGCAGGCTCAATCCAGTCGGGTTCTTTCAAAGACGTACCAACGGTCTTATATCCCATAGCCAAGAAGAAGGTGTAGGCCATGCCGCCACCAATAATCAAGGTATCAGCAGAATCGATCAGATGGTCAAGAACGCCAATTTTGCTGGAAACCTTAGAGCCGCCGACAATAGCAACAAAGGGACGCTCGGGCTCAGCAAAAATAGACGTCAGTGTGTCTACTTCCTTCTCCAACAAAAGGCCTGCAACAGCAGGGATATATTGAGCCGGTCCAACTACGGAACCCTGAGCACGGTGAGCAGTGCCAAACGCATCAAGTACAAAGACGTCACCATAAGAAGCAAGCTTCTTAGCAACCTCAGGATCATTCTTCTTCTCTGCCTTAAGGAAGCGAACATTTTCCAAAACCAGAATATCACCAGGCTTGACTGCAGCTACAGCAGCGGCGGCCTTATCGCCATAGGTATCATCACAAAACGTTACTTCATAGCCGGTGAGCTCAGCGAGTTTATCGGCAGCAGGCTTGAGAGAAAGCTCGGGCTCAAAGCCAGTGCCTGCGGGACGACCAAGATGGCTCATCAAAACAATACCAGCACCATGCTCTTTGAGGTAGCTAATGGTAGGGATGGCTGCACGAACACGCGTGTCATCGGTCACAACGCCATCCTTCAAAGGCACGTTGAAGTCCACACGCATCAAAACGCGCTTACCATCCACATCAATATCGCGGACGGTCTTTTTTGTAAAGGCCATAGTTCCTCCTTATGGGAAAGAAAAACGCGGTCGCGGCTAAAAAGCTGCAACCGCGTCCAACTGAATTACCTAGTAGCGAGAAAACCGGTGCACTTAAGCAACAAACTTCTCAAAGTACTTAATGGTGCGGACCATCTGAGAGGTGTAAGAATTCTCATTGTCATACCAAGAAGTAACCTGTACAAGGCTCTGACCATTACCAAGGTCCTGAGCCATGGTCTGAGTAGCATCAAAGATAGAACCGTGGGTCTCACCAATGATGTCACGAGATACGATGTCATCCTCGGTGTAGCCGAAGGTCTCAGGAATGGTCTGGGCATATGCCTTCATAGCTGCATTGACCTCATCTACAGTAACCTTTTTGTCTACTACTGCGTAGAGGTTGGTAAGGGAGCCAGTGGGCGTAGGAACGCGCTGAGCAGCACCGATAAGCTTGCCGTTAAGCTCAGGAAGTACCAGACCAATAGCCTTAGCAGCACCCGTAGAATTAGGAACAATGTTTTCTGCTGCAGCACGAGAGCGACGGAAGTTGCCCTTACGCTGAGGACCATCAAGGGTCATCTGATCACCAGTGTAAGCATGAATGGTGGTCATAATACCAGATACGATAGGTGCAAAGTCATTGAGACCCTTTGCCATAGGAGCAAGGCAGTTGGTAGTGCAGGAAGCTGCAGAGATGATGTTGTCATCTGCAGTAAGCTGCTCATGGTTAACGTTAAATACAACGGTGGGAAGATCATTGCCTGCAGGAGCAGAGATAACGACCTTCTTGGCACCAGCATTGATGTGAGCCTGTGCCTTGTCCTTAGAGGTGTAAAATCCGGTGCACTCAAGAACTACGTCTACGCCGAGCTCACCCCAAGGCAGGTTGTTAGCGTCAGCCTCCTTGTAAATGGTGATTTCCTTACCATCTACAATGATGGAATTCTCGGTTGCCTCAATCTTGTGATCGCGGGAGTAATTGCCCTGAGTAGAGTCATACTTAAGAAGATATGCGAGCATCTCAGGGGATGTGAGGTCATTGATTGCAACAATCTCAGAACCCTCGTGACCAAACATCTGACGAAATGCCAAACGACCAATACGGCCAAAACCGTTAATAGCAACCTTAACTGCCATGCTTTCTCCTTTCGAGGGACCTCAGCACGCTCCATTTGCGGCCGACCGGTCTCAACAATGGACTGTCTTAATAGTACCCTTATTGGGCGAGCGCTTTCTCCACAACGCATAAATTTATGCAAAAATATGCTATCTACCTGCAACTTGACTAGCATATTATGGTCAAATTTACTAACACAGCCTATTGTTTTGTCGTAAGCTGTCGCTCAAGCTCCTGCAGACGCAGCAAGCGATGATACAGCGCAGACTTAGACAAGGGTGGTGTGCACTGCTGCCCCAAATCGCGCAAAGAAAGCTCGGGGAAATCACGACGCAGCTCACAAAACAGGCGAAGTGAGGCTGGCAGATTTTGAATACCGCACTTTTTATCAATGGAGTCGATAAGGGCTAACTGAGCCGCTGCGGCATCAGTTGAGCGCGCTTGGTTAGCAATTTCTGCATTAACCCGACGGTTCACATCATTTTTGAGGGATTTCATTTGCCGCACCTTAATAAGGGTACGACTCATACGCCGTGCGCCCAACATAAGCAACAGGGCCACGATGTCATCGTAACTCTTAAGGTACAGGGCATAGGCACCGCGACGATGGTTAAGTCTGGCGTGTACTCCCCTCTTATTTACCAGTTCTACCAGCTGATTTGCAAACTGATCACCCATAACAGCAATTTCTAGATGAAAATCCCCACGAGGATCTGCAATAAAGCCACCTGCTAAAAATGTGCCTCGGATAAAGGCATCGCAGCAGGTGGTATTGACCAACAGCTCCTGGTTAATGCCTTGCGCAAGACTGCCTGTCGGCGTAAGAATCCCCATCTTAACCAGTGCATCCTGTAAATTGTTTTGCTCGGGGATCTCTATAAGGTAGTTACGGGTCTTATGCAAGATAGACTGACGAAACGTAAGCTTGGTCTTGAGGTTAAACACGTCGTGCGTAAGCCCCAAAACCATGCGCGCCACCGCGCCCGTCTCGGTAGAAACACGAATGGAATACCGACCCGGTCCCCTAAAGGACAGGGTACCGCAAATGCGAATAAGCGCCGCAAGCTCAGCCATATCGGCTGCAGTGGATTTGCGCTTTACGCGAGAAAGCTCATCTTTAACTTCGGCAGTAAATGACACGTGTCACCTTTTTTCTAGGGGGATGGGGCACACACCACAAAGAGCATCCGCCAGTTTATCTGGATCATGCACGCAAGGCATGCCGGGCATATCAAAATCACGCACAACAACCGTAGGCACCTGTGCTTCTATTCGTTCTACAATGGCTGCATCAACACAAACGGGCTTGTAATCCATGGAAGAAGCCACTCTATATGCGCTATCCTCCTGTAAGTGCTGTGCCGATAAGCCCACTGCGTGAGCTGTGATTTGTTCCTGTGTCAGGGCCCTAAAACTAACGGTAGCCGCACCAACGCGCTCCTTGGTTTTATGCAAAAGTACCGCATCTATACAACCGGCCAGCCCATGAGAAGCCAGCGCTTGTACGTATTCATCCGCAGCAAGACCCCAGGATTCATACTGCTCATCTGCCTTAGGACAAACAAACAGCTTAAATGCAGTTGTGGTGCGCAGAGCCTCCAAAATACCCGGTACTAATAGGTTTGGAATAATAGATGTAAACAAAGACCCTGGTCCCAACACCACAAGATCAGCCTGCTTAATAGCTTTAATCGCCTCAAAACACGCCATCGGAGCTGCCGGTTCTAGCCACACGCGTCCCAGGGTACAGGGTCCATGGCCGATAAGATCTTCTCCGCAAATAATGCGTCCGTCGAGTGTCTTACCACGAAGCACCACTTTATCCAAGGTAGAAGGCACTACCCTACCCACACACGCAAGGATGCGCTCACAAACCTCAATGGCCTCCATAAAGGAGCCTGCCTCATCCGCCAAACTTGTTAAAAACAAATTGCCAAGCGCATGGTTGGAGGCAAAGGGCAAGCGTTTTTGAAAGGTGCGTGCTACAGCACCGGTAGGATCTTGTGCCAGAGCAACCAAGCAATTGCGCACGTCCCCAGGAGGAACGGACCCCATTTGCTGACGAAGCAAGCCCGTGGAACCGCCATCATCTGCCATAGCCACAACAGCAGTAAGCTCACAGTTTAAGCGTCTGAGTGCACGGATAACTTGGGTTTGACCACTACCTCCGCCTAAACTTACAACGCGGGGGACCCGCACCGGATGTATAGAAGATACAGTGTTCATTGTCATGCACTCATCGTAGTGGTTTTTCGCTAGTTTGAGCACGCGATAAATCACGATGTGAAAGATTTACCTGGTAGCCATGCTCCTTGAGGTATTGAGCGGTCTGCGTTGCCAAGGTAACGGAGCGATGCTGGCCACCCGTGCAGCCCACCGCAATAGAAAGCTGGGGTTTGCCCTCCGACACATATCCAGGCATAACCGAATCTAACAAGTTTTCCCACGCTGCTAAAAACTTCTTTGTCTCTGGGCGCTCCAGTACAAAGTCGGACACCATTTTGTCCTGACCGGTAAGCGTACGCATGATTGGATCATAGTAAGGATTGGGCAAAAAGCGCACATCAATAAGGATGTCTGCCTCTATTGGCATGCCGTATTTAAAGCCAAACGAGAAAACATGCACTTCCATCAGTTGGGTATCCGTAAGCTCAGAATAACGAGCACGAATCCTATTACGCAAAGTAGACGTACGCATCTTAGAAGTATCTAGCACCATATCTGCACGATTGCGCACCTGCGCCAGCTGTTCTCGCTCGCGCCTAATAGCATGTATGGTATCCTCACCCTCATTGGCAATGGGATGTCTGCGGCGACGCTCAGAAAAACGCCGGCGTAAGACTTCGTCAGAAGAGTCTAAAAACATGAGACTGTAGCTCATCTCATGATCTGCCAAGCTATCCAACTCATCCAAAAGCTCATCAAATAGACCTTGACTGCGCAGATCACACACTATGGCCAAGTGACGACCAACGCCGCTGTTGATGCCTACAATTTTGGCGAGTGTACGTATGAGTTTAGGCGGCAGGTTATCAATGACGTAATAGCCAAGATCTTCAAAAATATGCATGGCTTCCGTGCGACCTGCACCGCTCATGCCGGTAATAACAACGATATCGGGGACTTCGGTTTTACTTACATGAGCCATATGCCCTCCAACTATGTCCTCCAACCACGCCCTCATATGCGGGTACGTATACCGTCCAGTATAGGCTACTCAGTGCCCGCTGCACGGGTACGTGTTTGCGCCAGCTCTGCATCCCAAGCACGTAAGGTGTCATAGACGTTTTGCGCTACTGCTTTTGGAATGCCTGGAACAGCAGCGATGTCTTCTGGCGAGGCGGCTCGCAGTTTTTTGAGGCTGCCAAATGCTTTTTTGAGTGCGGCTTTACGCGTAGGCCCAACGCCTTCAATCTCATCCAAGATAGAGATGGTCATGGCCTTACCGCGCAGCTCACGATGGAAGGTAATAGCAAAACGGTGAGCCTCATCACGTAGCTGCTTAACCAGATACAAGGATGCAGAACCCGAGGGCAACACCACGGGTGCATCATCCCACAAAACAAATAATTCCTCATCAGACTTGGCAAGGCCAGCCATGGGGATATCCACACCCAACTCCGTGAGCTGCTTGTATGCAGCATTGAGCTGGGGCTTACCACCATCCAAGATGAGAAGATCGGGTTTTTTGCCAAAGCGCTCGTCTTCCATACGCTGTGGCCCATAGCGACGATCCATAACCTCTGCCATAGACAGCACATCATTTGCCTCGGTAAGAGGCGTTTTGATCTTAAATCGGCGATACTGAGACGTATCTGGCTTACCTGCAGTAAAGACCACCATAGAAGCAACCGTATGCTTACCATGAATGGTTGAGATGTCAAAGCACTCAATACGCAGGGGTGGACCGTCCAGTGCCAAGGCACTTTCCAGCTGTATAAGAGCATCGTTGGTGCGCTTATCGTCATAACCACTGCGCAGCTCATAACGCATAAGCGCATGACGGGCATTTGTGGAAGCCATCGCTGCAAGATGGGCCTTCTCGCCACGCCGAGGAACATGCAGCACAACCTTACGGGTGCGCTTGGCGCTCAGCCACTGCTCTATGGCAGTGGTGTCCAGCAGCTCAACAGGGATGTTTACCTCCAGCGGTATATCTGCCGTCTGCTCGTAGTAGCGCTTTATAAAACCGGAAACAAGCTCTTGTTCGGGCACATCATTGCCCTTGTCCAAAATAAACTCACAGCTGCGAATAACGCGCCCTTCTCGGACGAGAAAAACACAGACACCGGCGATGGTCTCTTCACGCCAAAAGCCGATAAAATCCGCGTCTATGGGTGTGGGAAATACCACACGCTGCTTATCATCCAAGCCCTTAATAACGTCTAGACGACGCTTGATACGACCAGCTTTTTCAAAATCCAGCTCTGCAGCAGCATCTTGCATCTGCTCCGTGAGCTGGGCGATGAAACCACCACGATGTCCTGATAAAAAATCCTCTACCAGACGCGTGTTTTGTGCATACTCTTCTGGCGTAATTTCTCCTGCACACACGCCAGGACCCTTACCCACATGAAAGTCAAAACACGGACGTCCCTGTTGCGCACAGATAAGCTGGATGATGTCCTTGTCATCTGGATGTGCTTGAATCAAACGCATCACGCGACGCCACTGGGCGCAGCTGCCCACACAAAAAGGAGTGACTTTGCGCACAATGTCTATCATTTCACGCGCAGATTTTGCATCTGTATAGGGACCAAAGTAACGCGTACCAGGCTTATGCTTCTCGCGCGTGTATTTAAGCGCCGGAAACACATCACCTTTGGTAAGGGCAATGTAGGGGTAGCTTTTATCGTCCCTCAGATCTACGTTATACGGCGGATGATACTGCTGGATAAGATTGATTTCCAGCACTAACGCCTCATGCTCAGAGCCAACCACCACGTAGTCAAAACTGGCAGTCTCCTCCATGAGGAAGGGGATTTTGATGCGCTCATCCGTACCATGTACATACTGACGCATGCGAGCACGCAAGTTTTTTGCCTTGCCAACGTAGAGCACCTTACCCGCAGCATTCTTCCACATATAGCAGCCAGGTTCTGTGGGCACCTGATTTACCAACTCTATGAGCGTATGGTCCACCAAATCGTGAGACGTCTGCGATATGTTATGAAAATCTGACATAGCCTCATACTACCCAACTTTGAGCACCTCGCGCGCTTGCCAAAGCACCCGTATCCATCTTTTTACCAAATCCCACATGATATAATTCATACATTTGCTGCTCAGATGCGCAAGGCGTCCCTTTTATACGACAGCTTGGCATGCTTGCTACGCTTGGTGTGCTTGGCATGCTTGCTGCCAGCGCTTGCGCTTATCACAAGGAGATTTTATGGTTGCTTCTACGCACCGTACCGATATCTTGCCCGTTGTTATTGGTGGCGACATTGGAGCCTATGCCTTGGCTCGCGAGTTTCACGAAGCTCTAGGCACAAAGCCTATGCTTATCAACACGGGTTTTATCGGTGCAATCTCTCACTCCAAAATACTTGACACCCATGCCGTCAAAGCGCTGGATGACAAACAGCTGTTAGAAGCAATAACTCAGATATGTGCCACTGCTGGCGAGAAAACCATCCTCTTGGTAGCAAACACAGATCAGCTCATTGAACTGCTCGAACGCGTACATGACCAGCTGCCTTGTGGTGTAGTGTGCCCTATTCCATCCTTAGAGGCTTTCAATGCCGTTTGCGATAAAGCCAGCTTTGCAAAGCTCTGCGAGGCACATGGCTTAGCGGTCCCCCAAACTGAAGTGGTTCACCTTGCAGGTACCGACCCCATCGCCCCCACTGCTTTAAGCTTTCCTGTTATTGCCAAGCCTGCAGAATCTGCTGGGTATTACACCACACTTATCAAGGGATTTAAAAAGGTCTACTGCATGCACCAGCAGTCCGAACTGGATGCACTCTGGGCTAAGCTGCGCGCCAGTGGCTTTAGTGGAGACTTCCTTGTCCAGCATCTCATTGCGGGCGATGATAGCTACATGGACTCCATCACAATATACATGGGAGCAGATGGCAAGGCGCGCATGCTGGGAGCGGCGCAGGTGTTGCTAGAAGACCATGCCCCCACCATGCTGGGTAACCCTGTTGCTATGGTTATTCGCGAGAAACCCGAACAGTGGACAAAGGTAGAGCATATGCTGCAAAGCATTCAGTATCGTGGCTTTGCTAACTTTGACATCAAGCGAGATCCCTTGGACGGTACAGAATACTTCCTTGACTGCAATCCGCGCATTGGACGTAACTCCTACTATAATTGCGCGGGCGGTGTTAATCCCATGCAGGTTTTAATTAACGAGGCCATTGATCAGACATCTGAAGAGGTCCACATTGCCAACAGCCCCGCTTTATACACGCTGGTACCCCTCTCGCTCATGCGCAAATACATCCAAGATCCCCAGCTTATGGACGAGGTTAACCATTTGATCTCCACAAATAGAGTGGTTAATCCTCAGCATAATCCTGCCGATAAGGGCATAAAAAGGCTGCTGGATGTCTTTTTGACCGAGAGCAACCAAATCCGCAAATTTGCAAAGCACTATCCCAGGGCTACGGATACCTCGTTCTAGCTTTGCATTGCTGTTGACCTTACAGTGCCGTTAGCTTTGCGGTGTTGTTGATCCTGCAGTGCGGTTAGCTTTGCGGCGTTGTTGATCCTGCAGTACTGTTAGCTTTGCATTGCTGCAACAAACCAGCTGGTAAGAGAGGTTGGATGGGTAATGCCCGTGCCTACCACCACAGACCACGCACCGGCCTCAAGAGCTGCCTTGGCATCTGCAGGGGTATGTACGTGACCTTCACATACTACGGGGAAGTCAGGAAATTCTTTTGTTGCTTGGGCAAGCAAGGCAATATCTGGTCCTTCATCCATCGTGGTATCAATTGCAGCCTTGTTGTGAGACAACGTGGTAGACACAAGGTCACAGCCACAGGCAACACCACGACGAATATCCTCTATCGTCATGCAATCAGCCATGATAAGGACGTCGGACTGGCTTTTAAGCGCAGCTACGGTTTGCTCAAAGCTTCGGCCATCAGGACGAGGACGATCAGTGGCATCAAGTGCAACAATATCACAGCCTGCATGCACACACGCCAGCGCATGACGCAGGGTAGGTGTGATATACACGCCTTCATGACCTTCTTTCCAAAGCCCAATCACAGGAACTTCTACCTGACCTTTAATGGCAGATATATCAGCCAAACCCTGGCATCTGATTGCTGCAGCGCCGCCTTTCTCGACAGCTAAAGACATAGCAGCCATGATGTCTGGCCTGCGCAAAGGCTCACCGGGATATGCTTGGACGCTTACGATCAGTTTGCCACGAAGTGCCTCTAACATGGGATTCATACCTATCTCCAAAACTATAGAACGTAGCCAAAGCTTAGGAAGTTTTCCGCCGCGCCAATCAGTGGCGCATCTCCGCCGAGCTCGCCTGCCAAGATGGGCGTCTGCACCACAGGATCCATGGCTTGAGATGCAAAGCCCTCCGCCAAAGCATCATGCCAATAGTTGGTGCATTGAGCAACCGAACCAGAAAGCACAATGGACTGAGGATCAAGCATGTTGCACATGCTGCCCAACACCATACCAAGGGCATAGCCCGACTGTGCTTCTGCACGCTGTGCCGCTGTATCTCCAGCCTGCGCGCGTTTATCGATAAGAGCGCCGTTGATGGGCGTGCCATCTTCTAAAGTAGCTGAACCACCGAATTCGATATACGCATTGATAATCCCAGGACCAGCCGCTATGGTTTCCAGATGAGAGCCGCGGCCACAGGCACAGGGCTTATCGGCAGCCTGAATGCATAATACGTGACCAATATTACCTGCCACATCATGGGCGCCACGCAAAATGTGATTATCACAAATGAACGCACCGCCAATACCGGTTCCAACCGCTACAACCAAACAACTACTGCTCCCCTTGCCCGCACCATGGCGAGTTTCACCCAGTGCGTGGGCGTGAACATCATTCAGTGCTTTTGTAGGAAGGCCGCACTGCGTCTGCACGTCACGCGCAAGCTGCGTGCCTATCCAACCAGGCATAATATCATTGGCAAAGGTAACCTCACCCGTAAGAGGGTTGATAACACCAGCACTAGAAATGCCGATGCCGCTCAGCACAATGCCGTGCTCCTGAGCTGCTTTCTGGACACGCTCTACCTGCTGTATAACGGTGGACAAAACCTGAGAACCACCAGCAGCTGCATTGGTCGGCACCTTGTTTGTGTGCACTACTTGAGGTACACCTTCACCAAACAGCACGATGCCGGATGCAATTTTTGTTCCACCAATATCTACTGCTACAACAGCACTTTTTTCTGCCATGGTTTATCCTTCGTACCGTGTATTTCTTACAGAGCTGCTACGGCTACGCTCTTCACAGCCCTGTAAGAAATAGTTGCTTGATCCAACGTGTAGCAAGCCGCTGGCTTTACAGCAAGCCGCTGACCCTACAGCAGACCGCTGGCTGTAAGCACCGCGCGGATTTTCTCGACATTCTCGCCTGTCATGGCCTTAACGGGACGAGGCATCTGATTGGTAGAAAAGATGCCCATCAGCCACAAAGCGGTCTTGAAAGAACCCACACCGCCAGCATACCCCTGCAAGCCAGAAGTGACATCAAAGATGTGAGAAAGCTCGTTGAGCTTGTCCTGCTCGGCCTTGACGGCAGTCCAGTCCCCAGCCTGAAACGCCTTCCACATACGAACATAGCCGTCAGGATCCACATTTGCCAAGCCTGGAACAGAGCCGTCTGCACCGGACAAATAGGCACCATCTACAACAATTTCATGACCGGTAAGTAAGCTCATGGGGTGTCCGGCCTTCTCGTTTTCCTGACACAGATAACGGAAGTTAACGTCGTCACCGGACGAGTCCTTAACTCCGGCAAGCACTCCTTCTTTGCCCAGTTCAAGAGCAAGCTTCCAAGGAATTTTGCTATGAACACAAACGGGAATATTATATGCAAACACGGGCAAAGAAAGCTCACGTGCCAAAATGCGGAAGTGCTCTGCCATCTCGGTCAAGCCACCCAAAGCATAAAATGGTGCCGTGGCAACAACTGCATCGGCACCCAAGCGCTCGGCCTGGCGACCATGCTCAAGCACCCGCTCGGTTTCTGTGTCGATAATACCCACCAAGACAGGAACGCGATGATCCACAATGCGGACAGCCTCACGAATGACCTGCTCACGCACGGCATCAGTAGAAAAAACTACTTCGCCAGAGGAGCCCAGGAAGAACAAGCCATCGACACCAGCCGTAATCATCTTATTGATGAGTTTCTCAAAAGAAGCAACATCCAAAGAGTGATCCTCAAGTTCAGGAACAACTACGGGAGGTACTACGCCAGAAATCTTAAAATCACTCATGAATGTGTCCTTTCAAAGTGCATGAATTGCAAAATCTCATCCTCAAAATCATTGATGCGCTCGTAGCCCCATTTTGGATACGAGACAAGTTGCTTATGAGTAGAGCCTACCAGGTTATAGAGCTTTTCAAGAGAAGAAACTTGATCTTCTTGACCAAGCTGACCAATACCAAACAATGTTTCTGCTGTAACCTGTGGCGCATAGGTCATACAATCAAGCGGTGCCAGCTGCTTAAAGAGGGTATCTGCCTGTGTTGCCTGTGGATCTGTGTACCTAAAATGCCTATGAATACCTGCATACACAGGAATAGTGGCACAGGTTTGCCACGCTGTTTGTAGGTCAGTTGGACAAGGATTAAGCACGGCAAGCTTGGCTACTCGGCTGCCCATAATTCCCGCAAGATCAAGTGCCAGCCCTGCCCCGGTACCTTCACCTACCAAAGCAAGCTGCGTTGTTTTGGTTTGAGGCAAACGACACACAAGCTCAAAGGTCAATATCGCATCTTGGATAAGGGTCCAAAACTGCGCTCCCCCATCAAAGGCAATATCGTGTGACCACAGGCGCTGCTCCAACATAACAACACGATACCCCAGCGCTATCCAGCGAGTAAGATGGGTCCAACCTCGAGGACCCTGGTTCATGTCATGAAAATACAGGACGGTCGGGTAATTGGTATGAAGCGAATCTGCTTGAGGAGAACCTGCATGCAGGGCAGTCTTTGGTGTAAGCATACGTACCACCAGCTCAACACCATCCAAAGCCTTGAACCTAAGCTGCTCGTAGTGTGCCAAGGGTGACTGAGAGCCAACAGAAACAGTGCAACAACTGTAATCACACTTGGCTGCATAGTCTGCCAGTTCTTGTAAGCTCTGCTCGCGCACTTTGCCCTGATCAGGCATCCTATGCGCGCTCTTCTCGTCTACTGACCGCATATGTCCAAACCCCCTTTGCAAAAGAAGTTGATAACCATGTCATCAAAAGCAGGGATTTCCTCGTGCCCAAACTCAGGAAAGAGCACATGCTGTTTAGGACAGGTCATAGTGTTATACACCGCATACTGTGTAGGAAGCGGGCATACCTCATCGGCAAGACCGGTACCAAAAAGCACTTCTGCTTTAACTAAATGGGCAAAGGACAGCGAATCAATATATCCGAGCCGAGTAAATTTCTCTTGAACATGGGTTGCGGTAGCATCGAACCAACGAGCATAATAGCGCAAGCCCTCATAGGCAATTTGGTCTGCTCCGAGCTCGCACACTTTTTGGAAATCAGACAAAAATGGATAGAGAATGGCCGCTCGCTTAATGAGATCCGCATTGAGTGCACAGGTTGCAATCCCTACGCCTCCCCCCTGTGAATCACCATATACCTGCACATTGCTGGCATCCAAGCCCTCAAGCTCTTTGACAATGCGACAAAGGATGCGAATGTTTTGATGTAGGCGTACGTAATACATATCTTTTGCAGGGCCATCAAGCCCAGCCACTAAATGGCCAGCAACCGTTGTACCTGTGTAGCCGCCCAAATCTTGACTGCGGCCACCCTGACCAGGATTGTCCATAGTAATGGTTGCAAAACCCATTCCTGCAAATGAGCAGTTTTCTAACCAACTGCGCGTACGCCCCGGATAGCCATGAAAACGCAGTACCACGGGCAGAGGGTTCTGAGAGTGCGGCCGCAAAAAACGCGCATACAGGCGCGCGCCACCCATGCCCTCAAACCACAAGTTATAAAACTCACAGCTTGGATAGGAATCTACCTCGGCGGGGTCAAGCGTATAGTGCAAGCTCACAGCATCTGCCTCATCCATACGCTTTGCCCAAAACTCATCAAAATCTGCTGGAATGGGATTAGTCCCTGTATATGCTTCAAGAGCATGTTGTTGTTCTAAAAAGGTAGGCATTACCAAAACTTCCATATGATGTTCTAGAAAGATGCCCCGCATATACACGGGGCATCAAAGGTATTATCGCTTGCTGTAACTACTGACCAAGTTTGGGATGAAGCAGTGAAGGAGCAGCACCCAACAAAAGCTTGGTGTAATCATCTTGCGGTTTCTCAAAGATGTCCTTTGCAGGACCGTGCTCTACAACCTTGCCGCCATTCATAACCATGATCTCATCAGAGATATACCGAACGGTCTGGATGTCATGGCTGATAAAGACCATGGCAAGACCCAGGTCACGCTTAAGATCCGTAAGCAGATTCAAAATCTGAGCACGAACAGAAACGTCCAGTGCAGACGTAGGCTCATCTGCAATGATAGCGTCAGGACCAATGGCCAAAGCACGAGCAATAGCAACGCGCTGGCGCTGTCCACCAGACAGCTGACCTGGCAAAGCTTCCAAAGAGCTGGAAGGCAAACCAACCATGCCGATAAGATCTCTAATACGACGCTCACGCTCAACCGGTGTGAGCACACTGTGCACCAGCATAGGATCGAGCAGCTGATCATGCACGGACATGCGTGCATTGAGCGCCGTTGCTGGGTCTTGGAACACAACCGAGATAACGCGACCAATCTTAAGACGATCCGCAGCAGTGCGCTTGGTTACATCGTTTCCTTTAAAGAAAACATGACCAGAGGTAGGTGCTTGCAAACCGCACATAACGTTTGCAGTCGTAGACTTACCGCAGCCAGACTCACCTACAATTCCCAAGGTCTTGCCAGGCATAAGGCGCAAGGTTACGCCCTGCACTGCATGAACCAGATTGGGATGCAAAAGAGAGCCCGTACGGGTACGGAACGTAACGTGTACATCATCCAAGTAAATGATGGGGGTCACACCGTTAATGGTGCCGTCATCAATAGTTACTGGCATGTTTTTCTGGACAGTTGTACCACTCATGCCGCACCTCCTGCAAGAAACGAAGTAAGTCCTGCCTCTGCAAGAGCCTCGTCAGGCAGCTCGGCAACTACGTGATGCGTACCAGGAATCTCTTTCAGAACTGGATGGGTATCAATACCAACCTCAGGATGGCTTGAACGGGGAGCAAAGCGATCGCCCGGAGCAAAATCTTGAGGACTGGGTACGGTACCAGGAACCTGGTGCAAACGACCGGCACCGCCTTCGATAGAAATAACCGAACCCAAAAGACCGCGCGTATACTCGTGAATGGGGTTGGTGAGAAGTTCCTTAGTGGGAGCCTGCTCAATCACCTGTCCGGCATACATAACGGTAATATCGCATGCCACCTCAGCTACCAGCGCTAAATCGTGCGATACAAAGATCATGGCAAAGCCAAGTTTAGCCTGCAGCTCATTGAGGAGCTTAATAACCTGCTTTTGAACGGTTACATCCAAAGCGGTAGTGGGCTCGTCGCAGATAACCAACTTAGGATCGCGCGTTAGTGCCATAGCAATCAAAACACGCTGACGCTGACCACCGGATAGCTCATGAGGATAGCTTTCCAAGACACGCTTAGGATCCAGACCTACCAACGTAAGCAGTTCCTCAGCAGAGCGCGTACCACCACGATCGGTAAGCTGCTTCATCTGAGACTTAATGAGCATGGAGGGGTTAAGGGAGCTCAAAGCATCCTGATATACCATTGCAATCTCATGCCCACGAAGGTCATTGCGCTGCTTATCGGACATCTTGAGCAAGTCCTTGCCCTCATACAGCACCTCACCCGAAAGTTGGGCACGGCTGTCGATAAGCCCCATGATGGTAAGAGAGGTAATAGACTTACCGCAGCCAGACTCGCCTACCAAACCCATGGTCTGACCAGGACGTACGTTAAAGCTTACATGGTCCACGACGTTAACATCACCATGACGTGGGAACTTAATGCACAAATCCTTTACTTGCAGCAAGGGTGCAACCGTATAGTCAGGTACATGACGATCCGTACGTGCCCCTTCTACTGCAGCAAGCGCTGTGAGGGATTTGTTGAGAGACTCAGCTTGGGCAGCATAGGCCGCTACTGGATCTGCAACCAGACGGTCTGCCTCACGTACTGCCTCGGGATCATGATCCTCCACTGGCGCAGAAGGAGCGGCTACTAAGGCATCCGTAATACCCTCAGACAGGATATTGAGGCACAGGCAGGTAATCATGATTGCCAGGCCAGGATACATTGCCTGCCACCAGCGACCGGCCAAAACACCAGCACGAGCATCTGCAATGATATTACCCCAGGTGGGAGTAGGCTCCTGGATACCAGCAGAAATGAAGGTAAGAGAAGCCTCAAAGATAATGGCATCCGCAACCAGGGTTACGGCATATACCATAATGGGAGCAATGCAATTACGCATAACGTGGCGCCACAAAATCCAAGGTGCACGCGCACCGGATACCACAACGGCACGAACGTAATCTTCACCATACTCGCTCACGATATTTGCACGCACCAAGCGAGCAATCTGAGGAATATACATAAAGCCAATAGAAAAAATGATGCCAGGCATGCTGTTGCCCAAAATGGATACAAAAACGGCTGCCAATGCAATACCGGGGAACGACATAACGACGTCCAAGATACGCATGATGAACTCAGAGATCCACTTACGAGAAACAGCTGCAAGAGAACCAAGGATGGAACCAATTATCAGAGCAACACCGGTTGCACTAAAGCCAATAACCAACGAGAAACGACCGCCGTACAAAATACGAGACAAAACATCACGGCCCTTATCGTCAGTACCAAACAAGAAGCTTGGAGAAGGAGCTTGGCGTGCTATAAAGATCTCAAAGGGATCATGAGGTGCAATGATCGAAGCAAAGATCGCGCTCAGAGCAACCAGAACAAGTACTGCCAAAGAAATCTTAGAGGCGGTACTCATACGCTTAAAGCCAGCAAACTTTGCTTTCTTATGGACTGCCTCTTCCACTGCAGCGGCTTGATTTTTACGCATGATTACACCGTCCTTATCCTGGGGTTGATAAGGATGTAGAGCATGTCAACCACAATGTTAATGATGATAAACGACAGGGCAACAACAATAACAACACCCTGTACCAAATTGGGCTCGTTACCCTGAATACCTGTAGTAATTGCCGTACCCATGCCAGGAAGGGCAAAAATAACCTCAATGACTACGGCGCCACCAAGCAGATAACCAATCTTCATGCCAAGGGTGGTTACCGGAGTGATAAGGGCATTGCGCAAAACATTTTTTGCAACAACAACGCGTTTAGGAATACCGGCACCAATAGCGGTACGTACATAATCTTTATCCAGCTCTTCTACCATTGCCGTACGAATAACACGCGTGAGCTGACCAGATAAAGGAGTGCCCAGAGCAAGAGCGGGCATAATCATGCGACGCCACCAACCAAAGCTAAACAGCGCGGGCAAAGGACCAGATGCAGGCAATGTATGCAGATTGGCAGAGAACAGCAAAATGAGCAGGACGGCAAGCCAGAACGAAGGTGTAGCCAGTGACAGAATCGAAATGACACGAATGAGTTGATCCGGCCAACGATCTCTATACAAAGCAGCAATAATGCCCAAAATAAATGCCCAAACAGCACCAATGGTAAGACCCAAAAACGTGAGCTGCATGGTAATGGGCAAGGCATCGGAAATCTTAGCATTAACCGAAGCATTGTTTATGCCATAGGTACCAAGATCTCCCTGTAAAAAACCTCCCATATAGCGAACGTACCGAATGGGCAGCGGATCATCGAGACCATGCACTGCATGATACTGGGCCACCGCGTCAGGTGTAACGTTTTCTCCTAACTGCGAATACGCAGGATCTATTGGAGAGAACGACATGAGAACAAACACCAGAAACGTTGCCCCGAGAACCATAAAGGGCAAAGCTACAATCCTTCGCCCAATGAGTCTCAGAAGATTACTCACTGTGCTGCTCCTCTCTCTTTTCGTGCCTTTCATAAAAAGGTCTCGAGTACCTCGTGGTTCTCGAGACCTCCTTTTATCAAAAAACTTTACGACAAGCTAGGCGCCTGTAACCATATACCTTTGGTTGACTATTTAGCCTTGGCACCAACTGCATAGACACCCGTGGTACCAATACCCTTGAAGTCCGCGATCTTATCCTCGTAGTATGCAGTATTAACCTGCTTGTGTACCACAGGATACAAAGGAGCGTACTCAGCGATAAGGTCAAAGCACTGGTTCCAAATATCTTGCTGCTCAGAGCCTTCCTTGGTAACAGCCTGAGCCATAAGCTCCTGAAGCTCCTTGCACTTAGGATCGCCAGCCCACTCGGTGCGCTTCTGGGTCCAGGTGTTGTCGCCATAGAACCAGTTCATAAGCAGGTCTGGGTCATTACCGAAGCAGGAAGGATCGCCAGGGGCAAGAACAACGTCGTAGCTCTTAGGATCCTGGTCGATTGCAGAGTACATAGCAGCAGACTGGTTCTTCTGGATCTCTACGGTAAAGCCAATGGCCTCAAGATCCTGCTGTACCTGTGCAGACATGGAAACTACGAAGTCTGCATCCGTGGTGGAAAGGGTAATCTTGCCAGGAGTATAACCAGCCTCGGAAAGCAATGCCTTTGCCTTGTCCACATCATGCGTATAGACCGTAGCTGACTTGTGATAGTTAGCGTGATTCTCGGGCAAATAGCTGGTTACTGCTGCTGCTTGACCAGAGAAGGTATTGGCAATCATCTTGTCTACGTCAAGAGCATAGCGGCAAGCCTGACGTACCTTTACGTTGTCAAAGGGAGCCTTGGTTGCATTAAGCATCATAAATACCAGACCGAAGCCCTGTACGGTATCAATCTTAGCGCCAGCGGATTTAAGGCTGTCTACGTCCTCTGCAGGTACGGACTCCATGATCATGTCGGTACCCTCATTAAAGGCGGTCTTACGAGCAGTAGCGTCTACCTGGACATCCCACTGCATCATACCAGCGCCAGCCTTGAGGTCACCGTTGTAATACTCATTGGGCTTAGCGGTAACCTGTACCTCACCGTCGACCTTATCGTATGCCCAAGGACCAGAACCAATGGGCTTGTTGGTAAGGGTGTCATCATCCATAGAAGCAGGAACGATACGAATAATGGTCAGGCGCTGCTTAAGCAAAGAGAAGGGATAGGCCGTCTTTACGGTTACGGTCGTATCATCCTTTTTCTCAATAGAAGCAATGGGAGACAGCATGGGGATATAGATGTTGCCCTCAGCAGTGCAACGCTCAAAGGACTTCACAACATCATCTGCGGTTACAGCGGTGCCATCGGAGAATTTAGCATCCTTACGAAGAGAAATCTCAAAGGTGGTATCGTCTACCTTGGTAGGCTCATCCTCGGCAGCAAGCTCCTTATGAACAGAGTAATCACTGTAATCAAAGCCATACAGGCCCTCTACAACATGCCAGTTAGTACCACAGGCCAATGCAGAAGAGGTATTGGATGGATGGAAGTTCTTGGTCTTGTAAGCGTTAGCAATAGCAATAGTGGCATCGGTATTTGCCTTGACCTCTTCCGAGGACTTCTTCTCGCCACCGCAACCTACCAAGCCCAAGCCCAAGAAGGCAGCAGCCGTAGAAGTTGCGCCAATAAACGAACGACGAGTCATACCAGCGTTGTGAAGCATCTCTCGATCTCCAATCTCGAGTACGACGCGCGAGGCGTTGTGCCACGCGCATAGGTAAACCTTGCAACGTGCCATACACTTTCTTACTAGCATCTTTACTAGTACTTGCGTTAATAGTATTGAGAAATGCCAACTGATACACCAACTGTTAGATGAATAATCGCTGAACGGGCTAAATCATTCGATACATGGCATAAAAAATAAAAATTCTTGACTAAACGGCGAAAATATCGTTCTTTTTTCCGGTCAAACTGGCATATCACTTTATCTCAAATTTATTGCTTATAAAAAAGTTGTCTACAAACTAGTGCTCATTGTTTGCAATAATTCTTACAAATAGATAATTTTTTTGCACATATCTCCTGAGTTTGCTCAAAACAAACGATAACTGGTATATCGCTAGCACAATAGCACATTGTTATAGTGGCATATCACTGCTCTTGTCACTACTACAACAAAGCGGTGTTTCAATACTGCATTACACTATACCTTGGTTACCAAATAGATAAAGGATACTTTATGCCCACAGATATAGCCCCTGTTGTTTATTATGATGTTGTAGTTATTGGGTCAGGCATTGCCGGCTGTACCGCTGCTGTACGTGCCGCCCAAACAGGTGCGCAGGTAGCACTTGCCTGCTGCGGACCCCTTTTTTCTGGCTCCAGCTTTTACCGGGGCACCTGGGGCCTAGGCTTAATTGGTCCGACCGATGAGGCTGACGAGAAAGACTTAGAGCACACCATCCGTTCCGTTGGCTGTGGGGTTGTCAACCACAAACTGGTACACCGCTTTGTACATGCCATTAACCCCACTCTTGACTGGTTAGAGCATGACTGTCACACCTCTGTGCGTCGCGCAAGCGCTGCTGCCGCACAGCAACGCGATTACCTGCCATGCTTTGACCATAAGCATCGCAACTGGCAAGGTCTTGAACATGAGGCGCTTATACAATCCTTTAGCAAGCTGTTTGACCAGCTACACATTACAACTCTTCCCTACCACAGCTTACTCGACCTCATAGAGGTCCAAAACCACATTACCGGAGCTCTACTCTACGATCAGGCCTCCCACAAGCCTGTGGTTATCCATGCACCTTCCGTCCTGCTTGCAACAGGCGGCTTTGGCGGACTGTTTAACCCCACGCTTACCCAGCCAGAAGTACTATCTTCTGCTCATGCAATTGCACTGAACCATGGTTGTTCGCTCGTAAACGCCGAGTTTATCCAGCTTATGCCCACCATCGTATCCCCCATCCGCGGTGCAATCTTTAACGAGAAAAGCTTTAAGTATGCACGGGTGTACAGCAAAGAAGGACGCGCTCTTGTACACGCAACCCCTACCTGTCTGGATGCCCGATCCGAACATGGACCTTTTTCCAGCAGACTTGCCGATGCCGCATTGGATTTAGAAATTGCAGCCCAGCCCTCAGGAACTGTGAAGGTGCAGTATGACCTCCCTGAACAAATCCCCGAATTTATGAAAACCTATTTTGACTGGCTTGCGGCTGCAGCTGCTGTTACACCCCAAGATACGTTGGAGATAGCCCTCTGGCCCCATGCTTCTAATGGCGGCCTCTATATAGATGAAAATGGTAGCTGTATTGGTGGTCCAGCAGGGTTATACGCTGCAGGAGAAAGCTGTGGTGGGATGCATGGGGCTGATCGCTTAGGAGGCCTCTCGAGTGCAAACGCACTGGTATTTGGTCATATCGCAGGCAGCAATGCAGGCTTATACGCACAAAACAACAAACACACCGGCAGGTCCTCTGCAGTATATATAAATGCGATAAGAGCGTGTCAAAACGCCTATACACAATTTACAGAGGGCACTGCCTGCGCACGGGCGCAAGAGTTTATCGATAGTATACGGGAGCACATGCAACAATCATGCGTGCTTAATCGTAGCGAAGAGACCCTTGCTGCTACGGCACAAAAACTCGCCTGGCTCCAAGAAACCGCGAACAGTAAATCTTGCAGCTACGCCGAACTCAGCGACTATGAACAAGCACGGCTGAGTCCTCAGAAGTGGAATGATCGCCGAGCACTGAGCGCTTTACAGCAAAATCTTTTGCTGGAAGCTCAAGCGCTCGTGGCTGCCATGCGCATACGCACAGAAAGTCGTGGCAGCCATTATCGAACAGATTTTCCGCAGCAATCAAAGGACCACGATATCATGTATCGTGTCTTTTTGGACAAAGATGGCTTACCGAGAGCAGCGCCGCTTAATGAAGGCGCCAGCCACGTCAGATAACAACATCCGTGCCATATACCTGCAGATTACAACAAACTACTTATCCACTGTATGCACGGCGATAAATATTGATTAAGTCCTGCTGCGATACATACCTCAGATTAGTGGGCGTGCAACGATCGTGCTGAGCAGCTTCGGCCATTGCAACCAGCTCATTCTCAAATGCCGTCGCATCAATACAACTGAGCTGAGAAAGCGATGTTTCAACATCCAGCTCACGAAGGAACAGCATGATTTTTTCTAAGAGCGCATGCGCATCTACCAGCCCAAGTTCATGAGCAAGCTGATTGTAGGGCTCAGCATATTTTGAATCGCTCATATGAAAGGCTATAACATAGGGCATGAGAATAGCAATCAACCTACCATGTGCTACATGAAAGCGCCCACCCAAGGCATGTGCTAAGGAATGATTGATGCCCAGGCCCGCATTGGTAAAGGCAATACCGGCTGCGCAAGCTGCTTCCATCATGCGTTCACGACTGCGCATAGCCATACCATCGCGATACACAACAGGCAAATCCTCAAATATGATACGCAATACCTTTACCGAAAATGCTTGCGAGAAAGTCGTTGCCTCAAGGCTCACATAGGATTCCAGAGCATGAGATAGCGCATCAAGGCCGGTATCGACGGTTATGCGCGCTGGAACAGAGCGGGTAAACTCTGCTTCGAGCAAAGCTCCGTCAGGGGCTAAGAAATCATCGATAAGCGCCACTTTATTAGGACCACGGGTAATAACCGCAAAATTAGTAACCTCTGAACCCGTGCCTGCAGTAGTAGGAATGGCCAAGAAGTACGGCTTTTGTAGTCCACGCTCATGCGCAAAATACAAAATGGCTTTTGTGGCATCAATGCAGGAACCACCACCAAAGGAAATAACCAGATCAGGCTTGATGTCGCAAATCATATCTACGCCTTCATCCACCAATTCCTGGCTCGGATCTGGTTTAACATTTGAATAGATGTGGCATGATGCTTTTTGCGGTAGGTGCTGAATCATCTTATTTACCATGCCAGACTTTGCTAAAAAGTCATCGGTAATGACAAGCACTTGGGAGCAGTCATAGGTTCCAAGGTGCTGTATGGCCTGCATACCAAAGAAGAGCTCTGTTTTAAGTTTAAATTCTTTCATCACGTATCTTCTTTCCAGAGAGTATCACCGTATGTGCAAGACGCTTAGTTCTCATCAGTCTTAATGGGCACAAGGATTTCTGCTACAAATAGGTTTGGATCATAGGTAGTCCAATAATCGGTTACAAAGCGCATATAGCACCCATCTTGCAGGCAATATCCAGCACGTTTGGCAAAAGCAATGATGCGATTGTATGACTCATAAAACTTATTAAATGAACCGATATGATAGACGGATAAGTACATACCACTATGTATGTGATAGGTATTTTCAGGATCAATGGGACGCATAGCTTTTTGGAGCAGCTGCACATCACAAGGGACCGCATTACATGACGCGTCCCGTGCTTGGCTTAACGAATTAAAGCGAATTATCACAGGACCCGTGATAACGTTATCGCATTTCTCAACAAACGCTGCAAAGTCCAAGCTTACAATTGCTTCTGCATAATTGCCGTTAAAGCGAGAGGGCATGCCGATAAGATCTGCGGAGTTTACATATTTCACGCCAACACTAACGGACCTTACACTGAGTACAAAATTTGCCTCACTTACCAGGCGATTCCAATCATCCAGTACTTCTCGCTGCTCAGCAAGCCTACGAGCCTCTTGATCATAGGTGTCAAGACGCTTTTCAAAGCTGCGCATAACTTGATTGAGATTTTTGCTTCTGAGCATGGGAGCGATCTCCTTAAGAGAAAAGCCCAGCATCCTCAGATAACGAATAACCGGCAGTTTGAGCATGGTTTGCAGCGAATAATACCGATAGTTATTATCGTCCACAAGGTCTGGCTCTAATAACTTTAGCTTATTATAGTGACGTAGGGTCCGCTGAGAAATACCTCCCATCCGACTAACCTCACCAATTTGATATAGCTTTTCTTTCTTTGTAGTATCACGACTCATTGCTCAACCTCCCCCTTCACTGCCTGCATTACACGCAACGTAAAAACATAGGTTCTAACAATGGGGTTGTGACCTTGCTTAGTCATGTCAGTAAGCGCTGCTACCAAATCAAATAACGCAGCTAGACGAAATGGAACAAGCTCGGCGACAAAATAATCTAAAGAAGAAATGTGATCGGTAAGGGTGGTATCAGGGCGGGCATGCTGATGTGTGACGGGAAGGACTTGTCCCGCAAGAATCAGCTGGTCAGCCAAAATCTGATATATCTCATCTAAAACTTGTTGTTTTACTGGTGAGGGCTGCTCGAGATTGTTTTTTACAAGATGCCTATATTCTTCTGGATTGCTCAGACGCATCATACGTGCATATTTTTCTGCAATCAGATTTTTACCCTCTTGCTGCGCATGCTCAAGCGCATAAACAGCACCGTTAAGTAAGGCTTCTGGAAATGCTAAATACTGTGCTGTCCTGTGTACAAAAAATGAGCGAGCATCATCCTGGCATGCAGCTCTGCCATCAATATGCTTTACCAGATCAAACTGTTCCCATTCCAGCAAAACGGCTTTTTTGAGCAGTACATAAAATGACCCACTCTTACCAAGTTCATCCAATAAAGCAATAACTTCTGGTAATGCGAAATAATCATGCATGCCACAGCGGCACACAGAACAAGCCTCGTTGTGCTTATCGCTGTTTTGCATAACAGCTGCTGTCATAGTCGATACGCCCCCTCACCAAGTGGGCGTAAACGCAAGTCCTCAGTATCAAGCGTTTGCCATATGTCATATGCCGCATCGAGCAAAAAATCTCCTGGTATGGAAGTCCAGCCTAATTTTTGTACCGAACCAAGTACAACAGCACACACAGAAGAAATCTCCTGTGTGTTAAGGCTATCTATGGGAAGCTGTGCCATGCGTTGCAATGACATACACAGTGAGTTTGGAACCTGTGCACGCTCCACCAATGAACGGAAAGCCCACTTATAATAAGGCATATAACAACGATATAAAAGATGTAGCACCGCCATAGTAGACCAGATAAATTCTGTACGCGCCGCATTTGCCGCAACAAAATCAGATCGCTTAAGACAACGTGAAAGATTGTATTGGCCTGTCTGAGCCATCAAAGCCATATTGGCAGCAACCTTTTTACGAAGCACCATCTCTGGATAAAAGCATAAGAGTCCCTGACGAATGGAGCTAAATTCTTCTGAGGGGTCAAAAAATACTTCCCCATTAACCGCCATAGCCAAGAGCTGTTCAGGAATTGCTAACCATTCAAGCTCGGTTTGAGGAGCTCGGTCAAGACCGGTATATGAGCGATAAAAAGCCTGTATCTCAAAGACGCCTACACGCTGCTCTGCATACGGGCTTTCCTTGCGCTGCATACCCATAAACGTAGACGGAAGGGCCACATAGCGACGCATAAATTCATCTTTCCAAGCAGCATACATGCTGTGAGGAAGCCATATGCAAAACCCTGGACCAAAATCATGATCGTGAGAAATCTCGTCATCAAAACCTAAACATTCAGAACCAGCGCCCACAAGACCGACAGCAACACGATTAGTAATCTCATGAGGAAGCCCGTTGAAAAGAGTGGATTTATACGCAGAAAAATACTGCCTTGAAAGATCAAGTCCTTTCATATCACACTCCTCTCACTATCAACACCATGCCGTTCTTGCGGTATTTCTCGCTATCTATACGTGTATTCAAGTTCTTTCATACGCTGTGCTTCACGCACAAGTGCATCAACCGCTGGTGAATCACCCAGTTTTTCCTTTAAGAGCTGGGCGGCCCATTGATAACAGGCCCACGCATGTTTATAACGTTTTTGCAAACCAGCAATTTGGCCTGCTACCGCCAGAGCATAGGGGCGGTGAATGTCTCTTCCTTGCTGTAAGGTTTCAAACGCAATCAGTGCTGGTGCAAGCACTTGGCCTGCTTCAACAAGACGCCCCTCATCGACAAGAGCTTGAGCCAGATTGATAGCATTCACTGCACGTTTACCCTCAGAATTGGGCACGGACTCTAAAAGTTGGGCAGCGCGTTTAAGCTCTTGACGTGCTTGATCCAACTGTCCGAGCCCTCGATACGCAGCGCTGCGATTATTACAAAGAGCACTCAGCTCATATGCCGCATCTGGTCCATGAACAAGGTGCTGTTCTGCCTTATCAAAAACCTGAAGTGCCTGGCTATACTTTCCCCATGCGACGTAAACATCTCCCAAATTTATGAGCACACGAGCATAGGAAAGATCATCTGCATCTTTTGCATCAAGAAGCAACAAGGCCTTTTTATAGAGCTGCTCTGCCTCTGCAAATTCTCCTCGAACACGTAAAAGACTGCCAAGTTCATTTTCCGCGGCTATCTCCAGAGCAGTGTAGCCCCCAAGCTGAGCCAGGTGCAAGTGATTGCGCAAATACCCAACCACATCTGCACCCGGCTCGCCAAAAAGACGAGTAAGTTCTTGATAGAAATGTCCCGTTTCCATACATAACCCCGTACGTCTTAGTGAGGAACGCTTTACTTACTGCCTCTAAATGCCGCTACTAATTCATCAACCATATTCTTAAGATCGTCTACGCCAATCTCACCATCGGATGAGGCTGTGCTCGTTACTGGTTGGCTCGTAGAAGAGCAGCTATTGCAGCCGAGCGAATAGCTAATGGGAGACTGATGTCCCACAGGCATCTCAATACCAAGATCATGATGTGTGCCATCAACGGCTGAGGTATGAGAAACCTGTGCCTGAGATGCTTGGTAGCTTGAGTGATCCCCAGAATTCTTTATAAGCTCAGGGTGATACTTAGCAAAAATCTTATCATGTGCGATAAGCTCATCAGGCTCTATAAGCCCATTTACTACACGCTTTACATTAATAAGATGCTGTGGCCCAACGTTTTCAGAGATGGAACTTCCACCCCAGGTTCCACAACCTAGAGTAAGAGCTACTTCAAGACCAGTGGAAAGGCCTGTACCACCTTGGGTGCCACCCGTATTGATAAGAATGCGTGAGGCAGGCTTAACAGAGAACTTACGCACAATCGTTTTGTCCTCTGTATGGATGCTCATGGTGTGACCAATACCATTTTGCAACAGGGCAATTGAAAGATCACACGCTTCTTCCCAATTTTCCACCGTATAAAATGCCAATACACAGGTGAGCTTCTCAAAGGAAAGCGGCCATTTATCACCAACACCGCCCTGCTCGCCAATGAGTACCTTGGTATCTTTAGGAACCTCAATACCTGCAGCGTGTGCAATGGCTTGAGCATCCCTACCCACAAACTTTGGACACATAGCGTGGCCATTACGGAAGAGTAAGGAGCACACGCGCGCGCACTCTTCTTCGGTCAAGAAATATCCGCCCTGGCTCTTGAACTCAGCAACAACGGCATCACGGTTGCAGCTTTCGCAGATAATACTTTGCTCAGAAGCGCAAATCGTACCATTATCAAACGTTTTAGAGGCAATTATGCGCTTTACCGCTGCATGAACGTCAGCCGAACGCTCAATGTACGCAGGAGAATTTCCAGCGCCTACACCCAATGCTGGCTTACCAGAGCTATAGGCAGCCTTCACCATGGCGGGACCACCTGTAGCAATAATCATGTCTATCTCTGGTGCATGCATCAGTGTTTCTGCAGCCGCCATGCTGGAAAGCGTAATGCCCTGAATGCAGTTTTGAGGAGCACCAGCGCTCACGGCCGCATCGCTCATAATTTGGATGGCCAAATTGGTGCATTTAGCAGCCTGAGGATGAGGAGAAAAGACAATTGCATTACGGGACTTAAGTGCAATTATTGACTTATACAGTACCGTTGAGGTGGGGTTGGTAGACGGAGTAATGCCCATAAGCAAACCGACTGGCTCTGCAATGGTAATAACTTCGTTTTTCTCGTCTACGTCGATAACACCAATGGTCTTCTTATCTTTGATTTGCTCGTAAAGCAAACCAGAGGCCATATGATTTTTATAAATTTTATCGTGAACGTTACCAAAGCCCGTTTCGTCTACAGCCATTTGCGCAAGTGCCTCGGCATTTTGCTCTGCAGCCTCAACCATGGCACGCAAAATAGCATCGATCTGCTCGCAGGTATATGATGCAAGCTGAGTTGCTGCAACTTTACCTTTTCGAGCCAGGTCACGCGCTGCCTGGATGCTTTGGAGATCGTAATCGAATTCTTGCATCATAACTCTTTTCATGTTGACGTCCTACGCAAAAGAAAGTCGAATGCAATCTGATGTGCAGACTTCTTACGCTGTCTTTTTACTTTGCCGCAGGCAAAATGGACTCAACCATGCCATCAGGACGTGGGATAACATGTACGGAGAGAAGCTCGCCTACACGCTGAGCTGCTGCAGCACCAGCATCGGTAGCTGCCTTAACAGCACCCACATCACCGCGTACAAAAACGGTTACCAAACCGCCGCCTACAAGCTCTTTGCCTACCAGGCTTACGTTGGCAGCCTTAACCATGGCATCTGCTGCTTCTACAGCTCCAACCAAACCCTTAGTCTCTACCATGCCGAGTGCCTGTGTAATGTTGGACATCTTATCCTCCTTAGTTGCCGCAGGCTTGGGTGCCTCGGCTTGAATATGTACCGCTGTATCTTGTGATACAGAATCATCATGGGATGGCGCAGGTGCAGGATGTTGAGGCTTCCCGTCACTTTGGCCAGATTTTTTGTTTGCCATAACGAGCCTTCCGACAACTAGCCTTCCACGCTAGGCAAAATGGACTCAACCATGCCATCAGGACGTGGGATAACATGTACGGAGAGAAGCTCGCCTACACGCTGAGCTGCTGCAGCACCAGCATCGGTAGCTGCCTTAACAGCACCCACATCACCGCGTACAAAAACGGTTACCAAACCGCCGCCTACAAGCTCTTTGCCTACCAGGCTTACGTTGGCAGCCTTAACCATGGCATCTGCTGCTTCTACAGCTCCAACCAAACCCTTAGTCTCTACCATGCCGAGTGCCTGTGTAATGTTGGACATCTTATCCTCCTTAGTTGCCGCAGGCTTGGGTGCCTCGGCTTGAATATGTACCGCTGTATCTTGTGATACAGAATCATCATGGGATGGCGCAGGTGCAGGATGTTGAGGCTTCCCGTCACTTTGGCCAGATTTTTTGTTTGCCATAACGAGCCTTCCGACAACTAGCCTTCCACGCTAGGCAAAATGGACTCAACCATGCCATCAGGACGTGGGATAACATGTACGGAGAGAAGCTCGCCTACACGCTGAGCTGCTGCAGCACCAGCATCGGTAGCTGCCTTAACAGCACCCACATCACCGCGTACAAAAACGGTTACCAAACCGCCGCCTACAAGCTCTTTGCCTACCAGGCTTACGTTGGCAGCCTTAACCATGGCATCTGCTGCTTCTACAGCTCCAACCAAACCCTTAGTCTCTACCATGCCGAGTGCCTGTGTAATGTTGGACATCTTATCCTCCTGTTATCTGCGTACCTTTGTACGTTGTTGCACTACTTAATAATCTGCACCACAGAACCATTAGCTATATGCAAGGCATTTGCTTCTTCGGTGTCGATATGACAATCCAATGCCGAGTTCTCTGTGGCACGTATAACCACGTTGTCAAGTTGCCCCGCACGCTCGCCACCAAAGCGTATGGAAACTATTTGGCCATCGCTCAAGCCACGCTCAGCCGCTTCGGCAGGAGACATATGAATATGGCGTGCGGCAACAATAACGCCTTCAGAAAGAACTACTGTTCCTTGAGGGCCAACTATCGTAATACCGGGGGTGCCCTTAAGATGACCGGAGAGACGAACCACCTGCGGTATGCCAAGCTTAAACGTGTCCCCCGCAAGCACTTCAACCTGTGTCTGTTTACGGGTGGGACCCAAAACACGAACCTTTTGAATAACACCCTTAGGGCCTACAAGTGTTACGCACTCTTTAGCTGCATATTGTCCCGGCTGAGAGAGCTCTTTTATGGCGTTTAACTCGTATCCTTTACCAAACAATCTATCGAGATGCTCACGGGATAGATGAATATGGCGACCGGATACTCCCACGGTCACGCTGTTCAAATCTGCCTGAGGCTTTTTATCCAAAAGCTGATGCAGGGTCTCCTCATTCCAAATACCCCGATCAAAGGCAGCTGTTATGATGCGCTCTATTTCCGCAGGAGATATTGCAGCCTCATGGTTTGTATCGCCCGACACAGTCTGCGTATCATCATGACCAGCACAGCCAGCTTGGCAAGCAGCTACCAAAGCTACGCCACACTCTTTAGCAACATCTGCAGCCTGAGGTGTGACTATCGTGTTTGAATCCACCACGAGACTCTCGTGCCGTTGAGCGGCAGCAAGTACATCCTGAGCGCAAATCAACTTCCTCATCTCACTCTCCTTTCTACAGAGTCACATCTTCGTCAATAATGCCGACAATAACCGCATCTACCGGTGCGTTTTTATCAAAAGCCTTGTTTATAAAGTGGTAAGCGGCGCTACCCGTGGTTACTAAAACCCTGTCCCCGCATCCCGCACTTATGGTGTCTACGCAGATAAGCTGCTGACCTTTTTTGTTTTCGTCCAGGATTTCTACACGCATGAGCTTCATACCATCAAGCTCGTCATACTTGCGCGTGGCCCAAATGGAGCCAATGAGCTTACCTACAATCATGAGTGTCGTCACCACCATTCTTAATGCTTGCAAGACAAGCCATAACCTCTGCAGTGTTACCAGCAATAGCAAGCATCACCATGTTTTGAGGACAAGAGCCACGAATATCAGTGACCACCACACCCGCTGTTTTTTCAGCAATATCACTAGCCACTATCATTTCTATAAGTTTTCCCTGAACAAGACCGAGTGCAGCAGGCTTAAAATCCTCAGTCCAGCGTGCGCCACTTCTTTGACGGACGATTGCCATAGTTCCAGCGGAGGGAGCTTTGATTATCTTGACATCAAGCATGCTGACCCTCCTCAAGCATGTGCAAACGACACCCTAAGGCAATGCCCAGAGGTGTTACGAACATGGGATTATTGGGCTTATGTACGGGTATATGCAGGATTTTCTCGATACGATCCTCAATACCCTCAAGCTCACAGGTGCCGCCAACTAAGATAATTTCAGAAACCGTATGGCCAAGGCAGGCGTTTTGGATAATGGAGCTTATCTTGTCGATAGTAGGGGCAACAATGGGCAAAAGCTCTCGGGCGTGAGCAGCATCTCTTTTATAGAGTTCGGCGTCATCAAACGAGATATTCTTAGCACCTGCAAGAACAAGCGAAAGGTGGGTGCCTCCCGTAGACTCATCCTCACATGCAACAACCTTGCCCTTCTCAAAGAGCGCTATGCCGGTTGTGCCACCACCGATATCTACCACAGCACCTTCTTGAACGTTCATAACAAGATTGGCAGCTGTAGGCTCATCAAACACGGCTACAACGTTCATGCCCGTGCTTTCGGCAACGTTTTTAACGGCACCTCCATCCAGCTGTTCAGTTTTTGGAGGAATGGCAACTGCACAGTGAATAAGCTCACAACCCAGCGTTTTTTCTAGCTTTTCCTTTAACGTAGCTGCAATATCACACGCACCTACGTAATCAACAACCAGACCATCGCGCACAACATTGGCAAACTGGTAGGCACATGCCACCGGCTCACCCTGGGCATTTATCACACTGAGCACGATAAAGGCAGTACCCAAATCCAAACCACAGTACAGCTCACCGTCAGTATTGGTACGAGGGGTATCCACCGTTTTGATGAGGGCATCCAGCAAGGTATTTGCTTGCGTAGTATCAATCACGGGATGTCTCCTCCTTTGCCTGCTCCATATAGCTTGTAAGTGCAGATAAAACGGTGCGCATTTGAGCTATCCAAGAATCATCGGAGCTTTTATGCTCATCACAACACGCGCTGTTCCAAAAGCAGATAAACCGTAGCAACTCACCACACATAACAGCCATCTCAAAGTACAGCGGATGAACGCAGGCGCTCAGAGGAAGCGAGGGAATAGTTTCACAAGCAGATTTTGTCTGTGGTTCTCCAGAGCAGTCCTGCTCAGCAGGGCAACACGCTGTGTCTGCAAGCTTACCCTCCTGCCAAGCGCTGCCCACACGCTCTAAAAGCTGTGCCGCTTCATTATTAACACCCAAGGCCTTACGTGCTAAAAGCCTCAGACGAGCTCCCAAGATGCGCATATCATCAATACGCGCCTGCGTTTGCGCAGAAACCTCGTCTGCAGAGCACGGTTTTGTATTCGTTTTTGTACTCATAGGTGCAGCACTCTTTTTGTGATACAGCGATTCAAACTCAATCCTAAAATCAATAAGAAATTGACGAGCGCTCGGCGTAAGACGTGCACCAGCAGGAAGTTGAAACGTATCAAATTGTTTTTGCGCATACTGCCTGCGCAGCTCCCCTTCTGTTATATAGTGCATGGTTGCCTCCTCTCGTTTTCTCTCTGTTCCATGGGTAGATGCAAAGCTCGTTTTTGTTTTGCCACCCATTGCTTAAATTCACGTACGCCTTCCCCGGTTTTAGTAGAAAGGAAGAGCAGTTCATGACAACCAACATCGGCCAAGCGCATCCGTGCTTCTTCTCGCTGAGCCTCATCCAACACATCGCACTTTGTAACCACAGCCAGGCCAGGTTTTCTCGTTGCCTTAGCAAAACCGCTCGAATAGTATGAGAGTCGTGTGGTTCCATCCAAAAGTAAGACAAAAGCACAGGCCTGATTGTGTAAGAGCATGAGAATGACGTTGTGCATCCAGTGGTTCTCTACGTAATGCCCCGGGATCTCCAGGGTCTGTGGACGGTAATAGCAATCTTCTCTATGCCGGTGATCAGATGAACAACCCTCCACCATATCGGCAAGCGTACTTTTACCTGATCCATCAAGACCTATAAAAACAAAGCGGTCAGACATTAGGATTTTGTCACCTCCACAACACAGAAACCAAGCTGGTCATGGAGCATGTCACACACAACATGCAGTGATTCCTCAACGCTTTGGACATCACCCATAATGACAACTGAACCGGTAAAACGATCCAAAAAACCGATTTCAACGGGAGCTGCCTTAGCAGCAGCATCCGCTGCAATAATGGCTGTCTCGGACGGGCTAAGCGTAAGAATGCCAATGGCGTCGCCTGCGGCAACACCGATTCGCTCATTAACACTCGGTCCCGGCGAAGCAATAACATGAGCAAGCGTTACTTGCTTTCCTGGAACAGACTCCTGAATTATGCGGTCGAGTTTTTCCATAGCGTTAGTGCCTCACAAGATTGACTTTGAAATCCGCGCTTTCAATCCACGTTTCAATGCGATTTAAATCGTCATTTGTAAGCGATGGATCTCCCTCAATCTCATAATCTCGACCAAGGGACTTATACTTACCGACTCCCAATTTGTGGTAGGGCAGCAAATCAACGCCATCAAAGTTTTTTTGATAGCGATAAGGATGAAAGAAGGCAATAACGGCGTCTATCTCTTCTTTGGAATCATTGACTCCCTTTAAAAGCGGCATACGCACGCGCACGTTATATCCGTTTTCAAGCAGCCACTTGATGTTAGAAAGAATGAGCTCATTGTTTACGCCTGTCCAAAACTTATGTTTGACAGGATCCATCTGTTTGATGTCGTACAAAAACAAGTTAACGTATGGAGCCACCTTCATAAGGGTCTTGAGCGGCGTATATCCACAAGTCTCAACCGCCGTGTGGTATCCCTTTGCTTGGCTTGCCATGCATATGGCCAATACAGCTTCACTTTGTGCCAGGGCTTCTCCGCCAGAAAGCGTAATGCCGCCATCAGACATCCGATAAAAGTCTTCATCCTGCTCAAAGAAGCAGACAAGATCATCAACCGAATAATCTTCTCCCATAATTTGCAGGGCATTATACAGGCATGCTTCTTCACACTGACGACAGCCCGTGCAGCGAACACTACGGTCTACCACATGCTTGCCATCCACCATCTTATGAAGAGCTACGGGACACACCGCAGCACAGGCACCACAATTTACGCAGTTATCAGCCTTGAACATAACTTCATGTTCCCGCAGCTGACTTTCTGGATTAGAGCACCACTTACAACGCAGGGGGCAACCTTTGAGAAAAGCCATAGAGCGAACGCCCGGTCCATCATACATGTTGTACTTCTGTAGATTGAAAATACGTGCGGTACGCTCAATCTTTCCCTGCTGAGATTCCATCTGTCCGTTGCCCCCTTCCTTTTACCTCATCGTTTACCAAGTTACTGACAACTATTAAATCCTGGTAAGCATGGTGCGGCTAATAATCTCGTCCTGAACGTCCTTGCACAGCTCGTTGAAGAATGCGCTGTAGCCAGCAACGCGTACCACGAGGTCACGATGCTTTTCTGGATGGGCCTGTGCATCAATAAGCGTTTCATTGTCGAGATAGTTAAACTGCATCTCGCCATTGCCGAACATCGAAGCCGTGCGCAAAAGGGTAATAAGGCCACGCTCTCCTTCTGGCGTATCGAGAATACCGCTCATAAGCTTAAAGTTATGAACCATACCGATGTTCATAGAGTCATTAGGCAACTTACCAACCGATTTAATAATGGCGGTAGGACCATTGTGGTCGGCACCCTGGCTGGGGCTAATGCCGTCTGACAAGGGCGTCCAGGCCTTACGACCATTTGCAGAAGCACCGGTCATCTCGCCAAAAGGCGTATTGTTAGAGATGGAAAGCGTACCCATGGACATGTGAGAGTACAGCGTCTTATATTTCACATGGATGTGCTCGGTGTAATGCAGAATATCCGCTGCGATATTGTCCGCATAATCGTCATCATTGCCATACTTAGGCGCATTGATGCAATCCTGCTGGATTTTCTCGTAGCCCACAAAGTCTGCCTTCAGAGCCTCATTAAGCTCATCGAGCGTATATTTGTGATCATCAAAAACAAGCTTTTTGATAGCTGCCATAGAGTCGGTATAGGTGCCCAAACCAGTCCATACAACACCTGGACCATAGTTGTACATGGCGCCACCAGAAGAAACATCCCTGCCGCTTTCCATGCAGCCTTCAAACATGATGGACATCAAAGGCTTAGGCGCAACCTCGCGAGCAACACGCTGAGAGATAACAGTGGCAACATCGGTCCACTTCGTGACGTATTGAATGGTCTTTTTAACCGCTGCATCAAACTCTTCGAAGGTCTTGTATTGAGAAAGATCGCCAAGGTCTGGAGTAACCTGCTTGCCATACCACAGGTCAACGCCGTGGTTAAGGGTAAGCTCAATGCACACAGGCCATTGCGTATAAGAGGTGGAGGTCCACTGATACAGGCGGCCAGACTTCTGAGGCTCAACGCAACCCATCATGCAGTAGTCACGAGAGTCTTCAACAGAAATACCCTTAGCAAGCATCATCTTGATGTGGGTGTCATCAAAGTGGCAAGCGGGGAAGCCCATGCCCGAACGAACAAGATCAACGATCTTGCGCATGTAGCGCTCGGGTGACTTGTTGTGAATACGGCACGCAATGGTAGGCTGATAAATCTTTACATGACGGGCAGCATCCATAAGCAGGTAGGTCAAATCGTTGGTAGCGTCAGTGCCCCTGCGAGTCACACCACCTAAAGTCATGTTAATAAAGGGCTGGTATCCTGCAAAGAATTCAGACTGTCCGCGCGAGGTAACCCACATGACCTCACTCAGTTTGATGAGCATACAACCGGCGATATCAAAAGCCTCATACGGAGTGATACGGCCAGCCTTAATGTCTGCCTCATAGAAGGGATACATGTACTGGTCAACACGACCGATAGACATACCGGTTTGGTTTTCCTCTACAGGCAAGAGGGACTCAATCGTAAAGACTGCCTGCATAGCCTCATGGAACGTCCTTGGCTTGTGTGCAGGTACATAGGCAAGAATTTCTGCGATCTTCTCGAGCTCGCTCTTGCGCTTGGGATCATGCTCAGCAGCAGCCTTTTGCAAAGCATACTCACTGAGGCGCTTTGAATAAATCATGACGCCTTCAGTGGTATCAATGACGGACTTGTAGAAGTAGATCTTATCCAAGTCCTCTGGATTGGCGTAATCAAGTTGGGCAAGGTGCTCTTTTGCCTCAGCCTGGATATCGAGCATACCCTTGCGCATGAGGATAACGTCATAACCAGGGTTAGAATCGCCGCCACCACTCATAGCATGGTAGGAGCAGTCAGATACATAGGACTCACCGGAAAGCTCCCAGACACCAGCCTCACGATACTGGTCCTCACAGATCTCATCCTGTGACTTGCCCTCCCAAAATGGGAACAGTACCTCACGACAATAGCGCTTATCCTCATCAGAGATGTAAAAAGGATCCTGAGGACGATCCCCAATGGTATCAAGCTCTTCTTTAAGCCAACGCCACGCAAGATCGGGAGAAAATGCACCAGCACGGGGAGCACCACAGGGAGCACCTACGATAAGCTCGTCATCTTGGATGACCAAGGGAGCCGTTTCGCAGCAGTGACGGAACGCCTTAGCACGCAACTCAATCTTAGGCATGCCTGGGTTTTCCTTCATAATCTCGGTAACCGCACGAGCACGAAACGTAGTAATACTAGGAACTTGCTTGAGGTAGTTATCCTTCAGACGAACATGGCGCTGAGTAGGACCTTCGGGGATCTCGGTAGGTCCGTCTGCTACACAGGGTGTACTGTGCAGTGGTGCGTCCAGCTGATCGGAAACTTTCGCAAACATCTCTCGCACAGCATGCTTTTCCTCAGCACTCATGGTTTTGGTTGCCTCGGAAAGTTCCTTTGCAAACTCCTTAATATCCATCCTTTACTCCTTTTTACTTATCTCTCATGGACTCTAGAAGACCAGAGAACCAATCGATCGATTCCGTGCACTGTTCTTGTGTCACATCAGCCGTGTTACTCAGTGGCTGTACTTCTGTTTTTGTGTTTGGCGTTGTCAGAGTAGGGTGAGTATGTGAACTGATTTGCTTCACCAAGTCCTGCTGGTGCGTATTGCCAGCAACACCTACCTGGCGCTTTCTTACAAAATCACTGTAAGTAACACCCAAACTCGAGGTAGTAGCGTGGTCCCAGCCGGTAATAGTGAGCGTCTTAGGAAGCTCTGTATGACTGCCTATACTGCCCAGAGCAGTACTAACATTTACCAGCACACGGCCAACGGGCTTCTTGAGAATAAATTGCTGAATCACTTCGGGACTATTAGAGAAAATCGACAAGGCATTCCCGTGTCCGCTGTTCAAAATGAGCTCTATGCACTTCTCGCAAGCATCGCGCCAGCTTTCTTCCACATAGTAAGAAAGCACAGGACCATACTTAGCTTTAGAGAAAAAGCTCCGCTCACTCACGTACGGCTTGCGGACGATAAGCACCTTTGTCTGTGCTGGTACCGCAATATTTGCCCTACGAGCAAGGTCTTCGGCAGACTTGGCGATAAGCTCTGGATAGGTCTTACCGTCTGACATAAAAAGCAAGTCACCAAGACGATCGGTTTCACTTTCGTCCAAAAAGTAACAACCCATTTGCCTGAGCGCAGCTTGGAGTTGGCTATCTACCGCCGCTTCTACCACAATAGATTGCTCGACTCCTGGAAGCATGCCATGGCAAAATGATTTACCCCGTACTATCTCTTGAGCACAAGCTGCTATATCAGCCGTTGATTCAACAAAAACAGGATTGTTGCCCAGCGACGCATAATAGACATCCTTGCCATAGGCAGCATAAGGGTGTTCATTGGCATTCTCACGGGAATCTATAATGACACTCACGCAGGGTTGCGAGCACATCCACTGCTCGCCTTCGGGACAACAGACCCGCAAAAATCCCAACGCCTCTTCTGGATAATGGCATGAGCGGGCAATGGAAAGTACATCTTCCATTACACGACAGCAGCTCTCATGTACACGAGCACCAGCCGAAAAAACAATGGGGCTTTTTGAGCGGAGTGCATAAAACAGCTGCGATAGCAGAGTTGGTACGGCAAGCCAATCTGGAAGCAGTGATACAACCACTCCTTTAGACAGATACACCGCCGCAGACTTTGTATCCCAAACAATTTCTTGCACGGGGGTTTGAGCACATACATCATCGAGTACATCCGTAAGGACCCACTCTATGAGCTGAGCTTCTTCTTGGGGATTACCATAGTCGCTCTCATCAAAAGCAAGGTCAGCATACGTACGAGCATTCTGATAAAGACCTTCACGCAAGTGCGTAAGAAAGTCTTCAACCAAAGACAGCGGCAAGCTCTCTAAAGCCTCAACAGACCCGGCAGCATGCTCAAGGAGGATACGCGCCTCCTGAACGGATAGAAGATCATTATCGATAAGAGACACGTGACACCTCCTTTAATACGGCAAGAGCTTCTCGACGGTGTATTTATCAGTGATTTTCTTAAGGCTTGGATGAGGACGAGGGATGACAACAGAGCTGTAAACCTCTGCGCCCAAAGCCTCTACGGCTTTAACGCCTGCAGCTACCGCTGCTTTACAAGCGGCAACATCTCCCTCTACCAAAATGGAGATGTAGCCTGAAGCAGTGTTTTCATAGCCGATGAGCACAACGTCGCCCGCTTTGCACATGGCATCGCCTGCTTCAAGAACCCAAACCAAACCAAAGGTCTCTATAGCGCCCAGTGCATTCATGCCTTCGTTAGCCATAGCTGCCTCCTAGTTGTAATCCACGTCATGAACAGAAACAACGTCACCAACAGGCGGAACAGGACGGCGCATAACGTTATGTGCCGTAAGCGTGCCAATGCTCGATGCGGCTTCACAGCCTGCTTTCACTGCTGCTTCACAGGCAGCTACATCACCTTTAACAATGATGGTTACCAGCGTTGAGCCAATATTCTCGTAGCTGACAAGCTCTGTATTACCTGCTTTAAGCATTGCATCTGCTGCATACAGTGCAGGCACCATACCCGTGGTCTCTATGAGGCCTATGGCCTCTTCTCCCTTATAGCGCATACGTACTCCTCACTACTTGATGTAGGAATTAATGGTGTCTCGCTGCTCGGAGTCTGCAGCATAAAAGACATGCAACTCGCCCTTATCGTCAAGGTCAACACGCGACTCAGCAATCAAGCCGTTTTTCTCGGCAGTCATCAGCGCTTCCTGGACCTTTGTATGCGTGAAGGCAGAAAAACCCGAGTAATCATCTTTGAGTGCCATAAGTACATCGTCGGCACTTGCTTCTGGTACCTCAGTAAAATATTTGAGAATTGCATAGTTAAGTGGACGCATTATGCCTCCTCCTTCTTTCCTAGATACTCAAGAGGATTGATAGCAATAATGACAATGCCAATGATCATGACCAGCGCCGCCGCCCACGCAATTGGCGCCAAGGCATAGCCATCAATGTGCATGATGACGCCTACAATAATCCATGTGGTAAGCGGAGCTACAAAGGTATAGGTACCGTTGCACGCCATACCAAGCGCAGTACCGCACATAGAATTGCCGCGATACCAGCTAGCAAAAGACTTATATGCTGCAAAGCCGGCAACAACAAAGCACAAAATTGTGGGCAAATCGCTCAGGACGCTTCCGATATAGGTAATAGCCTCGGCTATGGGTACGCCACCGATAAGTGCCAACGCTGGAAGCAATACAAACAGCTCTACAAAACCTGATACACACTGGCGAATCGTGATACCAATTTGCGTATCAATCATGCAGCTTGCATATCCCGCAATGCAGCCCTCGGCACCCCAGCCCAAGGCAGCAATAAATGCCAACATAAGGCCAAATCCCAAGTTGTTGGATGCATCGCCCGTAAGACTTGTGGAACCAATCATAAGGCCCGCAAAGACGCAGATAGCAATACCTATGATCTTGCGGGGACCCAGCTCCTGCTTAAAAAGAATGCGAGAAAGAATTGATCCAATTGCAGGGTTAAGCGCCGCAATAGGAACCACAATGGTTCCTGCCTGAGACAGCGCAATGATATAAGCAACCGTTGCAATAGGGCCGCCGACAAGGGCACTTACCACCATAATAATGCCGGGCTTGGTGCGGATGGTACGACCAAAATCCGCAAGCTTGCCCTGCTTTGCCGTGATACCAAGGGCCCAAAGAGCGCTACAGCAATCGTTTATGGCACTTGCCACCGTAGGAAGTATAAAAACCGCCAAAAACCCTGTTGGGTTGACAGTATCTAACCATCCAAGCCATAAACTTGTACTTTCACCTGCTGTAATGAAAGCAGTATAGATGCCATACATAAGGCTTGAGAACAGAGCGATTAAAATACCTTTTCGAAAAAATTCTTGATCAAGACTGCGTTTCTTTTGCTCAGCAGTGCTACTCGCCACCGCAGCTGTAGTTGATGCCATGTGCTACCTCCTACGTGTGATACGACAAATACATGAGCTATTAGCAATGAATAATGACTAGGAAAATTGTCGAGATTAACGCGACGTGAAAGTAAATGAATTCCTCAATTTTGTTTTGTAAATGGCTTTTTTAGAACGGCGAGCGGATAAATTACGCCATTTGCCGATTTATTACTACCATATAACCGCTCTTACGCGAGTAGTACTGTACGAAAGCGGGTGAAATGTTATCTCCACACTATTATTTCCTATACAAATTTTTGAATAAATATCCTAAATATATGTATATAGGAAATCTGGGTATTTTAGAAAAAAAGAATTTTGTTCTGCAAACCCTAAGGTATTACATCTGCTGTATAGTATTTGAAATTTAGCTTAGAAAAAACAGTTGTATAAGCCAAACATTCACGTAATGTCACAGTCATGTATGGGCACCCACATACTAAAAGATGCAGGAAAATAGCCTTCTGGCTCATTTCCCTGCATCTTTTTAGATTCTTTAGTACGTAGCTTTTTGAGCTTTTTGGACTCTTTGACTTTTTTTAGGATCTTTGCTTACATAAGCGTTTATAGCCTTATTCCCATCCATAGCGAGAACAGACAGGCATGAATTCCCCGTATCCTTCTGCTTCCATACGCTCATAAGGGATAAACTTTAGCGCCAAGCTGTCAATACAATACCTCAGACCACCCTGCTCTTGAGGACCATCGGTAAATACATGCCCAAGGTGAGAATCCCCTACACGACTGCGCACTTCTGTTCTTATCATGCCATGGCTGCTGTCCTTATATTCCTTGATAACATCCGGGTCGATCGGACGAACAAAGCTTGGCCAACCACAGCCTGAATTAAATTTGTCTTTGGAGGAGAACAAGGGCTCACCTGTAACCACGTCCACGTAAATACCAGCCTGATGATTATCGTGATACGCTCCAGAAAATGCGGGCTCTGTGCCAGCTTTTTGTGTAACGTCATATTGCTCAGACGTAAGCATGCGCTTGATCTCATCGTCAGAAGGTTTGTAATACCGTGACGCGTCCACCTTAGGTGCAGAAGATGTCTTATCGCCCTTCTCGAGCTTTACATCTTTAAGCGAACTAAAGTCTATGTGGCAGTAACCACGAGGGTTTTTCTTGAGGTAATCCTGATGGTATTCCTCAGCTTGATAAAAGCTCGTAAGCTTTGTAAGCTCTACCGCTAGTTTTGTGCCGTACTTCTTTTCCTCCTCATCAAACACCGGGCGCAGCACAGACTCATCTGCTGCATCCACAAAGTACACGCCTGTTCTATACTGGCTTCCTCTATCATTGCCCTGCTGATTAACACTGAGCGGATTGATAATCTTAAAATACTGTTTAGCAAGGCTTTCCAAACTTACTATCGAAGGGTCATAGCGCACCTTTACGGTCTCAGCATGCCCTGTTTTACCAGTACACACTTCCTCATACGTGGGATTTTCAGTGGTGCCGTTTGCGTATCCTGACACAGCATCATACACGCCTGGAATGCGAGAAAAATACTCTTCCACTCCCCAAAAGCATCCCCCTGCAAAATAAATCTCATGCAAATTATTGGTATCAATGTTTGCCATTGCAGCCTCCTGCTTCTTCTCCAACTCATCATCCTGTGTCTGAGGTGGTTTATGCATCTTGTATAGCACAACACCAAGTACAACCATCGCAGTCACGAGCGCCACCATTATGGAAGCATGTTTGTTCATACCCATACCCCTTATGTCAAGCTACTAAGGATTTTTTCCAGCTCATCCGTAGGGACATCGCCAATGCGTTTATCGACAACCTCGCCCTGAGAGTTAATAAAGACAGAGGTTGGATACGCTTGTATGTCAAAGGCCTTGAGTAAGGTGCCAGAGCTATCCATCAAAATAGGAGCCGTAAGCTTTTGCTTGGTAGCCCAGTTCACAATTTGATCTTCAGAAAGTTCCGATCCAATTTCTGGCGAAAGCACCGAGGTAACCGTTACATCACCTTTCTTTTCATGCTCGGCAGCCAGGCGAGAAAACTCATCAAGACCGTTGAGACAAGCGGGACACCAGGTGGCCCACATCTTTACATACGCCGGCTTTCCCTTAAGGGACGCAAGCGTAAGAGTCTTGTTATCCAAGGTTTTAAGCGCCGTTTGCTTCCAGCTGTCCGTAGCTGGCATGGTTGTATCGTCATTCATAGCATCACCTTGCTGGTTTGTAGCATCACTGCGCTGCTCAGTTTGAGAACTCTGAGTAGAGCTTGCAGAGCTGTTCGTATTTTTTAGAGACATACCAAGACCGGTTGCTTGTGAAACCAGCAGCCATGCACCGACAAGGGCAATGCACACGCCGCCAATCTTTTTGAGAAGCTCACTGTACTTGTTAAGCTGACGCACTTTTTCCATAAGCACAGAAGAACCCAATGCAAGCAGAGCAAAAGGTAGTGATAGGCCCAAAGCGTACACCACCAAAAGCAGACCTCCCCACACCGCATTACCCTGTTGAGCTGCAAAGGCCAGCACCGATGCAAGGATAGGACCAATGCACGGCGTCCAACCAAATGAAAACGCAAGACCCAGCAAAAAGGCGCCACCCGCATGCCTGGCATCAATGTGCTGCATATCCATGCGCTTCTCGGTATCAAGCGCTGGAATAACGAGAACCCCTGCAAGATGCAGGCCAAACAAGCAAATAACAAAGCCCAAGCTCAGTGAAAAAAGTGGATTTGCCAGTATGCCACCTAAAAACCCTGCTCCAAAGCCCAGGGCAAAAAAGCTTATCGAGATACCCATGATAAAAGCAAGGGTATTTGCAATACGTCGCTGAACCACCAAGGCGGTTTTGCCATCCTCAGTAAGCAACAGCCCAATATATACGGGGAGCACGGGCAGGATGCAGGGTGAAAAAAATGAAAGTACTCCCGCTATCAATGTTGATGCAATCATTCCAATGTCAGCCATACAAGCCCTTTCTCAATACCCTTCTTGCAGACGATCGTTTGCGGTGCCTGTGAAACTAGGCTTTATTGTGCCGTTTTAATCCAGCAAGTCTGCGCTCATAAAAGACTCTTCAGGATTCTTCAGAAATAGCTGGGTAGAAAACGGACCTCTTTTAGAAAGGGCGCTTTTAGGAAGCACTACTTGTAGAAAAACTACTTGGAACAAAAAGCTCTAAAAAGGGATAGTAATCGTGGCACGGTAGTGTTGGGTATCCTGGGTAGTAGCAAGCTTCCAACCACAGGACGAGAAAAGCTGGGCAGTACTCGCGACACCCAAGCCGGTTCCTGCTGTTGTTTCAATCTCAGGTGCAGGGGTATTGACTATGGACACCACTGCAGAGGCATCCGAGCACGAACAGCGTATATATACGGGTTCTGTCCTCAGCGCATGCTGTACCACATTTGAGAAAAGATTAGAAAATGCCCGCTGCAGCACACTTTGATTTACCGTAACCTGTTTTGTACAATTTGCAGGCAGACCCTCATACACAACATTAAACTGTGCACTCTCAAGTTCAAGGATGCCTTCATTCAAAATCTCGGTAAGCACCGCTTGGCAGGACTGCAGGGTTTTTTGACTTTTCTCGGCAGGCATGGTATCAGGAGCGCAAGTATCCGCATCACCCGCATGCTGTTTTAAGACATAGTCAAACAAATCGTCGGAGAGTTCCTTAAGTTGGTAGGCCTTCTCACGGCTGCTTTGCAAATAGCGCTGAGCATCCTGTTTGTGAGCATACTTTCCCAGCACCAAGATATCGAGATACCCAATGAGTGCGGTAAGCGGTGAGCGCAAGTCGTGGGACATTTCGGTTACCAACTTATACTCCCGATTGCGCATACGCTGCTCTTCTAAAAGGCGCTGACGTATTGCCAGCCGCATGTCATCGATGCTTTGCGCTAAACTTCCCAGCTCATCATTGCCTTTAACACTGATTGCGTGGTCAAGCTCTCCCCCTTCAAGAAGGCTGAGCTCATGATCGAGTAGTCGAATGTAGTTGACAATGCGGCGCATGAGCAAAAGCAAGCTAAGGATACACACCACAAAGCCCAGCACTATCGCAAGAATCGTAGCAATAAAGCGCCCCTGCGCACTGGCGTTGTAATAAAACACTGCCGATGCTTCCCCATCAGAAAAAGTGATGGGATAGGTCTTTTGCCACTTTTCCATATCTCCACCCGAAACCTTGAGTGACGATATATCCGTGCTCATGTTTGAGTCGTATACGGTCATGCCTTCTCGATAGATCTGCAAAGCCACATACCCCGCATTTTTAACCCATGTGTCCAAGGCCTGCTTATCAGAGATGGAAATGTTTTTCTCGGTTACGTAGCTTTGGAGTGCCTGGGCATCTTGCTCAAGCCGCTGGCAATAGACGCACTCACGTGAAAAATAGTCATTAAGCACAGAGGAAGCACCAACGTACACCGCAAAAGAGGAACAGATGCCACAGAGCAGCGCTATGGTTACATATCCCACCAAACGCCAGCCCAGTTTACTGCCGGTGTGGGGCACAAAGCGCTTAGACTGTTTGGCAAAAGGGTGACGGTGCGACGTTGTGTTTGTATCGTTAGCCAATGGTATAACCTCTTCCCCAAACCGTACGGATATAGCGAGGATTCTGAGGGTTATCGCCCAACTTTCGCCGCAGATTTCTAATGTGCACCATAACGGTATTAGCAGATTGCTCTAAAAATGGCTCGTCCCACACTGCCTCATAGATCTCGCGTGCCGAGAAAATCGTGCCTCTATGTTGTGCCAGCAACAACAAAACGGAAAACTCAAAATCCGTCAGCGCAATGGCGCCCGCAGGACCAAAAACATGACGACCACTTACATCAATCGTTATATCTCCTACCGTAAGTTTTGTTCGCTGCGTCTGCGCCGGAGAGCCACCGTAGCGATGGTAGCGACGCAACAGCGCATTAACGCGTGCCAGCATCTCAATTGCCGAGAAGGGCTTTGGCAGGTAATCATCCCCACCTGCAACAAATCCACGTACTTTATCGGCATCCTGCGAGCGAGCGGTGAGAAAAAGCACCGGAGTATTTGACTGTTCTCGTATACGCTTACACACGTCAAGGCCGGACAAACCCGGCATAAGAACGTCAAGAATAATGAGGTCAAAGCCCATATTTGTCTCAAAGAGCTGCAGTGCTTCCACACCATCTACCGCCGTATGCACGGCATAGCCTTCACTCTCAAGCAAAACACACACAACCTCGCGTATGTGCGCGTCATCATCGGCTAATAAGATATGTGCTTGCATGGCTAAACCTTCAGTGAGCAAATAACGAGCAAACAGGATGAGAAAACCATCTTGGTAAACAACTGTTCATAGTATAGCGTGCCTTATAGCACAAACCTCGCCTTCAGTTGAGCAAACAAGACTCACATGAAGACGAGGTTGACGGTAACAAAAGTAAAGATTGGTATAACGTATAAGACGGCTAGGAGACGCAGCGTATTAAGCGCCCAGATATGCCTGTTGAACGCGCTTGTCATGCAAAAGCTCATCCGCATCGCCGCTCATAGAAACACGACCGGTCTCCAAGACATAGGCGCGATTGGCAATAGACAGCGCCATTTGAGCATTTTGTTCTACCAGCAAGATGGTTGTACCTTGCTCGTTGAGACTCTTAATAATGTCAAAGATCTCCTTAACCAACAGTGGTGCCAGACCCATGGAGGGCTCATCGAGCATAAGCAATTTAGGCTTTGACATGAGTGCACGACCCATAGCCAGCATCTGTTGCTCACCACCAGAAAGTGTACCTGCAGATTGATGCAAGCGCTCGCGCAAGCGAGGAAAACGTTCGTAAATCATGGTAAGGGTATCGTGCGTTTCTGCTTCATCACGCGTAAAGGCGCCCATCTCGAGGTTTTCTTTCACACTCATCTGTGTAAATACATGACGACCTTCTGGGCATAAGGCCATGCCCCGCGACGTAAGTTTATGGGTAGGGATACCAACTAAAGACTCGCCCTCAAATTCAATAGAACCACAGCGAGGATGGAGCAGGCCTGCCACCGTATTAAGGGTAGTGGATTTACCTGCGCCATTAGCGCCAATAAGGGTTACGGTCTCCCCTTCTTGGACTTCAAATGAGATACCTTTTACCGCATGGATGGAGCCATAATACACGTGCAAATCGTTTACCGTAAGCATTGCCATAGTGCTTACACCTCCTCCTGCTTGCCCAAATAGGCCTCAATAACCTGAGGATTATTTTGGATCTCTTCCGGCGTTCCCTTAGCAATAACCTTGCCGTAGCTCAAGACCACAATGCCTTCGCAAATGCCCATGACCAGATCCATGTCATGCTCAATGAGCATAACGGCAATCTGAAAACGCTCACGAATAGCCAAAATATTATCCATGAGTTCAGAGGTCTCAGAAGGGTTCATACCAGCGGCAGGTTCATCTAGCAGCAGCACTTTAGGGTTGGTTGCTAAAGCGCGTACAATCTCTAAGCGTCGCTGAGCACCGTAGGGCAAAGAGCCTGCGGGAGTATCCGACAGAGCCTGCATATCAAAAATCCCCAGCAGCTCCTGAGCCTTGGTGTGAAAATCACGCTCAGACAACCAGTGTCGCGGAAGACGAAAAATACCAGAAAACATGCCGCTCTTAACCTGATTATGCAGACCAACCATAACGTTTTCCTCAACCGTCATGGTTGAGAACAAGCGGATATTCTGAAACGTACGAGCAATGCCCAGCTGAGAAGCCTTTGCGGGACCCATACCAGCCGTATCGGTACCATCCAGCATAACGGTGCCGCGCGTAGGCTGATACACCTTGGTAAGCAGATTAAAAACTGTGGTTTTACCAGCACCATTAGGACCAATTAAACCAGCAATCTCTGTCTTGCCAACGGTAAGATTAAAGTCATCTACCGCATGCAGGCCACCAAAATCAATGCCCAGATGACGGCACTCCAGCGCAGGCGTTTCATACAAATCACGCTCAGGAACAATACTATCCGACGGAAACGGAACCATCTTAGTCTTTACACGGCGCTTACTAACCACGTGTATCGCCCCCTTCCACACCGGATACAACGAGCTCATCTTCACCCTTATGCAGCACTTTATCCCGTATCTGATACAGCCAACTCTTCAGGCGCTCATTGTTACCAATAAGCATGGTGGCGATAAGCACAACGGCATACATCAACAAACGATAATCGGACAAGGAGCGCAGAGCTTCGGGCAAGACGGTAAGCAAAGTAGCAGCGATAATAGAACCGCGTACCTTGCCCATGCCACCCAAAACAACAAAGACCAAAATCATAATGGAGAGGTTAAAATCAAACTTCTTTGGCACAATGGACGAGAAGTTCATGGCATACAAAGCTCCTGCCATACCAGCCAAGGCAGCAGAAACAACAAATGCCATCAAACGATATTTAGTTACGTTAATACCAACGGACTCTGCAGCAATGCGGTTATCGCGCACGGACATAATGGCACGTCCCGAGCGAGAATTCTTAAGATTAAGCACAACCATCAAACAAAACAGCACCAGTAAAAAGCCCATCATAAAGGTGGATGCCTTGGGAATGCCGGCAGCTCCCTGCGGACCATTGATCAAAATGGTACCGCCTTCCATGCCTAAAGCCTTGGTAGACTGCAATGAGAAGTGCAAGCCAGCCTTATCCATACCTACATACAAATTATTGAGCACATTTTTGATAATCTCGCCAAATGCAAGCGTTACAATGGCCAGATAATCACCGTGCAAGCGCATAACGGGAATACCGATAAGAACACCCGTAAGGGCCGCTAACATACCAGCCACGATGATGGCAATGACCAGACGTACCACAGGACTTGCCACCACAGCAGACAGAGACGTCATAACAGCAACGCCACTAAAAGCGCCTACACTCATAAAGCCTGCATGCCCCAAGCTGAGCTCCCCAGAAATACCAACCACCAAGTTGAGAGAGACCGCCATAACAATGTAGGCACAAATGGGCACCATCATGCCTGCCAGTGAGTGAGATATTGCCTTTGAAGAAATCAAACCCTGTACTATAAAAAAGGCGATAATAACGAGCGCATAGGTCAGCAGGTTATCTTTACCCGTACGGGACATCTTTTTAAAGAAATTCATGCGCTACACCTTCTCGTGAATTGTCTTGCCCAGAAGGCCGGCGGGTTTAACAAGCAGAACAATAATCAAGACAGCAAAGACAATGGCATCGGAAAGCTGTGTGGAGATATACGCCTTAGCAAAAATCTCAATGATACCCAAAAGGATGCCGCCCAACATAGCGCCTGGTATGGAACCAATCCCACCTAAAACAGCAGCAACAAAAGCCTTGATGCCCGGCATCTGACCGGTGGTGGGCATGAGCGTGGGATAGGCAGAACACAGCAATACGCCCGCAATAGCAGCCAAACCAGAACCAATGGCAAATACCATAGAGATGGTTGAGTTAACGTTAATGCCCATAAGCTGTGCCGCTGCTTTGTCCTCAGACACCGCACGTATAGCCTTGCCCATCTTGGTACGTGTAGTAAAAAAGGTAAGACCTACCATGATTAAAATGTTGGCCAAAACGGTAACCAGAGAAACAGCACTGATAACCAGCTGACCACCAAAGAGCGTAACGGAAGGCAAGGTAATGACCGATACAAAGGACTTAGGATCAGACTTCCAGATGATCAATGCCAAGTTCTGGAGCAAATAGCTCACGCCAATAGCCGTGATAAGAACATCCAAAGACGGTGCATTACGCAAAGGTTTATAAGCAAGTTTTTCTACCACGATACCCAACAGGGTACACACGACAATAGAAATGAGTACCGCAATAAGTGGATTAAGACCTAGGTATGCCATAGTGCAATAACAGGTATATCCGCCCACCATGATCACATCGCCATGTGCAAAGTTAAGCATTTTAGCAATGCCATAAACCATGGTGTAACCCAGCGCGATGATGGCGTAAATACTACCCAACGAGATTCCATTTACCAGGTTGGAGATAAATCCCATCCCGCACTCCTCTCTACATATATGCTGCTCTACTCATGCAGCGAGGTATTTACGTTTTATCTTATGAAGCAAGCATGTAACAAATTTGTTGCACAGTATGAGAAGCGGAGACTGCAAAGAGGCAATCTCCGCTGTTCAAAAGGCTCTTACGTGAAACTACATTCCCACGTAAGCGCCGTTTTTAATAACCATACCCTTGGGCTGCTTGGAAACTTCGCCGGTATCAGACCAGGTCATACCAGTACCCGTCAAGCCATCATAGGTAAAATCGGATGAGGTAATGGCTTCAATCAGCTTGTCGCACATATCCGAGTAGGGCATATCTGCAGTAACGCCGCTCTTCTCGATAGCCTGCTTGATTACGTACAGACAATCGTACGCGTCGGCAGCAAACTGATTAGGCGTTCCACCATACTGCTCTTTGTAGGTCTTTACAAAGGTTTGGGTCTTCTCGTCCGTTGCATCTGCCGTAAAAGGAGTAAGCAACATAACGCCCTCTGCTAAAGAGGTATCAAATCCCTCAAGGGTGAGCAGACCATCTAAGCCGTCAACACCAAAGAACTTGGGAGCATAGCCCATCTGGTTTGCCTGCGTCAGGATCAGGGAAGCAGGCTGGTAATAGATGGGCAAAAATACGAGATCTGCCTCGGCGGACTTAGCCTTGTTGAGCTGTACCGAGAAGTCCGTTGCGGAGTCATCCGTAAACGTAGACTCTGCCACTACGGTCAGGCCAATCTCCTTAGCTTGAGACATAAACTTCTTATACACGCCTGTGGAATAGGCATCGGAATTGTTGTAGATAACAGCGATCTTGGTACCCAGCTGCTGGTCACTCACATATTTTGCCGCAGCGGTTCCCTGGTTAGGATCGGTAAAGCACATCTGGAAGACGTTCTTTTTGCGCTGTACGGACACGTTGCCGTCTACATCTGGCTGACCACCAATAACGTCTACCGCAGAAGCGGACGGCGTCAGCTGAAACAAATTGTCTGAGCTTGATTCTGAGGTAACAGCAATGGTGGGAGCTGTGGTAGTACAGCCTGCCAAGATTTGCATACCCCAGTCCTTGAGGTTGTTATAGGCGTTGACGGACTTCTCAGAGTCGTTCTCGTCATCCTGATAGTTAAAATCAAATTTTACGCCGTCACCCTTATTGATCTCATCGATAGCAATCTGAGCACCGGCTTTGGTAGCATTACCATAAATAGCGGCTGCACCAGTAACGGGACCGATAGAGCCAACCTTAAATGCACCGCTAGTATCTGCAGCAGAGCCACCCTGAGAAGAGCAACCAGCCAAACCCGTAATGCTAATGACGCTCGAAGCCCCAACTAGTTTGACGAAATTCCTTCTTGATATAGTACTAAAATCCATCTCTTCCTCCTTCGAACGTCGAGTACACTCCTTATAAGTGCGTAGCTGACATTTTTAAGCCAAAACAGCTTGAAGTCATTAACAATACGGATTTTGAAACAATCACGTAACCAATACGATACATACGCTGTAATAAAACCCGTCAAATGCAGCTTATAAGGTCTTTTGTGCTATCAACTGATGCGTAAAGAGGGGATGTACCTGCCTAAAAGTGTACGAATCATGTGCGCTTCTGGGAACTTACATGCCAGTGCAATACCAAAGCTGATCAAAAGTGAAGGCAAGCCGCCCACCAATATGACGAGCAGAGCATGGAGGGTGCTGGTGAGAAACCCTGTTTGAATAGCCGCGACCACCACAAGGACACCTACCAACGAGCCTGCTAACCCCACGAGTATGGAACGAATGCAGGAGGTAAAAATACCTACCAAACCAATGCCGTGCAACTGCTTGCGCAGACTCCAAAACGTAACCACATCCACCACTATAAAAAATACCAGTGAGCTCAGAGCAACGTTCATAAGACCAAAGCGCTCGGTAAACAACAGGCACTGTGCTACTTGGATGCCACTGGCCACAATAGAAGACCATGCCAAGACGCCCATCTTACGCAAAGACGAACACACCTTTTGTAGATAGGTGCACACACCATAAAGGGGCAACGCCACGGATAATGCCGCCAAGTATTCTGCCACGTACCTAAGATCCTGCGCATCAAATCGCCCTGAACCAAAAAGCATGGATAAAGGACGGGCAAACACTATCAGATACATGGCAAAGGGAATGAGGAAAAACAAAATCTGCCTCGTACCACCGGACACACCGCGCTTATACTCATCCATATTATTGTGAGCCACGGCTTCCGAAAGCTCTGTAAACATGGCGGTAGTAATGGGGATTGCCAAAATGGCATAGGGCAAGGTATACCACAGACGTGCATAATACGCGATAGAAGCACCGGTTGCCATAACGGACAAGACACTCGACGTTTGTACGGAATAGGTAACAAAGTTGCAGCCCGTTAGCACCAGCGAAGGGATACCAATAGAAAGGGTTTCCTTAATGCCGGGATCTTTGAGATCTACATAAGGACGGATGCGTACACCCATCTTGCGCAATGCTGGAATTTGAATGACTACCTGGACAGCCACACCTAAAGGATTGCCAATTGCCAAGCACAGCAGTGCCAGAGTAGGATTGGTCTTTTGCAGCACGGCATACAGCACAAAGGAAGCCGTGCAGATAAAGTTATTAAAAATAGGAGCCGCATTACTCCAAAAGTATTCTCGTTCTGCGTTGAGAATACCTGACAAAATGGACGATAGAGCGTACAGTACAACCTCAATAACAAAGAACCTAAAGAACAGCGTTGTAAGGTTCACATCAAAATCTGCTTTAGCACTAAAAGACTGCGTCCAAATAACTTGACCTGCGCCTATGAACCCCAAAAGTGCAACGGCGCCCATAAGCAGCACGACTAGCGATGTTAAATTGGAAGCATAGGCATTAGCGCCCTCACGTCCAGCTTTCTCTTTAATAGACATATATACGGGCAGAAATGCGGTAATAAGCATGCCTCCCATAACCAATTCGTACAGTTGGTTGGGCAGATTATTTGCTACGGTATACGCACTTGAAATAATGGTTACACCCAACGCATATGCCTGCCCCCAGGTACGGAAAAACCCTGTAATACGACTTACGATAACCAAGCCACTCATCAAGGCTGCAGATCTACCAATTCCAGCAGTTGAATCAAGCGTGGAGCTAGAAGTGGTGGAGTCCTCAGAAGCAGCAGCAGCGTTCTGGGAATTTGATGCGTCCATCATGTGCTTGGGAGCCTGCATGTTACTCTCCGTCTCGTGTAATATCTGCAAAGCAAGCGTTAAGGAAGTGTGCAAGCTCCTCGGGATTTACTTGCAAAGAAAGCCCACGCTTACCGCCCGAGATCCCAATTTCATCAAAGAGCTGTGCCGTTTCATCCAACAAGGTAGGAAACTGCTTCTTCATACCTACGGGCGAACAGCCGCCCCGCACATATCCGGTAGTTGCTTCCAAATCCTTCATGGGCAACATGGACAAGCTCTTCTCGCCTATGGCATGAGCAGCCTTTTTGAGATCAAGCTCACAGGCAACAGGAATGCAGCATACCACTACGCCTGCTGAAGGAGTGGTAGTCACCAAGGTTTTAAAAGCAGCATCTTTGTTCTCGCCTAAAACCTCGGCAATGCGTACTCCAACACCAGAAGAAAGGTCCTCATTGTTGGCATCATAGCTCAGACTGCGATACGCAATGCCACCCTGCTCCAATGCGCGCATGGCATTTGTCTTAGAAAGCTTTTGCTTGCGTGCCACCAACTACTCCTTTGCCAGAAGGCGTGCTCGTGCTCTATCGCGCTCCAAAATGGGCGCGAGATACTTTGCGGTTTGGCTTTGCTCGATGGTAACCAACTGCTCGGGCGTGCCATACCCAACAATAGTACCGCCACCGGCACCACCTTCGGGACCGAGATCCAAAATACGATCCGCCATCTTGATAACATCCAGATTATGTTCAATTACCAACACGGTATTGCCGGCATCCACCAACTTTTGCAACACGTTTACCAACTGACGAACATCCTCAAAATGTAGGCCCGTGGTAGGCTCGTCCAAAATATAGAAGGTTTTGCCTGTTTGCTGACGGTGAAGCTCTTTGGCAAGCTTGACTCGCTGAGCTTCTCCACCAGAAAGAGTCGTAGCGCTCTGACCCAAATGCACATAACCCAAACCCACGTCATACAAGGTTTGCAGCTTATTTTTAATACGCGGAATATTGGCAAAAAACACCAAGGCCTCGTGGACCGTCATTTCGAGCACATCAGAAATAGACTTGCCATGATACAAAACTTCAAGGGTTTCTCGGTTATAACGCTTGCCCTGACATACCTCACAAGGGACGTATACATCGGGCAAAAAGTTCATCTCTATCTTGATCTGTCCATCGCCCTTGCAGGCCTCACACCGGCCACCGGACACATTAAATGAAAAACGTCCAGGACTGTAGCCGCGAGCACGTGATTCAGGCGTGGAAGCAAAAAGAGCACGCAGGTCATCCCACAAACCAATATAGGTTGCAGGATTAGAGCGCGGTGTGCGACCAATGGGAGACTGATCAATATCAATGACCTTATCAATACACTTTTTGCCCTCAGCATCCACAAGACCGCTGAGCTTTTTGTAGGGACCCACAGCGCGCTTGGAATGCTGTATCTCATTGGTAAGCGCAGGAGCAATGGTGTCGGTTACCAGGGAAGACTTACCTGACCCCGATACACCGGTTACCACCGTCAGGGTGCCATACTCAATTTTTGCCGAAATATTCTTGAGGTTGTTAGCCGAAGCTCCTGTAATTTTGAGCGCACCACGACGAGGATTGCGTCGTTTGGCCGGCAGAGCAATCATGCGCTGACCTGTAAGATACTGACCTGTAAGTGACTTCTGACTATCCATAATTTGTTGCGGCGTACCGCATGCTACAAGCTTGCCGCCCAGCTCGCCTGCCCCGGGCCCCATGTCTATAACATAGTCTGCTGCGCGAATGGTGTCCTCATCGTGCTCGACCACAATGACCGTATTGCCCATATCGCGCAAACGTTGCAGGGTTTCAATAAGGCGATCATTATCACGCTGATGCAAGCCAATGGATGGCTCGTCCAAAATGTACAACACACCCATTAGACCAGCGCCGATTTGTGTAGCTAGGCGAATGCGCTGGGCTTCTCCACCAGAAAGCGTAGCCGCCGCTCGACTTAAGGTGAGATAATCCAAGCCAACGTTCACCATAAAACGCAGGCGTGCCACAATCTCACGAACAATCGCAGCACCAATGCGCTGCTGGCGCTCGGTAAGGGTCAAAGCCTCAAAAAAGTTCAAGGCATCCGCACAAGAAAAATCGCAGACCTGCTGGATGTTCTTATCGCCAACCGTAACTGCCAGATACTCAGGCTTCAAACGAGCTCCGTAACAGCTAGGACAAAGATCCTCGGTAATGTACTTTTCCAGGTGCGTTTTCATGGTTTCAGACGTCGTTTGCTGGTACTTCTCAAACACAATGTGACGTACGCCAGAAAATTCAGTAAACCAATGGGTATCACGGCCATCACGCGTGTGATAATCCACGCGAATCTTGGTCTTCCCCAAGCCATCAAGCAGCGCCTGCTGAGTTTTTGCCTTCAGTTTATTCCAGGGTGTAGTGTCCTTCTCGCCCATATGCGCGCATACTGCCGAGAAAATCTGCGGATAGTAGTTGGAATGATCAAAAATGGAGCCAAACACTCCCTCTGAAACCGACAGCGTAGGATCCTGGATAAGCGCTTCTATATCCACCACGCGCCTGGTACCCAAGCCGTCGCAATCGGGGCAGGCACCATACGGAGCGTTAAATGAAAAATCACGCGGTTGTAGATCATCAATGGAATGCCCATGCTCAGGACAAGCCAACGCCAAAGAATAGCTGAGCAGCTCCCCCGCTGCACCAGAAGCATCCTGGGCGTCCTGTGCGCCTGGGACATCCTGTGCAGCTGGAGCGTCCTTTTGAGCACTGCGATCCGGAAGCAGATAAAAACTGACACGACCAGCAGCCAAACGTGTGGCGTTTTCTACCGCCTCTGCAATGCGCCGCAGCGACTGTTCACGGATAACAATGCGATCCACCACAACCTCAATGGTGTGCTTGAACTTTTTGTCCAATTTGATCTGCTCTTCAAGCTCGCGCACTTCTCCATCAATACGTACACGAGAAAAGCCTTCTGCCCTCAGATCCTCAAACAGCTTGGTGTACTCACCCTTACGACCCAAAACGACGGGTGCCAATACCAAAGCACGACGTCCTTGGCCAACTTCAAAGACCTTATCGGCCACCTGGTCGGTGGTTTGACGTTCAATAACGCGTCCGCACTCAGGACAATGTGGCACACCGATACGCGCATACAGCAAGCGCAGGTAGTCATAAATTTCTGTAACCGTACCCACGGTGGAGCGCGGATTACGACTGGTTGTTTTTTGATCAATGGAAACTGCCGGAGAAAGGCCATCAATGGAATCCAGATCAGGCTTGTCCATCTGGCCTAAAAACATGCGGGCATAGCTCGATAAAGACTCTACATAGCGACGTTGACCCTCGGCGTAGATAGTATCAAAGGCAAGGCTCGACTTACCAGAGCCTGACAAGCCAGTAATAACCACCAACTTATCACGTGGAATAGTAACATCCACATTACGCAAATTATGCTCTCGAGCACCACGAATAACAATAGAATCTGACGACATGCTTTCCCTTACTAACCTATATCGAACCACCCATGCACACATACGCACAGATGGCATGCATACCCACTAAGCTAGTTTTTTGTACCCAACAAGCAGGAGGGCCTTACAAGCACCCAACGCTCATAAGAAGCTTTACACATTTCTCAAGAGCTCCATAAAAAAGGTGCTGACTTACGCCAACACCTTTTACAACAGCCTTTACAGCGGTCTATAGCCTATCACGTACAAAATCTCGTACAGAAGCGCTCAAGGCGCAGTTTGTAGGCTCGGCAGACCCAACTGCCTTACGCAAGAGCCTCATTGATGGCAACTGCGCAGGCAACGGTAGCACCAACCATAGGATTGTTGCCCATGCCAATAAGACCCATCATATCTACATGCGCAGGAACAGAACTAGAACCAGCAAACTGCGCATCGGAGTGCATACGACCCATGGTATCGGTCATGCCATAGGATGCAGGACCAGCAGCCATGTTATCAGGATGCAAAGTGCGACCAGTACCGCCACCGGAAGCTACCGAGAAGTACTTCTTGCCAGCAGCCAAACGCTCCTTCTTATATGTACCAGCAACGGGGTGCTGGAAGCGCGTAGGATTGGTGGAATTGCCCGTAATGGAAATGTCCACGTTCTCATACCACATAATGGCAACACCTTCGCGCACGTCATCGGATCCATAGCAGTTTACTGCAGCACGAGGACCTTCAGAATAGGCGATCTTCTCTACAACAGTCAGCTCACCTGTGTAGTAGTCAAACTGGGTTTTTACGTAGGTAAAACCATTGATGCGAGCAATGATTTGTGCAGCATCCTTACCAAGACCGTTCAAGATAACGCGCAGAGGCTTCTTACGAGCCTTGTTTGCGTTGTTTGCAATACCAATTGCGCCCTCTGCAGCGGCAAAAGACTCATGACCAGCCAAGAATGCAAAGCACTCGGTGTCTTCACCCAAAAGCATGGCACCAAGATTGCCGTGACCTAAACCAACCTTACGATCATCGGCAACAGAACCTGGTACGCAAAATGCCTGAAGACCAATACCGATGGCAGAAGCTGCCTGCGATGCGTTAGTTACCTCGCCCTTCTCGGCCTTTTTAAGAGCAATCGCACAGCCAAGGGTATACGCCCACGCAGCATTCTCAAAGGCAATGGACTGAACGCCCATGACAATCTCACGTGGATTAAACCCCTTCTGTACGCAAAGCTGTTCTGCCTCTTCTAAGGAAGCAATGCCGTACTCGGCCAAGGCTTTATTGATGGTGTCAATACGACGCTCATAGCCTTCAAATGTAATTGCCATATTCTTGCTCCCTTCTTACTCTTCGCGAGGATCGATAACCTTGGCAGGATTGTCCCACTGACCATAACGACCCATAGCATCGTCTACAGCCTTTTTGGGATCCACACCCTTTTTTAGAGCATCGGTAAATTTGCCCAGGTTAAGGTACTCAAAACCAATAATCTCGTTCTTCTCGTTAAGAGCCAGATGGGTTACATAACCCTGAGTAAGCTCAAGATACCGTGCGCCCTTTTCCTTGGTGCCATAGGTGGTACCAACCATGGAGCGCAAGCCTTTACCCAGATCATCAAGACCGGTACCCACAGGAAGTCCGCCCTCAGAAAATGCGGTCTGAGTACGACCATACACAATCTGCAAGAACAACTCACGCATAGCGACGTTGATGGCATCGCATACCAGGTCGGTGTTGAGTGCCTCAAGAATGGTCTTACCAGGCAAAATCTCTGCTGCCATAGCAGCGGAATGGGTCATGCCTGAGCATCCGATCGTCTCGACAAGTGCCTCCTCAATTACACCGTCTTTGACGTTAAGGCTCAACTTACAAGCACCCTGCTGAGGTGCGCACCAACCAACACCGTGCGTATAACCTGAGATGTCACCGATTTGCTTGGCCTGAACCCACTTACCCTCTTCGGGGATGGGCGCGGGACCGTGGTATGCACCCTTAGCAACGGGGCACATATGCTCCACTTCCACTGAATATTGCATGGAACTCCTCTCGTTCGTTCAAGATAGCGTTATCGCTATCCCCCTCCTTCGAACTTTCTCTATCATAACCAAAAAACACCCCCATTTATAAAAACAACCATGATTAGTTGACAAATTTATGCATGTAAACTGCATAGTTGCACAGTATTTCCTAGTCAATCAAATCACGGTATTTTGGTAGGAAATAGCCCTTTTGGGAAAATGAGCACGCCAAGAAACGGTGCTCATTATTAAGACAACGTAAGTTGTTAGTAGGAAAGAGCCCCTGATGAGAAAACATGCCACGAGAGGGTAGAATGCAAGATACCGATAAAAGCTATGCGCACGAACAGAGCTTTATGGCGTGCGCTTATATAGGAGGACTCTATGGATACGTGCTCAGATGATCGTCCGATCACTATGACCGATAGCAAGGGCAACCCATCTGATAGGTATGCTCAAAATGACCTCTCAAAGGTCAAGCACGTCATTGGCGTGGTGTCGGGCAAGGGTGGTGTTGGCAAGTCCCTCGTTACGGGCATTTTGGCAACCAACCTTATGCGCGCAGGATACCGCGTAGGTATTTTGGATGCCGATATTACCGGCCCTTCCATTCCCAAAATGTTTGGTATGTCTGGAAAGCATGCCACCGGTATTGGCAACCTGCTCCTACCCAACATATCCAAACATGCCATCAAGGTTATGAGCGCTAACTTGGTACTCAAAGATGAGTCTGACCCCGTTATCTGGCGTGGACCTGTTTTGGCAGGTGCCATCCGTCAATTTTGGAGTGAGACCAGCTGGGGCAGCATAGATTACCTGCTGGTGGACATGCCTCCCGGAACAGGTGATGTGGCTCTTACCGTATTTAAGTCTCTTCCCCTTGAAGGCGTGGTTATTGTGAGCTCGCCCCAAGATTTAGCACGCATGATTGTGGGTAAGGCTGTTCGTATGGCGCAACTCATGAACATTCCCATATTGGGTCTTGTAGAAAACATGAGCTATGCTACCTGCCCTGACTGTGGCAAAAAGATTGAGCTTTTTGGTGCAAGCCACGTGGATGAAACCGCAGCCGAATATCACATTCCTGTTTTGGGTCGCCTGCCCCTTGACCCAACCATTGCTGCCGCTGTAGATGCAGGCACCTTTGAAGAAAGCCTCCCAGAAGACCTGCTTCCTCATGCCGTGGAGCTGCTCACCAAGCTGCCCGATGGCGCTACTCCCCCTGTATCCTCAGAATCTCAGGAGTAAGTGTGGCTATCTCTAAAGCATCCGCCCGCAAAAAACAACGTGCCCAGGCACGTGCTGCTGCTCGCCACGTACAGCTTTTGCCCGTATATGACGTGATCGTCCTTGGCGGTGGCGCCGCTGGTCTTGTCTGCGCCATTACTGCTGCAGAGGCTGGTGCCGCTACCCTGCTTATCGAGAAGGACTACGAATGTGGCCGCACTATCTTAGCCACCGGCAATGGCCGCTGTAACTTTACCAACCTCTACCTCGAAGCCAAGTACTTTAACAAGCCCGACTTTGTTGAACCCGTCCTTGGCGCCACGCCGCTCAAAGATATTCTCGATTTCTTCCGCGAGAGTGGCCTTATGTGGACGCAAAAGGAGGGTCGCCTGTATCCGCGCAGTTTATCCGCTGCATCCGTGCGTGCTGTCCTGCTCCATCGTGCGCAGCGTGCTGGTGTTGTTGTAGCGTGCTGCCGAGAAGTTCAAACAACATGCTACGATCGTACAAGCGGTCTCTATCAGCTCAGCGTACAAGAAATCTTTGATGAGCACAGTCCTGGCAAACAAATCCAGCTCGGTGCGCCCAAGCTCATTGTGGCAAGCGGTGGCGGCAGCTGTGGTTTTCTCGATAGCTTGGGGCTATCCCGCATTGATACGCGCCCTGGCCTGTGTGCCTTAAGCTGCAAGCCCAGTTTGCTCAATCAACTGGATGGTAAACGCAGCCAAGCAAGCCTAGCGCTGTTTAAAGGACCTTTTCCTCATATGATCGAGAAGGGCGAGGTGCTGTTTCGTAGCTATGGACTTTCTGGCATTGCAGTGTTTAACCTCTCACGGACAGCAGAGCCTGGTGACGTAATAGAGATTGACCTGGTGCCCGAGTATTCCGAGGGTGAGATTGGTCAGCGCATCTTTGAGCTTGGCACGCAGGATACCAGCTACGACGGTATTTTAGACCCCGCTATCGCACAAGTTGTCTTACGCATGGCACACGATGCTTCTGAGCAAAACCTTGCACACTTTATTAAGCACGTGCCAACGGTGGTCAGCAGCCTGGCAGACACAGCACATGCGCAGGTAACACGCGGTGGTTTTGCCTGCAGCTCTTTTGATCCCACAAATCTTGAGGCACGGGACTACCCCGGACTGTATTGTGTTGGTGAAGCACTGGATATTGATGGAGCCTGCGGTGGCTTCAATCTATCCTGGGCATGGAAGTCCGGCATGGTTGCAGGTGCCCATGCGGCCAGCAGTCCAGCCAGCAAGCCGGATAGTCACCAGTAACAGCACGGTCCACCTAACGTACTCCCTTTTCCTTATGGTCCTCTTTTGTCTCTAGCTACGAGGAGCGTCATGATTCAAGTTTCTAACCTGCGTGTAGACCCCCGCAGTGAAGACGGTACCCAACAGTCTGAAGTGCGAGCAGCAACACAAGCACTGCTCAGACGCCTACATCTGCATCAAGAAGATATCCAAAGCGTAGAGTTGGTCCGCCGCTCCATTGATGCACGCAAGCGTAACAACGTACAGCTGCTCTACACGGTGCGTGCTGCGCTTGTTGGAGGCACCAATGCCGAACGCGCGCTTCTTAGCAAATTAACCGCGCGTCATGACGAGAAAAACGTCAGCTTTCCAAACCTCGCACATCCCAGCCACCCTGTACGTAAGACCAATCCGCTTGAACAGCGTGTGGTTGTCGTAGGCGCTGGTTGTGCCGGTTTGTTTTGTGCACTGTCTTTAGCTAAAGCTGGCTTAGAGCCCCTACTCATCGAACGCGGAGATAGTGCTGCACGCCGCACACAGGTGGTGGATCACTTTAACAAGACCGGTGCACTTGATCAGGAGTCAAACATTCAATTTGGCGTGGGTGGCGCCGGAACATTTTCTGATGGCAAACTTGCTACCGGCACTAAAAGCCCTCTGCACCGCCTCATCATGGAAACCTTAGTGGACAAAGGTGCTTCTCAAACCATTTTGTGGGATGCACATCCCCATGTAGGAAGCGATGTCCTTCCACAGGTAGTAGATGGTATTTGTGAGCAGATTACCGCTTTAGGCGGAGAGGTTCGTTGCCGCACAAAGCTCGTAGACCTTATGCTGCAGCAGGGCAAGCTCTGTGGTGTGCGTGTGCTTAACACAGATCCTCTCACGGGCATAGCTACCGAGCAAACCATCCCCACTCAACAGCTTGTACTTGCCAGTGGTCATTCTGCTCGTGATGTCTTTGAACTGCTGTACTGCAAGCAGATCTTCTTGGAGCGCAAGACCTTTGCGATGGGCGTTCGCATTGAACATTTGCAAACAGCAATTGACCGCGCTCAGTATGGTTCAGCTGCTGGTTTGCCAAGTTTAGGTGCCGCGCCTTACAAGCTGGTTTCACACCTCAAAAATGGCCGTAGCGCTTTTTCCTTTTGCATGTGTCCCGGCGGCTTTGTGGTTGCTGGCGCAAGTGAGCCCGAAGGCGTGGTTACTAACGGCATGAGCTTAGCTGCGCGCGCAGGCAAAAACGCTAATGCCGGACTGCTGGCTAATGTCTTTGCCCAAGATCTTGCAGGCGATAACCCCTTGGAGGGCCTCAAACTGCAGCGTAGCTGTGAGCACAAGGCCTTTGAGATGGGTGGTGGAAACTTTGTAGCTCCCGCTCAACTGGTGGAAGACTTTTTGAAAAACCAAACCTCAAGTTCCCAGGGCAGTGTAGCGCCAAGCTATCCACGTGGGGTAAGCTGGGGTAAGGTTGACGATTGTTTGCCCAACTATATCACGGATACTTTGCGCGCTTGTATCCCAAAAATGGATATGCAGCTGCATGGGTTTGCTACAGCAGATGCTGTGCTTACCGGCGTGGAATCTCGCTCCAGCTCCCCGGTTCGCATCACACGCAATGATCAGTTCCAAAGCATCAGCTGTGCTGGCCTGTATCCCTGCGGTGAAGGCGCTGGCTATGCGGGAGGTATTATGAGTGCAGCTACTGATGGCCTACGCGTAGCACAGGCCCTTATCGACAACATACGTGGTCAAAGCCGCTAGCCACTAGCTACTAGCCGCTAAATCAACTCATCCTCATCATTCTCGGCACCCACCGCTTCACGGAATGAAATATTGCGGTTAAGGAAAAACTGGCAGGCTCCTACCAGCGCTACAGCAATAAGCTTCAAATACACGGGGATAATCCAGGGAAGCTGCGCCTGACCAAAGCCAATAATGCACTCGGACACCATAAGACCCAGGGCACCTATCGAGAAAAACGCAAGGTAGCGGCGGAGCATCTTATCCGATACCTTGAAGGTGTACCGACAATTGATAAAGAAACTCATGGTTACACCCACCAGCGTAGATGCAGCATTGGCCACCAAAGGCATAATGTTAAAACCGCTGGTCATTAGCCAAAAGAGCAGTGTGTCCGTTGCAGAACATAAAGCGCCAAAGGCGCCATAGCGCACAAACTGCCTCAAAAGCCCCACGTGTGGCTTAGTGTTTGCCGTGTCTGTTGTATCGACGCCGCGTTGCATGTGTGCTACCCTTTCGAGCTCCCGCCTTTAAGCGACGCATAATCTCATCTTCTGAGGTGCCCTCCACCAAAGCCTTAAGCTCCACTAACTGGTCTCGAAGTGTTGCAGCACGCTCAAAGTCCATACTACCTGAAGCGCTTACCATTTCTTCCTCTAAAGATGCAATAATTTTATGCACCTCATCAAGAGAAAGCTCGCTCATCTCATCTGCAAGCTGCTCAGCCGTGGTAGTGCTGGGCGTAAAGAACGTTCCATCCTTACGGGAACGCTTATCCAAGTTTTGGTGAGCATCCTCAATAAAACTGGATACATCGGTCAGAGATTTTTTAACGGTTTGCGGTGTAATGCCATGCTGCTCATTAAAGGCTTCTTGCAGTGCACGACGGCGGCGTGTCTCGGAAATAGCACTGCGCATGGAATCTGTCATGGTATCCGCATACATGATGACCTTGCCCTGCGCGTTGCGCGCAGCGCGCCCTATGGTCTGAATCAGAGAGCGACGATTGCGCAAGAAGCCTTCCTTATCGGCATCCAAAATGGCTACCAAAGACACTTCGGGTATATCAAGTCCCTCACGCAGCAGGTTAATTCCCACCAACACATCAATCGTCCCGCGGCGCAAATCACCAATGATTTCTACGCGATCCAAGGTATCGGTATCTGAATGCATGTAATTTACTTTGATGCCAGCATCCAACAGGTGATCCGTCAAATCCTCAGCCATACGCTTGGTAAGCGTGGTAACCAGCACGCGCTCTGATCGAGCCACCCGGCTGCGGATCTCTTCTTCCAAATCATCTATCTGACCGCGAATAGGACGTACATCAATCATAGGATCGAGCAAACCTGTGGGTCGGATGATCTGCTCTACCTCTTGTTGTGTAACTGCCTGTTCGTAATCTCCCGGAGTAGCGGAAACGTAAATGAATTGCGGAATGCGCTGTTCAAATTCATCAAAACGAAGGGGACGATTATCCAAAGCAGAGGGCAGACGAAAACCATGCTCCACCAGCGTGACCTTACGAGAACGATCGCCCTCGTGCATGCCGCGAATTTGCGGCAGTGTCACGTGGCTCTCATCAATAATGCACAGCATATCTTCTGGGAAGTAATCAATGAGCGTAAAGGGAGGCTCTCCAGGGGCGCGACCATCAAGATGTCTTGAATAGTTCTCAATGCCATTGCAATAGCCCATGTTCTCAAGCATCTCAAGGTCGTAGGCGGTACGCTGCTGAAGGCGCTGTGCCTCCAACAAGCGATCGGATGCTTTAAGCTCGCTCAAACGCTGCTCAAGCTCATCATTAATCGTGGTAAGCGCTTGATTGACCTTAGGGCGCTCGGTTACATAATGCGAGGCAGGCCAAATAGGCACCGCATCAAACTCACACAGCACTTCACCCGTTGTGTTAGAAATCTCAGCGATACGCTCGATCTCATCGCCAAAAAACTCTACACGCAAAGGATTTTCCGCATAGGGCGGATACACATCCACCAGACCTCCGCGCACACGAAAGGTACCGCGCGATAAATCATAGTCATTGCGATCGTACTGCACATCAATAAGCTCACGGATAAATTCATCGCGCTCAAGAGGGGTACTTTTGTCCACAGTTGGAGCCAATCCAGCATAATCTTCAGGACTACCAATACCGTAAATGCAAGAAACGGATGCCACAACAATCACATCACGGCGCGAGAGCAGACTCGCTGTTGCCTGGTGACGCAGCTTCTCAACCTCCTCATTGATGGAGGAATCTTTTTCTATATAGGTATCAGAAGACGGAACATAGGCCTCAGGCTGGTAATAGTCATAGTACGAGACAAAATACACCACGGCATTATGAGGAAACAGTTCCTTCATCTCACTTGCTACTTGAGCGGCAAGCGTTTTATTGGGCTCCATAATAAGCGTAGGGCGATTGAGCTTCTCGATAGTTTTTGCCATCGTAAACGTCTTGCCAGAACCCGTAACACCTAAGAGGGTTTGATAGCGCAGACCTTCCTGTATGCCTTGAGCAAGCTTCTCAATGGCTTGCGGTTGATCTCCAGCAGGATTATAGGGCGAGACAACCTGGAGCTGTGCATCGGAATGAGTCACGCCAAAACGACGCAACTGTCCACCAAACTGATGATGCGCCTTAGCATGCATAACTTGCGCTTGCAGTTGCTGTTGTGACTGTGTCATTGATGTAAATCCCCTTTATGCACCTATGCCTCCCGGCCACAGGCGCTGATAGTCCGCGTAAGCTAAATGCACCCGCTCCAAATACAGTGCTGTCTCTGGATACGAGATTGCCGTCTTAAAGTCTGCATTTGCATTCGCCTGTGATGACCACTGACGTACTGTTCCTATACCCGCATTGTAGGCTGCAATTACTTTGTCGGTACTCCCCAGCTGTTTTTGCAAATATGCTAAATAGGCACAGCCATACTCGATATTTGTTGCAGGATCTTGCAGGTTTGTGGCCTTGTATTTTGAAGCATCTACCAGACCGAATTCCGACAACTCTTGCGCGGTTGCAGGCATGAGCTGCATCAGGCCCTGCGCTCCTGCCGGACTGCTTGCTTTTTCATTCCAGCCGGACTCACAGCGGATAACCGCACACACCAAATAGGGGTCCACCCCATGGCGCCCCGCCGACTCCAGTACCTGTTGAGGCCAGGGAACCGGAGCTATGACCTTACGAGTAATGCTTGCTGGAAGCGCTTCAAACCCTGCAGAAAAAACCGCTAAGACCATCATAATCAGAAGTGGCACCACACGAAACCAGCGCAAGAAGCGCAGACGACTACGAAACACCATGTACGCGCTCCTTCCACCACAACGCTATTGCCCCTGCCAGAGCATCCTCATCCAAGCTGTTATCCACTATCGTATCAGCATGTGCACGCAACCATTGGTCAGATGCTTGCTTGCTCGCACGTGCCCAAAAGTCCGCCTCAGTCATACCACGCTCACCTGCTCGCTTGCAGCGCAGCTCAATGGGTGCATCTATCAACACCACTTCGTCCGCCAGATCCAACCACTCAGGCACACGATCCGGCAGGGGCACCTCAATTACACAAATACGTTCTGCCTTAGGGGCGGACACTGCATTTACACCTACCGTATGGCTTTGCGCATTCCCCGCTACTGCCCGCTTTTGAGCTGCCGCTAAGCGCAACAACAGCTCATGCTTGATTGCAGGAAGTTCAAGTTTTTCCAGAAGTGCCGTGGAGGCTGCACTCTTAAATGCGCGTTGCGCCAAAAGTGCCCTATCAACCCGACCGCTTTTCTTATCCAGCACGTCTGTGCCAAACGTCTGCGCAAGAACCTGCTTGAGCTGCTCATCTGTATCCAAAACATAACGAGACAGCTCATCTAAATCTATGACCTGCGCCCCTAAAGACGCAAGTTGCCTCGAGACGCGAGATTTTCCCGAGGCAATTCCACCAGTTAAAACTACTATGTATAACGGTTCATACACCTGTTTGTGTTACTCCATAGCGGTCCTGACAGCTGCAATATATCCATCCCAGAGCAACTTATCTGTTGCCAAAGCTTGCCATGTATACTCAGGATGCCATTGTACGCCCAAACAAAAGTGCTTGGTAGGCACTTCAATGGCCTCAGGAATGCCGTCCGTTGCTTCGGCAACCAAAACAGCTTCTTCTCCCAGCAGCTCAAGTGCACAATGATGGCAGGAATTAACCTGTAACTGGGTGGTTTGCACACAGTGATACAGCAAGGAATCCTCATCAACGCGCACGGGATGTGCCACCTGTTTGAGCGCTGCAGTATGACGCCAATGCACCATATCCTGTGGTGTATCAAGCTCAAGGTAATTCATACTCAGGGTGCCGCCCAAGGCAACATTAAGAAGCTGAGCGCCACGGCAAATCGCAAACAAGGGCTTGTCTTCATCAAGAGCAAGCCTCATCAAAGCCAGCTCATACGCATCGCGCTCGGGACACAAAAGGCTGGTATCATAATTGGGATCTCCACCCCACAAGCTGGGATTTACATCCTGCCCTCCCTGAAACGCTAAGCCATCACACATATCAAAATAGCTGCGTATAAGCACGGGATCTGTCGTGATAGGCAGCAGCAACGGAAGACCCCCGGCAGCAAAAATAGCTTCTGCAAACACCTGGTCTATATACTCACGCTGAGAGATGTACTCCCCTGTTTCTTGATCAAAACCAGGATCGATATATCGAGGAGGAACACCAATAATGGGGCGCTTCTCATAAGCTTGAGCAGACACAGTATCTGTAAGCCCACGGTCCGTTGTATCAGTATGCATAGACAAAATCCTCTTTAATGACCTTTAATGGAGTTGAGAAACTCACGAGCGCGCTCAGACTGGGGGTGCTCAAAGAACTCGTCAGGAGTACCCTGCTCAACAATGCGGCCATCTGCCATAAATACCACGCGATTAGCCACACGACGAGCAAAGTTCATTTCATGAGTAACCACCACCATGGTCATGCCCTCATTAGCCAGCTCTACCATGACTTCCAACACCTCATTGATCATCTCTGGATCAAGGGCGCTTGTTGGCTCATCAAACAACATAGCCTTTGGGTGCATGGCAAGAGAGCGTGCAATAGCCACACGCTGCTGCTGACCACCGGAAAGCATGGCAGGGACCTTGGAGGCCTGAGCCTGAACGCCAACGCGCTTAAGCAGATCCATGGCTTCCTTTTGGGCCTGCGCCTTATCGCGCTTCAAAACCTCAATGGGACCCATCGTAACGTTTTCCAAAATGGTCTTATGGGCAAAGAGATTAAAGGACTGAAACACCATACCCACCTCAGCACGAAGTCGTGCCAGCTCCTTTCCCTCTTGAGGAAGGGGCACGCCATCAATAAGGATTTCTCCCCCATCGATGGTTTCAAGGCGGTTGATGGTGCGGCATAAGGTAGATTTACCGGAACCCGAAGGTCCAATAATCACAACTACCTCGCCTTTCTCGACAGACAAATTGATGTCTTGCAGCACGTGCAAGTCGCCATAATGTTTATGTACACCGCGCAGTTCAATGATGGGATGCGCTTGAGAAGTCTGCTCTGTCATAATTCTCCGATCGCTACTTATACGGGCTCTTCATTGGAGCGACCCAAAACTTGTGTACCGCTACGACGTGCCAAATAGACGGACAGTTGATTGATGATGTAGTTAAGCACAATGTAGATCAGCGCCACCACAAAATACGTGGATACCAAGGCATCATAATTGGTGACAAGCACGCGCGCGTTTTGCAACAGATCCGGATAGCTCACAATGTACGCAACCGTCGTGTCTTTTACCACAACAACCAACTGCGAAATAAGCGAGGGAACAACAAACTTAATCGCTTGTGGAAGCACAATCTTAAAGGTGGTTTGCATGCGGCTCATACCTAAAGAGATGGCCGCCTCGCGCTGGCCCTTGGGAACGGCATTCATGCCCGCGCGCAACACCTCTGCCAACACACCCGATGCCGCAAAGGCAATGGGCAAGGTAAGCATCCAAAACGCTGGAAGCCTCAGGCCGTACTGCGGAATTACTAAGAAAAAGAAGTAGATTAGCAACAGGCTAGGAACCCCGCGAAAAAAGTTTATGACCACGCGAGAAATAGTGCTGAGCACACGGATCTTGGAACGACGGCCCAACATGAGCACCAAGCCCAAAATCAAGGCGAGAATACCTGCAGTAATGGAAACCTCAAGCGTGCCCACAAATCCCTCTCCCAAAAAGCGCCAGGTAGTCCAATATGTAAAGAAGCGCCAGTATTTGGCAGACAGCTGTCCAGTTACATAAAAACGCTGCACGATTGCCGCTATGCCCACAGCAAGCACAAGAGATGCAATGATGGTACCAATTAAAATCTTACGCTGCGTTTTTGGTCCGGGCTGCTCATAGAGGACGTCGCGCATGGATGTAGTATCGCGTTGTGCATTCATCGCTTGATCCTCACTTTCTTATCGAGCTTATCGCCAGCAAAACCAATGACAAATGCCGTAAGTGCATAGGCTAAAGCGGAGACCATAAAGGGCATAATACCGCCCACAGAGCGTGTGTTGATAAAGGAAACCAAACCCGTAAGCTCATTGGGCGACAAGGGAACTTGCGAGCCCAAAGCCGTGGTAAGCATGACCGCAATAAACAGATTGGTCATGGGCAAAATGGCTGAACGCAAGGCCTGAGGAATTACAACAAGTCGCAGCATCTGCATGAAGGATAAACCCAAAGAACGTGCCGCCTCAATTTGGCCCACACCTATGGTATTGATGCCACTCATAAAGTTTGCAGATCCAAAGGCAGAGGCGATAAGTACCGTGGTTACGATCACGCACTCACGATAATCGAGCACTACCTTGAGATTCGGCAGCGCATACACACAGATAACCAGCAAAGAAATGCCTGGAATGTTACGGAAGATTTGCACATAAAAATCCCCTACTTTGCGCAAGGGTGCAATGGGACTTACGCGCAGCACGGTAATAACTATGGACACAACCATGACACAGGCAAACGAAACCAACGTCATTGACCAAGTGGTTAACAAGGCCTGGATATACATGGTGCCATATAGAGAAATAAGCTCCGAAAAACTCAAGGTACACCTCCCTAAAGATGCAATAACGGCTCTTCGTGTAGCACACTCACGAAGAGCCATTTATAAGCTACAGAAGTTCTTGAAGCTATAGAACCGTCGTCTTAGCCCTCAATAGTAGGAGCATCGGGAGTCTGAGAAATGCCTGCACGATCGCCAATGCAAATCTTCCAAAGCTTAGCCCAGGTGCCATCCTCTACAACCTTTTTCAAAAATGCGTTAACAAAGGCAACGCCATCGGAATTAAGGGGCAGGCCAACACCATAGTTGTCTTTAGGACCAAAGGCATCGCCAGCAAGACGATACTTACCAGGATTCTTTACCATTGCACCGGTTTGCATGGTGATGTCAATAACGTAAGCATCTACACGACCCTGCTCAAGAGCGGTACGTGCTTCTTCATCGGTACTAAACTCTTGCACCTTTGCCTTGGGAGCATACTGCTCCAAAATGGAAGGACCGGTAGAACCAGACTGAGCAGCCACCGTCTTGTCTGCCAAATCATCAATGCTATTGATGTCTTTGTTGTCTGCCTTTACCAAAATACCCTGCTGGGAGGTGTAGTAAGGACCAGCAAAAGAGATGACCTTCTTACGATCATCATTGATGGTATAGGTAGCAAATACAGCATCTACCTGATCATTCTGAAGTACGGACTCACGGGTATCAGAGGTTACTTGGGTTACCTCATTCTTGGTCTCATCGCCCAAGATGTAACGGGTAAGCAGCATGTACAAACCGGCATCAAAACCACGAACCGTATTGTCCTTCTCGTTGAGCAAGGCAAACAAGGTAGAGGTTTTTACACCACCAACACGAAGGGTGCCGGCATTCTTAACCTTCTTTGCCCACTCAGAAGCATCAATATCAGCATCAGATGCGGTTGAACCCTGAGAGACAAGCTCATCAAAAGCCTTGGCATCAAGCTCTGGAGTAGCCGTCTGTGCCGTGGAATCCTTTTTGATCTCTTCACCCTCACTGCAGCCCACAAGCGTAAAAACAGCAGCGGTTGCAACACCACCAAGACCAAGGGCAATAGCCTGGCGCCTATTCATCATTGTGCTCGTAAATTTCTCCATAAGGTCTTCCTCTCAAAGTAAAGACTGGATTTACCAGCTCTTTTGTGGCATGCCTAAACGTAGGGAATATATTCCCCAAATTTGGGTGTATTTATACAGTATAGAAAGGAGACCAAATAAAATTGATCTCCTTCACGCTTTATAGCACTTAGATACAAAAATTACATGTAATAGTTACAGCTATTATTTGTAATATGAGATTCCACCCTTATGCAAGGTGCTCCCCTACCACATAGGCACGAGTAAGCTTTGCGGTCTGTACCAGAGCATCCGCATGGCAGCGCTCGCGGCCATGTGTATTAAGGCAAGCCATACCAAACGCGGCGCTCTTCATATTATTGCCCAAGCAATATGCAGCGGAAGCATCTGTAGAATAGTGGAAGCACACCTGTGTGTTCCACTTCCCCTCATCACATACCTTTTGAGCAGCACCGATAAGCTGGTTAGAAAGCTCCCAATCATAGGGTCCACGAGCATCAGAAACAATAATGCCTACAGAGTGCTCATCACCATCGTAGTCAGGGCCAAGCAAGGTAATGTCTAAGGCTACATACTCGCTTATCTCGGCAGGAACATAAGAGCCACCATGACCAATTTCCTCAAAGATAGGAAATGCAAACACGGTGTCAAACGCCGGCTTTGTACCCGTAGCCTTCATCCATTGCAGGGTGTCTAACAACACCGCTACCGCAGCTTTATCGTCAATATAACGACCAACCAGATAGCCATTGTCATACGACACAAAATGCGGATCAACCGCCACGATGGCACCAGGCGTTATGCCTAACAAACGAGTATCCTCAGCAGTTTTGACGTCACCAATAATGGAAATGGACATATGGTCTTCATCACGAGGGGTTTCTCGGCAGTCTGCAAACACGTGAACGGAGTGCTTGTTGCAAATAAGCTGACCATCCACCACATTGCCATTACGACAATGAATGCGAACGGTCTCCCCCTCAATAGAGTGATAGTTAATCCCGCCAAGCTGGCGCACACGCAGGGTACCATCATCATTAAAGCCGCGGACGATAAGACCAATAGTATCTAGATGGGCTCCCAAACAGACGGTTTTGCTGGAGTCTTTACCAGCAACATGTACGTAGGCAGTGGATTTGTTGTCCGTGTACATGCTATAGCCCATATTTGCGAGCAGCTGCTTAAGATACGCATGAATCTCTGGGTAATAACCCACGGGGCTGTCCACTTCAATAAGCTTGCGTGTGGTTTCCACCAGATATTGAGCGTCAATGTCATAGGTCATGTATGGTTCTTCTTTCTGTTTGCTTAACAGGTGCTTGGCAGGTGCTTTCCAAAAACTGAGATGCGTGGGCACTGATTGCTGCAGAACAAGAATCAGGCTACTTTGCAACTACCTGGGGCTTTGCATATTGAGCAACCAACTCTTGGAGCATGTCTACCATGGCCTCAAGCTCAGGAACGGGCACAAATTCGCGTACACCATGAGCATTGTAGTAGCAGGCGGACAGATTGGCACACGCAAAACCACGGAAAGAAAGCTGGCTGCCATCTGTACCACCGCGCATGGGAATACAGGTCATCTCTGTGTTAATGCTGGCATACGCACGACGGGCATTATCGATTAAGTGCTTATACTCGGGCCTGGTGACCACATCTGCAAGGTTGTGATACTGGTCATGCACATCAACCGTTATGACTTCTTGACCAAACTGCAGATTGATAAAAGCAGCAGCGTCACGCATGGTTTGCTTACGTTTTTCTACCAGTGCTTGATCATGATCACGAATGATATAGTCTGCCGCAGCCTGCTCACAGTCACCACTCATACGCTCAAGATAGTAAAAACCGTCGTAGCCCTCCGTGTACTCAGGGCGCTCTTGGACAGGAATCATCTGATGGAATTTCATAATGGCCTCTGCCGCATTAATCATAACGCCCTTAGCGGTACCGGTATGGACGGACAGGCCCTTGGCACGCACGTTTACCTCGGCAGCGTTAAAGGTCTCATAGCAAAACTCACCCAGAGGACCACCGTCAATGGTGTAGCCAAAGCTTGCGCCAAACTTCTCTATATCCAACAGGGCGGCACCGTGACCGATCTCCTCGTCAGGCACAAACGCGATTGAGAGGCGTGGGTGAGGCAATGAAGGATTGTCTTTTAAGCGCGCCAGCAATGAAACGATCATGGCTACGCCGGCCTTATCGTCACCGCCAAGCAAAGAGGTACCGTCTGAGGTAATCAGATCCCACCCCACCATGTTGGTCAGATGCTCATTGGTTTGGGGAGAAACAAAGACCTCTTTACCATCACGATCATTGCCAATGACCAACGTTCCGCCCTCATAGTGCTTGATTTGAGGACGAACTACATCACCGTAGCTTTGCCAAGCTGTGTCTAGATGGCAGCACAGTCCCAAGGCTGGAAGGTCTTGCGCACCCTCAGACGCGGGCCAATGGGCGGTAAGATATGCATGTTCATCTACCTCTACCTCTTGAGCGCCAAGCTCTTTTAAATCCGCAGCAACTACACGGGCCATCTCAAACTGACTGGGCGTAGAAGGAACCGTATCTGCAGTTAGTGGATTGGACTGTGAGGCCACTTCACAATACTTTATAAAACGCTCAACAACATCACTCATAACATACCTTTCATAGAGGTAGGGCCCGCCGTTTGTGCGAGCCCTATACGTTTCATCTGCTTTGTGTTATTGCATGGCTGTGTTGCCATTCATGGCTGCCACTAACGCCGCGTTAAGTGCAGGCGTACGCTGATCTTCCGATAAGGTCTTATCATACAAATGACAAGCACACATATGTCCACCCTCTACCTCCGTGAGCTCGGGAGCACGCTGAGTGCAGACCTTCATACACTTGGTGCAACGCGTGTGAAACACACAACCCTGTGGAGGATTGGTAGGGCTAGGAACGTCACCTTGCAAGATTCTTTTATCTTGAATGCGCTCATGTGCAATGCGAGGAATAACATCCAAAAGTGCTTGGGTGTACGGATGGAGGGGCTTCTCGAAAAGATCGTCCTTGCGTGCTAGCTCCATCTCATGACCCAAGTACATAACCATAACCGTATCGGAAATGTGCTTTACCACCGAGAGATCATGGCTGATAAAAATATACGAAAGCCCCAGCTTTTCCTGCAGCTCTTCGAGCAGATTAATAACCTTTGCTTGCACAGAAACGTCCAAGGCAGACACAGGCTCATCGCACACAACAATATCTGGAACAAGCGCAATGGCGCGAGCAATACCTATGCGCTGACGCTGACCACCAGAAAACTCGTGGGGATAGCGATACTTGTACGAAAGGTCTAGGTTTACTGCATCCATGACCTCCTCAATACGGCGGTCACGCTCTTTCTTGGTTTTGCAAACGCCTGCAATATCAAGCGGCTCTGCAATGATATCCGCAACCGTCATACGAGGATTAAGTGAGCTATAGGGATCCTGGAAGATCAGTTTGAGCTTTTGGCGTGCAGCCGTAAGCTCGTTGCCGCTCAAGCTCGTAAAGTCCGTATCACCCACCTGCACCGTACCGCTCGTAGGTTCTGTTAAGCGTAAGATGCACTTGCCTGTGGTGGATTTACCACAGCCAGATTCTCCTACTATGGCAAAGGTCTCTCCACGATGCAGCTCAAAGGATACATCCTCAAGCGCATGCACCATCTGATGAGACTTGCTAAACAAACCTTTTTTAATGGGGTAATGCTTGGTGAGGTGTTCTACCTTAAGCACCACATCGGTGGTATCAAAACTTTTACCCATGCTTACTCACCCCAGCTTTCGGTATACATCCAGCAGGCAACCCTATGGTTCTTATCGCCCTTAACCTTCTCAAACTGAGGCGTGTGCTTACGACAGATACTCTTTGCAAAGGGGCAGCGTGGATGGAAGGGACAACCATCGGGCATATCTGCCAACATAGGAACATTACCAGGAATGGCATAGAGGGTATCCACCGCGGAATCCAAAGAAGGAATAGAGTTGATAAGACCCTTGGAATACGGATGTAGCGGATTGGTAAACAGCTCTGGCGCCACGGTGTACTCCACCTTGTGGCCCGCATACATAACCAGCACCCAATCTGCCATTTCGGATACCACACCCATATCATGCGTGATAAGCATAACGGCTGTGTTGAGCTCTTCTCGCATTCGGTCTATGAGCTGCAGGATCTGAGCTTGAATGGTTACATCCAAAGCAGTGGTTGGCTCATCACAAATAAGCAGCTCGGGCTGACAAGCCAAAGCTATAGCAATCATGATACGTTGGCGCATACCACCAGAAAGCTCATGTGGATAGCTCTTAAAGACCTTCTCGGGAGCAGGGATACCAACCAGCTTAATCATCCTCAAAGCACGGGCATCCGCCTCTTTTTTATCCATTTTAGGATTGTGCGCTAGGATGCCTTCACGGATTTGCTTACCCGCTGTCATAACAGGATTAAGCGAGGTCATGGGCTCCTGGAAAATCATGCCGAGCTTGTTACCACGATATTGACGCATTTCATCCGCAGTAAGCTTAGTCATATCTACGCCCGAAAGCTCAATGGAGCCGTTGGTAATCTTTGCAGGAGGCGTAGGCAAAAGGCCCATAACGGATAGCGCCGTCATAGACTTACCGCAGCCAGACTCGCCTACCACAGCAAGGGTTTCTCCCTTACGCATGATAAACGAAAGGTCGGTAATTGCCGGAAGAGCGCCATCCTCGGTAAACAACGTGACGCTTAAATCTTTAACGCGCAAAAGCACTTCTCGACGACCGCCTTCTTTAAGGCGCTCGCATACCAGATCTTCTGCCACCTCGGCATATTCCTGAGCTACCGCATCGGAGTTGGTAACATGTTTGGTCTGTTCTTGGGTCATGGTTCCTCCTCCCCTATGAACGCATCTTGGGATCGAGTGCATCGCGCAGCGCATCACCCAACAGATTAAAGGCCATAACGGTAATGATGACAGCCAAACCAGGGACGACAGAATAATTGGTATTAGACTGAATATACGGCTGCGATGCAGAAATCATCTGACCCCACGAGGACATGGGTGGTTGTACACCCAAACCCAAAAATGACAGCGAAGCCTCAGACAAAATAGCATTAGGAATACCCAGCGTAGAGACAATAATCAGCGTAGAGACACAGTTGGGAAGCAGGTGCTTCATAATAATGCGCCAGCTCTTACCACCGCTTAAAATGCAGGACTGAATATACTCAGAGCCCTTAAGGCGCATAACGTCACCTCTAACCAAACGCGCGGTACTGGTCCACATAAGCAAACCTAAAGCTACATACAGATTGGTAAGTCCAGGTCCCATAACAAACATGACGACAATGGCAAACAGCAAGAATGGGAAGGACGAGAAAACCTGGATGATAAAAGAGATGACTGCATCTACCCAGCCACCAAAGTAGCCAGCACAAACACCTGCAAAAAAGCCAATAAACAGTGCCAGCAACTGAGAAACCACTCCTACAGAAAGTGACACTCGGCAACCATAAATGACGCGCGACAAAATATCGCGACCAAACTCATCGGTGCCAAACAGGTGCGCCGCAGAAGGTTTTTGCAGCATATCCGCCAACGATTGGGTATCTGGATTGTAAGGTGTGAGCAGGGGCGCAAAAATTGCCACCACTACCAGCACCAAAACAACAAACAGACAAACCATACCCAGCTTGTTCTTCTTAAAGATGTTCCAACTAACCGCCCAGTAACTCTCTGCACGCTTTTTGCTTGGAGAAGTACGCTCATCTTGTTGAGCCTGAGCAGCGGATGTAGCAACCCGTTCGGCCTCTTGCACCTTTTGGGATTTTTTATCACTCGTTAACAGTGCCATTATTCTGCTGCCTCCCCTCCGAGTCGGATGCGTGGATCTACTACGGCGTAAAGCACATCTACGAGCAGGTACACAACTACGCAGATAAATGCAATGTACATAACGCCGCCCTCAATAAGAGGCAGATCACGTGCATTGATTGCATCGAGCAAAAGCTTGCCCACACCAGGAATGCCAAACACGGACTCAATGAGCAACGAACCCGTAAGGATGTTTCCTAACTGCGTACCCGCAATAGTAATAATGGGAATCAGGGCATTGCGCAAACCATGACCCAAAATAATGACACCAGGCTTTAAGCCTTTTGCTTCTGCAGTACGCATAAAATCTTGGTTAAGCACGTCCAGCATAGACGTACGCGTTACGCGAGCAATGGATGCAGCATATTGCGTGCCTAAAGCAATAACCGGCAGCACATAGCTGGCGGGTGTCTTTACACCAGATAAGGGGAACCACTTAAGGGTAAGCGCAAAAATAATCTGGACGATAATAGCCACCCAGAATGAAGGTGCAGAGATACCTAAGATCGAAAGTGCCATAAGGGTGCGGTCAATCCACTTACCATGGAAAACGGCAGCGACAACCCCAATAACCAGGCCAAAAACTAAAGCAAACAGATAGGCAAAGCCTGCAAGCACTCCCGTGATAGCAATAGCCTTAGCGATAAGGAATACGACCGGCTTCTTTTGGGTGTATGACACACCAAAATCACCCTGAATCATCCCGGTAAACCAGTTCACATACTGTTCCGGAATGGGCTTATCAAGACCCATATTGTGTCGTACTTGAGCAATGGTTTGCTCGTCTGCCATATCGCCCATCATGATGCGAACAGGATCTCCGGGAACGATATTAAGTACAAAAAATGTAATAAGCGAAATGCAAAAAATAACGCCTAGTGCCTGCAAAATCCTCTTTGTGAGGAAACTCCTCATCTGGCTCCTCCTATCATGCACGTGACATGCCTTACAGAAGCTACCACTCCTAACCTCCTGGCAACTGCTGTGGTATGTCTTGCAAAAGATACACAAAGGCGCCGCTTTGTACTGCAGCGCCTTTGTGCATTATACCCTGCGCGTTACAGAAGAACTAACCCGTGTAGTCTTCCTTTGAGGTGTCGATATCAATATCGAAGGCGTGGTAAATAAGGTTTCCAACCTTAGCGTTCAAAACATAGTCTTTGGCTACGAAAGAACCTTGAGGCCAGTACAGAGGAATGGTTGCATAGTCCTCACGGGTAAGCAGGTTATCTGCCTGCTTGTAGTTATCGGCACGCTTGGTCTCATCTTGATCAACACGTGCTTCAGAAACCAGCTTGTCAAACTCATCATTCTTGTAGAACGAAGACTTCTTCTCGGCATTTTTGCTGTAGAAGTAGGTATACATGTGGTTGTCTGCATCAGCAAACAGAGGGAACCAACCAAGAGAAGTGATCTGCAGGTTACCGTCCGCCCAGTCACTTGCCCAAACACCATTATCCTCAGCCTGAATGCTCAGCTCTACGCCAACTTTTTGCCAGTAAGCCTGCACGGCAGTAAGCAGCTTCTCGGACAGACCGGAACGAACCTTAGCAGAAAGCTTCAAGTTGCTTACGCCAGCCTCTTTCAAAAGTGCCTGAGCCTTATCCGTATCGTACTCAAAAGCAGCAGCATCCTTATCATAACCAGGAGTTGCAGGGGCCAACCAGCCAGAACAGGCGGTACCCTTGCCGGAAAGCATAGTGTCAATCATCTCTTGGCGGTTGATGGCCAAAGAAAGTGCCTGACGAATGCGCTTATCGGTAAGGCCCATATCCTCTTTAAGGTTGAGGTTGATAAACTGCACGCCCAGCTGATCATAGCTGGTGATAAGGTCTTTGAGCTCTGGATCCTTAACAGCCTGAGCTATCTGAGTGGCATCCAAGTCGCACATGTCAATGTCGCCATTTTTGAAGGCCTTGAGCTTGGTATTGACGTCATCGTAATACACGTAGTGGACCTCGTCCAAAGCAGGCGTGCCGTCATGGTAATCCTCGAACTTCTCGAGAATAACCTCATTGGTATCATCATTGGACTTAACCTTGTACTTACCTGTACCAACTACGTCGGTGCCAGTGCCCCACTTGTCACCAGCCTTTTCACAGGCATCCTTGGGGAAGATGTGGGCATAGGAAATGCCAAGATTGCTTACGAAAGAAACCATGGGAAAAGAAAGCGTAAAGGTGAAGTGTGTATCATCATCAACCGTAAGACCCTCAAGCTCCGTAGCGCTGCCCGCAAGCATTTCAGGAGCGCCCTTGATGACGTCATACATATAGGCAGACTTAGCGCCGGTAGCAGGCGTAAACATACGCTCAAAAGAATACTTTACGTCGTTTGCAGTAAGGGTAGTACCGTCGTGGAACTTGACGCCCTCCTTGAGCTCACACTTAAGCGTGACACCATCAGACTCAAAGGTAGGAACTTCCTTGAGCAAGCAAGGAACAAGCTCGTTATCCTCAGTCCAACGCAAGGGTGCCTCAAAGATGGAGTCTGCAATGGAGGAGCTACCGGAAGACGTGGACTTCTGCATGTCTAGACCCAGCTTCGCATTTGCCTGACCAAACTTAAAAATCTTCTTCTTGGAATCAGAGTTTGAGCCAGCACCCGCACAACCAGCAAGACTTGTAGTTGCAACAGCGCCAGCGGCAACAGCAGAACCCTTGAGGAAGCTGCGGCGGCTAAAGGAATTTCCCAACATGCGCCCACCCTTTCATAATCAACAATAGTCCCCACTACCAAGATAAGGAATCTCGACTAGTGTTGCAAATATACTATGAATCATACTGGCCTGCACAACAAGCGTGTTTATCAATTGGAAATAGGACTGTTACCAAGATGATAAACAAAAAACCCGCCTTCCTATAAGAAGACGGGCTTACGATACAAGTTTGCTATAGAGCAGCTATAGGTATCAGACGAGAATACTACTCCTCGACAGGCTTCTCAGCAGTCTGCTGTGCCTCAGCCTCTACTGCCTCGGGTGCTGCCTCAGTTTCTGCCTCTGCCTCGGTCTGTGCCTCAGCTACAGGAGCAGCTTCGCCCTCAAGAGGCTCTACATCAATATCAATACCCAAGGTCTCAGCAGCTGCCTTCATGGACAGAGAAATGCGACGACGATCAAGGTCGATCTCCATTACCTTAACCTGTACGGTATCGCCAACCTTGCATACCTGTGCAGGGGCGTCAACGTGCTGCTTGGCCATCTCGGAGATGTGAACAAGGCCCTCAATGCCATCGCCAAGGTCAACAAAGGCGCCAAAGGTAACAAGCTTGGTTACCGCACCCTCAACGATTGCGCCAACGGGATACTTCTTAACAAGCGTGTGCCAAGGATCCTCGGTGGTCTGCTTCAAACCAAGGGAGATGCGCTCACGGCTCAGGTCAACGTCGAGTACCTGAACCTCAACCTCCTGACCAACCTTAACAACCTCAGACGGGTGGTTAACGTGGTTCCAAGAAAGCTCAGAGATGTGAATAAGACCATCAATGCCGCCAAGGTCAACAAAGGCGCCAAAGTCAACGATGGAGGATACGTTGCCCTTAAGACGCATACCAGACTGAAGCTTGGTAAGAATCTCGGAGCGCTCTGCCTTACGAGCCTCCTCAAGCACAACACGACGAGACAGAACAACATTGTTGCGGTTGCGGTCCATCTCAATGACACGAGCCTCAATACGCGTGCCCATGTATGCAGCCAAGTCCTTAACGCGACGAAGGTCAACCAAGGAAGCGGGCAAGAAGCCACGAAGGCCAATGTCAAGGATCAAGCCGCCCTTAACAACCTCGATAACCTCACCCTCAACGTTCTCGCCAGCATTGAACTTCTCTTCAATGCGGTTCCAAGCGCGCTCATACTCAGCACGCTTCTTGGAAAGGATCAGACGACCGTCCTTGTCCTCCTTCTGGAGAACCAAAGCCTCAATCTCATCACCCATGTTTACGATGTCAGCAGGGTTGGCATCCTTGCGAATGGACAGCTCGCGAACAGGAATTACACCCTCAGACTTAAAGCCGATGTCCAGCAGGACCTCATCGCGCTCGATCTTGACGATAGTACCAGTTACCAAGTCATTCTCGTCAAAGTCGGTAATAGTACCGTCGATAAGGTTGTTCATCTCCTCGTCAGAAATGTCGTCGAGAGAGAAGATGGACGAGTTCTGAATCTCACTCAAAGGTGGACCCCTTTCAAAAGCGGGGCCCCGATTGCCATGGTCATCGCCTGTAGTGTAGAAAGATTTCCTGACACCAGCTACGGAAAATTACATGCTCGGGGGCCAACAGATACGGATGTATGTCCGTCCCAGACATACGTTTGACAGAATAACCGTTTTATGCTGGTGATTTCAAGCTAAAAGCGCACTTTAGTAAGGAAATATTGAGGAAAAATCATTATTGCCGGCCACAACGTGCACTGTCCGCGCTCAAAACCATCAAATTTCCAATGATAGAAAAGGTATTTTACCACCTTTTAACTGCAAGAAAAGTTTGTCGGTGTCCTACAGCCTCACAAGAGCACAGCCTTTTTATGAAGCTCTGCCCTTTTTGCAAAGGGGAGTGCAACAAACAAAATAAACGATACAATGCAGTTATATTTGCAAAAAGATGAACAAGCACAACTACTATGCAGGGGGAATAGTGGACACAACAAGCTATGCTAATCATTTAGCCATTCTGGAAGACGAGCTGGTATGTGCCCTTGGATGCACCGAGCCTATTGCCGTTGCCTTTGCCGCAGCGCTTGCTCAAGGTGCGCTTCCCTGCCGCGCCGAAAAGCTCACCGTAGTGTGCAGCGGTAACATTATTAAGAATGTAAAAAGTGTGACGGTTCCCAATTCTGACGGTATGCGTGGCATTGAAGCCGCAGCTATTTTGGGCTGTGTGGGTGGCGATCCTACGCGGGTGCTCGAAGTGTTACAAGCCGTTACTCCCGATGATATTGCACTCACCCACACCCTGCTTAAGCAAAACTTTTGTACGGTAGAGCTCGCAGAAGCTGTTCCCAATCTGTATGTACATATAACGGCAGAGGGTAAAGGCCACACCTCAGTTGCTTGTTTGGTAGAGCGCCACACCAACGTAGTACAACTGAACTTGGATGATGTGCCCGTTGAAGTAGCTGGATTTGGAGCGGGGATCTCTAACTGTAATGACACCAACACAGCCGGAGACATCCGCGCGCACTTATCGCTACGCTCTATTTGGAACTTTGCCCATAAGGTTGCCCTTTCCGATATTGAGCAGCGTATCAATGAGCAAATTGAACGCAATTGCGCCATTTCCAACGAAGGCTTAACAAACTCCTGGGGTGCCAACATTGGTTCCACGCTTCTTGCAAGCCGCCCGCATGATATTTCCTGTCGCGCACGTGCAGCGGCTGCCGCTGGTTCTGATGCACGCATGAGCGGCTGCCCCATGCCTGTGGTCATTAACTGCGGTAGTGGCAATCAAGGCATTACCTGTTCTCAGCCTGTTGTGGAATATGCCAAAGAATTGGGTGTGGATCACGAGAAGCTCATTCGTGCTGTTGCCATGTCAGATTTGGTGGCAGTCCACGTTAAGCACTATATTGGCGAGCTGTCTGCCTTTTGTGGTGCGGTCTCTGCGGCGTGTGGTGCAGGAGCAGCCATTACATACTTGCGCGGTGGCTCTTTGGCTCAGTTTGAAGCAACGGTAGTAAACACGCTTGCCAACGTTGGCGGCATCGTATGTGATGGCGCCAAGCCCAGCTGTGCCGCTAAAGTTTCTGCTTCTGTTGACGCCGCTATTCTCGGCTGTGACATGGCTTTATCGGACCATAACTTTAAAGCAGGTGACGGCCTGGTTGGAGAAAATGCCGAGGAAACCATTCGCTCTATGGGCTATGTTGGGCGCGTGGGTATGCATCCAACTGATGTAGAAATTCTCAACATCATGATTGGTAAAACGGACGTCAATTCCCCAGCCTAAGCTTCTGTAAAGCCCTCATCCTCAATAAGGTCCACACCATCAGCCGCTGTTGTTGCAAGTTCATCGCAGCGCTCGTTAAGCGCATGACCAGCATGTCCCTTAACCCATACCCAACGCACCGCATGCTTGCTGGCGGCGGCAAGCAAACGCTGCCAGAGATCCGTGTTTTTGACGGGCTGTTTATTGGCGGTCTTCCAACCCCGCTTTATCCAGCCGGCTATCCATTGCTGGTTAAAAGCATTGACCACATACTGAGAATCGCTGTGAAGCTCCACCTTACACGGGCGTTTGAGCGCTTCGAGCGCCACAATCGCAGCTAAAAGTTCCATCCGATTGTTGGTGGTTTTGTAATAGCCTTGACTCAGCTCAAGCGTTTTAACATCTCCCGTAGAGGTGGTATACAGCAGCACGGCACCATAGCCACCCCGTCCAGGATTACTGCGAGAAGCCCCGTCGGTATAGATACATACCTGCGGTCCTTGAACTGTCTTAGCAGAACCTTCTTCAGGCCGAGAGGAGAAGTCATCAAAACTTGCCATGTCCACTACCTTATTTTGCTTCTGCCCAGTTATTGCCATAGGAAGGCTCGGCAATCAGAGGCACCTGTAGGTGGCACACACCCTCCATCTGCTCTTTAACCAGACGAGAAACCATCTTGAGCTCATTGGTGGGAACCTCAAGATCCAGTTCGTCGTGGATCTGTAACACAAGCTTTGAGCGCAAGTTTTTCTCGACGAGTGCGTTTTGAACGCGCACCATAGCAATCTTGATGATGTCCGCCGCACTTCCCTGCATGGGATGGTTCATGGCTACGCGCTCGGCAAACGAGCGAAGCTGGAAGTTCCTATTATTAATGTCTGCGGTATAACGCCGACGACCATACATAGTGCTTACGTAGCCCTGCTCATGAGCAAGCTTGATTTGCTGTTTAAGGTACGCACTCACACCAGGATACGCCTCAAAGTAGCGATCGATCATCTGCTGCGCTTCAGCGCGTGCAATGCCTAAAGAAGTAGCCAGCCCATAGGCCTGCTGACCATACACAATGCCAAAATTAACGGCTTTAGCACGACTGCGCAAAGCTGGGGTTACTTCTTCTACGGGTACTCCAAACACGCGAGCGGCTGTTGCCGCATGAAAATCTTTGCCGCTGTTAAATGCAGCAATCAGATGCTCATCACCAGAGAGGTGCGCCAAGAGACGCAGCTCAATCTGAGAATAGTCACACGCCAAAAACACGCTATCTTGCGGTACCGAGAAGGCCCTGCGCACTCGATGGCCCAGCTCAGAGCGGGTAGGAATATTTTGCAAGTTTGGATCAGAGCTGGACAGACGGCCCGTTGCGGCAACCGTCTGATTAAAGCTTGTGTGAATACGACCATCACCACAAATAAGCTCGGGCAGTGCATCTAAATAAGTGGACTTGATCTTGGTACGCTCACGATACTCCAGCACCTCTGCTACGCGCTTGTCCTGAACCGCTAGTTCACTGAGCACCTTTGCGTTAGTGGAATAAAATCCCTTCTTAGTCTTTTTAAGTCCAAAGGTTGGCAAACCCCACACATCAAAGAGCACATGTGACAGCTGCTCGGGAGAATTGACCTTGAACTTCTCGCCAGCTTCGTTTTGGATATGCTCCACCATGCGATCAATTTCTGCACCCAACTCTTGGGATTGATTGCGAAGTTCTGCCTCATCCGCATGCAGGCCAGTGCGCTCCATCGCCGCCAATACCACAAGCAGCGGCATTTCCACTGTCTCAAAAAGCTCATCCGAGCCTGTCTGCTTAAGCTGTGTGGTTAAAGCCTCTTGTAGCGTGCGAGCAACCCACGCATCAATTGCCTGCTCAGAGCACCCCTTATGTGCTTCGGGCAAGGTGGTCTTAAGGTAGTGCTGGGCTAGAACTGCTGTGGAAAAACTTGCCTTATCGGAATCCAGTAAATAGCCTGCAACACCCAGATCAAAAATACGGGTAGGGTCAATGCAATCGTATGACAGCAAAGCTGGTTGTGAAGAGTCGGATGGCATCACACTGTGGATGAGATGCTTGACATCAGAGGACACAATCTTGCCAGCCTCAAATAACTGACACAGGGTATCTTGTGCAGCGGTGCCCTCAAAGCGTGCCAAGCTTTCATCGGTAGCCACCCAAAGGACACAGGGGTTATCGCCCAAATCCAACGTCAGCTGACCGGTAGCACTTCCCTGTTCAAGCGCCACGCCTGCCCATGTTTGCTGCTGTACAGCTAAGGACACAAGCGCTTGTGCATCAGCACCCTCTAAGGGCTTAGGAAGCTCGGAAAGCATGGATTTGGGAGCTTGTACACTCCCGCCGGCTATGGCCACAATACGCTGTAACACGCCGGTAAAGCCAAGATCAGAAAAAGCCTGAGAAACCTGAGCGAGCGCCTCATCAGAGGTAAATGCAGGAAATTGAGCATCACTAAGCTCTAACTCAATGGGAGCATCGGTACGAATGGTTGCCACTTTGCGACTCACAAGAGCATCCTCTTTGTGAGCACGCAGATTCTCGCCCATTTTACCCTTTACCTCATCTGCATGAGCAAGCACTTCATCTAGGCTGCCATACTGCATGATAAGCGCAGCAGCCTTTTTGGGCCCAATACCAGGAACACCAGGGATGTTATCTGAACTATCTCCTTTAAGACCATAAAAATCAGGAACCAACTGAGGAGTAATCCCGTTATATAGATCACTCACGGAATCTGGTGTCATGATGGAGACATCCGTAATACCTTTACGTGTAGAGACAATGTGCACCAAGTCTGTAGAGAGCTGATACATATCGCGATCCCCTGTAACCAGCAGCATGGTATAGCCAGCCTGTTCTCCACGACGGGCCAAGGTGCCTAAAATGTCATCACCTTCCCAACCCTCACACTCCATCACAGGCACGCGCATAGCGCGAAGCAGCTCTTTGACCATGGGAAACTGCAGGCGCAGGTCTGGATCCATGGGAGGACGCTGGGCCTTATATTGTGCAAGCATCTCCATGCGTATCTGGGGACGACCCTTATCAAAGGCACAGATTATGCCATCAGGCGAGAAACTCTCATAAAATTTGACAAACATATTAAAGAAGCCGAAAAGTGCATTGGTTGGACGACCATCCGGTGCCTGCATGGGTTGAGAAATGGCATGAAAAGCACGGTGCATGAGTGAATTACCGTCAATAACAGCAATGGTTTTTCCATTGGGAGCAACTTGTGGCATAGGATCCTCTTCAACCTATCTAACTATCTAACCAACGTAATAAAAGGTATTGAGTTACCGCATGTCTTCCGACAAAAGCTGTAACGTATCTTGCAACTACTAGCTTCATTGTACCCGTCGCTCAGATAGGACACAGTTCAGAAGAAGAACGAAACAAAACACACGTAGACATCTTAGATACCATCTCAGATACACTGTCTGGTCTTATTTTTTCATGTATATATCATAAAAATGCACTTTTTTGTTACAAATTAAATTTAATGCTTCAAAGTAGGTTATTTAATGCTTCAGAGTAGGTTATAAATCCTTTATCACAAATCCTGTGATAGGTTCATAGCCTAATAGCTATGGTATGTAAGAGAGGCATTTGCATGGCTAACCAAGAAAAAGTAATCATTTCCGACGCTCTGCGATCCATCATTTCCGCTAAGGGAACAACTCAGTCCAAGCTTGCTCAGGAACTTGGCGTAAGCCAGCCTGCAATTGCATCTGTTCTGGCTGTTGGTAATCCTCAGACTCGTGTCCTCAGCAAGATTTTAGATGTGCTGGGATATCGTCTGCTCATCCAGCCTAAGGATGCCACCCTTCCTGAAGATGCAATTGAGGTTATTCCTCGTTCTGACAAGAACTAATGTTTTAGAAACGTCAGTGTTACTAAACCTGACGTTTTACTCAAACGCAACGCAGAGGATACCGCTACTCAGGCATGTGATACAGCAGCTTAGCTATGTGTCCTTGCACATTATGATGGATGTAAAAATATAACAAAGATATATGATGTATGAAGGAGCTCGGCGCGTGGTTTAGACCACATAACGTCGAGCTCCTGCGTTGCAATTGTGAACCCACCTCTCAGAAGGTGGGTGCCCTACTTGCCTGTTCCGGCTTCCTCAACAACGAAGGATCCTCGTACTAAGAACAAGAACCAGGCTCCCTGAAAAAACTTGTCGGTTCACCCAGTTAGCTCGCAGGAGCTCGACACCTTTACTATACAAAAGAGATAAATTAATACCAGTCTTGACTTAGTTGAAGTTATGACGTGTACTTAAACTTACCGTGTAAACATGCGAATGCACTCAGCTGTTCGCCCCATCAGGAGAGTAGTACCACGTGAGTTCCTATATCCCGTACATGTGCTTATACCTTGTTGCACTTATCGCGACCGTTATCACTACCCCTGTGGCTAAGTTCATTGCGCACAAAGTTGGAGCTATCGATAAACCCGGCAAGCGCCGTATTAATAAAACAGCCATCCCACGCATGGGTGGCATTGCTGTCTTTATTGGTCTGATTGCTGCAGCTGTAACACAATATATTGGAACAACGCAGTATCTATGGCCCATAGTTTTGGTGCCTCACCCCGGGATGACGGTTAACTATTACTTTCTTGCTGCCTCTATTGCCTGCATCTTTTTTGTAGGTGTGTTGGATGACATCTTTTCACTCAAGCCACTTGTAAAGCTTATGGGACAAATTGCGGCAGCTATTCTTGCCGTATGTGGCGGCTTGGTCATTGGCAATATTTACAATCCGCTTACCGAAAGTGAAATTGTTCTTGGCTTTTTAACCTACCCCATAACCATTATTTACTTGGTTGCCTACTGCAACATTATTAACCTCATTGATGGTTTAGACGGTCTTGCTTCTGGCATTACCTGCATAGCAAGTCTTACCATGTTTGTGCTAGCCTGTGCTGCAGGACGTCTGGATGCCGCCGCACTTTCTATTGCTCTTGCTGGCTCAACGCTTGGATTTTTGCGCTTTAACTTCAATCCTGCGAGTATCTTTTTAGGTGATTCGGGCTCTTTGTTGTTAGGCTTTACTTTAGGTGCTATTTCTTTGCTTAACGTTACCCGTGTTGCTGGTCTTACTACCATCATTATTCCTCTGCTGGTAGCAAGCATCCCCATCATTGACACCCTATCCGCTATCGTGCGCCGTAAGCGTGCCCATGTAAGCATTGGACAGGCCGATAAAGGCCACATTCACCACAGACTTATCCAAAGTGGCTTTGATCAACGACAAGCAGTGCTGCTTATTTATGCCTGGACCGCTATGCTCTGCATTGGCTCCTTTGTTATGACTAAGGTTCCTGTATGGCCTCGTATGATCATCTTTATCATTTTGGTTCTTGCTTCTGGAAGTTTTGCTTCCAAACTTCACCTATTTGAACCAGTACTGCTTCACCACTATGATCCAGAAGCAGATAATGATGTACTTATCACACCCGACAATCCCGCTTTTGAAGAGGAAGTAGAGGCTCAAAAGCTTGAGAGCACCACCTTGCAAAAGCGACTCAAAAAGCGCAAGCATAAAAACAAGCGTTCGTAGTGCTGGTATCTCAGGCATATATATCGAAATACAGCTGTTCAAGATTCATAGCCTTTGAATCAAGCTCAACTGTCTGTACTTCTCTATTTTTGATATAAAGTACCCGCGTACAAATTCTCTCTAAATTAACGAGCAGATGTGAAGACAGCACTATAGATCCACCGCGTTGCACAAACTGTTTGAGTATATGTTCATCCATCCGCACCACCGAAGGGTCAAGTGCATTCATAGGCTCATCAAGCAATAAAAACTGTGCAGACGTCATAAAAGCTGCTGCTAACGATGCCTGCTGCTTCATGCCTTGCGATAGTGTTCTTACCTGTTTTTCTCTATATGAACCAATCCCAAATACTGATATTGTGTGTTCCATTTGAGCTACAGTACCCCAGAGCACTCCTACGAGCTTTAAGTTTTCCTCAACAGTAAGATGGGGGTATAAGAGTTGACCTTCACTCGGTACATATACAAGGTATTTTTTGTATCTATAGTCTGCTGGAGAGATGGGAGACTCTTCTTCTTTTAGCCCTAGGGCAATACTTGCCCGAACAGTATGAAGTGATGTACTTCCACTCAAAGCATCAAGTAAGGTCGATTTTCCACAACCATTTGGAGCAATGAGTCCCTGTATCTCACCTGGATATAGCTTAAGCTGTACGTGCTGTAACACTACATTTTTTGTGTATGAAACACTTACATCATCAACAACTAAACTCTGTATTTTTGAGTGGTCCCTCGCGCTCTTATAACGTTTATTCTGAGCAACGCGATTAATAACACAGCCCAACATGGATATGCCAACAATATATACGAGCAAAATCATAACGCCCCAAAAAGGTGTCATACCCTCAAAGGGAACTATATTATACTGCCCGAATGTATCTGGAAAACCTGACAAACGAGCAAACGAGAGATATGTTGAAGGGAGATATTTAAATAAAAACGGAAGCGAAGTAGACAGCGAATCATAATTTGGAAGATATGGAAGCAAAAATAAAATGATATAGCCAACACAAAGCTCAATACGTTTATAGTGCAGAGCTAGATATGCAATTGACCCCAGACAAAAACTCAACACCAACAAAGCTATCGTAATAAGCCCAATTGAATGCGCAGCTGTTTGAACAATAATCTGATTGCCATACCAATAACAAATTGGGTATTGCACATCACCCAGACCATTTTTAATAAGGCATACAAAGAACCCAGGTGCAAATAGGATTATGAATGAAAAGAAACAATAAAATATCGAGAAGAGCATCAGCCCTATCAGCTGCTCAAAAGAAGAAATTGGGGCTTGTAACATAATTCTTTGCTTTTGCATTTCTTATACAAACTGGATAAGAAAAATAAAGGAGAAGCCCAACAAAATAATGGTGGGAATTTTTGCCACCCAATAAATAAGAAAATATAAAGCACTAAACAGGGCGGTATTCTCATAAAAAATAGGGTTAGACAGCTGAGAAAGGCTGACTTCACGTGTATGTTGAAATTCTAGACCCTGATCAATAGCTGGATCATCATCTGTGCCCTCTAATGAGTAGGTATACAGCTCATACTGTAATTTAAGTTTGGTCTGTTTTTGAATATCTTGTTCATGAATAATTTTATTAAGCAAGTCATACTGGAAAAGCAGGTCAGAATCCGATTCTCCCTCAGCAAGTGCCTGAGAAAGAATACTATAGTTGTCCTCGTAATTGCGTAATCCGTACTTAAAGTAATCATCAGTTGCTATTGGTATAAAAGCTGTAACGAGAAGAAACAAAGATAGAACAAGGATGAATGCCTTAGCAGCTTTTCTTTTAAAAACAATGATGCAAAGCCCACAGATATATCGATAAACATTACTAAAAAATTGACGAGATTTCATTCTCTTCTCCTTTTTAATAACTTCAATACATCTAAAAATATGGTAAAAGTATACTATTTATACGCAGAGAAAATATCAAAGCCCCAGTGGACAGTTTAAAACTATCTACTGGGGCTTTATAAAAAGCTTTTGATGCAAACGGTAAAAACTACTGAGCAGCCTCTACTGCCTTCTTAGCAATGGCTGCAAGATCTGCAAATGCAGCGGAATCCTCATAGGCAATCTGAGCAAGAACCTTACGGTCAAGCTCTACGCCTGCAAGCTTAAGACCATGCATAAACACAGAGTAGCTCATATCGTTAATACGAGCAGCTGCGTTGATACGCTGGATCCAAAGACGACGAATATCACGCTTCTTGTTGCGACGGTCACGATACTGATACTGCAAAGAGTGCTGCATCTGCTCCTTCATACCACGAAGGGTACGAGAAGAGGTTCCGTAATAACCCTTGGTGCGCTCTTGGAGGGTGTGACGCTTCTTTTTGGCGTTAACTGCGCGCTTTACACGTGCCATATGTAATCAACTCCTTGTGAGTGAAATGCTCTTACTGACGCTTAAGCGCCTACTTACCCATACGTACCGATACGTTCTTTGCGTCGGCTGCGGAAACAACAGCTTCTTGACGGAAGCCACGGATACGCTTCTGAGACTTCTTGGTAAGAATGTGGCTCTTAAATGCCTTAGCGCGCATAATCTTGCCGGTACCAGTTTTACGGAAACGCTTAGCGGTTCCCTTGTGAGTCTTCATCTTTGGCATACTAGTTCTCCTTCTTGTTTGCAGAATTGTCGTTCGCCACGGGCTTCTCATCAAAAGCGCCCTTAATAGGAGCGACGAGCATGTGCATGTTGCGACCCTCCATCTTGGGCTGAGCTTCTACATTTGCAAAAGGCTTCAAATCCTCTGCGAGACGCTCAAGAACATTGAGACCCTGTTCAGGATGGGCCATCTCACGACCACGGAACATGATCGTGATCTTGACGCGCGCGCCCTTCTTAAGAAAACGAAGAACGTGGCTCTTTTTAGTCTCGTAATCACCCACGTCAATCTTGGGGCGGAACTTCATTTCTTTGACCTCGACCTTGGCCTGGTTCTTGCGGGCGGCCTTAGCCTTACGGTCTTGCTCATACTTGAACTTGCGATAGTCCATCACCTTGCATACGGGTGGCTCTGCATTGGGTGCAATCTCAACAAGGTCAAGACCGCGCTCGTCAGCAAGACGCAATGCGTCAGAAACGCCGAACAAGCCCAACTGAGCACCATCTTCGCCAATAAGGCGGCAGGTACGAGCGGTGATTTCCTCGTTTACACGAGGACCCTGGGGTTTGGCTATCTTCCTACACCTTCCTCTCTGTGCGGCACAGCCGCATAAAAATACCCAGACGACGCAGGTGCATCCATCTGGGACTTACGGCTCGCACACATACGGGCGAGAAAAACTATCCGTTTGCCTACCAGACAGCTGCCAAGAGGGCGCCGTACAGGTGGGAATCCACGTGCATGATTCCGCTTCTCCAACGCGCGTATGCGCGAACTTGTTAAATATTAGAGATACTTGCTGCCAAATGCAAGAAAAGATCCGCATCTATCTCCATAATAATGAACAAACACACACTCAATGCATATTTTTAAACTGTAATTGCGCTAGAGTAGGTATGACTCAATTCCATCAAAGGAGCGTTATGTCAAACTTTGTTTTAAGCTGTTGTTCTCCAGTAGACGTTTCTGAGGAATTCTTGGCTCCTCGCCATATTCCCTACCTCACATTTAACTACATGTTGGATAACGCTTGGTACAAGGATGATTTTGGCAGATCAAATACGCCTCATAGCTTATTTGAAAAAATGCTTGCCGGAGCACAGGCCACCACTTCTCAAGTGAGCGTTGGAGCCTATTTAGATTTTTGGCGTCCTTTGCTCGCTGCTGGCAATGATGTTTTGCACGTTACCCTGTCTTCGGGTATTTCTGGAACCTACCAATCCGCGGTCAATGCTGCCAAAATTTTGGCAGAAGAGTTTCCTCAACAAAAACTATATGTCGTAGACTCGCTGTGCGCGAGTGCAGGCTATGGTCTGTTGGTAAGCAAGCTCGCTGAACTGCGCGACAAAAACACGCCTATCGATGAGGTACGTGATTGGGCGGAAACGCATAACCGTGAAGTACAAAGCTGGTTCTTCTCGTCAGACTTACGCTTTTTTATTAAGGGAGGCCGTATTTCTAAAACGGCTGGAGTTGTGGGAGGCATGCTCCATATTTGCCCTCTGATGCATGTTGCCCCCAATGGTTCGCTTGCTATTAAAGAGAAGATTCGCACCAAGAAGCGCGCTATGAAACGTGTGGTCTCTATCATGGAAGAAACCTGTAACGATGGCCTTGAGTATACAGGTGAGCTTTTTATTAGCCATTCGGATTGTTTGGAAGATGCACAGGCTACAGCAGAACTGCTTTCCCAAGCGTTTCCCAAGGCTCAGCCCATACAAATCTTTGAAATTGGTGCCACTATTGGCGTACATACTGGCCCCGGAACAGTGGCGGTGTTTTGGTGGGGCGAGCCGCGCAAGGAGTAGGACCTTTTGGCAAAAAATATTTTTATGACGTCTTGTATCGCTTGCTCATGTTTTCTGCTATAGTTTGTAACGCGTGATACACGCCTGAGTGGTGGAATTGGCAGACGCGACGGATTCAAAATCCGTTGTCCGCAAGGACGTGTGAGTTCGAGTCTCACCTCAGGCACCATAAAAAATCAAGAGCCCCATTTGGGGCTCTTTTACTGTGTATAACTTCAGAAACTTACTGATAAAAACGATTTGTGGCAAGCTCTTCTTGCATAGAGCTGACCGTCCCATGTCCAGGAAGCACCAGGCAGTCTGGAGCAAGCTCTTCTTTTAGCTTGGTAAGTGAATGCATCAGCTCATCCAGATTGCCACCAGGTAAATCCACCCTACCAGCACTTCCAGCAAATAGGGTGTCTCCAGTAAAGCAAAGGCCTTCTGCTGTGCCCTGCCCCACTAAACAGATACCGCCACGGCTATGCCCCGGTGTCTCAATAATGCGAAAGCTTGCGGTACCAACATGCACCACGTCGCCCTCAGACAGCGTTCTCGTGGGGTCAGGGGGCAAAGACTCGCCAGGCCTGTGACCAGGAGCTGTAGCGGATTGAGCCATCGCCACGTCCTTCTCGTTAATAAGAAACGCGGTCGAGGGACGCATAAGCTCTGCCACACCGCCCACATGATCCCCATGGCCATGTGTGGCAACGATGGTGGTAATGTTTTGGTCTGCGAGCTGCTGCGCCAAAGCAGCACCGTCAAAGCCGGGATCAACAACCAGACACTCGCCGTCCGATACATAGGCATAGCAGTTGGTAGAGATGGGGCCAACTACAAACCAATGAATGGTGTCGGTGCCGTACGACACCGTGTTCATAACGCTAATAGCCATGTTTTATCCTTAATCGTATAAAGGTGGAGAAGGCTATGGGGGTAAACCAGCTTGCTATAAACGACGCTTAAGCTGCTTGCTTCCTTCTCCTGGCAGGATGCGGCGCGCATCATAAACGCCCGAAACGCGACCCACCGCTGTGAGCAAGGGATTAAGAATGCTTGCATCAGAGATAGAAAGCAGAAAACGCAAGCGTGCTGCACCGGTTTTGCTGGTTTGTGTAGCTGCAGACAAAATATTGGCGCCCACAGCATCCAGCACAATGGTCACATCCTTGAGCAAACCTATGCGATCGGTTGCAGCAACTACGATCTCTACCTGGAATTCAGTAGCGCCCGAGGTGTCCCACTCAACGTCAATCATACGCTCAGGATGACGCATAAGATCGCTCACATTGGGGCAGTTAGCACGGTGTACCGAGACACCACGACCGCGTGTAATAAAGCCAATGATTTGATCTCCTGCAACGGGGTTGCAGCACTTAGACAAATGAACGAGAAGATCGGAGTCTCCTTTAACTACAACGCCGCAGTTAGCACGCTTTTTGCGCTGTTCACGCGTCTGTGGCTTAGCAAGCTTAAGGGGTTTATCGTCCTCCATGGCCTCTTTTTTACGGGCCTGTTCCTTTGCGGCTTTTGCAGCCTCAGCCAACTGCTCGGGGCTACCCTCCTTGAGGACGGCTTCCACGCGATTAGCCACTGACTTTGCAGTAAGCTTGCTGGTGCCGATTGCAGCAAAAAGATCATCCGCCGTATGCAAATCATATTGAGGATATACACGATTGATTGCTTTAGTAGTACGTGCATTGGAGATACCAAAACCACGTTTGCGCAGCTCTCGGGCGAGTTCAGACCGACCAGCTTCCGCGTCATCGGACTTGCTGGCTGTGGAAAAATACTTACGAATTTTAGCGCGGGCCGAAGGTGTGCGCACCAATGCAATCCAGTCACGCGATGGCTTAGAGTTCTTGTTGGTAAGAATCTCTACACGATCCCCAATCTCCAATGAATACGTAAGGGGAACCACAGAGCCATTGACCTTGGCACCAACGCAGTGGTTGCCCACCTCGGTGTGAACCGCATAGGCAAAATCCAAAGGCGTAGCCCCTGCACGCAAGCTCATGACCTCGCCTTTAGGAGTAAAGACAAAGATCTCATCCTCGTACAGATCTACACGCAAGCTGTCCAAATACTCGTGAGCATCATCAATATCTGCCTCTGCAGCCCAATCCAAACTGCGGCGAATCCATGAGATTTGAGAGTCCACGCTTTTATCGACATGGGAACGATCGCCCAAAGAGTTGCCCGAGCGCTTATACAGCCAGTGCGCAGCAATACCGTATTCTGCCTGTTCGTGCATCTCGTAGGTGCGAATTTGAATCTCAATGGGGCGCGCGTCAGGACCTACAACCGTTGTATGCAGCGAGCTATAGCCATTGGGTTTAGGCGTTGCAATGTAGTCCTTAAAACGGCCTGGTAGAGGGTGCCATAAAGAATGCACCGAGCCCAAAATGGAATAGCAATCGCTTACCGATTGAGCAATAACACGCAAAGCAATCAAGTCGTAAATATCCGAGAACTGCTTGTCCTTGCGCTTCATTTTTTGATAGATAGACCATAGGTGTTTGGGGCGTCCCGTGATTTGCAAGCCTGTAATGCCCGTTTTTGCAATCTCATCTGACAGCACCTTGATGGTGGCGTTTGTCTCGCGCTCACGCGCCTCATGAGAGTCTTGCACCATGCGGGCAATGCGGGTGTACTCATCGGTATACAGGTAGAAAAACGAGAGATCCTCAAGCTCCCACTTAAAGGAACTAATGCCCAAGCGGTCTGCCAAGGGCGCATACACGTCCATAGTCTCTTTAGCTTTAAAGATACGACGATGCGGCGGCAATGAGGCTAGGGTGCGCATGTTGTGCAAACGGTCAGCCAGCTTGATGATAACCACGCGAATATCTTTGGACATGGCCAAAAACATCTTACGCAGATTGAGCGCCTGCTTCTCATCCATGGAGTCTACCTCGATGGAGGTAAGCTTTGTGACACCATCTACCAGCTCTGCGACCGTCTCGCCAAATTGGAAGGCAATGTCGTTAAGCGTTGCCGTGGTATCTTCCACCGTATCATGCAAAAGCGCCGTACAAATGACGTCTTTATCCATATGCAGCTTATCTGCCAAGATAAAAGCTACTTCAACAGGATGGTTAATATAGGGCTCTCCGCTGCGGCGGCGCTGATTGCCATGAAAGCGCGCGGCAAAGGTGTAGGCATCCTTTACGAGCTGCAAATCTTCCTCATTCAAATACTGCCCACAGGTGCGGAGCAACAGGCTGTAATTGTCTGCTTCCGGAATCTCATCCGTTACAGGAACAAACAAACCCTCTTCCGTTATGCCTTTACCAGCACTTGTTTCTTGTGTCATCCGCTTGGCCTCCTTTAGACCTCATACCCAAAATCTGGGGTAAGAGGTCTGTTAATGCGAGCCAAAAGCTCGTCGGTCGAGGCAGTCAGAACCCAATTCCTAAACTGCTCGAACGCTTCACGCGCATACTGACCTTCCAAGTAGCGAATGGACTTTTCCAAATCTACGCGCGCGGGCGATACCTTCATACTAATTTTACGCGACGTCCCATATCCGGTGGTACGCAACAGCCCGAGCTCTCTAAAAATAGTTATGCCGCACGAAACCATACGTTCATCGAGCTCTGTATGGGCATCGCGCTCTCTGGCAGCCTCGGCCAACTCTGAGTTGGAGAGCGAGAAGCCCGGTGCATACGCAGTATCTGATGTTGCTGGCTGTGCAGAAACACCGGTCTGTTCCTCTGGCTGTGCCTCTGATTGTGCCTTTGCCTGCGCCATGAACGTGCGATATAGTGCCACCAAGGCGCTGCGCTTGGGAGCAGCTGCCTCAAGCAAGCGCTCATTGATGCGTGCGTCACGGTCACCAAACAGCAGGTAAATCTGGGCAGGTTTTCCATCGCGACCCGCACGACCAGACATTTGATTAAACTCCACTGCTCCAAAAGGCATGTGATACAACACAACGGCACGAACATCGGGCAAGTTAACACCCTCACCAAAGGCGCTGGTAGAAACAATGCAACACAGCTCCCCACGCCTAAAAGCGTTTTCTACCTTCAAGCGCTCCTTGCGCGTAAGTCCTGCATTGTAAAAAGAAATCTTATGTCCCAAATCCGGTACAGCACGCCGCAGCATTCGTGCCAACATCACGGATTGTTCGCGTGAATTGACATACACGATGACCTTCTCGCCAGAAGCAACAAGATGGATAAGGACAGCATCACGATCCCGAGAATCGCGCTCGTCGCACAGGGCAAGGTTGCTTCTCACGGAAGTATCAACCACCACATGACTTGCCTCAATACCAAGAAGCGAGCAGATTTCTTGTGCGCTCTCATTTTGCGCAGTGGCACTTACGGCTAAACACACCGGATTGTGCAGCTCTGACAAGACGCGCGGCAGCTCGGTATAGGCGCCACGGTTACCACCCTTTGCTACACCAGCATGATGAGCCTCATCCACTACGACAAAGCCCACGCGATTGAGCGCCGCAAAGCGTGCGGAGTGAATAGCCAAAAACTCTGGCGTAGTAAGCAAAACGTCTATTGCACCAGAGCGCGCACCAAGGAAGATGTCATCGCGCTCACCAAGGGCTGTTTCTCCGGTAAGCACTCGGACGCTCATACCAAGCGTCTCGAACATCTGGGTAAGATGGTAGGCTTGATCTGCCACCAGCGCGCGTAAAGGAAATACAAAAACGCTCATGTGCTTGTGCAAAAGCGCTTCACGAGCAGCATGGATATGGAAGATGAGTGACTTGCCTCTGCCGGTTGCCATAACACATAGCGTAGAGTGTCCACGGGCAAGCTGTTGCAGAGCCGCTGCTTGTGCAGGCAACAGGGCATGAGAGCCGATCATGCGCTCACGTAAAGCTTCTGTCATCTCCTCGGGCGGGAGCGCCTCAAGAGAATGGCGTAGCTGGGCACTATCTGCTTTGCTGCTGTCCTCTTTCTGCGCCGCAGCATCACCAGAACAGCACCGCTCCACCATGATATTAAGCCCGTACCCTTTTTGCTCGCTATGCGTAAGTGCTACTACCCTTGCACGATACTGCACGCCCTTCGCAACAAGAGGGGCAAGAGCGGCGTTAATGGCAGTGCGCAGCTCTCCTAGCACTTCACCCTGCTCTGTAGCTAACACTAAGGTTTTTTGCTCGTGAGCAGCAGTGGGATCAAAGATGATGTCTATAGTTTGTCCAACAAAAAGCTGTGCAATAGCCGCCTGCCTTGCAGGAGTTTGGACCTGCCGTGCAATAGTAGGAAAGCTCGATGCCTCCGCAATGCCCTCATATTCCTTCCGCGCCAAAATAGAATGAGCACGCAAGAAAAGGGTATCGGCAAGAGAAGGCGTACTTTGGTCTGGCTGCAGCGCTTCTCGATAGATAATATCGCGCACCATAAGCTTAGGTTTAGTACGCCCCTGCCAGGTTTCATTGACCGCTTCAAAGACCAGATTGACCGCGCCCTCAAAATCCACCGCCTGCTCCACATTAGGAGCTCTAAACATGATTGCTGGCAGGGCATGCACGCCGTCCGTTGCATTAAAACGAAGGTGCTCACCCGCACCACCTACACGACAGCAGTCGCGCATACATACGCCTGTGGTAGCCAAGAGAGGCTTTTTGTTTCCTTGTCCAAAGGGCTGCAGCGCCTCAAGTGAGTTAATGGATTCCACATCCAGCTCGGGTAAGCCCACCAGCGCAGTTACTTCTCCTGTAGAAACAAAGTCATCCTCGGGGAGCTTGGAGAGTTCTTCCTCCATGCGCACTCTAAACGCATCAATATTAGCAGCGTCTAAGGTAACCCCTACCGCACCGGAATGGCCACCAAAACGCACCAATAAATCAGAGCACTTACTGACCGCACTAAACAGGTCTACCGAGCCAACACTGCGCCCACTACCCGCGCGATACCATCAGATACGGTAAACAAAAGCGATGGAACATGATAGCGCCCAACAATACGGCTGGCGACAATACCCTTTACTCCTTCATGCCAGCCTTCACCTGCAATAACAATCACACGGCTACCAGGCTCATAGGTTGCTTCAACCATGGCCATAGCCTCTTGTGCCAGGCTGGACTCAATCTCACGTCGTGTTTGATTGATGCCCTCAAGCTCGCCTGCCAAATATGCAGCTTCTTGGGGGTCTTGGGTAAGCAACAATTCAAGCGCTATATCCGTCTTGCCCATACGTCCTGCAGCATTCAAGCGTGGAATGAGCGAGAACGGCAGGGAGTCTGCTGTGACGGATGCCAAGTCCACGTGACTCATAGCACTCAAGGCCACAATGCCTGGACGCGAAGTAGTACGCAGGCGACGAATACCGTCATACACCAGCGATCGGTTCTCGCCCACCAAAAGCATCATGTCAGAAATGGTGCCTAAGCAGGCAATCTCTGTATACTCACGCCAGAGATGCGGCATGCCCAGTGCTTGTCCCACCGCACAGACCATCTTAAGCGCAACACCAGCTCCCGCCAACTCACGAGAGCCATTAGACGCTTGCAGCTTAGGATCAACCACAGGTACACCCTGGGGCACCAAATCCGCAGGCTCATGATGGTCGGTAACGACAACATCAATGCCCTGCTCCAGCAGCCAAGCAACCTCATGTGCAGCAGAAATGCCATTATCAACCGTAATGATAAGATCGGGCTTGCCATCTGCCATAACACGATCAAGAGCTGCAGCAGACAGGCCATAGCCCTCATCAAAACGGTGCGGAATATAGGCGCGCACATGATTGGCACCCATGCGACGAAGCGCCAAGGTGAGCAGACAGGTGGATGTTATGCCATCCACGTCAAAATCCCCAAACACCGAAATGGTTTTATCGGCAGTAATGGCCTCAGCTATCTGAGAGGCGCCTTGCTCCATATTGGGAATGATATAGGGATCAAGCCAATCCCGATCAAGGTCAGGCTGCAAAAAGTGCTGCGCTTCCGTGTTGGCATCAAAACCGCGTGCTGCCATGATGCGAGCAACCAGCGGAGAAACGTGAAGCTGTGATTGAAGGCGCTGCTCGGCATCAGCATGAGGCGTCAAAACTTCCCAGCGCTTGCTTCCGTCGAGCCTTGTCATTATTGCACCTCGACTGGCGTTTTAGTCTGAGCACCAGACCCATACTTTGCCTCAAGCTTTTTCCATTTGGGTTCTTGGCTTTTCCAAACGCAGAGCAGCGGAGAAGCCACACCAAAGGAGGAGTAGCCGCCCAGCACCAAACCAATGAGCATAGCAAAGGCAAAGTCTTTGAGCGTCGCCCCACCAAAGCCAAGCATGGCACATACGGGTACCAGTGATGTAATGGTGGTGTTAATGGTACGAACCAAAACCTCATTTATAGAGAAGTTTGCAATCTGGTTGTAACTGCGATGAATGCCATCGTTAAGACGCTTGGCATTCTCATTGATGCGGTGGAACTCAACAACGGTGTCATAGAGCGAATACCCCATGATGGTAAGCAGAGCTGCCACTACATTGGGCGTAATCGCCGTTTGGGTCCACGCATAAATACCCACCGTAATAATGAGGTCGTGCACCAAAGAGGCCACCGCACACAAAGCCATTTTGTACTCATACCTAATAGCAATGTAGGCAATGATCGCCACAAGAGCAAGGCCAAATGCCAGTGCAGAAGAGTGCGTTACATTGGAGCCCCAATCAGGTCCGATGGTGGTTACCTGATAAGAAGTATCGGGTAACGATAAGGTCTTGGCAGCTTGCTGTGCATGCTCGGTTGCAACCTTGGGATCCGTGGTATCCGAACGAACCAAGAAACCAGCTGAGCCATCCGTCAGAGTAGTTTGAACGGTGGCGCTACCCTCCTGAGCCTCTGACAGGGCGTTGCGCATCTGATCAATGGAAATGCTGCCGGTATTGTAAAAATCAATCTCGGTACCGCCACTAAATTCAATGCCAAACACCAGGCCACGTACCAGCAAGCCCGCAAGAGATAAAACAATAAATACAGCAGAGAGTCCCAAAAAGACATGACGATACTTGATAATGGGCAACTCATGAGAAAAATGACTACGCATGAGCCACACCCCCCTTCGTGGCAGGGGCAGGCTGCTTTTTGTTTGCCTCAGCTACATCGGATGAAACGCCCCAAAATCCAGGATGCTTTGCAATGGGACCACGCGCCAAAAGACGCAAGGCAGGCGCCTTAAACATAAACATGGTAATAACGTCGCACACAATGCCTAGGCCTAGGGTAAGACCAAAGCCCTTTACGGGACCAACTGCAAAGAAGAACAAGGCGAGTGCAGAAACCATGGTGACCATATCTGCATCGAGCGAGGTTCCAATACCATGCTTAACACCAGAAAGCGAGGCGGTACGGATGCTCTTGCCCATCCTAATTTCTTCTCGGAAGCGTTCCAAAACCAAAATGGAAGAGTCTGCTGCCATACCAATGGTTAAAACAATACCTGCTAAACCAGGAAGCGATAGGGCAAAGGCACCAAAATGGGACAGTACCGCTAAAAGGCCTAGATACATTATGGCAAAGCTAGCCAAAGAACCCAGCGTCAAAATACCCAAGCCCTTGTAGAACACAAACAAATATAAGATAACGATTGCCATACCAAGTGCAATGGCAAAAAGGCCTTGGTGTAGCGAGTCCTGGCCAAGGGTAGGACCAACAACACGGCTTTCAGAATAATTAAGCGTAACCGGCAAAGAGCCCGAGTCGAGTACGGTCTTAAGGGCACGGGCAGAATCTGCAGTAAAGTTGCCAGAAATGCTGACGTTGCCATCCGTGATCTCATTTTGAACAGAAGGAGCAGACTTAACCACACCATCCAAAACAATGGCGATACGACCCTTGGTTGGCGCAAGCTCGCTGGTTACCTCTGCAAATTTCTTGGCTCCCTCAGCTGTCAAAGACAGGTTGACCACGTAGGCGCCGGTTGCAGAGTTTGACTGCTGTGCTACTTGTACCGACGCAATGGAAGATCCATCCATAAAAGCAGAGTAAGAACCTTTTTTGAGCGTAACATCTTCCTTATAGGAGCTGAGCTGGCTCAATGCGTCTGCATCACTAATGGTATCCAAGCGAACAAACTCAAGGTAACCGGTTTTGCCAATGGTCTCTACTGCTTGTTGAGCATCGGTCGCACCCGGAATTTGAATGAGAATAGCGTTGTTACCCTGCTTCTGAACGGTAGCCTCAGAAGCACCAAGGGAATTGACACGATTCTGAACGATGGATGTTGCCGCCTGCATATCATCATCGCTGGGCGCAGAGCCGTCGGCTTTGCTTGCAGTCATAATGACAGAAACGCCACCTTGAATATCCAAGCCCTGTGTAATGCGCTCATTAAGAGGCGTAAACCCGATAACACAGGCAACACAGATAACAAGCAGCGCTATAAGTGTTGCTGTCCACTTACGCAGCTCTGTTGAGCTTGAAAACTTAGAGGAACTCCTGCGGTTTTTGGGCGCTGCGCTAGTATCCCAGCGATTGATCCCCGTCCTTGAGGAGCCCTGTGACTTTTTGTGAGCCATACGACAGTCTCTTTTCAGGTTGGTACGATATACAGCAGAGCTGCTCTATACCGACAGCTATTTTTCAATCATTCATTATAGCCACATGATTGGACAGAAAAGAGACTGATCGGCTTTAAAAGTCGTCAGCTGCAGGACTATTCATCCAGCTCTCGACAAAATCGCCGTAGCTGCCCGCAATAATAGCAGTGCGCGCCTTTCTCATAAGATTAAGCAAGAAGTAAAGGTTGTGCGTAGAGAGCAAAATGGAACCAAGCATCTCTTTTTGGCGTACCAGGTGGTTGAGATAGGCACGTGTATACCCACCTGTGCAAACAGGGCAATCACAGGCATGATCAAGGGGCGTATCGTCAGCACTAAAGCGAGCATTCTTAAGATTGAGGCGTCCTTCAGATGAAAATGCCGTGCCCATACGAGCAGTACGAGTAGGCAGTACGCAATCAAACATATCCACACCACAGGCAACACCGCGCACCAGGGTGGTGGGATTTCCTACGCCCATTAGATAGCGAGGCTTGTATTTGGGCATGTGTTCAGATACCAAAGGCTCCAGCGTTTGGAACATGGTCTCATGGTCCTCACCTACTGAGTAGCCACCAATACCATATCCCGGGAAATTAGAAACGTTTTCCAAATGGTTGAGAGAGCGCAAGCGCAAGTCCAAATCCATACCGCCTTGCACAATGCCAAACAAAGCCTGATCGGGACGTGTATGTGCCTTCCAGCAACGCTCTGCCCACATACTGGACAGCTCTACCGCACGCTCCACAAATGGACGTGGAGAAGGATAACCAGGACATTGATCGAGCTGCATACAAATATCTGAACCTAAACGCTGAGCAATGGCCATATTATCTTCAGGCGTCCAACTAACCCAACGCCCATCGTAATCCACTGCTCTAAAACGCACGCCCTCATCGGACAACTTAAAAAACTCACCGTGACTAAACACTTGGAATCCACCGGAGTCGGTCAAAATGGGATGATGCCACTGCATAAAATCGTGCAGACCGCCAAGAGCATCGATTCTCTCGGAACCCGGACGCATCTCACAGTGATAGGTATTAGCTAAAACAACCTGCGCACCAATCTGCTCCAGCGTTTGGGGCAAAATGCCCTTAACCGTACCCTTAGTGCCCACCGGCATAAACAAAGGAGTTTCCACATCACCATGAGCGGTATGAAACACGCCAGCGCGAGCGTGTGTTTTTGGATCTTCTGCAATAATTTCGTAGCCAAACAAATCTGCCATGTGATGTGCTCTTTCGTTTCTCGTTAGCTAAAACTTTTTGATAGGTAAAGCTTCTTGTAGGTAGTCTGTGCCCTTTTGCTGCCTGTAGGTAAACCCTCAGACATAAAAAATGCCTGACGTGCAACAGCCGCCAGGCATCAGTATATTATAGTTTTGTTATCTTACTCGCCAAAACCACTATCGATAAGAGCGATCAGTGCGTCACAAGCCTCCTGCTCATCAGGACCGTCACAGGATACCTCTACCGTAGTGCCTGTGCCAAGACCAGCAGCAAGAATCATCATGATGGACTTTGCATTTGCAGGAGCAGTGCCCTTGTCTACATCCGCAATAGTGATGTTGGACTGGTACTTCTTTGCTTCCATAACAAAGGCGGATGCAGGACGAGCATGAAGACCCGTTGCATTCTTAATAGTGGTCTGCTTAGAAACCATCTTTATCTCCTTTTATCCGTATATACGAAAAAAGACTAACTTCAGTTCTTATCCTAGCAGAATTATGCAGTAAACACGTGTAGGGATTGATGAGGTATGCATAAAGTTTTTTATAGTGCGGGTATTCTTTAATACATTCCTTATATATTCAGTAACAATTGATAAAACTCGTACCTCTTACAGAACTTTAGCTCATCTCCTGGGTAAACCTACAGTATTCGACTACTCTATGAATAGAAGAATTTGTACAAAGGACACATAATGACCGACGATCTTGTCAACACTTCCAATACCGCCTCTCCAGATGATGCCGCTGGTACCTTTGATGCTTTAGCTGATAAGTCCCATGAGGCTGATACAGCCATAGCCAAGCCAGATACCAATCCTGGTACTAACCTTGATGCCGAGTCTGCCACACCAATGGCAATCGAGCCTGCACCTAAGCCTGAACCACCAACAGCACTTGAGCCTGAGCCTGAGTCTGAGCCAGCAACGACAGCAGAGTCAGCAGCAATGCAGGTTAAGCCTACCGAGAAACCCTTGGACGATGTAGCAGCCACTATCAATAAAACTATTTCTAGCGTTGCCAACTCAATCAACAAAGACGACCTTACCAAGTTTGCTGGTAAAGCACGTGAGACCATCTCAAGCGGTGCAAGCCAAGGCGCCAACACCGTCATGGAAGGCTTTGAGGCGGTGCGCGATGTACGACGTGCCGTTAAGCAAACCAATGCTGCACGCACACGGCTGAAGCAAGTTCAAGATGAACTTGCCGAGAACTCCGCTCTTCTCGCCCACCGCGAAGAGGTGGCTCAAAATTACACAGACATTATCGACAATCAAACTACCCTGCGCATTGAAGCGCAGAACCACATGAAGAAGCTTTCGCAAATCATTGCAGACAAACAAGCTGAGGAAGAAAAATTACGGCAGAAACTCGCAACATTACGTGAGACCCATAGACAGGACTTACGCCCCCATAAGGCAAAACTCGAGCAGGCACAGGACAAGGTGGATGAGGCCACCAAGGCCGTAGCAGATGCCAAACGTGCTCTTAAGCTGGCTGAGTCGCAGCACAAGGACGTGGTAGGCCGTCGTGATGAGGAGATTAACTACGTCAAGCAGTCTATAGAAAAGTCTACGGCGCATATTGAAGAACTGAACGATGAATTGGCGACACTCACTGCCTCGGATTCAGCCGATAAAAACGCCCTCAAACACACGCGCAAGGCAATTGCTAAGGAAGAGCGTGCTCTTGATCGTTTCCACAACGACATTGCTGACATTACAGAACAGCATCGTCGTGCCATAGAAAATGCGCTGACGCACCTTTACACGCAACGTAATTCTCTTGATTTTGCACAAGAAACGCTTGAGGATGCCAAGCGTGAAGCGGATGAGCGCAAGGCAAACTATGACAAGCTTTTCAAGGATGCTCATGGGCGCGAATCTGAAGTAGATAAGCAAATAGCTGCGCTAACCAAGGCCATTACCGATACGCAAAAGCAACTTGATGATGCCACGGCTAGGCGCGATAATGCGCAGTCCCTTATCGATGAGGCAAAAGAGATTCATGCAACACCCGAGCTTACGGAAGAGCTACGCAATACCATAAGCGATACACAAGCAGCTATTGAGGTGCAACAACGCCAGGTACAAAACCTAGAAAAGCGTGAAGCAAAACTGCGCGAGAAAACAAAACAGCAGCGCTATATCTTTATTGGTGTGCTCTGTGCTGCTGGTTTTATCATTCTGCTGGTATTGCTGTCCCTTGCACACGTGTTGTAATACAAAGTATACGATCGATTTTTATCCTATAAGCCACTTTTTGTATGCAGGCATAAACACCCGTCTGTCGCTTATTACGATAGACGGGTGTTGTATTGAGGCATATGCTACAACCAGAAGTCAAAACCAATAAAGGTATCAAAACCAGCTATTTTTAAGAGTGCCATAGCGAGATTATAAAGAGCTATTGCAATTATCAGCACATAATTAGATACATCTGAGTCTTTGCATGTAATTAGCCTAAATGTTGTGACAATAATAACCGCTAGATGAAGCAGGATAATGACAAAAGCATAGTACGGTTTCAGCACTGGAACAAATAAGAAAAGTAGTATAACCAGAACAAGCAAGAGTGCAATACCAACTCTAAGGCGTTTACCGCAACTGCTGTCCCAAGAAAAATTTCTCAATAATCTCATGAGCAAACCTTCTACTCTATGAACATAGCGTCACCAAAACTGAGCATCCTATATCGTTGAACAATGGCTTGCTCATAGGCATCCATAATCTGATCACGGTTAGCAAAGGCAGAAACGAGCATCATAAGGGTAGAGCGCGGAACATGGAAGTTTGTAATCATTGCATCTACCACATGGAAAGTAGACCCAGGCATCAAAAACAGGTTCGTGCTTGCATCGTGGCGTGCCACCACATCCCCGGTACCTGTTACCGCAGCAGACTCAGCTGCCTTCTCAAAATGAAGCGCAGTAACAGCGGGATCTGACACGTCGATGTTCCTTTCCCAGGCAGACTCAAGCGAGCGCACGGCCGTAGTACCAACAGCAATAACCCTATGACCAGCAGCCTTAGTAGCATGCACTGCATCAATCACATCCTGCGGCACATGATAGCGCTCCGTGTGCATAGCATGCTGGGTAGGATCATCCTCGGTAACCAGTCTAAAGGTATCTATACCTACCTCAAGCTCTACCGTTGCCCACCTACAACCTTTGGCTTTGATCTTATCGATAAGCTCGGGCGTAAAGTGCAAACCAGCCGTAGGGGCTGCAGCGGAATGCTCTTCCTTCATGGCATACACCGTCTGGTACTTCTCGGGATCTCCGTCATACTCGGTAATATAGGGAGGCAGGGGCACATGACCCGCCCGATGGATGGCCTCATCCAAACTCAAGTCTGCCGCCGGCACAAACTTAACAAGACGACCACCGCGGTTGTCATCCACAAAGTCCATGATCTCGCCGGTTAAAACCACCGGACTGATCTGAGGAGCGTGCAAACCACCCGCACGATATTCAATAATCGCACCGGGCTTTAAGCGCTTGCCGGGGTTAACCAAGCATTCCCACACGCTACCCAAGGCATCCACATCCTCACGGCGACGAAGCAGCAAGGTCTCTGACACACCACCGGTATGTTGCTTACGACCTACCAAACGAGCAGGCATAACGCGTGTTTTGTTTGCCACCAGCAAATCACCAGGCTGGAGCAGGTCCACAATATCCCTAAAAATCTTATGCTCTACCCTGCCATCACTGCGATGCAGCACCAGCAAGCGACAAGAATCGCGTGGCTCAACAGGTGCCTGAGCAATGAGCTCATCGGGCAGGTTGTAATCAAAATCATCGGTACGCATTACATAACTCCTAGCAAGCCCTTCGCTTCACCTAAGAAACGTGGGCTTTCGATTGCCTCTTTGCGCGCTCAGCTGCTTTAGCTGCCTTGCGCTCATCTCGTATCTCATGCCTGTCAAAGGCCGCTTCCGCAGCAGAAAATCGACAGCCACAGTAATTTTGCCTATACATACCTGCCTCGCGAGACAAGCGTGTAGCTTCAGGGTAATACGGGCGAAAATCGCGCCACACCATAGTAAGACCTTGTGCATCGCACAGTTTTTTGAGCACATCATGGCAGACATCAAACAGCTGATAAGGAGACACTACAAGCGTGGTGGACACAAAAGAAAAATCTCGTTGTTTTGCCACACGACACAGCTCGGCAAGGCGCTGCGCATAACATGCCCGACACCTCCGCTCACGATCAAAGCCCAAACCAGCAACCCGGCGTTCCCAGCCAGCTCGATCATCGGACGCCACAATGAGATCAAGGCCCAAATCCTTTGCATACATACGCATAGTCTCTAGGCGTAGATCATGTTCTTCTATCGGCTGGATATTAGGATTAGTCCAGCAGATAGTAGGCTCAAAGCCCTCTTCACGCAAATGAAGGATGGGCTCTATAGAACAGGGTGCGCAACAGGCATGAAGAAGGAGCGGTGTACGCTCATATTGTTGGAATGCCATCTAACGGGTCATCCAGCTCTCATCAGAGGGATTGTCACGAAATGCCAACAGGCGTGCCTTATCCTCAGGCTTGATATAACCCTCCTCCACAGCAACTTCTACCAGGGTATCCAGATCACACAAGCTGGTGTTTTCTACCGCGTCTGCGGCAAGACGATCCAAGCCCTTTTGCATACCATAGGTAAAGATGGATACAACACCCAGCACGTTTGCTCCCACCTCACGCAAAGGACGCACACAGTCCAAAACAGAACCGCCTGTAGAGATGAGGTCTTCAATCACTACAATTTTTTCGCCCTCAGACACACGGCCTTCAATCTGATTCTTGCGGCCATGATCCTTGGCAAAACCACGCACATAACCCATGGGAATGCCCAGTCTATCTGCAGCAATGGCAGCGTGAGCAATACCTGCAGTAGACGTACCCATAAGCATTTCTACCTCGGGATACAGCTCACGGCTTTTATCGGCAAGAGCCTCATCTATGAGGGTGCGAACCTCAGGGTAGCTTAGCGTAAGACGATTGTCGCAATAGATAGGACTCTTGATACCGCTTGCCCAAGTAAAGGGGTCATCGGGCTTTAAAAACACTGCCTTAATAGACAAAAGAGCATGTGCAATGGTGGCTTTAGTTGCCATGACCTACCTCTTTCGTAGAGTTGCTCTCACCTGCAGGTAAAATCACTTGCCTGTGTTTGCATTTTTTGTACGGATACATTCTAGCGGTGTATCTGATTGTAATATGCATTGTTGAACCTTTAACCGAGAAGCTACGCACACATATATAAGGGACGCATAAGGGACGCTATTCTTAAAGAGCAAATATACTTTATACACATATAATTTTGTACACATCCAGATATGATAGGGCTTTATATGTCAGAGAACACTCCTACAAAGTTGCCACAAACCGCGGTACCGCAAACCACTCCTACCAAACGCCGTGCTCACATTGCATTGATTGTGTTTATCATTTGCTTGCTACTGAGCTTAGGTATTAATATCGCACGCAAGATTCTTGTTTTTGACTATCTGCCCTGCAAATCAACGGTGGTCTCCAAAGAGGTAGATCCCTCAACCTTTAAGTACAAAGTGGTTGTATCTTACAAAAATAGGCAATTTCGCTTGGTAGATACTGACATGAGGTTCAAGCCAGAGGTGGGAGAGATTACCACTACCTATCTGCAAAATGGTCATATGTTCTTTAACCAAGAAAGCGTTTTGCGCACCTCTCCTCTTACCACCGTGCGTTTGATTGCTATTGGCATTACTGCTGCTTCTGGTCTTGTTTTAGTCGTTTTATTCCGAAAGGTCCAAAAAGAGGCAAAGCTTTTGGAAAACGCCGATAAGAAACCTAAGGCTAAAAGGCCAACCAAGTCCAGTAAATCCAGCAAGAAGAACAAGTAGAAAGCCTGTTATGTCCTACGATATTGTTTTGTTTGACCTGGATGGAACACTGCTTGACACCACCACAGACCTTGCTATCTCACTCAACCATGCCATGCACGCGCTTGGTCACCAGAGCTGCTTTACTCCAAACGACGCTGCACATTTTTTTGGCAGTGGTTCAACAATTGCCTGCGCACGTGCCTTTGCAGCACTTGAAGGTGCATCTCTTAATACCCTGCTAGCCTTGGGAGACAGCACAACTGCACAGGATTTAGGTCTTGACATGCACAAGATCGAGCAGCTCAATAAGGCTTTTAGCGCACATTATCAGCTGCATAGTAATGATCACACGCTGCCTTATCCCGGCATCTGTGACATGCTTGCTGCCCTCCAAGGCGCCAACATACCTTGTGCTGTGGTTTCTAACAAAATGGATAGTGAGGTCAAGCGCCTGTCAAAGCTACACTTTGGGGACATCATGGCATCTGCTACGGGCTTGAGTCCCACTATTGCTCGTAAACCCGCAGCAGATACAACTCTGATTGCGCTTCATGAGCTACAAGCAAAAATAAATAACCCGAATGCCCAGGCTGTCTATATTGGAGACACAGAAATTGATCTTCTCACCGCTCATAATGCGAGTCTGGACTGCATTGCTGTAGACTGGGGCTTTAGAGAGCACAGCTATCTGGAGCACTGTGGTGCAAAGCATATTGTAAGCAGTGCGTCTGAGCTTACGCGCGCAATTCTGGAGACCAAATAAGCACCTTAGTTGTGCGATACTAAATAGATTAGAGCAACTATCTATGGGCGCATGCGCGCTTATATAACAACATGAAAGGTTTCTCATGGCAGTCGATAGCACCAATCGTCCCGTGTTTCCTGCGCGTGCCGTTATTACTGCTGGCATGCCTTACGGCAACAAAAACCTGCATTTTGGGCATATTGCTGGTGTTTTTGTACCAGCAGACTTCTTTGCTCGTTTTTTGCGTGACCGCCTAGGAAAACAAAACGTGTTGTTTGTTTCTGGTACAGACTGCTATGGCTCCCCCATTATGGAGGGCTACCGCAAGCGCAAGGAAGATGAGGGCTACACCGGCACGATTATTGATTACGTTACCGAGAATCATAACGCGCAGAAGTCGGCACTTGCTGCCTACGGTGTTTCTTTAGATCTGTATGCTGGTTCTGGTTTAGAGCCAGCTGCAAGCTTTCACAATAAGCTTACCGCCGCTGTTATACAGCGTTTGTATGAGCGAGGCTACTTACATAAGCAAAGCACCCGCCAGTTCTATGACCCACAAGCTGGTCAGTTCCTGAATGGTCGCCAGGTTCGTGGGCACTGTCCAGTGCGCGGCTGCAAATCAGAAAAAGCCTATGCAGACGAGTGTGACCTTGGCCATCAATTTAACCCCGAGGAGCTCATTGCTCCGGTATCTCAGCTCACAGGCGCTACACCCGAGCTACGCCCCGTGGATAACTGGTACTTTGATCTGCCCGCATTTCGCCACGAGCTTGAACAGCTTATGGATGAGTGGGATGTAGATCCGCAGGTACGTGCCGTGGTTACTAAGACGGTACGCGAGTCTTTGGTTGATCCCATTGTATACATCCAGAATAAATTCCGTGAGCAGTATGACGCCGTTAAAGATCAGCTTCCTGCGCACGGCCTTACCGAAGCTGTAGGCAATCAATCTTCCTTCTCGCTCACGTTTGCCACCTGGTCTGATCGTGACAAAGCTCGCGAGACGTTCGAGGCGGCTGGAATCCGTTTTCGTACCGGAAAAACCCTGCTACCCTTCCGTATTACAGGCAATATTAGCTGGGGTGTTCCCGCTCCAGTTATCGAAGAAACATCTGATCTGACCGTATGGTGCTGGCCCGAAAGTCTGTGGGCTCCCATCAGCTTTACGCAAACCGCCTTAGCAACAGCATCAGAAGGTTGTTATTCCACCACTGACTGGCGCGATTGGTGGACTTCTGAAGATGCCCAGGTATTCCAGTTTATTGGTCAAGACAACATCTACTTTTATTGCGTAGCACAACCTGCTCTCTGGGAAGCTCTGGATTGGGGTCTTAAGCAAGACACGCCTCTTGCCAACTATCACATCTTGTTTATGAACAAGAAGGCTTCAAGTTCTGGGGAAATCAAACCTCCTATGGCAGCAGAACTGCTGGAGCATTACACGCCAGAACAGCTGCGTTGTCACTGGCTTAGCCTGGCTTTGGATCAAAAGGCGGTAAGTTTTTCTCCTAAACCGTATGATACAAGCGTAAGCCATAAGGACAAAAAGACTGGTACCGATGTCCTTGTAAAAGATGACCCTCGTGTGGCAGATCCCGCCCTTAAGGAAAGCGCTTTTCTTACTAACATCTTTAATCGCTTGGCTCGTAGTTGCTTTTATGGCGCACAAAATGCACTGGGCGGAAAGCTCCCTTGCGTTGCAGCACACTCTGAGGTTGTGGATGAGTGCACTCAGGCCATTTTAGCGTTTGAGAAATCTGCATATATCTTTGATGCCCACTCTGCCTTGTCTACCGTGGAAGATTTTGCACGTGCTGCAAACAAGCGCTGGGGAGATGCATCCAAAGCAAGCCAAGGAGACCCCGCAGCATATGAACAAGCCTTAGCAGATGCGTTTGCTGCTTTGCGTACCACTACCTTGCTTATGCATGCTGCAGCACCCTTTGGCTGTGAGACCATTTGTGACTATCTCAACTTTGATCCTGACTTCTTCTTTAGCTGGGAGCATGCGTTTGATACTCCCGCTCAACTTGCAGAGAAGCTCGGTGAAGCTGCGGGTACTCACATACTCAAAGTCCTCCCACCCCGTTTTGACTTCTTTACTAAGCATGAGAGCCAGGGCAAGTAGCTTACAACTTACAATGGTTATGCACCATAAAAAGCCTGCTAAGCATAGGATATGAATATCCTGATATATGCAGCGCCTTCTTCTTGTCTCTCTGGAAATGTGAAGATTGCTAGGTTCCTTGTAATTATTTAGAAGGGACCTAGCAATCACGTTTTCTGGGGTATAAAATTACGCGACAATAAAAAAGGAAGGTAGCTATGAATACGGATAAACCGCTTTGGGTTCCTCCTTCAGATTGGGAAACTACGCGTAAGATTCTTGCTTGTATTGGCTCACTTGGTCACTATATGTATTTCTCTCGTGGTGGACGCGCTGGTAGAGATCATGTACTTACCAAGCTCTATCGTCATGACAATCATATGGCACAAAGAGATCTGCAGGAAGCCATGAGTATTACCTCTGCCTCACTTTCAGAGGTGCTTGGCAAGATAGAGGATGAGGGCTATATACGGCGCTCTAAATCTGAGACCGATAAACGCCAGTTTGAAGTCTTTCTCACCCAACAGGGAATACAACGAGCAACCCAACTCATGGAAGATCGTAAGCAATTTGAACAACAGGCTCTCTCGTTCCTATCCCAAGAAGAACAAGAAGAGCTCCTTAATACCCTTATGACGATCATTACCAACTGGAATAGAAAGGAGAGCTAATGGCAGAAAACACCCTTGGCAGTACAGCAAAAAATCTGAGCTTTCGCGATATTGTGTCCATTATCGGCAAGAGCCTTCGCGAATTTAAAACGGTCTCTCTTGTTACTCCGCTACTCGTTCTGGGCGAAGTTGTAGTAGAAGTCTCTATTCCTTTTGTGACGGCCCAGCTCATTAACATCATTTCTACCGGTGCAGATTTAAGCGTTATTGCCCACTATGCTGGTATTCTTATTGGCATGGCCCTGGTTTCTTTGACCTTTGGCGGTGCTGCTGGCTACACGGGTTCTGTAGCATCGGCTGGCATGGCACGCAATCTACGTCATGATATCTTTGCACGAATCCAGAAATTCTCATTTTCCAATATCGATCGCTTCTCTACAAACTCATTGGTAACCCGTCTTACAACAGACGTTACCAATGTGCAGCTGTCGTTCATGATGATGATCCGCCTGGCAGTACGCAGTCCTTTAATGGGCATCTTTGCCATTATCATGGCATTTTTAACGGGTGGTCCCATGGCTGCCCTGTACATAGTAGTGGCGTTTGTGCTGGGATTTATTATCTTCCGCATTACCCTTTACGTCATGCCCATCTTCCATAAGATTTTTAAGAAATACGATGCCCTCAATGAGTCGGTGGAAGAAAACGTTTCTGGTATCCGCGTAGTTAAGTCGTATGTGCGTGAAGACTTTGAAAAACAGAAGTTCAATACCGCCTCGGGCAATCTCTTCCATGACTTTATGCATGTAGAGCGTATCTTGGCATGGACCTCTCCTCTCTTTAACTTCTCGATCGACGTCATTTACTTGTTTGTTGTATACGTTGGCTCTCAGATTGTTGTAAGCTCGCAGGGGCAAAATCTTGGTGTTGGCCAGATGAGCGCTCTTATCACCTATGGTTTCTCTATGCTCATGGCACTCATGATGCTATCCATGGTGTTTGTCATGATTACCATGTCCGAAGAAAGCGCACGCCGCATCTGCGAGGTTCTTATCGAGAAGAGCGACCTCACCAACCCCGCACATCCCTTGTTTGAGATTCCAGACGGTTCCATTGACTTTAATAACGTGGACTTTGAGTATTCTAAAACAGCAGAGCGCATGGCTCTTAAGGGAATTAACCTGCACATCAAGTCGGGTGAAGTCATTGGCATTTTGGGTGGTACCGGTTCTTCAAAATCCACGCTCATCCAGCTTATTAGCCGCTTGTATGACGTTACCTGCGGTTCCGTCTTTGTTGGCGGACACGATGTGCGCGAGTATGACCTGGACACCCTACGCAACCAGGTAGCCGTTGTATTGCAGCGCAACGTTTTGTTCTCTGGCACCATTGCAGAAAACCTGCGCTGGGGCAACCCCGATGCCACCGATGAACAACTTGTTGCCGCCTGCAAGCTTGCCCAAGCGGACGAGTTTATTCAGCAGTTCCCCGACACGTACAACACCTACATCGAACAGGGCGGTAGCAATGTTTCTGGCGGTCAGAAGCAACGTCTGTGCATTGCTCGTGCCTTGCTCAAGAATCCAAAGATTTTGATTTTGGATGACTCCACCAGTGCTGTAGATACCAAAACCGACAAGCTTATTCGAGCAGGCTTCCGCAGTTTTATCCCACAAACCACCAAGATCATTATCGCTCAGCGCACCAGTTCCATTGAGGATGCGGATCGCATTATTGTTATGCGTGATGGCCAGATTGATGCCATCGGCACCCACGATGAGCTGCTCAAATCCAATGACATTTACCGCGAGACCTATACCTCACAAAATAAGGAATCGCACGACAAGAGGATGAGCACCGCGCAAACACACGACGATGCTTCTGGAAAGGAGGATGAGATCCATGGCTAACGAGAAAACCCAGCAGACTGCTGAAGCTCCTACCAAACACACAGCTCCAAAAAAGGGTAGCTTTGGTCGCGTTATCAAGATGCTCTTTGAGTTTTATCCCACCAAGTCCAGCATCATCCTTCTCTGTATTATTGTTTCTGCAATAACAGCTGCAATTCCTGCTGTCTTTATGCAGCAAGCCATTGCTGTTGTTGCTCGCTACTTCCCCAGTGGGAATTGGGAGGCAGCACAACCAGAAGTTGCAAAGATTGCCCTCACGCTATTGGCTGTCTATGCCACAGGTTTGATTGCTGCAAGCATTCAAGCACAGCTGCTCGCTACCCTTACCCAGGGTACGTTGATGAACATCCGTAATAAGATGTTCAACCACATGGAAGACCTGCCCATTCGCTTCTTTGACACCAACAAGCATGGCGACATCATGTCGTACTACACCAACGATGTAGATGCACTGCGCCAGCTTATTAGTCAGTCTTTGCCCAGCATGATCACCACAGCCATTAGCATGGGTGCTGTGTTGTTTATTATGCTGTGGTACTCCATTCCCCTTACGCTTATTGTGCTGGTTATTATCGTGATCATGGTGGGAGTAGTTAAAGCGCTGGGTACGCGTTCAGCACGCTTCTTCCTAACTCAGCAAAAATCCCTTGCAAAGGTAGAGGGCTTTGCTCAAGAAGCCATGACGGGACAGAAGGTCATCAAGGTCTTTACGCACGAGCAGGCCACACAGGCAGATTTTGATGCGGTTAACGAGAAGCTCTATCAGGCTTCCCGCTCTGCAAACATTTTTTCTAATATGCTGCTGCCTATCTTGTTTAACCTGGGCAATCTCGCCTATGCACTGGTAGCATTGGCAGGAGGCTTCTTTATTGTCAATGGCCTACCCTCTCCATCCATCTCTGGAGCAGCACTGACCATTGACATTGCCGTGTCCTTCCTGTCGCTTACCAAAAACTTTACCTCCTCTATAGGACAGGTCTCTGGTCAGATTAACTCTATTGTTATGGGCCTTGCAGGTGCAGCACGTATCTTTGACCTTCTCGATCAAACAACCGAGGAGGACGAAGGCTATGTAACACTGGTCAATGTCAGCAAAAACGAGAAGGGCGAGCTGGTAGAGTACCCCGAGCGCACCGATATGTGGGCCTGGAAGCACCCTCATCACGATGGCACACTGAGCTATACCCCCTTGCTGGCGACATTGTCTTGGACCACGTAGACTTTGGCTACAGCCCCAACCACACGGTTTTGCATGACGTATCTTTGTATGCCAAACCGGGTCAGAAGGTTGCGTTTGTTGGTGCTACAGGTGCGGGTAAAACCACCATTACCAACCTCATTAACCGTTTTTATGACATTGCTGACGGTCGTATTCGCTATGACGGCATTAACATCAATAAGATTAAAAAGGCAGATTTGCGCCGTTCTTTGGGCATGGTCCTGCAGGATACCAACCTGTTTACCGGTACCGTTCTGGACAATATCCGCTATGGCCGTCTTAACGCAAGCGACGATGAGTGCATTGGTGCTGCTAAGCTTGCAGGCGCGGACTCCTTTATCCGTCGTCTGCCCGATGGCTATAACACTATGCTTACCGATAATGCCGCTCAGCTTTCCCAAGGTCAGCGTCAGCTCTTGTCCATCGCTCGCGCGGCAGTGGCAGATCCACCTGCCATGATTTTGGATGAAGCCACCAGCTCCATTGACACGCGTACAGAGTTTATTGTGCAGCGCGGTATGGATGCTTTGATGGCAGGGCGTACCACCTTTGTTATTGCACACCGTCTATCCACGGTACGCAATTCCGATGTCATCATTGTTTTGGACCACGGTCGCATTATCGAACGTGGTACGCACGATGATCTTATCGCAGCTCACGGTACGTATTACCAGCTGTATACCGGTGCTTTTGAGCTTGAATAAGCTCCATGCGCTTCTGGTAACTACGGCATAGTCCCGTTAGATCCTCATGCACCCGTTGGCTTGTGCTAACGAGTGCATTTTTATGGAGAAATACCCGTATTACAAGGTATCCGCTAAAATAGTAGCTCTGCACTTGTTTGTCTTTGTGCCTTGAGCATGCGATACCAAGCACAAAGCTACAGGTACACAGCATCTGTCCCCGTTGTTTTGGAGGAGCATGAAGGGATATACGAGCAAGCGCGTAGCACGCAGTTTTTTCTCAGTACTGATGTGCACTACCCTCATCTGCGCCATGGTACCCCAGGTAGCACGGGCAGAAGAGAGTCTCGAAACCCTAGAAAATGCTGCTATTGAGGCAAACGAGAAATATGCTCAAGCCCAGCAGGAGTTGGACAATCTTAATCAAAAGATAGAAACCAATCAGTCTAAACTCAAAGAGCTCGAAGATGCCCTACCTCAGGTTCGCCAGAATACCGCACAGGCAGTGCGTCTTAATTACAAGCTCTTGCAAAACCAGCCCAACCTCATTGGCTTGATTTTATCGTCACATGACTTTAGTGATTTCTTAAGCACCATCTCATATATCAATGCCATTAATGATTCCAATTACGAAAAAATCCAAGCCTTGGTACAAATGGAATCGCAGCTTACGCAAACACGCAATGCACTTCAAACACAGCAAAGTTCGGTAGCAGCTAAGACTAAAGAAGCTGCCGCAGCTCAAAGTGCAGCTCAGGAAGCCATTAAAGTTGCAAAACAGCGTGCGATGGAGCGTGCGGCACAGGCCAAGGCGCAATGGGAAGCGCAGCAAGCCGCCGCAGCTCAAAGTGCTGCTGCAACTGCTGCCACCAGCACTCAAAATAGCTCCAGCACCAATGCTTCTTCCAATAGCTCAAACAACTCAAGCAGCTCTGGCAGTGCCTCAAACTCCACTGATCCTACCCCCTCTACCAGCGCTTCGACCGCTAGTAGTGATTGGAAATCTGTTGTTGCCTCTGTCTATGGCAATGACGATGGCTTTATGTGGGGAACCACTGCTTCTGGCGATATAGTAACTCCTACCTCTATGGGCGTTGCTATGAAGCGCCCCATGCCCTTGGGAACCACTATTGAGATTAGCTATAACGGACGCACGGTTCGAGCCGTTGTAAATGACCGTGGCCCCTTTGTTGCTGGTCGTGAAATTGACTTACAGCCTGCTGTTGCCAGCGCCCTTGGGTTTGATGGCGTAGGTACCGTAAGCTACCGCGTGGTGTAACTTACACGACGCCTTGCCCGCTTAGGTACCAAGTAACAACTCAGTCAAGGCTTTATTAGAATGTACCAAGGCATCTACCTTGGCATCAAGAAGTTCTTGTTCGGGCGCTGTGCCAAATAACACACAGACGCACGGAATGCCAAACTTATGAGCGCCCTCTACATCGTATTTACGATCTCCAACCATCACGGTATTGTCGGCAGAAGCACCAAGCTTTTCTAAAGCACGAGCAATGACAAAGGGCTTTGCGCCCTGGTTGTCATCCTGTTTACCTGCAATGGCATCAAACAGATGAAAAACGCCCTGTTGGTGCAGCATATGTACCACCTGTGTTTCTCGCTTGGAGCTTGCAATGCTCAGTTTTTTGCCAGCAGCTTTAAGAGCTTGCAGCATGTCTTCTCCACCAGGAAACAGAGGAAAATCCTGCGGACCAACCGTGTCATACAACTCACGAAACGCCTTGGTTATTCGTGCAGCATCTGAAGCACTTAAGCCATATACCAATGAAAATGCCTCTGGAAAGGGAGGTCCTACCAAACGAGAGGCATCGCCAATTTCTGCATCAGACATGCCAAAATCGGATAGAACCTGACGTGCCACGCGAACCAAACCGGCCTTGGTATCTGCAAGCGTGCCATCAAAATCAAAAAGGACAAAACTGCGCTGAGCAAAGGTATGGGTTGAATACACAGTCACGGGTACTCCTTAGTAATTGTTTGTAGTATGACCCTAACACACATCATGCGTGTATGCTTAAGAAGCTATGAAATAAAGGAGTTACCCATGCACCTAAGCCCTTTGAGCTGTTTGCGCCCTTCCCCGGAGCTCGTAAAAGATTTTGTAACGCCACCCTATGATGTGTTTACGCACAAAACAGCACGTGAGTGGGCACAAAAGCATCTCCGTTCTTTTATTACCATTGACCGGCCTGAAGTAAATTTTCCTGAACAGTACACACGTTATGCCCCTGAGGTATATGCTAAGGCAAACGATATCATTGAACAGCGCTTGCATGACTCCACACTTTTGGTAGACGCTACCCCCTGTTTGTATGTCTGGCGCTTGAGCGTACAGGGCCATAGTCAAGTTGGTCTTGTGGGTGCAGTATCTGTGGATGAGTACGTCAAGGGCAGCATTAAACAGCATGAAGCTGTCCGTCCAGAAAAGATGCAAGACCGTCTTGAGCTTATGAAAGCTACCTCACTGCAAACCAGCCCTGTTTTGATGATGCATCGCGCAAACCCATCCCTTACACACAGCATACATGCAGCTCTTACCGATAAGCCTTTGTATGACTTTATCGATACAACCGGCGTGCACCATAGCATATGGCGCATTGACCACCCCGATACCATAGCCAAGCTTTGCGCGCTGTATGAACAGATTGACACCGCCTATATTGCCGATGGCCATCATAGAGCCGCAGCTGCCGTAGCACTGAATAGGGCTATCGATACACCCCAGCGCACAGATGCGCTCTCCAGCAAGTTTTTAGCGGTGCTCTTTTCTGCTGAGGATCTGACTATCCTGCCGTACCATCGTCTGATACATGACACAAACGGCATGTCGACCTCTACACTCCGAGAAAAAATTAGACAGGCTGGCATTCCTGTTGTAGCCAAAACCGCTGATAGCATCAAAGCTGCTGCTACCGCCAAAAGCACTGGTGCCGCCAAAACCGGCATCCAATCACAAACTACGCAAGATTTACGGGTGCCCATGTTTGTGGACAACAACTGGTATGAGCTTGATTTACGTCAGTTTAACAACACGTACACACCCACCTGCACCGCACAAGACTTGCTTCAGCGCTTGGTGCTTGCACCCATCTTGGGTATACACGATCCCACCAAAGATCCGCGCATTTCTTTTATCGGAGGGATGGTAAGCACTCAAGAACTACAAGAAGCAGCACAAACAACCAAGGGTGTGGTTTTCTCGCCCGCGGCAGTATGTGCACAGCAAATCATGTCCATAGCGGATGCGGGAACGATCATGTCTCCCAAATCGACCTGGTTTGAGCCAAAATTGCTCAGCGGTCTGTTTATGCGACACATCTAGCTAAGCGCACGATTAAGCACTGGGCTCCTCAAGCTGGCCATCAGGCATAATGTCTTCTGCTGCGTGCTCCAAACCAACGCGCAAAAGTGTAACCACATGTTCATCGGCAATCGAATACATCATGCACTGGCCATCGCGACGAGCCACCACCACCCCACGATCACGTAACAGGCGCAACTGATGGGAAATGGCAGACTGCGTTACATGTGCTGCTTCTTGCAGCTCGGATACCGAACGCTCCTGTGTTCCCAGGGCAGACAAAATCTGAAACCGTGTAAAGTCCGACAAGGCATCAAAAATCTGCGTAGCTGCATAGACCACATCATCGTTTGCGCAGTAGTCAGACAGCTCATACGTGATGCTGTCATTAGTAGTATTGGTATCATTAGTAGATGTGTGGTTGGTCATGATGTCATCCTCAAATTGATTTCTCGCTCGTCTTTCCAAAGTACCTGTTGTCTGGTGCCCATCACATAAAACCGATGAATTATGTCCGTCTGATAGGGTACTCTAAAAGACAGGAGGTTATGTGGAACACAGGAAAAACGGCTCTGAGCCACAACACAACAAACAAACTTCTTCACAGGCAAACATAGCGGCAGCACACAAAAATGCGTTTGAGCGCGGTCGCGATGTACTGTCTGGTTTGTCTCATGCGTTTGGACTTACAAGCAAACCATCCGCCAGCAAAAAGCAGACAGAGGTTCCTACAGATACCACCTCGCAAAAGAGCGCCACCGTTGATACCAGCTTTAACATTTATGCGCTCTACCGCGGATTTAACGCTGCACCCAACTTCATTGATGCGCTTAAACTCTACTATACAGGCGTGCTCGATCGTACGCAAAAGGCCAGTTCAGACCCTGCAAACAACCTTATGCCCTGTGCAGCAGAACAGCTGCTTGCTCGTTGGCTCGAAGAGGCTGATCTAACAAAAGAGCTTCCCGCAAACACCCCTGAATCTGGCGAGCAACCCCGCTGGCCACACATGCGGCTTATCATGTTGCACCATACTGGCATGGTCTACCTGCGCATTGAGGAGTTTCCTGTTCCTTACCTCATACGGCAGCGCATCATCCGCATTGAAGCAGCGCTGAATCGCATGCTTATGGCAACCACCAAAGCAGATGCACAGTTAACGGCTCTAACCGAGCAAGAAATTTACAGCTATACACAGGCCATTACGGACGCCATTTGCCAGCAGCGTGTTGATAACAGCTATCCCAAGAAGGATACCAAGGCCCCTCTCAACCCCAACCTCGCACACGAATGGGCTGTACGTGAAGCTGTCTCTTACGGGTTTGAAACCTGGATTTTGCCCTATCGCTTTGTTGGCTTGATGCGCAGTAATGTTGCTCGTGGCGCAGTGGCCTTGGAAATTGAGCTCACGCCACCTGCTGCCATGCCGCAAAGCTACTGGTCTGTTGACCTTAATAAGATCCTGCCCACATCCCAATATATGCGCAATGCCGCTGCCAGTGCCTATGCATTACGCCTGGGTATCTTAGCCGCTGGCGCTGCCTTTGATGCCGATCCTGCGGTGCAACAGGTATATGTTGCAGGCATTATTAACAGCGCTACCACAAGAAGCTGCCGCTACAGCGTGTGTTTTACCCGCGCTGCATTTGCTAGCGTTAACACGCACTCTCTTGCCCAGCTACAAGAAAGCTACCAGCAATGTGGTGCCTCCATCACGCTCAAAGATGGCTGGCTTGCTTCTTGTAAGCAAAGCTTTGCTATCGAAGATACCCTCTTCTGCCCTGTAGAACGCTATGATTCCATCGAGCTTTCCACCCGTTTGCTGGACGAGAAAAGCGCAGAGCTTTTAGGTGCTCCAGCGGTGGCAGATTTTGGTATTAACGAACACGCCGCCTTGGAACAAAAAGCAGACCAGCTGGGCATACAGCTGGGTAGCACGGTAACTGAACACGTACACGCACTTATGGAACTCGCGTCTTCCACAAACAAAGACGAGCTTACAAGTAGCTCCAACGACGCAGCGACCCAGGCCGCTAAACGCACCGCCTCAAAACTTATTGATGGAGCGCTTGAAGCTCAAGACTATCATGCCATTTTGGAAGAATTTACCTATGGTGATGAGCCGTCCCGTACACGAGAAAAAGCATTTGCCTTATTTACGCAGGGTTCCTATGAAAAAACCTGCCAACTCTTAGGACCACTTCTTAGCTCTATCAAGGCTGCTCAGAGCTATGAATCTAGCTCTGAGGTAGTGTGGCGCCACTTTGAAACCTATACCGAGCGTGCCTTGTTTAATCGTAGTGCCACCACACACAACAACGGTCCTGTAGTGCGTCTTGTTCCCATGGCCTATTACAGCTGCCTGCTCATGTATGCCAGCGCATCCGTGCATCTGGGTCAGCTTGAACAGGGCATTGGGTTTGCTCGCAGCTGTCTTGAACTCAATCCCTATGATGTCCGTGCACGACTCCTGCTTGCGGGTGCACTGGAACAAGGAGGAGATCAGCCCGGAGCCTTTACTGAACTGCTAAATCTTTTGCACTATGCATATTCGGGCGATAGTATGGGTATTGGCTTATACCGCTTAGGCTCCTATATGTGGAAACGCAATAAGCCACGGGTAGCAGATGCCTGTTACTCCAAAGCACTACAGTTTGCCTCTACCGCTCATGATATGGCAGCCGCTGAACTCAAAGCACTTATGGAAGAGTACAAGGATAGCTATGAGCCCGTACAGCTCAATGACATTGACTTACTACTGCAGGAAAACAACATCCCCACAGACGTTGACGAGCAAATCCACGCATCACTGCGCATTATTGCACGTATAGCCGTGGATGAACAGCTCTTTGAACTGGCAAGTGATGTCATGAACAACCTTACCAACCTGGAAAGCGACGAGGTTCTCTTTGATATTGACCGCTCGCTTGAGCATGCTCCAGATGCGCAGCGCTCCTAATACCAAGCTACCTGCTTAGTCCCTCTCATAGCAAAGCCATCATAACAAACCGGGCTGCCCTTTGAAGGACAACCCGGTTTTATCGCTCGCTATACTGCAAAGCACGCTTGAGCCGTGCCTCACGTTTGAGCTACATCTGAACAAGCAGAAGCTCGATAAGACAAAACCTTAAGCGATACGATCAACTTAAGCGGTAAGGTCAAGCTTCATCAAGCGCGTCAGGGCAAGAATATAGATACCCAAGGACTGCTTCATAAGCTCCTCAGACACACCTTCGTCTGCGCTGTGCTCACCGTGTACCCACTCAGGATACTCCCAATCAGGATCATTAGGACCAAAGCTTGCGGCACGAGCAAAGTGACGTGCATAGGTGCCGCCACCCATGGTAAAGGGCTTAGCCTGCTTGCCGGTTACCTCGTTATAGGTATTGATAAGCGTCTGAATAGCATCGGACTCAGGATCGGTTACAAAAGGAACCATATCCAGGTAGCACTCTACCGTAGCATGGTGCTTCTCGGCCAGCTCGGAAACCTTGGCAGTAATTTCTGCACTGGTAATAGAGGTGGGATAGCGAGAGTCAATGGTCTGCTCAAAGCGACCATCAATGGTGCGCATGGTGCCGCCGATGCAGGTCAGAGGATCAAAGTACTTATCGGCAGAGGCAAAGCCCATGGAAGAACCGTCGGTGGAGGACAGAACAATGCGGTCCAGCTCCAAGAACTCACGCTCGCCCTCATCGCACAGATCATTGTCCAAAAGGTAGTCCACAAGCAGGCCAATGGCGTTAATGGTGCCAGCAGGCTTGGAAGCGTGGCCACCAATGCCATGAGCGGTGAGCTTGGCCAGGCCATCCCCTGCGTCCTCTACACTTACGCGATCAGTGGGCGCAAGATCCGCTACGTTAGCGCGCACAACAGCAGTTGCCAGGTTAGGAATTGCGTTATCTGCAATACCACCGTTAAAGTCAACAATCTTGCCGCCAGCTACCTTGTCAGACAGAATGCGTGCGGAGTATCCGCCCTTCTCGCCATAGCACAGAGGGAAGTCTGCATCGGGCGTGAAGAGGAATGCGGGCTGAGGGAAGTTCTCTACATACCACTCAACGTCGCGCATAGCGGTTTCCTCATTGCAGCCAATGATGACGCGTAGGGTGTACGGAAGCTCCTCGCCCTTCTCGATAAAGTACTTGGCAGCATACATGGCCAAAACCAGAGGACCCTTATCATCCAAAACACCGCGGCCCAGCAGGTAACCGTCCTTGCGAGTTACGTGCAGAGGATCAAAGGTCCAACCCGTGCCCAGAGGAACAATATCTGCATGGCTGATCATGCCAATGTAGTCCTCACGTGCGCCCTTAAGATCTGCATAGCCAATGTAGCCTTCACAGTCATGAGCCTCAAGGCCAAGATCACTTGCAATCTCGCAGGCCTTTGCCAATGCCTCATGGGGAGCGTGGCCCCAAGGCTCACCAGGTTTTGCTTCGTCCATATTCTCGACACTTTCAATCTGGACGAGCTTATCAATATCTACAACAACATCTTCCCAAACACGATCCACGTATTCGGCAATTTCTTGCTTAAGCTGTTCGTCTGCCATGATGCCCCTTTCAAAAGACTGGCTAAACAATGTATACCGTACTGATTGTATTCAATACACTCTGTCTATGCTTAAACGAGTCTATAAGCGGCATAAATTTTTACTCCATAGGCACGAAGCAGCTCAAATTATGAAGTTAATCGAGGCTAATCTCCATAAGTCGCATGATTGCCACAATGTATATTTTGAGAGCCCGCTTAAACTCTTGTTCATTTACTCCCTCATTGGGACCGTGTTCCGGACCCACCCAAGCAGGAAGCTGTGCATTATGCTCAAAGGGACCAAATGCCGCCGCCTTGCTAAAATGACGCGCATAGGTGCCGCCGCCAATGGTAAACGCACGGCCGTTCTTGCCCGTATATTCATTGTAGGTTGCTACAAGGGTTTGAATTTCGGGAGATTCTGGATCGGTTAAAAAGGGCACCATGTTTTGCTGGACTTCAAAGCTTGCCTCATGTGCCAATGCCAGCGGTTCTAACACTTGGCGCATGGTATCCACATCCGTGCTGGTTGGATAGCGCACGTCAATGGTCTGCTCAAAGCGGCCATCATGAGTGCGCAGCGTACCACCAATGCAGGTGAGAGGCTCAAAGAACCTGTCTGTAGCGTCAATGCCTAGAGAAGAGCCATCGGTGGAAGCCATAATTTTTTGCTCAAGTTCCAAAAAATGTTGCTGAGAAGGACTGCAGAGCTTGTTTTTGAGCAGATACTCTACTAAAACACCAATGGCGTTGCGCGTACCCTGTGGCATGGAAGCATGACCACCAATGCCATGGGCTACAATGCGCACTAGGCCATTCCCAAGCTCTTCAAGCTCAATGTCTTGCGCAGTGGGCAGCTCTGATACTTTTGCACGCACACATGCCTCTGCAAGGCTGCAAACCGCGTTGGGCACGGTGCCACCATCCAAACTTACCAGCACATTTCCGCTGTCCGGTCCTGCAATATTCTGGCTGAAAAACGCGCCTTGTACGCGGCCCTTCTCGCCACAAATAAGCGGGAACTCAGCATCGGGCGTAAACAGAAAATCTGGCTCACAATACTGCTGTAAATACCACTCAACATCGCCCATCGAGGTCTCCTCGTTGGTACCAATGAGCGCACGCAAGGTATGCCTAGGAGCAATGCCTGTACGCTGGGCCTCACGCTGCACAAACGCTGCTGCATACAAAGACAAAACGAGCGGACCCTTATCGTCTGCTACTCCACGACCAATCAGATAGCCATCCTTGCGTGTTACGTGCAGCGGATCAAAATCCCAGCCTGTGCCCAGAGGAACAATGTCTGCATGAGCAATGGTGGCAATCTGTTTGTCGCCCTGACCATCAACCTGTGCATACCCCAGATAGCCCTTGCAGTTAACCGTGCCCAAACCAAGGCGCTGAGCAATATGAAGCGCTGTGTCCAATGCTTTGCGAGGAGCAGGGCCAAACGGAGCATCGGGAGTTGCGTGAGCTAAATCCTCTACGCTTTCAATTTGAACCAACGTATCAATATCAGAAACAACGCTGTCCCAAACTTCATCCACATACGCGTCTACACGCGCTTTAAGCTGTTGATCTGCCATGGCTTCTCCCATCGTATAAGCATGCATCGTATGTAAATTCGTTTTACCACAAGGACTCACACAAATTGTTGTCCCCACGAGATTATTTATAGCTTAGACTCATTTATATTCTCGCTTGGAAGCGCTTGACAGTACTTGCTAACGCCTGATGGCGCTTGATGGCGCTTGCCGCACCACCACTACTCATCATTGTTTTGGAGAGACTATGACCGCTGCTGCTCAATTTCTTGCCACTCATCACTTTGAGACTGCCATCTTTGATTTTGATGGCACCATTGCGCTGTCTGGCAAAATTTGGCATGAGATCGATTCCATCTTTTGCAAGCGTCGTGGTCTTACCTGGACCCCTGAGCTGGCAAACCATATTGCAGCACTTGGCCTTAACAAAGGCGCTATCTACATGGTTGAGCGCTTTAATCTTAACGAGAAGCCCGCGGATATTGTAGCTGAGTGGACTGAGCAAGCCACACAGATGTATACCAGCCGGCTTACCCTTAGAAAAGGGGTGGAGTCCTACCTTGCTCAATTGCATAGTGCCGGCATACACACAGCACTTGCAACCAGTAACAACCCTGAAGTGATTGAATCCTTAGAGCCTCGTGTAGCTATACACAGCCTCTTTGACCAGATAGTTTATACACAACAGGTGGGTAAATCAAAGCATTATCCAGATATTTACGTACATACTGCGCAAGCGTGCGATACAGACCCCAACAACTGCATTGTATTTGAGGACATCGTGCCTGCTCTCAATTCTGCCAAGCAGGCTGGATGTACAACAGTGGGAGTCTTTTCTGATGACCCCATCCAAGATGTTAAAGAAATTCAAGATGCGAGTGACTGTTTCTTATACGACTGGCAGGATTTACTGATCTAGCACGCAACAACCACTCCCCCAATGACTTACCTTGTGCGAGAAAACACGTGCACAATTGAGGTACGCATGTATCCTCTGACTCTGATTGTCCTGACTTGTTAACATAAAGCCTTCGCACGATATCATGCGAAGGCTTTGCCATACCACTTTGTTGTAAGGCTTTTCCACTAAAGCTTCCTTAGGCCTTACCAACTCAAAATCTAAGTCCTTACATAGGCATATTGGGAGCAGTAAAGGTACGAGCCTGGTACTCACGATCAAGCTCAAACAGACCCTTAGGATCGCCACCAAAAAGCTTCATATTGGTGATCATGTCAGAAGCATTGGTCTCCTCTTCACCCTGCTCCTTTACAAACCAATCCAGCAGCTGCATGGTACGGAAGTCATGGAACTCATGGGCAACAAAATAGCACTCATTAATAGAGGCGGTAATATAGCGCTCGTGCTCAAGAGCAGCAAGCAGAGGATCCATATCATCAGTAAAGGTTTTATCAGGCTGAGCAAGCGCAAGCATCTTTACCTGGTAATCATTGTCCAAAAGATAGCGACGGAGAATCTTTGCGTGTGAAAGCTCTTCTTCCACCTGAATCATATACCAGTTTGCAAAGCCTTTAAGACCGCGACCCTCATAGTAATCTGCAAAGGTGAGGTACAGGTAAGCAGAATAAATCTCTTTATTGATCTGCTCGTTTAGCGCGTCACCAATTTTTTTCTCAATAGCCATATGTCCCCTCCTATTGATACGTTAAAGAAAACGTCTGGTCTTTGCGTTTTCAGCTTTGTTTATACCCATTAGAAAGGTGGCTAACATACTTCACGCAAGCTGCATGTCATCCCAAGCTAACAAAAGCGCAGTACTGCAGCACAAAAAAGCTCGCACCCAAAAGATGCGAGCTTAACAAGACTATGTAAGACTAACTATGCCTTGCGAACGTTGGAAGCCTGCTGCTTACCATTCTGACCAGTGGTGATGTCAAACTCGACAGCCTGGCCCTCATCAAGAGTCTTAAAACCGTCCATCTGAATCTCGGAGAAGTGTACGAACAAATCGTCGCCGTCTTCGCGAGAGATGAATCCGTAACCCTTGTCTGGATTGAACCACTTAACAGTACCCTGAGCCATGACGTGCCTTTCTTTCTTTGCCCCTCTCATGGAGCATAAACCATACGTTTTCACGCGCTACAAATGGCCGTTTATGGCCACAAGAATTAGTGTACTCTATATCGACTCATAAATGAGTGCAAAAAGGCTAACGGTCGATTATGCCGTTAGCCGAAAATAATGCTGCAATGTTGTGTTTTATATGCCTAGTCCTTCAAATCTGCATCGATAAGTTCCATGCCTTTGGGAACATCAGAGAGCTGCCAGCCAAAGGCAACAGCAACGGCACGTGCTTGCGCACGACGGATCTCCCCTTTATCTTTCTCACCCATACGCTCATAGGCATCCGCAAGTTTTCCCAGCGTATAGCTTACATAGCTAGCCGTAGCATCACCAATGCCAGACAGGTGCATCATAGTGACCAAGGATTCTGGAGAAAGAGAGAGTGCTGTTTTTGCATCCAAATCCATAAGCTCTGCTACTGCCCGCTCTGTTTGCAGTGCTTCCTGAGGATTGTGCCGAATAAAGGCGCCGCGCAAACTAAAAGCCACAGTATCCACAAAGGTTTCTATAACTTCCAGAATATAATCATGCTCCAGCATGCTATCCCCTTTCTGGAGGAAGTTCCATAGATAGGTGCTCAAATGCTGCATAGGTTGCTTTACGACCCTGAGGTGTACGTACGAGCAAACCACGCTGTAGTAAGTATGGCTCATACACGTCTTCTAGGGTAGAAGCATCCTCGCCAACGGCACTTGCAATGGTAGAAAGCCCTACAGGACGGCCACGGAAAGTACTACACAAAGCTGTCAGAATCTTAACGTCCATCCAATCCAAGCCCATCTCATCAATTTCAAAGAAGCTGAGGGCCTGAGCTGCTACCTCCCAGGTAATCATGCCATCTGCACGCACCTGTGCATAATCACGTACCCGTTTGAGCAGCCTGTTTGCCAAGCGTGGTGTACCACGACTACGGCTTGCGATTTCTGCTGCCCCCTGGCTATCTATGGTCACTCCAAGAATAGCTGCAGAGCGACTTACAATGTCTGCAAGCTCATCTGGCGTGTAATAGTCCAAGCGAAAAGAAATGCCAAAGCGATCACGCAGTGGACCGGTAAGCAAACCGGTACGGGTAGTAGCTCCTACCAAGGTAAATTTAGGAATGTCGAGCCTAATAGAACGAGCAGCTGGACCTTTGCCAATAACAATATCCAAAAAGAAGTCTTCCATAGCTGGATACAAAACTTCTTCCACCATATGATTAAGACGATGAATCTCATCTATAAACAGGACATCTCCAGCTTCCAGATTGGTAAGAATAGCTGCTAAATCTCCCGTGCGCTCAATAGCAGGACCGCTGGTGGTATGCAGTTTTGAACCCATCTCATTTGCAAGAACATTTGCAAGAGTAGTTTTGCCAAGTCCTGGAGGGCCAGAAAAAAGCACATGATCCAAAGGTTCTTCTCGTGTTTTAGCTGCCTCAATAAGGACACGCAAATTATCGCGCACGCGCTCTTGTCCCACATATTGGTCAAGCGTTTTAGGACGAAGTGTGCGGTCTACTTCCAGATCATCCTCGGTAAGCTCTGCGGTAACCGGACGAGCTTTTCCAAGCTGCTGGGACTTATCGCCAAACAAGTCCTGCAAAGGATTTGCTTCCCACATTTATGCCTTACCTCCCAGCTTGCGCAATGCATAGGCCACTACTTGCTCTACCGTAGCAGCAGCTGCTTGTTCATAGCCCTCTAATGAAAGCGCCACTTCTTGGGGTGTAAAGCCCATGGCGAGTAATGCGGCTTGTGCATCAGCTTCTGTGGACGAATCTGTGCGAGGCAAAGCAGCTTGAACATCCGTACTATCAGAAGATCTCAACAGGCCGCACAATTCTTTATTGGACGCAAAGACATTTTGGAGCTCCATGAGCAAACGATGCGCTGTTTTTTTACCCACACCCGGAATGGTAGCCATGCGCGTGGCATCATTTGTAATTACCACATCAGCAAAGGTAGAGGGGGTAAAGGTAGATAAAATAGACAGCGCCAAAGAGGGCCCTACGCCAGACACTGCTAAAAGGCAATCAAACAAAGCGCGCTCTTCTCGTGAGGCAAAGCCAAACAAGGTCATAGAATTTTCTCTGACGATAAGACGGGCAAGTACGCTTACCCCAGCAGTTCCTACTGCTGGCAGTGACGCGGCTGTCAGAGTAGAACAGCGCAGCTCATATCCCATACCGTTAACATCAAGCACGAATGCCTGAGGACTTGCCTCTATAAGCGAGCCAGTTAGTTGAACTATCACAGATTTGCCTTTCGCAGGGTTTGTTGAGCACAAAACAAGGTACGCTCAGAATGCGCATGGCACACGGCTGCCGCAAGTGCGTCTGCACAGTGATCAGGCTTTGGATCATGATCCAAAGCAAGCATATTACGAACCATATACGTAACCTGGTGTTTATCCGCAGCACCAGTACCTACAACAGCTTGCTTGATTTGCATGGGTGTATATTCTCCCACCGTAATGCCCGCATAAGCACAGGCAGCAATAGCAGAGCCACGCGCATGAGCGGTCCAGATAGCAGCACTAGTATTGTTACCAAAATAAATAGACTCAATAGCCACGGCATCCGGATTATACTCACGGATTGCAAAGCCAATACGATTAAAGATGAGCCCCAAACGATGGTCTAAGCTATCTTTTGCATCTGTATGCACACAATCATACGCACGAGCACGCATAAGCGAACCCCGCGTTTCTATAACGCCCCAACCGGTGTTTGCCAGCCCAGGGTCAATTCCTAAAATAACCATGTGCACTCCTCAAACTAGAACATGCGTTCTATGATAGCACACTAGTTGTTAGAAAAGGGACCAGTCCCCCAGCGATTCTCATCGTTTGCATCAGGCGTAACAGAAGAGATAACATCACGTAGCATCTCAAAGGCTTCATTGATCTTGGCATTCTGATCTGTATCGCCCGTCAACTCAATGAGCCTCTCGTTGATCTGCTTATAGAAGTCTTCTACCTGCTTAATCTCATCTTTTGTAAGATACCTATCTTCCCAAACAGCGTCGGTGGGACGCGAGCACTGCATAATGGTTCGAGAAGAAACACAGGCAAGCGCAGGCAAAGCACGACGAGCAAGTTCTTGAGCGTTCATACATGCAAGCAGTGCAGCCACAAGCTGGGGATCCGTACCTGAATCTACCATGCTATTTACACTCATGTCCAGCTCAATATAGGAGCGCAACAGCGAATCTATCAGATTGATCTGTGCTTCTCTTCCCATTGATACGGACAAATCTTCAAAGTCTTCAAAATGACAGGTATGCAAAGATGGCTCCACAAACCGCTTGAGCAGCGCTTCTGGAAATGCCGCGGACTGCGCCTGACGATAGCGCGCAAGCTCTAACAGCTGAGAGCGATACACATCACCAAACGGCATATAGTTTGCAACACTCAAATACGCATGTGCGCCCTGTTGTACCTCCAATGCCAAACCGGTTTTATCGGCTGGCGATAAAACCAACGCAGAATGCTCGGTGGCCAAACTTTGCAAACGAGCACATACCAGCAGGTCTACCATGCTAGGATCATCAGCATCAAGCTGGAGGGCGCGCAGAGCAATGCTTGCATCCTTTACGCTCAGCTCATCGGTGGAGAGACGCAAATTGCGGGCAAGCTGCTTGGCGTCACGAAAAGCTGCATCATCTAGGCTGTGCACCAATAAAGCATGTACCCGTGTAGGACCTACGGCATCTATCGCTAGAGCAGCCAAAACAGCAGATGCCACACTGCCATCCAAAGCTACAACAGCGTCGTGTCTGCGCTTATCAAACTGCAAAAAGTCGCGAAGAGACAGCGTAAGCGCGTCCCACAACAAGGCTTGTTTGTTGTACGGTGCAAGGGGCTTGGGATGTGCAAGAGGACCCTCAAAAGCAGGGTCAATGTCTACCAAGCAGAAGTCTTCCTCAAAACAGGGCAGTTGTGCTGCTACTTCTCCCCAAGGAGCCATCACAAAACTACCGCCCGCAAAGACCACATCATCGTATCCGCCAACGCCACCCACAGCTACCAGCCAGGCATTAAGTGTGGACAGCTCTTGCATAAACAAACCCTGAGAAAGGGCAGGCGCCAAAACGCTACTCTCATCATCCACCGTAAAGCAGCCGCCCTGCAGATAAAACAAGATATCAATATCGGTGTGGGAATCCACTAATGCATGAAGTTGTTCCTGATTAAAAACCACTGCGCAATTGAGATCATCCAGTGCAAAGCCCATGATCTCTTGTCCAGCAGTAAGCGCCCATCCACCTGGGCCTTCGTGCGCCATTAGCGCATGAGAAGCATAGCGCAGGGGCATGCATTTACCCTCTTTAATACACACAACTTCTTGAAAGGTTCCAAATGATGCAGGAACCAGTACGGGAACCACCGCAGAAATCTGTATCTTTTCCAGCTCACGAGCAAGCGCCATCTGCGCCAGAGCAAAGGATTGAGAAAAAGAATCGATCGTACCCATACCGCCAAAATCAGGTCCTGTTAATGCTGGAAAAGGAAAGACAATAAGCTCTGCGCCCTGGCTTTTAGCCAAACGTGCTTGGGCAATCATACGGATAGTGGTGGTATCAAAATCTGCTGAGTGGGTGCTCATCTGGGAGATGGCAATCTTCATCTAAAACTCCTGCTTACCTGAGTTGTACTCATCATATCCGTGCATAGTATTACCTAAACACCACAGTCTTAAACAAAACGGCTCGCACCCACAGGTACGAGCCGCAAACCCTATCCCAGTGAAAACTGCTTATTCAACGTCTGCAGCCCACAGACCATGAAGATTGCAGTATGCATACACCGTTGCACCCTCTAGGCCATGTGCACAGAACTTAGCGCAGGGCTTATCGCCAGCCTTAAGATGCTTGATGATGGTGTCTCCGTTAGCCTTTACCAGAGCAATAAACTCAATATAATGCTTCTCAATCATGGGATGTTCTACAGAACCAATGGTTACAACAAGCTTGCCGTCCTCCTTGGTTAGGGTAGGAACGTGCTTTTCCGTGGCAGCATCAGTGGTATTGGGAACCAAAAGCTCCATAGCGTCGCCATCGGTGCAGCACTTAAGAGTGCCGCCACCTGCATGCAAAAGTGTCACAACATTGCCACAATGATTACAGTGATAAAAACGTGCCTCTGCCATATTTTTTCCTTCCCGTAGTGTACGCGCAGCTGTCTGCGCTTCTCCTTATTCAACACTATTCCCTAAAGACTGATGCTGTATCTGAACATTGTAAAATAAATTGTTACTACACAACTAACATAATAAACTATGTCCTTATCGGCGTGACTGTTGCTTTGCAAACACAGTAGCTCAGCATACAAAAAAGGTTTTGCCGTGCTACCGACAAAGCCTTTATAGCTATCTATACGAGCTAGTTTTATGGCCTTTTTAGCCTACTCACTGACCGACAAAACAGCTCTTGAGCACTCACTACAAGAGACTCCAAATTTGACCCGTCTTTTTCCAGTTGTCAAAATTATTGGCGTCTCCCCTAATTTCATACTCTTGTATTTCAATGTCTACCTTATCGCTTGCGTTATGAATGGTTTCAAAGTACGTACGAACGCGCGGTTCAGGTCCAACCATCCAGGTAGGCGTACCATACTTTGAATAGTCGCCACCTACAGAATCGATAACGGTTGCTGCATAGTCCTCATGTCCTGTAGGCACATCAGAAGTCTTGCAAGGAAGTGCATCTTCTTGAGCAGACTGGGCTGGCTTGACAAGCCATATAGGACACGTAGTCCTGCCTATATCTTTACCACCATTAGTAAGACCTGCACTCGCCAACGCTTTGGGATTAAAGTCCTTACACCAGCTAGCAGTGAAGTCAAAACGACCATGATCAGCAGTCACAATAATGGTTGTATTATCGTATACACCCAAATCCTTTAGCTGCTGAATGTAGTCGGCAACAATCTTGAGAGAACCGCGCGCCTGGGCATCAATGTCAGACTTACCTGTTTGGAAGCCCTTGTCGTTTAAGACATATGGTGCGTGAGTACCCAAAAGGTGAATGAATCTAAAGGCACCATTTTGACCTTCATCGCTGGCCGAAAGCTTCCTTTCCACAAGCTTCTCATGGAAAGCGCCATCCTTTTCTACATAGGGAACATTGGCGGGATCTACACGAGATTGATCAACGATATTTTCATTAAGCTCATCTTGATAAAACCAGAAGAATGGCTTTATCATCCAGGGCGCACTTTTGTAAATACCGCATTTTGTAAGAACCTTAATGGCACCCTTTGGATTAATATCAGCGCCCTCAATTTTATGTATATTCACAGTCTTATCGGCGAGCTTCTCTGGAAAATGAACCGAACCATCATCGGAGTAAACGCCAATGGAATAGCCCGCATTCTTGATATCAGACAAAAATGAACTGCGATCATACATAGTGCGACACCAATTGCTAAACGTCTCATCCTTTGTAGGTTGCACACCAGAAAGCAAATACGGAATAGCATAACGCGTAGGAATCATCTTGCCGCTTGAGTTGTTATAGAAGGTAAAGCCGTCAAAAGCTGCAAGCGTATTTTTTTGCTCGCTTTGTAAGCACAACATATCCTCAGTGTCAAAGGTATCCAAGATAAACACGATGGTGTTCTTCTTTTTAGAAACAGTAAAGAGCCCCTCTTCGGTCATGCGTACACGCCCGGAATCATTGTTGCTGTTAGCTGCCACAACACCAGCCACCAAGCTCACGGTCTGTACCAGCACTAATACCACGCATAGAGCGAGCTGAAGTACTGAGGACAAGTTTTTAAATTTGTGGGCAACCACAAAGAATGCTGCAATAATAAGTGCCCATATCACAGCATTAATAAGCATTTGGAACCTGAATGAACCCCATAACACAGCAATACCTGTTGCTTCGGGCAATCCAGTATTAAGAAGCAAGGACTGCAAAAACATGCCAAACGTACAGGCGGAAACGAGAGTAAGCAAAGCAGCATACCCCTTACCCCAAAAGACAGAGAGCATGAGCGCAAGCACGAGTCCACAGCCAAGCGCAATAAGAAACATAATGCCCCACACGCTGGCAGTCTTAAACGCAAGCTGAGATTCCGCACCAACAATCATTTCCAACGGCGAGAAAAACAGTAGGGACAGCGAGCATGCAAACGATGGGATCAACGCAAGTAACAACCTTTTTATCCAGCTCATACGTGGTTGCTTTGATGTCTGAGATAGATTGGCAGCAACGTTTGCAGCCTCAATTTGAGCTGCTGCTGGTACTACACCATCTGCATAGTAGTGAACCTCAGCTTCTTTCTCGCGCTTATCGTCAATCTTGAGAAGCCTGATCGCATGGCGTCTTAAGCGGCGCCACATAACACCGATAACTGCAGATAAAGCTACGGCTACACCAGCCAATGCCTGAATGGTGTAGGTCATGACCGAAGGATCAACATAGGCCTGAGCTGGCGTAGGTATCGCCAGCGTCCAAACCAAAAACAGACTGAGGACAAACACTGCGTCATACGCAAGGAGAGCTACCCTAGCTACGACGTCATGAACTGTAGCGATGTCTTGTTTTACGTTCATTGAAGTTCCATATTTTATTTCCTAGTAGTTTCGCTCTAGCCAACCGTACGAGAACCGCGGTCCTCCCACCAGGATGCCTCATTACGCGGATAGTGCATAACCCAGCCAGTGGGCTTCCAGGTAGTAAAGTCGTTGGCATCACCAATGATACTGTACTCTACAACGCCATACTCAAATCCGCTGCTATTTCTACTTAACATCTCAAAGATTCTTGGACGGTTGGGATCAGTAACATCAAACGCATTCATACCATCGCCTTGACGTGTCATCGGAACATCCGAAGCAGTAAGCGCAGTAGGCATAACATCCAACAAACTCAGAGGCGCCTGGGAAATCTTGCAAGGTTCTGCATCGGCTTGAGCCGATTGAGCAGGCTTGACCAAGAAGATGGGATTAGCGGCAAAGGTTGTAAGATCCAGGTTGCCCGTACCAGACATATAGCCATGATCCGAAATGATCATGATGGTTGTCTGGTCATACACACCAAGCTCTTTGAGCTGACGAATGTACTCACTCACGATATTCATAGAACCCGTAGCTTGCTGAGCGCGCGTGGATTCACCAATATCCACACCATTCTCGTCCATAGTATTGGGCCAGTGTGGACCAAGCAGGTGAATAAAGCGGAAGCTACCTTCCTTGGTGGTGTCACCATAAGAAAGCCTGACATTCTTGAGTTTTTGGAAATAGAGTGGGTCATTGGTGGTGTACGGAACCGTATCATCATAGGTGTTGCTCTGCGTGGTATCCGCACGCTTAATCATGGCATTGTTAACGTCATCTGTATAGAACCAGAAGAAGGGCTTGAAGGGCCATGGTAAATCACGGAACAAAGCACACTCATAAATAGCCTTGAGGGTCCCCTTCACATTGAGTTTAGGAGCATTGCTCGCAGCCTCGTCATTGGGCAAGAAGTTCATAGCACGCTTGCTGACTTGCTCCACCTGAGGACTCACGTTCTCAGAATAAATACCAATATCGTATCCAGCCTTGGTAAGATCACCCATAAAGTCAGTATAGTCCCACCTATCCCATGCCATCTTGTCAAAGTTAGCATCATGATTAGGCTGATAGCTTGTAAGTATTGCAGGTACAGCATCACGCGTAGGCGTAATAACAGAGGTAACGTTTTGGAACCAGGTAAAGCCTGTCATTTCCTTGAGCAGGTCTGGATTAGATTTGGTAAGCGGAATTAAATCCATGGGCGTATCGTACATATCAAGTACGAAGATAACCGTATTCTTCTTTGGAGAGACGGTAAACATGCCCTTCTCGGTAACCGTGTACTCTTCTTGAGGGGCATCTGAATTGCTCAGGTGACTCTTTGCAAATATGCTACCCACGCCTACAAGCTGCACCAAGATTAATGCTAACGAAACAATGCTTACAATCTTACGGGACAGATTGCGATTAAGCTGTGAGAGGGTAAAGGGCGCGATAAAAATAAGTGCCCAAACTACAAAAGTAAAGCAAGAAATCTTAGTGTAGTCAGACCAAGCAATGGTCGCACCGGTAGAGGTTGGCAGGCCAATGTTGAGGAAGAGAACCTGGATATAGCAGGCTAAGGTAAAGCCAAAGACCAGCATAAGACCCAGGTTAAAGACACGCTTGCGCAGCAGCGTTAAAACCGCTGTAGATACCGCAGCTACGAGCAGTGCTGGGAGAATAAAGACCCACCATACCTGAGAGATACCAAAAACCAAACTTGCCGAATTACCAGCAATAATCTCGTAAGGTGCCACAATAAGCAGGGTAAATGCAAAGAATAGCGAAACGCACAGTGCAGCCAGCAAGCGGGTTGTCCACTTGATGGACTCGCCCTCATTATGAGACCCCAAGCTGGTGTTTTGTGCAATCACACTCGATGCAAGTGCTTGCTTTGCAACAGCATCAACAGATGCTTTTTGATCGGGCGTAATGGTTGAGACCTGAGCCTCTACCTCACGCCTTTCTTCAATGTGTAAAAGCTTAAGAATAACCTTGCGAGAACGCCTAAAGGCAATACCAGCAACAGCGGATAGCGCTACCGCTACACCAGCCAATGCTTGAATGGTGTAAGTCATAACTGAAGGATCAACATAGGCCCAAGCTGGCGTAGGTACAGCAAGAGCCCAAATGAGCAGCAAACTTGCAGCAAATACTACATCACAGACAAGAAGGGCACGTTTCAGATGCCTCACGTGCTTGTTATTAGTTTGCATTACTTATCCCCCTGCTTTGCCTTTTGGTGAGCAAGTACCTCATCGAGGATGAACTTACCTGCTGCCTCGCCACCATGACCCAAATTGCTAATCATGTTGCTGCGAATGTCTTCAATCTGAGAGGCCCAGGTCTGGGGATTTTTTACCATGTCGTCGATGGTCTCGCATAGCCCGCTCAGGTTCTTGGGATCCACCGAACGACCAATCTCATTGCGAATGCTGATGTCAGAGGGAGTCCACTCAGTAATCTGCTTCCAATCAGGATTTAATTCCTTCATGGTTGTATCCACAAACAAGCAGGGCTTAAGCGTAGTGAAGGAGAACTCGGCAGAAATAGAAGACCAGTCGGTAATCAAAATATCAGCTTCCAAGATAGAGCTATGACCAGAGAAGTCACATTCAAAGGTCAGCTCTTCTGCAGGAGTGGAAGCATAGCGCTCCATCAATGCATCCAATTTGGACTTATAGCGCTTAATGTACTCTGGGTGAGGACGCAGCGTAATGTGATATCCATGACCCAGCAGGTTATCAAGCAGGTCATTGATGCAAGAATCCAAGATGTTGTCATAGTTCCACGTAGGAGCAATCAAAATCTCGGGACGCTCATGAACGGTCTTTTCCATGGCAGCATAGTCTGCAATTTCACGATCGAGAAGATCGTAGCCGACCAGCGGCAATTTCTTTTCACGCGTGCCATAGAACTTCTCGACAGCACGGGCATCCTTTTGCTGATGAGGACCAACGCACAACACGCCATCATAGTTGGTGTATTCACCGCGTGTAGAGGTTACCGTCATAGATGTCATGTGATGGCACATGTACAGATACTCGGTATCCTTGCTTACATAGGAACGCTTGATATAGTAGTTATCCAAATCACCCAAAGAAGTAACTACGACGTCCGCATCCATCTTCATCATAAGCGTGATCAGACGACGCTGTCCCAAATAATAAGGAAGAATGCGAGGCTCAGACTTTGCAAGATCAAAGATCTGATCGTTAGGGTCACTGGTTACATAGTGAATACGAATGTCGGAATGAGAGAGCAGCCACTCGATGGCGCCGCGGAAGTACTTGTAAAAGCCGGAGCCCTCGGAGTAAAACACCAAGTGCTTGTTATCAATCTTAAAGAAACGCTTGTAGTCTGCACGCTCACGAGCTGCGTGAGGGTCACGCTGCCACCATTTATGCTCAGACTTAGTAGCATTAACCATGGCCTCGTAAGAAGAACGAGTTTGCTCAAGGCGCTCATAGTCAATGGACTTTGCAGGTGGAATGATAACATTGCACAGAAGCTGTACCACAATAGAAAGCAAGTTGGAGCATACCCAGTAAAAAGCCATGCCACAGGCAACATAAAATGCCAGGAACAGTGAAAGTGCAATGGAAAGGCCGTTAGTGGTGTTTTTCTCGGCCGTAGACTGTTCACGCTGGAGCGGGTTGATGACATTAGAGGCAAAGCCCATAGCTACCGCAGAAAGCGTAGCTGCAACAACCATGATAAGGGAGGCACCGCCATTGACAGCGGGGACCAAGCCCAAAAACTCTGTGCCAGCAGCTCCACTCTCTGTAATAGCATGAATAACGTCCACCAAGGCAAATAGGATAAAGATCTGCACCGCCAGAGGGATTAAGCTCAGTAGTGGGTGATAGTGATGCTTCTTATACAGTTCACTTTGCATCTCACCGATGGTTTCCTTATCGCCAAAGTACTTTTCCTTGAGCTGGAAAAGGTCTGGCATAACTTGAACCATAACGATGGAATTCTTCTGACACCACAAAGAGAGTGGCATGAGTACAATCTTTGAAACGAGGGTAAATACAAAGATTGCTACCCAATAGCTTCCGGTTAAACCATGTGCCCAATCGACAATGGCAAGGAAGAGGTTAGTTAATGGCTGCAGCATGAAATAATCCTTAAATAATTTTGTTTTACTATGCCGCGCAGTATTCTAACACCATTCTCTTATGAACCTAAATGTCAGCCAGGTCTTACTCTTCTTTTTTACGTGAACTGACTAAAAATTCCCCCAATCGGGCGTTGCAGATAAGACTGTTCCCACAATAATGACTATGCAGCACACAATTTCAAGAGTGCTGGGGATTACGTGAAGTATGAGGGCGCTGATCAAAACTGCCCAAGCAGAATAAGAAATGTTAAGAGCCATACCGCGTGCAGCACCAATGCTGTCAATGGCCTTGTAGTAGAACAGATACGATCCAACACCAGCTAAGGCAGCAAGGGCAACAACGGCATTTTCTGGTGTAAAAGCAAGCTGTGTAAAGGATCCCAGAGAGCCTGAAAGCGGCATAACCACTGCTACATAGGCAAGTGCAGAGGTTGTCTCGCGAATTTGTAAGGCGGTCTCATTATCTACCGCTTCTCCACTCATGCCCCAAGCGAGAATAACTGCCTCGGATCCCCAGCCAGCTACGCAAAGCAAGGCACCAAAAATACCAGCCAAAGGATTGTCCATGGTACCACCAGTTGTGGAAGACCAACCAATGCACACGATGGCAAACAGAGCCAACAGCAGCATGCCTACCTGCTTGACTTGCATACGCTCCTTGAGAACAAGCACGGCAAGCAAGGTTCCCACCGCGGGATAAAACGCAGAAATTGCAGCGGTATAACCAGGACCGATGTGCTCAATAGCAGCAAGATACCCACTCATGCCAATGGGACCACCAAGCAGTGCGGCAAGCATAATAACTTGCCCATTGCGCGTTTTAATGGCCGCAAGGGTATCACTCAAACGGCCGCGAGCTCCCATCCACACCAACAAAATAAGCGCTGCAAAAATATCATGCATGCAAGCAGATACAAACGAAGCATGAGCATTTCCTACATACAGCCCCATGCCCAGGGCAATACCAAGCACAACCGTATCAATGCCCCACAGTATGCCACTCAACAACCCGTACTTCATAATGCTTCTCCCCTGCCTTATTTCTGCTCGGTTTCGTACCAGTCCAGGACCTTGCCGATATAATCAGTTGCGGCGCGATAGTAAATAAAGAGCCACTCACCTACGTTGTCGCCCTCTGCCTCTTTGGCCAAAGACCACAAATACCAGCACCAACCAGCAAAGACGACATATGACCAAAAGTGACGGCGCTCTTCAAACGTAGCGGGACGACCAAAATAGTAATCAAGTGCCTGATCAGCGCGTTGTTCACTCAGCTCGCTACATACCACAAAGGTACCAAAATCATTGGCCACATCGGACATGCCAGCGTATTCCCAGTCAATAAGGCTCATCTGACCGTTTGCCTCTACCAAGAAATTCAAGGGGAAGAAGTCATTGTGGCAAACACAGGTGGGGTACCCGTCAGCAGTTGCATGCGCCTTAAGACGGGTGACCTTATCACGCAGCTCATAATAGCCAGGAACCTCAATGGGGCCATGCTCTAATAAAAGCTGCTCATATGCCAAACTTTCTTCATAGAAGTCAAAATGACGCTCCAGTTGTACCTCGGAATCATGAAGCAGGCGGCACATCTCCATAGTGCGCTTGAGCTGGGCATCATTATTGGTATCCAGCGATTGAGCCTGAGGGATAAAACGTGAAAGCTTCCAGCCACGCTTTTCATCCTCATAGATAAACGTACTGTCCAAACCAAGCTCACGTGCAAGCCTTAAACCCGCCGCCTCACTGGCACGGCTAATCATTTTTTCTGTACCAACGCCGGGATGACGGTAAACATATTCTTTCTTTTGCTCACCTTCGCCCACCGAGAAATGGCAGGAAAGGTTGGTAAGTCCCTGCTTAAGTGGCCAAAACTCATGAATGTCGGTCTTTTGACAGCCGAGAATTTCTACGATATTGTCAAAAATCTCTGAATCGACGTTCTCCATAAAGTACTGATCAAAATTGCGCAGCTCATCCAGCGAATCAAACTCATTAATGATACCCTCTTCATAAGGACGAGCAACCATAGCAAGCTCGGAAATATGATCTACGTAAATCTCTTCCCAGAGCTTATCGGCAGTCTCTGGCTTGTCATACACCGCTTCCAAAATTTGCCTATAGCGCTCGGAAAATGCCTTGTCAAAATAGACATGGCCCAACATAACATACGAATCAGCGCCGCCTACACTAACCTGCGTAATGCGATTGTTTGCACCGGTAGTAATGCACCATTCCTGAGTTGGCCCCTCGACCTTGGTGCAGGCATAATACGCTTCGTATACATAGGGTTCAAAAGGATTGATTGTAAAGTAATCATCCGAGGAACAGACATAGGTATTGGAAAGCCTCTCGCGCACCAACCACAGTGTGCTGTTGTTGTTTCTGGCGGCATAGTCATGATTGACCACAATGCGTACCTTGTACTTGCTGCGCAGATACAAGAAGTACTCCTTTTTATACCCCACCACAACGGTGATATCAGAAATACCGACTTCAAGCAACTGCTCAATCTGACGCTCAATAAGAATTTCACCACGTACGCGGAGCAAGCCCTTAGGACGCTCGTAGGAAATGGGTGCAAAGCGAGAAGACAGTCCTGCTGCCATAATGATTGCATTGTGTACCTTGTACGGTTCAAGCGCATCAACGCCGCTTTGTGTAAGTATGCCATCTGCTATATATCCCGTAGCTTCGCAGCTTTTAAGTGCCGCATTCACAGAACCGAGAGAAAGCCCTGTTAGCTGGCTGAGTGTGCGCTGACTGGGTGTTTTGTCAGCTGATTTGAGCTCGCGTAAAACCAGAAACTCATTCTTTGTGATAGCCATAGTCGCTCCAAATACCGTGCTCTACCGTCATGTATCGTTATGTACTGTTGTGTGCCGTTGTGTGCTTCATCTACCTGATGTTCAACTTTAACGACTAATTGATTGTAACTGAACGTTCAATTATTTTCATCTTAAAAATATTTTGAACACAAACAAACACAAAGGGGAGACAGATCTGTCTCCCCTCTATCTGCAAGTTAAATTTTAGGTATGAGATTATTCGTTTAGAGTAACACGCCGCTGCGAGAAACTCTCGTCATCACAAGAAGCCTAAAGCACAGCTTATGCACTAGTCGTCACAAGAAACGAGCTCGATCTCAAAAATGAGCGCCTTACCTGCGAGCTCATGATTTGCATCCACATAAACCTCGTCATCGGTAAGCTGTGTAATAACCGCAGGGATAGGTATGCCGCCAGGGCCAGATAAAGAAACATGATCACCCTCACGCAGCTGCTCAACCTGAGGAATGTTGCCCTTAGGAAAGGCAATCACCAGATCCTCATTGCGCTCTCCATATGCCTCAGAGGGCTGGAGCAAAACTTTTTTCTTTTCTCCTACCTGCATATCCTCGACAGCTTTATCAAAACCAGCAATCATCTGACCAGCGCCGCAGGTAAACTGCAGGGTTTGGCCGCGATCATAGGAACTATCAAACTGAGTGCCGTCCTCAAGCGTGCCGCGATAATGCACAGAAAGTTTTTTGCCCTTGTTAGACATGTATTCTCCCTACAATAGAGTGTATAGCTGTATATATGGCTGCGTATCAAGCCCCTGTAAAGGTACCCTAAGCAACCATAGTCTTTCCCACGCCGCGCAATAAATCATCAAGTTCTGCGCGAAGCACAAAGTTTCCTGCGTCTACCCTACAGGGCAGTTCCATGCACATGGTCTCGCCGCTGGTCATCTCCATGCGAATTTCTACTCGATCAAAACCAGCATACTTGCAGATAATTGCCTTGATTCTTTCCATAAGCTGCCGAGAAAAACTGCTAGAAGGCAGCAAAATCTCTAACGACTTGGGCTGATTGCTTTTCTCGTCCAGCTGGAGTGCCTCAATTTCAGAAGCAATAATCTGTACACCACGATCACCACGCTCAAGCTTGCCGTTGATCCGAACAAACGCCTCGCCTGCTGTTTCTCCGGTTTGCTCGTTAACTGCAGGCATGAGGGCGGCACCAGACTTTTTATACAGCTTAGGAAAGACCACAACAGGAACTTCCCCTTCCATATCCTCCACCGTAATCACAGCCATGGGATCACCTTTTTTGGTGGACTTACGCTGCAAACTGGAAACCATACCTGCAATCCAAATAGTTTTGCCATCAGGAATGAGGTAGCGCGTGGTTGTTCCGCCGGTTTCGTAGTCCTCTACATCCTGCGCGGACTCAATAGCATCAAGCGTGTAGTCACGTGCTTTGGACAAAGCATATTCATACGGTGCCAGAGGATGATCGGAAACATAAATGCCCAAAACATCTTTTTCAAGTGCCAGCTTCATCAAACGATCCCACTCAATGCCATCGGGCTTTGGCACCTCTGAGGTAAACCCTTCGGTCTGCGCAAACATATCAAACATAGAAACCTGACCGGAGGCACGGTCCTTTTGGTGGCGCGTTGCTGCATCAATGATATTCTCAGAGTTGTTCTTATCGATAAAAGACATGCACTGCATGCGCGTATACCCGGTGGAGTCAAAAGCTCCTGCCTTTACCAGGGCTTCTACAACGCGGCGATTTGCTTGGCTTGCATCTACCCTATCGACAAAATCATGGATGTTCTTAAATGGACCGTTGGCTTGACGCTCTGCAATGATGCAATCTGCAGCACCATCACCTACACCGCGGATGCCGGCAAAGCCAAAGCGAATACCTCCCTCAACAGCGGTAAACTCACGACCTGATTCATTGATGTCTGGAGGCAGGATCTGAATACCTTCGCGGCGGCAAGAATTAACATAATGCACAATCTTGTCGGTCTTGCCCATATACGAAGTAAGAACGGAAGCCATGTACTCAAGGGGGAAATGCGCCTTGATCCACGCGGTTTGCATAACCAAAATGGCATAACCGGCGGAGTGGGACTTATTAAACGCATAGGATGCAAACTCAAGGACATCGTCCCAGATCTTTTGTGCGGTTGCTCGTTCATAGCCGTTGTCCAAAGCACCGTTCATCCAGTGGTCATAGGTGGTCTCATCCTTGCCGTTATCCCAATGGAACACCGTGCTGGTAAGCAACTTGATTTTCTTTTTTGCCACCGGCTTACGAATACGAGAATCAGATTCACCAGCGCTAAAGTTGGACATCTTAACAGAGATCTGCATGACCTGCTCTTGGTACACAATGGTGCCATAGGTCTCATTAAGAATTTCTCCCAACCTGTCATCGTAAAAGACAACGGGTTCTTTGCCATTCATGCGGTTGATATAGCTGGTAACCATACCTGCACCCAAGGGACCTGGGCGATACAGGGCGATAAGAGCAACGATCTGGCTATACTTTTTGGGCTGCATGTTCTTAATGGTTGCCGTCATACCCGCGGACTCAACTTGGAAAATACCAGCCGTATGACCGGAGCCCAGCAGTTCATAAATTTTAGGATCAGAAAAATCGATCTTATCGACATCAATATCTACACTGGTAGCGCCTGGCTTGAGCGTATCTTGCACCGCCTGAGACATCTTTTGAATATCTGCAGCCGTGGGATACGCTGCCTTAATATTGCGCAAGGCCTTATTGATAACCGTAAGGGTACGTAAGCCCAAAAAGTCCATCTTGAGCAGGCCCATATCTGCTACCGAATGGCCCTCATACTGAGTAATGGTAACGTCACCCTTGGTATCCAACTTGGTGGGCACATGGTCCGTTACCGGCGTAGGAGCAATGAGCGTAGCACAGGCATGAACACCCTCACCACGAGTAAGACCTTCTATGGAAAGAGCTGCGTCAATAACCGCACGCGCCTCGGCATCCTCATTGTAGACTTGCTCAAAGTCTGGCGAGAATTGCTCGGGGTGTTTTTCACTCCTATGCAAGGCATAAGAAAGTTCAAGTTTAGGATCACTGGATAGCATTTTGGACAAACGCTGAGCTGCGTAGACGGGCTGTCCCAACACACGCGCTGCATCGTTAATGGCCTGCTTAGCCTTGATGGTTGAGTAGGTGATTACCTTACAAACGTGATCTTCTCCATAGACCTCACGCACATGAGCCAAAACATCCTGTAGGTGCTCGTCCTCAAAGTCCATATCAATATCGGGCATCTCGGAGCGCTCGGGCGACAAAAAGCGCTCGAACATCAGACCGTTTTCCAAAGGATCAAAGGTTGTGATGTTCATAGCGTACGCAACAATAGCACCGGCAGCAGAACCACGACCTGGACCTACACCAATACCCTGATCCTTAGCCCATTGCACGTAGTCTTGAACGATAAGAAAGTAATTAGCAAAGCCCTTATCGCAAATGACCTTGTACTCGTATTCAAAACGCTCTTGTACGTTGATACCATTGATCACAACATCGCGCCAATTTTGACCATAGCGAATGGCAAGGCCCTTCTCGCACTCCTCGCGAAAACGGGCTTCTGCGGTTTCTCCCTCGCGCAAACCAGGGTACTGAGGAAGATACATGCTGGACCAGTCCAGCTCATACTTACACTTTTGAGCAACCTCAAGTGTATTGTCGAGCGCCTGAGGACACCAATCAAAAATGGAGCGCATCTCTGCTTCTGTTTTCATGTAAAACTCGGTGCCATCCATCTTTTTACGATTGGTATCATCAATACGAGAAGCGGTACCGATACAGCTCACGATATCCTGCACATCTGCATCTTCACGCCTGAGGTAATGCACATCGTTTGTGGCAACCACCTTAATGCCTAAACGATCCCCCATCTTTACCAGATGCTCAGAAAGGCTACGGTCACTCCAGCCGTTCCACTCTGGTGGCTGAAGTCCATGGTCTTGGATCTCCAGGTAGAAGTCATCACCAAAAATTTCTTTATAGGTGAGTGCCCACTGCTCTGCCTCTTCAAAATTACCATTGCGTACATTCCAGGGAATAATGCCCTGCACACAAGCGCTCAAGCACACGATACCCTCATGGTAGGTACGCAACATATCCAAGCTCACGCGAGGCTTGTAATACATCATCTCGTGACCAGCAGCTTGGGACATGCACTTAATAAGGTTTACATAGCCTGTCTCATTTTTTGCCAACAAAATAAGGTGAAAACGCTGCTGTTTGGTGCCGCGCGGAATGCACTCATCCTTAATGAAGTACGCCTCACATCCAAAAATAGGTTGAATAAGCAGCTCAGGCTTATTAGCTTTGACCGCCTCAAGATCATGGGTTTGATTCCAAATGGCAACATCTGCCTCCCACTGTGCATGAGCACGGTCATGCGACAGGGCATCTAAGCCATCAGCAGCAGGCTCTTTGAGCTCAAAGCCTTTTTGAAAGCACTCAATATCATGACGCCACTGCACCATATCCGCAGCATTGTCATTGTACTTACGACACTCCAAGTCAAAGTTGGGGATACCAAACATGTAGCCATGATCGGTAAGAGCAAGCGCGGGCATATGCTCGTCTACCGCTTTCTTTACCATTTCTGAAATGCGTGTTGCAGCATCCAAAATAGAAAAGTCAGAGTGGTTATGTAGGTGGACAAATGCCATCCGAGTGACCCCCATACAATCTAGAACATGTGTTTGCTCTTGCATAAGCATAGCTCAAACACAAGCGTTGTGCTTGGTACTACTCTTTGATTCCTGCGGCTTTAGAAAATGTATATCGAACTACCACAGGTTGTCCTTCACCATCGTCACGCTCAACACAGACAAAGGCACACGCAATAGACTCAAAACCCTGGCGTAACAGCACGTCTGCATAGATTTGTGCCTGCAGTTTATGGCTTTCATACAACTGTTCTGCCGTCTTATGGGCATCACCGGTTTTGTAGTCCACCACCAGTGCGCTTTTATCGCCTGGATTGGTGCACAAAAGATCAATCGCACCCTCTATATACTGCCCAAACTCAGACTTACGCTCACAGAAGAAGGGAACCTCGGGCTGCACCTGTGCATAGGACAGCACTTCTGCGCGTATATCCGAATGCTCCCAACGCTGTAGCGCTGCCTGCAAACGCCGTAGCTGCAAACGACTACAGTCCCAGCTTAGCGCAAGACGTTGGATCTGTTCTTGCGAGACAGACGTGTGTGTTTGTGCCATTATCTGCGCAAGCTCATGGAAGGCAGAACCTAAGTTTGTAGCTTTAGGTTGGGTGTCATCAGGGTTATCTTCATGAGCGAACAGAGTTAAGGAGCTGGGGTTTAGTCCCGTATCTTGATCCAGTGTTTCCTGTGAACCCCGTGCGTTTTGGCCCACATCCATACTTGCTGCAAGACCAAACTGCACATATGCATGGGTATCCTGCGGAAGGCTCTCTTGATGGGCGTCCTTCTCGGCAAGCTGAGGTGCAATAGCGGAATAACTATAAATGCCGTCATGTGCACCTGCGCTACGCTGTTGCAGTGGTTTTGTAGCGGCAGCTGTGTACAGCACAAAATCCTGCGAGCTGTCCTGCTGCTTGTCCTGCACAGCATCCGACCCGTCCTCAGACGAACACAGCTCCGCAAGCTTTTGAACAACTCCGCAGTTAGTAGGATCATCTACCACTACAGTCTTGTGGCCCTCTTCATCTTTGCGGACACCCAAACTGACCACGCGTGCACACCCCTGCGCCCCTGCATCGCAATTCAGCTCATGCACACCAGCGGCAAGCTCACGCACATCACCAAATAATAGTGTCCCCACCTGTGCTCCCAGTACAGGAGTAATGCTCTTAGAGCTAAGCATGAGGGGCACATGCAAAATAACAGCTTCTTTGGCACGGGTCAGCGCTACGTATAGCAAGCGGATCTTCTCGGCTGCCTCGGCTGCAGCATCCTGTTCTTCTAAAAACAGGCGTACATCCGCAGCAGAGCAGAACGCGTCCAGCTGCTCGGGCAGCTCATAGTTTGCGGCAGGAGCAGAACCAGACGGTCGCAGACCACAGATAATGGCATTATCCTGATAACTTGCCAACAGGCCACTTGAACTGGGCTTAAACGCGGGGTCATCCAATGCATCTACAACCGCTACCAGAGGAAACTCAAGGCCCTTAGATGCATGAATGGTCATAACGGACACCGCATTGAGCTCGCTGCCCACCAAAGTAGCAGGAGAAATTTTTGAGCGGGCAAGCCAAGTATCAAACATGCTGCAGATCTGACGGGCACCCAAACAATAGGTCTCACACAGCTGTTTAAGATAGCGTACACAGGCCAAGATATTTGCAGCCTTTGCAGTATTGGCAGCACTGGTATGTTCCAGACGTGCCAACCAACCAGAGGCATGAAGGACCTGCTTAACCACCTCATAGAGGGGCTTGGACGGCAGCTGATCCCACGCTTGATTAAGCACCGTCATAGCAGTTTGCAAGCGCGCCGATGGTTTATGCTCAAAAGGCAGAGCATCTGACCAAAGGCCGTATTCCAAAGGTTGCTTACAGGGGGTATTGGTTTGCTCGTCAAGCGTTGTGGCCAAAAGTAAAATATCGTCTGCATCAAGGCCAAACATATCGCTTGTGAGCAGCTCAAACAAACGACTTGAGTTGTATGGGTTGGACAGGGCACTTACCAAATGAGCCACCGTTAACACCTCTGGCGCTGTCGAGAAGCCCGACCCTCCCGTAACCACACTATCTATGCCACGCGCACGCAGAGCCTCTACATATACCGGCGCATATTTAAGCTTGCTCATAAGCAGCGCAACATCACCAGCTTTGACGTGCTTCTCGTTAACAAAGTACGCAATGCGATCTGCCATTTGCTCTGCCGCAGCACGCACTGCGCAGTCTTTATTCACGCCATAGCTGCGCTTGGTCACCTCAGCATAGATGCGCGGCACATCAGCTGCACTCCAGCTGTGATCTTCTTTTCGCTTGGCGACAAGGTCCATGAAGTTGGGCAACATACCCGGCGCTCCGCATACCGTAGCCACAAAACGCAAAATATCATCGTGACTGCGGAAGTTTTCACTCAGCTGTGGCTTGTTTGCCTCAGGCAACTCTTGTGCTCTGCGCAAAAACACATCAACATCAGCACCGCGGAAGCGATAAATAGACTGCTGGGCATCGCCCACCGTTGTAAGATGGCAGGCATCCACACCAGAAAGCAGCTTAATCATCCGTACCTGCTGCTCACTGGTATCCTGGAACTCATCCACCATGACCAATTTAAAGCGATCAGAATACTGTGCAGCCAACTCTGGATGGTCTTGCAGTGCATCTGCTGCCATAGTCAGAAGATCGTCATTATCTAAGGCACTTTGACTTTGCTTAAGAAAGCGATAGTGCTCCCAAACGCGACGTGCCAACGACATAAGAAGCGAGCTGAGCTCTTGTTCATGAGCACTGGTAGCTTCAAACAAAACCTCATCATAAGCAAACTGCACTTCTTTACACAGCGGACTCAATACCTTACCCCGCCAAACCTTGCCATTAGGTCTGTGCAAAGCCGATACCACATCGAACACGGCAGAGGGTGTTTGCAGACAAGAATCTTGTATGACAAATGCATTAAGTGTAGCAATAGCATGACTAAGTGGTTCTGTAAGATCCGAAGATTTTTGTGCATCAAGCGCCGCATCCAACAGCTCTTTATAACAAGCAGAAAGCCCTTGTACTTGCTCGGATGCCACAAAAGGAGCACCTGGGAAACTCACCGCATCAAATCCAACGGGAGAATTGGTCACCTTTTGCATAAGGTCAAAAATCATGCCAGCAACCGACTGCTTAGACTCCTCATTACTCAGAGTCTTAGCTCGTGCACGATGCAACGTAAACAAGGGGGCATACTGAGTGTCTCCCTCAATGAGCCTGAGCACTTCTTCGATTGCGGTATTCATAAGCTGGGTTTGTGCTACCGAATCCAGCATTGTAAACTCAGGATCAATACCCAAAGCAAGCGCATGAGCACGCAAAATACGACCACACATGCCATGAATGGTAGAAATCCATGCCCCATCTACCTCAAGAGCGGCCTGAGTCAGTCCTTCCTTTTTGAGGGTGGTACGTACGCGCTCTTTGATTTCCTCTGCCGCCGCGTGCGTAAAAGTAATAACCAGTAACTGATCAATAGAATCTAAATACGGTTTACCGTCCTTACCCGAACCAGGCATAAGGGCCCACGCTACACGCTGGGTAAGCGTAAACGTTTTACCCGAACCCGCACCAGCTGCAACAAACAAGGTTTTATCGAGGGTCGTAACGGTTTTCTTTTGTCCCTCCATGAAGGTTGAGAAGTCCATTAGGCACGCCTCTTTTCACAGTTGGTGACAGGGCAGTAATTACAGGCATGGGCATCCAGAGGATTTGCTTCGATATGACCAGCCTTGAGCAGCTCAATATACTCAGCAATGCGCTGCTCGCAAGCATCAAGATATGCATAAAAATCTTCTATGGTCTGCCCGGCACAAACGCTCTTAAAGCGATCCGACCATTGCTGACCCCATATCCGCTCGACAAACGAGGCGGGCATGGCACCGGACAGATCATAGGGACGCTTGATGCCAAGATATACCGCGCCAACCGAGGTGAGATTTTGCTCAGCCAAATACTTGCGAACTACCTGCGCATATATCAGTGACTGCACATGGCGAGGCAACACCGTAGGATCAAACTCATCATCTTTATTGAAGAGCTTGTACTCACCACCTATGGCGCTTCTATACTTATAGTCAATGATGAGTGCATGGCCCGCCTCGTCCACATCAATGCGGTCGATGCTACCAATAAAGTTGACTCCCGCATACGTTACAGGAACCCCCTGCTTTCCGCCAAAACGCAATTCAAAATAGCGCGGCTCAAACCCAAGCAGCTTGTCCTTTTGAAAGGACAAGGACTCCAGCAAGTCTTCCTTAAAATACCGCAGCTCTTCTTTTTGAGAAGCCACATGAGGAATAAGTGCTTGATCACTGAGCTTCTCGGCACGCTGGAGCTGATGTACATAGTGAGCATCAAACTCAGTCGATAAAAGCTCGCGTGCATGCTCGATGGTCTGATCCGTAATGCGCGAACCAACAATGCGCTCCCGTGGATCTGTAAAGGCGACCTCGCTCATATCACCAAAGGGAGCAACGCCAGCAGCCTCACGCAGTAAAGCACGATGGGTAACCTCAAGCACCCGATGAGCAAATGAACCTTTTTCCAAGTTAGAGAAACCCGCATCTATGCTACTTAAGCCAAGACGGCGCAAGCTGAACCACTTATACGGACATTCCAAATAGGACTCAATCTGCGAGGCAGAAAGAACAAGCTCCTCACCCGGCAGTGCCCCTCTACGAGAAGCAACAACCAAAGGAGTGAGCTTAGCACTTACCTTACCCGCTGGTAAGGGCGCGCACGACTGACCTTTTACATCACGCTTACTTGCAGCAGAAATATTTTGTGTAATGTTGTCCTCACCTGCTGAGTAAATAGGAAAAGGCACAATATTTTTGTTGGACGGCTTATCCGAATCACAGCCATATTCCTGCATAAATTCAGACAACATAACCGCTGGGAAAGTGGGTTTTGCATCCTCATCCGTCAACGAACGCTCAAGTAATACAGCAACGGTGGGCGCCTCAAGCGCACGCAAAAATTGCATACGAACGGATGCCAAATCCCTCGTAGGACGATACAGCTGCAAGGCATCTTCCAGCTGCATGAGCGCTCCATCATCAACCACAATACGCATTTCTGCAGTGGTCATACCGGTGTAGATAAGTGCTTCTATACTACGCGGCTCCAATAAGGCAGCCTCCTGCGAAGACATAAGGCGCACGCAAGCAGCTGTAGACTCACCTTTGTGGGAGGAGCTAGCAGACGCACCACTTTGATCAGTAGCAAGCACGCCGCTTTGCTCGGTGGCAGGCACGCCGCCTTGCTCGACAGCAGGCTCTTTATCGCAATCCGTCTCCTGGCTTGTAAAAGCCATGGTTTTGGTAACAAAGTTCCCGCGTTCCATAAGGACTTTAAGGAGCGCAACAACGTTTTGCAAATATGCACCCAGCGATTGGGTTTTTTGCGGATACAGAGCGGTAATTTGGCGCAGTATTGCTGCAATATTTGACATCAGAGCAATCTGGTCTTGCAGCTGTGCTGATGGAGCAGCTTTATGTTGCGCCTCAAGTGCCAAACAGATTTTGTGAGCCGCAGCAGCAATCTTGCCATGCTGTAAATCACGGGTTGCCTGAGCTACCCGCGCAGAGGTAAGCGAGGTTTTACCTAAGTCTGCAAGCACCTTGGTAGGAGTAAGAATACGATTACCACGCCACCTACGATCCAGTTGCCAGATTTGTTTGGTATCGGTTCCTGCGCTATCGGAGAGTAAAAAATCTATAAGCGGAGCGGGAGGCCACCAGTCCATGGATCCCAGCGTACGCTCTTCTCCCCACGGACCTTCTGACGGCGCAGGCCATGTCTCTTCAAGCTCAAGTAAACGCGCGACACAAGAAACAAAGTTAAAAAACCCAACGCCAGTAACCGTAGAAAACAGAGGTGTAGCTACAGCAGCCTGTACCTGTATCCCCTGCTGAGCCAGCTTAGGCATCAACTGATTCCATGCTTCATTTGTCTTGTTAGTACATACCACAATATTGCGCACACCACGAGACACCAACTGTGTCACCTGTGAAGCAACAAGCTCCCACTGCGCAGAAGGACCGGCTGCATGCAGCAGCTCTACGGCTATATCACTGCGCGCAGGCTGAGTATCCAGCTGCCTTTCATAGCTTACAACCACAACCTCATGCAAGTTGCCCAAGCCTTCAATCAACTTTTCTTGAGCTGCCGAGAAAGACAAGAAGCCTGCAAACACCACAGATGGCATGGATTGATTGGCTGGCAACAACTGTCCCAAACGAACATATACCTCACATGGCTCAATAAACTGATGCTGGGCAATCACCTGCTTGTAGAGCGCAAGGCAGCCTAACATGTCCAACTCACCAGCGCTATAAGAACCTTGTGAGCTGCGGGCACTGACGGGTAGTTGTTCTGGTAGAAGCTGACCATCCTTATTAGGAACTGCAAAAAGTCCATCTTGAGCCAGCTGGGCAAGCATACGCAAGCTACCCTCACCAGTATGCAAACAGCTTTCTTCATGCTGGTTGGTATAGGTATCCAAAGCACTGCGAGCCAGTATTACGCGAGAAACTGGATCAATGCAGCGCTCGCCCGAACCATACAAACGCCACTGTTCTTCCACCCAGATAGGCGGGGTGCTCACCGTTGCCCCAAGCGTAAGCCCCTCATGAGTGGCAAGTGCTTTTTGTACCTCGAGCACCTTTTCATAGCTTGGTACTAACAACACGGCGCGACCACAGCGCTCAAGAGAAGCACGCAGCTGATCCAAGACAGGCTGAGATAACAGCGCAGTGGTTTGTATAGAGATGTAAGTCACAGCCATAGCAATCCCGTTCCGGAGATGTATACAACCCTATGGTAGCGGGTTGCTCAGACACTATTTGTCAGAAACCTCGCAACGAGACACGCCAATCTCAAAAGGAAAGGTCCCAGCTTTATTAAATGCCGAGATAAACATCCTAATTGCATTAGAGGGTGTAGTACCAATTTGTTCTGTAGCAGCAAAAAATTTGTCCTTCTCCGATGGAAGAATTTTGGCTACTACGGGTGTCATCTTATCTTGCATGTGCGACTCTACTTTGTTTTTAGTATGACTTAGTATAATTTAGTTATACCCTCTGTGTTAAATAATAACACGACCAGTCGTACAAATGGCCGTGTTATTTCATTTTCTTATTTTATTTTTTAAAAATCGGCATTACCAACCGTACGAGGATGCGGCAACACATCGCGAATGTTATCAACGCCGGTCAGATACATGACAAGGCGTTCAAATCCCAAACCAAACCCCGCATGACGACAGCTGCCATACCTGCGCAGATCACAGTAGTAACGATACTCCTCTGGATCCATATTCAAATCACGAATACGCTGCTCAAGCACCTCAAGACGCTCTTCACGCTGAGAGCCACCAATGATCTCACCAATACCAGGGACCAGGCAATCCGCGGCAGCTACCGTTTTGCCATCATCGTTCAAGCGCATATAAAACGCTTTAATAGCTGCAGGGTAGTCGGTTACAAAGGTGGGCTTACCAAAGTGCTTCTCGGTCAAGAAACGCTCGTGCTCGGTCTGGAGATCCACGCCCCAAGAAACGGGATATTCAAAGTGTTGACCATCCTGCACGGCCTTCTCGAGAATCTGAATGGCCTCGGTATAGCTCACACGTGCAAAGTCAGAAGTGGCCACATGCTTTAAGCGCTCCAGCAAACCCTTATCAACAAACTTGGTAAGCATGTCGAGCTCATCCGGACATGTGGTCATAACAGAAGAAATAACATACTTGAGCAGCTCTTCTGCGCATACCATATCATCATTGAGATCAGCAAAGGCCATCTCTGGCTCCACCATCCAAAACTCCGCAGCATGTCGGCGGGTATTGGAGTCCTCTGCGCGAAACGTGGGACCAAAGGTATAGACATCACCAAAGCTCAGGGCAAAGTTTTCTGCCTGCAGTTGACCAGAAACCGTAAGGTTGGTAGCTTTGCCAAAGAAATCCTGAGACCAATCCACACTACCGTCTTCAAGCCTGGGAGGATTGCTTACGTCAAGCGTGGTTACGCGAAACATTTCTCCCGCACCCTCGGCGTCAGACGCAGTAATGATGGGCGTATGCACATACACAAAGCCGCGCGTTTGAAAAAACTCATGGATGGCAAAGGCAGCTACAGAACGAACGCGAAATACGGCACGAAACAGATTGGTACGGCTCCGTAAATGCTGCTGCGTACGTAAAAACTCTCGAGAAGCGCGCTTCTTTTGCATGGGATAATCAGGGCTTGACTCCCCCTTCACCTCAATCGAAAGCGCCTGTAGCTCAAACGGCTGGGGACGATCAGGGGTTAGCTCAAGCTTACCCACCACAATCAGTGCGGCACCCACATTCTGAGCTGCAATCTGATCATAACAAGCAAGCTGGTCACGGTTCATAACCACCTGCAGATCCTTAAAGCAGCTTCCGTCATTAAGCGTGACAAAGCCAAAATTTTTCATGTCACGTACAGAGCGAATCCAACCTGCACAGGTTACTTCAACGCCACTAAATGCCTCAGGCGTTGCATATAAAGAAGCAATTCTTGTACGATCCAAAAGGGACCTCCTTATAGCAGCTCTCCATTACGGTGTTTCCTCTCGTTACAATACCACGCAACGAGTGTACTTATAGGTGCTCATACAACCAACGGGGATGAATGGTTTTCTCGTTCAGATGAAGCTCGTCCAAGTCACTAAAGTCAGGCTCCAGAACTTCTTGTGCACTAAACTGACCATCCTCGTAGCTGTAGTGAATAATGGACGCATTGCCTGGCATGGCTATAGCGGCCTTGTCCGAACCATCAGGTAGTGCCAGCTTGATCTTACTGTTGGCGAGAAACGCATCGTAAAAAGCCAATGAGGACGACCCGTGACTGACCGCCAACACGTTTTGATGATCAGGCTTGTCCATAATACGTGTAAGCGCAGTTACCATACGCCTGGTTACCTGATAGGTGGACTCGCCACCATACTGCACAAGTGCAGCGCCAAAAGGCACCGGTGGAGCCAGCCTGGTGCTTTCTCCCTCAAGTAAGCCAAACCCATACTCACGCAGCTCATCCAAACGCTCAAAAGGCAGGTTATTGCGGGTAGCAAGCATAAGCGTTTGGGCTGTACGACTAGAAGTAGAACAATAGGCATGATCAAACTGAATGCCACGCTCATCCAGCATATCTGCAACGCGCTTTGCCTGTGCTTCTCCATAGGGAGACAGCGGAGAGTCGCACCAGCCTTGAATCTTTTTGCGCTCATTAAATACGGTCACTGCATGACGCATCAGATACAGATGTTTTGTCATCAAACTCCTTCCAGAGTTGCTTGCGCTCTTGTGCGCTCACCACTTCAAACATCCCTGTTTGTTTTTGTGCAGCTTGTGCCAGATCATGCACCTGCTGTGGCGCTTGCAAAAGCATATCCTTTTGTGAGCGCGTCAAATGTTTTATACGCCATTCAAGCCATGAGGCCGCCGCTTTATCCTGTGTTTTCCACAGACCTTCCAGAGCAATGGGCTTATGAGAGCGCGTATACTTTGCTCCCTTAGAACCACCGCTCACATGCTCTGCTATACGTCGAGCTACATCCACCGTTATGCCCGTGTATAAACTATTGTCCTCACAGCGCAGCATGTATATGAAATAGCTCATTACAGCGCGCTACCCTATTCAGATTCAGAAAGACTTTTAACCAAAAGCTGATTAAAGAGTTTGGGGTTACCGCTACCCTTGCTGGCCTTCATGCACTGACCAACCAAAAACCCAACCACCTTGGTATTGCCCTCCCGATACTGCTGCACCTGAGCGGTACAGCGACTCAGCACCTCATCAACCACGCTCTGAAGCTGGACCACATCGGTGGTTTGACGCATGCCTCGCTCATCCACTACCTTAGCAGGATCATCAGCGGTGCCGTTGATAATGTCCAGCACCTCTCGTGCTTGAGCAAAGCTAATGGCATCGCTAAAAAGAAGCTCAGCTAGGGTAGCAAGCTGTTGAGGACTGTGCACCTCATGACCAGGCAACAAATTTACCAGCACGTTAGCCACCGTAGAGACAACCGGAGCAGCCACCAGTGCCACGCAGTTCTCAAACAATGATGCCGTGGCAGGATCTGCTGCAATCTGCGCTGCATCTGTCTGTTTAAGAGCATACTGCGTCATATACCTCGTGCGCTTTTGCCGGGGCAGCTCTGGGATGCGCGCAGCACAAGCGGCGATAAAGTCATCGGACAGGTCAAACGGTGCCAAATCTGGATCAGGGAACAGACGGTAGTCATCTGCGGTTTCCTTCACGCGCATGACAACCGTACGTTTGTGCACGGGTTCCCAATGGCGCGTCTCCTGATAAATGCAGCCTCCTTCTTCCAGCACTTCCGCCTGCCGACAAATCTCGTACTCCAGGGCATCGTGCAAGCTCTTAAAGGAGTTGATGTTTTTCATCTCTGTCTTGGTACCAAGCTCGGTAGTGCCACGGCGACGCAAGCTAATGTTGCCATCGCAGCGCATAGAGCCCTTCTCAAGAGAGCAATCAGAGATGCCCAGTGTACGGAAGGTCTGCTGGAGTGTTTCCATAAACAGGCGCGCCTCTTCGGGCGTACGCAAATCAGGCTCGGTAACCAGCTCAATAAGGGGGGTACCACAGCGGTTGTAATCAATCAAAGACCGGGTTGCAGCTGTAATGCGCCCCTCTGCGCCACCCACATGCACCATCTTTGCAGCATCCTCTTCCATATGGATACGCAAAATACGGATAGGCACCGTATAGGAGCCATCTGCTGCACGCTCGATGGTTTGACCGGTAGCTGTTGTATCAGCAAAACTAGGGCGCTCAGCAGCGCCTGCGCTGCCTACTTCCAGTCCAAGGTTGCCATGCATGCAAAAAGCCACAGGACCCTGCGTAGTTTGAAAATTCTTAGCCATGTCGGGATAAAAATAATGCTTGCGATAAAACATGGACCGGCGCATGATCTGACACTGCGTTGCAAGACCTGCCATCACTATGCACTCAATGGCCTTTTTATTGGGCACGGGCAATGCGCCGGGCATGCCCAAGCATACCGGACATACATTAGCATTGGGCTTATCGTCATGACTTAAGCGACAATTACAAAACATCTTGGTTTCAAGTGTTGTGAGCTCGGTATGCACTTCCAAGCCAATAACAGCTTCCCAGTCTTGCAACACCTCAGCTAAGCTCTTCATGCAAGCTCACCTCCCCTACCAGCAAAGGCAGGTGCCACGCGCAACGGTACCTTTACTTCTTGCTCCAATGCGCAGGCTATCTGCAAAAGTTGCTGATCCGCAAAAGCAGGACCTTGCAGCTGAACCGATACCGGCAAACCAGTCTGCTCGCCCAGCCCCATTGGCACAGAAATGCCGGCATTACCCACAATATTATTGGAAATAGTAAACAGATCCGAAGCGTACATCTGCGTAGGATCTTCCATCTGGCCAAACGAGAAGGCCGTTGTGGGTGAAGTGGGCAGCAGCAAGGCATCACAGCTGGTAAACGCCTGAGTATAATCCTGTGTAATAAGCGTACGAACCTGCTGAGCAGGATAGTAGTACTTGTTGTAAGCTTCACTGGAAAGCAAATACGCACCAAGCAACTGCCTGCGGCGAGCCTCTTGGCCAAACCCTACTGCACGACTCTGAGAGGTTTGCTCTGCCAACGAGCTGCATCCAGGCTTCGTAAAGCCATAGCGTACGCCATCAAAGCGCGCCAGATTAGAAAAGGCTTCACAGGGTGCTATGACATAATATGCTGCAATAGCGGCATCAATATGAGGTAAATCCACATCTACCAGCACGGCGCCAACGCGCTCAAAAGCATCCATTGCCTGCTGCATGGCCGTACGTACCTCACAAGAAACACCATCCATATCCAGCATGGAGCGCACAATGCCAATTCGCTTGCCTTCAATAGGATTGTGTAGGCTGCGCATAAAATCTACCGGGTATGCTTGATTGGTGGAATCCAACGAATCAACACCTGCACCAACTAAGGCATTCATTGCCAGGGCAACATCTTCTACACTATGACCAAAGGGACCAACCTGATCCAAAGATGAGCCAAAGGCCACAACACCATACCGAGAAACCACACCATAGCTTGGTTTAAATCCCACCACACCGCAAAAAGATGCCGGCTGGCGGATGGATCCACCCGTATCAGAACCCAAGCTCAACGGCACTTCTCCTGCAGCAACGCAAGCAGCAGACCCACCTGAAGAGCCACCGGGAACGCGTGTCACATCCCAGGGATTTGCCGTAGGATGAAAATAGCTGGACTCCGTAGAAGAGCCAAAGGCAAATTCATCCATATTGGTCTTGCCCATAGGGGTAGCCCCTGCATCCAGCATGCGAGAAACACAGGTAGCAGTAAATACACTCTCATAGTTCTCGAGCATTTTTGAGGCACAAGTGGTACGAGTGCCAACCAGATGAAGATTGTCCTTAAAGGCAACAGGAACGCCCGCCAATGCGCCCAGCTGCTTTCCAGCTGCGCGGTTTTTATCGGTAGCTGCTGCAGCCGCAAGTGCTAAATCGGCGGATACCTGCAAAAACGCTTGCACTTCTGCATCACGCTGCTCGATGGCATCAAGGGATGCTTGGACAACCTCGGTGGCAGAAAACTCAGCGTTGGCAACACCCGCAGCAATCTGTGCAGCAGAAAGCTCGTCTATGGTAGCCACTAGCGATCGCTCTCCTCATCACCCAAGATGGAGGGTACGCAAAAAAAGCGCTCACTGGTAACGGATGCGTTAGATAAGGCCGTGTCCACATCAAGCGCGCGGACATCACGGTCCACCTCATCCGCTCCCATTACATTAGATAAGTCTCCAATGGGGTGATAGGTAGGCTCAACCCCCTCAAGCTCATAGTGACAAATGGGATCCAAAAGCCCTATTGCCTCATTGAGATAGTTTGTCATTTGCGCCAACTCATCTTCAGATAACGCTATGCGTGCATAGTCGGCAATGCCGGCCACATCTAGCTGGGAAAGCATCATGCGCAGCTCCTGTGTAACGTCTTTTTTGGAGGTCCAAGTAAAACTCGGCGGGACTCCCATCATACATAATTCATACCATTTTACGGCACTTGGCTGCACAGATGCCGGAGGTATTGTTATGTTGCTGTGAATATACCTTGTGATTCCTAAAATACCCTAAAACTCGTAGGAATAAAGCATATGTATTGAGGAATAATATCCTAGTACTGAAGTAGGTTTTTATTTGCCAGGGTTAACTTTTGCAAACAGATGCATGAGCACTCCAACGCGCAACCATTCCCTACTTCATGTAAGGAGGAGTGCCCATACGGGCGTAAGGAGAACAACAATGACACAATCTCTGCTTCGCGTAAGCGAGCTTGATGCTGGCACGGAGGATAAAACTATCCTTCATGGTATCAATTTAGAAGTGGGCGCTGGTCAAACCCACGTGTTGATGGGTCATAATGGCGCCGGTAAATCTACTCTCGGCCACGTAATTATGGGCGACCCCGCATATCAGGTAAACAGTGGCTCCATCATATTTGATGATCAAGACATCACCGAGCTTTCTTCCGATAAGCGCTCGCTAGCCGGCATTTTCTTGTCTTACCAGGCACCTGTTGAAATTCCTGGCGTACCTCTTAACAGCTATTTGCGCACCATTGTTGATAAGCGCCCCGAGCTCAAAATGAAGTCCAAGCAATTCCGCGCACGGGTTGCCGAGCTTGCGGCTCAACTTGATATGGATCCAGCTAACTTGGACCGTGAACTTAACGTAGGTTTCTCCGGTGGCGAGAAGAAAAAGGTAGAGATGCTGCAACTGTTGCTGCTGCAACCTAAGCTCGCCATTCTCGATGAGACCGACTCTGGCCTGGATGTAGACGCGTTGGGCGTGGTTTCGCGCGGCATTGAGGCCTATCGTGAGTCCTGTAACGGCGCTCTTATCGTCATTACGCATAACACACGCATTCTTGAGCGTCTTGATGTTGATAGGACCCACGTGATGATGCGCGGTCACATGGTTGCCGAGGGTGGCGCAGATCTTATCAATGAGATTGACCGCGAAGGCTTTGAACAGTTTGAGTCCTACTTTACTCAGAAAGACGGCAAGTAATGACAGAGCAAGTAAACGATATTGATCGCAGTCTTTACGACTTTGTTAAGTCCGAAGAAGGCTACGAGCGGTATGCCGATGGACTCACACCAGAAATTGTAGAGTCCATCTCCAAGAAAAAAGATGAACCCGCGTGGATGCTCGATTTACGCATGCATTCACTCGAACTCTATCAAAAAATGAAGATGCCCGCTAACTGGGGCCCTGCAATTGATGGTTTGGATATGGACCACATCTCCACCTATGTTGCGCCCAAAACCAAGCAGGCTACCACCTGGGAAGAGGTGCCAGAAGAAGTACGTGATACCTTTGAGCGTCTTGGCATCCCTCAAGCAGAGCGTGCCTATTTGGCAGGCGTTGGTGCCCAGTATGACTCCGAGCTGGTATATCACAATATGCAGAGCAGCGCATCTAAGATGGGCGTTGTCTATTCTGGTATTGAAGAAGCGCTGCACGGTGAGTATGAAGAGCTCATCAAAGAGCACTTTATGAAGCTCATTCCTCCCCATGATCACAAGTTTGCTGCACTTCATGGCGCAGTGTGGTCTGGTGGCTCATTTGTATATGTGCCAGAAGGAGTTGAGGTTGCCTTCCCTCTCCAGAGCTACTTCCGTCTTAATGCAGCAGGTGCTGGCCAGTTTGAACATACGCTTATTATTGTTGAACCCGGTGCTAAGTTGCACTTTATTGAGGGTTGCTCGGCACCTAAATACAACGTAGCCAATCTTCACGCTGGTGCCGTAGAACTCTTTGTAGGCAAAAATGCAAGCCTGCGCTACTCCACCATCGAGAACTGGTCAAAAAACATGTACAACCTCAATACCAAGCGTGCTCAGGTGGCAGAGGGTGGCAACATGGAGTGGGTTTCTGGCAGTTTTGGTAGCCACGTGGGCTACCTCTATCCTTCTACCTTCCTTACCGGTGCAGGCTCTACCTGTGAGTTTACGGGTATTACTTTTGCTGGCGCCACACAAAACTTGGACACCGGTTGCAAGGTCATCATGTCTGCCCCCGATACCAAGACCTCTATCTCAACCAAATCCATCTCCAAGGGCGGCGGCATCTCCACCTTCCGCAGCTCCATTGTGGTAACGCCCGCGGCAGATCGCGCAAAGGCCACGGTAAGCTGCGCTTCCCTCATGCTCGATGACATCAGCCGTTCTGACACCATTCCTGCTATGGACGTACGCTGTGCCACAGCATCCGTTGGACACGAAGCAACCATTGGTCGCATCTCTGACGACACCATTTTGTACCTCATGAGCCGTGGCATCTCTGAAGAAGAAGCACGTACTTTGGTTGTCAACGGCTTTGCTAACCCCGTCTCAAAGGAGCTTCCTTTAGAGTACGCCATTGAGATGAACAACCTCATTAAGCTAGAAATGGAAGGGGCAATTGGATAATGGCAGTTCAAACGCTCACAGGCGTCAACACTCCCGTTGCTCAGACCTGGAATTACTTACATATAAATGACATCACGCTGCAGGTTCCTGCTGCCGATAAACCCCTTGAGCCTGCGGCTGTTCCTGCGCGCACAGCAGAGCTGGACGCGCTGGAAATGGGATCGGGCATGCAGGCAGCTACCTGGATTGACCAGATAGCTGGTGCGCGCAACACCATATCGGTTCCCGCAAGTACTACGCAAGACGTGGATATTCTCGTTTCCGATACAAACCCCTACCTTGCCACCGATATTGTGGTAGAAGAGAACGCTACTGCAACCATCACCATCGTAGAGACGCGCGAAGGCTCTGAGGCAGGAACTGACCGCGCCGGTACCGCTACCAATGCTGCTAATGCCGCTACCACTGCAGACGCCTCCGATACGCCTATCGCTGCAGCTCAAGGTCTGCGCGTTATTGCACGCCCCGGTGCGCATGTTATTCTCACCAGCTTTACCTGCGGAAATAATCGTAGCTACCTCGACAATATAGGTATAGAGCTACAGGACAGCGCAATGCTTGAATCCAAGCAGTTTGTACTTTCTGGCGCAACCACGGCAAGTGGCATGGCCGTTAATCTAGCTGGCGATAACTCGCGCGCCGATCTATACGTGCGCTACCTTGTACGCAACAAAGAAACGCTCGATATGAACTACACCGCTCGCATGCGCGGCTGCAATACACGCTGCGACATTGCTATTTCTGGTGTACTGGAAGACGGCGGATCAAAAACCCTGCGTGACACCATTGACCTTATCCACGGCGCTAAAGGTGCCGCGGGTCTTGAAAATGAAACCGTGGTATTGGCTGGCAAAAATGTAATCAACAAGAGCCTGCCCACTATTTTGTGCGGTGAGGACGACGTAGCGGGAGATCACGGAGCTACTGTAGGCGCTGTTTCGCCCGAGCAGCTTGAGTACCTGAACGCCCGCGGACTCACAGAACAGCAGGCTATTGAGCTTATCTCACATGCCGTGTGTGATGATGCCTACGTACACGCACACACGCCCGAAGCTCGTCGCAGCGTTATTGCGGCAACCGAGCGTATCTATGGCACGCAAGATGCCCAAGAACTGGAACAGAGGTAAGTTGTATATGAACCACAATACCCATCAGATCACCAGCAGCGCGACTACCGACATTACAAGCAATCCGTTTAAGCAAGATTTTCCTCTGTTGGTCAACAACCCTCAGCTTGCTTTTTTGGATAGTGCCGCCACAGCTCAGCGTCCTGCGGTCGTGCTGGAGGCTCAAAAATCCTTCTATGAGACCATGAACGCCAACCCTCTGCGTGGTTTGTACACCCTCTCGGTCCAAGCAACTCAGGCTATCGAGAAGGCCCGTGCGCATGTAGCTGCCCACATTGGAGCCGCACGTCCAGAAGAAATTGTGTTTACTCGCAATGCTTCTGAGTCTCTTAATTTGATTGCACAAACCCTTGGCAAGCAGCTTATTCATGAGGGTGATGAGGTGGTTATTTCCATTATGGAACACCACTCCAACCTCATTCCTTGGCAGCAGCTCTGTGCTCAGGTAGGCGCAAAGCTTATCTATTTACGCCCTCGTAAGGATGGCACTATCACACAAGAGCAAATTGATGCCGCTATTGGCCCCAAGACCAAGCTTGTCTCGGTAACGCAGGTTTCCAATGTCTTGGGTGTAGAAACCCCTGCCAAGGATATTATTGCCCGCGCGCACCAAATGGGTGCCGTCGCCATCATAGATGGTGCACAAAGTGTTCCGCATCTTACGGTTGATGTACAGGATCTGGATTGCGACCTCATGGCCTTCTCGGCACACAAGGCGCTTGGTCCTATGGGCATTGGCGTGCTATGGGGCAAGCTCGACATCCTTAACGCCATGCCTCCCTTCCTGACGGGTGGAGAAATGATCGATTCCGTCACAGAAACCCAGGCCAGCTGGGCACCTGTGCCCATGAAGTTTGAAGCCGGCACCCAAGACGCTGCTGGTATTTATGCTTTTGACGCAGCACTTACGTATATCGAGCAGATCGGCATGGATGTAATAGAGCAGCGCGAGCGCAAGCTTGCAGCATATCTGTGTGAGCAGCTCAATACCCTGGACTTTATTGATGTCCATGGCCCTCAACAGCCAGATGCACATATCGGTTCTGTAGCCTTTAGCATGCACAACGTACATCCCCATGATGTGGCGTCCATTCTCGACATGTCTGGTGTGGCTATTCGCGCCGGCCACCACTGTGCTCAGCCTCTGCTCGCATGGCTTGGCGTGGACAGCACCTGCCGTGCATCCATTGCGCTGTACAACGATAAGAACGACATAGACCAGCTCATTGATGGCCTGCACAACGTAAGGAAGATTTTTCATGCCTAATAGCACTATTTATTCGCAGGCTCTGATGGACCATGTTTCCCATCCGGACTATAACTATGAGCTTGAAGACGCTACCTGTTCACATGAAGGCATCAACCCCTCTTGTGGTGACGACCTTACCCTGCACATTCGCCTTGCCAGTGATGGCACGATTGACGAGACAAGCTGGACGGGTAGCGGTTGTGCCATTAGCCAAGCCTCCGCAGATATGATGAGTGAGCTGGTAGAAGGCAAAACTATTGCTCAAGCCCGTGATGCCTGTGCCCTTTTTGAACGCATGATTCGTGGCGAGGAAACCGATCCTGCCGTACTGGCTCAGCTTGAAGATGCAAGCTGCTTTGAAAGCATTTCACGCATGCCTGCACGCGTAAAATGTGCAGAGCTTGCGTGGCGTACACTTGACGAGATGCTCGCACAATCCGGCAATCAATCCGCTAACGAGGTGAGCAGCTAATGGCTGGCATGTTTTCCACTAAAGGTCGCTATGCCCTACGCGTCATGTCCGATCTGGCAGTACATGAGGGATGGGTTTCTTTAGGCGATATTTCCAAGCGTCAAGGTATTTCTCGCAAGTATCTTGAGCAGGTTACTTCCTTGTTGCTTAAGGGTGGTCTGGTGGATAGCCAACGCGGTAAAGGCGGCGGCTACAAGCTGTCTCGTAAGCCTGAGGAGTATACGCTCGGAGAAATTCTACGCGTTGCAGAAGGGGGAACCTTGGCTCCCGTTACCTGTCTTGACTGCAGCTCTGGCGAAATCTGTGAGCATATCAAAACCTGCACCACGCTGCCTATTTGGCGTGATTTGGGGATGGTTACCAGTCAATTTTTGGACAGCAAGCGCCTCACCGATTTAATTCCCGACGATCAAAAAGGTGATATGCCTAGCTTCAGTGCACTGTAACTAAGCCCACAGGCGCACCCTTGGTGCTGCTGCGTTCGGTAGTGTTACACTGTAACTGCGTTATTAAATGCGCATGAGAAGGGAGCCCCATGGAACTCAGTGAGCTTCTTGCTGTTTTACAAACACGTTTTGAAAGGCATACAGAGCGCCATCCCACCATCTCTTGGGACCTTGTTTCTCATGCAATTGCTGCCAGCAAGGATGCTCAAACAGCACTGTACGCCATGGAGTCTACAGGCGGTGAACCCGACGTTATTGAAGCACTGGCCACCCCTGAGTATGCGATTTTATTTGTAGATTGCTATGCCAAACCCACCAAAGACCGTACCAGCCTATGTTACGACCATGAGGTATTAATCAATCGTAAAAAGAACCCTCCTCGCTCCAGCGTTGAAGATGTCATTGCAGCTTGGGGCAGCTCTGCTTGCCTCCTTACAGAAGCTGAGTATCATCTTATCCAGCAGGTTGTAGAGCTTGATACCAAAGTATCTTGTTGGGTGGCCACACCACAAGACCTACGCTCCCATGGCGGTGCACTCTTTTGCGAGAAACGCTATGGCCGTGTTTTTACCTTTCATAATGGAGCAGATTCGTACTATGGAAGCCGTGGTTTCCGTACCATGGTATGCCTCTAGCTCGTAACTTTATAAGAGGTAACTGTGGGGGGGTAACAGAGATATGCTTGTAGACGTTTGCTTTGATAGTACAAGTGAAAGCACGCTTAAACTTGCGGCACGAGAAGACTACTCACTAGGAGAAATAGCGGTTTTTCCAGATAGTGTATGTTTTGGTGCTATCAACACCATGACTCCTAAAGAGAGGAAGTCAGAGTTACTGCGTCTGGGATATAGCATCGATCAAGATTTTGAACAACGATACAAAGCCTTTCTCACCATCGTTGCACAGGCAGAAGCACTAAGAGTCTGGATGCTTCCCTACCCTTATGCGGCGCTTGGTTTGTTATATATAAGCTCACTAGTAGATCCACAGACAAAGCTGCAGGGTATCAAAGGTATAGAGCTTGTTACTCCATCAATACTATGGCTTGATGACAAGCATGTTAATACCGCATTTTTAACCGAGCTTATCGATGCAGGCTTTGATCTGGACCAAAAAACCTGTGCACAGCAGTGGCAAAAGTTAGTAAAGGAAAATGCTCCTTTGCGCCTTGCGCCAAATGGTGTTCCAATAAGTTGTAATGAGGATGTACTTGATGAAGATATCATTGCCTTTTGCAAAGCCTATGACGCAGCCAACCCATACAAATCGATGAGCGAAGAAGAAAAACAGTACCTACTACCAAATATCGCGTGGAGGCTTATGGAGTCTCTCTCACAAAAAACAGGTGGCATGCTTAATCCAGATTTTTATCAGTTCCGCATTACAAAACTTATGCAAAAAGGCATTATTACTTTTAAAGTCTGAATACCTGTCTAGCCCGTTACCAAGCCAACAGCGCCTGATACAATCTGAAACAAAAATCCGACCACTCAAATGCGATCGGATTTTTAGATTGAATGTACTAGCTTTGACTGCGACTTTATACTTATACTGCCCTTACACGGGTGAACCAGCACGACTAAAGCTGCTCAAAGAACCATAGGTGATTCCTTGACTGGGGCTCATTGCCTCAATGGTAGTGCCACCGCCAATGTAAATACCTACATGGCCGGGGCGCCAGACAAGATCGCCAGGCTGAGCCTGAGAAGCGGGCTTATTGCAATACGCAGCCTGAGAAGCAGAGCTGTGAGGAATATATATGCCAATAGTGCTATAGGCATACTGCGTCAAGCCAGAGCAATCGTAAATGCTAGGACCACTGGCACCCAAGCGATAACCGCCACCTATCTTAGAGGTAGCAGCTGCAATAACCTGGTTGCGCCAGTTACTGCTTACCTGAGAGCTGCCTGAGCTCCTCTTGCCACTGTTGCCACCGTTATTGACAGAAGAGGGATCATAATAGTTGCCGTTGTTAGCTTCTGCTGCCTTCTTAGCAGCCTCTGCCTTGGCGCGAGCCTCGGCCTCTGCAGCCTTGCGCTCCTCTTCCATTTTGTCCTTAACCTGCTGGTCAAGATTATTTACGTACTCCTCAGCCTTCTTGGACTGCTCGTTAAGCTCTGCCTGCTGGGATTTTTGAGTAGCAAGCAAATTTTCTTGCTGCTGTTTTTGCTCAGTAAGCTGAGACTGCTTTGCGTCAAGTTCGGCCTGAACAGTCTTTACCTGACCAATGACCTTCTCGTCAGACTCATTGGCCTTCTGAGCGTAGTACAGATTATTGGCCAGCTCTTCAAAATTGGACGAGCTCAAAATAATCTCGAGCATTGAGGTGCCGCCGCTTTTATAGTTAGCAGATACACGGCCTGAAAGCGTTTTCTGAGCCTCTGCCAGCTCTGCCTTCTTGGCTTCAATGTCCTTATTGGTTTGCTCAATGTCCTTATTGGTGGAATCAAGCTGGACCTGTGTCTCATTGAGAGCCTCGCCCACTTGCTCAGCTTGCTCATACAGCTTATTCAATTGAGTCTTGGCATCATTAAGCTTTGCCTGAAGCGCAGCAGAAGACTCGTCTGCAACAGCAACCTGAGGAAGCGCCAGGCCAACGGTACATACCGATAAAGAAGTTGTGAGCATGGCAGCAACAACTTTTTGATACATCTTTCGAGTCATAGGGCCTCTTCCTGATCGGGTACAAATAAGCAGCAGGCCTGCTGCCGAAAGAATCTCCTTAATTTTACTCAGCATTGTCAAGCTGTTCCACCTATTTTTACTCGTGTACATATACCCAGGTGAACAGCTATATATTTATGAATTTATATGTTTTATCTTTTTGTAGGGTTACTTGAACTAGAGGGTTAGTTGAGACCCAAAATATGTTAAAAATGCCCCCTTTACCGAGTATTGGCAAAGAGGGCATTTGTATGCATTAAAGCAAAAATAACGCTATGCTACGCGCAGATGAACTTAGTTCCAACCCTTACCGTCAGAACCAAACTCAACCATGAGCTCCTTGGTGCGGGTAACAATAGCATCGCGACCAGGCTTAAGAAGCTTACGAGGATCGTAGCCCTTGCCCTGCTTATCAGCACCAGACTCAATATAGGCACGTGTTGCAGCGGCAAAGGCAACCTGAAGATCCGTGTTTACATTGATCTTAGAAATACCCAACTCAATAGCCTTCTTAATCTGGTCTACTGGAATACCAGTGCCACCATGAAGTACCAAAGGCAAATCCTTTGTCAGAGCCTTAATCTCGCTCAGGCGCTCAAAGGACAGGCCAGCCCAGTTAGCGGGATACAGACCATGGATGTTACCAATACCACAAGCCAAGAAATCTACACCAAGGTCTGCAATCTGCTTGCACTGATTAGGATCAGCAAGTTCGCCGTTGGAGGTTACGCCATCCTCGGTACCACCAATGCCACCAACTTCAGCTTCAACAGAAATACCCTTGGCATGAGCAAGCTTTACGATCTCCTCGGTACGAGACAAGTTAATGTCAAAGGTCTCCTCATGGGAGCCATCGTACATAATGGACGTAAAGCCAGCAGCAATGCACTCCAAAGACTGCTCATAGGTACCATGATCAAGGTGCAGAGCAACAGGAACGGTAATGTTCTTGTCCTCAACCAGCTGATGAACCATTAAAGAAACAATCTTGAAGCTCGTTTGCCACTTAGCAGCACCACCGGTGCACTGAATGATGAGTGGAGATTGAAGTTCCTCGGCTGCATCCAAAATGGCAGATGCCCACTCAAGGTTGTTGGTGTTAAATGCACCAATACCATAGTGGCCGCGCTCTGCGCTCTGAAGCATTGCTGTTGCATTAACAAGCATGTAAGCCTCCATCTATATAGGATTAAAACCGTACCAATTCAATAATACCTTTATCGCATCTGTATACATGCCACAAACTGCAACAAATAAAAACTGGTGGACATGTCTTATTTCTTTCTATCAAATGAACACTGCATTTATCGACCAACTTGTTGGCAGAGCGACGTATGATGTAGAGGTGTAAACACACAACTCAACAAGCAGCACTTGTAACCCACAGAAGGGCAGGACAGATGGTCTTACGTGTTTTTGTCGAGAAGCGCTCCGAGTTTGCTGGAGAGGCTCACGCCTTATGCACTGAGCTTCGTGACACACTTGGTATTTCCTCGCTGAGTGATGTGCGCATTATCAATCGCTACGATACCGAGGGCATTTCGCAGGAACTCTTTGAGAAGTGCATTCCAACCGTATTTAGTGAGCCGCAGGTAGATACCGTGTCTTTGGACATGCCTGCTGCAGACGATGCCATCCTGTTTGCTGTTGAGTTTTTGCCTGGTCAGTTTGATCAGCGTGCGGATTCTGCCAGTGAGTGTATCCAACTCATCGGTCAAGGCGAGCGCCCAACCGTTCGTTCTGCAAAAGTCTACTTACTGTATGGCAATCTGAGTGATGCAGATGTTGCTGCTATTAAACATTATGTTATCAATCCGGTTGAAGCACGCGAAGCCTCCCTTGAGCTGCCTTCAACCCTACAGATGCAACTTGCAGTCCCCAAGGCTGTAGAAATTCTCGATGACTTCCTCACGCTTTCTACAGACGAACTCGCAGCGTTTATCGCCAAGCAGGGTCTGGCAATGGACTTAGCTGATATTCAATTTTGCCAGCGCTACTTTGCCCAAGAAGGTCGCTGCCCCACCATTACAGAGATTAAAGTGATTGACACGTATTGGTCGGATCACTGCCGTCACACCACGTTTGGCACAGAACTGGACAGCATCACATTTGATGACGCCGTTGTCCAAGAGGCTTTCCAGAAGTACCTTGCCATGCGCCATGAGCTGGGACGTGATCACAAGCCCATTTGCCTTATGGACATGGGTACCATTGGTGCAAAATATCTCAAACACCAGGGGATTCTCACCAATCTGGACGAGTCCGATGAAATCAATGCCTGCACCGTTAAGGTCAAAGTAGATGTTAACGGCGTGGATGAAGACTGGCTCTTCCTCTTTAAAAATGAGACGCACAATCATCCTACAGAGATCGAGCCGTTTGGCGGCGCAGCAACCTGTATTGGCGGCGCTATTCGCGACCCGCTTTCCGGCCGTAGTTATGTATACCAAGCCATGCGTGTTACGGGTGCAGGCGATCCCAGGGTTCCCATTTCTCAAACGCTTGAGGGTAAGCTGCCTCAACGCAAGCTTGTAACCACAGCTGCTGCAGGCTACTCTTCTTATGGCAATCAGATTGGCTTGGCAACTGGCCAGGTAAATGAGCTGTACCATCCAGGATATATAGCCAAGCGCATGGAGATTGGTGCTGTTGTAGCTGCTACTCCTGCTCAACATGTCCGCCGAGAAGAACCTGCCGCTGGTGACGTTATCGTCTTGCTGGGTGGCCGTACGGGCCGTGACGGTATTGGTGGTGCAACGGGCTCATCCAAGGCACATAACATGGATTCTTTGGAAGACTGTGGTGCAGAGGTTCAAAAGGGTAATGCCCCTGTTGAGCGTAAACTCCAACGCTTGTTCCGCCGCAAAGATGCATGCCAGCTTATTAAACGTTGCAACGATTTTGGCGCAGGCGGGGTAAGCGTAGCCATTGGTGAGCTTGCCGATGGGCTTTTAATTGACCTTAATGCTCTGCCCAAAAAATACGAAGGCCTTGACGGCACAGAACTCGCTTTGAGTGAATCTCAAGAACGCATGGCTGTAGCTCTTGCCTCTACAGATGTAGAGACCTTCTTAGGCTATGCACATGAGGAAAACCTGGAAGCTACGCCCGTCGCAACAGTTACCGAGGCAAAACGCTTGGTCATGCACTGGAATGACAACACTATCGTAGATATTTCTCGAGAATTTCTCGCGTCTAACGGTGCTCCCAAACATCAAAATGCACACGTCACTGCCAGTGAACCCTTCGTACCCAAGTGGGATGGAACAAGCTTTGCACAACAGATGAACTCGCTGGTATCTGATAGTAACGTTGCTTCTAACAAGGGTCTGTCTGAGCGTTTTGACTCCACCATTGGCGCAGCAACGGTACTCATGCCCTTTGGTGGCACCCACCAACTCACACCAGCTCTTTCCATGGTAGCTAAGCTTCCTGTAGACGGCACTACCACTACCTGCTCTGGTATGGCCTGGGGCTTTAACCCCTATCTCTGTGAGAAAAATCAATACGCCGGCGCCTATTGCGCGGTAGTAGAGTCACTTTCCAAACTGATTGCCACTGGCTTTAAGCGCAAAGATGCATATCTAAGCTTCCAAGAGTATTTTGAGTGTCTACGCACAGAGGACACGCGTTGGGGTAAGCCCGTCGCCAGCGTACTTGGTGCCCTCATGGCTCAAGTTGATTTGGGCGTTGGTGCCATTGGTGGTAAGGACTCCATGTCTGGCTCCTTTGAGAAGCTCGATGTCCCTCCCACCCTGGTCTCATTTGCAACCGCTTGTGGCAAGACAGATACGGTTGTTTCCCCTGAGTTTAAGGCCGCCAATCACCAGCTTATTTCAGTGGTTCCTCACTATACTGCTGACGGCATCATGCCCGAGGCTTCTTCACTTATCGCTGCTCTGAACTTTATAGAACAGCTCATCCAGTCCAAGATAGCCGTTAGTGTAACCACTCCTGGCTATGGTGGTGTAGCAGAGGCACTGTTTAAATCCTGCCTTGGCAACCGTATTGGCGTCAAGCTTGATGAGCACTTCTCGGCAGAAAGCCTGCTGAGCCTAGCCTACGGCAGCTTTGTTGTTGAGCTTGCCCCAGATGTGGACCTGCCCCAAATTCCTGCAAACCTCACCGTCTCTTACCTTGGCACAACCACCGCAGAGTACCGCTTTGTTGCCTGCAATGAAACGCTTGACCTTGCCAAGCTGCAGGAAACCTGGGAATCCGCGCTGGAAGGTGTATATCCTTACCGCAGCTCAGCTCAGACCACCCACAAGGTGAGCTTTGTAGCATCCAGCAGGGCCCACGCACATGCCGCTATTGCCAAACCACGAGTAATCATCCCCGTGTTCCCTGGAAACAACTGTGAGTATGACTCCGCGCGCGCATTTGAGCGTGCAGGAGCACTTCCCACAACCTTTGTCATCAACAACCTCAGCCCTCAGGCGGTTGCCGAGTCAACCAAACAGCTTGCCCAGTATATCCGCTCATCTCAGATTGTTATGATTCCTGGCGGCTTTTCTGGTGGCGATGAACCCGATGGATCTGCCAAATTTATTACCGCGTTCTTCCGCGCACCTGAGGTTACCGAAGCAGTCCGCGATCTTTTAAACAACCGAGATGGACTGATGCTTGGTATCTGCAATGGCTTCCAGGCACTCATTAAATTGGGTCTGGTTCCTTATGGCGACATTGTTCCCATGGATGAACACTGCCCCACCCTCACCTTTAATACCATTGGCCGCCATCAAAGCCGACTTGTGCGCACGCGCATAGCTTCCAATGCGTCCCCATGGCTTTCCCAGTGTTCAGTGGATGACATTCACACCATTGCCATCAGCCATGGTGAAGGCCGTTTTGTTGCTTCTTCAGAGTTGCTCTCTTCTCTTGAGAAAAACGGTCAAATTGCCACGCAATATTGCGATGAAAACGGTATCCCCGCCATGGGCTTGGACGTCAATCCTAATGGCTCTGCATGGGCTATTGAAGGCATTACCAGCCCTGATGGACGCGTTCTGGGTAAGATGGGCCATACGGAGCGTTACGATAAGGACCTCTACAAAAACGTTGCTGGTACCACCTTCCAGCCCCTTTTTGAAAGCGGAGTTGCCTACTTTAGCTGATGAGAAACGCGCACAAAAGCCAGCATAGTAAGACGGCTAGCCTGCCCGATAGCTAGATTGCATGCCGATACCCTGCAAAAAAGGACGCCTGCCAGATGACAGGCGTCCTTCTCGTTTGTTTCTTATTTCCCTTCCCGGTTTTATCGGCACCTGCTTTTCTCGGCACTCGCTTTTCTCGCTTACCTTTGATCCCGATATAAACCCTATGGCAGATACCTCTCAATCTGACTACGTGCAAATTCAGAAGCATAGACAAGATCTTCTTCCCACTCAGCCGAACCAAGATACCATTGCTCACACACAAAGCGCCGTACGCCCTGGGGAATCAATTGACTCAGCGCGCCGACATAATCCGTAGTACCCTCACCAAAAAACATATCGCGATACTGCCCAGCTCTCGTCTCTTTAAGGTGCGCCGCAAAGATATGACCAGTACCTGTGGCGATATCATCCGATACGGACGTACCATACAAAAAAGAAGCATTGGTAAGATTTCCCACATCGGGATATACCCCTAAGAAGGGGCTGTGTATGTGGCTTACATAGCGCATGGCCTTAGTAACCGTGTCCATAAAGGGCGTTTCCATAGTTTCAAAACCCAAAACAACACCAGCGGTAGCCGCCATCTCGGTAGCCCGAGCTAAATTCTCTGCAAAATATGCCTCGGAACCATCCCAAGCATCCTCATCGTAATACGCATCATATCCCGCTAGCTGAATGATGTGCAGCCCAAGATCACAGGCAAGATCAAGAGCCTTATCCATCATTACCAAACTATAGGAACGTTTTTGAGGATCTTTTGCTCCAAAAGGCCATTTACGCAGGCCAGAAAGACACATAGAACCAAGTGACACACCGGTGTTGCGCATGGCCTGAATGACGGCCTGACGTTCTTGCGCCGTCCAATCAAGGCGAGCCTGCCGTGTACTGGATTCATCAACAGAAATCTCCAGGTAGTCAAAGCCGCACGCTGCTGCAGTACTCAGACGCTCCTCCCAGTCAAGCGTATCTGGTATAGCTTTCTCATAGAGTCCCAGTTGGTATGTTTTACTCATACCTACTCCTTTTACTAAAAGGGCATCAAACGACTTACCTGTGCGTCTGATGCCCTTGTTATTCTCATAGTACGCAATACGCAGTGCATGCCCTGTAAGCAGCCACTATCGCGTATCCGCTAGTTTTGTCCATAATACGCATGGGGCCCATGTTTGCGCTGGTAGTGCTTATCGAGCAAATATTGAGGAGCTTGGGCTTTTGCACAAGGCCGACCTATAGACCCACAAAGTAGCTCCGTATTAAGAGACATCTTTGCCACTTCTTCCACAACCACGGCATGGTACACCGCGGCTGCAGCATCCTTACCCCACGAGAAGGGCCCGTGATTGCGCACTAAACAACCGGGTTGCGCAAGAGGATCGCATCCTTCAAAACCCTCGACGATTACCTTGCCGGTGTTGTACTCGTAGGCTTCTTCTATCTCTTCTTGCGTAAGCCCCCGCATACAAGGTATCTCGCCGTAGAAATAATCAGCCTGTGTGGTGCCATAGCAAGGAATAGACCGACCAGCCTGTGCCCAAGAGGTTGCGGATGCAGAATGCGTATGAACGATTCCGCCAACCGCATCCCACGCACGATACAAATAGGCATGTGTTGCTGTGTCAGATGAGGGATTGAGACTGCCTTCAACCACGGCGCCATCCATATCGCACACAACCATAGACTCAGGGCTGAGCTCATCATAGGAAACACCAGAAGGTTTGATGACAAAAAGCTCCTTATCACGATCAATCTCTGAAGCATTACCCCAGGTAAAAACTACCAAGCCATGCTTGGGGAGATTCATGTTGGCTTCATAGACCTTCTCACGCAATTCTTTGAGCATCATGCGTGTTGCCCCCTAAAGAACCGAGCGGAATGGAACATTGGGTTCATGGTCAAAGCAGTCATGGAAGCCACGATCATACATATACTCTTTCTTGTCCTTATCGAGAGGATAGGTGTATTCGCCGCCCACCTTCCAGTAGTACGGCTTAAAGCGATAATCCAGACGATCCTTGCGCATCTGATACAGGACTTCTATCTCATTGAGATCAGCCGCAAAGTTGGTCCACACGTCCCAGTGAATGGGAATAACCACCTTGGCCAGCAGGTCTTCAGCCATGCGCAAAATATCAGAGGCTTCCATCTTGTCCTGCATACCCAGCGGATTGCAGCCATAAGAGCCAAAGGCAACGTCTACACCGCCGTATTGCTTCATGATGTCCTTACCATGCTTGGCAAAATAGATAGAATAATGCGAGTCACCGGAGTGATAAATATTGCCACCAGGGGTGATAAGCAGGTAATTAACGGCCTTCTCATCCATATCCATGGGGCACTTACCCCATAGGTCCTCACGGTCAGGACCGGTGGAATCGGTTGTGGTGATGCAGGTACGATCAAAGGAATCCATGCAGACAATTTTCATGTCCTTAATGGTGATGATATCGCCAGGCTTTACCACCCTGATGCGATCCTCGGGCACACCCCATTTGCGCCAAAAATCAGCGGACTTCTCCGGGCCAATAAAGGGTACGGGAATCTCATTGCCATTCTCGTCAATGGTGGTCATGCCGAACTGGATTACGTGGGCAGCCCACTCCTTTGACATGTGGTCCTGGTGATAATGCGTTGCAAGTACCGCATCAACCTTTTTGAAACCAAAGGGATCAAAAACGTAAGGAATATTGCGCAAATTGGGCTGCATAGCACGACATCCTGCCATATTAGCCATCTGATGGCCAACCTTCATCTTGCCGTCACCATGAGTACGCTTACCGTTGCCTGTCCAAAGATCAATGGTGATGTTGGCGTCGCCCGGGGTTTTTACCCACAGACCGGTGCAGCCAAGCCACCACATCTTGACGTTACCCTCGGGAACAACCGCGCTCTCAATATCCTCATTGAGCCAGGTGCCCCACTCGGGGAATGTGCTCATGATCCAACCCTCACGGGTGACTTCATCAATAGCGGACATATATATCTCCTTATACATACCTAGCGTAACGACAAAGCGCTGCGCGTAAGAATACCTACTCTGCGATTACCTGGTACAAGGCCGCTTCATCGACCTCTCGATTGGCCGAGATGATAAAATCGCTTCCCTCTTTTTTAAACACCCAGACATTTGCAGGTCCACAGTCACGGTCAATTACTTCAAGACCATACGAGCCATCCTGGAAATACAGGCGCATGAGGGCACGCTCTTCTTTTCGATTGCCCAAAAGAGCGCAGGCGTGATTTGCAAGGCTGCCAGACCATATGGCATGTAAAAACGCATGTTTTTGAGGGTCTTCCCAAACCATGTGATAGTTGTCTGGCTGCTGCGTTGCATGCCAGACCCGCAGCGTATCACCGTGAAATGCTGAGATGGTAACCAGCTCATCTATACCATCACCATCAAGATCTACCAGGCACATATCACTGGTGGGCTGAACCACCAAGCAGTCAATCTGCCAGCTGTCACCATCGTTTGCAGGCGGCGTATACCTAAACACTCCCGCCGCTGTACCAATCAGAGCAAAGCTGCGGTCAGGCGCCACATAGAAGCCATGATTTTGCAACTGTATTGGAGCAATCTGTGTGAGCGGAAGCTGTTCGGTCTGGTTGTAGCGCTCAAGTTTTCCCTCAAGCTTTGCCGCATAGACTGCACCCGGTGTCTTCCAATCTTCCTTGAATGACCGGCATGCCGACTTGATGGTACATGCCAAAAGCCATTCTTGTCCATCGGCAGCCTTAAGCACGCCAAAGCGGTGCACATAGGGTAAATCACATACAACAGAGCGCGTCCAACTGCCATCATCGGTGTGCGTATAGCTCACGATCTTGGCATCGTCTGCCCCAAAGTTGGGCGAGAAAAACTTATAGGTACTCAGAAGCTGATCATCACGACCCGGTGTTTGCATAACGGTCATAACGCCACCGGGGCCATCACAGACATTTTCTAGTACGGTCCCATCAAGTGAAAACCTACGAATGGGGCCTTCCTTCTCGGTAGCAATCACAAAGCTAGGGCTATCAGCACCGTCAAACATTCCAATGGCGTAGCACTTGGCCATGTCGGTCGCAATAACTTTCTTCTGATACTTCATAAACGCATCTCCTCAATAAGCAAGCTGTGTGACGTATGGAGCGCGCTATTTCGCGAACTTCTTGTCCAATCCGGCCTCAATAAACTTCTCTTCGATTTCTTTATCGGAAAGCACATTCTTTAAAGGAATGCAGATGACGGTTCCAGAATCAGCTGCGGACTTAAACATGTTTTCAAAGTTGCGGGGGGAAGCAGGCAATATCAAACTTGGTTGCTGTAGAGGTGCCTTCTGCAAGGGCACAGTGGTGCACTTCCGAGACATCCATATTGAGCTTCTTTACCACACGCTCCACCGTTAGTTGCATCATCAGAGAGGTGCCGGAACCATTTGCGCAGGCACAAAGAATTTTTGCAGACATACTATTCCTTTCCATAGGGGGCAAACGTGTAACCATGCTGTTGTATCGCTCAAAACAACGTGTATGTTGAGACAGACAAGCAAGACAACAATCCAGCCAAGAAGGTCGGTCCCGTGTCAATAAGGACAGGACCGACCTGAGGGGCTACAATTACTGCGTTTCTGTGGCTTCTTTCTTGTGAGCGTCACGATACTCAACGTACTTCTCGTAATCCTCTACCTCGAGGAAGTAGGCGCTGTTGCCGTTCTCATCCTTAGGAGCGGCTTTGTACTGCAGCTGTGGAATAACCAGAAGGAACAGAGCCACAACCGCAATGCCGGCCCAACCGAGGAACTTCATAACAACCGTAAAGAGTGGCCAGACGGTAACCCAGTCAAACATACCCAGGTAGCCGCCGAAGGCATACATCTGAACCCACGAGGCAATAAGAGCAGAGCCAAAGACCTGCAGCAGGCCACAGATAAAGGGCAAAACCAGAACGGCCTTAAGCCCACCCTTGTTATTGGCGTATACACCGATAACAGCGTTGTCAAAGAACAGGGGGATAAAGCCTGCGACAACAAGAACCGGGCTGTGCATGGCAATGAGGATGCCGATGGCAATAAACTGTCCTACTGCACCTGCCATGAAGCCAAGGGTTACTGCATTGGTTGAACCAAAACCAAAGGTAACAGCGCAGTCTACGCCAGGTACCGAACCCTTAAGAAGCTTGCTAGAAATACCGGTAAACGACACGGTGAGCTCTGCAACAAAGGTGCGTACGCCAAGCTGAAGAATCGTCAGATATACGGCAAACTGGAAGCAGTTATACAAGATGTAAAATACAAAACTTTGTCCAGGCTTGAGAGCAGCAGAACCGCTCAGAGCACCATCTTTGGTGAGCTGCATAAGATAGTCAGGACCAATAACAAGGTAGATGATGCCAAAGAATACGGTCATGAGCAGCGCTGTGGAAACCATATTCTCATTAAACATAGACAGCCAGCCTGGAAGTTCAATATCTTCCAGTTTCTTATCAAAGATGGAAGTCCTCTCAGGATTCTTTGCACGACGGGCCTCATCGCGACGAGCCATCCAACCAGCAGCCTTGGAAGCCAAGAAGATACCAAACATCTGCTGATGCCCGATGGCAAAACCAGCACCATCGGTAAGCTCTTGGGTGGGTGAGATGGTAAGGTTGGAACCAACGGCCCAATACAGACCCAAAAGAATGGTCATAACAACAAGGGCAGGAACACTCACCAAATTGGGGAAGCAGAACATGATGAGCCAAAGCGCGGTGGCTGCCTGCTGTACTTGCACATTGCCCGTTGTAAAAATGGAGCGCAACTTAGTGTGCTTTTTAGCTGCAACCAGTGCGATGTTAAGAATGTAGGCAAAAAGCAGAAGGAGCATGTACTGCGAGATATTTGCACCCTGCAAAAATGAAACATCAGCCAGAGAAAAGTCACCAGCAGCGGCGGCCTTAACGCCCGCATCAACAGCATTGTTACCAAAATAAGGGTCAATAACCATTGCCGCTAAATCAAAGCGTCCTTTAAGACCAACAATGATGGGGCGGAAGACGCTTACCAAACCACCAGAGCCAACCGACAAGATCATGTAGCCAACCGAGGCCTTAATAAAGCCGGCCAATACCTCATACCACTTCTTACCGAGAAGAGCATAGCCGATCACGACAATAAAGCCGATAATCCATGCGGGCTGCGACAAGATGGTAGTGGCAAGCCACTTGACCACTGTCATAATAATGTCCATTTCCTCTCCTTCATATCTGTTGTTCTAGGAACCCTGTTTACAGACAGCATTCCACCCATTCTTATACTTTGTGGGACGTACTACTCATTTTTAAGCGGGTACCGGTACGTATTGCAGCTGCTAAAAAGAGCTATTCGTCCCCAACAAGCGCATCTATTTCGAGCAACTCTTCTGCACGCGTAAGTTTTGCGAGTCGCTCAACAACCTCTGGATTTGAGAGAACCATGGCAAGTCGTTGCATAGTTTGAAGATGAGACTGTGCATCGACATCACTGAGAGTGAAAAAGACCGTTGCAGTAGTGTCAGGATCATCCTTCTCACCAAAATACACGGGATGTTTGCTGATCATAAGACTTATAGCCTCACGATTAGTACCCACAGCACCTTCCACCGCATGAGGCATTGCAACACCTGGTAAAAGTACAATATAGGGACCGTGCTTCTCGACATTCTTTATAAGACAATCCGCATACTCAGGCTCGACGCATTTATCGACCAGTAAAGGTTCAATGCCTTTGCGCAAGGCCTCGCGCCAATCCATGGGGGTATCAACAATATTGAAGTGGTTAAGCTCATACAACTGACGAAGCAACATAGTATCCTCTATCCTTCTCTATCTGTCTTCCTCAAAACGCTTCATGCTTCTTGCGAGAAGCGCCCTGGGCATTACGCAAACCTCTCCTCTGCGTTCCCATAGAAAGACAAACGCTTAGCCATCCCCTATATAAAAATCTTACACTGATTTTGTTTGATGCGAACGTTATAAATTATCGTATCTATCGTTTATAATGTATTTATTGAACGTTTTTTGTTTCTATTCGTTCATATAAAGTAAATATCTTATGAGCACTGATGCTTTGTTCTTTGAGATTGCGAACAATCGAACGTAGAATATTTTTATTCTCGATCGTTGTGGCCTAGGGTAAACGGTATGTTTTTCTCGCTCAACGGTACTATACCAAGGAGGAACAGAAGTGGGCACCTCAAAAACACTTGTTGAAAGAAGACGAGAAGATATTGTTGCTACGCTCAGTGAACGTCCCCGTATGCGCGTGCTTGATTTAGCCCAACTCTTTGAGGTTTCGCCGCTTACCATCCGACGTGATCTTGATTATCTGTCTGAGAAGGGCATTGTCAAGCGCTCACATGGGTTTGTAGAAATCATAGATCCACTTGGCAGTCCTCTAAGCTCATCCGCTGTTTTGATAAAGCGCAATATTGCAGCAGAGGCAGCACGCTTTGTGGAAGATGGCGATACCATCTTTATCAACACAAGTTCCACGGCGCTTTCCGTCATTGAGCACATAACCGCTCTTAATGTAACTGTCGTAACAAACAGCGGAAAAGCACTGCAAATTACTCCTCCGCCAACCCTGTCTATTATTTTGACGGGCGGAGAAATCCGTCAGCCCAAGTGGTCTATGTCGGGCGAGTTTAGTTTATCAACGGTGGGCCACATCAATGCAGCAAAAGCAATCTTGGGTTGTTCTGGACTTTCTGCAGATAGAGGCCTTACAACGCTCGTCTCACATGAAACCAGCGTAAACTCCCTTATGCTTGAACATTCGGATATGCATATTATCGTGGCTGACCATACAAAGATTGGAACTAATGCAAGCTTTAGATATGGTAGCCCGGAACAAGTGCATATTCTTGTCACGGATAGCGATACAAACAAAGAAGAAATTTCTCATTTGGAACGAGCGGGCGTGCGTGCAGTAGTATATCCATCTGAAACTACAGCAGCACGAGCATAAGCTAGATTAGGAGCTCCATGAACATCATCTCTCAACTTGCCAGCGAGCTTAATCTTACAGAAACCAAGGTAGAAGCCGCCGTAACACTCATTGACGAAGGCAATACTATTCCTTTTATTGCCCGCTATCGTAAAGAGGTAACCGGCGCTATGGATGATGTGGCGCTGCGCAAACTGGATGAGCGTCTTGGTTACCTGCGCAATCTTGAGGATCGTAAGCATGATGTACTGCTCTTGATTGATGCACAGGGCAAGCTGACCGTTGAGCTCAAAACTCAGATAGAAGAGGCAACCCAACTACAACGTGTGGAGGACCTTTACAAGCCCTATCGCAAACGCAGGCTTACCCGTGCGCAAAAAGCTCGTGAGGCTGGACTTGAGCCGTTAGCCAACATGATTATCATGCAGGTTACAACCACAGGCTCTGCCCTTGATGCCGCCGCGCCCTACATCAATGTAGATGCAGGATTTGATACTGCCCAAAAAGCTCTTATAGGAGCTCAAGATATTGTGGCAGAGACCATTGCAGAAGATCCCGATAACGTAGACGAATTAAGAGCCTATACGCAACACACGGCCGAGCTAATAGTTCGGGCAACCGACGCAAGCGAGGTTACCCCCTATGAGCCTTACTACGACTACACTGAACCTTATCGCAAAATTCCCAATCATAGAATCCTTGCTATAGACCGCGGTGAGCGCGAGGAAAAACTCAAAGTGCAGCTGAGCGTGGATACAGATGAGGCCATTGCGCGCCTAGGTGCTCACTGGCCGAGAAGACAGGGCGTGTTTGCTCCTGTGCTTGATGCAGCAATCGCTGACGCCTATAAGCGCCTGATGGCTCCTTCACTTGAGCGAGAAGCCCGAGCAAAACTTACCGTACGTGCCCAAACGGAAGCCATTGCCGTCTTTGCTAAAAATCTGGAAGGCTTGCTTTCTGCGCGCCCTGTTCGCGGGGTTCGTGTGCTCGCACTTGATCCTGGATATCGTACGGGCTGCAAGGTTGCGGTTTTAGATGAGACCGGAAAGCTTTTGGACCACAGTGTGGTGTATCCCACCAAGCCCAAACATGACGTAGTAGGCTGCAAACGAGAGCTTGCTCGTCTTATCAAAAAAGATAAGGTCAATACCATAGTTATTGGAAATGGCACGGCAAGCAGAGAAACAGAAGAGGTAGTTTCAGACTTTATCTCTGAAGAAGCGCCAGAACTGCGCTACACCATAGTAAATGAGGCAGGCGCATCGGTTTACTCGGCATCCGAACTTGCCAGTAAGGAATACCCCAACTTGGACGTCACCGTGCGCGGTGCCATGAGTTTGGGTCGACGTCTACAGGACCCCTTGGCTGAGCTGGTAAAAATTCCTCCCCAATCCATTGGCGTGGGTCAATACCAGCATGACCTTGATCAAACCGAGCTCTCTCGCACGCTGGGTTACGTGGTAGAGGACGTGGTAAACCGGGTGGGCGTAAACGTAAACACCGCAAGTGCCAGCCTGCTCTCCTACGTTTCGGGCATCACGCCTACCGTAGCCAACAATATCGTGGCATACCGAGAAGAGCATGGCGCTTTTACCGACCGCGCAGAGCTCAAACAGGTGTCAAAGCTGGGACCAAAAGCCTTTCTCAACGCTGCAGGTTTTTTGCGCATTACCAAGGGAAGCAACCCGCTTGATGCAACCAGTGTTCACCCTGAAAGCTACGCTATTGCAAGCGAGCTGCTCAAACGCGCAGGTGTCTCCAGTTCAGAGCTTGAGCGCGGCGGTATCCCCACTATTGAGCGCCGTTTAGGCAATGTTGCAGAGCTTGCAGCGGAGCTCAACTGCGGTTTTCTCACCCTTATGGATATTATTGACGAGCTTAAAAAGCCTGGCAGAGATCCCCGAGATGATGCACCTGAGGTGATTTTTAGCCGCGCCGCTCTCTCAATTGATGATTTAGAGCCCGGCATGGAGCTTAAGGGTACTGTGAGAAACGTCGTGGACTTTGGCGCCTTTGTAGATGTGGACGTCCATCAAGACGGTTTGGTGCACATCTCAAAATTAGCCAATCGCTTTGTGAAACACCCCTCTGACGTGGTTAGGGTTGGAGATACCGTCACGGTATGGGTTGAGAAGGTAGACCGAGATCGCAAGAAGATTTCTCTTACCATGGTAAAGCAAAGCTAGGCTAGGCTAGGCTAAACTAGGCAGAACGGTACGCTAAATCAGTATCCCTTGGAAAAGAGAAGCCAGCAAAGAAGCGTGAGTACAGCAAAGCTCAGCACAAAACTCAGCACAAAGCCACGACAAAAGCCACGAGATGAGTCAATAAAGTAGCGCGTACAAGCAAGGGCTGCTGCTGTCAATATGGGAAGAGAAGCAGTGGTAGAGATGCCGATGCCCACACCATACAGTGAGGCACCATAAGGGATCAAAATTGTTCCCAGCAAAATTGCTCCCGCAATAATAAAGGCACTTTTAAAGGTAAAGGGAACTACCCCGGTATGCTCAACCTCTTTTGCCATCTGCTCAGGCATAACGCCAACTAACTTGGAAGACGCCGCAACACTCCTTTTTGCTTCTCCTCTAAGCAGCTCAGCGGCCTCAGTTGAAGAATGCTTTATCGTCTGCTTATAAGAATGATGTCCGCGGTTCTTGTTGCGTTTTTTCTTGCTCATGACGCACTCCTCGGTGGATTGATAATGCTCCCTAGGATAACAGGCTCAGACGCACCTGTTGCGGTAGGGATATTTGAAGGCCTACCCTGTAAGGTCTGATTGCCCAACAGTGCAAAGGCTATGGCTTCCTTAGCATCTGCAGAATAGCCAAGCTCATCTTGGGTGCATACTTGAGTATCGGGAAGAAGCGCTGCTATACGCGATACCAAGGTATCATTATGCGCACCTCCACCACCAATAATGAGCTCATCAAACACGCCGTCAAATGCCGGTGCTACAAAGCGCTGGCAGCAGACCGCTATACTAGCTGCAGTAAATTCCGTCAATGTAGCAACTACATCCACAGGGTTCATCTCACTATGAGCTGCTATAAACCTGTCTACAAACTGTGCACCAAATAGCTCCCTTCCCGTCGATTTGGGCGGTGCCATAGTAAGGTATTCGCAAGACATAAGTTCAGCAAGAGCTGCTTGGTGCACTCGTCCTTGTGCGGCAATGTGTCCACCGGCATCCATATTGGTCCCAAAAAGCCTTCTGGTAGCTTCATCGATTGCCATGTTGCCCGGACCGGTATCAAAAGCAAATACATCAGCTGATGTGCACGATTTTGGTAATACCGTAATATTTCCTATGCCTCCAATATTGAGAAGCGCTCGATTCTTGCTCTGCGAACCATACAGCACGAGCTCCGAAAACGGTACCAGCGGAGCACCCTGCCCACCTGCCGTAACGTCCATTGCCCTAAAATCATAGACAGTACGGACATTGTGTTCCCATGCGATAATAGAAGCATCTCCAATTTGTAAAGTACCAGCATGAAAGGGTTTGTCGTCAAAGTAATCTCTGGACCCCTCAGGCTCATGCCAGATGGTTTGTCCGTGACAGGCTACAAATGAAATCTCGCTGTCCGTAATACCCGCCTTTTCACAGAGTGCCGAAACTGCGCGTGAAAATAAATGACCCAGCTCCGCATTAAGCGAACATATCAAGCGCGCATCTGCATCGCCAGGCTTACACGCATCTAAGATACGCTGACGTATACAAGAAGGCGTGGGATAGGTTAAAAATTCTTTGAGCTCTACCTTTGTAGAACTGTCCACTCCATCAATAGCGACAAGGGCGCAATCGACTCCATCCAAACTCGTACCAGACATTATGCCAATAGCTAACATAACAACATACCTCGCTCAGTACGGCGCTGATTAAGACGCTGCTTAAGAAGTAAACAGGGGCCAAGCGCTGGTTTATGTAGAGGAGGTTGCAATACAAACGTATGAGGAAGCGCAGCTTGAAGTGCATCTGTAAGCAATTGCCCAGCTCCCACAAATACGCCTCCCATATACACTACTGGTACTGCACTGCGCTCATTAAACAAACCATGAGCTGCAGCAACAACAATATCGGAAAGCTCTAAAGCAGCGCGAGAAAATAGTGCTTGTGCAGCTGGATCTCCCGCAAGCGCTGCGTCCTTGGCAAGTACCGTAAGAGCAGCAACGCTGGTTCTGTTGTTGTGTGCCTCCTGTTGCATATACGCAATAAGCTCAGATGCATCCCTAAGCTGCAAGCGCTCTTGTATCAGGGTAAATAAGGGTCCCCGAGCATCTCTTCCATCCGCTTGGCGGCTAAAGAGTCGCAAGGTTTCTTTGCCAATCCACCAGCCACTACCCTCGTCACCAATATGGCAGCCCCAGCCACCTGCACGCTGCTTAATTGCACCTTCTACGGCATATGCAATAGAACCAGTACCACAAATGACACAAACACCATCTTGTAGATTAAGACCTGCAGCCCAGGCAGCACGAACATCACTCACCAGTTCATAGGGATGCCCCGCTGCCACCGTTCTCACTACATCGTCAATGTGAGCTCTGATTGAAGCATCTTGCCCATATCCCGCAAGACCAAAGCCTAAGCCTACTTCAGTCCCACTCTTTTTGAGCAGGACAGAAATGCCGTTACTCAGTATTTCGTGCATGCCATCATAACCAACCTGTGCAGCATGGCAGCTGGGTAAGCAGATGCTATCAAGAGCGGTAAACTGCTCGTCAAAGAGCGTAAACTGAGTTTTGGTTCCGCCTCTGTCTACACCTATCCACTGCATTATCAGCGCGCCTCTCGAAAGCGGAATTTTTGCCAGGGGCGAATGGTATCCAAAAGAAACTGTTCTCTCTCAGGAATATGTCCAACCACATTACTCAGGCCACTATTCTGCATATCTGTTAGGGCTATTTGCAGCTCACCTGCATAGTGGCCATATTCACTGCTTTCTATAATCACGTCTCCCCTATGAATCAGAGCCGGAGCATTAAACAGTCTAAAATTGTGACCCTTATATTTCACGCGGCTTTGCGTTGACCGCAAGAAATGCGCTGAGACATCTCCCCTGTTAAAGTGCAGCTCATCCAAGACAATACTGCGCTCTGTGTCCGGCACATTGCTCACAAGCTCAACACTAAAGCTCACCAGATTGCGGGGAAGCTGCTTGAGGCTCTCCAGCTCTTCATCAGTTGGATGGCAATTTGAAATGATAATATCGTCTATGCTGCCCATAGAGATGTAGTGCTCAACCTGCAGATACAAAGGCAAATGACGATGCATCTCTAAGGTTGGCAGTCCATCTGTTACTGGCCAATTTGCAAAGCTCTGCTCAGCCTGAGAAGTAACAAATGCCGCGGTCTGCAAACCAAAACGCTTGAAGCTGTTGGTACAAGTCGTAAAGTGCTCAAGCGTGAGGCCAGAATAGTTATGAGGGTAAAAATTGTGACAACCAACCAGGTGATTGGTATCTGGACAATAGTCCATGATGGTCTCAAGGTAGTGCGTATTATTGCTCATGTTAATCTCAATGAGCAACCCTTCGGGATTATAGGTCATAAGCGCTTCTTCATTTCCGGTAAATCCCATATCAAGACGGATTCCGTCAGCGCCAAGTTCTTTAAAAAAGGAAAGATTGTTATAGGAGACACCCAGCTCATCAAAAACTCGCGGATTACAATCGAGCATAACCTCAAAGCCCAGCTCATGGGCCCTAGTATTGAGCTCAAGATACTCACGCTTCAGTGAATCCCTATCATCTTTTACGGACAATAAGCAGCTAAAAATTCGAGAAAACCCAGCTTTTGCAGCACGCTCTAAATAGGCAAAGCTCTCTTCTTTTGTGGTCTTCTCTGGATACATTGAAATACCAAGGCGCTGCATACCACTCCATCCTTTAAATCCTTTTTAGGATCTCTACATACCAAGGCTGAACAGCTCAAATAGAGCATAGCTCAAAGTTAAAAGAGCGCGAACCCCGAGCAGAGGGTGCCCGAGATCCGCGCAGGTACTACAAATAAACCTCTTACTTTACTGCATATGGCAGGCAGTGCTTAGGCCTCAGAAGAGCCTTCCTCTTGTACTTGCTGTTTATCGTACATCTTGACAAAGGGTAGGTAGCAAAGCACCGAAACCGCAATCAGAACAATACAAAGTACGGATGCGCGCCAATCGCCACCGGTTGCCAAATAAGCACCAATAGGTCCAGGCAAGGTCCAAGGAGCAGTAACAATTACCTGGTTAACCCATCCCAAAGAGGTTACAATCCACGCAATCACAGCGCAAATCATGGGCGTAAATACAAAGGGAATTGCCAGCACGGGATTCAATACGATAGGCGTACCAAAAATCAAAGGCTCGTTAATATTAAAGATGGCTGGGAAGAAGGCAAGGCGACCAAGATCCTTAAGGTACTTAGAACGGCACACCGTTACAAGCAGCAAGGCAAGGCCAATGCTGGTACCTGAGCCACCAATAAAAATGAACCACTGATAAAATGGCTCAGCGGAAATTGCTGGAAGCGCAGTTGCTGCTGCTCCTGCTGCTACCGCATTGGCGTTCTGCTCAAGCAGCGTCAGCCAAAGCGGGCGTGCAATCGAGCCGACAATAGAGGCGCCATGAATACCAAAGAACCAGAAGAAGTCAGTTAAGAAGACGATAAGTAAAACGCCTGGTAGCGTATCCGTTGCACTCACAAGAGGTGCTACAACGGTGGCTACCGCCTTGTGCCAATTGAAGCCCACGAAGTAGGTTAATGATCCAATAACCAAAATCACAATAAGCGTTGGAGTAAGTGCCTCAAACGAGCGTGCTACTGATGGTGGCACCTGCTCAGGCATGGTGATTTTGAACTTGGAATTATTGGTAAGACGAAATACGTTGATGGCAAAGAAGGTTACGATAATGCCAACAAAAAGACCGCCGCCACCAAGACTGGCCATAGGAAGTACAAAGCCCGCAACGCCAGCATTTACATCTGCCGCTACATTCACGGGAACTATGGTAAGCAAGAAAGCCATTGTCGAAAGAATTCCGCCGGATACGCCATCAAGGTCGTATGAGCGTGCAAGGCTGTTGCCCATGCCAAAAACAGCATAGAGCGCCATGATATACATGGTCACGCGGTATGGGAGAAGAATTGTTGCTGAATGAGAGGTCAAAAGGTATAAATTCCCCAGCTCTCTGGAAGAGGTGGATTGGCCACAATCAGGAAGAACGACCCGACAATAATGAGTGGCAATGCAGATACCACACCATCGCGCACCGCTAAGAGATAGCGATTGGTGCCGAGCTTGCTCATGATAGGATCGAGTGTTCTATCAAGAAACGCTTGGAACTTTTCCATTTTTTCGCATCCTTTCTTTACCTACCGTCTTATCTGCGAACAGACAGCCTTGCCTGTAATTTCTACGATAAAATCTCGTCTACCTGCTTAAAGATATGCTCACAGCGTGCCATTGCATAATCTTGCGGCTGCATAGCCACAACAGGAATCGAAACTTTTGCAATAATACTGCTCTTTTGATACGCAATCTGAGGCCCCAGTAAAATGATGTCATACTCAGAAGCCTTATCCTGACAAGCACTTGCGGCACAGGCATCTACCTTGAGATTCATCCCTTTTTCTTCCGCATACTTCTGCATCTTTGACATCAAAATAGTGGTAGACATGCCGCCAGAACATACGAGCAAAATCTTATAATCCTTCATGCTAGCCACCTTTCACTGGTGCTTTCGGATTTGGTTTTGTTCCAAAATTTCCGAAAAGCGCTCGTAATTGCGATTTACAAATGAGCGAAACAATATGTCAATAACGCCAAGCTGCCCAATACGTGAAGCCATGGCTGCCGAGCGCATAAGCGGTTCTGTAGAGCCCACAAACAAAACTTCATCAGCTTGATGTGCAAGCTTTGAGTCAAAACCAGAGCCGGTAATTGCAATTATCTTTCCGCCCCGCTCACGTGCCCTTGCCACACAAGCATTAACTTCTTCCGTCGAACCCGAATAGCTGATTGCTATAGACACATCTTCGGGCCCGCTATTTGAGGCATAGAGCAATTGACCATGCCAATCATCAATAAGGTTGCAGTTCACCCCTATCCTTAATAATTTGTAGTGCAAGTCCCGAGCCGATAAAAGCGATGCACCCATGCTAAATAAATTAATAGCCCGAGCGCGTGCCATCATATCTACGCAGGTGTCATAGACACTTGAATCATTAAGCTTTGCAACAAACTTCAACGAGTCAATATTGCCCTGCGTTATCTTCTCTATGGTTTGGGCAGTGGTATCCGTTGGAGCAAGATCCTCGATTTTTGCTAACTCACTCTCTCTGAGGACCGCAAGATCATATACGAGCAAGCGTTGAAACTCTTTGTAACCCTTTAGGCCCAATTTTTTGCAAAGCCTGGTAATGGTTGAAGGAGATGCAAAGGTATGAGCTGCTAGTTCATGAATACTCATGCTTGAGGCCGCTTCAGGATTTGCAAGCAAACGATCAATAAGCTCTCGCTCAGCTGGACTTGCGCTATTCATATGCTGTTTTAAACGTACTAATAGGCTTACCATGGGTTTTCCTAACGTATACACACATTCTAGAATGTGAAAATTATTTGTCATTAAATTCTAGATAACAAGAAATTAAATTTCAATTTTTGACATAAATACGCGGCGAACGGTAGATAATTGACTCTGACCATACCGGTCCTTGAAATATTTACTCAAGGTTTATTTGAGTCTCAACCCACATTGCATGCAACTTTGCTTACTGTTTTAGATATACACCTAGTATGAACTGGTCTTTTATAAAATTTTATAGATATAGTCCCTGTGGTAAATCAAAAAATAAAATGCAGGGGTATTCAAATTTCTCAAGCTTGTCGCCCCATTTATCATGAGCTATCTTCAACACAAAGAGGTTTACAGCGGTGGAGGATAGAGCTATGAATGACCAAAATACCTTGAATGAGTCCGAAGACCAGGATCCTGAGATGGTTTCATTTGGCCTCATTGCACAAGCCGGCGCTGCCAGAAGCATGGCCTTTGAGGCACTTAAAGCTGCAAAACAAGGTGATTTTATTCATGCAGAAGAACTTTTAAAACAGGCGGATAGCTCAATTCTTGAAGCGCACCATATACAAACATCACTGCTGAGTAAGGAAGCTCGTGGCGAACACACCAAGGTTGATGTCATTCTTGTCCATGCTCAAGATCACTTAATGACGGCAATTCTCGCCAAAGAACTCATTGCCGAGATGGTTGAACTTTACAAAAAACTTGATGCATCAGCGTAAACGCTTTTGGATTAACCGGTAAGGACCAACGTTATGATAGAGCTTTCACAATTAAGCACCGAGCAGCGCAATCCAAATACAACAGAGCTCGACACGTTTTCTGCTCTACAAATTGCCAAAGCAATGAATCATGAAGATGCATGCGCTGTTCAGGCGGTAGAACAGGTGTTACCTCAAGTTGCTACCGCAATTACCTGGGCAGCTGACTGTTTGGCGCAAAATGGTCGCATTATTTACATGGGAGCAGGAACAAGTGGCCGCTTAGGAGTTCTTGATGCCGTTGAATGCCCACCAACCTTTGGTGTTGATCCAAATGTTGTCATAGGTTTAATTGCCGGCGGAACAGAAGCTTTTGTGCAGGCGCATGAAGGAGTTGAGGACAATACCGCTCAAGGCGAGACAGACCTGCGTGATAGCGAGCTTACTAAACGTGATTTTGTGATAGGCCTAGCTGCAAGTGGACGCACCCCGTATGTAATTGGTGGCCTTACGTTTGCAAAAAAACTCGGTTGCAAAACTGCAGCCATTGCCTGTGTACCTGGCTCACAAATTGGGAAAGTAGCTGAGCTTGCAATTGAACCTGATACTGGTGCAGAAGTTCTTACCGGCTCTACCCGACTTAAAGCTGGCACCGCGCAAAAGCTCATCCTTAATATGATCTCTACTGGTGCCATGACTCTTACGGGCAAGGTTTACAAAAATCTGATGGTAGATGTAAGGCAGACCAATGAGAAACTCCACGCACGAGCGCAAAACATTGTCATGCAAGCCTGTGACTGTGAAAAGGATCGTGCAACAAAGGTGCTTGCGGAGGCTCATGGAAGCGTAAAGCTTGCTGTAGCAAGCATATTGCTCGATTTGCCCGCAGATGAAGCCACACAAGCACTTGAGAAAGCACACGGCAAAATACGGCATGCCCTTGAAACGAGAGTCTGATGTTAGAAGCCACTTCATCGAGTCTCTACGCCTACCCAAGGAGATAGTTACACCAAACGACTGATCACATTCACAAAGCTCTGCACGTCATGCGTGGGCTCAAGTGGATAATGCAGATATACAGGCACTTCTCGCCCACATCTGAAGGGTAACCCTACAAAGGCAGGATGCACGCCCGACCATGAGCCACAGGTTAAAACCGCATCTCCCTTAGCCTCAGCCGTGTTAAAAAGTGCAAAGTCAAAACTGTCCACATCGATGATGTCCACACCTCCGTCTGCGATAAGTTCTTCACGAAGGCTGTCCATAGCATCATTTCCATGACGAAGCACTCTGAGGCGCATGCCCTCCAAGTCAGAAATGACTATTTCATCATGTCCTGCTAGCGGGTTGGTACGAGGCAAATCAATATAAAAAGGGACATCCAAAAGGTGCTGGATCTGGCAGCTATCCCCCAGCGTACATCCGAAAAACTCGATTGCACAACATCTACCTCTCGGCCCAAATTTTGCATAATACATGCCTGCATATCATAGAGATCGCCCACCGGGACAATTTCAAATCTCAGATTAGGCTCAAGCTCATGCACCTTAGGCCAAAGCTCCAATGTTTTTCTGCCAGGACACATCAAGGACACGCCCAGACGCACAGCACCTCCGTCCTTCATGGCACGTGTAGCACGGCGAAGACTCTCTTCTGACTGCAGCATGATTGACCGAGCATCCTCTACCAAGAGCGCTCCAGCACGAGTAAGCGAAACTCCCGTGTGTGAGCGAGAAAAAAGCTCAAGTCCAAACTCAGCCTCAAAGCAAGACACCTGCTTGACAAGAGCTGGTGTTGAAATCCTCAGTTGTGCAGCTGCTTTTGAAAAACTGCCACATTCTGCAGAGGCTACTATTGCCTCAAGTCTTCTGTCGTACACGCTCTACTCCACCCCATTTTGTTCTAGAGTCCTGAAACAGCTATAAACCAATGGTTAACACCAACCTAACAAAGAAGAAATTCACAAATCGTTAAACCACTCCTAGACTGAGCAGCATACAGTACGCAAGGTGCATGGTTCACACCACACACAGCACCTTTATCGACCATACGAAGGGGTAATTTCTATGAGCAATTGGCTAAAGCTTGAGGGTGAGGTGTGTGCGGTTACTGGGGCACTTGGCGGCATGGGAACTGAGATTTGTCGCGAGTTTGCCAAAAACGGTGCAAGAGTAGTCCTCCTTGATCTTGACGAAGCAAAGCTAAAGGCTGCCGCCTCAGATCTCTCAGCAGAATTTGGCATAAAAGCAGCAGGGTATCGCATGAACGCTATCGACGAAACCGAGGTTCAGGCAGCCGTAGACGCCACCATGGCAGAATTTGGCAAGGTAGACGTACTCGTCAATACTGCAGGCATCCTTCGTTTCTCCCCCATGGAGGACCTTCCGCTGTCTGATTGGGAAGAAGTTATCAAGGTTAATCTAACGGGTACCTTTATTGCTTCTCAACGCTTTGGTCGCGAGATGATAAAGGCTGGGTCCGGTCGCCTGGTGCACATTTCTACCGCTGCTTCCTATCAGCCTGAAACTTTCTCGGGCGTGTATAGCTCCACCAAGGCCGGCGTCAACATGCTCTCTAAAATGCTTGCAGCAGAGTGGGGCCCTTACGGTGTTCGCTCCAACTGTGTGTGCCCCTGCTTTGTAAAGACGCCTATGTCTGCCAGCTTTTATGCCGATCCTGAGGTAGAAAAGAGCCGAAGCCGTCTTATTGCTACGCGCCGCATAGGTGAGGTCACCGATATTGCAAACGCGGTTATGTACCTAGCATCCACGCGCTCTAATTTCACTACTGGTGCCGAAATCATGGTTGACGGTGGCTTTTCCAAGATGATGGGCGAGATGACCGCAAAACCCGGTGGTCGTCGCGCATTTGCCGAGAACTACCTCAAGAAACAGGGCATTGAGCTGTGGACCGACCAGGCTGGCGTCAAAACCCCAACTGATCAGTAACCCCAACTGGCCCATAGTCAAACTGACTCATACCCTGGCCAACCAACAATCCCATCAACCTCAAACAGAAAGAATTTCATGGCTAAGCAAAACTCAAACCAAGGGCGCTCAGTAGTGCTGGGCGCCGCCTGTGTTACCATGTTCTTTATCAGCTCTATTGCGCTTTACTCGGTGGTAAGCAAAAACCTCCTAGCTCAATATCCCGACTGGTCTCCTGCTCTTACCTGGGCTTTCCCCGTATTTCAGACCATCATGGCAGTAACAGGCATTTTTGCAGGCCGCTTTTCAGACAAGATCGGTCCTCGAAACGTCGTTATCGCAGCAGCACTTTGCTACGGTGTTGGCTGGTTTATGTCCGGAACCGTTACTGAGCCCTGGCAATTCTATCTTTGGTTCTCTGTTATTGCAGCCATTGGCAACGGCCTTGGCTACAACCCTGCCTTAACCACTGGACAAAAGTGGTTTATCGACAAAAAGGGTCTTGCCTCTGGAATCACGCTTGCTGCTTCTACCGCTGGCCCTGCCGTGCTTTCACCGGTGCTTGCATCGTTACTCATCCCTCTGTTCGGCATTTTTGGCGCGCTGAAAGCTCTTGGAATAATTTTCTTTGTAACCATTTTTGCCTCGGCACTCTTCCTCAAAGCCCCACAAGCTGGCTGGCTACCTGAGGACTACCGTGCCCCCAAAGCCGGAGCTCACGCCGGAACTTTTGGTGATCTCACCCCTGGTGAAATGGTCAAATCCCCTCGTTTTTGGGTACTTCTCATAACCTTTGCCTGTGCTGCTACCGCCGGAACGCTTTTGGTAGGTAAGGTTGCATCCATTGCCGCTGTTCAGCTCTTTGAAGATCCAAGCTCTATCGCTGCTATTGCGCTTGGTGGAGTTGTGGTTACCGTTAATACCTGCGCAAATCTGGTTGGCCGTCTCTCCTTTGGTCAAATTGTCGATAAGATCGGTGCGTATAAGTCCTTACTCATCAGCTTGGTAGTCACTATCGTTGCGCTTATCATTATGTCTACAAGTTTCTCCATACCGGTATTCTTTGTGGCGCTCGCGCTGCTTGGCTTTAGCTTTGGTGCCCTTCTCGTTATCTATCCACCCCTCACTGGTGGCGCTTTTGGTACCAGCAACCTAGGCGTCAACTATGGCATCATGTTCTTGGGTTACGCTGCTTCCACCTGGATTAGCCAGCCCATCGCTGCCATTCTCTACCATGCAAATGCAGGCAACGCTGCCTATCAGCAGTCTTTTTACGGCGCAATTGTCATTGCTGCAGTAGCCGTGCTCCTCACCGTATACATGATGGTGTCTGATAACAAAAAGAAGCAGGTTGCCTAGGGCCACAAGAGAGTACAGCTGCTGAACTCATACCTGATAAACTCTCTCAACCTAAGCTGACTGTAAATATCCCATCAACCTCCAAATCCGAAAGGAATATATATGTCACAACAAGCTGTACGTATAGCTGTCATTGGCGCTGGCGCCATGGGCCGAAACCACATTCGTTTTATTGCTGAAGAACCAGAGGCAGAACTTGTAGCCATAGCCGATGCCTTTGAAGGCGCTCGCACAACGGCAGAGGCTGCCCAGGTGCCCTTCTTTACCGACGCAACTCAGATGATGGATGCAATCAAGCCTGAAGCGGTTATCATTGCTACCCCCAACAACCTTCACTTAGGTGTTGCTCGCGAGGCAATCAAACGCAACATTGTGCCTTTGGTTGAAAAGCCTATCTCAAATGATCTCGAGGATGCTGAAACATTTGCCAAAGAAGCAAAAGCTGCGGGAGTACCCGTGCTTGTCGGCCAACATCGCCGTCATAACCCTTTTGTCAATAAAGCAAAGGAAATTATCGACTCTGGAGCACTGGGCAAGCTCACCGTCTCTTCATTCCATTACATGATCTACAAAAATGATGAGTATTTTGATGTCGAGTGGCGTCGTCAAAAAGGAGCCGGCCCCATCCTTGTAAATCTCGTCCACGACGTAGACTTGCTTCGTTACCTTCTGGGAGAGCCTGTTGCCATTCAGGGTATGCAATCCAGCGCCGCCCGTGGTTTTGAGACCGAGGACTCAGCCGTCATCAACGTACGTTTTGCTGATGGCGCACTTGCTTCCATGACCATCTCTGATGCAACGGCTAGCCCCTGGAACTGGGAGGCAACTGCTCGCGAAGATCCGCAGTATCGTCCCTTCGATGCAGATGCCTACTTCATTGGCGGAACCTTGGGCGCCCTCTCGCTGCCCAAGCTCCACCTCTTTAGCTATGAGGGAGACTCTTCTTGGCACAAGCCTCTTCAGATGGATATACCTGCCGTTGATCCAGCACTTCCCCACAAGATGCAGCTTAAGCACTTTGTAAAAGTTGTTCGCCGAGAAGCCACTCCTGTAGTAACTCCAGCTGACAACGTAAAGACGCTTCGCACACTGGCTGCTGTCAAAGAAGCTGCGGAGACTGGCAAGCTTATTGAGCTGTAAGGCTTATTTGGTAAGCAGCAAGCATGCTACTCGATTTGGCCTCAGCTATCATTGAGTATAGTAATTTTGATCACTATACTCATCCAATACTAAGCAAAGGAGTCCAAATGAAAGAAATCATGCTCGTAGCCTGCGGAGGAGCCGTCGGTTCTGTGCTCCGCTATGCCATAGGACTCATTGAAACACCTGCCGCTGGAGGCTTCCCCATCAAAACACTTATTATCAATGTCGTAGGTTCCTTTGTAATAGGCATGCTTGCTGTTCTTGCAGCACACACATCTAAAATGAACTCCGACCTCTTACTGTTGTTAAAGGTTGGGTTATGCGGAGGTTTTACTACCTTT
>FNSH01000001.1:1127500-1350000 GCA_900105895.1 Atopobium minutum | reverse complement strand
GCTCTACCTCCGCAGGTAAACGTCTGACGCTAGCCCTAAAGCTATTTCGGGGAGAACGAGATATCTCCAGGTTTGATTAGCCTTTCACTCCTATCCACAAGTCATCCCCTCAGTTTTCAACCTAAGTGGGTTCGGCCCTCCGCGGGGTCTTACCCCCGTTTCAGCCTGCTCATGGATAGATCACCTGGCTTCGCGTCTACGACATGCGACTGTGTCGCCCTATTCAGACTCGCTGTCGCTGCGGCTCGCTTTTTAGCTTAACCTCGCCACATATCGTAACTCGCTGGCTCATTCTACAAAAGGCACGCCGTCACAGTATTGCTACTGCTCCGACTGCTTGTAGGCACACGGTTTCAGGTACTATTTCACTCCCCTTCCGGGGTGCTTTTCACCTTTCCCTCACGGTACTTGTTCACTATCGGTCACAGAAAAGTATTTAGGTTTGGAGGGTGGTCCCCCCTGCTTCCCACCGGGTTTCACGTGTCCGGCAGTACTCAGGTGCTATGAAAACAGACACTGCATTTTCGCTTACGGGACTTTAACCCTGTTTCGTTCGCTTTTCCAAAACGATTCAGCTAACACAGTGTTTTGTAACTGTTTGGGAAGTAAGCAGCCATCCCACTCATAGTCCTACAACCCCGCTCGGCGCAACCCCTGCATGGTATTGTGCTACCGTCGGTTTGACCTATATCCCCGTTCGCTCGCCACTACTTGGGGAATCTCGGTTGATTTATATTCCTCTGGGTACTTAGATGTTTCAGTTCCCCAGGTTGCCTCTTTGACGCCTATGTGTTCAGCGTCAAGTATCAGGAGATGAGTCCTGATGGGTTTACCCATTCGGAAATCTACGGGTCTAAGAATATGTGCTTCTCACCGTAGCTTATCGCAGCTTGTCACGTCCTTCATCGGCTTTCTGTGCCAAGGCATCCACCGTGTGCCCTTACTATCTTCTTTTAAAAGATGTATAAGGTTACATACACTACTATGAAAATCATAGTATTGATCAGATGCGATCTTCTTATACTAGAAAATCTTGATTATTACGCTATGCAGTTGTAAAGGTACACAGGGAGACGAACCCCCAAAACCGAATACTGCAAACCAAAAGGTTTTACAAAGACAAGATCAGAAAAAATAATCAGACGGGTCTACCCGATCAAAATAAGTCTTTCATAGATGAGGTTATTCTCCCTAGAAAGGAGGTGATCCAGCCGCACCTTCCGGTACGGCTACCTTGTTACGACTTCACCCCCCTTACCCTCCACACCTTCGGCGCCTCCCTCCCTTGCGGGTTAGGCCGACGACTTCGGGTGCAAACGACTCGGGTGGTGTGACGGGCGGTGTGTACAAGGCCCGGGAACGCATTCACCGCGGCGTGCTGATCCGCGATTACTAGCAACTCCGACTTCATGGAGGCGGGTTGCAGCCTCCAATCCGAACTGGGGCCGGCTTTAAGGGATTGGCTTACTTTCGCAAGTTTGCTTCCCGCTGTGCCGACCATTGTAGCACGTGTGCAGCCCAGGACATAAGGGGCATGATGACTTGACGTCGTCCCCACCTTCCTCCGGCTTGACGCCGGCGGTCTCGCACGGGTGCCCAGCTTGACCTGCTGGCAACATGCGACAAGGGTTGCGCTCGTTGCGGGACTTAACCCAACATCTCACGACACGAGCTGACGACAGCCATGCACCACCTGTTTAGGCTCCTTTCGGCCACGACGTTTCCGCCGCTTCACCTAAATGTCAAGCCCTGGTAAGGTTCTTCGCGTTGCTTCGAATTAAGCCACATGCTCCGCTGCTTGTGCGGGCCCCCGTCAATTCCTTTGAGTTTTAACCTTGCGGTCGTACTCCCCAGGCGGGACACTTAATGCGTTAGCTGCGGCACGGAAGGTACATCCCCCCACACCTAGTGTCCATCGTTTACGGCTAGGACTACCAGGGTATCTAATCCTGTTCGCTCCCCTAGCTTTCGCTCCTCAGCGTCAGTTATGGCCCAGAAGGCCGCCTTCGCCACCGGTGTTCTTCCTAATATCTGCGCATTCCACCGCTACACTAGGAATTCCACCTTCCCCTACCAAACTCAAGTCTGCCGGTATCGGAAGCGGACGGGGGTTGAGCCCCCGGATTTAACTTACCGACCTAACAGACCGCCTACGAGCGCTTTACGCCCAATGAATCCGGATAACGCTTGCTCCATACGTATTACCGCGGCTGCTGGCACGTATTTAGCCGGAGCTTCTTCTGCAGGTACCGTCACCTTGCGGCCTCGTCCCTGCTGAAAGCGGTTTACAACCCGAAGGCCTTCATCCCGCACGCGGCGTCGCTGCGTCAGGGTTTCCCCCATTGCGCAAGATTCCCCACTGCTGCCTCCCGTAGGAGTCTGGGCCGTGTCTCAGTCCCAATCTGGCCGGTCGGTCTCTCAACCCGGCTACCCATAACTGCCTTGGTAGGCCATTACCCCACCAACAAGCTAACAGGCCGCGGGCCCATCCTTTTCCGCTAGACGCTTTGTCTTGTGTGCCATGCGACACTCAAGAAATATTCGGTATTACCCACGGTTTCCCGTAGCTATCCCAAAGAAAAGGGCAGGTTGCCCACGTGTTACTCAGCCGTTCGCCACTTTATACACATCTAAAAGATGCTTTAATCGTTCGACTTGCATGTGTTAGGCGCGCCGCCAGCGTTCATCCTGAGCCAGGATCGAACTCTCCGTTCAAATAACAAGACTGACTGTCTTGTATATGTATGTGAGTTTATTTGAGTAAACCTGACATCTAAAATAATCGCTGATCTGGATTCAAAGTAAAATTAACGATTGCTTATTTGCTTCGAAATTTCGCTGTGCTGTCTTTGCTGATCTTTCGATCGCAGTATCCGGTTTTCAAGGTTCGTCGCACATCAGCTGCTGTGTTTGTTTGTCCACATCACCGCGTGCGACCTACTAATATACACACCCCTTTTTGGGCTTGCAAGTACAAAAACTAGATTTGTTTCGATTCATATTTTGGACACAAATGTGAAGAGCGGCACCCCTTCTATAGGATGCCGCTCTTATAAAAAGTGACTATGAATTTGCTGGAATTTACAGCGCTTAGATGGCAAGGATTGTATTACTCAGTTCGGCACGACTGGCAATCATGCCACCACCTTTATTGCTTAACAGATCACTGAGACCGTCCGAACCCCGATTTTCACTGGAATTGTTTTGACCGCGAGGATCAGTGCCATCATTCGAGCCATTATTGACGTCGCCCTTTTGTGCAGTGTTGGATGCGGCGGCTTCCTGGAGTGACTCATCGGAGCCAAGCGTTACCTCAAAGCTTTTCTCCTCAGAACCACGCATGACCGTAACCGTGACCTTCTCGCCTACCTCATGAGAGCGAACCGCCAAAATAAGTGCATCGGCAGACGAGATAGTATCGTCGTTTACCTTGGTAATGACATCGCCTTCCTGAAGGCCGGCTTTAGCTGCGGGGCTGTCAGCCGTAACGTTCATTACGTATGCACCCTGGTTGACAGACAATTTACTGCGCGCGGCATTGTCTGCGGTAACGGTTTGCAAAGATACACCCAGGTATGCGTGAAGCACCTGCTTGCCCTCGATGATGGTCTTGGCAACTTTAACTGCATAGTTAGAAGGAATGGCAAAGCCAATTCCCGCGCTTGCTCCAGACTGGGATTCAATAATGGAATTGATGCCCACAAGTTTGCCTTCAGCGTTTACGAGAGCGCCACCCGAGTTACCGGGATTAATAGCAGCATCAGTCTGAATAAGGTTGGCATAAATGGTATTGCCAGAGGTAGAAGGCAACATAGTTGAGCGATACAGCGACGACACGATACCCGACGAGACAGACTGGTCAAGGCCATAGGGGCTACCAATACTCATAACCCAATCGCCTACAACCAAAGCGCTGGAATCACCAACCTCAATAGGCGTAAGCTTAGCGCCCTTAGGATCAATCTTTAGTACGGCAAGGTCGCTCGAAGAGTCAGAACCCACAACTTTTGCCTCGTAATTTATATTGTTAAGCGTTACCGTAATGGTTTGCGCACCATCGACCACATGGTAGTTGGTAAGAATATTGCCATCGGTATCCAAGACAACGCCTGAACCCACATATTTTTTGTTGCCAGAAGAAACATAGATGGAGGCAACAGAGGGCAGGCATTTTTTAGAGACCGCTTGAGCAGTAGTAGCTTTTTCATCCGAGGGACGAATAGAGATGGTCTGTCCCGCAGAGCTCATATTTGATGTGGTAGGTATATCGAGAAGCCCGCTAAACTTAAGACCACACACAATAGCCGTAGCTCCCACAGCACCACTTATCACAGAAATGAGCACCGTTCGTCTGCGGTTTTGACGGTTTTGCTTTTGGGAAGATGAGGTCTCGTTAGAAGTAGTAGCGCCATCAGTAGCAGCACCGGTGGGAACGGAAGCACCAACGGTAGTGGAAGCGCTGGCAGTAGTGGCGGCGCTTTCGTTTATGCTGGGTCCCTCCATGGTCTTCTCGGCAGCATGCGCATCTGGCCGCGGATCTGACGATTCGATAGATGGGATTGAGCCCATCGTGGCACGATTTGGGTTGACAGCCGTAGCGTCCTCAGGGGACGCGGGCGTAGTTGTAGATGGTTGAGAAGCGGTGTCGCCACCGTCCATTGGTGATGGATTAGGCTCATTGGAAATATCAGACATGGAGCACCTCTTTTTAATAATTGCGAACGGCCCACTCAATACGTATATATAGGATGTCCAATTTTTAGCTATCTTAAGAGATGATTTTTCTCAAACCGCAATTCCAACAAAAACATTGTTCTATTCTGTATATTTGAACTGCCGGCTTAAAGCATGGGCTGACGGCCTGCGTTGACGGCCTATAGCTTGAACAGATATCCAATACCGCGCACTGTAACGATATGACCAGCAATTTGAGGGCCAACCTTAGAACGAACGCGACGGATATGCACATCCACCGTACGCGTGCCGCCACAATACTCAAAGCCCCACACACGGTGAAGCAAGGTATCACGAGAATACGCACGTGAAGGATGTGTTGCCAAAAATGAGAGGAGCGAGTACTCCATAAGCGTCAAATCCACGGGCTTGTCGTCCACATATACCTGGTAAGTTGCCAGGTTGATAGTCATGGTGTCTATAGTGACAATATCTGACGGCGCACTTTCTTCTCCTGGCCAAAGCAGCTGAGAAACACGAACTTCCATCTCTGCTTCAGAGCAGTTGGAGACGACAAAATCTGTCTTAAACTGAACGGGAATCCTCAATTTGGACAAGGCGGCCTTATCCACCACCAAAAGCAGCGGCATCATTCCGTTATCCGAAAGATAGGCCTCTACCGTTCCAAAAAAATCACTTGCCACACCCGCAAGGTCTAAGATTACGAGGTCAAACTCATGATGAGAAGCAATTGCCTGTTCAAAGGTATCTGGAGATGCAATAAGTGCAGAAGCATCCAATGAGTGTGTAAGCTTACGCATATACTCACGATGACGGGAAGTCGTAGATACGTACAAAATCTTCCTATGATGCACGGACTCCACCTCCAACCTAGTATGGCAAGAAAGATGATTGATGTTGAGAATACCATAGCATCAGGCATCTGCTCTTGCTTGAATTATTGTGCACAGTAACCGCAAGTTTTAACTTGTATTCTACCGCTTAATTCAAGTGTTATTCAGGAGCGCATCTATACTATTTTATCGCTACTAATTTTGTATCATTCTCACGAGAATTAGAAGCCGCCGTAATAACGAGCGCGCTCCCAATCTGTAACAGAGGTTCGATACTCTTCCCACTCCCGCTTCTTGACCGTAAGTAGATAGCTAAAGATGTGCTCGCCCAGCGCTTCTTTCATAAGTGCACTGGTCTCGAATTTGGCAATAGCCTCACCAAGATCGCGGGGCAAAGGTTGGATGCCTTTGGCGCGTAGCTGCTCATCGCTCAGATTTGCATCTTCCAAAGTGGACTCAGGCTGAAGCTCTAGCTCTTCCTGAATGCCGCGCATACCAGCAGCCAATGTTACTGCAAATGCCAGGTATGGATTACAGGTTGGATCGGGGCTGCGCAGCTCAATGCGTGTAGCAGCCTGCTTACCAGGCTTGTGCGTAGGAATACGAACCAAAGCGGAACGATTCTTACGGCCCCAGGTTGCATAACAGGGAACTTCCCCGTTGGGAATGAGGCGCTTATACGAGTTGACTGTTGGATTAGTTACGAGAGAAAACTCCGGTGCATACTTGAGAACACCAGCAATATAGTGCTTTGCAAGACTCGAAAGGCCTATGCCACCCTCGAGCTTCTCGTCATCTGACCAAAACAGGTTGTTGCCATCATGATCCATAAAGGACTGATGAACAAACAAGGCCGAGCCGGGGATGTCGTTAAAAGGCTTGGGCATAAACGATGCGTAATGACCCTGATTATACGCCGACTCTTTGATGATCAAACGAGCGGTCACAATGTTATCTGCGCAGGTACGAGCCTCTGCATAACGCAGCTGGATGCCGTTTTGCGAAGGTGCAATTGAATGATAGGAATACTCTACAGGAATAGACATTTTCTCAAGGGCAAGCGTTGTGCTGCGACGCAAATCCTGTGCATAATCCGAAGGGGTTAAATCAAAGTAGCTAGCGCCATCCAACAACTGAGGTGTCTTATCATTGTCGAGATAGAAATAGCTGATGCCTGCACCCACATTAAGGAAATATCCGTGCTTTTCTACCTCACGGAAAAGTTTTTCTAACCGAGCACGGGAGTCACCGACAAAAGGCTTGTGATTAGGCGTTTTGATCTCACAAAACATACGAGCTACGCCATCTTCTTTAGGACGCCAGGGAAGCAGCTGGAAGGTTTCTGGATCGGGGAATGCAAGCATATCCGACTCTTCCAAAGGAACAAAACCATCTACTGCAGAACCATCAAAGCCAATACCCTCGTCGAAAGCCTCTTCTAGATCTTCTGGAGAAATAGCAAACGACTTTAAGTTACCTAACACATCGGTAAACCACAGTCGAATAAAACGAATGTTACGCTCTTCAACTGTGCGCAGTACGAAATCAATGTTCTGCTCGTAGGACATAGTCCCTCCCGGCGGATTGAAGCTGAGAATTTACCATCAAACATAGTAAGTGTGACACACAGATGTTTCACTCGTATTTCCAACGTATAGAAAAAAACAAATGGCTGTAGATTTCCGAAATACGGTAGTCTACAGCCATTACAGACTCATCGTTCATACGTCAGAGCATACCTACTACTTTTCAGAAGCGACCTTAGCTTCCATATTAGAAACCATGGATTCTGCTGCTGAACAACAGCTGCTCCCTCCACTATGGCTTGCACAGCTTGATGAACTTCCACAACCTGCGCACTGACCCTTAGAATGCCTGAGTGAGTGTACAGCTAGAGCAATAATTGCCACGACAACAGCAAAAACAACGATATCTACTGGAGACATGTGGCACCCCCAAACCTTGTAGTGTTAACTATGTGTAACTATACCCCGTTTTAAACAAATACGGTGCAAAAAATTTACTTGCTACAAAGCATGCAAAGTTCTTATTCCTCTATAAAAGTAAAAGACTCTCTAGCTAAAAATGCCGTAGATACACATGGTAGCGATGACTGTCTTATTGAACGGTAAATACAAGGTTGCTCAGGTTAATCTTTGTGCCTTTGTCCAAGCCAACTTTCTCACAGTGACCTGAAGCAGCATTAAATGTAAGCAAACAAATACCTTGATTACTACAGCCAAAAGACAAATTGACAGAGGGGCCGCATACCTGCAAAACGTACGGCGACTGTCCACTGGAATCGATGGTAGTTTTATCTGTAGTGGCAGGGATTTCCTGCAAAGCATAGTTTGCCTCTTTTTCTTTCTCTTGCGTTTGAGGAAGTTGCTCATACATATCAAGCGGGACTTCATCTGCCCCACCAATCTGTGGTGGTTCATATGTTTTTGTAAAATCGTAAAGGCATCCATAACAGATATCCATATCTGCAAAAAGGGTTGCCCCACAGCTGGGACATGTTTTTGTACGGGTTGGATCCTGCTGTGTATTTGCTGGCTGAATTGGAATCTCTGCCGTCATCTTGAATCCTCCTTCTTTAAACAAAAATGGATAGAGCACCAGGCAGTTAAAGCGACTGAAAAATCGGCTGCTTGTTTGCTATACCACCACCCCCGACCGGTATGGATCGACATGCAAACGATATTCATAGGTCATACATGCTGGCGGGCTAAAGGCAATGCCAGCAATAACAAAGCGAGAAGGCCAGGGTTTTATCCGCAAGGTACAAACATACTCATGAACTTTAGGTAAGAAACTAAAGCTCGTAGTAGCTATAACGAAGCGCTTGCGCTCGTAAACCTTTACGTCCACTTCTCCCAAATCACCCAACTGCATGTTTTTCTCGATAGCTTGCTGTACTGCTTGGGGATTACCGAGTTGCTGGGCACCAGAAGTGCCCGAGGTTCCTAAGTTGACAACGGCATGGGAGCATTCGGCAGAAAACTTCATTCCTAATTCAAGGTAACGAGCTAGGTTGAACACTACAAGCGACATGACCAGCACCACAGGCATGAGCACCGCCAACTCCACGCTCATTTGGGCATCTTTTTGCAAGGCCCGCGCTTGCGCCAAACGCCATACCTTCTGCCTCATGTAAGATCAACCAACTTTCTTACATCGACGTTAAGCGGAATGGAAAGTTCCGTCCCTGGTATGGGAAGGCTCGCAATCGTAAAGTACTCATCCGGCAGTTCATTAATGAGAACAACACCCATGGCCTGAGCAACTTGTTGAGTTGTTGCATGCGTAGGGAGCGCTTGAATTTTAGAACGCAGTGCATCCATACCACCAAAACCAGCTTGCTCAAGCACGTTTTGTGTATTGGTGAGCACAGGTTTTCTTGCCTGCAGATTGACTGGCTTAAAACCGGTCGCCTCAACTAAGTCAACCAGCTGATCTTGTAACATATGTGCAATTGTTCCGCCCACAACACCCTCAAGCTTCCCAAAAAACGAATCTGTAATTTGAGCCAAGGCGTCATACCCATCTGAATACGACATGAGCAGCTTGCCCCATACCATACAGATCTGTTTTGGTAAACCAGCGAGAAGCCCTTCATGCTTGAGTGAAATCCCGTCAAACAGGTGAGAAAGAACATTGCTCTGTTTATCTGCATTATCTGGAGCAAGGACTGCAGCAGAGATGGCCATCCCCGAGGGAAGATCTGGAGCTTTAATAAGCGGTGACTTGAGTGCGGGAGCTTGCGGAGAAGAACTTGCACGCGTTACAAATGCTATGCACCCCCAAGCACCAGGAGGACATAGTTGGGGTCGCGTAACCTTAAGTGCATCAAGAGCCTCTTCAAAGGCATTGCTCCCCTCTTGTGCTAGTTGTTTCATTTGTTTTTCTGCTTCTACCTGCTTGTTTTTCGCCTCCTGATACTGCTTTGCAGCACGGGCTATTTTTGCCCAATAATGCTCAAATCCATTATCGATTGACGTTGATGCAGCAGGTGTTTTACCAACATCGCTCGTCTTAAAATGACAGACTGGGCATTCTTGTACGATCCCTGCATCCAAATCTGCAAGAGATGCTAATCCCAAATACGTACCATTTGCTGCAGGGCAGTTAAGCGAGTAATGGATAGTGGGAACACCATTAACGCTGGTTATGGGCCACATTTTTTTGGTATACAACTCGGTTTGTTTAAGCTCTTGAGTGTTTGAGGGCAACAGAGGTAAATCCAAATCAACACAGCCATCCTCAGCTTGGCTATAGTGACCTTCATTAAGTTTTTGAGAAGAATACTCATAAAATGCTACACGTGCTGCAGATTTTGATTCCTCTTCCACGTTTGAAGCTTGGGGACTCTCTGATAGATACCGTGCATGATAATACGCACGTGCACGGGAGAGAGGTACGCCAAAATTCCATCCATCACTTGAGGTGTAACAGGGGTTATCGCCTAATGAGATATGCGATAGTGCTTGAGCTCGTTGATACAAGCAGTAGGGGTCATCGACACAATCGGCGTGCCATCCCTCCAAAAGTGCAGCATCTGCTTGCTGCTTAGACTCTTCTGCTTGATCTGACTGTTCGGCCATTTTACCAGCAGAATCTTCGAGCTTATCAATATTTTGAGGACTCTCATCAAGCTCGAATTTACTCTGTGATGTTTGAGGAAACGGAATGGCTGCTCCAGAATATTCCGGTGAATCTGTACTGTTTGCTCGGATAACATCCGCCGAATTTTTGGCAACTAAAAATGGAAGTGAAGCTTCTATCTTTTGCAATCCAGAATTAGCGCTCTTAGCAAATTTTGAACGTGCATCCAAAATAGTTTTTGCAGTCTGTACCGTTTGTGCCCCTGCACCAGATAGTCCTGGTACAGCAGACAATACTAACCCTGCTCCACCAACTAATACTCCCGTTATTCCCATGCTCAAAACACACGAGTCAAGCACTTGTGCAATGGTCACATAGCCTGCAACAACATTTTGTCCAGCTAGGGCTGCACTATCTGCAATGGCCTGCGTTTTATGCGCCTTGGCCAAATACCATCCGGCGCCAACTGTAGTTAGTAAAAGACTCACGCTAAGTGCCAGAGCAGTAACCACTGCCAAAGAGGTATAGGCACCTGTTTCATGAATAAACAACCCCAAAGGGCCAAGGGCTTTCTTTTTTAAAGTTTTAGGATCATGAGTCCCATAAACTAATCCAGCTTTCATAGTCACCTCCCAACCAATCCGGTCTGAGCAAAGAATGCGCCGTAATGGTCACTATGATTCCTTTGTCATCGGTTTGCGCAAACAACCTGGATGCCGCATAAAACAAAGGCAATGGTTTTACATGGCCAGAGATGGAAACTTCGCCGCTTTTCTCGCCAAAACCCGAGCAGCTAATGTCCCAATCCTGCGCTCCTCCTGCATGAAAAAGTGACACTTCGGGAATGGCAGACAAACGTCTTTGTATATAACTCACAACAGCAGATTCATCTTGCGTTGTTTCCATACAGCGCAAAGCTTGATTGGCTGCAGACCACATGGTTGCTTGGGTATACATGAGACACAGCGGCTGTAAAAGACAAAGCAATAGCATCATACATATAGGTACAACAAAAGCTGCTTCTACACTCGACTGAGCATGCGTTTCAGAACAAAAGGACATCCTGCCACACCCCCACACTCCCCGGTTCACCAAAGGTAAAAGGCAGGGCTGTGAGGACGTGAGATAAAAACTTTCCATCACAGCTTGCATGAAAAATAGCAGCCAAGCTCATAAGAATTGCCATAAATGCCGTAAGCAGCAAAGCATACTCTACTGTTGCCTGCCCTGCTTGACCCCGTAAAAGATCAAGCTGCGGTGGTCGGATTTGCATATCGAGAAGCCCATTGCTGAGCCGTGAGGTGAACGGTTTTAACCTCACATTGATCGTTTTGTTTTTGAGACACAAAGACAATGTCCACCCACCCCTTTCCACAGGTTGTGCAACTCCACACCTTCCCACATAAGTCCAGATATCCAACTTGTGCCAGAACGCAATCCTGCCTTGCCTGGTAGGTCTGTAAAATAGATTGTGCGCAGGTAAAAAGCTCAGTTTGCTCGTAGCGTGTATCCACTTCACCAAACTCAGTAGTTTGCCTTGACAGTTCTGATACATCGTCGGTCAGCTTGTTTACGTCAGATTGCAAGGCTCGGCTAGATTCTGTCCTAGAAGCCGTTGTATCAGTTCCTGTGTTTGTCGCACCCACTTGCTTCGTAGGCGTATTGCTCATAGAGCACCCAAAACCAACTACAAGACAAACCAAGGCTAGTACTACCATGCCAGCTACAATCCAGAGCTTGTTCCTACCAATTTGAGGAATCATAGCGAGTTAATACCCTGCGCAATGGCATCCCAAAGCTGTGTAATCTTATCTTTAAACGACAGGATTGCCACAATAGCAATAACTACTAGCACACCAACTAAGATTGCATACTCAGTAGTTCCCTGAGCATCTTTTTCAGCGTGGATCGTGGCAATCAACCGCATCAGTTTGGTATATCCACGAGTCATTGCCGCCAACATCTGCGATTGCATAAAACTCCCTTCTATAGTTTTCCCGAAGCTGCACTGAGCAAGGGTCCTAAAATTGCTAACAACATTGCAGGTACGATGAGCGTTCCCAATGGAATAAGCATCTTGATAGGCACTTTTTCCACCTGCTCCTCCAAGGCATTTCTTTGTTCTTCTCGAATGAGTTCTGCTTGAGCAGCTAACACCCGTGTTAAAGGAGATCCAAAGCGCAAAGCTTCATCTACGGTATTTACAAAACGTGTCACTGGCTGTAAGTCCAGCTCTTGTGCCAATGCGCGCAACGCCTTGGTACGACTTTGCTCCCCTATTTGCCAACTCAATAAAGATCTTTGTAAACGCACAGACAGATCGTTATGAAACTTAGAACAATACAGATCAAGTGCCGCATCAAATGACATTCCCGCTGATAAGCCCAGGTTAAGAATGTCAAGAAATACTGGAAAATTAACCAGGCAATCTACTCTTGCTGCTTTAAGCTCTGTCCGCTTTTTGATACTTTGCACGTAGGGTAAGTTTTGCCACCAGGCTAACGCGGCAACAACTTGCTCATTTTGCCGATTCTGCGGTATGACCCCATATGATTTGGGTTTACGCATGATAACAAATAACCAGATGAACCCTACAAATAAACAGCCTGCAAACAAAGCCAGCTCAGGTGTAGTCATTGTGAAATCCCCTGCATGAGCTTTTTGATAATAAGCAGAGCAATCCCATCAAGCGTCAGAGCAATTGCTATGCACACCGCCCCCTGAAGAGTAAAAAGACCCTGCCTAAAATCTTGAGAAAATGCCGATAACACCAACAACATAAGAAAAGGAAGGCTACAAACAATTTTGACTGACAGACGTGCCTGTGCTGTCTTAGTGCGCAACAGACGTACAAGCCTTTCTCGTTGCTCTACCATCCGCGATGAAGTGGCCAAAATATCCCCAAGAGGGCTGCCTGTCCTTTGCGAAATTTCCAGAGCAATAGCTAGCAGTTCTCCGCCTGGCACTGAAATTGACTCATTAAGCTGTACCAATGCTTCTTGTATAGGCATGCCACAGCGCATGGAAAGAGCAGCTCCCGCAAAAGATTGGGCAAGCATCCCTTTTGCATGTATACCAACGTATTCCATAGCCTGAAACAATGTTTTTCCAGAGCGTAGAGCCAAAGACAGAGAACGTAAGATCTCAGGCATTTCTTGTTGCACGCTTTGAAGTGCTTGCTGCTTTTGTCTATACGAAAGCCATATTGCAGAACCAACACCAGCAACAATGGTAAAAAGTGCGGCAAGAAAAGGGCCAAACGCTAGACAGAGGAGCATAGAGAACACAGTACTTGCAAGTAGGTATACAGCTGCTGCGTCGGGGCGACTTATTGGAAAACCATGCTCTTCTCCCAGCTGTTGGATTTTCTCAAAAACAGACGCAAAAAAATCCTGCTGAGAAAACCAGATAATTGCGGCCATTTTACTCAAAGATGCTATTACAACTGGCAGCTGCTCTGTGGTTGTTCCTTGTGTAATACGCCTTCGGAAGTGACCCGGTACACAGACAAAAACTCCTATGCCAGTTGTAACTAAGGCGCCTGCCAGCATGATTGTTTCCATGAATCCACCTCCTTTTGAGAAAGCCTTCCTTCTTCCACGCACTTCTCTATAAACGACGGAACATAGAGCAGCTTCCAGTTGTGATTTGATACGTCATAAGAAATAAAATCTCTCGCTTGTATACCAGTAGAAGCTTCCCTAAAAACTTCTGCCGCCGAGGTAATAACGCGAGAGCCATCCGGAAGACGTGCGGACATGACGATAAGATCAAGAGCAGTTGCAACCTGCTCCTCAATGACATCTACAGGCAAATTCATGCCAAAACGAGCCATAAGTACCAACCGGAGCAGTGCTTCTTGAGCAGTACCGGCATGAAGTGTTGTAAGAGACCCATCGTGACCTGTATTCATGGCTTGCAGCATGTCAATACACTCTTCACCACGCACTTCTCCTACCACAATGCGATCCGGGCGCATGCGCAAAGCATTTTTTACAAGGTCACGAATGGTAATTTGACCAGTCCCCTCCAAAGAGGACTCACGCACCTCTAATCTAATGACATGTGGATGGGTGTCAAAGCGCAACTCAGCCGAATCTTCAATAGTGATAATGCGCTCTGCTGGATTGATCTCGCACGACAAAGCATTAAGTAGAGTAGTTTTCCCCGAGCCTGTACCCCCTGCAACAGCAATATCCTTGCGGCAACTAACCGCCCATGACAAGAGCTGTGCGTACCAGCCAGGTAAAGATCCCAAATGAACGAGTTCATGTAAAGACGTAATCCGATCAGAAAACTTGCGAATGGTCAGAATAGGCCCATCAAGTGCGACGGGCTTATTGACCACATTGACTCGGTAACCATTAGCAAGACGTGCATTTACAATCTGGTTTTGTTCATCCAAACGACGACCCAACGGTGCCAAAATCCGATCAACCACCATCAAGATTTGCTCTTCTGATTCAAATACGCGCTTTGCAGACTGCATCTGACCTTCTCGCTCAAAAAACAACGCACTTGGACCATTGACCATAACCTCAGTTACGCTTGCATCATCCAACAGCGGCTGTAAAGGGCCCAGACCTAAAATCTCATCAAGGACCTCTTTAATGAGCGAAGACTGGTTTTCTGCTGTAACACCCTCAAATGAATGCGTGTTCAAAATAGTCTGACAGGCAATCCCCAACTCGTTATATGCAGTGCCAATATTTGGCTCCTGAGCAATGCGTGAAATTGTTGACAAGCCCATAGTGGCAATCAACTGTTCCTTGAGCTGCTTGCGTAAGGCATCCCTTGACTGCTGCTCCTCTTGACCAGAACAAACTACCCCAGCACTTTGAGATTCTTGTACGCGGGAAAGCAAAGACATTATCCTGCCTCCCTCATACGCGCAAAGAATCCTTTAGATTTTTGGATGAAGTTCGCAGTGGATGCCTTTTGTGCATCCTCATTTTGGGGAAGACGTCCTAACTCGGACAATACTTTTGCAAGACAAATTTTGGTGGTACGCATAAATGCACCTTCTAGTTGCATCAAATTATCCGCGTGACCAGTACTTAAAAGTTCAGAGATTTCTACTCCACCATCTGCAACGCGTAATAATCGAGCAGCCTCTAAACCAATATCGGCTCTATACAAATGATGCTCATTCTTGCTACTTACATCACTTCTACTGGATACGCGCATAATACGGGTACGGGCTACACCCAAACGAACAGCCAGTGCAGCGCATCGAGACATGGCGCCCACAGCCCCATAACGATCATCGGAAACAAGAAGCAGCCGATCGCATATTTGAGCAGCCAGGCCAACACAATCAGTCCAAAACGTTGAAGTGTCTACCAGCACAAGATCATAGGTATTAGAAAGCGAGATCAATAAATTGTTAACAAGCGGTGCAACAGTTTCTGCCAATTCTGGCTTTGAGCAGGGTCCCCATAAAGTGATATTTTCCGCCACTTTAGTACCCGCTGCCAACAAATCATCCAGAGTTGTCTGCTTAATAAAACGAGCTAGATCTGTTCCTTGTTGCACGCCAAACATACTAAACAAATTCCCCGAACCAAGATCAAGATCAACCAGTGCAACCCTCAGTCCCCAGTTTGCAGCATGTAGTGCACTTGCACAGGCTAGTGTTGACTTCCCAACACCACCGCGCCCAGATGCAACAACCACAATGGGCGCACAACCCTGTTTACGAACACTTGCTGGCATAGTTGGTACGGGTTCTTTCGATGGCTTTTGCTGTACGGGTTTCTCAATTGCTGGCTCATCTAAATCCACCACTAGTTCGCTGGGGAAATCAGTGACAGCCTGTGTAGGCAACTCCTTTGCTTGTTGAGCTGTAACCGCTTCCCCAGCACTTATCTTCAAGTCTTCCAGACTGTACACACGTGCAATACCTGCACGGACAGCCCGAGACTTTAAAGATCCAGATGGCTTGATGCCAACTAAAACAACTTCATCTGCATATCCATCGCGCACAAGCGCTGCAGCAACATTAACCGCTGTTGGACCAGTGACCTCTGGCCCAACTACCACAGAGGCATGGTGTGGTGTTTGGCGCAACAATCGTTGACGAATGGCACTTGGACAGGGTTCATCAATAATCAGGGCACTCGGATGAAGCGCTCGTGTTGCAGATAAAACTTCTTCCCTATACTTTTGGCCCGTACAAACAAACCAAACGCTCGCCATCATGCACTCCTTACTTTTTATGCCGCGGGGTTGACATACGAGGCTATTCATCATCACTGCTTTGTTGCTCGTCACTCTCATGTGCAGCTACAACATCAGGGGCTGGCTGATTCTTCTTGCCAGGCAATGCAGAAACATCATTTGCGGGAACTACCAGCCGCAGTTGACCGGTTGCACTTATCGACAAAATTTTCTCTACATCCGCAACAGGGACCGCAAGCGTGAGCGATGATGACTGACTTTGCTGTTTAGATCCCACTGCCAGAATCAATACATTTGCCGAGATAAGCGAGGTGTCTGAGTCATGTATTGCATATGCAGCAACACTTGTTCCCGGCAAGGTAGCAGCAGACAGACCAATTTTATCCGTCAGGGGAATACTGAGGGCAACCATACCTTTAGGCACTTCAATGCCAGAACCGGCCTCTCTAAAGTTAAATTCAGAAAGCGGAGCGCCTGCACAAATAGGAACGGTTATTGTCTTTCCGATAATAGAATCGACATCTGTAATGGCTCCTTGCGGCACTAGCTCAGCCACCCAATCGCGCATTTGAACATCGCTCGAATCGATGGTTTTACCAGCCTCAATCGTATTTGTTGCAACAGCAACGTGTACGATTTCTCCCCCATATTTGGATAGGATTTCCGAGCGTGTAGCTTGGGCCTGCGCCTTAATCGACTGGGCATACGACAAAAACAGTACGCCAACCAGTACTGCACAGGCTATTGAGAAGACAACTCTAAATTTTAGTGACATGGCTACTCCGCACAACGAATCTAAGCTGTGCTTTACATTGTGTAGAAGCACCACGTCACACACATGGTGAAAAAAGGAAAGTCAAAGTTGGGCTGTCAGCAACCAAACAAGTATCCAACAGTCGGCAAACGGCAGCCACCCAACAAAAGTTTTGTTCGATTTTAAGAGCTATACAATAAGAGCTACACGAGCTATACAATAATATCTGGATCGAGCGTTTGCTTAGATGAACGCATCTCTGCAGCTAAAGCAAGGTATGCGGCAAGACGCTCTGGATAATAATCACCCGCAGCTGCATGAGCCAACACTTCACATCCAGGCTCATGCGTGTGTGTACAGTCTCTAAATTTGCAGCCTTGAGCTGCAGAAGCAATCTCCGGAAATGCCAGTGCCAAACCGCGCTCGTGTCCCACTAAGGGAAGACTACGTAAACCAGGAGCATCCACAATAATGCCCGCATGAGGAATTTGCACCATACGACGTGTAACCGTGGTATGACGACCTGCATCATCTGAGCTGCGCACAGCACCAGTTTCAAGAATTTTTCTGCCGAGAAGTGCATTGAGCAAAGTAGATTTACCTGCGCCAGATTCTCCCAACACAATTGCTGTGGTGCGAGGAGCAACAAGTGCCCTAACCGCATCAATCCCCCAGCTAATCTGGTCAGAAGCGGCACCTATGCTTACAACCATATCAGCATCCGCATTAGCAACCACACCGGCACTTACACCCGCGTCAGCGCCCTCACTTACGCCTATACCGGAATCCTCACCTCTGCGAGCACCCTCATCCGCACCCGCACTGGTAACCACAATGGGAACATCCGCACCAACTACACGCGTCAGTATGCGTAGCTGCTCTACCAGCTGCGCCGAATCACCACAGCGATCCGCCTTCGTAAGCACCACGGCAACACGCGCACCGCAATCAAGGGCAATAACCATAGAGCGAGCAATGCGATTACAATTCAAAGAATGCTCAGAAAGTGCTTGAGCGATAAGAACCAGACCAACGTTAGCTGCAAGTGTTTGATGCTCTCCTCGACTGTTGCCACGCCAGCGAGCAACATCACTCACACGTGGCAAAATTGCCTCAATCACGCCCATGTCATGCGTTTGAGGACGGCGTACGACCACCCAATCACCAACTGCCGCCTGAACCCGTGCGCTGCGAGATAGTGCAACGGAATACTCTGCCCTAAAAACACTATCGGCACAGGCAAGCGCCGGAAAACCGCGGTCAAGCCTTACCACACAGCCCAGATGATATTCTGCACGATTAACGCCATTCTCGGCAGCAAGCTGGGCAGAGGTATGTAAAAAGGCAGCACGCTGAGCCTCGGAAAGCGGGAGCGCATCAAAGCTCGGCACATCCAATAATGAAGAAAGCGCCGGTAGAACAACTTGATTCTTACCGGCACTCTTGCGATTGCGACTATGTTTGTTTTTTTGTGCCATATGCACTAAGTGTAGCGGTTCTGCGAGCAATTGTCCTTCTCGACCGCACGCGCCCGGGAAGCGACTAGCGATTGTCCTTGTCGATCGCACGCATAATGGCCTTTTCCAGCTCTACCAGCGGAATGATAAGAATGGCAAGACCCATGGCGATAAGGTACTCTGCAAGGTCAATTTTTGCAAAGCCAAAGGCCTGCGCCAGAGGCGTTTCTATGACCACAAAGGTGAGCAGCAGCGCTATAACAAACGAACCCCACAGCCAGATGTTTTGCGTCTTGAGGCTAAAGATGGATTGGCGGCGGCTGCGCATATTGAACGAGTGGAACATCTCAACCATGGACAGTGTCAAAAAGGCCATGGTCATACCTTCAATGCCAGCAGCGGGATTGGAAAGAACCTGAGAAATGTCCAGGGTACCGTACTCATACCAGTGACCAATAAAGTAGCTCACCAGGGTAAGCAGAGAAATAATGACACCCTGCACCACCGTGTCCACACCCATACCATTGGAAAAAATGCCATCCTTGGCGTCACGAGGCTTGCGCTTCATAATGCCGGGCTCTGTGTCCTCTACGGCCATAGCCAAAGCGGGCAGCGAGTCGGTAATAAGATTGATCCACAGCAGATGGGTTGGCTCCAAAATAGTAAACCCGATAAGTGACGCTATAAATACCGAGATAACCTCTGCAAGATTGGAGGACAGCAAGAACTGAATGCACTTGCGAATGTTGTCGTATATGCGGCGGCCCTCTTCTACCGCCCCAATAATGGTGGCAAAGTTGTCATCTGCCAAAACCATGTCTGCCACATTTTTAGTAACGTCCGTACCGGTAATACCCATGCCAATACCAATATCGGCACGTTTAATAGAGGGTGCATCATTGACGCCATCACCGGTCATGCCAACAATTTTGCCCTGCTTCTTCCACGCATCAACAATGCGCACCTTGTGCTCGGGCTGGACGCGCGCATATACACCATAACCCGCAATGGACTGGGCAAGCTGCTCATCGGACATATGATCCAACTCCGCACCAGAAATCGCCTGGCTACGATCAGAAATAATGCCCAGCTCCTTAGCGATGGCAACCGCAGTATCAATGTGGTCGCCTGTGATCATAACAACGCAAATACCAGCAGATTTTGCTTCTGCCACCGCATCTTTAACCTCAGGACGAACCGGGTCAATCATGCCGGACAGGCCGACAAAAACCATGTCATGTTCAAGATTTTCCGGGCTAAAATCACGGGGCTTCTCGGCACCCCAATCACGACGAGCAGATGCCATCACACGCAAGGCCTTATCCGCCATAGCCTTATTGGACGCCATAATGCGAGCACGCAGCTCGTCGGTCATGTCCACAACGCCATCTGCCGATAAGTACTTGGTGCAGCGGGCCAACACCACGTCAGGGCCACCCTTGGTATGCTGCATAAACCCATCTTTACCGCGCACAACCACGCTCATCATCTTGCGGCCGGAATCAAAGGGCGCTTCCCCTACACGAGGACGAGAAGCGCTCAGAAGCTCGGTCGTAAAACCAACTTTTGCAGCATCACTTACCAGCGCAGCCTCTGTGGGCTCACCAATTGCACACTTTTCATCGGCATCCCACTTGGCGTCAGATGCCAAAGCCATCGTACGAATATGCGCGATGGTATTATCGGCAAAGTGCTCTACCACAGTCATCTTATTTTGTGTAAGCGTACCGGTCTTATCGGAGCAAATAATTTGGGTGCTGCCCAAGGTCTCTACCGCAGAAAGCTTACGAATGATAGCGTTTTGCTGGCTCATCTTAGTTACGCCAATAGAAAGCACAATGGTTACAACTGCAACCAAGCCTTCTGGAATGGCAGCCACTGCCAAAGAAACAGCAATCATAAAGGTGCTGAGCATGAGGTCCATGTTGCCTAAAAAGCCCATACCGTACTTGAAAAAGCCGGTGAGAAACACAATAACGCTCACGCCAATGACCAGGCGCGTAAGAATGCTAGAAAGCTCGGACAGCTTGATTTGCAGCGGCGTCTGCCCCTCTTCTGCCTTGGCCAACGCGTCTGCAATCTTGCCCATCTCGGTATCCATACCCGTGGCAACCACCACAGCACGACCGCGACCAAAGACTACGGTCGAGCCCATGTAGCACATGTTTTTGCGGTCTCCTAGGGCAACGTCATCAGCATCTGCTTCCAGCACAATGCTCTTGGCATGCTTGGTTACCGGCACAGATTCACCCGTGAGAGCCGCTTCCTCAATTTTCATGGATGCGGATTCCAAAATGCGACAATCCGCTGGAACGGAATCTCCCGCCTCCAAAATCACCACATCGCCCACCACAAGCTCGGATGAAGGCACTTCTATCTGTGCGCCGTCGCGCACCACCTTGCTGGTAGCAGCTGTCATTTCTTGCAAAGCGGCCAGCGCTTCCTCTGCCTTTGATTCCTGTATAACACCCAGCACAGAGTTAAGAATGACAACAAACAAAATAATGATGACATCTGCAAAGTCCACAGACCCTTTGTACAGTCCCTCCAAAGCAGAAATCACTGCCGCAATAAGCAGCATAAAAATCATGGGGTCGGCCATCTGCGAGAAGAACCGCTTCCACACAGGATCTTTTTGCGCTTCCTGTAACTTGTTGGGACCGCTTTGCTGTAAGCGCTGCTGAGCCACGCCTGTGCTCAAGCCTTCAAGCTCACTGCTGCCCACTTCCGTAAGCACTTCTTGAGCCTCTACCAAATACTCCCTCATGGGTTCCTCCTTGATCGGGCTGTGGCCTCAAAGACCACGGTACAGTTCACCCATCCGTTTGATGCCCGATCATAATTCCCCATGTTGGGGCAAGGGCTCACCAAGCTAAAATCCGAGTGTCTCAGATGCTGTATTTTAGCAAATAAAAACGGGGTTCTCGACAGATTCATAGCCTATCGAGAAACCCCGCATATATTAGTTGGCATCTCTTATACGATACCAACCACACGTTCTATTTTTGCACCTGCAAACCGCCGACAAAGGTGTCAACCACCATAAGATCGGCATCCAAAACATTAAAGTCCGCGGAACGACCAGGCAACATCAAACCACAAATGTCATCAATGCCGGCAGACTTTGCCGCCACTTCACTTGCCATGCGGATGCCCTGCTCGGCAGTCACAACACTCCATTCAACGACGTTACGCACCGCCTGATCCAGCGTCAGAACAGAGCCTGCGATACTGCCCAAGCTACCGTCTGACTGCTTGAGGCGTGCCAAACCGCCCGTTAAACGAATGGGGAAATCGCCCAAGAAATAATCTCCCGCAGGCATGCCACCGCAACGCAAGCAATCGGATACCAAGACCACGTGCTCCCAGCCACGAGCATTGACCAGCGCCTGCACAGCGGCAGGTAGCACATGCATGCCATCGCAGATAAGTTCTGCGTAGGTAGACGCAGCCGTCATAGCGCACCCGACCAAACCGGGATTTCTATGATTCAGACCGCTCATGCCGTTATAGGTGTGCACAAATGCTGTAGCACCAGCAGCCACTGCAGCCATACCCTGCTCATAGCTGGCATCAGAGTGCCCCAGCGCCACCACAACTCCCATGCCGTGCAACGCGGTGCTGTACTGTAAAGAGCCCTCACGCTCGGGGGCAAGCGCGCTTTTACAGATCAAGCCATGAGCAGCTTCTTGCCAATCGCAGAACAAATCTATGTCTGGATCGCACATATGATCTGGGTTTTGAGCTCCCTTGTGTTTCTCGGTAAAGAAGGGGCCTTCCAGATAAATGCCGTCAATATTGGCGCCGACAAACCCGTCCTCACGCGCCTCCACTGCCTCACAAACAGCGGCGCAAGCGGCCTTAATCTGATCTGCTGGCTGAGTAAGCGTGGTGGCAACCCATGAGGTAGTACCATGCTTTGCTAGCTCTACACTTGCCTCATTAAGACCCTGCGCATCACAGTCCATAACATCATGTCCGGCAAAGCCATGAATGTGTGTGTCTACATACCCGGGAGCTACCCAACAGCCCGAGTAATCCAACACTTCTGCTCCCTCAGGAACTTCAGCTACTACCTCGCCAAACAGGCCGTCAACAACTTCCAAATAACCTTCAGAAGCCACATACCCAGGAAGAACAAATTTACTTGCTTTAACAAAATAACTACTCATTGCAGCCGTCCTTTTTGCAAGCCTCTATAGTAGTAATACACCTGTAATTCTACTCATTATTTGTTAGGTAACCAGTAGCAACTCTTAAGTAGTAACTCTTATTAAGAACGCTTACTAGAAACATTCATTAAGAAAATATTAAGAAAAGCGACTACACTAGAACTAAGAGCTGTATAGCTAGCTCTGTTTGCTCGCGTTTGCCATCACCAAAAGAAAGGAACGCGCATGAAAATTTTAGTCTTTGGTGCCAAGAGCTATGACATCGAATCCTTCAAGAAAGAGCTTCCCAACTATCCTGACATTGAGTTGAAGTACACCGATTCCAATCTCACGCCCATGACGGCGCCTCTCGCTAGTGGCTATGATGGCGTATGCGCCTTTGTTAATGACAATCTCTCCGCTATGACCCTGGAAATTCTCAGTGGTGTAGACGTGCAACTTATCTTGATGCGCTGTGCCGGCTTTGACGTGGTAAACGTTGGGTACGCCAAGGAACTGGGTATGACCATCACGCGCGTTCCCGCCTACTCTCCCGAAGCCATTGCAGAACATGCTATGGGCCTTGCTCTTACGGCAAATAGGCGTATCCACCGTGGTTACAATCGTATTCGCGATAACGACTTTTCGCTGGTAGGCTTGGTTGGAGAAACCCTGCACGGCAAAACTGCAGGCATCATTGGTACGGGCAGAATTGGCGCGGCATTATGCCGTATTTGTAAGGGCTTTGGCATGACGGTTTTGGGTTCTGACCCCTACCCCAACCAAAAGCTCATCACTGAAGAGCATGTCGTTGATGCCTATGTATCCAACGAGGAGCTCTTTGCGCGCGCAGACCTCATCTCTTTGCACGCCTTTCTCAATGAGGAAAGCTACCACATGATCAATGACGATACGATCGCCAGCATGAAGGACGGTGTCATTTTTATTAACACTGGTCGTGGTGGCCTCGTCGATACTCATGCCCTCATACGTGGCATTTTGTCGGGCAAGATTGGCGCCGCCGGTCTGGACGTATACGAGGAAGAGAATCCTAACGTCTACCGTGACCGCACGGATGAAATCTTTGACTCTCCCACCGCACAGCTTTGCTCGTTCCCCAACGTTGTCATCACCAGCCATCAGGCATTCTTTACGAGGGAGGCCTTAGCTCAGATTGCACACACTACGCTTGCAAACGCACATGCCTATGCTACCGATAAGAACTTTATTGAGTCCAGCATTGTTTGCTAGATGTATGTTGATGCCCTCTTATGCCTCTGAGCGCGGTATACTTTTTGTAACTGTATTTTTAAACACATATAGCGCCATCAGAGATGGCTTATCATTGCAAGGAAAGGACAGGTTGTGACCAGCAAGAAAACTAAAATTGTTTGTACCATGGGACCCTCTACGGAGGACGAGAACGTCTTGCGCGAACTCATCCGCAATGGCATGAACGTTGCCCGTTTTAATTTCTCCCATGGCTCTCATAACTACCATCGTGCTGGTGTTGAGCGCGTTCGTAAGATTGCCGCAGAGCTTAATGTTCCTGTAGCCATTATGTTAGACACCAAAGGTCCTGAGGTTCGTACCGGCGAGCTTGAGAATCACCAAAAAGTTACCCTCAACACGGGTGATAAAGTTGTTATCACTACCGATGATGACGTACTCGGCAACGCCAAGCGCTTCTCGCTGGATTACAAAAATCTGCCTAATGAGGTAGTTCCTGGCTCCATCATTTTGATTGATGACGGCCTGATCGGTCTTGAGGTAGTTTCCGTAGACGGCAATGATATGCACTGTGTGGTAAATAATGGTGGCGAGCTGGGTGAGCGCAAGGGCGTTAACCTGCCCAACGTTGAGGTTGGTCTGCCTGCGGTTACCGAACAGGATCGTGCTGACATTATTTTTGGTTGTGAGCTTGGTATTGACGCAATTGCTGCCTCCTTTATTCGCGATGCAGCTGGCGTAAACGAGATCCGTGCTATTTGTGCCGAGCAGGGCGCTGAGCGTATTTCTGTCTATCCTAAGATTGAATGCGCACAGGGTGTTAAGAACTTTGATGAAATCCTGGAAGCTTCTTCTGGCATCATGGTTGCCCGCGGTGACTTGGGTGTAGAGGTTCCTGCAGCTGAGGTTCCTCATATCCAAAAGACCATCATTCACAAATGCAACCAGGCATACAAGCCCGTTATTACCGCAACACAGATGCTGGATTCCATGATCCGCAATCCTCGTCCTACCCGCGCAGAGGTTAATGACGTAGCAAACGCAATTTATGATGGTACCGACTGTGTCATGCTTTCTGGTGAAACCGCTGCCGGTAAGTATCCTACCGACGCCGTTAAGACCATGGCATCCATTGCCGCTGAGACCGAGAAGTACCTCAAGGAGCGCAATACCTACTTTGATCGTGGTGGCGTAAAGAACGTAAACGGTGCCATTGGTTTTGCTGCTGTTACCACCGCAGAGCGTGTCGGTGCTACCTGCATCATTGCACCTACAGCCTCTGGTCGTACCGCTCGTTTGATTTCTGACTTCCGTCCTAAGCTTCCTTTGTACGCCTTTACCCCTTCCAAGAAGACTTATCGCAAGTGCTCTTTCTACTGGGGCGTAAACTGCTTTGTAACTGAAGATGCCGAGGACTTTAATGGCACTATTAAGATTGCTCTCACAGAGGCTAAAAAGCTTGGCTTGGTCAAAGAAGGCGATTTGGTAGTTATTACTGCTGGTGATCCCAAGACCTCTCCTGTTCAGGGAGACTATTCCACTTCTACCAACATGGTAATGGTCTGCCAGGTACACTAAGCTTCGCAGCTAGTGCAGCTGCTCGCATTGCACGTATGTGCGCAGCAAGGGTTTGTAGCGCAAAACCTGTACGTACTACACAGAGCCTACCGTCGCAAGACGGTAGGCTCTTTTTACGCTATGCGGACTCTGTATTTACTGTTGCTTCAGATAGTTCCAGATGAACTTCTTTGCGTTTTTTGCTCAAAGCTTCAATGCCAAAGTTAAGAAGTAAACCTGCTGCAATCACTATGCCGCCCATAATCGACGCACTTGATTGTGCTGCACCAATCACGGTGTCAAGTATCACGCCCATACCCACTTGGCCAATAAACGTCAAAAGTGTCAAACGAAGCGCTGGCACATGAGGCACCGTGGTGTTATAGAGCAAAATAACCAGTACGCCTACCAGACCGCCTGCATACATCCAAGCAGAGCCAAATGGTCCCCCAAATACCCGTGGTAGAAGCGTGGCTGCAAAAATGAGTGTAAGCAGCACTGCAAATGGAAACGCCGTAATATGAGCAACGAAGGTGCTTTGTAAGGTACTGGTTTTCTGAGCAAGACAAGAATTAACCATGCGAGAGAGAACCGCTGCAACACCCGAACTCAGTGATATCACAACAGCTACAAGCGAGGATGTTTCAACGGAAGTATCCAACATGAGAAAAATGCCTACAAAGCTCAGTGCAATACCTGGAAGCTGCTTAAGAGAAAAGGGGCGCTGCAAAACACCAAATAAACCAAAGTGATCAATCGCGCATGACGTCAACGTCTGACCTAACAGACTTAAGGCAATAATACCCGTGACGCTAATCTTGCCAAATGCAAAACTCTGGAACGCAACAGTAGCCACGCCAATAGGTCCGCCTAAATACATCCAAACAGGACCCTGGTTAAACCTTGGCCTCTGCTCATTTTTTACCTTACACAGTACAAATGCGGCAAGACAACCCACAAGGTGAATGATGGCTGACGCCCAAAACACCCCATACAAGCTTGTCAAATTTCCATTAAACGCAATCATTACCGACAAAAGCACGCCGGCAAGCAACGACAAAAAGGTGTACATTTCTCTCCTTTCTGCCTCCACTGTAAGAGGGAACTCATCCTATAGATAGGACATATGTCATACTTATAGCAACACCACGCAGTCTCTCCATACTTGGAGGTAGCTCCTATGAAAACCCGGCGTCTTGTCCAAGCGCATCAGATGGTTCTTGCGGAATATGGGCTATCGGCTATCGATACAAGCAACTGCTGCTGTGCCCTCTACACCTCCGGAGAAACCATCATTAACCAAGGTGACAGGTTTACAAGTTTTTGGCTGGTCATACAAGGCCGTGCCAAAGCATTCAGGCTGGGTAAGAACGGCAAAACACTTATTGTCAGTCGGTATATCTCAAGTGGTGTCATTGGTGACATTGAACTTATGAGCAATCTGCCTCAAGCAAAAACTACGGTAAGCGCCATCACACAGCTGGAATGCATCCAGCTACCCTACTCTTTGTGTCGCAAGGAGCTCACGCACAATATTGTCTTTTCTAACAAGCTGGGCCGCGGTCTTGCCCTCAAGCTGGCAAATTCCGCAGATGCATATGTTTCATCCGCCCTCTACACGGGCAAACAGCGCCTGTGTGCCTACATTCTTAAGAACGCCAATGCAGAATTTTTCTCCGATGCCCTTACCGAGATCAGTGCTTCCATTGGTATGAGCTACCGACACATGTTTCGTCTGCTCGAAGAACTCTGTGACCAAAACATTCTTTGTCGAGAAGGTCGAGGATTTAGCATTCGTAACGTAAGCGCTCTCGAGCACATCGTGTACGATGGCTAATCCCTGCTACGTTTTAGCTGTGATAACTAGTTTGGCACGCAGACTAACGTTTATTGACTCTATCAATAGCGGCGAGCAGCTTCTTAAACTCTGCCTCTTGTCCTATGCCCGTTAAAAAGCAAATACCATTAAATACTGGAATGTGCCAATCGGTGTCTTCCTTAACAATTGAAATATAGATATCGGCATTTTTAATGCATCGCTTAAGAGATTTAATATCGACCGCCTCGCATTGTGCGTCAACGCCTTTGAGTGTAAGGAGATGTTGGACCTTTGATGCAACCGTTTGAGAAGTTGCAACGCCTGATCCGCAAGCAACAATAATACGAGCCGTCATACTAAATCCTTTCTTAGCATTACGCCAAGCCCCAAGAAACCTATACGCATTGCATCTCATAGTGTATTCCATGAGCGTTCTTTACCAAAACGATATCTTACAATCATTTTGGTACCTCTACGCAAGCTCTGTCAAAAGGGCTAATCTTCTCGACTCGTTTGAGAACTAATGACGCAGCGGTTTGCGGGCAGCCAAATACTACCCCACTCAAAGGGAGAACCATTTTCCAAACGCACGAGCTGATCAAGGTTAAGAACCGGAGCATGCTCATCACAGCGCAGCCATTCAGAGCGTTTTTTACCAGCAGTACGCGCGCTATAGATCATCTCTGACTTACCAATACCATGACCACTGAGGCGCTCCACTGCTTCAAACAGACCTTCCTCATTAAAGTCCACATCTACCAAATCTGGGATCAATTTTAGATTGAGGTGGCTTTCGATAAACATAACGGGTTCACCAAAGACTTCACGCACGCGTGCAAGGTACAAATATGAATCTCCGCGATCAATGCCCAAGGCTTCTGCACAAGCCTTGCCAGCAGGCAGCACGGTTTTCTCGACAACCGTTGTTTGATACGGAATGCCCTGCTCGTTCATGGACTCAGCAAACGAGAGCAAAGAATTGGAAGATGGGCGTGCCATGACAGGCTGGGTTACATACGTACCGCGCCCGCGCTGCTGAACGAGAAGGCCTTCGTCTACCAGCGTGCGAATACCCTTTTGCACGGTACCACGTGACAGATCAAGCATGTCCATAAGCTCATGCTCAGACGGAATGCGATCATCCACGCCCCACTCTTTTGAATAAATTTTTTCACGCACAAAGTCAGATACCTGTACGTACAAAAGTGAATCAGACGATTTCTCAAACTGCGCCATATCTCCCCTTTAGCAGCACGCAAGACTATGAACTGCTCATAGTATACTATGTCACCCTATCCAATAAGGTTGAAATTATGATATTGTGAGCTTCTGTGGCTGTTGCTTCAAAAAACTCAGCGCTCAGTAGCTGATAGCGTGGGTTTGGCAGAGGGGGCGTATTGGCTGCCACAATGCGCTGAGCTGCCGCTATAGCTGCTTGTACATCGGGCTTCTCGATAGCATACTGTGCAAAGTTGTGCGCTGCCCGCACAAGTGCAGGACTTGCTTGTGGCACCATGGATATAGAAAGGCTCTTGCCGTACAGGTCAAAGTCGGACTGCTTTAAAATGCGCACCGTATCCCCCGGCGTATAGCCAGCATCAAACGCAACCTGACGAGCAGCCAAGTTATACACGTGATCACACACCAGATGCGCCCATGCGCCAAGAGTCATATCCCGCTCCGGCGAAGGTCCGCCAGACAAAAGCGGTGTTACATACAGCTCCCAAAACTCATCGTAGCGTGGCGTGGGCATAAACTCATCTGCTGCAAGGTGGGTACTGCAATAGCTCAGCGTCTTGGTAAGGGGCTGCACCATATAGCCCACGTAAATATCCGGAACAAAGTTACCAAACAAGAAGCAATTTGTGTCGCAAATGCCCAGTGCAGGCGGCTCTTTGGCATGCAAGAGCCGCTCAACATGGGCACTATGTACGTTCCAGCTTGGCACGCTAACCGCGCAGCTCGGCGCCCAAGCTACGCTTGAGCTTCTCGATAAACTTGCTGTGTGCTGCCTCTACCTCTTTGGAGCTGAGGGTATGGTCCGCGGCTCGGTAGACCAAAGAAACCGTCATGGACTTTTTACCAGCAGCAATAAGCAACGGATCGCGGTACACGTCAAACAAGCGAGCTTCTGCCAAGAGCTTGCCTCCAGCAGAGTTCACACGCTGCATAAGCGTTTGTGCCGTTACATCCTCAGGTACAAGCAGGGCAATATCCATGGTTACACCAGGTAAAGTAGGTACTTCCTGGTAGGCATAGCTGTGAGAAGCCCCACGCAGCAGCGCATCCTGAGCAAGCTCAAACGCAACCACATCTGTCTCGATGCCAAAGTTGACAAGAGAGTTGGGGTGCACGTTACCAATCCAGCCCAACAAATCCTTTCCTGCAAAGATCTGAGCACTCCTACCAGGCTGCAGCCATGGATACTGCTCAGGATCTGCAGGAACAAAGCGTATCTTTTGGATATGAAGCGAGGCCACTAGCTGCTCCACAATACCCTTAGCATCAAAGAAATCGTAGGTCTTGGGCTTAGCGTTCCAGCTCGGCAAGCAATTCTGACCACAGAGTACACCTGCTACAAAGCTCGGCTCTGCAGGCTGACTTGCATCTGCACTGGCAAAGAAGCAGCGACCCATCTCATAGAGCGCAACATTTGCAACACCATGATCCAAGTTATAGGCAACCGAGCGCAAAAGACCAGGAAGCATACTGCGGCGCATCTCGGACTGGCCTGCCACCAAGGGATTGAGCAAAACCACAGGCAAGCCCCTACCCTCTTCTGGCATGGCAAGCAACTCAAGGTCCCTATGGTCTGCAAAGCAATAGGTGCTGGTCTCATTAAGACCACAAGCACGCAGGGTAGCCCCCATGGCACGCACGCGCACCTGATCCTTGGTAAGACCTCCATGATGATTGCGTGCTGCAGGAAGCGTAGGCTCTACACGATCCATACCCCACAAGCGCAAGACCTCTTCTATCAGGTCTGCCTCACGAGTAAGATCGGGACGGTTGGATGGCGCAACCACCTTCCAAGGCTCTAAACTGGAGTCTATCGAGCAACCCAAGCGAGTAAGGAAGGTTTCCATCTCTTTGTTGCTTATGGGGGCGCCACACAAAGCGCGCACGCGATCAGGATGCAAGCAGATGCTTGCAGGCTCAAACTCCGCTGTCTTGCACTCCACATACCCGGGGCATACTTCGGCACCACAGCACTGCTCAAACAGTGCAGCGGCAATGTTAGCAGCAGCAACACATCCCGTGGGATCAACCTTGCGCTCAAAGCGAATGGACGCCTCACTCATAAGATCAAGGTTGCGGCTGGTACGAGAAACGTGGCCCGCATCAAAAACAGCGCTTTCTAGCAGCACGTCTACAGTGCCCTCACGCACCTCAGAGTCAAGACCACCCATAACGCCAGCAAGGGCTAAAGGCGTCTGCCCGTTATCCGTAATAACAGCCATATCAGGCGTAAGGCTACGTTTTTGCTCATCCAGAGTGGTAAGTACCTCACCCTCCTGTGCCGCACGCACAACAATATGGCGTTTGCCATCTGCTTGCTGCGTAACGGTATTCAAATCAAAGGCATGCAGGGGCTGACCGGTTAAGTACATAACATAGTTGGTTACATCCACTACATTATTGATGCTGCGAGCGCCAGCAGCCATGACACGGCGAGCCAACCAATCCGGGCTGGGCCCAATGCTCACATTGCGCACTACACGTGCCACATAGCAAGAACACAAAGCAGGATCTGCCACCTCTACCGAGACAAGCTCAGCAGTTGGTGTGCCCTTCTCGGCAGCAATGGTGGGATTGTCAAAGTGAGCATCCTTGTTATAGATAGAGCCTACCTCAACGGCCACGCCCTGCATAGACAGGCAATCGGGGCGGTTGGGCGTCATTTCTGCGTCGATAATAACGTCGGACAAGCCCAGATACTGAGCAATAGGCATGCCTACGGGCGCGGTGGCAGGCAAAATTGCAATGCCATCGGACTGTCCAGCCAAGCCCAGCTCGCGCCAGGAGCAATTCATGCCACAAGACTCTACGCCGCGCAGCTTGGACTTTTTGATCTTTACACCACCGGGAAGTTCCGCTCCAATCAAAGCAGCAATGATGTGATCACCCTCATTAAAGTTTTGGGCACCGCACACAATCTGCAGGGGTGCAGGTTGGCCGGCTTCATCAAGATTGTGCTCGCCCACACATATCTGTGTAATCCACATATGATCGGAATTGGGGTGAGCAAGCTTAGACATAACCTGGCCGGTGACCACATGATCTAGATGTGCGCCGGTCTTCTCGACATGCTCTACTTCCGTACCCGTACGGACAAATTCACGACAAAGATCATCGGGGTTTTCTGGAAGCTCCACCATGGACTTGAGCCACTCATATGAAATACGCATGCTAAAGCTGCCTTTCTCTTAGAACTGACGAAGGAAACGCATGTCACCAGTTACCAGCATGCGCAGATCGGGAAGGTCATATCGAAGTGCAGCTACGCGCTCAGCACCAATACCAAAGGCAAAGCCAGAGTACTTCTGAGCATCAATGCCTACGGCAGCAAAGACGTTGGGGTCAACCATGCCGCAACCCAAAATCTCCAGCCAGCCCGTGTTCTTGCAAAAACGACAACCCGCGCCATGACAAATATTGCAAGAAACATCTACCTCACACGAAGGCTCCGTAAAGGGGAAGAAATGCGGACGATAGCGCGTTGCACGATCCTTACCAAACATCTCACGGCAAAAATAATCCAGGGTGCCTTTGAGATCGCCAAAGGTAATACCCTCGTCCACTACCAAGCCTTCAATCTGAGTAAATTGGGGCAGATGGTTTGCGTCTGCGGTATCAGGACGAAATACGGTGCCTGGACAAATCATGTAGATGGGCGGCTTGTGCTCCTCCATGGTGTGCACCTGCACGCCAGAGGTTTGCGTACGCAGCAAGATATCCGACTCACCACGAACATGTGCATGTGCGCCCTGATCCGCACGATCAAGCACATAAAAGGTGTCACGAGCAGAGCGTGAGGGGTGATCTTCTGGCGCATTGAGCGCAGTAAAATTGTAGTAGGTGGTTTCTACATACGGACCATCCTGAACGGTATAGCCCAAACCAACAAAGATCTGCTCGATCTCTTCCACAATCTGAGAAATGAGGTGCTGGGTACCAACAGAAAGAGGAGTCCCCGGAAGCGTGACATCTACGGTGTCCGCCGCAATGCGTGCTTGCAGCTCTGCTGATTGAAGCTCCTTTTTAAAGGACTCAAGTGAAGCCTCAAACTGTGCACGAACTTCATTGGCTTTTTTACCAATGTGGGGGCGCTCAGCCGGATCCACGCTACCCATGGAGCGTAAAACATGCGCAAGCGAGCCTTTCTTACCCATAGTCGCTACGCGAACCTTTTCTAGGTCCTCCAACGTTTTTGCAGCAGCAAGCTGCTCATTTGCCTGCTCGGCAATGAGCTTGAGGTCGTCAACAAGCGACATCTACCTTCCCCTTCCAAGAAAAACCGTCCCTGAGCATACGCTCAAGGACGGGAAATAACCGCGGTACCACCTTGATTGACCAACACGTTTTCTCTCGTGCAAGCCCACTTACTTGTCCTTGTTTCGTAAGGAGTACGGTTTCCCTACTGAGAAGCCCAGCACACAAGCATACTCTTTGTGCACAACACTTCCGTTAAGGTCACAGCTGATAGAGTGAACGCATTTCTCTACCTGCGTGGGCGCTTCTCAACCAGCGCAATACCAACCAACAGCGCTGAGCTCCCTCTCTGTCCACAGATAACGCGAGAAGATACCCTCTCCGTCATAGCCATTGGATTACCTTAGCACAACTTAGTGTGTAAAGGGCCACTCACCACGAGCTAACGCACGAATATCATCTGCTACGGCGTCCTCATCCACGCTGCCCGTATGCCAGCGTGCAGCCGCTGTTGCCTGGGGCATAGCCTGTGCCACCGCCACAGAGTTGGGCACATGTGCCAGCATGGGCACATCATTTCCGCCGTCACCAAATACCACCACATCCTCAAGCGTGATGCCCAAATGAGTGGTAAGCATATCTATACCAGATGCCTTATTGCGCCCCTTGAGCATGACATTAAGAAATGCCGGACTGGGAATATCAAAATCCAGAGCATCTATGCGCTCATTTAAACGATTACACAGCTCAACCGTGGCGTCCATATCGCCTCTGAGAAACACATTGCACTTGGTTATAGCGTCTGAATCTGGGATGGTTTTCTCGATAATTGCGCTTTTAGCATACTCTGCATAAGACGCGAGCAAATCCGAGGGTTCGCCACACAGCAGATGGGGCACACCGTCTATAAACACCAACACACCCGCACCAGCAACATCAGACAGCTCCTCTATCAGGGGCTTGAGCTGTTCTGGCGTAAAATGAGCTTCCACTAACGCCTGGCCATCAAGGTAGACACTTTGCCCGTTTGTGGCAATGGCTGTTGCATACGCTGCAGCGTCATCGCAAAACAGAGGAGGAAGCCACTCCATACCGCGACCGGTGCACGGCCCAAAGCGTATGCCCGCATCCAGGGCCTCATGGATGGCATCCAACAGGGGAGCCGATACGTGCTTATGCCCGTACGGCAAAATTGTTCCGTCAATGTCCGATAAAATGAGCTTAATCACAGGCTCTCCCATCCCAAAAGTTTACGAAACGCTACACTTACTTTTATATACCAATCCCCTACCAAAAGGAGCGATATGCCAACCAATCCCGAGCACCTCGCAGCCGATCTTGCAGAGCTTGATCGTATAGAGAAGCATCTTTTTGCCCACAACTATGCTGCAAGTGGCATCTATTTTAGCGGAGCCACAACCGACCCCGTCAAGGGTGCAGCTGGTCGCGGTGAAGCGCTGGCAATCTTAGATGAAGAAAACCATGAGCTTCTATGCTCTGAAGCAACAAAAGAGTTGCTGGATCGCCTGGTAGCTGCAGAGAAAAACGGAGAGCTTGATGAGTTCCGTGCTGCAGAAGTCCGCGTTTTAGCACGTGATCGCTCGCGTATAGCAGACATTCCTGCTCAGATGGCAAGCGACTATACCCGCCTGCGAGTGGAGTCTGGTGATGCTTGGCACAAGGCAAAGCCTGCAGGAGACTGGGACAGCTTTGCGCCGTATCTGGACCAAATTGTAAGTTACATGCGCCAAATTGCCGAGTTCAAAGATCCTTCTCGCAATCCTTATGATGTCTGGCTGGATGAGTTTGAGCCAGGCACATCACGCGTGTTTTACGATCGCTTCTTTGATGCGGTCAAGACAGTGGTTGTTCCTCTCGTCAATGACATCGTAAAGAACGGTTACCAGCCGAGCAAAGCCTGTGCTGAGGGAAGTTTTGATCCCAAAAAGCAGTGGGATTTGGGCATTGAGCTGTGCAAGATCGAAGGCTTGGATATGGATGCGCTGGTATGCGCCCATACCGAGCACCCCTTTACGGATTCACTCACTTCTCAACATGTCTTTATCGCTTCCCATGTGTATGAAAATGAGGTTCTATCCAATATCTTTTCTATGCTGCATGAGGGCGGACATGCCCTGTATGAGCAAGGCGTTAACCCTGCTTACGACTATACCTGCCTTAAGGGTGGCACCTCTATGGGTATCCATGAGGCCCAGTCTCGTTTCTATGAAAACCTGGTAGGACGCAGTGAGGCATTTGCCCCCGTCCTGCTTGACCTGCTTAAAAAGTACTTCCCCGAGCAGATGACAAACGTAAGTGCTCAGGATCTGTATTTGGCCGAGAACCGCGCCGAGCCTTCCCTTGTTCGTACCGAAGCAGACGAGCTGACCTACCCTCTGCACATTTTGATTCGCTTTGAGCTTGAGCAGATGCTGTTTGCTGGTGAGGCAAAGGCGGCGGACATTCCTGCACTGTGGGCTCAGAAGTATAAGGACTATCTGGGTATTGAGGTACCCAATCATACCGTAGGTGCGTTGCAGGATATGCACTGGTCCGACGGCTCTATTGGCTACTTCCCCACCTATGCGCTGGGCAGCGCCTATGCTTCTCAATTTGCTGCCAAGATGGTTGAGGAGGGCATAGATCTTGACGGCTACATTGCCTGCGGCAAGCTGGCTCCCATTAACCAGTGGCTACAGAGCCGCATCTGGACCTATGGACGAGGCAAGGACCCCATTGATCTTATCAAGGGTGCCGTAGGCACAGACTTTGATCCTAGCTTCTACACCAGCTATTTACAGGACAAGTTTAGCAAGATTTATAAGCTTGCCTAGTTTTTGTTGTACGCGCGTCCCACCACAATTTCGGCTAAGGAGTTCATATGTCTGCTCCCAAAAGAAATCTTCCTCATGATAAGGCCTGGCGCATTCTTAATGAGTGCACCTGGGGAACCCTTTCCCTCATTTTGCCTGATGGAATGCCCTATGCAACCCCAGTCAATGCTGTGTTGGATGATGATGACCACAGCCTGTGGTTTCATTGCCGCCGTGGTGGGACGCGCGCTGGCGCATTAGCGCAAAACCCCAACGTATGCTATACGGCCGTCGCTCATGTGCAGATGCCCGAAGAAAAATATACAACGTGGTATGAAAGTGCCATGGTGCATGGCACCGCTGAGTTTGTAACCGATGAAGCGCTGGTGCGCGAAAGACTTGCTTGGATGAGCAGAAAACTTGCGCCTGAGTGGGAAATGAAGCGACTGGACGAAGTTATCGATACATACATCCACGCCGTGCAGTTTGTAAAAATTACCCCACAAAGCTGGTCGGCCAAGCAAAACCGTGATAAGTAAGTAAGGACTGGTATGCGAGCTTGTTTGCAACGCGTAACCCACGCCTCCGTGCACGTTGATACAAAACTTGTTGGTTCGTGCAAGCAGGGCTTCCTAATTCTGCTGGGCGTTGGGCCATATGATACCTGCCAAACCGCTCAGGCCCTCTGGGATAAGATCTATGGTCTGCGCGTTTTTAATGACCAAGCAGGCAAAATGAATCTCTCCCTTGCCGATATTGGCGGAGAAGTCCTCATTGTGAGCCAGTTTACCCTCTATGCAAATGCTCGACGTGGCAGGCGGCCTTCTTTTGTAGAGGCCGCTGGACCACAACTCGGAAAGAAACTGTACGAGCAGTTCTGTGCCTATGCTGCAAATGATGTGGCCCACGTTGGCCATGGCGTATTTGGGGCTGATATGCAGGTTGAGCTGGTAAACGATGGTCCCGTTACCATCTGGCTTGACAGTGACGAGCTTGGGCTGTAATCAAGCTATAACCTTGTTTGTTGCACCAGCGCAGCTGCAACATGCTTACTCGCTGGTGCCTATTCTACTGGTGCCTACCTCGCTGGTGCCTACTCACCAGTAGAGTTTTCGCCAGAAGGACGCCTACGACGCGTCTTAGGAGCAGAGCTGTTTGGTGCCTTTGTCGTCTGAGCAGAGGCTTGAGCCTTACGCGTGCGTTTTGTTGGATGTGTCGAGCGAGAAGAACGATCGGAATGATTAGTGTGTTCCGCATGTTCAGGCATGGTTGTTCCAGCAGATCCGCCCTTATCGCCAGGACGACGAACACGACGTACCTTATGGGAACCTGCTTGCTTAGGAGAAGCCTGAGCTGCGTTCTTTGCTGTGGTGTCAGCCGCCTGTGAGGACGGTGCAACTCGATGGTGACGGCGCTTGTTGGGCGTCTTGACCTGGGCAACCTGTGCCTCTTGCGATCCAGCTGCTTGAGTGGCATGACCGGTATGGGTGTCTCGGGCAGCCTGAGCGGCAGTGCGCTGTTCAGGCACTCCGTTCTTGCGGCGTTCGCGGCGCGTTTTTACAGAAGATGAGGCGGCGCTTGAAGTCACCTGACGCTCACGACGCACACGCTTGGGCGGCTCTACAAAAATGTCTTGTTCATCGGAGTGCTCTTCTGGAAGCAACCCGTTTTTGCGATCCAGCTCGGCAAGAGCCATTTGAATCTCTGGTGAGCTCAATTTGTCCAAGGTAGAGCGTAAAACGGTATCGGGACGGCAAGCGCAACCAAGCTCTTTTGACTTTGCACAAGCAGACTCAGAGGCTTCCATTTCTGCCAAAGGTACACGGATCTGCTTGCCGCTTTCCAAACGCAGGCACAGCTCCTCTTTGGGAGTGTTGTACTCAACAATTTTTGCCTTACCCAAAGGCGTGTCGATAACAGCGTTGCGCTTGGGCGCGCGGGATTTAAAATCGCGATACGCTTCAAATTCATAGCGCAAGCAGCACATAAGCCTACCGCAAGCACCAGAAATTTTGCTGGAATTAAGTGGCAGATCCTGTTCCTTTGCCATGCGAATAGACACAGGCTCAAACTCGCGACCAAACCTACGGCAGCACAACTCCTGGCCACAGTGAGCATAACCGCCCACAATAGCAGCTTCTTCTCGTACGCCAATCTGACGCATATCAATACGTTCATGCAGCTCATGGGACAGATCGCGCACGAGCTGACGGAAGTCTACACGCTCCTCAGCCGCAAAATAGCAGACGGCCTTCTCGCCATCAAAAAGATACTCCACACCAACCGGCTTAATCTCCAAGCCCGAAGCCTTAGCCAAACGATGAAAGATCGGTAGAGCAGCTTCACCTTGTGTGGCAAGCTCATCTGCACGGACAAGATCTTCTTCTGTAGCGATACGAACCACAGCACTAAGGGCGGCTTCACCAAGGGTTTCGCCAAGCTCTTCTTCAGGAACAGCAAAGGGATCGCGCGTAGCAAGGCCAATCTCAGTGCCGCGCTCGGTAGAGACAATGACATGGTCCCCAACACAGGCACCGGTAGTACCTGGATCAAACCAGAGTTCATGAACAATATAGGGAAACTTCACCGGCAAAACGGTGGGCATTACAGTGCCTCCTTGGCAGATAACAGCATGACCTCCAAAGCCAGCTGGGGTGTTACATTGTGGTTGATGTCAGCAATTGCTACATCAACAGCTTCGAGCGCACGAATCACTCCTGCAGTAGTGGTATGCGCCCCTATGCGTTGAATAACATCACTATGGTCCGCATTGACAGGCGCCACATCCACTTGCTCACAGTACATAAGCACATCACGCAAAAGCGATTTTGCTGCAGCTAGAGCCTCTATCATACCCGAACGATCTCTCGCGGTTGCCTCGCGTTTTTTGATGGCTTCCAGTTCGCTTTGTGCTTTCTTAGAAAGATACTGCTCTACAAGCGCCGCTTCTTGCTGCTCTTCTGCACTCAACTGCGCGGTATCTACCTTCTTTTTGCTCTTTTTAGGCGGTGTGATAGCGTAGGTAATCCGCTGAGCAGCTTGCAAAATATCCCACGAGTCTGCATGAGCCAATTCACTAAAAGCACGTATGACTTGGGCCCGAATTTCTTGGCGTGTGGCCGATAAAAGATACTGCTCGGCCTGCTGTGGTGTGCCAGTTATTGCAAGAGCTATCTGCGCACGATAATCTCCTACGCCCGTTGCCAGCTCCACCGCGCGAACACCTGCCTGTGAAGATAGCACGCTAAAGGGTACCGTCTGACAGCGAGAAACCAAGGTGGGCAGCACGTTATCCACGGTACGCGCAATAAGAATAAAGACTACCTGCGCCGGAGGCTCCTCAATGGTCTTAAGTAAGGCATTTGCACTTGTGCCGCGCAGCATATCTGCACGCTGAATGATGTATACCTTGGTTTTTGCCCGCACGGGTGTAAGCTGTGCATCATCTATAAGCTCACGAACCTGTCCTGCAAGGTAATCAGAGACACCTGCCGGACTATACCAGTGCACATCTGGATGCGTACGGTGAGCCACACGAATGCAATCATCGCAATGCGCATCTCCCCCGTGAGGACACACCAAACTTTGTGCCAGTGCCTGCGCTGCAACGGTTTTGCCCACACCAGGAGCACCTACAAATAAGTAGGCATGAGAGGTGTGTCCACTCGACACAGCGGCTGTCAAAAAACGCTTAACACGCGGTTGGGCCACAATCTGGTCAAGCGCAGGAACTTCATGGGTATGTTGTACACCAAAAGCCATATTACACACCTAGCTGCGGAATAAGATCTTTGAGTACATCACAAATACGCTGATACACCTCATCCGGACTTCCAGAGGCGTTTACCAACAGTGCACGCTGAGGATTTGCTTGGGCCACCGCTAAATACCCCTCACGCACTGCGGTCTGAAACATAAGTCCTTCTGCTTCAAGCCTATCGGCACCACTCTTTGTAGCACGAGCAAAACCTTCACGCGGATCAAGATCCAAAATGAGCGTTCTTGCAGGATCAATACCACAGCTCCCAAGCTTGTTTGCTGTCAGCACCCGCTGGGCGTCAAGACCACGTCCACCCGCCTGATAGGCAAAGGTGGAGTCATAAAACCTATCGCACAGCACCACGCTGCCAGCAGCCAGTGCTGGCTCTACCACTTGTTTAACCATTTGGGCCCGAGAAGCCTCATACAAAAGAAGCTCACACTCGGCACACATCTCGCTATTAGTTTTATCCAACAGCACGGCACGAATGGCTTCAGAGATCCTTGTGCCACCGGGTTCCCGCAGACAAATAACATCTACACCAGCAGCTACAAGCGTGTCATACAGGCGCTGTACCTGCGTAGTCTTACCACAGCCGTCAATGCCCTCAAAGCTAATAAATACGCCAGCCATTATGAAGACTTCTTTGCTGAGGTTGAAGCGGCCTTTTGAGCACGTGTCTTACCGTTTGCTTTCTTAGTGCTCTTCTGAGCGGTGGTCTTTTTAGCTGCCGTTTTGGTTGGGGCTGTTTTGGTTGCTGCCTTTTTAGCCGTAGTCTTTGAGCCACGACGTACTGTCTTTTGCTTAGAAGAGCACTCAGGGTTGGGGCACAATTTCCACGGACCACGCGCTGTCTGTACCTCTACCATGGGGGCACCACAATCAGGACAGCGATCCTGCGTAGCATGGAGTTCTCCGCGTGCGGGCAAGGGATAGCTCGTTTTGCACTCTTCATAATTGGTGCAACGGATAAAGCGCTTGCCGCTCTTCTCGGACTTGTGCGCAATAAGCTCGCCGGTACGGCCTTGCTCAGCACAAACATGGCAGCTTCCTACCACAACATCAGGTTCTTGATTGGTAGGACAAGCAGGATTTACGCACAGCTCAAACGCCTTACCCCTAAAGGGACGACAGCTAATGCGTGGTGCACCACACTCGGGACACACGGCCGCCTGCCCCTCCAGAGCATCGATACGTACATTAGAGGGCACGGGAAAGGTAACATCACAGTCAGGCCAACCCATACAGCCAATAAAGTTGCCACGTGTTTTTGCAGAAGACTTAAGCACCAAATCCTTGCCACACTTGGGGCACGCACCCACGCGAGCATCCGCTGTTACCGCATCTGAAATGGACGCTCCCAAATCCTCGGTATGCTCGATAAGATCTTGCATAATCTCTGCGAGAAGCGCGCGTGAATGGGTAACCACACTGCTTTGGCTATCTCCACCCTCAGCAACCTTGGTCATATCCTGCTCAAGCTGGCTGGTCATCTGCGGAGATGTGATGTGAGGCGCGTAGGCTTGCAGCGCATCAATGATGGCTATACCAAGCTGACTGGGCTCTACGGGATCATTCTTGAGATACTTAACGGCATAGAGGCGCTCAATCATAGACGCACGGGTGGACTTGGTACCCAAACCCAAGCGCTCCATTTCTTGAATAAGCTTGCCCTGGCTATAGCGCGCGGGTGGTTCGGTCTGCTTTTGCGCAAGCTCAACCTTCTTGATGGAAACCTCATCACCCTGTTTAAGAGCAGGAAGCTGTTCGTCTTTTTTTAATCCAAAGGGATAAATAGCACGATACCCTGCATGCTTAAGCACATCGCCCGAAACCTGGAACAACTCGTCCTCAATGGTAATTTTGACCTTGGTTCCTTCAATAACCGCAGGGTCCATCAGCGTTGCCAAGAAGCGACGCGCAATGAGGTTGTAGAGTTTCCACTCTGCAGCTTGCAGGGCATCAGGATTGGCGGCGGCAGTAGGATAAATGGGCGGGTGGTCCGTCGTTTGCTGTTTACCTCGCGTTGGATGAAGTTCTTGAGCAGACAAAATGCTATCACACGCGGCTTTGTAAGCTGGCACACCAGCAAGCGTAGAAACCACACCGCGTAAATCCAGCGAAGAAGGATACACGGTATTGTCTACACGTGGATAGCTGATAAGACCATTCATGTACAGAGATTCCGCCAAGCGCATGGTTCGCGCAGGAGAAATGCCTTCTGCCGCAGCTGCCGCTTGCAAAGAAGTGGTATTAAACGGAGCGGGCGGCTTGGATGTACGCTCACGCTTGGTAACATCAGCCACTATGCCGCGACCAGCACCATCACAGTGAGCAAACGCTGTTTGAGCAGCATCTCCATCGGTAAAACGATTCTTGGTGTGAGCAATCTTAAACTCATCCAAACCAGAAGCAGCAAGACCAGTGATAACCCAATAATCCTCTGGAATAAACGCCATGCGCTCACGCTCACGCTCTACCACAAGCGCAAGCGTTGGTGTTTGCACACGCCCGGCAGAGCGCGTATTACCAAACCCACTACGCTTTGCAACGGTTAAATAGCGCGTAAGAACAGCGCCCCAAATAAGATCAATATACCGGCGAGAATCCCCTGCATCTGCAAGATCTTGATCCAACTCAACCAAATTACTAAATGCATGGTCAATTTCACGCTTGGTAAACGCAGAATAGCGCGCACGACTTACGGAAACCGTGGGAGCAACCTCTCGGATTTGAGTAAGAGCATCCGAACCAATGAGTTCTCCCTCACGGTCAAAGTCCGTACCAATGACGACAAAATCTGCCTTCTTGGCAAGATTTTTAAGCGCACGAATGATTTCTTTCTCGGCAGGAAGCTTTTCTACAGGAGCCCATACCAAATACGGCAATGAGGCAATATTCCATGATTTGATGGAGATACCATCCTCCAGATAGGGACGGCGTTTGGATGCAAAGGGAGGCGTAGGCAGAGAGGCAGGAGCGTCACATACAAGCATCTCCCCTTCCTCTGTTACACCAAACCAGCCATTGCGCTTTTGATAATGCATCTCTGGCGGAAAACTTGGTTCTAAGATATGACCTCGCAAGCCAATGGCTACCCACTCGTCACCTTCGTGCTCAAAGCGGTACACCGGCGTGTTATACACCTTGTCAGACGTGGGTTTACCCGTATCACACAACAGGCGTGCGATTTGCTGGGCTGCATCGTTTTTCTCTGCAACTACAAGCTTCACTCGCATGCTCCTTTAACATACTTGGCTTATTGGCACATCTTACCCTGCTCATTAAACCTGCTCTTGCTGTTTTATGAGCATACCTAAAAAGCTGACTATTGAGAATACTAGCTACGGTTAGCGTAATCCTCGCGCGTCCATCTGAGAGCTTTTTTGCCGTCGCGGATAACAATGACCTGTCGCGCCACTGCCAAAGAAATCTCATACAAAGAGATGAGTGCAGCGAACATCAAAATCATGGTTACAGGCGATGCATCAGGGGTCACAACAGCCGATAAAATCATGAGGCCAACGTATACATAACGCCAACTACTACGAATACTTGCATAAGGGACCACATGAAGCGCCGTGAGATAAAACACAACAAGCGGTAACTCAAATGCAATACCAAAGCCCATTTCCATCAAGGTGATGATATTGATGTAATCCTCGGCTTGGGGAATAGTGCTTGCCCAATCCAATGCCTGCTCATGCAACCAACCAAATGCAGCAGGCAAAGCTATGAAGTAACAAAACACCATACCAAGATAGAACAGCACTACCATTGCTAGTACGGTAGGAATAACCCATCTCCGCTCGTTTGGTTTAAGTGCTGGCAAGAAAAATGCCAGGATTTCCCAGATAACAATGGGTGTACAAACAATAACACCTGTATACATTGCAACTTTAAAACGAATGGTAAAGCCACCCAAAGCAGTAAGCACGGCAAGCTGACCACCGGGGATATACTCTCGTATGGAGTCAATAAGAACATCAAGGATGACAGGCGTTGCCTCATACACCACAAGAGCTGCAATGATGACGGAAACAACAATGATGGTAAGACGACGGCGAAACTCTCCCAGATGGTCGAGCAACGGCATGCGAGCTGGTCCGATAGGCATAACTAGTACGGGAATGAAGGCTAATGCCTACTTATTCCCCCTCCTCCTTTATAGAATCGCTTGCATCCTTCTTAGCAGCAACTACGGCAGAAGCCGCAGTGGTAGTAAGACCGTACAAAGAAGCAGCGCTGGTAGAAATCTCCGGTTTATCAGCTGCTTGCTCCGCGGACTGTGACTCTGTACTGGAAGCGGGTGTTGCGTCGGCCGTAGATACTGCAGTAGCAGTAGCCCCTGCGTTGGGAGTGGATTCTGGCTCAACATCGGTAGTGGCAGCAGCTGCAGTTGCGCCATCCTCTTGTGGTACATCGGACGCTGCCGACAGGTCAGATTTTGTGGCAGCTGCTTCCGCAGCAAGACGAGCTTTCTTTTGAGCGAAGGTCTCCTTCTTGCTGGTATCAATATCCGCATCCAACTCATCCTCAATGGAAGAGCTCATATCTGCATCTGCACTTTTGCTGATGGGATCAATGATCTCAGATTGGACAACCTTGGTTACGCCGTCCTGTGCCGTTCTAAATTGACGCAGAGCACGACCAATAGTCCTGCCCATCCCGGGAAGCTTATCGGGACCAAACATCAAGAAGCCAAAGAGCAAAATTAACGCAAGCTCTGTCTCTCCAATACCAAACACCGGATTCCTCCTAGTCCAGCACTACGTTAAGTTCGGAGTCTACACCAAGCAAAGAAAGTACGCGCGCAACATTCTTTTGAGGATGCGTAACGGTAAGCGTGGCAGATTGCTCGGCAGCCTTATGAGCCGCACCAACCAACACACCAATACCCGTAGAGTCAATATACGTTACTGCAGAAAGATCAACAGTGATATGAGCAGCTTTTGTTTCCAAGGCAGCTACAAGTGCGTTGCGCAGGGTATCTGCACAAGATACATCCACCTCACCCGTTACCGTAATGGTGATGCCTGCTGCAGTAGTTTGTGTTGTAACCAAGAGGTCCATAACATGTCCTTCCAAACTTGCTTACTGAGAAGAGCCATTTAAAAGGCCCTGCAAGCTTTGATTTGTAGCATTTGAATTATCCGTAGATGCATTAGAAGATGTGCTAGAAGATGCATTTTCCAAAAGAGAGAGCTGCTTTTGGGCAAAAGTTTTTGCTCCATACGTATTGTTCTCATCAAAAGAAATTGCAGAGTTATACGCTTCCTTTGCCTTATCAGTATTACCAGCAGTCTGATACATCAAACCTAGATATGCCCATGCAGGACCATACTCCTTACCAGCACCTGTGGTATACTCCTCCATAGCTGCAAGTGCCGCATCCGTATCTCCGGAGTAATACTGGGCCATCGTACGACGTACACGCACATCAATAGAATCATTAAGCGCCAGGTACTTATCGTACGCATCCATAGACTGCTTATATAAATCCGTTACATGTGCTTTGTTGGCATCATCCGTAGCAAAGGCTGTAGCCACACTCGCCCAAGACATATAACCATTTCCTAGGTTGAGCAGAGCAGCCTGGTTATTGGCATCAGAAGCAAGCGTGGTTTTGTACTGCTCTACCAACTTGCTATACTTTTCATCCACCTCAGCCATAGACTTAATAACCGTTGTTGAGGTATTTGATCCTCCTGAAGCCTGGGCAGAAGATGCGGCATTTTGCGAACGCGCCATGAAGATGGACGACAGTGAGGGCAACAAAACTGATAACACCATCAGAACCGCAAGAATTGCAACGACAACAACCGTGAAACGCTCACGTGCTGTTTTTTGCTTCTTTTTTGCCATAACCAACCCTTCGTGGAATCAAATTGCTTCCGCTACCTTCATAGCACTTCAGCTACAGTAATAGCTTTTTATTGTAGCGAAGTCTTTAGCTGCTATACCTGACGGCTCTGTTTTTCCAAATGAGCAACAACGTATTTAACACAGACGATAAAAACATCAAGCGCCTGATCCAGCTCCTCCAAAGAGGGAAACGTGGGGGCAAGGCGGATGTTAGTGTCATGCGGATCCTTGCCATAAGGCCAGGTAGCGCCGGCACTTGTGAGCTTTACACCCAACTTTTCCGCAAGCGCAACAATAGCCTGAGCAGACCCTGCTGGACCATCAAAACTAATAAAGTAGCCACCTTTGGGATGAGTCCAACGCGCAATCCCCAAGCTGCCTAAGCCTGCCTCAAGCTTAGAAACCACCAGATCAAACCGAGGCTTAATGAGCGCAGCATGCTTTTTCATGTGCTTGGCCACCTGTTGAGCATCCTGTAAAAAGCGCGCATGAGCTAACTGAACCATCTTATTGGGACACACCCGATGGAAGGAAAACGCTTGAGTAAGCTGTGCAATATCATCATTCGAAGCAGCAACCCAAGACATGCCGGCACCAGGAATAGTAATCTTTGAAGTAGAGGCAAACTCATAAACAAGATTTGTGGCACCAACTTCTTGCAGTGCCTCAAAGATGTTAAGAAGCTTGTCCGATGGCTCTTCTATATCATGAACGCAGTAGGCATTATCCCAATAGATTCTAAAATCTGGAGCCGCTGGCTTAAGCGATGCAAAACGACGTACTACCTCATCAGAATAGGTAATTCCTGTTGGATTGGCATATTTGGGCACACACCAAATACCCTTAACACGTGCATCTGTTTGTACTAAGCGGCACACCTCATCCATGTTTGGCCCATCTGCACCCATCTCTATGGGCACATTTTGAATACCAAAGGAAGCGGTGAGGGCAAAGTGACGATCATAGCCGGGGCTTGGACATAAAAACTTGACGCCCTCTTGCTTACACCAAGGCTTGCAGCCACTAATACCATGGACAAATGCATTGTCTATAACGTCATACATAATGCTTAAGCTGGCAGAATCTACCACCAATACATTGTTAGGGTTAACGCCCAAGAGCTCTGCTGCCAGCTGTCGTGCCGACGGCAATCCCTCTGGGCAGCCATAATTTGCAGCATCAACGCCCTTGTCGATAAAATCTGTGGAGGAAGCAAGCATATCCAGCATGGGGTATGACAATTTCACTTGATCAGGATGAGGCTTACCGCGTGCCATATCCAACGCAAGCTGTTTGCTACGGATCTGAGAAATTTGCTGATCCAGCTGCGAAAGCTCAAGGTCAAGTTGGTCATTCGTGAGTGACTGATAATAATTTGACACGATTGCTCCAAACGCCGATGTGTTGTGCCTTCTTACTATCCCACAATTATCGGACAGTATTGGGTACCATGCTTATATTCATATGAGCGATGTAAGGAGTTGCATGAATACGCAAGCATCAGACTTTGGCGAACTGCAGCGTTTGGTTGACGAACTCTATGCAACAACTGCAGTGGTTTCCCATGTGGATATGGTTGTTCGTGCCGAGATAAACGACCTGCCGAGCGACCTGATGGAGGTGGTTGAGCTCGTGCCCACAGGAAGCTATTCTCGCGCACGTTTATGTGACCAGCTCAACTCTATCATTACTGCTCATGGCTGGGGTTATGTATACGGAACCGTCAGTTAGTCCTCAGCTGTCTTGGTAAACGCCTTATGGGCAAGCGCATCATGAGCACGTACAAACACAATACCAGCTACACCGGCAACAACACTGCCCAGTAAGATGGCACATTTTGCTGCCAAAATCTTGTCTGCATCAGAAAAAGCCATGCCGGCAATGAGAATGGACATGGTAAAGCCCATGCCACCCATCATACCTACCGCAATGATCTGATCCCAGCTTACGTTTTTGGGCAGCTTGGAAAAACCGAGCTTGACCAAAATCCAGGTAACAAAAATGATGCCAACAGGCTTGCCTAACACAGCACCAAAGAAGGCGCCGAGCGCAATGGGATCTCCAACAAGAGCGCCAAAATCTGCTCCAACCAGGCGAACCTGTGCATTCACAAAGGCAAACAGCGGCAGAATAATAAAGTTTACGGGTACAAAAATTTCTCGTTCCACACGTACCAGTGGCGGTGTAACGTGATGCAATACCTGCTCTACCTTCTCGGCATTTTTAGTAAAGCCATGCTGACCCAACACGTGAGATTGATCATCGTACACATCATCCAGTTTACGCGCCTGACCATTAAGCCAGTCGCGCAGAGCGCTCAGACGAATATCAGACTTAGCGGGCAGGAAAAACGCCAAGATTACACCTGCAAGCGTAGCGTGAATGCCAGACTTATACATGCAGATCCACAAGAGCACACCCACAATAAGGTATGGCTTGGCAGTGTAGATGCGTGCTCGGTTAAGGCCCCAGAGCATGAGAATGGCTACACCCGATGCCGCCATCCAAAAGATGGACGGGCTGTGCCCATAAAACAGCGCAATAACCACAATGGCCAAAATATCATCCGCAATGGCAAGTGTTTGGAAAAACACCTTGGTTTCCGCAGCGATTTTATCGCCCAAAAGCGACATAACACCCAGAGCAAAGGCAATATCAGTGGCAATGGGGATAGCCCAGCCATGCTGCTGTCCACCCCAATTACATGCAATAAAGATCAACGCTGGAACAACTACACCACCAACAGCAGCCAACATGGGAAGGATTGCTTGACGCGGACGACGTAACTGCCCAACGGTTACCTCATATTTAAGTTCAATGCCCACGAGCAAGAAAAATATAGCCATCAAAAAGTCATTTACAAAGGCCTCGATGGTCATGGTGAGCATAAATCGGCCCAGCTTGATGCCAATGGGCGTCATAAAAATGTGGTGAAGCGGCTCATACAAAAATGAATTAGCTACCATAACAGCAAGCAATGCCGCAAAAACCATAGTTGCTGCAGCAATGGTGTTGTCCGACGTAACTTTACTTATTTGAGAGCTGCGTGCATGTCTTCTTACCACAGCAGGCTCTCTAATAATGGTCGAACGCTTTGGCAGTTCATGCGTACTGGGCTTGCCAGAACGATTGGCCATACACACTCCCTTATGTTTTGAGTATAAAAATGTTATAAAAAATATACCCGCTCAACTAAGTGGTTGCACAATACCATTGCTGTGAAGTAGAAATACTTCACAAGAATGGGTAACCTAAGAGCGGTATATTTACAAGCGATACCCTCTGACCTGTGCTGGAAAGGACTTTGATGAACAGCCAGCGAATTGCAATTCTTACCGATTCCGGTACTGATACGGGCGCAGCCTTTGCGCGCGAGCATGACGTACGGATTGTGCCGCTTACCATTACCTATTCCGACGGCAGTTCATTTGAATCCACAATTGACATCACGTCTGCAGATGTGATTGCGCGGCTGGATACTGAGGTCCCTAAAACATCGTTGCCCAGCCCTCACAGTATTTTGGCAGCACTGCGCAAGGCCAAAGATGACGGGTATACCCAAGCAATCTTTATAACCATTTCAAGCGGGCTGTCTTCCACCAACCATACCGTACAGCTCATTTCTTCCGAAATAAGCGATTTTGCTGTACACGTACTTGATACTAAAAATATTGGATTAGGTGCTGGTTTGGTTGTCCAGGCTGCAGCGCTTCTTGCCGAGAAGGGCCTTGAGCTTAATGAGATCATGGCCAAGTGCAAGCAGCTGGTAAACGATACCCGTCTATGGTTTTGCACCAAAACCCTCTCCTATTTACGTAAGGGCGGGCGCATTTCTGAAGCAACCTATCGTTTGGGCACCATCCTTAACATCAAGCCTGTTATCACCTGTGACCCGGAAGGTATGTATGCTCCTGTTAAGAAGGCGCGCGGCTTTGAGAAAGCTCTTGAGGAAGAGCTTAAGCTTGCAGAAAACCATGCCAAGAATTTCCCGCGGGTTGCTGTAGGAATTTGCGTTTCTAATTCTGCAGAAATTGCTTCCTATTTTGAATCCGAGGTTAAAAAACGCCTGAGTAACGTAACACGTCTTGTTTTTTCTTCTGCCACGCCTGAGCTGTTGGTTCATACAGGCCCTGACTTGGTGGGCATATGTGTACAGCCAGATATTTTGGCGTAGTGGCTATTTTGAGTCTGTGCGCGTAGTGCCTACACGTCCTGCAAGCTAAGCCACTGCACAGTGCAGGCCGTACGATTACGCACGTGTTGCAAGCTGAGCGGCAACTAACATGACAACTTTAGCGCTTTGATGTGCTGCAATCTTTTCAAAGACGGGATACTCGAGCTGCTTTGAACCATCTGCCTTATCAGAAATGGCACGAATGATAACAAAGGGCAGGTCATTAAGCCAGCAAGCCTGAGCTATAGAAGCGCCTTCCATCTCGCAGCAAAATGCCTGGAATGTGTCATGAATGCGTTTCTTGGTGGCATTATCTGCAATGAACTGATCCCCCGAAGCAATGCGCCCCTCAAACACCGCGTACTTCTCGTGAGCCTGAGCTATGGCCTGGCGCACCACACAGCGCAAATCTTCATCTGCGGGGAATTCTCGTATGCCTAAACCAGGAACTTCACCAACAGCGTAGCCAAAAATGCTTGCGTCAACATCATGATGAACCGCGTCGGTTGAAACTACGATATCCAAAATATCAATGCGATTGTCCAGCGAACCTGCTGCTCCCGAATTGATGATATGCGTTACACCAAAGTGATTGATTAAATTTTGTACACACACAGCGGCGTTGCTTTTACCAATGCCACAACGTACCACCACAACCGGGCAGCCTTCAAGTGTGCCTGCAATATAGTCCATGTGTGCATAGGTGGTAGCGGTGGTATCGTACATGTGCTCTTTAAGCAGCGCCGCCTCCACGTCCATAGCGCAAATAATTCCCAACTTCATGGCTATCCCTCCACCTTAACAAGCGGTGCAAAGCCCTTCATAAGCTTTTTCTTTTTCCCTGTGCGGCTAAAGGAAACTTCAATGATGTCGTTATCTACCGCGGTCACCACGCCAGGGCCAAAGGTCTTGTGTGAAACAGCATCTCCTATAGCAAAGGTTTGCGCGCCTGTCCTTTGGTCTTGCGGTACAGCGCGGGCAGTAAACTCGACAAAGCTCGAACCAGTATCAGTAGTTTTGCGCGCACTTAGGTTTGATGAACGCGTTGCGGAGCCAAAAACACGTCCGCCATACATATCAGATCCCTGCCCAGAGCCATAGGTTCCCCGACGATCGCCGCGCTTTTCCCAACCCACTCCTGTAAAGCCCGATGAACCTACACCCACATTGGTAATATGCTCTTCTGGGATCTCATTAAGAAAACGGCTCCGTGGATTAGCTTGGATGGACCCATAGGTACGACGCGTCACCGCATAGGTAAGGTACAGGCGCTGCTCGGCACGGGTAATGGCAACGTATGCCAAGCGACGCTCCTCTTCCAATGAAGCAGGGTCTGCTTCATAAGCGGTGTGAGGAAATATGCCATCCTCCATACCGGCAACAAACACAACAGGAAACTCCAAGCCTTTAGCCGAGTGAATGGTCATCATCGTAACGGCACTGGTAGATCCCGCAAGAGAATCCAAATCACTGCGCAGAGCAAGCCACTCGATAAGAGCAGGAAGCTTTTCTGCTTCAACAGCAGGGCGCACAGAAGCAGCCGTGAGCGCAACAGAAGAGCTCTCTGATGAGCCTGCAAAGCCATCTGACAAAACAGCAGAGGCATCAGCATCAAGGCCTTCTGTTGCAAGCGCTGCATCGCTTGCATCAAGAGCGCCAGCCTCTTTAAGCTGCGAGAGTGACTCAAGCGTCTCAGCTGCATCTTCATGATCCTCATCAAATTCCGCTGCTACACCAAAGAATTCCTGTATGTTTTCAATACGGCCACGAGACTCCATGGTATTCTCGGTCTCATAGGAACGAATGATGCCGCTTTTCTCGACAATAGCCTCTACGACATCGGCTAAATCGCCAGAAAGGTGGCGGCTTGCTTCAATGCTGTTAGTAAACTCTGCCAGGGCATTGCGTACCTTAGTTGATAACAGGCCCGCTTCGGCCACACAGGCTTGTGCAGCGCTAAAAAAGGAAATGCCATGGGAGGCTGCATACTCTGCAATTTTGTTGATAGACGTGGTGCCAATGCCACGACGAGGTGTGTTAACAACGCGACGCGCCGCTACGTCATCATCGGGATTAACCACCAACTTGAGATAGGCCATAACGTCACGGATTTCCTGACGATCAAAGAAGCGCGTTCCACCCACAATCTTGTAAGGAACACCCGCACGAAGCAGCATATCTTCCAAAATACGAGACTGAGCATTGGTACGATAAAACACGGCAATATCATCGTAGCTGGTGCCCTTATCGTGGACCACATCAATCTCAGAGCCAATCCAACGACCTTCATCACGCTCATCCGCCGCTTGATAAACCCGCACCTTATCGCCATCGCCACGCGAGGTAAAAAGGCGTTTGGACTTACGGCGTGAGTTATGAGCAACCACTGCATTGGCAGCCGCTAAAATATGGCCAAAAGAGCGATAGTTCTCTTCCAGCTTTACCACCTTGGCATCAGGATAGTCCTTCTCAAAGTCCAAAATATTTTGAATATCGGCACCACGCCACGAATAAATGGACTGGTCATCGTCACCAACAACCATGAGATTACGCGTGAGCGCCGCCAGCAAATTTGTAATTTTATACTGCACATGGTTGGTATCCTGATACTCATCTACCGAGATCTGTACAAAGCGGTGCTGATACTTTGCCAACACATCGGGATGCTTGGATAGCAGTTCATAGGCGTTCACGAGAAGATCGTCAAAGTCCATAGCATTTGAGCGCATCAAACGACGCTGCAGTTCTCGATACACCTGTGCACTTTTGCATGCCAGGGGACTTTGTGCCTCATCGCTCATCTGATCGGGCGTGATCAGGGCATTTTTGGCGCTGGAGATTTGAGAACGGATGGCATTGAGGGGGAATGACTTGGGCTCAATATCAAAGTCATTCATAATAGCCTTTACCAGGCGTTTTGAGTCATCATCATCGTAGATGGTAAAGTTTGGTTGAAACCCAAGCCGGTCTGCGTCCTCACGAAGCATGCGTACGCACATAGCGTGAAAGGTGCACACCCACATACCACGCGTACCACCGGGCAGCAAAGCATTCAGACGCTCACGCATCTCCGCTGCTGCCTTATTGGTAAAGGTAATGGCCAAGATCTGCCAAGGACGCACCCCTTTATCCGCAATCATATGAGCGATGCGATACGTAAGCACGCGCGTCTTGCCCGAACCAGCTCCAGCAAGTACCAAAAGCGGGCCAGAGGTGCACGCTACCGCCGTGCGCTGAGCTGCATTAAGCGTTGTTATATCAATACGGGGTACCTCAAGCGACAAAGAATTTTGCTCGTTAGACATCCATGCTCCACAACAATCAAACCTCAACGCACGCATGTACGCTGAAAACTACCAATCCCTTTGTATGGATTAAGTCTAACGGTGTGCTCAGACATTTTTTCTCTCAGAACTCCAATTCGCACGATAGTCAAAGCTCAACTGGGTAAATATCTTTGTAACGCATCTAAGAGCACAAAGTTGAAATGGATTACAGCTTGGAACAATGGATCATGAGCCATCTGGCTCCCGAGGCAAACGATCTTAGTAATCCCCAGGATCGACGCGCCTGGGGCGCTGCTGCTGCGCTTGCAGGCATTGGGTTTAACCTGCTGTTGTTTGTGTTTAAAGCTCTGGTTGGTTTACTGGGCGGTTCGGTTTCTATCTTTGCAGATGCTGTTAACAACCTGTCCGATGCAGGCGGTAATATCATTGCCTGGTTTGGGTTTAAACTTGCTGCCAAACCAGCAGATACCGAGCACCCCTATGGGCATGGTCGTTATGAATACCTCAGCGGTTTAATAGTTGCTGTTATCGTTATGGTCATCGGGGTAGAACTTCTCAAAACCTCTTTTGAAAAAATCGTAAGTCCTGCTCCCGTTAGCTTTGGGACCCCTGCTGCTCTGGTGCTTGTGGCATCTATTTTAGTGAAGTTTTATATGTTCTCGTTCAATGAGTCCATTGGCAAACAAATTGATTCCAGTGCCCTTATGGCTGCCTCTGTTGATGCGCGAAATGACGTTATCACGACCTCGGCCGTTTTGATGGCAAATTTCCTGCCCACCCTCATTGGCTTTAATTTTGACGGTTGGGCTGGTCTGGCTGTTGCAATATACATTATTTACAGCGGATTTGGCCTGATCAAAGATACGATTGATCCACTTTTAGGTTCCGCACCGGATCCCAAACTCGTAAAGCACATTCAAAATACCATCATGAGCTATGAGGGCATTTTAGGAACTCATGATCTTATGGTACACAACTATGGCCCTGGACGGATATTTATAAGCGCGCACGTAGAGATGGCGGCAGAAATAGATCCGCTCAAAAGCCATGACGTCATAGACAACATTGAGCGGCACTTCCAAGAAGAGGGCATTGTCTGCATCTTACACTACGACCCCATCGTAACTAATGACCCTCATCTTGATGACATGCGCAATTGGATTGCAAGGCGCGTCCGTGCTATTGACCCACGGCTTACCATTCATGATGTGCGCTGTATCCCCGGACCAACGCATACCACTATTATCTTTGACTGCGTGCGCCCCACCAATTTGCCCATGACCGACGATGAGCTCAAACAGGCAATTACTCGCACCGTTAGCAAGCGCTATCCACAAGCCGTTTGCAACATTACTATCGACCAAAACTTCTTACGCATCGAAGCCTAAACCCATACAGCTCAACGCGGACGCCATAAAGGCAAAGGATAAGGCAAAGGAAGGACTTGTATGCCTCAACGCACCACCACACAACTCGATAAGGCCGTTGTACGCCGCACGCTCTGGCGTTTTTGGCACGTAACTAAACTAAAACCTGGCGCTACCTTTTTAGCCGTCTTTACCTCCATTGCTTATGTTGTGCTTCTTACCTATATCAACACCTGGATCATGAGTCTTATTGTTGATCGTGTTCAAGCATCGCCTGTTTCCGCCGACCAAATATGGCAGGTATTTGGTAGCTATATTCTGGCCCTCCTTGCCGTTAATGCCATTGGGCAGATCTGTTCTAAGCTGCAGGATTACTCCGTATACAAGCTGGAAATTAACGGAGACTACCAGCTATCCCGTCTATGCTTTGATACGCTTTCCAATCAGTCCATGACCTTCCATTCCAGTCGTTTTGGCGGCTCATTGGTGTCACAAACCACACGCTTTATGGGAGGATATTCTTCCTTGGTAGACGTGGTGGTATATTCACTCATACCTACCCTTGCCTCAGTTGTCTGTACCATTGTTATGCTAGCGCCGGTGGTGCCCTTATTTGTAGTGGTGCTTACGCTTATGCTTGCGCTGTATGTGGTTGTTGCCACACGCATGTACCAGCGCATTGTTCCGCTTTCCGTGGAGACATCCTCCGCACAAAATCAACTTTCTGGCGTGCTTTCTGACGCGGTAACCAACATTTTGGCCGTTAAAACCTGTGGACGAGAAGACTTTGAAAAACAACTCTTTAGCGATGCCAATACACATGCCATGGCTGCCGCCAATCGCTCCATGCACGCCATGATGCAGCGTGGCTTTACCACAAGCGGGCTTATTACGCTTATCATGCTCGTAACGTCTATTTTTGTAGCAGGAGGCAATGCCTGGTTTGGTATTTCTGCTGGTACTTTGGTTATGATTTTTACCTATACCTACCAGCTGTCCATGCGCTTTAACTACATCAACTCCATGATGCAGCGCATCAACCGTGCTATTGGTGATGCTGCCGAGATGACCAAGATTTTGGACGAACCCCGTCTGGTAGAAGATGACCCCCATGCTCAACCTCTTGTCGTTACCAAAGGCGCCATTGATTTTGATCACCTCGGCTTTGCGTACTTGGATGCTGCCAAAGGCGATACGGTCTTTGAAGATCTAAACTTACACATCCCCGCTGGTCAGCGCATAGGTTTGGTGGGGCGCTCGGGCTCTGGCAAGACCACACTTACCAAGCTACTTTTGCGCTTGTCTGATGTTCAAGACGGACACATCTATATTGACGGACAGGCGATCAGCCATGCCACCCAACAAAGTTTGCGCAGGCAGGTAGCGTATGTTCCCCAGGAGGCACTGCTGTTCCATCGTTCCATTAAGGACAACATTGCCTATGGTCGTCCCCAAGCAACTACCGAGCAAATCCGTGAGGCTGCAGCCCAGGCAAACGCCTTAGAATTTATTGATCGTCTTCCTGCAGGTTTAGAGACTATGGTGGGTGAGCGAGGCGTTAAACTATCCGGCGGCCAACGCCAGCGCATTGCTATTGCCCGCGCCATTTTGACCGATGCCCCCATCCTTGTACTGGATGAGGCAACCTCTGCCCTAGACTCTGAAAGTGAAGCCTTGGTACAGGGCGCGCTTGAAAACCTCATGAAAGGCCGCACTGCTATCGTAGTCGCCCACCGCTTGTCTACAGTTGCCTCTTTGGACCGCATAGTCGTGCTAGCCGATGGCAAAATTGTTGAAGATGGCACCCATGCTCAGCTTATTGAGGCTGGCGGTGAATACTCCACGCTGTGGAATCGCCAGACGGGTACGTTTTTGGACAGTGCTGAGTAAGCGAGTTTAAAACCTCTAGCTACTGACAACTCCTATGACTTGTTGCACGCACTGCTACGCAGCGTACGCTGCTGCTGTAACACACATTTAGTCAGCGACAAACACCTGTCTAAAGCCAATGCCACAGTTTTCCAAAACGCGACGAGCGATTAAGTTATCGGTTGTGCCATTGTACTTATCGGATAGGTACACAACCTCGCCAATGCCTGCCTGAGCCAGCATCTTGGCACACTCATGACAGGGGAACAGTGTTACGTACACCGTGGCCCCCTGCATATCTTTGAGGTTGCCGCGATAGTTCAAGATAGCATTTGCCTCTGCGTGGATAACATAGCTGTGCTTATCGTCCAGAGGGTCGCTGGAATCACCCCAGGGGAATTCATCGTCAGAAATCGCAGAAGGCGTACCGTTGTAACCCACAGACAAAATGCGGTGATGTGCGTCGGCAATACATGCGCCCACCTGTGTGCGCGGATCCTTGGAACGCATAGCGGCCGCCATGGCAACTCTCATAAAGAACTCGTCCCAGCTAATTACATCGTTGCGCTTGTCAGGCATCTGCTACCCCTCTACTCGTCCAGCCAGCCTTTGCAGACCCGCCTTATCTACGATTCTAATCCCGCTTTGGCCTACACGCTCAACCAGCCCCAGGTCACGCAGCTCCCCGACCTTGCGACTTGCCGTCTCGCGACGCATGCCACACGCAGCTCCTAAGTCATCCACCGTAAGCTCAATAGCCCCCGATTGCAAGCGCGCCGAGCGCTCCAGCAAAAATGCTGCCAATCTTACCAGCGGATTCTTTTGAGCAAGCATAGCATTTTGCTCGTTTGCCTGACGCAACTTTACACTCATTACCTGCAAAATCGCCAATGCTACAGAAGGCGTATGCTCCATCAGGTCTAGCACCTGCTGCCAAGAAACCCGTCTATACTGCACCTCATCCAGCGCTTGCGCAGTATAAGGATATGCTGCCTTATCTACCAGCAATGCCATACCAATACTTTCCCCAGCACTCACCACGTCGCGTACGCACTCGCGGCCATCGGGCAGCACAAAAACTAAGCGCAAGCGCCCTGAGTCAACCAGCCACAGGGCATCGCAGGGATCTCCTGCACGAAACAAGTTCTGACCACGAGCTAGCGTACCTGTTGTTGCCTGTGCAAACAGCAGCTGATACACCTTGTCTTTATCGGTCATAGATTCTTTCTCCTACATCCCCAGCTCCAGCGCGCCGTGCAGTCGCAGACCCAGCACGCGGCCCGCACAACACCTGCCAGGTGGCACGCGACGCGCTCATGCACACGCTTCCGTTCCCGCTTCATAGTACCTCTACAGCTTTGAGTATGCCCCTAGCAGCATACCCCTAGCAACACACCGCTTCTTCAGAATTTTGGTATAAACTACCTGCAAAGTTCTACAGCACGTTCTACAGTAATGTGAGAGTATTAAATACGTATTGACTTCTTCTCTCATTACCCTAGTATGAATTTAGTTTCCAATTTCATATTGGAAACGAGAAAGGTTCTGCTATGTCACAGCGCGGTTCATACAAAACTCGTCAGCGAGAAGATATTCTCGCCTGCCTCGGGGATAACACGCAACGCTATTTAACCGTAGACGGTGTATATGAAGCCCTGCGCGCGACTGGTAGTGAAATTGGGCGGACCACGGTCTATCGCAATTTGGAGCACCTTGTTGCCAAGCAGGAGCTGCTCAAGGCCATCTCTCCCAAGGGCGAAGCACTCTATCGATTAGCCCCCGAGCAAAACGCTGCTCAGCTGGTGTGTTTGGAATGTGGTAGGGCATTTCCTTTGGATTGCCATATGGTGGATGACTTTACCTCCCACATTAAGGCCCATCATGGCTTTGAGATAGACGCGTATAAAACCGTTTTGTATGGTACCTGCCCCGATTGCCTTTCTCGCCAAGCTCACCACTAGGTTTTGGAGAAGGATCATGCACAAGAACATGACGCGCGCAGACTTTTTACGCCTGAGTGGAGCTACCGCATGTGTGGTTGCCCCTACCCTGCTAGGACTTTCGGGCTGTAATAAACCTGCAGGCACCAACGGAGCTGCCAAGGACTCTAAGCTACAGGTACTTGCAAGCTTTTATCCCATAGCGGACTTTGCCCAAAAAATTGGTGGCGATAAAATCGAGGTCAAGACGCTTGTTCCCACTGGTACCGAACCACATGACTGGGAGCCTTCAACCTCTGATATGATTCAGTTTACCAATGCTAAGCTGCTGATTTACAACGGAGCTGGCATGGAGCACTGGGTGGATGACACACTCAAGAGCCTGGGGGACACCGCGCCAAAGGCAATTGCTGCATCCGAGGGCATTACGTTATTAGAGGCAGACAAAACGGACCCCGAACACGAACACGAGGATAAGCACGATGATCATGACGAGCATGAGCATGGTGCATACGATCCTCACGTATGGCTCGATCCAAAAAATGCCAAAGCAGAGATGAAGAACATTATGAATGCCTTGGTTGAGCTGGATCCTGATAATAAAGAGAGCTACACCTCCAACTTTAGCAAGTGGGAAGCTGAGTGCGACAAACTGGATAGCGAATTCTCAGACCAGCTAGCAGGCGTTTTACAGAAAACCGTTGTTGTTTCCCACGCGGCTTTTGGATACCTCTGCAATGAGTATGGCCTTACCCAGTACTCCATTGGCGACATTGATGCCGAGGCTGAGCCCGATGCAAAGCGTATGGCAGAAATTGCAGAATATGTTAAGAACAACAAGGTGAGCACCATCTTTAGTGAAGAGCTGGTCAGCCCTAAAGTAGCTAAGGCAATTGCCGAGGAAACCGGTGCAAAGATGGAAGAGCTTAACCCCTTGGAGGGCCTGAGCGATGACGAGATCGCTGCTGGAGAAGACTACTTTTCCGTCATGCGTTCTAATCTAAAGAAACTGGTAGGTGCACTTTCGTGATAGATAAAACACGCGGCGCGGATAATGAGCGTGCCGCGTTGCCCTTATCGCTTGCCGAGGTAAGCGTACGTTTGGGCAAAAAACAAATACTATCTAACGTATCTCTCGAGCTTGGCTGGGGAGATACGTTAGTTTTGCTTGGCGCCAATGGCGCGGGTAAATCCACCCTTATAAAAACTGCTCTTGGTGAGCTCATCCCCAATTCAGGCCACGCAAAACTTTTTGGCATCACTGCCACACGCTTTACAAACTGGGATCGCATTGGCTACGTTCAACAGCTGCCGCCTACCAGCGTGCTTCGTTTTCCGGCCACCGCTTTGGAACTTGTGCAAGCAAGTATGCAGACAAGCGTACCAATACGGATGCCAAAAACCCCACAGACCAGCAGTACTGGAACTCATAACAAGAAGGCTCATCGTGCTCGTGCGCTTGAGACCTTGGAGCAGGTGGGCATGCAGGACTTTGCGCAGCACGTTATTGGCAGCCTTTCCGGAGGGCAACTGCAGCGAGTACGCCTTGCAGCATCGCTTGTCTCTAAGCCTGACCTGCTGATTCTCGATGAACCCACTACCGGCATTGACCAGGCAAGCACCTGCGATTTCTTTGAACTTATCGGCAGCCTTAAGCAGCAGCGTACACTCTCGGTGCTACTAGTAACGCACGATAAAGAAGCAATTGACCTGGCAGGTGGTCAGCAGTTGTCGCTCGAAGGCGGTTGTTTGTACCCCTCTTTTGGCATGTCTCCTAAGCAGGAGGGATAAATGTTAGCTTATGCCTTCATGCAGCGCAGTCTTATCATTGGTTTGCTGCTTGGTATTACTCTGCCCCTTATTGGCGTTACGGTTGTGCTGCGCAGACTTTCTATGGTAGGCGACGCTCTGTCCCACACATCCCTTGCAGGCGTAGCGGCAGGGCTTATCGCCGGTATCAATCCGGTCTTTGGTGCCGCTGCTGCCTGTTTAGCCGGAGCCTTTTGTATAGAGGCCATTCGCAAGCGCTTTAAAGAGCAGTCTGAACTTGCTGTGGCCGTAGTCCTTGCGGCAGGCATTGGTTTAGCGGGTGTACTCTCTGGTTTTGTGCCAAACGCTGCCAATTTTAGTGCGTTTTTGTTTGGCAGTATTCTTACCGTTTCTAACGAGGAAACCCTGTTTGTGATAGCTGTTACAGCAGTGGCAGTCCTGTTTTGTTTTAGTGCACGACGCTCGCTCTTTTTGCTTGCCTATGATGAGACGCAAGCGCGTATCTGCGGTGTTAATGTGCCGCTCATGAACGCCAGTTTTATAGCCATCACAGCTCTGATAGTTGCCGTAGCTTCACGCACGGTTGGTTCGCTCATGGTTTCTTCCATGATGGTGGTCCCCGTTGCTTGTGCGCTTCAGCTCGCAAAAAGCTGGAAGACCACCTGTCTTGTTGCCTGCAGCGTGGGAGTTATTTCCACCCTTGTGGGACTTACCATCTCTTTCTATCTTGGCCTAAAGCCAGGCGGCACCATTGTGCTACTTTCCGTGGCACTGCTTGCGATTATCTTTGCGATCCGCTCACTTATGACAAGGGCTTCTCGATAAGAACTTCTCGATAAAAGCGCGCTGGTGTCGACGCCAGTATCGGTGCCGATACCGAGGCCGATGCCGATGCCGATACCAGTGCTAGTACCAGTGCCGGCGCCGACAGACTTCTTATGCCTTACGCAATGTTGGTAACCGTATACCCTGCCTGCTCAACCGCTTTGATGAGCTTGTTGTCAGACACCAACAAACCCGCATCAAGCGTAGCGGTCTTGTCATCAAGTGATACCCGCACATTTTTTACACCGCGCACGCCTTCAAGCGCCTCGGTTACATGCGCTGCGCAGTGCTCGCACTTCATACCATCAATAGTAAGTGTCTTGGCTGCCATAGGAGCATTTCCTTTCTCTTGAGCTTCTCCAGAAGCATTGGTATCGTCAGTTGTTTTATCGTCAGCGCTGGTATTGTCAGTATTTTCACCATGAGCGCTGGTATTGTGGACATTTGTGTGGGCTACCTGCTGAGAAACCCCATCATCCTGAGCATGTGGCGCAACGCGCGGTCTCCAGCCAAACAGACGCAAGGCATTGGACACCACAAACACGGACGAGAAGCCCATGGCCAGCGCACCAATCATGGGATTGAGCGTAATGCCAAAGGGAACCAGCACACCCATGGCAACCGGAATACAAATGACGTTATAGAACAACGCCCAGAACAGATTCTGATGGATGTCAGTCAAAGTGGCACGGGAGAGCTCGATGGCTGTTGCTACATCTGCAGGATTGGAATGCATGAGCACCACTTGGGCAGAACTGATAGCAATGTCGGTACCAGCGCCAATAGCGATGCCTACATCTGCTCGTGCCAGTGCGGGTGCATCATTGATACCGTCGCCCACCATAGCAACCGTTTTGCCAGAGGCCTGCAGCTCTCTAATCGTATGCTCCTTCTGATCCGGAAGCACACCAGCAATAACCTCATCCACACCCACTGCCTGCGCAACGACACGGGCAGTCTTTTCCTGATCACCCGTAAGCATAATAGTATGCAGTCCCAACTCATGAAGGCGCTTCACCGCAGACGCAGACTGCACCTTTATAGCATCGCTCACCGCAATCATGCCCAGCGCACGACCGTCCGCACTAAAGAACAGTGGCGTTGCTCCTTGTTCCATCCACACATCTGCATCAGCGAGAAGTTCTGTGATCGAAACCTCATGTGCCTGCAGGTGAGACGCATTACCAGCAAGGACCAGCTTGCCATCTACATAAGCAACCAGCCCTGCTCCTGCCACTTGGCTAAAGTTCTCAACCACAGCTGCCTGGAGCTTTTGTACCTGCGCCGCCGCGCTGTCTGCGTCAGCTGTGTTACCCGTACCACCTGCGTCAGCTGTGTTACCCGTACCAACTGCGTCGCCTGTAAGCGCTTCCAGCTTTTTGCTCGCATAAGCAACTACGGCATCTGCCAAAGGATGCTCGGATTTAGACTCAATAGCAAGCGCATAGCCTAAAAGCTCAGCTTCGCTTACTCCTTGCGCTGAAACTATGGTAACCACACTGGGTTTACCTTCTGTAATGGTGCCCGTTTTATCAAATACCACGGTATCCAAAGCACCCGCTGTTTCGAGCACCTCTGCATCTTTAATGAGAATCCCAAATTTAGCACCACGCCCCGTGCCCACCATAACCGCAGTTGGTGTCGCCAATCCCAATGCACAGGGGCAAGAGATTACCAGCACGGATACCGCATGATTAAGTGCTACCGCAACCTCACCGGGAGCAAAAATAAGTAACCATGCTGCAAAGGTAAGCGCTGCCAAAACCATAACTATAGGCACAAATACGCCTGCAATACTATCTGCCACCCGTTGAATAGGTGCTTTAGTATTGGTTGCCTCATCCACCAGACGAATAATACCTGCAAGAGCAGTGTTTTCTCCAACGGCATCGGCGCGCATGGTAAACCAGCCGCCTTTAGAAACCGTGGCACCAACTACCTGCTCACCCGCCTGCTTGGTCACAGGCAGCGGCTCTCCGGTAATGGCGGATTCATCCAACACACCCGAACCCTCAAGAATCGTGCCATCTACCGGTACCGACTGTCCCGCACGCACCACAACCACATCGCCAACAGCCACGTGGTCGGTGGGCACCACAAGCTCCTTGCCCTCACGCAAAAGCGTTGCCGTTTTAGGAGAGAGATCCATCAAAGCGGAAATAGCATTGGTGGTTTTACCTTTAGCACGCGCTTCAAAAAACTTGCCCAAGGTGATGAGCGTCAAAATCATACCCGCAGAATCAAAATACAGCTCATGCGCCACGCTCATTACCAGCTGGGTATTGCCAAAGCCATAGCCCCACATAATCTGGAACAGAGCCACCAAACTATAGGCATACGAAGCGGCTGAACCCAAAGCTATCAGGGCATCCATATTAGGCGCCCCATGGAACAAAGACTTAAAGCCCATCACAAAGTATTCTCGATTAACAAACAGGATGGGCGTTGCAAGCACCAGCTCCAACAACGCACGAACGCCCATGCCCTGCATGCTGCCCAAAGCAAACGGCAAAGGCCATCCGAACATGGGACTCATAGCTACATAAAACAAAGGTACCGAGAATACCATCGACCAGATAAGCTGCATGCGCTTATGGTCAATGGCCTTTTGTGCGTTGTGCGCCGGATTAACCGTTGCACCCAAAACGGCGGCCGATGCCCCGCCTCCTATGCCTGCATTTGCATGAGACGAGAAGACCTCAGCTACGGTGCGAGGCGTTGCGCTATACCCGGCCTTATCGACAGCCTTTACAATAGCCTCAATAGTTTGAGCGTTGCCGTCATAGCTGACCTCCATTGAATTTTTGAGCAGATTAACCCGCGCGGATTCCACGCCATCGACCGCATTGGTAACGGCTTGGACACGCGCTTGACATGCTGCACAGGTCATGCCCTCAATGTCAAATACCTCAACAGCAGTGCTGGACGAAGGATCATGTTGTGTATCCATAGTGCTTCCTTACGAGAACTTCTTGAGGAGGTCTACAACCTCTGAAATAACCTCTGTGTTGCCCTGCTGGATTTCTTCTACAACGCAACTTTGCAGATGGTCTTCCAGCAGCATGCGAGAGACCGCCTTAACAGCACTTTGCGCAGCTGCTAATTGCACCAGCACATCCCCACAGTACCGGCCTTCTTCAATCATCTGCTTAACACCGTTAAGCTGGCCAATCGCACGATTAAGGCGTGTCGTTGTATCCTTTACGAGCTGCTCAGAGCGGGGCGTATGCTTTATATGGCAGGTTGGGCACTCGGTCATGGCTCACTCCTCAATATACCCCCAAGGGGTTTTTATACCTGAATCTACTATACCCCATAGAGGTATATATAAACAAGAAAAAACCGAGGCAACAAAACACTCGTTACCTCGGCTGTATCAAGTCTTTCTCGTGTTGCAAAGCCAAGCTCTTAGCGAACAACCTTTACGCGTGTACCATCATCTGCGGGCTTATCGTCAGGAACAGCAGCAATGCCACCAAATACCATTTGTGCAACAAGAGTATAGCCCTGAGGAACGTCAAACAGCTCTGCTAGCTTGTCATCAATAACAGGGTTGTAGTGCTGGAGATTTGCGCCAACGCCCTTCTCGGCAAATGCAGCCCAAATATTGGACTGGAGCATACCGTTTGCTTGGTTAGCCCAGATAGGGAAATTAGCTGCATAAGGAGTAAAGTCTGCCTGCATTGCCTTTACCGTATTCTGGTTGATATAGAACAACACGGTACCAGCGCCAGCCTTAAAGCCATCAATCTTCTCACGCGCAACCTTACCACCAAAGGCATCATAGACGGCATCCCAAAGCTCGTTTTGCTTCTCGCCCATTACAACAAGGGCATAAGCGCTCTTCATGTTAAAGGCATCCGGAGTAAGCTCAACGACGCGTTTTACCAGAGCTACAGCTTCCTCATCAGAAATAGGGAGTTCTTTGGTGAGTGCATACACAGAACGACGCTTTTCAAGCGCATCAAACAAAGACATAGTTCATCCTTCCTTATGGAGCCGAGAATTCCATGCCTCCAACAGACATGCTTTTTCTCGAACAGCAACGTTTGTAATTTTTTTCTATTCCCGTCAAATTTAGTTGTATACAATCTTTTTGTGAAATGCATAAAATCTGTTTTGAAACGTATGATGTGGGAAGAACAGTGGTAGTTCAGTACGCAACGCGCACCGGGCGCGTTCTATAAGAAAGAGGTTTGTCATGAGCTTTACAAAAGTAACAGTGGCAGGCGGCGGTGTTCTGGGCAGCCAGATTGCATTCCAGACCGCATTCAAGGGGTTTGACACCACCGTATGGCTGCGCTCTGAGGATTCCATTAAACGCGCTCGTCCTAAGTTTGAGCGTCTACGTGATATTTACCTGGGCATTCTTGACAATGCCAAGACTAATGAGAAGGCTCCTTGGCCTGCAGGCTGGGGTGCCAAGCTCGATGCAGCCGGCATCGACGCTCTTAAAGAGCAGGTACTCAAGGCCTATGACAATCTTAAGCTCACTACCAGCTATGAAGAAGCGGCAAATGTAGACTTCCTTATCGAGTCTATTGCAGAAGATCCCGCACAAAAAACCGCCTTTTACCAGGAGCTCGCAAAGTATCTTCCCGAGCATACCGTTGTAGCAACCAACTCTTCCACCATGATCCCCAGTATGTTTGCCGAGGCTACAGGTCGTCCTGAGAAATACCTTGCCCTGCACTTTGCAAACGAAATCTGGTCACATAACACGGGTGAGGTCATGGGTCACGCTGGTACAGATCAGAAGTATTACGATATGGTCGTAGAGTTTGCCAAGCAAATTGGCATGATTCCTCTGCTGCTTCACAAAGAGCAGCCTGGCTATATTCTCAACTCCATGCTCGTTCCCTTCCTTAACGCAAGCATGTCTTTGTGGGCCAATGATGTTGCAGACCCCGAGACTATCGATAAAACCTGGATGCTTGGCACTGGTGCTCCTGCAGGTCCTTTCCGCATTCTTGATATTGTTGGACTCACCACGGCATATAACATCAATGCCATGCAGCCCGATGCATCTGATCCCACCTCAATGCATGCAAAGATTGCCGCAAAGCTTAAGACCAAGATTGATGCCGGTGAATTAGGCATTAACGCAGGTAAGGGCTTCTACAATTACAGCAAGTAATCTCAGCAAAAACCAACAGTACGAACAAAGCGGGGTTTTTACACCCCGCTTTGTTTTACTCATTCGATTATACCTACTGCTTCTACCAGAGCTTGTGCCTATCATTACTGTTGCTTATAGCCACCGCTCATGTGCTTATACCTGCTGTTGCTTCTTGCCAAAGACAGCGCCATATGCCCAGACCAACACAAACGTTACTACCGAAGGTATAAACCAAGCCAGGCTTATATCTGCAAGAGGAAGCGCATCAAACACAATCCAAACCTGTGGTGCAAAACCATTTCTCATGGCAATGGCTGTGCTAATTACTATGCACACCACTACGGTCAGTTTCCAAGCCTTCGCAGTTGAAGGCTTACTGCCACCCGCAAGACCCAAGGCTGTCAAAACAAAGGTTACGGGATAGAGGGCAGAAAGCACGGGTACGGAATAAGCCAAGATGGTATCAAGACCAAAGTTCGCAAATACCACCGAGATCAGCACAATACCAATGGCCAGTTGTGTATAGTTCAGATGCTTTCCCACCTCTGTTGTAACAAAGTACTCAGAGATAGAGCTTACCAAGCCAACGCACACATTAAGACAGGCGATCAAGAAAATGGCAGCCACCAACGCCGATCCCGCAACACCATACTGTATCGTTGCCGCAGAAGAAATAATATCCGCACCGTTTGCCATGTTTCCAATCACAGGGCCTACCGTCATGCCCACAAAACACATGCCCAAGTACACCACGGCCATCACAATACCAGCAATCACACCAGAATGAATCACCTGGTTAGAAACAGCTTGAGGCTCTTTTAAGCCCAAAGACTGGATATTCATTGCAACAACCACACCAAAGGCAAGCGTTGCCAATACATCCATAGTTTCATATCCACGGATAAATCCCGTAGCAAGAGGGCTCGTGCTGTAAGCAGCTACCTGAGTGGCTTGTGGAGCAGCCGCAGGAAACAAAAGTGTTTTACCAACAACCAAGGTAATAAGAATGATAAGCGCCGGACCAGAAAACATACCCATGAGCTTATTAAGCTTGGTTGGATGCATGGCCAGCACAAAAGCCAGCGCAAAAAAGACAATCGAGAAGACCAGCTGAGCAAACGCTACTTTATCCTGTGCAACTCCCAGCAAAGGCAAAAGCATCTGAAACGATGTAGAAGCCGTACGAGGAATTGCCAAAAAAGGACCAATGGCTAAGTAGACAAGTGCTATGAATACTTTTGAAAACAGCGGATGGATTAAATTACCCAAATCTGTAGCTGTACCAATTTTTGCTACAGCCGCAATGGTCAAAATAGGTAGTCCAACAGCGGAAACGATAAAGCCTACCATTGCAGCTGTAGCAGCCGTACCAGCCTGAGCACCCACCATAGGGGCAAGAATAAGATTGCCAGCACCAAAGAGCATCGAAAAAAGCGTGATGCCTACGGTAAGAGAATTTTTTGCACTCAGGCGTGTGATAGATTGATCTTGCATGAGCATCCTTTGTCCGCTGGATAATAATTTTCCTACGGTACCAAAAAATAGCTCTGAATCAATGCTGTACGAGAGATTATTTAACCTGATGTTTTCTATATTCCTCAAGCTGCTGCATATAAGTACCGCCCTGCTTTTTGAATTTTGAGTTAATCGCAAGGGCATTTATTACCAATATCAGCAAATACAAAACAGTAAAAGCAATCCATGGACCTACCTGACTGACAGGTAGCCAAGTACCATACCATGCACAACCTACCAATACGGCAAAATAGCTCAGACCAAAACCAAGAATCCGCGTTATGTAGTTTAATGAGGCTGTGGTCTTGGTGTCGTATCTAAACCAAAATCCTTGCAGTATGCCTCCCATAATCCCTGCAATGATTATGCTGAGTATCAGCTCATTTTGCACCGCTTGATACTTGAGAAAGACATTAACAACCAATATGAGTACCAGCATTACAACTGAGCCAACACAGCCCTCCTTTGCATTTTGCACAAGGCGAACAACAGCACTGCTGTTTTTATCGGTAGATTCTTTAAAGTACACTCCCATAGTACTCCCCTACTTCCAAGACGTCAGTTTTTGTTTGATGGTGTTTGCATATGCCCGAGACACCAATACGGTGGTACCACCTTGTAAATCCAGAACCATACGACCATACAGTTCTGGCCTAATCCCAATGACGGCATCAAAATTGACAATGAGCTGTTTTGAAATGCGGATAAACTCCGTATGCTCTAAGTCATTTTCTAGAGCTCGTAAGCGCTGGGCACTTTCAAACACACGCCCATCCATGCAATGAATATGTGCCCTTGGCTCATGAGCCTCTACAAATGCCACCTGTGCAAACGGGATTACTATACGCTCAGTTCCAGCGCCTTGATACGCAAGGAATTTTCCTTCGCTCATGCGTAAGACTTCAAGCAGGCGAGGAAGCTGAGGATTATGAGGATCAACGGTGAGCTTGACTTCAATACCTTCAAAGCCATCTTTTTCTGTAATTGATATTCTCATTGACCTACCCTTCTCTTTGATGGACCCAGTATACAAAGCTCAGACTCACACGCCTCTGCAAAGAATCCTAAGATGCAACAAATGCTTGGTAAGTTGCACACCAAAGCTCTCACAAAGCACTGCAGACACAAAAAAACAGGACACAGCTCACAATGAACTGCATCCTGTTTTCTTAAGAGGGCTGGTAGACGTACGGTACATCCAGCACCTTTACTATGTTTGGAAGCACTCAGTCTACGTAGCTTGCTTACCCTGTTTAGTCAACAACCTTATTGCCGTTTTTGACATACTGATTGCGCTTAAAGAGCAAGAACAGCAAGCCACCTACAACGGTACCAGCAAGAATTGCTACCACCCACATAAGGCCACCATCAACAACAGGCAATACCAAGAAGCCACCATGAGGCGCTGGATCGTGGACGCCAAAGAAAATGGTGAGGATAGCGCCAATGGAAGAGCCAAGCATCATGATGGGCATAACGGGCCAAATGTTCTTGGTCATAAAAGGAATTGCGCCTTCGGTAATGTGCGTACAACCAAGGACAAAGTTAACCAAACCAGCATCGTGATCCTCTTGCGTAAAGTACTTCTTGCCCAAAAGGACAGCAAAGGTAGTAATCAGTGGAGGAACAATGCAAGCAGCAGAAACGGCAGCCATGAAGTTGGTACCAAAGTTATAGGTAGGGGTGCCAACACCAGCAGCTAAGGCCTCAGTAAGCATAGCGGTACCGGTTACGTACGCAGCCTTGTTCACAGGGCCACCCATGTCAAACGCGCACATGCAACCAATAGCAAGACCCAATACGATAGGACCAGAAGCAGAAAGGCTCCTGAGGAAGTCCATCATTGCCATATTAATTGCTGCCATAGGACCAGAAATGCCCAGCATTACCAGACCAACAATGAAGGCAGAGCACAGTGGATACAAAAACATTGCTTTAAGACCATTGAGGTTCTCGGGAAGATTGGCAAAGAGCTTCTCCAAAAGAACAATGGTATAACCAGCTAAGAAACCACCAATGATACCGCCCAAAAAGCCAAAGCCTACACCCGTACCGGTTGCGTCAATAAGGCCGGTCTCGGGTGATACAGGAAGACCTTGGATTGCAATCATGCCGGCAAGAAAACCAGGTACCAATGCAGGACGCTTACCTATGGACTCTGCAATGTAGGCAGAAAGCACCGGAACCATAAGGCCCATGCAGATACCACCGATAGTCTTAAGCAAGGCGGCAAAAGCATTGTAATCTGTAGCGGTAGAGCTAAATGAAGTAATGCCCCAAAGGAACGAAACTGCGGTAAGAACACCACCAGCAACTACAAAGACCAACATGTGGCTTACGCCGTTCATGAGGTGCTTGTAAATCTGATGGCCCACGGATTCCTTAGCAGGAGCATCGGTCTGAGAGTCAGCGTTTGCGACCTCTTTGGTCATCTCGCCAGAAGCCTGAGCGGTCAGAGCCTGGTCGATAAGAGCCTCTGCGTCCTCTTTTTTGATTGCTTTGCTCACGCCTACAGAAACCATAGGCTTGCCAGCAAAGCGCTCGGCATTCACGTCCTTATCGGCAGCGATAATGACCACCTGGGCAGCCTTGATCTGAGCTGGAGTAACCTCGTTCTCAATGCCTACCTGACCGTGAGTCTCCACCTTAATGGTGAGACCCTTGGCGGCTGCAGCATCCTCCAGCGCCTTCTTGGCCATAAAGGTGTGCGCAATGCCTGTTGGACAACCGGTAGCTGCGATAATGTCGTAGACCTGGGTGTCTTCAGCCATGTGCAACCCCTCCTTTCTTTTTGTGCCTGTGGCACATCCCCCTTGCGCTTACGCGCGATTACCTTACTTTATCTGTGAGACCTGAATTTGACTGGATAAACTATCCACTAAAGCAAAGTCTCCCAAACCAGCACTCATAGCAACATTGGCACCCGTTGCCATAGCGCGGGATAAAGCGCTCTTAACCTTACTACGATTTTCATTCCAGATAGACAAAAAACTTGCCAGAGTTGCATCGCCCGCGCACGCCGTGGATAACACACGGACCTTGGCAGCCGTAGCATGGTACACGTCCTGTCCGTCGTAAAAGTACGCACCATTACCGCCAAGCGTCAGCAAAATGTTTTGTGCGCCGCGCTCATGCAGCATGTGCAATGCGGCAATACAATCCTGCTCAGAATGAACGTCCACGCCAAAGATGTCCGCGACTTCCTCATCATTGGGTTTAATGAGCAGCGGGTTGCGCTCTACCAAATGAGCCAAACAGGGATGGGAAATATCCAGCACAAACTGCGCGCCTTTAGCTTGGACAACATTGATAACCTCATCGTAATACTGAGGGTCCATGTTGGGCGACAAACTGCCAGAGATAACCAGACAGTCCAGATCCTCCAAGCGGTCGATAAGGTCAAGCATCTGCAGCTGAGCCTTACGACTTACCGGTGCGCCAGCGTTTACCTGCTTGTATTCCTTATCGCCCACCGTAAGAAATACGTTAAGGCGCGTGATGCCATCGATCCAGACAGGCTTAACGGGACAAATCTTGGAAGCTCCGTCTACGATATAGCTGCCTGTAAAACCTCCGAAGAAGCCTAAGATCTGAGAGTCCACTCCATAGTGGGCGAGTGTAAAGGATACGTTGAGTCCTTTTCCGTTAGGTGTATACACGGCGTCACGCGTGCGATTGACCTTATCAAAGCGCAGGTCATCGCTGGTAATATTCATGTCTACCGCAGGATTAGTTGTAAGGGTGTAAATCATTACCTACTCCGGTTGCCGCACTTATGCACGATTGGTAGAGCCAAGGTTGTCCATGTGATCCTCAACAACCTTTTGAATGTTTACCATGCCAGGCGCCGCAGGCTTTTTAGGATCAAAGCAATCGGGATGAGCGGCCATGTACTCCATAAAGCCAGCCATGAATGCCTGACGCAGTTCTGTGGCATAGTTAACCTTGCAGATGCCGTTTTGAATGGCTTCTGCTACCTGATCATCTGGTACACCAGATGTACCGTGCAAAACCAGAGGAATATCAAGACGAGAACGGATCTCTTTAAGAACACCCTGCTCAATGTGGGGAATGCCCTTATATACGCCATGAGCGGTACCAACGCCAACCGCCAAAGATGTGCAGCCGGTGCGCTCGACAAACTCCACGGCCTCATCGGGATCGGTGTAGGGATTTTCTCCCTCTACAGCAGGGCCGTCATCCTCCTTGCCGCCAACCTTGCCCAGCTCTGCCTCTACCGGCAGGTCAATTGCCTGCGCAACCTTGGTTACCGAAGCAGTAAGTGCAATGTTGTCCTCAAAGCACACATGCGAACCATCAATCATAACCGAGGTGTAACCAGCACGCATTGCCTGCATACAGCGATCAAAGCTATCACCATGATCAAGATGCAGAGCCACAGGCACGCTTGCCTTTTGAGCAGCTGTGCGAACCATGGAAACAAAGTACTCTAAGCCAGCATACTTAAGCGTACCGGGCGTAGTTTGCATAATCACTGGAGACTTTTTAGCCTCAGCAGCACGAATAACAGCCATAACAAACTCAAGGTTCTCTACATTAAAGGCGCCCACTGCATAGTGGCGTGCCTGTGCATCACGCAACATTTCTTTGGTGCTTACCAGCATGACAAAGCATCCTTTCCCCTTGTGGTTCTGCTGATCTGTTGGTTTTGTCAGCCTGTGACCAACTCGCCAACTGGTGCCCAGCCTCATACTTCTTCACAAATGAGCCCGACATCACACAACCAAGCAGAACTTGTTTTGCGACAAAAACTTACTTTTAAAGCTTGTCTTTAGTCGTAAAGCAATCTTTTGTTAGCTGTATTCTACGCGCTTATCAGCTCTCTTGTTCAGCTTGATTTTGCATTGTTTATCTGCAGGGAATATGAGAGATAGCCCTTTTAATAGTGCTTCTTTTGCTTTTTGTTTATCTTTTGTTTTGTTTGCTCGCTCCTCTCGATAAAAGCAAGAAAAAGCAAATCGAACTGTTATCATTAGCCTCAGATCATGCTTCACAGTTCCTACACGTTTTATACACATCTATACCTACACTATGCACGTTTGCGAGTATCCATGACAGGCAAAAACACCACGGCCACAAGCCCTACTTCCACCAATCCCACTCACACCGCACAGGCGAACGATACCATTGCGGGTTTTGTAGAAGCACGGCGTGCCCGCATTATGAGCCTTCTGAACCAAGAAGGCTCTGTCCAGGTAAACCAACTCGCAGAATTCTTTGGTGTTTCTCGCGTAACCATACGCACTGACTTAGATGCCTTGGGCAGAAACGGGCGTTTGCGTCGTACCCATGGCGGCGCTCTTGCCCTTGCCCGTACGGTCACCGTTTCTTTGCAAGATCAGCGCGTTAACCTTAACGCGGAGGGAAAACGCGCTGTTGCGCTCACCGCTGCCACACTGGTTCCCAACAACACAGCCATTTTGGTGGACTCTGGCACCACAGCAGTAGAGTTTGTAAAAGCGCTCGCAGATAAAACTGGCATCACCCTTATCACAAATGATTTTACGATTGCCAATTTGGTAGATCGCTCCATGCCCTCCATAGACGTAATCGTTTTGGGCGGCAAACTGCGCAAGGGTCACAGGTATTCCAGTGGCTGGCTGTCCTTGCAAATGCTTGAGTCGCTCCATCCCGATATGGCATTTGTGTGTCCCACCGCATATACACCTCAGTATGGCCTTACTACCAACAACCAAGAAATGGCAGAGCTTAAACGTGCCTTTATGCACTGTGCCGAGAAAACCTGTGTTCTTATGGATTCAAGTAAGCTTGGTGCGCAGGGCCTTATTAAATTTGCCAGCTTAGACGATGCAGACTTTGTTGTGTGCGAAACAAGCTCAGAAGCACTGTTTACAGAAGCACTGGAGGGCAGCGCTACACAGCTTGTTGTAGTGCCGGCATAACCGTGCAACCATACATCCGCACAACCATGTGACTATACAACCCTGTAAAACTGTTTTGACAGCTAGGATTAACAGGCACAATCCCCACTTGTCAAAGCCTTTTGATAGCGCTCATGCAGCTCTCAAGCTAGTCTGATACGTGAAAGGAGGACACCATGGAAATAGGAAAACATATCAAGCAGTATAGGAATGCCCTGTCCTTATCTCAGGATGATTTAGCTGCAAAAGCCTATGTTTCTCGACAGACCATTTCCAATTGGGAAAACGATAAAAGCTATCCAGATATCCATAGCTTGGTACTTCTATGCAATGTCTTTGACGTATCACTCGATCAGCTTATCAAGGGAGATTTGCCTATCATGAAAGCGCGCATCAATGAGATTGATCAAAGGGCATTTAACGCCCTAGGATACATGTTTACTCTATTGTTTATCCTCGTTATAGTAACGCCACTGCCTCTCGTCCACTATTTTGGAGGACTTGGAATCGCTGTCTGGGGTGTTCTTGCCTTCGCTGCACTTATCGTTGCGTATAAGGTTGAGAAATACAAGAAGCACTTTGACATGCAAACCTATCGTGAAATTCTGGCCTTTACAGAAGGTAAGCACCTCGATGAGCTTGAGAAGGCCCGAGAAGAAGGAAAGAGACCGTATCAAAAGATCTTGCTTGCTCTAGCAGCAGGCATCATTTCCGCGGTGGTTAGCACCGGCATGTACGTTATCTTTAAGTAACTCCATCAGCCATGCTCATGGTAATGCTCGTGGCAGTGCTCCTCATGAAGCTGCTCGTGCTCGTGCTCATGCTCGTGCTCGTGTGCCTGATGGTGGTGCCCCTCAATTTCTGCATGCTTACGCTGCAAAGCGGGGACAAAAAACTCACGCAAGGCATGACGGTTCAAAGCTTTGCCGATAAATACAGCGCGCACTTCATCTGCCTCCATGGATGGCTCGGCCCCCGTAAGAGCCCATGAGCGATCCACCACATCAAAACGTATCAGCTGCGCTCCGCACGCTACCACACCCTTGGCACGGGTTATCTGCCCAAAGGTGCCACAGGCAAGCGCGTCAGCAATCCAAGCAAGGTGCGCGGGCGTTGGCACAGACACGTACTGTAGTGCAAGGCTTTCGAGCTCATCGGTAGTATCGACAGCCTCAACGCCAGCGGCACTAAGAGACCCAATGGCACCAGGGCCGTTTGTTGTAGAGGATATTTCTTTGAACTCACTGCTCTTCTCGGCAGGAGCGTGGAGCAATGACCGCCACCACGCATCGGGCAACTCATCCCATGGCTGGCAAATCATAGTGGCAGCTTGATTGGATTGACGTACCAGCTCAGACAGGGACGCCGCAACAACATCATCAGAACCATGTGCAACCTTAGAGCACACAATGGTAGCTGCCGAGGCTATCTGATTGTCAAATACATCTGGATTGAGCGTGCGCTGGTGCGCACAATTAAGCGCATCAAGCACGGTGATGGCAGGCAATAAACGAATGTGCTCATAGCGGATTTTTGACAGATTTTCCAACACGCTACCCAAGCGTGCAATGCCCGTTGGCTCCACAACCAGGTAATCCGGGTCAAAGGTGTTGGCGATGGTAAGCACCGACGAAGCAAAGTCCTGTTTTCCCGAACAACAGATGCAATTCTCGGTAGACTCCCAGACCTCAAGCTCCGACGCATTTCTGAGCTGCTGGGCATCTATATCGGCCTGCCCGATCTCATTTTCATACACAACAAAATCGCGGCCCGTACGACGAGCAAGTTCCTTAATAAAGGTAGTTTTACCTGCACCTAGAAAACCAGAAACAACCAAAATGTCCATTACCGCTCCGCAAACACCAACGTCAATTTGCAGCTTACAAACCAAGCCAAACCTACCACTAACAACAGCTGCAGCCACCATCACAACTACTAAAAACAGGGCCGCCAAACACAGCGACGACCCTGTCCGTTAAACCCAACTATCCTGCAAAGATATACACCCTGTGCAGAGGCTTGTAGTGATCAATACCTTGTAGCGATTAACTATGAAGTTAGTCAATAACAACTACAGGCTTGATAAGATCTGCAGGCTTATCACGCATGAGGAACAGTGCCTCTTCTACATGATCCCAACCATGGAACAGGTGGGTAACCTCAGGATGAAGATCCAGACGGCCAGCCTCTACCAAGCTTGCCAGCTTCTCCATGCGCAGACGACCGCCAGGCATCAAGCCACCACGGATATCCTTGTGCCCCATACCAACGCCCCACTCAACGCGAGGAATAGATACGTAGTCACCAGAACCAAGGTAATTTACATTACCAATCTTGCCACCAGGCTTGAGCGCCTTAACCGCCTGCTCAAAGGTCTCTACGCCGCCACCAGCTACGCACACACGGTCTACGCCCTTGCCGCCTGTCATCTCCAAGACCTGATCGGCAATAGGACCGTCCTTGTAAGAGATAAAGTCAGTTGCGCCATAGCCCTTAGCAGCCTCAACGCATACCGGACGCGTACCTACCGCAATAATGCGAGAAGCACCATGGAGAGCAGCGCCGGCTACGCTCATCAGGCCAACAGGCCCAATACCAATAACCAAAACCGTATCACCAAATTGGACATCAGCAAGCTCTACTGCGTGGAAACCAGTGGGAACCATATCGGACAAAATGCAGGCATCTGCAGGATCCATGCCCTCAGGCATATGGGCAAGATTGCCATCTGCATCATTTACATGGAAGAACTCGGAGAAGACGCCATCCTTGAAGTTAGAGAACTTCCAACCAGCAAGCATGCCACCGGAGTGCATGGAATAGCCAGCCTGAGCTTCAAGCGAGTTCCAATCGGGAGTAATTGCAGGTACCAGTACGCGATCGCCGGGCTTGAAGTCCTTAACGCACTCGCCTACCTCTACAACCTCTGCAGAGCACTCATGACCCAAAATCATATTGTGGCGCTCACCAATAGCGCCCTCCCACAGAGTGTGAATATCGGAAGTACAAATAGCGATGGCAAGTGGCTTACAAATAGCATCAAGAGGACCACACTGAGGAACGTCCTTCTCGATCCAGCCAGACTCGCCGATCTTGAGCATTGCATAACCCTTCATAGGAACACCTTTCTCAAAAATCGACAACCATATGAAACCGCTCGTACAGCGGAATCTTCCAACTATGCCTAGAACGTATCACCACGTTTTATTTTACTCAAAAAACGGACGTTACTGACGAATTTTTGGAATTCCTTTTGACGGTATCTATGACCACGCATACGGCTAAAGAATGCCTTTAACCTGCGCTTTTTATGACAAGGATAGCGGTTTGTGTGTGGTGCACACGCGCGCTGCCCCTACGTAAAAACAAAAACACCATCAGCGTGTTTGTAACGTAATTCAAAAAATTTATAACTATTTTATAAAGTGCATTGCACAACAGTTATCTTGTGCTAACTTATTAGACACAAAAGCTAATTTGGTTTTCAATTTCAAATTTAAAAGGGATTGAGATCCAGTACTAAACCCAATAGTTCGACCCTGCTCGACCAAAGATTAAAGGAGATGTCATGCGTAAGGGAATTACCAAATTTCTTCTCGCTGCCTTCATAGCAACGCTCATTGCCCTACCACTTGCCGCGTGTAGCCAAGCCAATAAGAACGCAGCACCCGCCCAAGATGGAGCCGCTAAAAAGACGGTCTACACCACGTTTTTCCCCGTCTATGATCTTACCAAGCGCATTGTTGGTGACAAGATGGACGTCAAAATGATCATCAAGGGCAACCAAGAACCTCACGACTTTGAGCTCCAAGCAGCTGATAGAGCAGACATCAGCAAGGCAGACCTCATTGTGTACAACGGCGCCGGCATGGAATCCTTTATCGACGATCTCAAAACTTCCGCTAAAAATGATGATGTCTTCCTTGACCTATCCCAGGGACTCACGTTGCTTCAAAACAAGGATGCCGTAGCAGGCGACCAGTCCAGCGTTAACCCCCACACTTGGCTATCTGTTAAAAATGCCCTGGTAGAGCTAGACACCATCTATAAAACACTTGCTGCTCTTGACCCTCAAAATGCAGACTACTACAAGCAAAATTATGAGAAGACCAGTGCTGAGTTCAAAGCGCTCGATCAAAAGTTTGAGGAAACCCTCTCTAAGGTTTCTGACTCCGAGAAGTACTTTGTTGTCTCCCATGCCGCCTTTAATTATCTTGCTCATGACTACGGTCTCAAGCAGGTAGCCGTTACCGGTATTTCCCCCGAAGATGAGCCTTCCGCAGCACAGTTGGCAACCATTGCAGACTTTGTAAAGAAGCATCAGATTAGCACCATCTTTTTTGAGGGTAAGGCCACTCCCAAAGTTGCAGAAACCCTTGCAAAGAGCACGGGCACCAAAACGGCAACCCTCTATACCATGGAAAGTTTGACCGAAGAAGAGCAGCAGATGGGCTATCTCAAGCTCATGGAACATAACCTGGATGAGCTGGTGAAATCCTTCAGTGAGTAACGTTTTAGACATAACTAATCTGTGCTTTGCCTACGAGGATGAACCCATCCTTCTAGACGTCACGCTTACGGTTAAGCAGGCTCAATTTGTTGCCGTAGTTGGCGAGAATGGCGCCGGTAAGTCTACGCTTATGAACCTAATTCTCGGTAAGCTCAAGCCACGCTCTGGTGAAATCTTCCTGTTTGGTGATGCCCAAACCGCTCACAATCACTATGCAGACATTGCCTACGTTTCGCAATATTCCGTTTTAGGATATAAGCATTTTCCTACAACGCTTGAGGAGGTTGTCCGCATCCATCTTAAGCACCTCAAAAAGAAGCTCTGCGTAGACAAGCTGCTTAAGACGGTGCGTTTGGAAGCACAGATACACAAAAAGCTCAGCCAACTTTCTGGCGGTCAGCTTCAGCGCGTTGGCCTACTGCTTGCCCTTATCAAGGATGCCAAGCTCATCTTGCTGGATGAGCCTACCTCGGGCATCGATAAGAAATTCTCGGCAGAGCTTTATCAGATTCTGCGCGAGCTGTGCGACCAGGGCAAAACCGTCATCATCATTACGCACCATCTCTCTGAGGCGCAAGGGTTTATCGATAAGGTCATGCGCTTGGAAGATGGCCACTGCTATGAAGTAGAGCCTTGTGAGCACGGAGGTCTGCAGCGCGTTTCCAGCGCAAAGGCTGAAAACACAAACGACATGCCATCTGCAAGCAACCCCAACGGAGGTGAGCGCTAATGTTTGAATACGAATTTATGCAGCGCGCCTTTGTGGTGGGAAGCATTTTGGCCGTTATCCTCCCCTGCATTGGCTTGCCCATTTTGCTCAAGCGCCTCTCTATGATGGGGGACACGCTTTCTCATGCCTCGCTAGCAGGCGTAGCAATTGGATTGTGCTTTGGCTTTGATCCGCTTTTGGGATCGGTAGTGGCCTGTATTATAGCGGGACTTTCTACAGAGATCCTGAGCGCTCGACTCAAATCCTACCAGGAGATTTCCACCGTTATTGTGCTGGCAGCGTCCATTGGTTTGGCCGGTATTTTTACCAGCCTTGCCGGCAATAGCAACTCCATTAGTTCATACCTCTTTGGTTCTATCGTAACTATTGGAGACCTGGAGTTTTATCTGGTTATCTGCGTTGCTTTTATCGTTATTGTTACGTACAAACTTTTGTATAACCGCCTGTACCTAAGCGTATTTGACCCACAATCCGCACCGCTGCTGGGCATCAATACCAACCTGATGAGCTTTGTGTTCTCTTTTTTGGTGGCCATTACCATTTCTATTGCAGCCAAGACCATTGGCTCGTTGATTGTCTCGTCCCTTTTGGTGGTACCAACCATTACCGCCATGCAGTTTAGCAAGACCTACTGCGGCACGCTGGGAATTTCCATGTTGGTATCACTGGTGGCTGTATATGCAGGACTTTACCTTTCATACTGCTACAACCTTCGCCCAGGCGCCGTTATCGTGCTGCTCTCGGTGGGCCTGCTGATCATCTCACTCATATTCAAGCGCAACTAACACAAGTAAGAAGACAAAGGAGCTTACATGATTAATAAGACTGGAGCAGTAGTTGCTGGCTTGCTCGTTGTATCTTTGGGCATTGGTAGCACTCTGTTTGTGCAGCAGACAAAACAACAACCGGTTAGTAACAAGGCCACTGCCATTACCGCCGCCCCCCTCGCACAAAAACAGACCGACTACGCCGCGGACGACACCACGCAGGTTTTGATCGATGCACCAGCTGTGTCCGCTGATGAAATCGTAAAGATTATCAAACATGGCGATCACTGGCACGTTTTTACCAAAGACGGCCGTGAAATTATTACCTACTCCGACCCCACCAAAGCGGGCAGCGCCGCCAACCTCAAAAACACTGCCAGCGTATTGAGCGGCGAATCGCTCAAGCGCATTGATCCCAACACGGTTGTACGTTTGCTTAAGCATGGAAACCATTGGCACATTTTTACCGCGGGCGGATCAGAATATATAAGCTACACCGACCCTCGCCCCTACTATCCAAATGCCACGGTAGGTACCTATGAGGGCAATCATGGCACTTCCCACAACTATGGCAATGGATCTAACACTGGCAGCACCCACCAGACTGGCGGCCAAATCAATCCAGATAGCTCTTCTCAACCCGGTGGTGGCCTTCCCGGCAATCCAGGCTTGCACACTATATCGGTAGTAACCCTTGATGAGCTGCGCCGCTTGCCCATCACCAAGATTTTGCGTCATGCGGACCACTGGCATTGCTATACTGCCGACAATACCGAGTACATTACCAAAGATAACCCCGCCAGCGCATTTCCTGGCATAGTCATTGGCGAATATAGTGGCACCGATACCCCCGGCGGCCATCCCGAGCCCCAGCCCCCAGTAGGACCTATCAGGCAGGATCCCAACGATCCCAAACGCGTAGTTCGCATTGAGCACCATGAAGACCACTGGCATCTGCATCATGCGGATGGCACCGAGTCCATCACCAGGGAAGATCCTTCTCGTTTGTATCCCGATATTACGATTGAGGAGTACGATCCCAACAATGGCCACATCCTTGATCCTTTGATTGACGGCGAGAAGTTCTCCTACGATGAAATAGAGCCTAAGCTTGCCGTGGATATTAAATCCATTACCTACGGTAACTTGGTACATTCCGTTCGCTTTGATCGTGAGCGCGACGCTTTTGTCATTCCCCACTACGATCACTACCACTACGTCTCTCTGCAGACCATTATTCAGTGTTGTAAAGACAGCTACTTTGCACAGTCCTTTGGCAATGCGTCTGCCCGTGATGTAGTAGCCACTATTAAGTACCTCATTGCTCATCCCGAGGCTCGTCCTAAGGGCGAGAATGGCTGGGGCTCCGATGCTTCTGTAGATACGTCTGATACCTCCGATACTCCAGCTACTCCCAACACTCCTGATACTCACGACAACACCAATGATGCAGGAACTTCTCATTCCAATGCGAATACCAAAAAGCCCACCCGCATCATTGAGGAAGCTAACAACATTTGGTTGGTGTACTACGAAGATAGCTCTACCCAGGAGTTTTCTTACGATCCATCCTCCAAGTGGCCTGGCGTAAAGGTAGAAAAGGCTACCCACACTAAACCGAATGGCGATATGACTCAGGAAGAAATTATTGCTAAGTGGTCCAAGATTTACGGCATGACGCAAGATGAGTTTGAAGATGCTTTCCTAGCGCTCCCCTACACTCCCATGGAAGAAATCATTTTCAACACGGATGGCACCGTTATTGTTCACGGCAAAACGTACCAATTTAAACCCTTGGCTGAAAAGCCAAAAGCCGAGGCATCCAAAGAGGTGGAAAAGCCCGAAGCGACGGAAGCTCCAAGTCCTCAACCTAAAGATGAAACAGCCGAGAAGCCCTCACATGAGGAATCTATAGATACATCATCCGTACACACAGATACTGCTACAGAGGAATAGACTTTAAGAGTGTGCTTTTAAGCACAACAACAGCGGTTTTACCGGCAATCTCCGCGACTCGGGGTTGCCGGTTTTTCTTTTTGGCCCTCAACTCTTGCACGCTAAGGACTCTATCGCTGAGCTATTTTGACTTGTTGTACTTCTGCCTAAGAGCCACATATCTAATGAGTAAGGCCACTACATAAGCGGGCACAAACACCAGCATACCTGCGAGCACATTTGCAAGAAAGAAGGAATCCAGATCCCCTATAGTAACGATGATGGTTCCACCAACGAAAAGAACAAGCCACAACAGCCCATATAAAAACAGGGGCTTAAGGACATACGGTATCCAAGAAGGCCTTTGTACCTGTTCGGGGAACTCTTGGCAATGAGAAGCAGAGGACTGAGTCTGATCGGTGCGCACACTTTGCTGATTGCGCAAAAGCTCTTCTATTTCTTGGAGCTGCGTGCTATTTGGATTTTGCAATTGATGAGCTCTTGCAATGAGCAAGGCTCGAGCCCTGAGAAAATCCACCTCATCGGCAAACATATTTTCGCGCCTATCTTGCGCGATAAGAGTATCCAGACTTATGTCAAGAGCGCAGGATGTGTTCTTATAATCCTGCGCGTTGTTATACGACACGTTCTTGTTGTCCATACCTTCTCAATCGCTTGGCATAAGCTGACAAAACTAGAGGAGCTTCTCGGCCCATTCGCTTTCTTTAAAGCCCACTAATATAGTATCACCATCAATAATAAGTGGTCTTTTTACCAACATGCCATCGGTGGACAACAACTCATACTGCTCCTCTTCAGACATAGTAGGGAGCTTGTCTTTAAGACCCATGGACTTGTAAAGAAGGCCACTGGTATTAAAGAACTTTTTAAGAGGTAAACCACTTTTTGTATGCCATGCTTTGAGCTCAGCGGCACTAGGGTTTTGTTCCTTGATATGCCTATCCTCATAGACAAGCTCATGCTCATCAAGCCACTTCTTTGCACGCTTGCAGGTAGTGCACTTAGGATATTCAATAAAGACCATACCTAATCCTTTGGCGTAATCGCTTCATAACCAGCATGGAAGAATTTTACCAGTACACGCATAGAAACAAGAGCCTTTTGGAAATCTGGCTCAAGTCTAAATACCGTAAACAAGGCATTGAAGTATGAAATAGCAAAGACCGTAGCTAGTGTAGGCGATACTCCAGCATCCTCGGTTTTCTCGGTAGGAGAGCTACTTTGAGCGGCAGCACCATTTGAAACACTACGCTGAGCACCCATATGAGCCAAGACAGATCTATCACCAATATCCGCAAGATCAGAAACAAGGTTTTGCCAGCCCGTGCCCTCGGGACTTTCCATCAAGAGAAGCAATGCATCACGGTTGTCATACATAATCTGAGCAAACTGCTCGATGAACGACCATTCTAAATCGCAGAGTGCATCGGGTGTTTGTTCTTCTTTAGGAAGATCTAAGAACTGCTGATATGAGGTTTTATACAGCGACAATAAGCTGGTGGCGACGGGAGTAACAATTGCGTCAAAAAGATCTCTTTTACCAGGGAAATACCCATAGATAGCACCGGTAGTTAGTCCTGCGCTTACAGCAATGGCGCGCATGGAAGACTTCTCATACCCATTAGCAGAAAACTCACGTAGCGCTGTTTGAATAATATGCTCGCGCGACGTAACGCCTTTATGAGTAAGTGGAGTCTTTGAAGCCGTAGTGGCTACATGCTGGCGTGACAAAATAATCCCCCTCTTTGGTCTCTTGCGCATGTTGGTCTCTTGTTTTTAATATGAGCGCATGCTCATATATACAGGAATTATAGAGGACCAGATTGATTTTATTGCATAGCTGCAAAAAAACCAAATTGTATCTGAAGAGTTATTTGGAAAGCTTTCATCTACCTGTTTACTACAAATACATGAGACAAGAGAGGGGGCTTGGACGGTTTGGGCAAGCAGTTAAAATGGTGTTTAATGCATTACCCACTCAGCAAAAATACGAACGATGGGATATAAAATAGCAGCTACAGGCCATATAATCCAGCTGTGACCCCAATCATAACTGATAAAACTGATAAGTAGATACCCCGCGATTACAACATTCCAATACAGCGTAGCAATCTTAGGAAGCCCTTTTTCTGCGGATTTCTTGCAGGGGGCATAGTTACCTTCTTGAAGCAACTTTTTAAAGCTATCTGCCACCAGATTCGTTTTTATAATCCAAAAAAGGGCTATAGCAACTATAAGAATCGTTATTGAGACTATCAGACCGTCGCTCCAAGAACCAGACAGGTATTCCTCAAAAAACAGGGGTATTGCACTGGCGATACACAATAGTATGCCAGCCGTCATACGGATACGGTACCCCTCTTGAGCTGCCTCTTGTTTTCTTTGTACAACGGCTTCCACACCATATTGTAGGGACAGCACTTCTTTTGAAATGTAATCAAAACGAGAAAGTTTAAGATTCTGGAAGAAACACAGTGCGACACCTGCGGCAACCATGCCTATCAATACAGTAAAACCAATTGCTTGAGCAAGGGTAGCATCTATATATTTGTTGCCCAGTGACAGTAGAGCCATAAGTATCGCGGAGCTTGCAACGCACAAAAATACACCAAACGCAAACGGTCCAGACATCCGTTGCGTAGCTTCCAAAAAAGCCTGAGCTTCATCGAGCGTTACAAAATGAGTGGGCCTGGTAGTTGCTTTATCGCAAGCTTCATCTGTAGTAGAAGATGCAGAAGAAACATCTGCCTGTGCAAAAACAGCATCTTGCTTCTCTGCGTCAACAGCTATGGCCGCTACGGGTTCATCCAGTTCATCTCGAAGCAAATAATCTGTAGAAACACCAAAGAGCGAACCAAGGGCTATTATTTTTTGGATATCAGGAATGGAGGCACTAGACTCCCATTTACTTACTGACTGACGCGATACACCCAACTCATGTGCAAGCTCTTCCTGAGACCAGCCCATACGCTTGCGCAAGCTCATTATTTTCTCGCCCAAAATCATACGTTCTCCTTTGTCCGAAGCTATTGTACCGGATACAAAGACCATACGAATTTGGATAGTTGCACACTACCAAGCTGACTTGGAATTTTGTTAACTTGTGGTTGCAATCGGTGTTAAGCTGGGCTTTTATAATCTATTCTGACAAAAAATCAGGACCATCCAGCAGACGACGAACCCGCTTTTGCCCATCAAGCGCTTCTTGTAAACGCTTCTTACACTGCGTTTGTCCATGTTCAATGGAAACGCGCAAGCCAATTTCTGCCTCATGATACAAATGAAGTGCCCACATCAAGTCAACCTCTACACCAACCTGCTTAGCCTTGTCTGGATCCACATAATACGGAGCAATCCTCAGGGCAGCTTGAGCCTTATCGTCTACATAGTTTTTCTCGGATGCTTCCTCCAAACTAGCTATCCACATACTAAAGGCCATCTGAATAGTTGCACCAGGAATATACTGATGAGCATAAAGATCGCCCATCTTGTACAGCGCTTCTGGTGCATCGGATACACCCACAGCAAAGGAATACCACAGATATGCTCTTGCATAGTCTGGCTCTGCAGTATGACCATCCTCATAGATAGAACCTAAGTTAATGGCAGCCTGGGTGCTTCCCAAAGCAGCAGCGAGCTCATACAGGTCACGTGCAGCGCTGTAGTTTTGAGAAACAATCTGGCCGTTGTAATACAAGACTCCAAACGTAAGGGCACAGATACTGTTCTTATGGGTAATACCAAGCTGCAGCCCTGTGATAATAAAGCGGCGAAGCTCATGATCAAGCTCACACTCCATGGCAAGATCCGACGCATTTGAATCAATAAGCTGTGCAAAGGCATCTTCACCCTCGTCTTCAGAAAGAAGCGCCTCGATAAGGGCTTTTGCATATGAAGACCCGCTCGAAGAATGACTCGTATTCCTTACACGGTCACCAAACTCAAAAAAGAACGCTTCGTCTTTCTGAGTAACCGTAGCATAGGTACTCATGATGCCTTCAAGCTTTGCGTCCATGTACGCTCCAATCATTGAATGCACGATTCTTTGCATCTTATTATCACTGAGAAACCTGATATATCCAATGTCAAATACGCTGTATGTACACCACCATTCTGCCGATAAGCCCTTTATAAAAGTAACAATCCCAAAAGCACTGAGCAGCTGTCCTCTTTACTGGACACTTGGCATACGTGTTTGGAAGATAGATAGTGACGCACCTTAACAGCTTGCCAGAACTCTCACATTGAGGTTTCATAGCAAGCAAAGCTAAGACCCAAGGGAGACAGTTTGAAACTAGCAATTATTGGCGGAGGTGCAGCAGGCTTTTTCTTGGCGATCAATGCAAAAGAAATGTGTCCTGAACTTGATGTCATCATCTTTGAACAGCACAACAACGTGCTCTCTAAACTGAAAGCCTCAGGTGGCGGACGCTGCAACTGTACCAATACCTTTGCGCAGGTGACCGATCTTAAACAGGTCTACCCTCGCGGCGCTGGCCTTCTCAAAAAACTCTTCAAGCAATTTGGACCACAAGATGCCTATGCCTGGTTTGAAGCTCATGGTGTGCCGCTCATGGTGCAGCCAGATCAGCGCGTGTTCCCAAAAGCTCAAACGAGCCAAGCCCTTATCGACTGTTTTGTACAAACCGCACAACGGTTGGGTGTGGTGCTTGTTTTAGGCAAGCGCATTGCTCATCCCAAAACATTGTTGCGCCAAAATGGTGGATCGTTTGATTTTGTTGCAGTAACCAGCGGCGGTACACCCCACAAAGACGGCTGCGTTCCCAGTCTGTTTACCTTTGCCCTAGAAGATGCGGCGCTGCATGAACTTGCTGGTACCACTGTCCCATCCGCGCGCTTAAGCATTCCAAAAACAAGCTTTGCCGCAACAGGAGCACTGCTTATTACCCACAAGGGATTGAGCGGGCCGGCCGCACTTACCCTATCGAGCTATGCAGCACGTTATTTAGCAGACTGCAGGTATCGCTCACCGCTACAGATCAATTGGGTGGGCGAGAAAAACACGGAGCTTGTACGCGCCCAGCTCAAAGAGGTGTTTGCGAGCCATGCACATAAGCAGATAGGCAACGTTCATCCTTTTGGCTTGTCAACAAAGCTCTGGGGTTATTTGTTGAAGTGCGCGCAGGAAGGCACGGATTCTAGTGCCAGCAGTAAGAGCAGACACCCGGGCTTGGACCTCACAAAAAAGCGCTGTGGTGAACTTTCCAAAAAAGATAGTGCTCATATACTGCAGGTGCTCAGCACATACCCCTGCCAGATCTCGAGCCGTGTGGCCTATAAAGAGGAATTTGTCACCTGCGGCGGAATACCTCTGAGCAGTATAAACAACGTTACGCTTGAATCAAAAGAAACCCCTGGCTTGTTCTATGCGGGCGAGGTATTGGATATAGATGGCATTACGGGTGGCTTTAACTTTACTGCTGCTTGGTCTTGTGCCTATGCCGTGGCAACAGCCCTATCCAAGCGTTAATCTTACAAAAGAGAAAGTCTAATACAGAGAAAGCCTGCATTAAAATTAAAACTATACCAACACGAAAGGCTTATCTGTGGACCTGAGCAATCATCTAGCTATTAGTCTGCTTGCGGCACTTCCGCTTTTAGTCACTACGACACTCTTTGTGCTTCAGTGGCGCAAGGAGCGCAGAACTCTGTGGCTTTCTATTAAATTCTTTGCTTGCTTGATAAGCATGGGGATTTTATTCGTAGGCATTATGCTGCAAATCCCCGAAACCTCAGTCATAGCAACTCTTGGGATTATCTTTGTCGCTCTGGTAGCAGTATTGCTGGGTTTATCGCCTCTCATTATTACTATCACGGCATTTACAACGGGTATCCACCTGATTCGTAAAGAAGGACTGCGAGCACGCAACCTTCTTTCTATTGGTGCAGGCATTTGTGCTATGGCATATCTTTTGGTCTGGCCCCTTATAACACCGAGCAAAAATCCAAGCGAAAGTCTTTTGTCTTGGACGATCTCGCTTATCTACTCACTTATTTCTGTCACCCTTGCTCTTATATCTTTGTTACTGGTTCTGTATGTAGTAGCAAGTTGGCTCAATCTCATCCCCTGCGTGCGCAAACACTATTCTCATATCATCGTCTTGGGAGCAGGGCTTACCAACGGACGCAGTGTTACACCACTGTTGGCAAAACGAGTGGACGCAGGTATCGCGGCATGGTATAAAAACCCAGGCAGCACCCTTATTATGTCCGGCGGACAAGGCCCCGACGAGCTTGTCCCCGAAGCACAGGCCATGTTTGAATATGCGCTACAAAAAGGTGTTCCTGCGCAGGCGATCACACAAGAACGTAACTCAAAAAACACGCGAGAAAACCTTGTTTATTCGTTTGGGCTTATCGATGATGGCCGCACAAACAGCAATGCCACAAGCGAACAAGCCACAGCACCTGCCGACCCTTCTTCTCAAAACGTCCTTGTAGTCTCTGACAATTACCATGTGTACCGGGCATTGCTCTTGGCCAAAAACATGGGACTTAGTTGCGATGGACGTGGTTCAAGAACGCGTTTGTACTTTTATATCAACGCTATGGTTCGCGAATTTGTTGCCTTTATCGTTACGTGGAAGCAGTCCTTTATTAAAACGCTTACCATACTTTGGAGCCTTACCCTGCTTTGGTTTGTGCCACTTCTTATTACTCTTATTGCCAAAATGTGTGCATAAACGCTTTAGCCATCCGATAAGAACTCGGCATATCCCCTCGTAAAGCACTAGTTTGTAACTTTACAGAATGGGTAACCAAAAAATTTTTAAATTTTTTTAATTTGTGTGTATATACTTTTTCGCTTTGGCAATATAATAACCAGTAACGATTATCGTTATTGATTAGAGGATACGATGAGAACGAGTAAGCAAAGAGAGGCAATTCGCACCTACATGAGGGATCGCCATGACCACCCTACTGCAGACCAGGTTTATGTGGCTGTGCGCAAGGAGTTTCCCAACATTAGTTTGGGTACGGTGTATCGCAATTTGATGCAACTGGTGGAAATGGGCGAATTAATACAGGTGGACACGGGTGATACGGTTTCTAGATTTGATTGCCTGACCACCCAACATTCTCATTTTAGATGCACCAGCTGCGGAAAGGTTTTTGATCTAGAAGCACCCGAGCGCAAACAGCTAGCCTGCGCTGTCAAAGCAGCAAAGGTCGGACAGGTACAGGGCTTTTCGCTGTACTTTACCGGGCTGTGCTCAGAGTGCCTAGCTAAGACATCCGCAGCAGATAAAAGCGCTTCTCATGCATCATCTTGTTTGAACGAATCCTCAAATCAGTAACCCTAACTATTTCCAAGGAGGAAAACATGCTTAACGACAAGCTCAATGTACTATTATCCAACTATGTTCTCGAGGCACACAAGCTGCAGAATGCTCACTGGTATGTAAAGGGTCCTTCATTCTTTAATGCTCATGCAACGCTCGAGACCCTGTATGATCAGGCTTTCGATCAGATCGATGAGATTGCAGAACTTATCTTGCAAAACGGTGGCAAGCCCTTTGGTTCTCTTAAGAAGTTTGCTGCTTCCGCCACGCTTGAAGAGCACGCTGATGAGTTCAAGTCCCCTGAGGATGTCTTTGATGCTGCTAAGCGTGACTTTGAGTCCCTGCGCGAGCTGGCTATCCAGATCAAGAAGGACGCAGACGCCGAGGATAACTTCCTGATTTCTGCTGCAATGGACGAGCAGAATGCTGCTCTCTCCAAGCTTATTTGGATGATTGGTCAGTCCCAAAAGTAAGACCATAGGCACCCTGAGCCTATAACCTTTTCTCGAGCCATGTAATCCTTACAAAAATGGCTGACCCAATCCAAAAAGCAACCGGGTGTTGGAAGCAATTCCAACACCCGGTTTTTATCGTCATTGTTTTGACTACTATTTTTGCTGCTCTATTTGTCTGTGTACTCGCACACCGCGAGAACCAAAGACTGCCGCCAAGGCAAACATGAGGCCCAGCACCACGCCGATCATACCACCAGATGAGGCATCCAAGACGTAGCTTGCACAAATTCCTAGCACTGTTGCAAGCGCCGCAATGGCAGGAGACAACCACAGCATCTTCCAGAAATTATCGGTAAGCATACGTGCAGTAGCTCCCGGCGTAACCAGCATAGCAACAGAAAGAATAATACCCACAGCCTGCAAAGATACCACCACGGTAATGGCTAAGGCTACCAACAGCATGCAGCTCAGTATTCGAGGAGACTTGCCCAGCGCCTGAGCATGCATGGGATCAAAAGTAAACAGCGCAAAGTCTCGACGCAGGATAATAACCACAAGCAAAACCACGGTGCCCAGCACCAACACCTGCCACATATCCGAAGGCGTTACGCCCAATAAATTGCCAAACAAAATGTGTGACAGGCTTGTTTGGCTCGGAACTTTAGAAATAAGCACTGTTCCAAGCGAGAAGAGCGTGGTAAAGACAATACCCATAGAGGTATCAGAGCTAATTACATTACTTTGTCGCACCAAACCGATAAGCGCCACAGCAATAAGTGCTGCCACTACGGCGCCTACCGCATACGGAAGTTGCAATATGTAAGAAATAACAACTCCTGGTAACACTGCATGGGAAATTGCGTCGCCCATGAGCGACCAACCTACATGGATAACAAAACAGCTAATCACACCACATACCAAGGCTGTTGCTATACCCGTAATAAGGGCGCGCTGCATAAAGGCAAAGCTCAAAATATCCAAAAGAGATTGGAAGGCGGGAACAAATGAAAATGCAACAGACATCTATATCACCAACTTTTGAGCTTTTGATTCATCTACATCAAATGCTTGCGCCACATATACCGGCTGCATGGCCTCAGTGGACGATCCATGATATATAAGTGTGCGATTAAGCAGGATAACCTGGTCAAACGATTCGGTTACCATATGTAGATCATGCACAGCACACAACACGGTTACGCCTTGGTGTGCCATATCTTGTATGAGCGAGACAAGCGCTGCCTCCGAGGTTTTATCGACACCCGCAAAGGGCTCATCCAACAGCATAAACTGTGCATGTTGGGCTAAACCTCGTGCAACGAATACTCGTTTTGCTTGTCCGCCAGACAGAGCAGAGATGGGTCGGTTGACAAATTCACTCATACCCACGCGCTCCAAAGCCAGGTCTACCGCCTGCTTATCTTCCTTGGAAGGACGGGAAAACAAACCTATATTGCCATAGCGGCCCATCATTACTACATCGCTTACGCGCAGCGGCAAATCTTCTGCCATTGCATCGCGCTGAGCAACATATCCCACAAGTCCCTGTTTGCGGGCTTGGTTTGACTCCAAGCCCGCAAAAGAAATGGATCCGGCTTGAGGTCGCAGCATCCCCATGAGCGCCTTGAGTAAGGTAGACTTACCAGCACCGTTTGCACCAACAAGTGCACACAAACTACCTGGTTCTAGGGAAAAACTCACATCATGGATGGCCGGTGTGGGTGTATGAGGATACCCCACAGTAAGCTTGCAAACCTCAAGCGAATTCATAAAAATTTTCTCCTGACTTAGTTCTGTCCATTCAATCCGGCTACGATCACACGTGCATCGTGACGCAGCAACTCAAGATAGGTAGGAACTACACCATCTTTCTCGGACAAGGAATCCACGTATAGCGCATGCTCCTCATCAGAGTTAAACTTAGCACCTGTCTCATCCGCTACTTGCTGCATAGCCTTAGGATTGACAGTTGTTTCACAAAATACCGTAGGAACAGACTTCTCTTTTACTTGTTGAATAACGTTAGCGATCTGCTGAGGGGTTCCCTCGTCCTCTGCATTTACTGGCCACAAGTAGACCTCAGAAAGACCGGCATCGCGGCACAGATAGGAGAAGGCACCCTCGCAGGAAACCAAGGTACGATGACCCTCAGGCAATCCAGCAAGACCTTCCTGCATTTCCTCGCCTACTTGACGGATTTGATCCTTGTACTTCTCGCCATTGTCCTTGTAGTCCTGAGCATGATCAGGATCAAGCTCACTAAAAGCCTTTACGATGTTGTCCACGTAAATCTCTGCATTCTTGGGAGACATCCAGGCGTGAGGATTTGCTTTGCCCGCATACTCGCCCTCGGCAATGTTCATGACCTCAACGCCCTCAGAAAGGTTAGCGCGCTTGGCATTAGAGTCTGCCATGAACTTCTCAAACCAGCGCTCTAGACCAAGACCATTTTCCAACACAAGGTTGGCACCCTGAGCACGCTTGATGTCATCAGGAGTGGGTTCATAGTCATGGATTTCTGCACCAGGTTTAGTAATGCATTGTACATCCAGGTGGTCACCAGCAACGTTTTGTGCCATGTCTTGGAGCACCGTAAACGTAGTCAGTACAATAGGCTTTTTGTCCGCACCAGCAGCGCTCCCACCATCAGTGGACACAGGCTTTGTGCTGGTACAGCCAGTCAGCAATAATACTGCTAGAAACGTGGCGACAATTGCCGTAAAAGCCGGAAGAGCTGCGCGCAGCAACATTTGCGCAGCAGGTACGGCAGAAGCGTCAGCGCTTGGAGCATGTGTATGATGAACCATTTCTCACTTCTCTCTTTTGTTCTCAGACCACTTCAGCTCACTTATGACCTAGGCTTTACGCATGCGCTTTCTTTACTGGCCTTGATAGACACCTCTGCAGTAGGTACTGTATTTCATAAGTTAGCTGTGGTTTACTTTGACTTAATGAGCATAATACTGCAATAAGTTAACTAAAGCGAACTTTTTTCTTTTACACAGTTTTTGCACACCGCAAGCGCTGGAATGCCAATTGAATGCCAATTTTTTCATACTATCTCCTGACTACTACGTAACGTAGGGCTTTATAACAGAAGCGAAAGGAGGCGTGCATGTATCACATCAAAGAAGCAGCACAGCTTGGACACGTATCGGTGAGGACCTTGCAATACTACGACCATATTGGTCTTCTCGTCCCGCATAAGGCGGACAATGGATATCGCCACTATACCAACGAAGATCTTGATACCCTACAGACCATTTTGTATTTCAAGTATCTGGGGTTTCCTCTTACTACCATTGGCAAGCTTTTAGTGCAATCCAAAGATAATCGGCTACCTTTACTTGAGGATCAGCTCGCTTTGCTTAAGTCCCAACGGGTACAGCTTGATGTGCTTATCGCCACGCTTCAAAAGACTATTCAGGCACAAAAGGAAGGTATTCTTATGCCAGTGTACAAGAAAAGTTTAAGGGATTTACCTGTGACGACGGTAAAAAGTATGAATCACAGGCTCGTAAGCTTTACGGAGATAAGCTTATTGATGAGGCGCTAAGCCGGCAACACGGCAAAGAAGACCAGGCTGCTGAGGCCTTTAATCAGGTTTTTAGGCAATTTGCAACCAACAAGACTGCTAACCTCACACCCGAAGCACCAGAAAACCAGCTGCTTGCACAAAACCTATTGGATACTATTTGTCGTTATGGTTTTGACTGCACCGTCGAGGTCTTTGGTCATATTGGCGCTGGGTACGCAAGTAACCCCGAGTTCCGCAAGAATATAGATGCATTTGGAGAAGGAACTGCAGTCTACGCCAGCAATGCCATTAAGGTATTTGTCGAGAAAAACAGGTAGCATACACTAAGAGCTTCTCAAGCGTAACTTGGTCCTACACACCTGTCCTTACCATTTGTCCTTAACCGAAGTATTTTATACTTCGGTTAATTTTTATTTTCAGCCGTACCAATATGTTATTTTCAGCTATACATATGCTAGCTGCACAGATATACTAGCGATAATATGTTCTTAAAAATGCATTTTATAGTCAGCAATAATGGTTCTATTCGCAAAGGGCTGAGCAATGAAACATTTTTCAAAGCATCTGTTGCGTGTAGCCCTTGGTATAGCACTGCTTTTAGTAGCTTTGCCTTGTGTTGCACTCGCAGACAACCAGGCAGATCCTGCCGCTCTGCCCTATGAGGTAACGTTTAAGGTGCCGTCTGGCAATGTACCAGTTACCTTTACTACCGCAGACGAAGCAATCTCTGACTCAACCAACAGGGGTGCGGCTTGGGAAAGCGGCAACGCTTTTAAAGCAGTACTTCTTGGGATGGAGTCCTTCGGCCAAGTATACCAGTACTGACGGTGCCAAACTCTATTATGGCAACAAGACAGCTTCTGAACTCATTAAAGATGGTGTAACAGAGCTGTATCCTGTATATATAGACAGGACTTCTATAGTAAGTTATTTAGACGATAATGTTGCTCATATCAACATGGATAAGACCGACCAGCAGACAGTTCCCGGTTCAACGATTAACCCTCAGCTTGATACCGATCCCAGCGACCACGTCATTCCTCTGTACTTTGACGAGACCAAGAACTCATACGACATTTCACTTGAGTCAAGCTTTGAAATGAATAAGGTCCTTGCTCACTGGCTGTACACCGGCAATGGCTCAACCATCATGACGAACACTCAGTCTGATCAGGGTAGCTCGGCAAAACAGGCTAAGTATACGCAGGTTGATCTGAACGTTATCATCCCCGAGGGTGTTGATGTTCCTGAAGAGATTCCTCTGACTTTTAGCGGATATTACTTCCAGCCTTATATGGCACTGGACACTGTTTCAAGGGATAAGTTTGAAATAAAAGAAGTAACCGGTGCTGAAAAGTGGAATATTACTGAGCTGGTAAGCAATACGGATCCTTCTACAACCTTTACCGTCAAAAACCCCAATAAGTCTAGGAATATAACCATCCGTACCATCCTGAGAACCAATGGTGCTTATGGCGGAAAGAAAATTGCAAATGTAAGCGCACGCACTATCCAAGATGAGCAGATGCGCTTGATTGATAGCACTCCTTTGTCCGTTTCCAAGGCAAAGGCGCTAGAGCTGCTTAAATCACAAGAAAGTTTAACCATCACAGGACTCATTGATGGTTATGTAAAGCTCCCAACAACGTCTCTCTGGGGTTTGAGCATTGATTTGTCGCAGAAAATCCCAGCCGTTAACGCACAGACACCTGTCTCTCTTTCTCTTAGCAGCATTCCTGTAACGTTTAATAAGAACAGCAAGAACTTGGGAGATGCCAGTGATCAGAATCTTGGAACTTCTCGCGTAGCTTATAAGGGTTCCTTGAAGGATGACTCGCTTAATACCGGAACAAAGCCATCTGCCACGGTAGAGGGCGACACTATTGCTGATGCGCCAGCCTCGTTTACCGCATCAGGACTTACGTATAAATTTAAAGAGTGGAACACCAAGGCCGACGGTACCGGCGAGACATTTACCGAGAACACCATTGTTACTGAGCCTCTTACCGTATACGCCATCTATACAGCAGACGCACCGGTTATGAATGAGGCACCTCAGCTGACAGTAAGCGACAAGACCATCACCCAAGGTGACGAGCTTGATCTCAAGAGCCTCATCGTATCTGCCACCGACAAAGAAGACGGAGACCTTAAGGACGCCGTTCAGATCACCGATGAGGGTGGCTTTAACAAAAACGTTGTAGGCAAGTACACCGTTAGCTTCAAGGTCACCGATAGCAAGGGTGCAAGCACAACCAAGCAGGCAACAGTTACTGTGGTTGCAAAACAAACTCCACAGCCACCTACACCTGACAACCCTACGCCCGATAATCCAACGCCTGACAAACCAACTCCTGGCACCAACAAGCCTCTTCCAAATCAGGCAAAGACTATGGGTGCAAAAACAACTCTTCCTGCAACAGGTGACAACACCACTGCTGGATTGTCTGTTGCATTGCTTTCACTAGCTCTTGTTGGAGTTGCTGGAGTACTTCACTATAAGAAGAACCTCACAAAGTAGGGCAAGCACGTAGCTGAGCAAACAAATGGATGCTCAGGCTGCTTAATCCAGTAAGCAATCTTACCGATGTGTAAATAAGGCCAGTAGACTAAAGTCTACTGGCCTTTGTTGTAGCGCTAAGAGTCCAACACTACAGAACGTACTAGAACGTATCTCTCTGTAGAGCACAGTTCTATGATCTGTGTTGTTGAGCTTCTCATAGAAAGCACGAGTGTGTCGAACCATTATTAATAGTAATAATGCTCCGACACAGCTCAAAATAACAATTAGTCTATTGTTTCAAATTGAACAACGTATTTTTGGTCTGTAGCATTGCCAATATCCTCAATAGAGCTCTTCAACAGTTCTTGTGCACGCTTCTCTGCCCTTGCAAGCATATCGGTATCTTTGGAGCACTTTTCTTCAAGCTTGTCTTGAGCATCGTTGATGACCTGCTGTTTATCTTGGGCACCCAAATCCGCCCAGAAGACAAGAGCACCACCTGTCTTTGCAACAAAGTTAATTGAATCTGGCTGAATAGCTGGGCAACCAAGAACTTGGGCTTTTGGCATTTGCACAGTAACAACCAGATCTGACCCCACCTGATGCGGCTTACCAACTTTTACTTTATTTACATCGATACCATACTGGACTTTTGCATCATACTCATACCAAATTTCTTGTCCAATCAGTATCGCCAGATTATCGTGAAACTTGCCTTTTGCTACATCATGAAAATAGCAGTCATACGTAGCCCATTTTGCAGCTTGAATAGCATTGGAAAGATCGGTATTTTGAGCCTTGCATCCTGGCAAAACTATGGCACCAACAGCAAGAAGTACTGATGCAAAGCTAGCAACAAATTTACGCAGCATTCTTATCACCCGTAGTTTCTGCTGTTTTTTGCTCGTCCTGTTTCATGTCTTCTGGCCACACAAGTTTATAACCACCAGATTTGACGAGGTTATACGTAAGACCCTCAATCATAGCGTGAGCATTCTCGACAGCCATATTATTTAAGTCAACTTTATCTGCTATTTCTTTTATTGCATCTTGCTTGCAATAATTAAAGGCTTTCTTTGGATCTATGCCCATAGACCAATCTTCTAGATACTCAATATAATCATCGATAACTGGTTCTGAATGAGTAAATTCAGGCAAAATTAGAGTGATCGTTTTCTTCTCATTATCAATATTCCACTGCACATCCGCAGGGTTAAACGAAACCGTAACGATTGCCTTATAGTGCATATGAACAGGAAAACGTTCATAGTAAATGCCATCAGTATACTCAGCAACACCCTCATAGGGATACTCAATAGCAGAAAGCTTATTAACAGCAATAACTTTAGTAAGCTGAGAAGAACTGATAAAAATGGGTGGTTGGAACAGACTACTTACAAACCATATAAGAACTGGTGCTGCAAAAAGTACAGCAAGAAGAATGAGCGTGCCCTTTAAGCCGAGCATTTTAAAAAGCTTACGAATGCCCTTTGCAATGGATGACTTAGGCTTTTTATCTTTGCCTTTTTGAGCACTAGAAAACGGATTTAACTGCTTATGTTGGGTGTCTTTAGAATCCCCCCCCCAGAGCTTTAGCATCCATATGCTCAGTGTTCTGAGAGTCTGGTACGGAGCTATCCACCATGTCTCCTCACCTCAAAGTTGTTTACCAATACGTACTAATAAATCACAGGCACACCTAGTAAAGCTTTGCCCCTGCAGGGATGGTATCATCTAACATCAATACATTAAGTCCTTCTTCATCATCTATTTGGTGAATTGCAGAAATAATCATGCCACAGGAATCAATGCCCATCATACGACGTGGCAGGAGATTAACAATGGCAACAAGGGTCTTTCCTACGAGCTCTTCAGGCTCATACTGTGCATGAATGCCAGAGAGAATAATGCGGTCGGTTCCCGAGCCATCATCCAGCACGAACTTCAACAGCTTTTTAGACTTAGGAACTGCCGTGCACTCTTTGACCTTAACAACCCTAAAGTCCGACTTGCTAAAGGTCTCAAAATCCACCTCTTCTTCTGCAAGAGGCTCAACTACAATGTGGGAATCAGCGTGCTTAGTAGAGTTGGTTTCTGCTTGAAGCTCAATGGGGTTATCGACAAGATACCTGCTGGGCGTAGAAGTTTCTTCACACATGACTGTTCTCTTTTCTTGCGGGCATAGTATTGCTGTTAGTTTACTATTCCCGTGTTATTATGTCAGCTGATGGCCTCTCGCATACTTAAACAAAGCGGTATCCATCCAGGTATGCGCCCAATCAACAAGGAGCTGAGATGTCTGCCATTGCACCTACCAGCACAAATACTTGGACCGTCCGAGCCGTGCGCAAAGCGCTTGCTTCCAAGCTAGCCCAAGCACAACCCGGTAAAAAGATTATGGTGGGCGACAAGGACACAGTTCGGTTTGTGTTAGGTGTGCCAGGTTCAAAGCCGCTCATTGTATTTGGCGTCAATCCCAGCACCGCCACCGATGCCGAAGGAGCCGCCGGAAACGATCCTACCATCGACTGGAAATTCGTGAGCTGTCGTGGTCTGTGATGCTGCTAGCTGCGCTTTCGTGGCGCCTTATTTTAGCAGTGACCAAATCGCCTGTACTCATACGGTACTCATGAACGAAATTACTCTTATGCAGCTTTACGGCCGAGGGGGTTACGCTCTCGGCCTCATTTTCCAATCAAGCATGAACTGCCTAATTCGATGCAAGCTTCTTAGCTTTCTCCAAGCGAGTTTTTAGGTCTTGCCAGTGCTTTTCATTCAGCTTCGGAACGTTCTTTACGCCTAGCTTCAAAACACGGATTTCCTCATCGTACATTTTGTACTTGTGAAACAGTATGGCTGCTTCTTTGTATAGAGCAGGAGCGTCAAAACCCCGTCCCGCAGCAATGCAAAGCTGAACAAGCGCCTCATCGTCACGTCCAGCCTTCTTCAACGCAATACCGTTAAGCTCGGCATCAAGCTCGTCGGCATCTGCCGAGATTTGCTGTTCGATGTAATCCTCGTGCTGGCGCAGATATTGCACGACATCTTCTTTGGTTAACGACTTCGGGGGCTCGGCGTCGTGCTTAGCCATATTCATGCCGAAACGTTCAAGCTCCAGGTTGCCGACGACCTTCTTCCAATTTCGGGCGTTACCGTCTGGGAAGAGCCGATTCACCGACCAAACGTTGAACTCGCGATCGGGCGCCGTGCCCTCGACGGTTTTCCTATCGTGCTTGTGCATGTAGGGCACGTAGCCGTTCGCCTCGAGTTCGTCTTTCCCCAGCTCCGTGAGTTGGTATTTGGGGGTATAGGACGGTATGCATATTTGATCTTCCGGAATGTTGGACACGATTCGATCGACAAGGTCTGCCTTTTTGCCAGTTGTGGGCAGGCCGGAGTTTTCGAGAATGCCTCTCAACTCTGTAACCTTCAAAGAGCTTAGCGAATGGGCTTTTGGGGCCCATTCCAAGAAGCCGTTGATCGCGAGGTTCTCTAAAGCGTGTCCAACGTCGCGGATTCCGTATTCGAACCACCAAAGACCAGGGTAGCCACCATTTGGCTTGGGATAGCGGCCGGTCTCGCAATAGCTAAGCAACATGATTTGAGCAGGGTAAAGCCCTCTTGCGGAGGGTATAGCCGTTCTTTTTCGCTCCTCGAAAGTGATTACTTTGGTTTGCATCATGGAATCGGGATAGGAGTAAAAGGTGTAGTAGCTATCTTCGCGATAATAGGGAACCTCATCGGGAGAGACGGTGCTCGAATCCGCGTAAGCCGTTTTTTCCCTAGAGTTGTTAGCGCTGCTGTTTGCCGCCGTTACAGTTTTCCCAAACTTGGATAGAACGTTAAATAATCCCATTGTTACCTCAATGACCGAATCTTTCGCCAACACTCTAATGGTTCAATTTATAGCTCCCCGCGAGCCCTTAGATCCATTACGTTGATGCCGTTGTCCCAGGTCGTCTTCCACTCTTCGTATTCTTCCTGGGTGATTTCCTGGCTCTTGAGCTTGTCGCGCATTTCGCCCCAATCCCTGATGAACTCGGAAAGGTTCTCGTTGTTGGGTTCGCAGCTTATGAAGTATTTGCCACACTCTTCGTCTTTGTACGGCTTCAGCCGCATGCTCTCTTCATTTTGCAAGATGACGTAACAGAACTCGTACTCATTGAGCAGCTCCGGCGCGGTCAGGTACTCGCTGCGGACGCCGAACGCCTTGGCTATGCGGTCGACGATCTCGCGCTTGGGCATGCGGTCGCCCAGCTCGTAGCTGCGGAATGCGCTCTCGGTCACGAAGGACTTCTCTGCGGCTTCGCGCTGCGTCCAGCACCGCTTCAATCGCAGGTCGCGGATTCGCCTGCCCAGCAAGGACGAGGGTTCTTTCTTCTTGAGCACGGTTGAGGCTCCTCTCGCGGACTCGTTGGTCGAACGTACGCTGCGGCACCCGGCAATAACATGGGGCACACAGCGGCAATGGCGCAATTCTAACACCTCACAAGAACGTGAGCAATTTTCCGAGAATCTGTTGACATCACATAAACGTGAGGTTATGTTGACAACGTCAAAGCTCACGAATACGTGAGGTAACCAAACGAAAGGAACGGAGATGAACGCAAAGCTGATGGGCGTGGACGAGGTGTGCGAGCAGCTGAACGTGTCCCGGGCGTACGCCTACAAGGTGATCCGAAAGCTCAACGCGGAGATGCAGGAAAACGGCTGCCTGGTGGTGCCGGGGAAGGTCAGCCGCAGCTTCTTCGAGGAGCGCTTCTTCGGCGCGGAGGGCCGCGATGCCGGCAGCAAGGTCGAGGCCGTGGCTGAAAAGGGAGGCCGAAATGTCGGTTAGCAAGGACAAAGCCCGGGGCACCTATTACGTGCAGTGCCGGTACCGCGACTGGCAGGGCAAGCAGTGCAAGAAGACCAAGCGCGGCTTCGCCAGCGAGCGCGCCGCCCGAAGGTGGGAGCACGATTTCCTGCTGCGCATCGAGGGGGCGCCGACCATGACCTTCGCCGACTTCTACCGGGTCTACCGGGAGGACGTCTCCCCGCGCCTGCGCCGAAGCACCTGGAACACCAAGGCCGCGATGATCGAGACGAAGATCCTGCCCTACTTCGAGGCCAAGCCCATCAACGAGATCGCCTCGACGGACGTCATCGCCTGGGAAAACGAGCTGATGGAACTGCGAACCAGCAACGGCCTGCCGCTCAGCCCGACCTATCTGCACAGCATCTGCAACCAGTTCTCCGCCATCATGAACCACGCCGTGAGGCACTACGGCCTGGCATCCAACCCCATGCGGAAGGTCGGCAAGATCGGCGAGAAGAACGCCGACGAGATGAACTTCTGGACCAAGGACGAGTACCTGCGTTTCAGCCGCGAGCTGCGCGACAAGCCCGCGTCCCACATGGCGTTCGAGATACTGTACTGGTGCGGCGTGCGCGTGGGCGAGCTGCTGGCGCTCACGCCCCGGGACTTCGACTTCGCGCGCCGCACGGTGTCGGTGACGAAATCCTACCAGCGCATCGGCCGCGAGGACGTGATCACCGCCCCGAAGACCAGGAAATCGGTGAGGACCATCGTGATGCCCGAGTTCCTGGCCGAGGAGATGCGCGACTACCTCGCGTGCCTTCGCGGCATCGCCGAGGACGAGCGGATATTCCGCCACACCAAAGGCTTCCTGCGCGCGGAGATGCGCCGCGGCTGCAAAGCATGCGGCATGGAGCCCATCCGCATCCACGACCTGCGCCACAGCCACGTGAGCCTTCTCATCGAGCTCGGCTACTCGGCGCTGGCCATCGCCGACCGCATGGGGCACGAGAGCACGGAGGTGACCATGCGCTACGCGCACCTGTTCCCGAACAAGCAGCAGGAAATGGCGGCCGATCTGAACATACAGCGCGAAGCCAGCGTCGAGTACAGCCCGATGAGGGCCTTGAAGGAGGCGAAAGGCGATGAGTAGGAAGAACCTGGACGAGCACGGGCGCCTGCGCAGCAAGACGGTAGCATTCCGCGTGTCGCCCGAAGAGGGCCGGAGGCTGGACGCGATAGTGGCCATGAGCGGCCTGACCAAGCAGGACTACATCGTGGCGCGGCTTCTGTGCCAGGAGGTGACCGTGGTGCCCAGCAGCCGCGTGCAGAAAGGCATGGAAGAGGGCATGCAGATGGTCTATCTCGAGCTTTTGCGCTTGGGGGAAGGCGACGAAGTGCAGCCCGAGGTGCTTGACGTGATCCGCCTGCTCGCAGCGCTTTTCGAGGGCTTCGGCGACGAAGGCGCCCCCACCGCGCATTGTTCGCCCCGGGACGCGCTCATGCGCATGGAGCGGGGCGATTAGCGATGTCGATGTCCTACTTTGGAAAAATGGAGGAGCGAAGGCGCAGGCTGCGCGACCACGGCTTCGAGGGCGAGCCGAGCGGCGAGCAGCTCGTCGACTACGCGCTCTCGCTGGAAGACCGGCTCGACGCGGTATGCGCGGCAACGGGTCTGCGGCTTCGCCAGGATGCCCGCGGCAGGTGGTTCGCCGCAGCCGCACAGGAGAGGGCGGATCGATGGCCGCGCTAGACGTGCGCCTCGCAAGCGACCTCATCCAGGAGCCGCCTGTGGAGGCCGACTGGATCATCGAGGACCTTCTGCCCCTGGGCGGGCACGTCGTCGCGGGACCGCCGAAATGCGGGAAGAGCTGGCTGTGCCTGTCCATCGGACTGGCCGTGAGCTCGGGAAGCCCGTTCTGGGGCTTCGCCACCAAGAAGTGCGGCGTGCTCTACCTGTGCCTTGAGGACACCTACGAGCGCGTGAAGAAGCGCCTTTGGGCGCTTTCCGACGTCGCAAGCGAGCGCTTCTTCCTGAGCAACGCGGCGCCTTGCCTGGGCGAAGGCCTGGTAGAGCAAATCGGCGGCTTCCTGAACGAGAACCCCGATGTGCGCCTGGTGATAGTGGACACCTTCCAGAAGGTGCGCAGGCCGAGCAGCGACAGCCTGTATGCGGCCGACTACCGCGACTTCGGCGCGCTGAAGAAGCTTGCCGACGAACACGCGGCGTGCCTCGTCGCCGTGCACCACACGCGCAAGCAGGCCGACAGCGACGTGATGAACACGGTTTCCGGCACCAACGGAATTACGGGTAGCGCCGACAGCACCTGGGTTCTGTCGAGGCCCAACAGGGGCGCCGCCGACGCGACGCTTTCCATAACCGGGCGCGACGTGCGGTTCCAGGAACTGAAGCTGCGGCTTAAGGACTGCATCTGGGAGCTGGTGGGCAAGACCAGCGAGGAGGAGCTCGAGGAACGCGACGTCCCCGATTGCGTCATGCGCACGCTCGACTTCATGTCGCGCGGCGTGAGCATCTGGCAGGGAACCATGAGCAACCTTATGGAGGCTGCGGGAATCGAGGGCGTGACGGTCCCCGTGCTGGGCAAGCACCTGGCGCAGAACAGCGGATTCATGCTCTCCAGGGGCGTGCGCTACGCCAAGAAGCACACGAGCGCAGGCCAGCTGGTGACGCTTCGGCGCATAGAGGATGAAAGCGGTGAAGGCAATGAAGGGAAACCGTCTATATAGAAACCTGCCTTCACTGCCGTCATCGCCGTCACGGGGTCGTTCGCAAGAGCGGCCCCGTTTGCATTGCGCGGCGGCGGAGTCGCGACTGGCAATCGCATTGGTGCCACGCTGGCGATCAGCGCTTTTCAAGGGGTACGGGCTGATTGGTTGATCCAGCAAGTAGCCTATGCCGTCGGACAAATCCTCGGCATAGGAGAACGGAGGCGCCCATCGCGCACCCGTTTGCGGGGGATTCCCCGCGCCCCTAGAGCAACGAAAAGTTCCATGCCCAAGAAGAGTCAATCTGAATAGTCATATAATGGCTGCATGAAGATAGATTCACATATCGGTCATTGTATTAGCGAGTGGCGCAGAAAAGCAGGCCTTTCACAGGAGGCGCTTGCCCAAACAATTGGCTTGCAGCAAACAGCCGTGTCTAAGATTGAGGCAGGAAAGCAAAGCTTGACCGTTGAGCAGCTACTTCTTGTCCTTGATGCTTGCGGCGTTTCTGACCCAGAAGCTCTCTCTCAATTGAGAAATGGCGCCTCTAGCTCCTCGAAGCCTCTATGGGAGCGTATTGATGAATAGCATATATCTCGAATCACTCGAATCAGTTCGCAGCGCTATTGCTGAAACCGGTTTGCCCGTTAGGATTGACGAGCTTGAGGATGCCTCTAGTCGGGTCTTGGAGTATATGGTTTCTGAGGGTTACGAAGAGCAAGAATGCTCAGAACGTTTTAGCGAATTATGGGAGGTCTGGCTTTCGACCGGCGAAGCCTCCAAAGAATTCAAGTCAATCGTTTTCCATCTTTTTAAAGCCTGTCCCAGGGTTGAATTTCTCGGGGAACACCTTTTTTCCCTTCACGACGATTTGGTTGACAAAGATTACTTGACACACGAACAGGCGATGGCTCTAATCGGGAGCGCAGAGAGAATCGTGACACTAGCACTTCATGAAAAAATGTGCGCCTACATGATTACCGAGCATATCGGCATCGAGGGTCTGACTTTTCATTCAGTACAACGCATGCTTCGTTGCGTAGGCTTATGTCCCGAATTTACTAAAGACGACGCTGTCAAGGTTATGAAAGACGATCGGGCGGAGGTTCTCCGTACGTTCAAAGACGACGATGATGATCAGGCGCTTGAAACTCTTGGCAACCAGCTCGGCAAGCTCGATTGCCCCGATTCAATTGTCTCAACGATTAAATATCTCGATCGGGATGTTGATCATGAACCCTATATGTTCATGATTCATTTCGAGCTTTTGCCGCTGGAAAAATACGACAGATATCCTGGAAAAGGGGTGTATGAATTTTCCCCTAGAGGCGAAGCCTGCAACTATCTATGGCACGACGAATACAGGAATCCAACTCAAAACCCTTACCTGAACAACGCAAAGGGTTTTGCGGCATTGGACATGACGTGGGCTGAGAATAGAAAAGGCAAACAAGGAGCGAAGAATGGCCCAGTAAGGTTAGTGGAATTGTTTGCTGAACTTGGAAAGCTTCCTTATCCAAGCAGAAGGCATGCTGGTTGTCTTATTCGTCGTTGGTTATGCCGTCGTCTTGACCGAATTCAAGAAAACAGACCTGAAAAGCTCCCGTTGCCAGCCGAGAAATCACGTATTCGCTTCCTTAGGCACGTGAGCAAAGGTAATACTGCTAGTCTTGGCGTTATAGATCAGCGCGTTTGTGATTTCTTGGCCGTGTTGGATCAACCGGAAGAACTTCGAAAAAAGGCACGTGGTTTGGGGTCGTCAGTCAACGAAACTAATTTAAGTGCCGCAAAAATAGGAGATGTTGAATTCGTCGACTACGGGAACCATTCTATTGTCGGATATGAGGCTCATGGTGGACAACTTAGAGACGAATACATAGATCTCCACTTGAACACTCTTGCTCGAATACTTTCTGAAAAGAGACTGGAGCTAAGAGAAGAGGCTGATCCCGCAGTCTGGGATATCACGGTGAAATATGTTGCGCACGATATATCTCCGCTCGTCAAATATGCGACTCCAGCCGTTGTAAAGGTTTCCGATTATGACGTCACGGTCCTCGCAATCACGTACTCTGGATTGATGGATAGTCTCGGCGGCATTGAAGGCCTAGCGGAATATGAAGAACTTTTCGATTCGTTGGTACACGAAAAAGTTAATTACGGAGCTGTGCCCGAACCGATTTCGAAACGATATTACGAACTCATCTCTCTCTAATTCTTCGAATTTTTGTATCGAGTCTCGGTTGCTTGCTATATCATGAGCTATGCGAATCTAGCATGAGCTCATGAAAGGCGTATAGATGCATAGACCTACTTTCGTATCCTTGTACACAGGCGCTGGTGGACTTGACATAGGGTTTTTGGCTGCTGGCTTTACGCCTATCTTCTCTAACGACATAAATGCTGACGCTATGCGGACTTATTCAAAAATGCTCGAAATCCTTCAGAAGCAAGATTCGTCGTTGAAAGACGGTTATAGGCATGCAATAGAAGTGGGCGACATCCGTGCTGTCAAAAATCTTCCAGAGCGTGGTTCGGCCGATATTGTAATCGGCGGTCCTCCCTGTCAGGGTTTTTCCGTTGCAGGAAAAATGGATCCCAATGATCCAAGGTCCAGGCATGTCTTTGACTTTCTCGCCATGGTAAAGCGGATTCAGCCTCGCGCATTTGTCATGGAAAATGTCAAAGCTCTTGCGGCCATTAAAAAATGGAGTGAAACCATTAGCAAGATACGCGAAGAGGCAGAGAGCATGGGGTATAGCACGACCCTCAATGTTTTAAATGCTGCGGAATTTGGAGTTCCTCAATCGCGAGAACGAATGTTTCTTGTGGGCGTTAAAGGCGATTCTTCTCCAGAACCGATATGTCCACCGGCAAATGCAAGGCAGCTGACCGTCAGAGACGCATTAGCGAAGCTGCCTCCCCTTGGCGAAATCGGCAATGACCAGGTTTGCACAGCGAAGGTTACAGCCGCGAAAAACCCTGTTATGAGAAAATCACCCTGGGCAGGCATGCTGTTCAATGGCCAGGGACGCCCAATGGATTTGGACGCCCCTGCACCAACGCTCCCAGCATCTATGGGCGGAAACAGAACTCCTATCGTTGACCAAAGGTCTTTTGAAACTGGGGAAGAATCCTGGGCGGTCGTATACCATCGGAATTTAATGCAAGGTGGACCTGTTGCCAAATCTGTGCCTGAGAGGCTTCGGCGTATTAGTGTTGATGAAGCGGCTGCAATCCAGACATTTCCTGTTGATATGCCTTGGCAGGGATCCCAAAGCTCGCGTTACAAACAAATTGGAAATGCCGTCCCTCCTAGACTTGCGTACGAAGTTGCCAAATCAGTTAGAGAGGCTCTGAGCATTTCATGCGAAGACAGAGAAACCCTGTTGTACCGTCTTAATTCATGAGCGTTTTCTGTGAGTACACTGTGAGTACAGATATCAGTATTCGAGACTGTTCTAGTGATACTGTGAGTGCAGCTTTCGAAAAGGATATCCAAAAGCGCAGATAGACCGCACGTTATCGTGAGCACCGGGAATGAGGAAACTGTTAAATGAACGAACAGGATGCTTAATCGCAGGTCAATGTAAGAAAGAAAAGGCCTTCGGAGCTGCATCCGAAGGCCTTTTCTACAGCTTGTGTGCTGCTGGCTTGGAGGTATATCAACGCATCAAGTCATTCCAGAACGCACAAGGATTCACATTGAAGCAACCTCACGATAATGTGCGTTATTATTCCCACTCAATCGTTGCAGGCGGCTTGGGCGTAATGTCGTAGACCACGCGGTTGATGCCTTCAACCTCGCTCACCACACGACCAGAAATGCGGCCCAACACGTCATACGGCAGCTTTGCCCAATCCGCTGTCATGGCGTCGCTGGACTCCACAGCGCGCAAAATAATAGTGCGACCATAGGTGCGCTCGTCGCCCATAACACCAACAGAACGGATATCGGGCAGCACAGCAAAATATTGCCAGCACGCATGCTCGGAGTTGCGCTCCCCCGTCTGCTCAAACAGGCGCTGGTTGTACGCATCCAGCTCTTCCCTCACGATAAGATCGGCGTCCTTGAGCACGTTGAGCTTCTCGGCAGTAATCTCTCCAATGATACGAATAGCCAGGCCAGGACCGGGGAACGGCTGGCGATACACCATCGTATCGGGCAGACCAAGGGCACTACCCAACGCGCGGACTTCATCCTTAAAGAAGTGATCCAGAGGCTCTACCAAATCAAAGCGCACGCCTTCGGGGAAGGGAATTAGATTGTGGTGGCTCTTGATAGTGGACGCCTTGCCGCCCGTCTTGCGCGCTCCAGACTCAATGATGTCGGGATAAATGGTGCCCTGAGCAAGGAACTTTACGCCATCCAGCTTTTGGGCCTCCTCAAAGAAGACCTTCCAAAACTCACGGCCAATAATTTTGCGCTTCTTCTCGGGGTCGGTCACGCCGGCCAATAGGCGCGCATAGCGCTCCTGCGCGTGAACGTGCGCCAGAGGAATGTTGAACTGCTGCGTAAAGATCTTCTCTACGCTTTCCGGCTCGCCTTTGCGCAACATGCCATGGTTGACAAACACGCAGGTCAGCTGATCACCCACCGCGCGGTGAACCAACGCTGCCGTTACAGCAGAGTCCACACCACCAGAAAGCGCCAGAATGACCTTGTCGTCCCCAATTTGAGAACGGATTTCTGCCACCTTGGTTTCAATAACGTTATCCATGGTCCAATTGGCCTCAAGGCCGCAAATCTTAAACAGGAAGTTGGACAGCATGGTGGTTCCGTACTGCGTGTGGCGCACCTCGGGGTGGAACTGAGTTGCAAACAGCATACGATCTGCGTTCTCATACGCAGCAACGGGGCAGGTCTGTGTGCTTGCCGTTACCACAAAGCCCTCGGGCAGCTGGCTTACTGCATCGCGGTGGCTCATCCAAACCGTTTGAGCATCGGTGGGCGTACCCTCCAACAGGCGCGATTCACCCTCACGGGTTAGTGTTGCAGGACCATACTCGCCCTTCTCGGTGTGAGCAACCGTGCCGCCAAGCACCTTAGCCATGATTTGCTCGCCATAGCAAAAGCCCAAAATAGGCAGACCCATATCAAAGATGGCCGGATCCATATCTGGTGCATCCTCGGCATACACGGAGGCAGGACCGCCGGACAGGATAATGGCAGACGGATGCAGGTCCACAAGCTCTGCCGCACTAATATCACAGGGGACAATTTCTGAGTACACGTGCAGGTCACGTACGCGACGCGCGATCAGCTGACCATACTGTGCACCAAAATCAAGCACGGCTACGAGCTGATCTGTACCTGAATGACTGCTTACCTTTGTGCTCTGTGACATTAACGTTCCTCCGATTTGCATGAGTTTTTGCGCGTGCTATGTGACAAGATGACGGAATTACAGTCCTCATCCCGCTGAACCTTTATACTCGTTATGATAGATGAATTATGGCAATGAGGCGACACAGCACAGCATAATCGCGAAAGTCGCACGACATACCCTAACGTAAGGAGCTCGCGTGTCTCGTAAAACCAAGCATGCCGAGAAGATCGAGAAGGAATTAGCATCTTCGGATGCGTCTCATGCAATCTCACGCGGTGCCGCTGCACTCGATCGGTACACGTCCTTGCGCAAAAAACGTTCTCGAAAGTCCCTCCTCAAAGGTATTGGCGCTGCTTTTGGCACTACGCTCGCTGCACTTGTCATTGTTGCTCTGGTGTACATTAGCGGCATTAACGCCAGCCTGCGCGCCGGTATTGATAACGCGCTTCTCAACCAACTGCATATAACCGAAGCGGGCGACCCCTTCTATATTTTGCTGCTCGGCGTAGACAAGGATCAAGACCGCGTCAACAGCAAGCAATACGGCGCGGACGAACATGCTTACCGCTCTGACTCCATTATGCTGGCGCGCATTGACCCCAAAAACAAAAAAGTGACGCTGGTGTCCATCCACCGAGACACCCTTGTTGACCTGGGCAAAAATGGTAAGCAAAAGATCAATGCTGCGTACGCTATAGGCGGTGCCAGCTATGCCACCGAGGTCATTTCAAAATTTGCCGGCGTTCCCATCTCCCACTATGCAGATATTGACTTTGATAACTTTGTCTCTGTGGTTGATACCATTGGCGGCATTGACGTTAACGTGCCCATCAAGGTGGATGACTCAAAGGGAACCGGCAAGGTAATAGAAGCCGGTCAGCAAACCCTTAACGGCGAGCAGGCCTTGGTGTTGTGCCGCGCGCGCCATGCCTACGATGCCTACGGCGACGGCGACATGTATCGTGCCGCCAATCAGCGCATGGTCATCTCTGCCATTGGCAAGAAGATCCTGCAGCTTGACCCCGTTTCCATGGCTACCGTTGTTGCTAAGCTTTCTGGTTCCGTTACTACCGATATGGACGTGAACTCTATTATTGGCCTGGCCACCTCGCTGCGCGGGCTTAACACCTCTACGGACATTTACCACGGCATGGAGCCTACTACCTCCAAGTACGTAAACCAAACCTGGTACGAGATTTGCAACACCGCCGAGTGGAAAAAGATGATGCAGCGCGTTGACCAGGGTCTCTCCCCCTACGAGAGTGAGGACGATAACCCCACTAAGGGTTTGGCCGGCGTCACAGGCGGCATTAGCAATAGCCCCAGTAGCGGCGGCACTGCAAACAACAGTTCCAAGGACAACAAGAGCAGCTCTACAACAGGTGAAACTGAGTATTCTGGCACGGTGCATGTCCTTAACGCCGCTGGTGTAAATGGTCTTGCTGGCAGAATTAGTCAATCTCTGTCCAACCAAGGCTTTGATGCCGTCGCAGACACCGCCAAGAGCAGCTATTCCAACACGCTCATTGTGTATAACGGTGATCACGAGGCGCGCGCCAACGCCGTTAACAAGGCTTTGGGTGGCGACATCCAGGTTATGAAGAACAATGGCTCGTACGATACCAGCTACGACGTGATTCTCATTGTGGGTGCCGATAAATCCAACGGGTAGGTAGGTTGGTTGGTTGATAAGCAGGCGGGCAGCTAGGTAGGCAAGGCTTGCGGGCTTACGGGCTGGCAGGCTGGCACGTGCTATCAACAGTCCCGATTGGCTGCAACCAGCCAATCGGCCACATGAAACCAGCCGTGACCACCAAGTGTATAAACTTTTGAATGGGTTTCTCGATAAGCCTCTTGATAAGCTCTGAGGAGTTTAGAGCCTGCCCTTAGACGTTAAAGCGGAAATGCATGACGTCGCCATCCGCAACGACGTATTCCTTGCCCTCCATGCGCAACTTACCAGCTGCCTTGCAACCAGCCTCGCCGCCAAGGGCAACGTAGTCTTCGTAGCTCGCAACTTCCGCTTTAATGAAGCCGCGCTCAAAGTCAGAGTGGATTACACCAGCTGCCTGCGGAGCCTTGGCGCCAATGGGAATGGTCCAAGCCTTAACTTCCATCTCTCCCGCTGTAAAGTAGCTCTGCAGGCCAAGAAGTTTATAGGCAGCCTGAGCAAGTGTCTCCAGCCCGCTCTTCTCGAGACCCAAAGACTCCAGATATTCCTCTGCTTCTGCAGGGTCAAGGTCTGCAAGTTCTGCCTCAACCTCAGCGCACACTGCAATGGGTTGCTGCCCATCAAGGGTCGCAAGCTCTTTGCCCAAACCATCTTCATCCACATTTGCCACGTAGAGCACGGGCTTCATGGTAAGCAGGAAGAGGTCATGAGCCGCCGCGCGCTCATCATCGGTCATGTCCATGGTTGCTGCACGATTGCCTTCATTGAGCCAGGCCTCCAGCTTGCGGCCAATAGCAAGCTTAGGCAACACGTCCTTATCGCGCTTTGCTTCTTTTTCAATCTTGGGGAGCGCTTTTTCCAGCGAGGCAAGGTCGGCCAAGATGAGCTCTGTGTTGATAATCTCCACGTCAGAAGCGGGATCCACGCGACCCTCTACATGGACAACGTCGGGATCACCAAAGTAGCGAACCACCTGACAAATAGCGTCCGTCTCGCGGATATTGGCTAGAAACTGATTGCCCAGGCCCTCGCCTGCGTTGGCGCCCTTTACCAAACCAGCAATGTCCACAAACTCAACGGTTGCCGGCACAATACGACCAGGGTTGACGATCTTTGCCAGCTCGGCCAAACGAGGATCCGGTACATCCACAATGCCCACATTAGGATCGATTGTTGCAAACGGATAATTTGCCGCAAGACCCCCCTTGCGCGTAAGCGCGGTAAACAGGGTAGACTTGCCAACATTAGGAAGACCAACAATTCCGATGGACAGGGACATGTCCTTACCTTTCCTTAACGTTTGTTCTTCTAGTGTGCGTTCTTACGGTACGCATTTTCGTAACACAGTCTTGTGGCGTGCGCTCTTACAAAGCGTCCGGCCACAGGTGCAAGATTACGATACTGACGGTACAACTTGTATCGCCTGCAGAGAAGTCCGTCCGCTTGGAGCAAGCTTATGCACACAAGGCTCTTCTTCCTCCGCAGCGTCCTCTGCAGCATCTTGCTGATATGCAATGGTATCAGAAGCTGCTTCCTCCATTTGAGCTGCACGCTGGGTGGCCACAAATACTGGAGGTGCCATGGGGGCAGATGCAGGCGCTGGCGCGGGTTTGTCGAGCGGCTGATCGGTGACTGCCTCCGATGCCGTGGCTGCCGCCGCTGCTTCCGTCGCCGCCGTCGTCGCCGTCAAGGTAGCCATCGTCGCCGACGTCTCCCCCACCGCGTCGTTCTTCTCGGCAGGAGCATCAAACGTCGTAACTGCCTTGATGGCCGCACCAATGCCTTGGGCGGTAATCTGGCCGTTTTCACCATGGGATTCAAGTGCAGCTAGACCGCGCATAAGCTGCTGCTTGCCCTGTTCCTTCAGGCGCGCAAGCTCTGCCTTCTGGCGCTCAAGAGCCTCTTCTGCACGTTTGGCGGTTTCATCTTTAACCACCAACAACGCCGGATCATACGGCTCCATAAACAGCGCATTGGTTGGACACGCACGAGTACAAGCACTGCAGTCCATACAGTAAATGGGCTCAACGGTTACATGACCACGTGGATCCAAATCCACACAATGCGTAGGGCACACATCCACGCACAGCCCACAAGAGGTGCACTTTGTGTTGTCACACACCGCAACTTGAGGCTCAAAGCGGTCGGCCAGGCGCGGATGATCCTGCAGAGCGCTTAACAGCAGCTGTCGCTTTTGCACAATCGTACGCTTGCGCCGTGCCGAGGTAGAAGACCCTGCAATGCGCTCCAACGAGTTTTGTAGCTCGTTGATTTGCCTGCCGTGTGCTTGCAGCTTGCGCTGAACCGCCTGTGCACTCGCCAGAACAGGATTGCTTACTGCCAGTACATTTTGACCCACTTGCATAGCATTATTGACAAACTGCCTACGCTCATAGCTGCGCTTCTTTGCATGGTTAAGGGCGCGCGCCTGAGTCTCCAGACCAACCGAGCGACCCGTCAGCTCCTCTGCACGACCAATAAATTTTGTATAGCAAGCCTCACCTGTGGTGGTTTGGCACTTGTCGCAAACGCCTTCCGGTAAATATACGCTCACGTTGGGATAGTCAACCAAAATAGAAAACCACACCTCAGTGGGAACCGCGCCTACACATGGCAACAAAATCTCATTGGCCTCTGGCTTACGCTTGAGCGCACGCGTGCAGGTTATATAGCACATCTCGTGAGATGAGCAGGCAGTAGCAATCTCGTCGTACAGCTGCCGCGCAGAATGGTGAGAATCCGTAAATGCATCCGTGGGACAGGCCGCAATACACAGACCGCACTTGCGGCAGGCATCGGACACATGAATTGCACTCGTATCAATGGTAATGGCGTTCACGGGACACACGTCTATGCAGGCAGAACACGTGCCCTCGTCCTTGGTCATACAGCGCGTGCACGGGATGGTATTAGCGCGCGGGCGAAACTTGTAATCCCCTGGATTAAACGGCTTGGCCTGCTCGGGATCTGCAGAAAGCATCCCCAGCACGGTATCCAGCGGATTGGACACGGCGTTCCAATCACTTTGAATGTCAATAAGACTATCGAGAAGATCGTGATTCTCGTCCGCCATGTACAAGCCCCTCCCTTCTTGCATGACTCTCTATTGTAGCAGCGAAATCAATACAAAAAAGCAAGCGGGAAGAGATAAAATTCTCCCGCCTTGCTTTCTGTATATTTTCTCGGAAATATAAAAAATATCGAACTTTTTTTGAATATACTCAATTTGACTCAACAATTTAGGGGATGTTATGGCTAGTCAGACCATCAGAGTAAGGGTTCGTGCATTGGAGGCATCTTTCTCGGAGAAAGAACGCCAACTGGCAGAGTTCCTCCTCGCAAATCCGCACACCACATCAAAAATGACTATCAGTCAGATTGCGCAAACGCTAGGCATGGCTGATTCAACAGTCTTCAAGTTTACTCGAAAGCTGGGCTTTGAAGGATTTAGAGACTTCCGCGGAGCGCTTGCGGCGGAAGGATTTGATCCTGAAATCTCCATTCATGAACATATAACGCGCAAGTCAACACCAACACAGATGGCAGAAACGGTCTTTGAATCCAGCATTCGATCACTCACGGACACAAGAGAACTCCTGTCTGACCAGGATATTACACGCGCAGCGGGGCTTATCGAGAAATGCGCACAGCTTACCTTCTATGGTATGGGTGGAAGCTCTGTAGTAGCAGCGGATGCCTACCATAAATTTTTGCGCACGCCAAAGCGCGTAGCTTATGACGCAGACTTCCATCTACAACTTATGCGTGCTTCACGCTCTAATGAGGAAGATTGTGCACTTCTCATCTCACATTCTGGGCGCGATCTCCAAACTATTCAAATTGCCGAGAAGCTTTGTGAGGTTGGAGCATCCACCATTGTCATCACCAGCAATCCCAGTTCTCCGCTCGCATCCCTTGCTGACGCATGTCTTGTAACCATCGCTGAGGAGACCGCCTACCGCTCCGAGTCTCTAGCCTCAAGAATTTCTCAGCTTGCTCTTGTCGATACACTCTATACCATCGTTATGTTCTCTGACGAGAGTGCAGCAAGTCGCTCATTAGAAGAAGTTCGCGAGGTTATCTCAACCACCCGAAGGAGCTAAACCCAATAAAAGCAGGAAGGCGATCTTTTTCCTCAATTACAGAAACGACGGATACGGAAGGTTCGTTGGTTTTTCAAAGATATCTGGAAATCCCCGATCGTAGAAGTACTCGGTCTTTGTTGCATCCGTAGGATAGGTATATCTACCACCAGGAAGCCAGACCATTGGCCGGAAACGATACCCCAACAGCTCGCGGCGATCCTGCCAGAGTCGCACAATTTCTCGAGGATCGGCAAGTGTGTTGGTCCATGCATCCCAATGCAGCGGGATTACTACCTTTGCATTAAGGCATTCGGCAGCACGCAGGATGTCAGAAGACGTCATCTTGTCTTGTATACCAACAGGATTCTCACCAAAAGCAAGAAGAGCCACGTCAATATCAAAACGTTTACCCTGTTCAGCAAATCCAACCGAGAAGTGCGAGTCTCCACCATGATATACGCTCCCCGCTGGGGTGGTGATAAGGTAACCAATCGAACGCTCATCCATAGACGGCACCTTATCATCAGGTGGCACAGGCTCTCCGGGACAGTCAGTGACAAGGACTGTCCTATCAAAAGACTCAACCGCTTCAATAGTCATGTCACCAACAGAAAGAACATTACCGGGAACCATAACCACACAGCGACTTTTAGGTACACCCCAAGAGATCCACTGATCAACAACATACTGTGGGCCTATAAAAGGTATGTCCTTCTCAACTCCCTTAAGCACTGCAGCAGCAACGTTTTTGTCCAGATGATCGTGATGGATGTGTGTGACGAGAAGAGCATCCAAATCACGGATAGCAAAAGGATCAAAGACTATTGGAGAAAGCCGCAGATTAGGCTGTGGAATCCTTGCTCCGGCAATACGAGCAAACTGATGCCTTGGACCCATAGGAGGAAGATCGTGCGTACACTTACCTGTTCCGCACCATAGGTCGATGGCAACATTGGTTTGGCCCTCGCTTTTGATCCAGACTCCCATGTTGCCAAGCCACCACATATCAAACGTCCCCAGTATAACCTTCGTACGTTCAATCTCCTCATTCATCCACGTTCCCCAAACAGGGAAGGTCTCATCAATCCAAGTTTGTCTCGTAATTCTCTCGATGTCTGACACCTTTGACTCCTCAAATAACGTCTACAGAGAGACTTCTCACCACATCCTAAGCCATGCTAAACGCCAAATTCTGACAACTTCATGTCGAGCTTTTCCTTAATTGAATCCAGGTCAACAAAATTGTCCAAAACTACGGTTTTAGGCTTGAGCTCGTCTGGAAAATTGTCAAATAGCTCATGAGTGGTAAAGAAGACGTCAGCATCAACACCCATTACACTTCCAAGGTCAACGGTTTCCACCTCAATATCACCCTTTCCTTCCTGAGAAAGGATGCTTTCAATATTCATCTTGGCAATGACGCTTGAGCCAACTCCAAAACCGCAAACCGCACAAATCTTCATGGTGCTTACCTCCAAAGAAACCATTACTTAGAAGCCCATAATCAGGCCACGAAGGAACTTGAGTATGTACATCACAGGCATCCACACGAGGGCGTAGTCAATGTTGGACCAGGTAACACCAGAACCAAACATTGTGCCCGTAATTGGATAGAAGAGGATTGCTGCAGCAGAAGTAATAGCGCCGGTAACAAGGCCTGCGGCGATAGCACCTTTCCATCCGCCAGCCTTGTTGCCAAAGACACCCATAACGTTGCCATCAAAGTACATAATGATTGGAGAAGGAAAGACAATAACCGGAGCATGGCAGACGATAGTAAGCAAGCAAACTACGATTGCACCCACAGATGACCCAAGGAAGCCAAACATACCGCCCATAGGTGAATAGGGAAAGAAGGTTGGAGCATCAAGCGCAGGTACGGCACTTGGAAGGAACTTGTCGGAGATTCCCTTAAACGCAGGCACAATAGAGCCAACGAACATGCGGACACCTTGCAGCAAAATGATAATGCCAGCAGTAAATGTCCAACCTTGAATGATGAGCCAGATAATCCAGTTGGTAGCATCAGGGCCAGTGCCAGCAAGAGCTTGAATACCATCTCTGCCAACCGCAAGACCCATACCAACAAAAATAATGGGCATTAAGAAGAACAGAACAACTGTATTATCACGAAACATTGATGCCCACTTGGGGAGCTTGAGCTTATCAGCATCCTCCTCTGGATTACCTACAAACTTACCCACAAAATGTGCAATAAGAGAACCAACCTGATCCATGAAACCAAGGGTAATGGCATCCTTGGTCCACTCGCGAGAAAGCTTTCGGGTAATAGCTGGCGAGAAGGTATAGTATGCAGCATTCAGCACCGTAGCCACAGCAATAATCACTACATTGTTAGTAGTATCAAGAACCACAGGAAGCGTAACCGCCATAAAGCAGGCATGGAATAGAGCTAGGTGTGCTGTCAGATATACATTCTTAAAATCCTTGCCAGGAACAAGGCGCACTAGCACCAGATGCAGCAAGAAGGCAAAGAGGAAAATCAGTACTGCGTTTCTGCCGTAGCCTTCAAGCGACAAGACCATAGCGCCAGCGGCATCATTGATGGGAAGTGTTCCCGCAACACCCATGCTTTCATTCAAGGCAGTAACTACCTGGGACAGCGATTGAAAGATAATGCCCGCTCCAGAAGACAGAACCAAAAGACCTGCCACCGTCTTGACAACTCCATCAATGACATGAGGGAGCTCCTTTTTTTGGAGAAGTAGTCCTCCCAAGGCAATTAAGCCAATAAAGATTGTCTGGTTTGTAAGAACCTGATATACAAGGAAATTGAGCACATCCATTTGCCTTACCCCTTTCCATTAATTGCTTTGGTAATTGCACAAACATCCTGCGCACTTCTAGCTGAACGCAAAATATCAAAACTCCCCTTCTGGTTAAGGAAGAGCACAAGCTTTTGAAGAAGTTCAATATGTGACGTATCATCAACAGCAGCAAGAATCATAACTACGTCAACAGGGTCATTCTGTTTACTCCCAAAAGTAATAGGAGTCTTGAGCGTGGCAAGAGAGACGCAAGCCCGATGGACTGCGCCACTTGGTCTAGCATGGCCAAGTGCAAAGCCTGGCGCGAGAACAATATAAGGTCCAAGATCTTTTACTGATTGAATCATGCTCTCAACATAGGCGGGTTCGATATGACCTTGAGCAATGAGTGGTGTGGCAGCCTTCTTAAGTGCGTCTTCCCAGTCAAGCGCCTCAATACCAATCTGGATATCTTCGGGCCTAATAAGAGCCTCTGTATCCATAACATCCCCTTACTTACTCACGATGGCATGTCCACCAAAGCCATTGCGCAGAGCAGAGACCATCTTGTTGGAGAAGTTCTCCTCGCTCATTTGTGAGGCATTACGCTCAAAGAGTGCCTGTGCAATAACCGGTGCCGGAACTTCCTCATCAAGAGCAGCCTCAACAGTCCACTTGGCTTCACCTGATGCCGCAACAATACCCTTAATATCTGCAAGGTCCGGATGCTCTACCAGCTGCATTTCGGCAAGTTCCATAAGCCAAGAGCGAACAACGGAACCGTGATTCCAGTTCTTTGCAACGGCGGCAAGATCATAGTCAAAAGGCGCTTTGCGCATGATGGCAAAGCCCTCTCCAATCGCCTCCATCATTCCGTACTCAATACCGTTGTGGGCCATCTTCATAAAATGACCTGCACCGGCCGGCCCTACATAAGCACAGCCATCTTCACAGGACACTTGGTCAAAAACCTCAGCAAGAAAGTCATAAACCTCACGGTCACCGCCTATCATAAGGCAGGCACCATAACGGGCACCCGAGGTACCACCCGAGGTACCAACATCAAGAAAGCCGATTTCTTTCTTAGCGCAAGCATCACCGTGACGCATGGAGTCCTTGTAATTGGAATTTCCAGCATCGATAAGCACGTCACCCGGTTCAAGCAAACTCAGCGCCTCATCAACAGTTGCCTGTGTAGCTGAGCCTGAAGGAACCATAAGCCATAGGACGCGAGGGGCTGCAAGCAAACTGATTTGCTCGGAAAGACTTGTGACCACGGTAATATCGTTTTGCCGAGCGTCTTCACGCGCTTCCTCCGAAAGGTCAAAGCCGATAATCTCGTGTCCTTTATCCTTGAGGTTCAGAGCTAAGTTATGGCCCATCTTCCCAAGACCAACAAGACCAATCTGCATATACTAGCCCCTTTCTTCTCGACTAATCAACACTTTTTCTTAAGTAGTCCACATGAAAAGAAATTATTTTCTTACAGCCATAAATATACAAGAAATTTGTTTTTATTTTGATGAGAATCGAATAATTTTTCTTTCAATATTAAAAATAGTCGAAATAATAACGCTCTGACGTATTACACGCATAAAAAACGACTGCTAGAAATCTCTAGCAGTCGTAGCAACCCATTTGTAGGGGCATTACTCTATTATGCCTGATAGGCTATCCTACAAACGCACTGACTTCACGCTCAATGCCCGCAGCATCCAAACCGTACTTAGCAAGCAGCTCCAAAGCAGGACCAGACTCACCAAATACATCATGAATGCCCATACGATGCATGCGCGTTGGCTGTTTCTCGCCCAAGCACTCTGCAACAGCAGCTCCCAAGCCACCAAGAATGGAATGCTCCTCCACCGTTACCACCTTACCGGTCTTAGCAGCAGAAGCAACCACCAGTTCTTCGTCCAAAGGTTTGATGGTGTGGATGTTAATGACTTCAGCATCAATGCCCTTCTCAGCAAGTGACGCAGCAGCCTCCAGAGCAGCACTTACCATAAGACCAGTAGCAATAATGGTTACATCGCTACCCTCGCGCAGGGTAATACCACGACCCAGCTCAAACTGGTAGGTGCTAGGATCATTAAACACCGGCGCAGCCAAACGGCCAAAGCGCATGTACACAGGACCCTCGTGCTCATATGCAGCGCGAACCATAGCGCGAGCCTCTACGTCATCCGCAGGCGTCATAACAACCATACCTGGAATGGTACGCATGAGTGCAATATCCTCGTTGCACTGATGGGTAGCGCCGTCCTCGCCAACAGAAATGCCGGCGTGGGTAGCACCAATCTTTACGTTAAGATGCGGGTACCCAATGGAGTTGCGAATCTGCTCAAACGCACGACCTGCAGCAAACATAGCAAAGGTACTTGCAAAAGGAACCTTACCTGTAGTAGCAATGCCCGCAGCTAGACCCATAAGGTTACACTCGGCAATGCCCGCATTAAGAAAACGCTCGGGAAACGCCGCTTTAAACATGCCGGTCTTAGTAGCGGCAGCCAAGTCTGCATCCAGCACAACAATATCTTCATGCTCACGACCAAGCTCCACCAAAGCATTGCCGTAGCTGTCGCGTGTAGCAATCTTCTTTACATCGCTCACAGCTGCTCTCCAATCTTTTCTAGCTCAAGCAAAGCCTGCTCGTACTGCTCGTCATTAGGCGCCTTACCGTGCCATCCTACCTGGTTCTCCATGTACGAGACGCCCTTGCCCTTGATCGTTTTGCAGACAATGGCAACGGGCATATCGTGCGCGGTATGCGCCTCTTCGAAGGCAGCCTGGAGCTGCTCAAAGTCATTGCCATCAGCTACGTTAATAACGTGGAAGTTAAATGAGCGGAACTTCTCGTCAATGGGATAGGGTGGATTTACCTCAGTAACAGCACCGTCAATTTGGAGATTGTTGTTATCCACAATAACGGTCAGGTTGTCCAACTTGTGGTTGCCGGCAAACATAGCGGCCTCCCACACCTGACCCTCTTCAATCTCACCGTCGCCCATCAGGGCATAGACGTGAAAATCATCGCCGTACAGCTTGGCAGATGTTGCCATGCCAACGGCGGCAGAAATGCCCTGGCCCAAAGAACCCGTAGACATATCTACACCAGGCGTGTCGTGCATATTGGGGTGACCCTGCAGCATGGAATCCACGTGGCGCAGCGTAGTGAGCTGCTCCTTGTCAAAAAATCCCTTTTGCGCCAAGGTGGCATATAAACCAGGTGCGCAATGACCCTTGGACAGAACAAAGCGGTCGCGCTTGGGATCCTGTGGGTGTGCAGGGTCAACATTCATCTCTACAAAGTACAGGTAGGTAAAGATTTCTGTAGCAGACAGCGACCCACCTGGGTGGCCAGATTTAGCCGCATGAACACCAACAATGATGCTCTTGCGAATCTCATTGGCAATCTTTTGTAACTCAAGAATTTCCATGAATTGCTTTTCTCCTCAAACCTTCCTACATCCGAACTACCTTTAAGTCTATGCAATAAAACCTGCGCAATAAAGCTGAGGCATTAGGCCTGAGCAACAACCTTAGCCCAGTCAGCAGCAAAGCCTTCAAGGCCCTTGTCGGTAAGAGGATGGTGTACGCACTTCTTAAGAGCGGCAAACGGCACGGTTGCAATATCGGCAGCCATAAGTGCAGCCTGGGTTACATGGTTGGGCGTACGCACAGAAGCCGTAATGATCTCGGGGCCACCCTCCTGCTCCCAGTAGCCATAGTCGTAGTTCTTAACAGCATCTACGATGGTCTCCAGCTGAGCCAAGCCGTCGTCTGCAATGTCGTCAAAACGACCAACAAAGGGTGAAATGTAGCGCGCACCAGCGCGGGCAGCCAACAAAGCTTGCGTTGCCGAGAAGATCAGCGTCATGTTTACACGAACACCACGCTTAGCCAGCTCATGCGTTGCAGGCAGAGATGCCTCACAAATAGGAAGCTTTACAACAATATTAGGAGCCAAAGCGGCCAAGCGTACACCCTCGGCAATCATGTCCTCCGTGGTCTCTGCTGTGGACTCGGCGGAAACAGGGATGTCTTCACCAACAATCTTGCAGATCTTGACCATATGGTCCTCAAAATCTGCCAGCTTGCCACCCGTACGAGCATACAGGCTAGGATTAGTGGTTACGCCACTCAAAATACCCCAGCTTGCAGCCTCTTCAATATCATTTAGATCAGCGGTATCGATAAAAAACTTCATGCGTTATTCTCCTTTTTCCAGGCATCTGGGTAATCCCAGCATGCCGCAATTACGTAGTCCCTTGGTGAGACCCTCACGAGAAGCCCTTGGCAAGAAGCTCCCAAGCCCCAAGCCTCCCCCAAAAGCTTTAGCAACCAACCTCAACAGTCATCCCTGGTTAGTTACTAGCCCTCAAGACCGGCATTGATAAGCTCTGCCAAAACTTCTGGGTCATCACTTGCATGCACCGAATTGCGGAAGTTTTCATCCATAAGCATAACAGCAGCCTTGGACAAAAGCTTCAGATGCGTAGTGCCAGCCTCAAGACCAGGAACCAACAGAGCCAATGCAACATCTACGGGCTTATCGTCAAAGGAAGGCCACTCCACAGGAGCTGCAAGCTTTACCAGCAAGAGACCTGCCTTGTTAATAACGTCGCTCTTTGCATGGGGAACGGCAAAGCCATTTTCCATGCCGGTTGCGCCCTCATTCTCACGAGCCATAAATGCTTTATAAACGGCATCAGCATCGCCGTAGCCCAGCTCGGCACCCTTTTGGGAGATAAACTCAAGGGCCTTCTCACGCGTATCCACATCGACGTTTACAAATACTTGCTTGGAGCTTACAAACTTTTCCACAGGTACCTCCCTAAAAAAGAACGGCCAGCGTATGCCAGCCGCTCAAGCTTCACTGAACTACTCGAAAGCCTAGTCCTTAAGCGCAGCAACTACACGCGAGGTCAAAGATTCGAGGTTCAAACACTCCACATACTGACGAATAGGACGCTTAATGTGATCTACTACATAACGCTGTCCATCAATGCCAGCGGCTTCAAGGTTAGTGTACAACTTCTCAATCTCTGCCTTGACCTCAACGTCATTAAATACGTAGTGCCCCGAGATATCCAGAATTTTTAGAGACAATTCTTCATCGGAAAGAATGTCTTCTACCTGAAGTTTGGTTTGCTCGCCAACCATCCATTTACGCCAACGTTCAGTCTTAATTGCCTTTACAAGCAAAACCTTTTTAAGGTCAGAGGGTGTGTCACACAGTCCCTCCTTCACCAGAATGTCCTGTACGGCACACAGATTAAGATAGGCACGTGTCTCTTCTGTACCATACTGAGGAGCAACATTGGAGGCAGTAACACGTGCAGGAATATGCTCAAGCAGGGTTACATCATCCATGTAGTCCGCATTGTGCTCTTTAAGGCCTACGCCATAACGCTTGGCCATCTTGGAAAGAGCTCGTGCATTTTGGAAGTCGTAATGACCAACCTGATCGGTGTAACGCGTAAGAGTACCCGTTTGTCCAACAATAAAGGTGGGCATAGGAAGACCACGCTTTGCCAACTCCACCTGCAGATACTCGATAAATTCCTCGTACTTATCGGCAGAGGTTAAGCCACCATTGGTTTCTTCTGTACCTACCTCATAACCAATCTCGGGCAAGCCAAGTGCCTTGCGCTGCTCCTCACAGTATTCGATAAGCTCTACTGTGCGGCGCTCAACAAGATCCAGAGGAATGACCTTACCGATAACAAAAGGATCTTTGGTAGGGTCAATCATAAGCAGGTCAAATCCAGCCTTAATATCTGCTAGATAGGAAGCCTTTGCTTTTGCCATAGCCTCGTCTTCGGGCAAATGAGCATTGCGCTCTTCATCGCGCTGCCAGGGGCCACCGTGATCGCGGCAAAGATAGTACATGCCATCAAAGCCGACCTTATCGGCAACCTCCTTGATATCCGCAGCAAAACGCTCCTGATCCCAGCCGTTTACATAGCCAGCACCAAACTCATCTGCATCAACTTGGTTACGACTTGCAATAAACATCAGGGGGAAATCATGCTCCTGCGCAAGCTCGAATGATGCCTGTAGCAGGTTAGGAGACATAGGCCCAATACCAAGCATGGTGGACGAGCTGCCGCCATCCTGCAACTTGAGCATACCTTCAACGTACTTCTTGATAGGGAGCTTTTCCATTCACGTACTTCCATTCTTAACTAGTAGGTGTGCTTTAGTAAGCACGTTTTAGTAAACAAACCGTACTGAGCGAACTTTAGCGGTTGTAGTAAAAATCCCAATAGACGGATTGCGCAGAGTCGCTCAGCACGGCATAAGGGGGAAGGAAGCGCGCAGGTAGCGGGCCTAAGCGCTTCCTTGGATACCATTACTTATCCTTATTTTGCATAACAGGTTTCATGGCAATCATAATGGCGGCGCCAACAAGCGTACCGATAACAATGTCAAGGCAGAACAAGGCAATGTTATTGGTAGCAAGAGCAACAATAAAGCCGCCGTGAGGAACAAAGCACTCGATACCCTGGATCATAGCCAAAGCAGCGCCAACAGCAGAGCCAATCATAATGCCAGGAAGTGTACGACCCAGGTCCTTTACCGCAAAGGGGATTGCGCCTTCGGTAATACCAATGCAGCCCATGAAGATTGCAGAAATACCCATCTGACGATCAGTATCATCAAACTTGTTGCGGGCAACAAGAGCTGCAACACCACAAGCCAGAGGAGGAATTGCTACTGCTACACGGAAAGCACCGTTAGGACCATATACGCCAGTGGTCATAAGAGCCAAGGTAAAGGTTGATGCCGTCTTATTAACAGGACCACCCATATCAAAGGCGGTCATAAGACCAATAACCAGGCCAAGTACTACCGCAGAGCCACCCTGCAAGCCGGTAAGCAGATCAGTAAGCCAACCCATAAATGCGGCAAGCGGCAATGCCAGAACATAGATATACAGCAGGCCCCATACCAAAGACGTCAAAATAGGGATGATCAAGATAGGCATAATGGTGCGAATAACATCACTCACCTGCCAGGTCTTCATCCACTTTACCCAATAGCCAACACAGATGGCTAAGATCATACCGCCCAAAAAGCCCGTGGAAACATCAGTGCCATTAACAGAAACGGGATTATTGACCAAATATCCCATCACAAAGCCCGGTGCCAAAGCAGGCTTACCAGCCAGCGAGTATGCAATGTAAGCCGTCATGACCGGGATCATCATCTTGATGCCGGCCATACCAATCAGGTTGAGATTTTGCATGAAGGGATTGGTAACCTCCATGCCATCGGCACCTGCCTTACCAGATGCCAGTGAAAACGCTAGAAAAACGCCGCCTACAACAACGATGGGGATAAAATACGAAACACCTGTATTAAAGGATTTGAGCAGCTCTTTGCCCAGGTTATCGAACAACCCCTTCTTGTTCTTGTCATTTGTTCCCTCAGCCATTTTGTTCCTCTCACAAAAACGACCAATACCAATAAAACGTGATCTCTTACTCACCAATTTGCTCAAGCAAACTATCGATAACAGCAGCGGCGTCGCGAATAACGTTGGCAGAACCAACGGTTAACACACGCCCCTCATCGCGCTTATCGTCAAAGCGCTCGTCACCCTCAATGCCTACGTCAACAGCAAGCAGCACTCCATCAGCAGACTCAATATCGTCATCATCCAACTCGTTATCAGCACCATATCCGCCCTGAGTTTCTACCTTGTACTCAAAGCCGCGCTTCTCACACTCGTCTTCAATGGCCTTTTGTGCCATGAAGGTGTGGGCAATGCCAACGGTGCAAGCTGTTACCGCAACAATCTTCATCTCAAGGTCCCCTCCTTTTTTGTTCCTCTTGCTATACCGTTCACCCTCATTCACACACCGCTCTTGACTTTGCTTACCGGTGCATAAATGAACCTTCTTTAGTAATTCTCAGTCTAGATTTGAGATTTTTTTAGCACAAGAATTATTCTGTAAGCGCAGGTAAAGCGATATTTATTACCTTGTTTTGTTAAACGTTTAACCAAGCAGTTTTTATTGAGATTCGTTATCATGAATAAAAGTCAAGATAAAATTTAGATTTTCTGTAAATGGAATCCTTTGCCCTTTCTAGTATCCTAAGGGCTATTGTTTTGATCGGCTCAAGTTGTTTTGGCTCAGTCCAAAGGAGTACCATGTCCCGTCACCGAGTAACTATTTCTGACATAGCAAAGCTTGCTGGGACTTCCACAGCTACGGTGTCATATTGCATAAATGGGCAATATGACCGTATGAGCGACAAAACACGAAAAAAGATTGAACAGGCTATTGTCGCAACGGGCTATGTGCCCAACGCACAATCGCGCATGCTTTCCTCTAAAGAGGCGCGCACCGGCGTTATTGCCGTTTTGATTCTTGATAATACAAATGCGTGGAGCGGGCAGCTCATTAATGGCATAGAAGAAGTCGCGGCACAGCACCGGTATCAAACCATTTTGTGCAACACGAATTTTCAATCTGAAGTTGAATCAATGTATGTCGAAAAGATGCTCTCTCTTGGCGTGGATGGTTTTATTGTTCAACCAACTTCTCAGTTTATGAAAGTCCACAAGCGCATAGAAGCCGCAGGTAAAAAGGTGGTGTTTTACGACACACAGCTCTACGACTTTAACGCATCCTGGATTAAAACAAACCTCTATGAAGGCGTTTACTCGGCAGTAAGCCACTGTATAGAAACGGGATATACCTCTTTTATTATCCTTCATGCTGATAGCGCAGAAACACCTTTGTTTGCCGCCAATAATCGCACGCGCGCCGAGCGTGTACAGGGCTTTATCAATGCCGTTTCCGCCCATAATTTTAGCTACACGTCTATCAAGGTGACACACACTACCCCTACAGAAGAGCAGCTTACCAGGCAGTTGCAACAAGCAATTACACCATCTAAGAAAACGCTTATATTTACCCCACACCAGTGGATGCTTGGCAAAACATTTAAAGCGCTTACTCCGCTTCACCATCTCATTCCCGAGAAGATCGGACTGCTTGGCATAAATAACCAGGAATGGAGTAACCTTACCAAGCCATCCATTTCCACCATTTTGGAACCCGTTAGGCAAGAGGGATTTGAGGCTTGTCAAATGCTGTTCACTTTGATGGAAGACGTAGAAGCAACACCTATACAAAAAGTGCTCCCCTGCGACCTGCTTTGGCAGGAAAGCACTTTATAGTTCGACCGGTTTGCTGATTAGCACACGTATCGATTAGCTCTCAGGGCAATCCTTTTTAGCAGCCTGTTAGTGGCTCCGTTAAATCAGCTCTTTATCGCTCCCCTTATCCTCACCAAGGGACTGCCAAATAAGGTTAGTATGCCTACTAATATTTGGCATGTCGGAACAGAGCAGTAAAAAGAGTGTCTCAACAATAAAGTTAATAGAATTATGCGAAAAAGGAATTTCGCTATTAAGCATCTTATCACGTGTTGCAGCATGCAACACACAGGTGGCGCGTTTAGCCAGCGGAGAATCCGGCCTGTTGGTAATAACAATGGTAGGCGTCTTGGATTCCATGGCATTATCCATCATCTTGTTCAGACGCTTTGAATGCCCTGATTTAGAAATAAAGATAAGCAGGTCAGAACATGTAATAGATAAGGTAGATAGCATCATTGCTTCTGTGGTTGGCGCACAAGAACTGCGCAACCCAACTTGAGCAAATAAAAATGATGCAGACTGTGCTGCTGGAACAGAATTTCCTACCGCAGCAAACTCAATTGTGTCGGATTTTTTGACAAGATCCACGGCTTTTACCAGCTCGTTTACCTCAAGCAAACGAATCGTATCCGAAAGCTCACGATGCTTTGCAACTAAAACTGTCTCCAGAGCAGCACGGGGTTTATCGATAGAAATGCGATTGGAGGTTCTGTCACCCATACCGCTTTCTTCATCAATAGAAATAGCAACACAAAGGTCAAGATAACTCTTATACCCAAGGCGGCGTGCAAAGCGAGAAACCGTTGCCGCAGAGGTTTTGGTAGCCAAAGCAATCTCACGAGTAGTCATGGATGGGACCTCGTTGCTGTTGGCCATTACAAAATCTGCAATGGCTTGTTCACTATTGCTCAGCTGATCATAATAGGAACAAATTTCATTAATGACGCTTCCCTTTGGTTGCACAATTACTTCCCCACTGATATTGGCCTTATGTGTGAGCCTCATTTTTACCAGTCTAACCACTAGGAGGCGCAGGAAGCGCCTCCTAAAAGTATATTGTATGCTCTGCGCACGCAAAAAATTAATTCAAATTTTGACGCCATTGCTTAACGTTGGCATCGCGATAATACTTTGCAGCACCAACAGATCCAAAGAGCTCCATCTTCTCCTTGATAACGGCTTTACCGGCCTCAATGCACTCAGGGAAAAGCGTATTAGGATCCCAACCAGAATTTTCTTGTGAAAGAATCTCACGAGCCTTAGCAAAAAAGGCATGTTTGTAATCAGAGGAGATATTAACCTTTTGGATGCCGAGCTTTACGGCTTCTGCAACTTCAGAATCTGGATTACCAGAGCCGCCATGCAAAACAAGAGGAATGTCTACACGGGCAGTAATGCCTTCAAGCACATCCATGCGCAGCTTAGGCGTCACACCCTTTGGATACAAGCCGTGGCAGGTTCCAATAGCAACGGCAAGTGTATCAACACCGGTTTTCTCTACAAAGGTTTCGGCATCGGCTGGATCAGTATACTTGACTTCAGTTATGCCCCCCTCAATAGTGGTACCGGTATTTCCAATAGTACCAAGCTCGCCTTCTACAGAAACGTTTACCATGTGACAATACCGCACTACCTCAGCGGTTTTCTCGATATTCTCATCAAAGGGAAGTAAAGATCCATCAATCATGACAGAAGTAAAACCGCAATGCACTGCACGCATGATGCTTTGAATACTGTCACCATGATCCATATGGATCACAAAGGGAACCGGACTGTTGGAGCAACGTGCGATCACATACTTGATAAAATCATCCTTGCAGTAGTCAAGTTCGGTGGGATGAATGGCAATGATTGCGGGAGCGTCGTTTTCTTCCGCCGCCTCTACCACAGTGCGAAAAAGATTTGACTCAGACACATTAAAAGCGCCCACGGCAAAGTGCTTTTCTTTAGCAAGGTCAAGCATTTGATTCATATTAAGAAGCATCGATATTCCTCCTGTAACGTGAGTAACCGTCGTTGTAAATCGTCAATAAAACAGCCGTTAAGAACCGCTGCTCGGAGCGGTTAAAAAGCCTTATGAGCAGAACCAGAAAGTTCGATATATCGTTTAATCGTATCTACACCTGCTGCCCAACTATCCTGTACCAGCTGAGGCCAATCGTATTGGGGATTTTTGGAAAGAGCATCAGCAACAAAACTACGCTGGGCAATCATGTAGTCCGTTCCAACATTAATTTTGTTAATACCAGCTTCAACAGACAGACGTATATTTTTTTCACCCGCGCCTGAACCACCGTGCAAAACCAATGCGACGCCTGTTGCATCCTTAATCTTTTTGACAATATCAAAATGAAAGGTGGGAACATAACCTTCAGGATAATCACCATGAGTAGATCCGTAACTTACTGCCAGAGCATCAACACCCGTTTGTGCAATAAAGTCAATAGCAACATCTGGATCCGTATACATGTCGGCATCGGTAAAATGAGCATTTTCTCCTACAGAAACGCCTATATTCCCCACTTCTGCCTCTACCGATGCGCCGTAGCATTGTGCCAGTTCAACGATAGTACGGGTAATTTTGATATTTTCTACGGTAGGCAAAGCGGATGCATCGCACATAACACTGGAAAATCCCTCATGAAGACAACGCTTGAGATGCGCAATGTCATGTCCATGATCCAGATTGATAGCCACGGGAACAGGAGAATCTTGTGCCATCTTAATAAGGGGCTTGGTTAGAATGTCGCAATCAAAATACGACATCACATGATCTTGTAATAAATCAATGATGATTGGGGCATTCATGTGCTCCGCCGCAGTAATGATTCCACGTGCCGTTTCGAGATTAAAGGCGTTAATCGCCATTACTGCATATCCCTCACGGTTTGCTTTTTCAAGCATTCCTTTCATGGATTGATACATCGCGCTTCCTTTCTTACTACCTAGCTACGCGTTAATAAAGGGGCAAGGGTTTTCCTCGCCCCCAGAAAACTTCTTACGAAAGAGAGAAGGAGGACAGATCAACTTCCTGCTCGGTGTCATCCTCAGGAAGATCCAGGTCATTTTGCTCTTCTGCGGTTAAGGGCTTCTTGAGAAGAACGAGAAGAACCGCGGTAACACAAGAACCAGCCAGTAGTGCAATGACTGCCCACAGAGGATTTGCCATTGCCGGAATTACAAACACACCGCCTGAAGGAACCTGGCTTTCTACGCCCATGGAAAACGCAATGGCACCACAGACACCATCACCAAGTGCCGTACAAAAAACGGTGCGAATAAGGTCATTCATTGCAATGGGAATGACGCCTTCGGTAATCATGCACACACCCATGGGGAAAGCAATTTTAACGTTTTCCACCTCAGAAAGCTTGAAAATAGGCTTTTTAACAGCTTTGGAAAGAAGCAGCGCGATGGCCACGCCAAAAGGAGGAACCATAGAACCCAAAACCTTAACAGCCTCGGGACCATAGATGCCATCGGCCATCATGCCATCACAAATCAAATTGGGAACCTTAGAGATGGCACCTCCGTAGTCAAGATGCTGAATACATCCCAGGATAAAGCCATAGGTAAGCTTCTGACTTTGATCAAGACCCTTAATAAACGCGGTAAGCGCAGCAGTGAGAGCCATAATAGGACCACCAAGGATGAAATACATGATCAGTCCTGCAAGAATGGTGGAAAGCGTAGGAACAATCATCATAGGCATCAAAGCTTCTGCCCATTTAGGAACCTTGACGTTCTTCTCGATAGCTAAAGCAATATAGCCAACAACCAAACCGCCAATTAAACCGCCCAAAAAGCCTGCGTTTAAAAAGGATGCGATTTGACCCATGAGGAAACCAGGTGCAATACCAGGTCGATCAGCAATGGAGTAGGCAATATAGCCGCCAATAAAGGATGGGATAAGCCCCATGCCCAGCACACCAAGCGAGGTAAGAGCACTTGGCACAGTAAGATCATCCAGTGACTTCATAACGCTGCCACCGCACAAATTGCCAATTGCAATGAGCAGACCAGAAGCTACTACCAATGGTAAAAGGTATGAGATTGCGGTAAGGACATGTTTTTTGATGTCATTCAGTACTTTTTTCATACCAACTCCCCTTCCAAGAGTTTTATTGCATTGTGCTTACTTCAAACTTTCCTCGATCTTGTTAATGATTTGCTTTGAAGCCTTAAGTACTAAACCTGTAGGCACCTCCATCACTCGCTTGTCCTTAAAACGCGATGTATCAACCTTGATATCAACAGCAAGAATCACGGCATCCGCCTCTGCGATCTGCTCGGGCGTAAGCTCATCCTCAACTCCAATAGTGCCTTGGGTTTCGATATGAATTTCATGGCCCAAAGACTCTGCGGCTTTTTGAAGCTTTCCCTTTGCCAAGTACGTATGAGCAATCCCGGAAGTACAGGCACACACAGCTACCAATTTCATAATTGACTCTCCTCACTACTGGACCTAAACCATCTTGTTTGTACGAACTCTCAGCCATCTTGTTACACTGGCTTTGCTTGTCTTAGCTTTGTATTAGTCGCTATAGTCGTCAGGATTTGATTGCAAAAGCTCGAGCATTTCATTTGCTGTCTTAACTGCATAAAGCTTTTCAATAAAGCTTTCATATACCAATAATTTAGCAACATGCTGCAAAAGCTTTAAATGCACCGTATCTGAATCAGCCTGGGTTACTGCAAATAAAATTACTATCGAGACAGGCTTATCATCTATCGACTCCCACACAATGGGATTAGCGGTAGTTCCAATAGCAAGAGAAGTTTGGTTAACGCTTGAAGACTTTCCGTGAGGAATAGCGACACCTAGACCAATTCCCGTTTGGCCCTCTTTCTCACGCCATAGTACATCGGCATAGAATTCCTCGGGGTTGTTTAACCTACCGTGCTCATCAAGTAAGGAAATAAGCTGTCGAAGCATGTCTTCCTTATCTTTAGCCTCTAGATTAAGCGCAATAAGGTTTTTGTCTATCACACGTGTTATATCAAAATCTGTGTCACTGAAACCAGCCACCTAACTCTCCTAATTCAGAAGGTTGTTTCGTTCATTGTGCATCTTTGTTTCATTACTTTTAATTATATGAAACAACCTTCTCTCTAGAAGATAAATACAACGTCGCTAAATGGTCTATTTTTTGGTATGAACGGTTAAGTGATTCATCTATTCAGTAATTATTAAACAGTGCATTAAAATTGCTCTTCTCTGTAATAATTGAAGAGAAATTGCAATTTAAACGAATATGCTAAAGCCATCAGATATACACCTTGAACGATCTTTTGTTTGATGGAACTACTTAGCAGGTCATGCTTATTTGTTTCGTTGTACAATAAAAACTGCAACACTCAAGGAAAGGATTTGCTCTGATGGATAAGCTACTTCTTGGTGCCTTAGAAGCTGGTGGCACTAAAATGGTGCTCGCTACAGGGTATGCGGACGGCACTATTGTTGAGTCTATTTCCCTACCAACTACCACTCCTGAAGAAACGATTCCTCAGATACTAAACTGGTTTAAAGATAAACATATTTCAGCTCTGGGAGCTGGCTGTTTTGGGCCAACCATCGTTAACCCCAACTCCCCTCAGTACGGTCAGATTCTTGACTCGCCTAAGGTTGCTTGGAAACACTTTGATTTTGTAGGCACGTTCACATCACAGCTCAATGTTCCCTGTGGGTATGACACCGACGTTAATGTTGCCTGCCTTGGTGAGACAACGTTTGGCTGTGCTAAAAATCTCGATAACGTTGTATATCTAACCATTGGCACCGGAATAGGAGCGGGCGTTCTTATCGGTGGACAACTTTTGCATGGCATGCTTCATCCTGAGGCGGGGCACATTCTTATTCCTAAAAATCCTGATGACCCCATTGGGAATCAGAGCAATTGTCCCTACCATAAAAGCTGCCTAGAAGCCCTGGTAGCCGGGCCAAGCGTTGCCTTGCGCATTGGTGCAACACGAGCAAAGCATCTGGAAAATGAGCCAGAAACGGTGGAGTTGCTTTCAGAGTATCTTGCACAAGCTCTTGCTACGTACATTCTGTGCTACTCGCCACAAAAAATCATTATCGGTGGTGGCGTTGCAGACAATTCAAATTTAATTGAACTTTCCAGAGACAAGGTGTTGCCTTATTTGGGTGGGTTTATTAAGACTCCCGAGCTTCAAGATATGGATAGCTACATTGTGCACAACAGTCTTGAGGGTAAACAGGGCATTATGGGCTGTTTGGAGCTGGCTCGCCAAGCGCTTTGCTAAACGCGATTTCTAACACGACTCTATCTTGGGCCGTAGGCTAACAATGACTTACGGCCTTATTGTTTTTTCTCGCTGTCACAATAGGCTAAAATAGAACTTCCGGACTATCGAAAGGCTTTATTAGGAAAGACTTTGGATGAGCATATACGGAAGCTTTGAACCCGTCTTACAGGACGTTTTGTCTTTGCTTGTCGAGAAAATCGAAGCTAAAAACGCCAGGCATGAGGAGGAAACTGGCTTTTCTCTTTACGAGCATCTGCACTGTCGCATCAAATCAGAGACAAGCATGCTGGACAAATGCCAGCGAAAAGGTCTTGCCCCCACTGAGGTATCTGCCCTCAAAGACATTAAGGACAGCGTTGGCATTCGCATCGTCTGCGGTTTTGTCGATGATATCTATACGTTGGTTGAGTTTATCCGCCCGCTTGACGGCGTTGTTGTATACAACGAGAAGGACTTTGTTACTCAAGCAAAACCCAACGGCTATCGCTCATATCACCTCATTGTTGAAGTAAGCGTTGATGCTGCCGATTGCTTGGGAAATGTGCCCGGCACGTATTTTGCCGAAATTCAACTCCGCACCATTACGATGGATAGCTGGGCAAGCTTAGAACACCAACTAAAGTACAAGCACGATATCCACAACACCGAACGCATTGTCAAAGAGCTTAAGCGCTGCGCCGACGAGCTTGCCTCGTGTGACCTCACCATGCAGACGATTAGAAACCTCATTCAGGAAAGCCAGGGGTAACCCATGAAAATACTTCTCGCCGAAGACGAGCTGCCACTTTCTCACGCTTATGCAACGGCCTTAACACATCATGGCTATCAGGTTGTTACCGTATTCAATGGCGCGGACGCCGTGACAAAAGCCCAAGAAGAGGCCTTTGATGTGATGATTTTTGACGTCATGATGCCTGTCAAAAGCGGTTTGGAAGCCGTAGCAGAAATTCGTGCGCGCGGCAACAAGACTTATATCATCATGCTTACCGCCCTTGGAGAGCTAGAGGACAAGATAACTGGTCTGGAAAACGGCGCCGACGATTATCTGAGCAAACCCATCTCCCTCAAAGAACTTCTCGCCCGCTTGGCATCACTGGAGCGCAGGTTTGAGAGCTATGCTCAAAATGTCTTATCGTTAGGCAACCTCACCCTCAACGTGGCAGATCAGGAGATGCAGGCTCAAAACTCCATGCGTCTTTCCGGAAAAGAATGCCTGCTTTTGGAATTTCTCATGACCAATGCAGACAAGAACCTGTCAACTACAGAGATCTACCAACACCTCTGTTCGCGGCTCCACGATGAAGAATTTGATGAGGGCTACGTCTACATTTACATTTCCTACCTGCGTCAAAAGCTCAAATCGATTCAGGCACACGTCTGCATTGAGGGAGAAGAAAACAGGTCATACAGACTGATACCAACGGAGTAAGCACATATTTCGTAAGCTGCGGTTTCAATTTATTGTTGTTGCTTCCATTGCGGTCACGATCATCCTGGTTGCGTTTGTAGGCGTTGTTAACTCGGTCAACTACCTGCAAGGACAGGGAGAACTGGACTCCGTAAGCAACATTCTTATAGAAGATATTCTCTCTCGAGCCAGCAGCTCCAAAATTGAACAGCACCTCAACGATATCCACCTCAACAGGATATCGCCCTCAAATCTTCACTACTTTCACTTTTACTACAACGAAGACAACGAAATAGTCTCATCTGATGTGTCACACGACCCATCTATCAAAAACAATGCTCTTCCCGATATTCTCGAACGTATCCCTACCGACCAAGAATCTGGCAGCATCCGCTATCAGTCCATCCTGTATTCCTACCAAAAAAGCAGGTTGGATCTCTGACGCTTGTAGTGCTCATTGATGCATCACTGTTTGAAACAAGCCAGTCTACGCTGCTTACGCTCTCGCTGTATATGACCCTTTACAGCATCATCTTTTTCCTGATTGTAATTTCGATTTTCTCCGGTATTGCCATCAAGCCGTACGTTAAAAATGCCGAGAAACAAAAGACTTTCATTGCCAATGCGGGGCACGAGCTCAAAACCCCGCTGGCCATCATTTCAGCCAACACCGAACTGGAAGAAATGATATCGGGAGAAACGGAATGGACCAAGTCCACTAAAGAGCAGACGCAACGGATGGTGGAACTTATCAACAGGATGGTAAGTCTTGCAAAGCTTGAGGAACACCCCGACATCAAGCTCAATACCTGCGATTTTTCGGATATAACCTCACGCGTAGCGCGAGACTTTACCTCGCTGATCCAAAAAGACAACAAAACGCTCACGCTTGTTATCGACCCCAACATTAGCGTACAGGGTGAAGACAAAGCCCTCTATGAGCTGGTTACTATTCTGATTGACAACGCAAACAAGTACTGTGATCCAAACGGCGAAATTTCTGTTTCCCTACAAAGCCCCGTGCTCAGGCACACGCGTCTTAAGGTATCCAACACCTACGCCGCAGGTAAAGGCATGGATTACAGTCGCTCTTTTGACCGCTTCTATCGAGAAGATCCTTCGAGAAGTAGCGAGGTTTCAGGGTTTGGCATTGGGCTTTCCATGGCAAGCAACCTCGTAGACATCCTTCACGGCAAGATTTCCGTCTCGTACAAGGGCCAAACGATTTCGTTTATCGTCACACTTTAAGCGAGCAGGGCGGTTTGGGCGCGGGGTTTTGTCCATGCTCCCTTTTTATATCCACCACTTCAACAGTGATGTTTTTAAGCTAAAGCTTAAAGGGAACTTTATGCAGCTAAAGTTCCCTAAGAAGTCTTAGTCTCTTTTTTGCCGATCTCAGCCTTATGAATACCCGCACTTACAACAATGAATATTTACTTTGAAGCTGTAAGTGGAGTCCATTTCCAATTCTCAACTTCAGGAATATCAGAGCCATACTCCTGCGTATACTGAGTATGATAAGCAAGAGTAGTCTCAAGTTTGTCAACAAAAGCCTGGGCCTCATTACCATAAACAAGTATTGCAGCTTCACGCGCCATGTGGAATCTATCCATTTCACTCATCACACGCATATCAAAAGGAGTCGTAATATCTCCTTCTTCACGATAACCGTGAATATGCAGATTACGATTAGTACGCTTATAAAAAATGTCTCGGATCAAACCTTCATATGCATGGAAAGCAAAGATAATAGGTTTATCCACCGTGAAGATATGGTTGAAGGTCTCATCATCAATGCCACGAGGATCTACATCCGGGTGACGAAGTTTTAAGAGATCAACCACATTTACGAAGCGAATCTTCATCTCAGGGTATTGATCATGAAGCACATTCACTGTAGCTAAAGCTTCAATCGTAGGTTCGGTACCGCAAGAAACGATTACCACATCAGGTGCTTCATTCTCACCAACCGTTGATGCCCAATCGATAACCTTATAACCTGTCTCAACAAGAGTTTTAGATTCAGCAACGGTAAAGAACTGTGGACGCACCTGCTTAGATGCAACAATTACATTAATTTTGTGCTCAGATTTAAAAACCTTATCCATAGTTGCTAAAAGACTATTGGTGTCTGCAGGAAAATATTCACGAATAAACTCTGGAGTCTTTTCTGCCAGATGCGTCACTACACCAGGATCTTGATGCGTATACCCATTGTGATCCTGCTGAAATACTGTTGAAGCAGCAATGATATTTAGAGAAGGAATGGGCTTACGCCAAGAAATTTCACTTGACTTACGTAACCACTTAAAATGCTGCGTAAGCATAGAATCTGTAATTCTTACAAAGGATTCGTAGCTCGCATAGAAACCATGACGACCAGTAAGAACATAACCCTCTAAGAAGCCTTGATTTTGATGCTCAGAGAGCTGACTATCAATCACGCGACCAGCAGGGGCCACAAACTCATCAGTTAGTGGGTTTGTAGGTTCAAGCCACTGACGGTTCGTGGTCTCGAATATTTTTTGAAGACGATTCGAAGCGGTCTCATCGGGCCCAAATATACGGAACGAAGAGGGATTACTCTTAATAAGATCACGTATATATCCACCAAATTCAATCATATCCTGTGCATTAGACCCTCCAGGAATCTCTATGCTCTGCGAATACTTAGTCCAATCTGGAAGATCAAGAGCAGGAGATCCAGAATGCCCGCTGGTTACAGGATTTAAAGACATCTTGAGATTATCTGGTGGAGCGATCTCGAGCAAATCATCACGCAAACGTCCCTCAGAAGTGAACAATTTTTCTGGGTGGTAGGATCTCATCCATGTCTCAAGAATATCTATAGTAGAAGTATCATACTCACTTACAGGAAGTGGAATCTGGTGGGCTCTGAAACTTCCAACCAACTGTTTACCATCCACCTTCTCAGGACCAGTCCACCCTTTAGGCGTACGCAATACGATCACTGGCCAATGTCCCATAACAGCACTGTCAGCAGATTGAGCACGTGCATTCATTTGAATATCCCGGATTATCTCAATTGCATGATCAAGTGTCTTGGCCATTAAGCGATGCATCTTATCAGGATCATCGCCCTCAACAAACAATGGATACCATCCCATGCCGCGATAGTACTCGGTAAGCTCCTCATCGCTTTTACGAGACAGAATGGTAGGATTAGAAATTTTAGCCCCATTGAGATTAATAATAGGAAGTACAGCACCATCATTTACCGGATTAATAAAGGTATTGGCAAACCAACTGGTCGTAAGAGGTCCGGTCTCAGACTCACCATCACCAATAAAAGGAACAGCAATAAGATCTGGATTGTCGAGAATAGCACCCACTGCATGCGATAAAGAGTAACCTAGCTCTCCACCCTCATGGATAGAACCGGGAGTTTCAGGAGCCGCATGGGAACCAATACCACCAGGAAAAGAAAACTGCTTAAAGAACTTCTGCATACCTTCAAGATCTCGAGTGAGCTCAGGATATAGCTGGGTATAACTGCCATCGAGATAAGCATTGGTATTCATAACAGGCCCACCATGCCCAGGCCCAACCAAGTAAAACATATTGAGATTGTATTTATTAATAACACGGTTAAGATGTGCGTATACAAAGTTTCCTGCAGGAATTGTTCCCCAGTGGCCAATAGGTTTTCTTTTAATGTCAGTATTAACAAGAGGTCTCGTAAGAAGAGGGTTTTCTTTAAGAAAAATCTGTCCTACAGAAATATAATTAGCAGCAGACCACCATTCATGGACCTTTGCTAGATACTCGTCACTGTCATACTTTGTTGTCATAGTCTATTCTCCTATGTTACATTCCGACTTCAAAAACATTAAGAATCACTCTTATAGCTGCCAATAACACAAATCTTTCTCTAGAATCCACCTAAAGAAATCCCAAAGATTGTCTATTAGGTGCTCTTTTTACTCCTAAATTTGCAAAATAAAAATGACAGACACATGCCAGTGTTTTCTAATGATTGCTATACGAATAGCTGTAGTACAGCAAAATTGGACTATTCCTTACTACTCAAATGAATTTCATTTGAACATCCCATATTTATCTCAAACTTTTAAACCATATGAATCAAAAGAGTGGTTCATACATCAAGAGGATGCCTATAAAACCAGTAATTACCTGCAAGTCTATCTATAACTTTCGAGAAACTCGGTTATAAGGAACGCGATAATTGCTGGACATGTATATAAACCCCAAACCCTATAAAACTAAAGTTACAACAAGAGAGGGACTGCCAGTGTAAAGGGCAATTTGTATAATTCTTACTTTACATTTTTAATTGCATCGCTTACAGCTGGCAATACCCTCTTGTCATCCATTAGCTGTGTAACACAACACGATGTATATGCTGGTTAGAACGTTATAAAAATTACCTAGTCTTTTTTGAGAGAAGGAAGGATATCCTCTTTAATGCGGCTCACAACCTCATCTTTTGATAAAAGATTCCTAAGCCCAATGACTTTTGCCCGAGTTACATGATCAAAATTGGACTCAAGTGCCCTAGAAACAAATACTACATCATAGCCATTAACCGCTGTTTTGGCCTCACCAACACTCATATGATCAATCTGGGCAGGGATACCAAGTTCCTTAAAAGCATTAGCAATGTTCATTTTAATCATGAGACTGGAACCCATACCATTACCACATGCAGCAATAACTTTTAACATTATAAATCCCCTCTCCACCAGTTACAGATACATAAAGTTATGATTCCTGTACTTCCTTTTTTTGTTCATTACGGAACTGAATTTGAGGAATCAATAACATGAGCGCAATTAAGACAACCGTACCGATGATATGTCCATACTTCATCACCAGCATGAAGCCTGGAATGACAGTAACCCAGTCAAAGTTTGCCATTACACCACCAGACATTCCCGAAAGCACATAGGTAAAGGATCCAAGACCTACCTGCACTAATCCGGAAATAAAGGTCGTAATTACAACAGCTCGGATTCCACCGAAGTGATTTGCATACACTGCAATACCTGCATTATCGAAGAACATAGGAATAAAACCAGGAATTAAGAACACAGGAGAGCCAGTCACAATAAGAAGAATCAGAGAGACTAACTGACCTAAAGCACCAACACTAAATCCTAGCAAGGTTGCATTGGGGTGACCAAAACCATAGATTGTCGCGATATCTACTGCAGGAACAGAGCCAGGGAGAATCTTTGAAGAGATACCCTGGAAAGATTCTACCAATTCGGCCACAAACATCCTGACGCCCGTAAGAATAATGGTAAGGAAGACAGCAAATTTTGCAGTAGTCATATAAATAAATAGAGGGAAGGCAAGCTTGGTCTCAAAATAATCAGGGCCAATAATCACCATAATGGCTCCAAAGAACAATGTCATCAAAAGGGTGGAAGCAACCACATTGTCATTGAACATAGAAAGCCAACTAGGGAACTTAAGATTCTCAACAGACTTTTGCTTATTACCTATAATAGGTGCGGTCTTACTTGCAAGCCACAATCCGAGCATTTGTTGATGACCAATAGCAAAATTTGCATTATCGGTTACCTTGTTGGTGATATCTAAAGTGAGATTTGCAAAGACTGACCAATATGTTCCGATTAGTAGACCTGCAATAAGAACATTTTGCCAGTCAGTGCCACCTAGAGTATGGTAAACCATCCACAGCAAGATAGAACTTTGGACAAACATGATATGACCAGTTACTTGGACTGCGCGAAGCTTAGTATATTTTGAAAAGACTACCAAAACTAAATTCCAAGCAAATCCAATAAGCAGTGCATATCCTACAAGAGCAATCTTATCTCCCAGGGCACTATTAGCCGAAGATAGAGCTACATAAGAATCCATTACCGCTCCGTCAATACCAAAGCGGTTTTTAAAGGCTTCAAGAATAGGACTAAAGGTAGTAATGAGACCACCAGTTCCTGCTTGAAGAATCATAAAGCCCACAGATGCTTTAATGAAACCAGTAATTGCAGTAGGAATACTGCGTCCAAGAGCTATATAGCCAATAAAGCAAATGATTCCCATAAGGAAGGGGGCCTGACTAAGAAATTGATTGATAAATATATCTAGGAATGCATTTAAGAGTTCCATTTGTTATTCCTTAACCATTGGTCTTAATGTACTGATAGATATCGCTCTCGCACTTTGCCTTTAAAAGTGCATCAACGTTCTTTTCCTTAATAAGAAAGGTTGCAAGTTCTTGAATCATCTCTATATGAGATTGTCCATCCCGAGCAGAAAACGCTACGAAGAGCTGGGCTTCGTGGTTATCGTCATACACCACAGGATGATTGAGTTTTAAAACTGCTACATCGAGATCTGTTTTTCCATCAAGTTGCACATGAGGCATAGCAATGTGTGGAGCTAAAAAGATATAGGGGCCAAGCTCCTCAACAGATTTCACTACTTCATCTGAATATTCACAAGGCACCGATCCATGCGCAACAAGAGGGGCACAGGCATGCCGTACCGCTTCTTTCCAATCATCCGCTTCTTCTTTTACTACCACACCGTCAGCTTGAACGAGTTCTTTGAACATAATTTCACCTCTTTTCTAGAGCAAATTGCGAACAGGGTGCTGACCATATGTTTCTTCATAGATTTGATAACCTCTATGAATCGTTTCGGAAGTTAGGGGTTCAATCTTCTGTCGGCACATGGCGTAATGTACAGACTGCGCAGTTTCCTCGAGTACAACAGCATTCTTAAGTGCTTTCGTAAAGTTCTCGCCAATAGTAAACACACCATGATTTCTAATCAGAATTGCCGTAGAAGTACCAATCTTTTCAACAACCTCTTTTCCAATCTCCTCTTCACCAATCGTGGCAAAATCAGATACAGGAATGGGTCCTCCAAAAACCGCTGCAGAGGTTGTTGTATAAATCTCGAGGGGCTCTCCGGTAATTGCAAAACTTGTTGCATAGGGAGAGTGGGTATGCACCACACCATTAATATCGCTGCGATGCTTATAAATATAAAGATGAGACAGGGTATCAACAGAAGGCTTCATATCTCCATCAATGACCTTGCCTTCCAGATCTATTACCACGATTTTCTCAGGCGTCAGATCATCAAAAAGTACGCCGCTTGGTTTAATAACCACATAACCGGTTTCAGGATCACGAGCGCTCACATTACCGCTTGTCCATAATACAAGCCCATTATTCTTAAGCTCTTTATTCGCCTGACATACCTGTGTGCGAAGTTCTCTAAGCAACATCGTACTTTCCTTTCAACACATACTGCCAGCGCATTTGCTATGCTACGCATGGCAATATGAGCTACTACATTCGTTGATTTTGTAAATAAGCAAAAGACTGAGCCACCTTATCCATACTGTTTGCGCAGTTGTCATTCCACATCTCTGCACCGAAATAGCCATCGTAACCAGCGCATATTAGATGATGAAATATTCGTTTAAAATTAACTGCTCCCTCACCATACTCAACACGCCTATACATCCTTGGTTTCGTCTCTTTAAGATGCAGACCTACAAGGTGTGGCAAAGCAAGGCGAAGTTCAGAAATAGGATCAAGACCATTTGCAACAAAATTCCCTACATCGAGAAATGCCTGCAGATAAGGACTATCAACTGCACGAATGATGGTAAGAATTTGCTCTGTAGACACAAGGTCTCTATCCATATTTTCTATCGCAAGGATAATCCCTCGTGAAGCAGCAACATTAATACATTCTCGCAAGCTCATGATGTAATTGGTAATTGAACCTGTATCATCCTGTTCAAGCTGTAGGTAGCCCGCAATCTGAACCGTGCGAATATTAAGTTTTGAAGCAAGTACAATAGCTTTCTTGAGCATCACAACAGCGGATTCTCTCAGTTGCTGATTATTTGTACCTAAGGGAAAATCCCGGTGAAGACTCAATACCATATTAAAAATTGGCATTTTTGTTTCATTACACAACTGTAAAAGCTGGGATATTTCCTGATCAGTCCAGTCAAGACGTGATTTTTTCTGGGGATCGACAGAAAACTCCCAAAATGAAAACCCGATATCGTGTGCCTGCGCAAGACTGGCCTTGAGATCCTGCGCAGGCAGCGCTTTTTCATAAATACCTAGAGTACACATGGTTCACACGAGAAATTCTCGCTGAGCTGTATGGCATAATTACAGGCAGCTTTACTGGGGTCTTCATTCTGTGTAATGGAACGACCAACAATAAAACCACCAACCGAAACACCGCTAAACTTCGCGATGTCATCAGGTTCGATACCCCCAGTCACATAGACTGAAAACCCAAGATGATTTAGACGATTAATTTCATCGAAATCGCGTGTACACCACTCTTTGTGCTCAGCAACAACTTCACTTGCTCGATGAAAAATAATGTTGGTAAAGCCAATTTCAAGCCAGTACTCAAGCTCTTCTTCGGTATATCTATCATTAATTTCAATGAATACATCACGATTAGGCACAGCTTGCTTCTCATTTAATACCGCTTCAAACGTATCCTTTGTAGCATCACTCATAATGGTGACAATATCTGCACCTGCTTCATAAGCCATCTTTGCAAGCTTACCACCAGCTTTGATAATGCGGATATCGGCAAGAATGATTGCTTCTGGAAGCATGGCGCGCAATTTACGTACACTATCTAAACCGTTTTCAATCACAAGCACTGTACCCGCTTCAATGATGTCAACAGCATCTACAATAGTGGTAGCAATAGCGAGGGCTTGATCAAGATCAACCAAATCAAAAGCTGCTTGAAGTTTTGGCATTATATCCACCTATTTAATCATCGCGTAAACGCGTTGTGGATTCTTATACATAAACTTATCCACAACTTCTTGGGAAAGACCTTCATCAATAAGGCGAGGAATAAATTTCTCTTTGATAAAGGTAAAGCCAGGTCCACCACCATAAACGGTATGATGAGAACGACGACCCATGTCGTTGGAAAGCATAATCTGATCTTCAAAACCATCAGCTACGAGCTGCTTAAGTAAATCAACGCGAAGTTGATCAGGATAATACTTCGCTTTACCAGGTCCATCGTAAATAAGGTTGCAACCAGTCTCAAGAAGACGACGGTGATACCACAGATCAGGGAAACGATCAATGTGTGCAAGAATCATACGGCTAGGATCAAAATTTTCTTCCTTAAGAATGTCAAGAATTTCAAGACCCATGGTTCCGGTTGTGGTGTGAGAATGCAATACAACACCAGTTTCTTTTGCTACCCGTGCTCCAGCACGAATAGCCTTCTCCTCATTAGGCGTGATGTGACAGTAAGAAGTTCCACATTTAACCCAACCAGCTTTAACAAACGTACCATCCATACCCTCGGTGATATCTTTGTGCTCAACCTCAGCAATATCATCAATAGTAAGATGATCTTCTCTCTCGGTCATACCGCTGTCCTGATTCATGTAGCCAGTACAGGCAATCACATGCACGCCTGTAGTTTTAGATGCAAGGTACAAGCCAGGAACGTCACGTCCCCATGTTTCAGGAGTTGCCTCAACTATGGTGCCTCCACCAGATGCTTTAAAAATATTTAGCATTTCAAGTGCCTTGGGGAAACTGTCCAGAATATGATCGGCGTTATCCTTCTCGCCACCACCTTGCGGATGCGTCAAAATATGCTCGTGCGAGAGGGTATATCCCATTTGCTCAGGATCAATATCACCTAAGACTGTACGTACCTTTCCAACTGCCATTATTGTCCTCCTCTTTATCGGTTATGATTAAACAATAACATCGAACTACTACATTCACAAGGATTTTTTTACAAATGGAGTAAGGTTTTACATTTGTAAAATATAGAAAAGATATTTTCTTTAAAGGAGCGTCGGGGGATGTACAATCGGGACGAATTGCTCGTAAAAATTGCTGTGATGTTCTATGAGGAAGATCGCACAAAAACTGATATTGCTCGTGAACTCGGTATTTCTAGACCTACTGTTAACAGTCTACTTGCAGAAGCCAAAGAGGAAAGAATTGTCGAAATACGAATCCAACATCCAGATAAAATCACGCTTGATAAAAAGCGGAAGCTTAGTGCAGTGTTTACTCATACAAAAATACATATTGTATCTACTAATGGAAATATCAATAATCCTAAAGAGGCAGTGGGTGAACTGGGCGCTCGTCTTTTGGAGGCAAAGCTCCCTTCTGTTTCAAGCATTGGTCTTGGATGGGGAACTTCTTTACGAGCTGTAATTGATGCCTTTAGCTATAACAATAATCCTCAACTTTCAGTCATTCCCATGATTGGCGGGGCTGGATTTTTTGATATAGAAATTCACTCAAACCTTCTTGCCTTTCGTCTTGCTCAAAAACAAAATTGCAGAGCTGAATACCTTTATGCACCAGCAGTGGCTGATAGTCTTGAAGATAAAGAAGCCTTCATACGCAGTGAATTAGTGCGTACAATTCTCACCAAAGCAAAGAAGGTAGATATTGCAGTTGTAGGTATTGGCAATCCTTTTACTAATAAAAATTATTTGGACCTTGGTTATTTAAGCAATGGCGATCTTAAGGATCTCAATCGTGAGGGAGCGTGTGGAGATATTCTTACCACTTTCTTTGATAAGGACATGCATGCCACTGAATCCCCTATTGCCAATAAAATGATTGGCTTAAGTTTATCTGATTTAAAAAATATTGGATGTGTCTTTGCAGTTGCCTCCGATAAAGAAAAGGCTTTGCCCACTACCGCGCTTCTAAAGCACGAAGTACTTGACGAAATTGTAATTAGTGAAAGCCTTGCAGATGAAATCGCAAAAATCAATAACATAGAGTTCTAAAACTGATTGCATGAATTAATACGGCTAAAGTTGCATTACCTAAAGCCAATCCAATACAACACGTCCTAGAGCTGGAAGATCAACCGACTCTAGGACGTGTACTCCAAGACGTATATTAAAGATGAGATAAACAGGGCTCCTACAGCTAGCTATGCAAGTAGGGTCGTAATGGTATCGAGCAAATCATTTGCTGTCAGCTTAAACGTCTTCTGTAGGTAATCAGGGCTGCCAACTTGGCCAAAGCTCTCTACCACACCATGACGTTTAAAGGGCACAGCCACGCCATTTTCTGCTAGGACTGCCGCAACAGCATCACCCAAACCACCAATAACTCCGTGGTTTTCAAAAGTAACCACCGCTTTTTTGCCAGCAGCCTCACTTAGCACGAGCTTCTCATCCAAAGGCTTGATGCAAAACATGTCTACAACCTCTGCAGAAATGCCCTGTTGCTCCAGTGTCTCCGCAACGTCCAGAGCTTCGCTTACCAGCTGGCCTGCAGCAATGATAAGCACATCGCTGCCTTTACGCACAATGTTGCCCTTGCCCAGCTCAAAGGTAGAACCAGCCTCGTACACATCGCGCACTGCCTTGCGGTTTGCGCGAACATAATGCACGCCCTCAAGCTCTGCAAACCTGCGGATAATCCAATCCAGCTGCGTTGCATCTGCGGCATCGCATACCACCGCGCCGGGAATGGTACGCATGAGTGCAACATCTTCCCACGTGGTATGGGTGCCGCCATTGGTGCCGGCACAAAATCCAGGATCAGAACCGTAAATATTAATCGTGTTATGCGCATATCCGCCCGATAAAAACACCTGGTCAAACACGCGACGAGATACAAATGGGCCAAACGAATGCATAAAAGGCTTAAAACCAAGCGTACTCATGCCCGCGGCAACACCCACCATATTGGCCTCAGAAATACCGCACTGAACAAAGCGGTTGGGATTTGACTGTGCAATCTTAGTAAAGCCAGAGGCGCCGCCAAGATCTGCCTCAAGCGCCACAACAGCGTCGTTGGTCTTCATAAGATCTTGCAGTGTATTTACTACAACCGCTCTCAGTTCAGGAGAGTTCATACCACGATCTGTAACCAGACTAAACATTAGGCCTCACTCCCCTCTAGAATTTTTTTGTATTGAGCCAGCGCTTCTTCTGCAGCATGTTTCACCTCAGGAACAGCAAACTTCACAGAGTGGTTACCTGCATAGGTCTCAAAAAACGGAATGCCTGCACCCTTAACGGTATCCAAAACAATGGCTACAGCCGACCCTGTGATATTCTCGGCACGGGTAAGTGCTTCATCCACAGCATTTAGATCCTGGCCATTAACCTGCTGTGTTGCAAACCCAAAGGCTTCCAGCTTCTTTGCAATGTCAAAGGACGGTATGACCTCTTCAAGTGCCCCATCAAGCTGGCGCTTGTTCCAATCGACAATAACAATGCAGTTGTTAAGCTTATTGGCTGCAATATATTGGAAGGCTTCCCAGCACTGACCTTCATTAAGCTCGCCGTCCCCCACAATGAGGTATACGCGCCTGTCAGAGCCCTTCATGCGCAGAGCAGTGGCAATACCAGCTGCAGTAGATGTACCCTGCCCAAGAGAGCCGGTGGTCATATCTACACCGGGTGTTTTGATGCGGTCTGGATGAGAAGGCAGCTTGGTCCCACCCTGATTAAGGGTAAGGAGCATCTCTGTGTCAAAAAATCCCTTCTCGGCCAAGGTAGCATACCAAGCGGGACCAGCGTGGCCTTTAGAAAGCACGACGCGGTCACGATCCTCCCAGCTCGGATTGGACGCATCGTACCTCAAATGCTTGCCATACAACACACTCATAAGCTCAACAATAGACATAGAACCGCCTAGATGGCCGGAACCAACGGCCATAAGCATCTGAAGAATATCTCTACGAAGCTTTACGCAAAACAATGAAAGCTCATCAAACTCTTTTTGATCCATGCACATCTCCAAAATAAATGCGCCGTAGGAACGTGCCCTACAGCGCATGTGTACTACAAGACTGGCTGTGGGCGACCGTGTGCTTACGCCTCGATGTTCTTCTCGCGAAGCTTCTCTTCCAGCTCGTTCTTGTCAATGATGTTCTGCAGCACAATAATCTGCTCCTCAGGAACATCCTTGATAAAGTCTGCCAGATCGCGACCAACAACAAACAAATCTGCAGCGCCAGGCTTTACATCGGAGGTAGTGGAGTGGGATACAGAAATGCCTTCAATACCCATCTTCTTAAGAACATCCTGAATGTTCATTTCTACCATAAGGCTTGAGCCCAAACCGGAACCGCAGGCGCACATAATCTTAGATACCTTCATGCTTCACTCCTTTGTGTGAGCAGACGTGCAACACAATACATCGTTTGCCGGGACCGCGTGCCCCGGCAAACGTGCTAACTCATTATAGAACCATCAAACAATTTTTCCTGCTGAACAGCATCTTTCTTTGACTGAGCAGCGTTCTTGTCTTACTGAGCAGCATCCTTCTTAGGTGCAACAAAGTTATACACAATGGGCGCACAGAATACGGCAATGCAGATAATCATCAACGCCGTGCCCTGAACGCTTTGTGCTACGTTGCCAAACAAAATGCCCATCCAAGAGAAGTCGGCATCAGAGAAGGTGGCGGAGGTAAAGCCAAGCGCCGTAAATACAGGCATGCAAATTGCAGGCAAGAAAGTGATGAGAAGACCATGTACAAAAGCACCGGCTACGCAGCCCTTGAGGCCACCTTCTGCGTTGCCAAAGACACCTGCGGTTGCGCCACAGAAGAAGTGAGGTACAACACCCGGAAGAATGAGTGCTACGGGAATAGCACCGTTGATGCCGGTAAGCACCAAAAGGCCAACGATGCCCGCAACAAAAGAGGTCAAGAAACCAATGATTACTGCGTTAGGAGCATAGGGATATGCAACGGGGCAGTCGATAGCAGGAATAGCACCAGGAACGAGCTTCTCGGCAATGCCCTTAAATGCAGGAACTATCTCGCCCACGATCAGACGAACGCCAGACAAGATGATGTACACGCCACCGGCAAAGCTCATGCCTGCGGTTAAAGCCCATACAATCCAGTTAACGTGAGTCTCAGTACCAACGTTAAGCAGGTCATTGAGGTGTGCAAACTGAGTGGGATCTGCGGTAAGAATACCCTTAGCAACGGCGATGCCGGTAATAACTACAAACAGCACCATCATGGTGATAGAAATAGAAACCGTGGTGTCACGCAAGAAGATAAGGCGCTTAGGGAACTTAAGGTCCTCTGTAGACTTGCTGCCCTTAAATCCCTTACCAACCAAACCAGCCAAAGCATAGCCAATGCCACCAAAGTGACCAAGAGCAACACCGTCGGTACCGGTTACCTTCTTAAAAGTAGGCTGGCAGTAAGCGGGAGATACAACCATGATAAAAGCAAGCAAGCAGCCGCCAGCAATGATGAGCTGTGCGCCAGACAGGCCGCCAATGGACAAAATAACAGCAAGCATGCAAGCCATATACAGCGTATGATGGCCGGTCAAGAAGATGTAGCGCATGCGGGAGAAGCGAGCCAATACCAGGTTAAGAATCATGCCAACACACATGATCAGTGCGGTATCGGAACCAAACTTCTCCAGAGCCAGGGAAACAACAGCCTCGTTGTTAGGAACAACGCCCTGCATGTTAAAGGCAAAGTTAAAAACCTCACCAAAAGCAAGCAAGGAACCAGACTGTAAGAAGCCTGCACCAGCGGACAGTACCAAGAAACCAACAATGGTCTTTACAGTACCCATTACAATGTCTTCGATAGGCTTGCCCTGAAGTGCAAGACCAAGAAGCGCGAGAAGACCAACAAGAATTGCTGGCGTAGACAAAATGTTGACAAAGAAATCTACAATTGCCATGTTTCCCCCTTAAATAAAACTCGCTACTAGAAATACATCAATGCATATCACTGTTGACGCCCGCTACGTCAAATAATGACCAAAATAAAATAAACCAAATAGCTCTTATTACTCTTATTACTCTTGTTACTCTTGTTACTCTTGTTACTCTTGCGCCATAAAGAGGTTATAGATTTCCTGCTCAGACGCCGCCTGAACAACCTTGGCAATGTTGTTAGGATCACCAAACATCATGGCAAGCTGACGCATAACATCAATGTGAGAGTCAGGATCTGTTGCCACCAGCGTAACCAGCAAACGAACATCGGGACCCTCTTCCTTAAAGCGAACAGGCTCACGCAAAACGGTTACCGCCAGCTGCTGCTTAAGCGCACCCTGCTCGGGACGAGCATGCAACAACGCCAGATCCGGGCACAAAACAAAGTAGGGACCAAGTTCTTTTGCATTGGCGATAATGCCGTCAATATAGCGAGCTTCTGCATACCCACCGTCTACCAGCGGTTGCACGGCAACGTAAACGGATTGCTCCCAGTCCTTAACACTCTGCAAGATCTGGACGTTTTCAAGCTTAAGCATTTCCTTCACAGTAACCTACTTCACTCGTTCGTTTATATCGCTCTAGTTAACGTAAGCATTTTAACATTATGTATAGATTTTGTGGACACGTAACCGGTAAAAGGTAAGAACGTTGTTAGGAATATACGCACGATAAGGGCATGAGCGCGGTAAGGGCATACACAATTATCAAAAAAGGACCCCATGTTGCCATGGGGTCCTTAAAACGAGTGCTAAAGCAAGCTGCATATAAGCTTGTGCACGGGGCTGCGTACGAGGTACTAAGCAGATCTTAGTACATGCCGCCGCCCTGGCCGCCCTGTGCTGCAGCAGCGCTAATGGCCTCTTCGATAGTGGTGTTCTTAGGAACATCAGATACCGTAGCCTCGGTAATGAGGATAAGCGATGCTACAGAAGCAGCATTCTGAAGGGTGGTACGGGTTACCTTTACAGGATCCAATACGCCCATCTCAATCATGTCGCCATAGGTGCCAGAAGCAGAATCAAGGCCCTGACCAGCAGGCAAGCTCTTGATCTTCTCGACAACAACAGAACCCTCATAACCAGCGTTGTTAGCGATGGTCTTTACAGGAGCCTCAAGTGCCTTGCGGATAATGTCTACGCCGATCTTCTCGTCAGCGTCATTGGCACTGACCTCATCCAGAGCAGCAGAAGCCTCAATAAAGGCTACGCCGCCGCCGGAAACAATGCCCTCTTCCACAGCTGCGCGGGTTGCCTGGAGTGCATCCTCAATGCGGTGCTTGATCTCCTTGAGCTCAACCTCGGTAGCTGCACCAACCTTGATAATTGCTACACCACCAGAAAGTTTAGCCAAGCGCTCCTGGAGTTTCTCACGGTCAAAGTCAGAATCGGTGTGCTCAATCTCTGCCTTAATCTGAGCAACGCGCTCATCGATAGCATCCTTGGAGCCAGCGCCACCAACAATAGTGGTGTTGTCCTTGGTGATCTTGACAGACTTAGCGCGGCCGAGCATCTCTGCAGAGATGTCAGTCAAAGAAACACCGAGCTCCTTCATAGCTACCTGGCCACCGGTCAGAATAGCAATGTCCTCAAGCATGCGCTTACGACGGTCACCATAACCAGGTGCCTTAACAGCAGCAATGTTAAGGGTGCCACGAAGCTTGTTCAGAATAAGCGTAGCCAAAGCCTCACCGTCTACGTCCTCTGCAATGATGAGCAAAGGAGAGCCAGACTTCTGGATGCCCTCAAGAACAGGCAGGATGTCCTGGATGTTGGAGATCTTCTGGTCAGTCATAAGGATGTAGGGATCCTTAAGCTCGGCCGTCATGTTCTCGCCATCGGTTGCAAAGTAAGGAGAAATGTAGCCCTTATCAAACTGCATGCCCTCTACGGTATCAATGTCCATACCAAAGGTCTGAGACTCCTCAACGGTAATGACGCCGTCCTTGCCTACAACGTCCATAGCGTCAGAAATCTTCTTACCAATCTCTGGATCACCAGCGGAAATGGTGCCAACAGAAGCAATCTGATCCTTGGTGGAAACTTCCTTAGAAGCAGCAGCCATCTTGGCTACAACAGCGTTGACTGCCTTATCGATACCACGACGAATGGCAATGGGGTTAGCGCCTGCTGCAACGTTGCGAAGACCCTCATTGACAATAACCTGAGCAAGCAAGGTTGCGGTGGTAGTGCCGTCGCCCACGGTATCGTTGGTCTTGGTAGCAACTTCCTTGACCAGCTGAGCACCCATGTTCTCTACGGGATCGGTAAGCTCAATTTCCTTAGCGACAGAAACGCCGTCATTAGTGATAGTGGGAGCACCATAAGAACGCTCAAGGGCAACATAGCGACCCTTGGGGCCCATGGTAGTGGTTACTGCGTCTGCAAGGGTATTAACACCCTTTGCAAGCCTAGCACGTGCATCAGTGCCAAATTCAATGTTCTTTGCCATTGCAAAATCCTCCGAAAATGATTGTATGTGCTTGCGTGTACTTTATAAGACAAGCTTGTTGATTACTCTTCTACGATTGCATAGATGTCATCAGCGCGAAGCAGCAAATAATCCTCGCCCTCAATCTTGACCTCATTGCCGCCAAACTTGCCGTAATACACTTGGTCACCAGGCTTAATATCAAGCGCAATACGCTCGCCCTTATCGTTATACTTACCAGCACCTACAGCGATAACCTCGCCCTGTTGAGGCTTTTCCTGAGCACCGCTAGAGATAAACAGGCCAGAGGAGGTCTTCTCCTCCTTGGGAGCGGGCTTTACCAAAATGCGATCACCTAATGGCTTGAGCTTCATTATGAGCCTTCCTTCCATTGCGCCGGTAGGGGCGCTCGACTGTTGAGACAAAACAATGGGCCAATAAAACCACTGTCTTGCCGCCTTTCGTTGTTACTGTTGTTGATAGTACCCAGCGCACACGAATATACACAAGTATTTTGAAAAATCTCTATATGACACACTTAGATTTTCTCCTATGCACGCACATATTAAATTATTTCACTGCAAAAGTGAAAGTAATGCGTATTGAGACCCTCTGGTTCTACCCCCATAGTTAAAGGTGGTGATGAAGTATGAACAGCCGACAAAGAAAAGAATTGCAGCTCCTTATTGAGCATGGGTCATTTGGCCTGAATGAATTTGCTGACCTGTTCTCTCTCAGTAAAAGACAAATTCGCTACGATATTGATGAGTTAAACACCGCACTTGAGTCAACAGTTGGCATAGAGGCGGTAAGTATTTATCGCAATATTGCCTACCTTCATGCTGGCATTACGAGTCAAAGCCTCATACAATCAGAGTTTCTTGACGAGATACGAGACTTTAATAAAAATCCCCTAAGCGTCAAAGAGCGCATACTGCTTACGGCTTTCTACATTGCTTGGTCTTCTGAATGCTATGTCACCATGCAAGAGATTGCCGATAACTTTTCTGTCAGTTACGACACGGTTGTTCGCGATATGGCAGAAGTGCGTAAATACTATGCTGCACACAACACAAAGCTTATTTCAGAAGCAGGTAAAGGCCTATACCTTAAAGCCCCAGAATCTGCACGCAGAGAAGTTTTATCGGCCATTGTAAAAGAATATAAGAACCTCTCGCGCTTTCATTTGGCTTTTGATCCGCATGACTATGAAGAGCTCTTTCCCCTGGAAAACCTGCAAGAAGTGGCAGCTATTGTCAGCAATGCCGAGGCGTATTGCTCCGTTTTACTTGATGATGCGTCATTTGAGGCCATTATCATTCATATCCTTCTTTCAGTTCAGCGCTTTAAGGATATGCGCGATAAGGCAACGCCAGATACCAGCTTGCTTACCGCCAGTACTCAACTTGATGAGGTGCGCTACAAAATCGCACACTATATCGTGGAACAGGTAAACGACTATTTTGAAATTGCACTTCCTGATGATGAGCTACTTTATATTGGCTTGCATCTTGGCTTATATGGCTGGAGGGTACAAGCCGATAAGCCTCAGGTTAATACCGCTATTGAGCTTGCCTGTACAGCACTTATTAGTGCGGTTGATGCCTGCATGCACGCTGGCTTTAAACAGGACAAGAAGCTTTATACCAATTTGGTTCAACATGTTGCAACTGCAGCAAATCGTAAAGCTGCCAAGCTTACACTCACAAATCCCTTACGAGATGAGCTTCTGCAGGAATATAGTGACCTGTATCAGATCATCCGCCAAAAAAGTAGCAGCTGTGGTCTTGACCAATTGATCAATCCTACAGAAGACGAGCTGTCCTATATTATGGTGCACTTTGGTGCTGCACTGGCTCGTATCCATAGAACATACCAGCACAAACCGCAGATTATTGTTGTCTGTGCCACGGGAATTGGAACTGCAGAACTTTTAGCCTCTCGTTTACAACAACAATTTAGCGTAAACATTGTTTCTATAGTGGCTGCACATCGCCTTACTTCCATGCCTCTTGGTGAGATCGATCTTGTTATCTCAACCCTGCCTTCCAGCATTACAAAAATAAGCACTCCTTGGTTAAAGGTTGGACCACTTTTGGATGCAGAAGATTGCATAAAGGTAGCTACCAAATTAAGCCAACTGGGATTCTATACAAAGCAAGATGCCCACCTTGGACCAATCCTTAGCACCAGTGCAAAAAAGCTACAGGCTATTTTACTGGAATACTCCCACCCACAAGACGAAGCAAAACTTATTGCAGCCCTACAAAGCTACTTACAGACCTATGGAGCACTCAAAGAACAAGGAGGTGAAGATCCCATGTTAAGCGATTTACTCAGCAAGGACCACATTGTACTGGACGTTACATGTGATGACTGGCAATCATCTGTTAAGGCCGCAGGCCAACCTTTACTCAAAACAGGTGAAATTACCTCAGCATATGTTGATGAGGTCATTAAAAACATTGCGGAGTATGGGCCCTATGTTGTTATTACCAAAGGAATAGCGCTGGCACATGCAAGCAGTGCCATTGGCGTCAATAAAACCGGTATGTCTCTGGCACGGCTTAAAACGCCTGTTAGCTATGGAAATACCAGCAATGATCCCGTTAAATACGTTTTTATGCTTGCATCAACAGGCCCTCAAACACACATGACAGCCTTGCAATGTCTTAGTGAGCTGTTGCAAGACAGCACGTCACTTACCTGCATGGCTCAGGCCATACAGCCGGCCGAAATCACAAAACAGATTAAACATTTTGAAAAGACCATGACGGCAACCATCGACTGTTAAGCACTACGGAAAGACGGAGATTTATGAACACTCAAACGTATGAAGCACTCATCGCATGTCGTACCGGCATGGGTTCGTCGATGATGCTTAAGATCAAGGTTCAGCAGGTAGTCAAAGCACATGATTTCCCTATTGAGCTGCATCATGACACGCTCGACGCAGTGAAATCGTTTAAGGGTGATCTCTTTATCACTATGTCTGATCTAGCAGATGAGCTTAAGGATGACGTGCCCTATGTCATTGGCATCGACAACCTTATGAACAAAGAGGAAATCACCAAAAAGCTCCAAAAGTTTCTTGACGATAAAGCACATGAGGCATAAGGAGGTAGACAGCAATGGAACTGATTCAAGCTATTTTTGAGGCCGTTGCCTTTGATGTTTTGGCAAATGCCGCTGTTTTGGTTGGGCTTATCGCTATGGTTGGCCTTATTTTACAGCGCGAGAAACCCTATAAAATTCTTACGGGTACTCTCAAAACCATCATCGGGTTTTTGGTCTTTAATATTGGTACCGCAGCGGTTGCAAATTCATTAACCAGCTTCCAAACCCTTTTCCAAACAGGCTTTGGCATTGAGGGTATCTTGCCACTTGCAGAAGCAATGACAGCATTAGCCCAAGAAAAGTTTGGCGCCATTGTCTCATTGGTCATGCTCATTGGATTTGTGAGCAACCTTATTGTTGCGCGCGTCACACCTTTTAAGAGCATCTTTCTTACCGGCCAACACAACCTGTATTTTGCAGCGTTAATCTCCATTATGTTTAAAGCTCTTGGTGTACCCGATGTAGTAATCATTATTTTTGGTGGTATCATCCTCGGTTTTTGTGCAGCAATATTTCCTGCAATTGCACAGCCCTATATGGACAAAGTTACCGGCAGTAATGACATTGCCATTGGCCATTATGTAACCTTGGGATATGCCCTTGCAGGCTGGATTGGATCTAAGGTTGGCGACCCAGAACAAAGTACCGAAGATATTAAACTTCCTGGCTGGCTAAGCATCTTTAAAGACTATGTCATTGGCGTTGCAGTAACCATGGTTGTCATTTATTACGTTGCATGTATTGCAGCCGGTAAAGGTGCTGTAGAAGAGTTATCAAACGGACAAAGCTGGCTTGTTTTCCCCTTGTTTGAAGGTCTTAAATTTGCTGGTGGGCTCTACGTTGTTATTACGGGTGTTCGTCTCTTTTTGGGTGAAATTGAAGGCGCCTTTGTTGGCATCTCTGAAAAACTCATTCCCAACGCTAAGCCTGCACTTGACTGCCCCGTTATCTTTGGCTTCGCCCCAACCGCTACTGTTATTGGTTTTATCGCTGCCTATGTTGGCGGACTGCTTTCCATGGCAGTTATGAGTGCCCTTGGAGCACTGGTGGTTATTCCGGTGGCTGTTCCCTACTTCTTTATTGGTGCTACTGCAGGCGTCTTTGGTAACGCAACTGGTGGCTGGAAGGGCTGTGTTGCGGGTGCCTTTGTAGTAGGTGTTTTGATTGCTGTTGGTCCTGCTCTTATCTATCCCGTTATGGCAAACATTGGCCTTACCGGTACCGCCTTCCCAGAAACCGACTTTAATGTCATCGGACTTTTGATTTGGTATATCGGTCGTCTCTTTATGGGCGCATAGGCAGGAGGGCAGCTTTAGTATGTATACTGCAAAACAACTTGCGCTTATCGCACACCGAAATAGACGTCGCATTATAGACATGGTCCATAAGGCTGGTGTAGGACATGTGGGCGGCTCTCTTTCCGTTATTGATGTTCTTACCGCTCTCTATGAAAATGAAATAGATTTTGCTGCCAGCCAACGAGCTCGTTTGGTTCTTTCTAAAGGGCACTGTACTCCTGCGCTATATGCAGAATTTACCGAGAAAGGCCTGATTGACGAGAAGGAATATGCAAGCTTTAGGCAATTAAATTCTAAGTTACAGGGCCATCCCTGTGCGCGCTCGTATCCCCAGATTGATGCGACAACCGGCTTGTTGGGTCAAGGTCTTTCTGCTGGTTTTGGCATGGCAATGGCAAAGCGAACCAACCATGATAAACACATGGTATATGTCATTGTTGGCGACGGGGAGCTGCAAGAGGGACAAAACTGGGAAGCCTTTATGGCTATTGGCCATTATAAACTCAACAATCTTGCTGTCTTTATCGATCGTAACCGCCTGTCATCAGGCGGCCCTACCGATGACAATATCACCCTTGAGCCGCTGGCCGATAAGCTCAAAGCTTTTAACTTCAAGGTATATGAGATTGATGGACACAACATGGATGAAATCCTGAGCGCTATCAAGGCCGCAAAAGATTCTCAAGATGCACCTTGTGCCATTATCTGTAACACCATTAAGGGCAAGGGCATACGGTATATGGAAGATAATCCAGCCTGGCACTCCAAGGGCATCAACGATGAGCAATACGAGCTTGCATTGGCGGATTTAGCTGCTGAGGAGGACGCTTACTCAGCAGCCATCTCAACACCTGATGCAACTGATTCAGCCCATGAAATGGAGGTGTAACCACAATGGACTATCAGCTTATTTCCCTTCGCACTCTGGTAGGAGATGCTCTTAATGCCGCCTTTGAAAAACACTCTAACATCTTTGTTCTGGATGCTGACTTAGCTGGCTCAACAACGGCAGCCCAGTTTGCTGCAAAGCACCCTGAGCATTTTGTCGAAACAGGCATAGCAGAACAAAATGCCTTGTCCGCAGCGGCTGGTATTGCGGTTGAGGGAGGTATTCCCTTCTTCGTGGACTTCTCGTTATTTATAACGGGCACCTGTTGGACCCAAATCCGTCAAGCCTGCTATGGAAATCTGAATGTCAAGATGATCGGAACACACAACGGCATGGACGGTGGGTATGACGGCGCCACTCACCATGCTAATGAGGATATTGCCGTTATGCGTGCTATCCCCGATCTCACTATTCTTGATCCCTTTAATCCCGATGAACTGTATGACGCCATTGATTGTGCCATTGCCATTAAAGGTCCTGTATTTATTCGTACGACGCGAGGTGATGTACCCAATCTTCCTGCTACTGAGCGTATTGCACCCGGTAAAGCCCAGATTGTTTGCGATAAGGGCCAGGACTTTGCACTCATTTATGAGGGCTCAACTACAGACCTTGCCATGAGGAGTTTTGAGGCTGCCTTACAGCGTAACCTCAACGGCAAGCTGGTAAATATCAGCAGCATTAAGCCAGTGGATACTAAGCTGTTGCGCACACTCGCACAAGATGTAAAACGCATCATTACCGTTGAGAACCACAGTGTTATTGGAGGTGTGGGAAGTCTGGTTGCAGAAACCATTTGTGATATACCTTCTCATGCACCTCTGTATAGGATTGGCGTTAATGACGTCTTTACAGAATCTGGTCCAGGTGATGCACTGAAAGAAAAATATGGACTCACGGTTGACCACGTGCTGTCCCTGCTTGCGTAAACGCTACGAGCACCGATAATAGATCGCACCTGAATGAGGGATATCATCTCCACATCCAGGTGCGATTTTTCTTTTTTGGTTTTACAGCTGTTCTAGTTGATCAAGCCACAGGTGCGCCACGGCATCGGATGGCATACGCAAATCACCACGCGGAGACACAGCAACAGAACCCACCTTAGGTCCATCGGGTAAACAGCTGCGCTTAAACTGCTGGGCAAAGAAACGACGATAAAAGACCTTAAGCCACAACAAAATAGTTATGCCATCATAGGCTTTTGCTCCATGGTTTCCATCAAAGGCAAGGCAAGCCAAGCGATAAATCTTTGCCGGAGCAAAACCACAACGCAGCATGTTGTACAAGAAGAAGTCATGCAGCTCATAGGGGCCAACCAGGTCTTCTGTTTTTTGCGATATCGTACCGTCCGCACTTGCGGGCAACAACTCTGGAGAAACGGGTGTTGCCAATACATCCAACAGTACACTGGAAAGCTCCTCGCTCTCGCACTTATCGGCAACGTACGCCACCAAATGACGAATGAGCGTTTTAGGAATGGAGGCATTAACCGCATACATACTCATGTGATCACCGTTGTAGGTAGCCCACCCAAGCGCCAGCTCCGACAGGTCTCCCGTGCCAATAACCAGACCGCTTTCCTGGTTAGCAATATCCATCAAAATCTGTGTACGCTCACGTGCTTGAGCATTTTCATAGGTAACATCATGGATCGACTCATCATGCCCAATGTCCGCAAAATGCTGACGAACCGCATCGCCAATGGAAACCTCAAGCAGAGTTGCTCCCAAGGCAGCTGTAAGCTCTGTTGCATTGTTATGGGTGCGTGCGGTGGTACCAAAGCCGGGCATGGTAACTGCAATGATGCCCTCATGATCCAAATCGAGAAGATCAAAGGCTCGTGCGCACACCAAAAGCGCAAGAGTGGAATCCAAACCACCAGAAACGCCAATCACCACATGTTCAGAGTGGGTATGCTGCAAGCGCTTGGCCAGACCATGTGCTTGAATCTCAAAAATTTCTTCACAGCGCTCAGTCTTACGGGTTTTGTTGGAGGGCACAAAGGGATGAGGATCAATGTGGCGAGTAAGCTGGGTGGACACCACAGGCAGATTAAACGTATTGACAAAGTAGTCTGCCTGCTCTGGTGCAGCTGCTGTTTGGAAGGTAGAAATACGCCTACGATCAGCAGCAAGACGGGAAAGATCAAGTTGCGAAAGGCACAGTGCGTCACTAAAGGGCGCAGATTCTGCCAAGATACTTCCATTTTCACAAATGAGCTTATGCCCACCAAAGACCACATCGGTGGTAGATTCTCCCCAACCTGCACTGGTATACACATAGCCAGCAACAAGACGTGCGCTTTGCCCACGTACCAGATCACGGCGGTAATCTGTCTTACCCACCACTTCATTTGAAGCAGACAGGTTACAAATAACCGTTGCTCCGGCAAGCGCCGCATCAAGAGAAGGCGGACGTGGCACCCACAGGTCTTCGCAAATTTCTACCGCAACGCTCAGAGAAGGCATATCAGAACAGACAAAGAGCTGGTGAGTGCCAAAACTCACATCTGAGTAGCCTGCAAAATCCACAAGAAAGAGGTCATCGGGACCCACACTAAAATGACGACCTTCATAAAACTCGTTATAGGTAGGCAACGCCTTTTTAGGCACAAGCCCCAAGAGCTCACCATGGCAAAAGACGGCAGCACAGTTGTACAACTGAGCGTTAATACAAGCGGGAACACCCACCATGATAAGTGCATCAAGCTGTGCGGTTTGCTCGATAAGTGTGGCAAGCGCTTGCTCTGAAGCATCCAAAAGGGCATCTTGCCAAAACAGATCCTCGCAGCTATAGCCCGTAAGGCCCAGCTCGGGCAGCACAATAACGCGTGCGCCCTCAGCAGCAGCCTGCTTAATAGCTTCAAAGGATTGCACCATGTTGTAGGTAACATCAGCCACTTTCACCTGAGGCGTCACCGCTGCAACGCTTATAAATCCGTCTTTCATGGCAACCCTTTCTACAGCTCTTTTGATGCTGCTGCACAGTACTAGTTTAGGCGCGCTCAAAGACCTTCTCGCCCGCGCATACCGTAAGTATAGGACGAGCCAGCTGCAGCTGCTCATCTGCACAGCTCAGCAAATTGGTATCCCACACAACAAGGTCTGCAAACATGCCGGGCTCTAGGGTGCCCAGCTCATGCGCACGCCCTGTTGCCGCAGCGCTTCCCTGGGTGTAGGCAGCCACGGTTTGGATACGTGTGAGCGCATGCTCAGGATACCATCCACCGGCAGGCTGATGCCCCACAGGAGTTTTGCGTGTGCAAGCAGTGTAGAGCACATCACCCGAGTTGGCCGATACAACGGGAGCATCGGTGCCCAATGCCAACGTAGCTCCAGCATCAAGCATCTGAGCAAATGGCCACATGCGAGAAGCGCGTTGCTCTCCCAAGTCTCGTGCGGGCTGCGTTATATCAATGGTCACATGAGGGGGCTGTACGGAAGCAACCACCTGAGCAGCAGCAAAGCGGGTAAGGTCTGAAGGCACAATATCCTCTATGTGCTCCATGGTGTTGGCTCCCTGAGTGGGCGTACCATAGCGTGCATGAGCTTCCTCAAAAATAGCAAGTGCCTCGGATACCGCACGATCGCCAATGGTATGGATACGCACAGAATGACCAGCTGCCGCGGCCTTAAGCACCAGCTCACGCATGCGCTCGGGACTCACCGTTGGGCGCCCCACATCCCCTGCAAAACGTGCGTTGGTATACGGCTGAGAACACCAAGCCGTATGCTGGCTAGAAACGCCATCAAAAAATTGCTTAAAGCCAGGAGCACGCAGTTTTGGTCCTGTTAGACGTGCCTGTAAGTCTTCTAAGGTAGAAAGATCATCGGTAAGCGTGGGATACATATGAGCACGAACACTCAAACAGCCGTCTGCCTGTAGCGCCTCGTATATGTGGGAATTGATGCCATCGGCACCTGCCACCAAAGAAAGCGCCATGTCGCACACGTTCGTAATACCCAAGGCATTAAGCTGCTTAAAGTAGTTGGCATATATTTCTTTGAGCTCCTCTGTGCTAAAGCTCGCCAAAATACGTGCAATGTATACCATGCCCGCCGCTTCACGCAACACGCCGGTAAGATGGCCCTGTTCATCCCTGTCAAAGCTACCACCTGCAGGTGGCGTGGTGTCATCCGTAATACCCAGTTCACGCATGCCACAGCTGTTAAGCCACAGCGTATGCGCATCCCCCGAGTACATAGCCACGGGTCTGTTGGGAAATACCTCATCCAAAGAGGCTCGCGTAGGAACATTGGAAGGACTCCACAAAATCTCGCGCCAGCCATGACTGACCAGCCACCCATTGCCTGGTCTTGTGGCGGCAAACTCGCGCATGTGCTCTACGCAGTCCTTCTCGCTAGTACCGGGATATTCAGTTGCCAAGCGTGAGGGAAACAACGCCGCGTGAAACACGTGCTGATGTGCGTCATGAAACCCTGGGCAGACAAAGTTGTCTCCCACATCAAGCGCATCTGCCTGACCAGCAAATTGAGCGAAGGCCTCACGAGGCAAAACCTGAGCCACGCGATCTTGTTCCAGCACAAGCGTTGCCGCCTCATTGGGCTTATCGGCAGAAATAAAGAGGTGATTAGAGGAAATCACACGCAATTGTTGTCCCATATCCACTCCCAAAACAACGATAAAGTTCACGAGCAGAAAAGCCAAAAGTGCAGAACTCTGCCGCTAGTCTACGCCTTCTACGCCGGTATCTTCCAAATAACGCGACAAAAACTCGCGCGTACGATCGCAATCTGGATTAGTAAACAGTTTGTGCGGGTCACCCATCTCTGCAATGACTCCCTGATCCATAAACACGACCTTATCGGAAACATTTTTTGCAAAGTCCATCTCATGCGTAACCACAACCATGGTCATACCCTGGGCTGCCAGGTCACGCATAACCATGAGGACTTCGCCGACAATTTCTGGATCAAGCGCGCTGGTAGGCTCGTCAAACAGCATGATCTCGGGCTCCATACATAGGGCTCGCGCAATGGCTACACGCTGCTTTTGGCCGCCCGACAGTGATGTAACAGATGCATGCGCAAAGTCGAGAAGACCCACGGAATCAAGATGTTTTTTGGCTATCTCTTCTGCCTGAGGCTTCTTCATCTTCTTGAGCGCAGTGGGTGCCAGCGTGCAATTATCCAGCACGTTGAGGTTGTTAAACAGGTTAAAGCCCTGGAATACCATACCAATGCTGGAACGCAGCTTATTCACATCTACATGCTGAGCTGCAAGGTCATGACCGCGGAACCATACATGGCCAGAATCGGGCATCTCTAACAAGTTGATGCAGCGCAGCAGGGTAGATTTTCCAGAGCCTGATGCACCGATAATAGTGACTACTTCACCAGGAAAAACTTCAAAGTCAATGTTCTTAAGTACCTCATGGGTACCAAAGCTCTTGCGCAGGTTTTCAATCTTAATAACCGGATCTTGAGCAGTGACGGGGGTGTTGGAAGCTGTGTCAGTCATGATGCTTACCTTTCCGTCGATTTGGTCGATTTGGATGAATTGGCAGATTTGGATGATTGTGCCGATTTAGATGATGGGGCTGACTGGGTAGAGCCAGAACCCTTACGAGATGCTTTAGCCACAGGTGCTTTATGCACTACAACCTTCGTGGGATCTGCCTTAGCTCCCGCAACACCAGTGGTATGCGTCATGTCTGAGGTGGATAACACCGGACCAGGCGATGACACTTCCAGATGATAAGCAAGCATGCCCAAAAGCTTAGAAGCAATCATGGTCAAAATCAGATAGCACACGGTAGCAACCGCATACACCGCAAGCTGACGATAATAAATACCAGCAACCGTAGTGGTGGCAAACATGAGGTCAAACACGCCAATAACGGACAAAACCGAAGAGTCCTTAATGTTTACAACCAGCTCATTGGACAGGGCAGGAATGGCGTTTTTAATGCCCTGAGGAAAGACAACGCGTGTCATAGCTTGCCACTGAGAAAGGCCAAGAGAACGTGCCGCCTCATTTTGACCGCCGTCTACCGCCTCAATTCCTCCGCGCAAGACCTCCATCATATACGCAGTAGAGTTAAGCGAGATGGTAACCAAACCAGCAATAAAAGTACTCCAAATGGCACGAATCTCACCAGCAGACATGCCCGTAGAACTGAGTACAGCAAAACCAGCAAAGTAAATAAGCAAGGACTGCACCATCATAGGTGTGCCGCGCACCACAGCAGAATACAGCTTGGCAAAGCCTACGCCCACTACCTTAAGAAAGCGAACAAAGTCATTGTCTGGCCTATCAATTTTCTGAATACGGATAAACACCAGCAGAACTGCAAGGAAAAAAGCGATAACGGTACCAAATACAGCCAGCTCAATAGTGGTTGCAATGCCGCGTGCAAAAATGCCACGACCTTGGTACACCATGTATACCGCACTGGGCAAAAATCCATCAGGGTTGGCCTGTGCACCTACACTTCCTGCAACAATGGAGCCAAAGCCCATAACCACACGATCAACAGCCAAGATGATGGTCAGTGCTACCACTACATACGAGGCAATGCGCTCAATCTTTTTTGCTCGTGTCGAGACAAACCAAGAGGTCGTAGCATAATCCTTCCAATGCACGAGCTTATTTACCAGCGCAACAGCAGAAAAAACTACAAACGCAAAGAGCGTGTAATACATGACAACTTCCAGTGTGTACACGGGAGCCAAAAAGCTCCAAGTACTACGAACCTGGCTAGAAAACCACATGCCTAAGCAGGCAATAGCACTGGTACCCAACAACACATAGCGGTGGTCGGTCTTAATAAAGCGAAGAAGCGCGCTAAACCCAGTACTTGGAGGCACAGCGCCCCCTTGTTGATTGCTCATGTGGATTGCTCCTTATGAAATAAATTGTATAACAGGCAGATTAAAAGCAGCTTATGCAGGCTGACGGTCTACGCACGCATCAAAAATTTTGGTACGCTCGTCTTGAGAAATCTTGGAAAATGCCTCATTGATCTTTGCAAGAATGGCATCTTGTCCCTTCTTAATACCTGCATTGCAGGGTACGGTTTCACCAAACCCTTTACCCTCGTCAAATTGGATTGCTACCAAACCTTTATTGGCGCGAAGCAAGCCCTTGGTATTCTCGGTGTTATAAGTAATAGCGTCACAGGTACCTTGGTTAAGCTGTGACAGCTGAGATGGAACGGATTCTACCGGCGTGAGATGGTTAACATGAGGGATCTCATCGATAACCGTATCCAGCATCGTATCTTTTTGACCCAGGACGGCAGCACCATCAAAGTCGGCCAAAGACGTTGCCGTGGCATATTTTGAACCCTCTTTTACCAACAAACCAAAACCGCCTACAAAATAGGGGTCGGAAAAATCAATCGCTTGACGGCGCTCATCCGTAGCACTCATACCCGCCATAATAATGTCAATCTGACCATTGTTCAAAGAGTCAATTAAGCCACTAAAGGACATCTTGACCGCAACAGCTTCCATGCCCAATGCAGCCGCAACTACCTTGGCAAGCTGCACGTCATAGCCATCGGCATAAGCGCCAGAAACATTTTGAATAGGAATAGTGGTATCAGATGCCTGGGTTGCTTGCCAGTTAAAGGGGGCATACGCAGCCTCCATACCAACACGCAAGGTCTTGCCATCACCCAAAACAGTCGCTGAAGATGCGCCGTCTTTACGGGCAACCAAATCTACCGTGCCCTCAGGTGCAGGGCCGCAAGCCGTCAAAACAGATACGCCTGCTATGCTCAAAATTGAGATACCAGAAAACTTAAGGAAATCACGCCGCGAGAATTGCGATCGTTGAGGTTTGACCATCATAGTTGAACAAGAGCTTTGTGGTGGTTCTTTACGCATGGGTAAGGTCATATTATTTCCTTCTTTCCAGCAATTTTGAGCGACCCCCTCCGCACATACAACCGGAAGGGACCCATTCCCTTCCCCCTTGCAACTGAATGCGTGAAAGTTCTATGTGCTATTAGAGTAGTCTAGTACATACATCTATCTAAAGCACGCACACATCAGAAAGAAACACCATCGACATAAAATCTAAGTGGATATTTTGATTCATGGTCCCAGTTTATTGAATATACCATCCAATTTTATGCATCACAATCCTAGAAAAAGACTAGGTTTTAAGAAGCATTACAGGCTACATTTTACTGGCTTAAAGGACGCACGATCGGCTTGACCGTGCTGGACCACGTACCCAAAACAGCGTTAGGATCTGCGTCCAAACTCAGTGGCGCAAACTGTCCTGCGCGGAAATTGCGCAGCGCTGCAGCTGCAATCATCACGCCGTTATCGCCACACACCACCAGAGGCGGAACGGTCACACGAACGCCACGCTTCCCGAATTTTTGCTGGTATTCTGCACGGAGGGCAGGATTTGCCGCCACGCCTCCGCCCACACAAAAGTCATGTACGCCCGTTTCTTCTACTGCGGCCAGCGCCTTTGACACCTGCACGTCAACCACCGCAGCCTCAAACGAAGCCGCCAAGTCCGGAAGGTTGATGGGGTTGCCGTTTTTGTTTTGATTCTCTATGTAGGTAATCACTGAGGTCTTAAGACCGGAGAGAGAAAAACGGTAGTCGTGACTATGCATCATTGCGCGCGGAAAATGTATAGCCTTTTTATTTCCTTTGGCGGCAAGTTTACTTATAACAGGACCACCGGGATAGCCTAAACCAAGCGCCTTAGCTACCTTATCAAAGGCCTCACCCACGGCATCGTCAATGGTCGTACCCAAAATTTGGTAGTCTCCCCACGCGCGCACGTACACCAGCATGGTATTACCACCAGAAACAAGGCTTGCCACAAAGGGTGGCTCCAGGTCGGGCGTCTCAAACAAATTAGCGAGCAAGTGACCTTCTAGATGGTGCACGGCAATCAAGGGCAACTGTGCGCCCACACACAGCCCTTTGGCAAAAGCAACGCCTACAACCAAGGCTCCAACCAACCCAGGACCTGCGGTTACGCCGACGGCAGAAAGGTCAGATGGTTCAAGCGTGTCACAGCCAAAGTACTCACCCGCCTGTGCCATAAGCTCCTCAAAAACGCCCACGATGGCCTCAACATGTTTGCGCGAAGCAATCTCTGGAACAACGCCACCAAAGCGGGCATGAAAATCAATGGAGGTTGCCACCACATTGGCACAAATCTGTCCATGCGAATCTATGATGGCCATGGCGGTTTCATCGCACGAAGACTCAATGGACAAGATGAGCTCCCCGGCCTGGGCAAGTGCTTGCTGGGTTTTTTGCGAGCGCTCGTGTGCCACAATGGGCCAAGGGCGAATGGATGCCTGTGGGGTAGGCACAACGGTATCCACCTGTGTATCTACCGATAAAGGCAGGCTGGCACGCATGATATATGCCGCATTACCAGCGCCATAATAATTGGGGCGTGCTCCTTCTTGTACAAATCCCATGCTTTCATACAGGGCTAGTGCCCCATCATTGTGCTCATATACCTCAAGGGAAATGCTTTGTGCATTGAGCATTTGCGCATCGTAGGCAAGTCGTGCAATCAGGCGCGACGCGATCTTCTCGCGACGACGAGCGGGCAGTACGTCCACCGTGCTGATTTCCATATCGTCGCCCACAAGCATGCCACCTGCAACACCAATAATCTGATCCATATCATGAGCAACCCACCAACTCCTACCTGGTGCGGCAAGCTCCTCTTCAAACATGGTGCGCGTCCACGGCATATGAACGGAGTCCTCAAAACACAGGGCATCAAGGGCAGCCACTTGATCTATATCGTTAACGCTCATGGGACGCAGCCGCAGGTGCATATCGGCAAGCACATCTGCCGTGCCTGTAATTGCTACGCTCGCAGGCACCTGCATACCCAAACGTTTGCGCTCGTTTTCTTCTGCATCGGACAGACGGGTGTATACGGGCAATACCAATGCCGGATCTCCCGCAGCCCTATCCGCCACAGCATTGGGTGCGGCATAGGCAAGCAACAAGCCTTCACTGGTAGGGCGCCAAAGGTTTTCATCAAGAATGGTGGTAAAGCCTGCTTGTTCAAATTTTTCACGATGCTTTACCAAGCCGTCACCACACAAGATAAGTTCTGCAGCGTTGAGCTGTGTACGCCACTGGTCTACGCAGACCTGAGCCTTGCGAACCACCTCGGTGCCAAACAGACGACACGCCCCCATATCATCCAGCTGATAGGTGCCAGGATAGACCTCGCCACGCATAGCATCTGCTACCACGCCCAAAGTGCCGCGCACACCAGCCTTCCAGGCAGTCCACGCAATGCTATCGAGGGTAGAGCCACCCCACAAGGGAGTTCCTGCACCACAAGCAAGGCCTTTGGCCGTAGCAATACCAATACGCACACCAGTAAATGAACCAGGACCACGACCCACTAGCACGCTATCCACATCTTCTATGCTTAGTCCCGCATCGCTCAGTGCTTGCTGTGCCGTGCTTACCAACTCTACATTTGCTTGCCGACGACACAGGTGGTCACGACAAGCCAGCATCTGCACCATAGCGCGGGGCTTCTGGGCAGAACCGGTAGTTGTGGATGCGCTGCCAAGGTCAGTCTCGTCCCATGCGGCAACACCACACACCAGCATGTCGGAAGACGTATCAAGCGCAAGAACAAGCTTGCGCCCATCTGCTAATGCCATAAAAACCTCTACTCAATTGCACAGGCAAGCTGCGACACAAGAATTCGTGCGCGCTCTCCCTTTGGTTCAAATTTGATTTGACGAGCTGGCTCCTGACCAGCTTTTGCTTGATCATCCAATCTGGTGAGAAACACGTCGAGGCGCTCCTCCCCCAGCTCTTCAGAAAACTGCTCGCCCCACTCTATAACACAGGGGCCATCACTTTCCAGTGCGTCCCACACACCGGCATCACCCAGCTCTTCTGGATCAGACAGGCGATACAGGTCAAAATGATAGAGTGGCATGGATGTACCCTGATATATCATCTGAATGGTAAAGGTAGGACTGGTTATTTCATCTGTGATACCCATGCCCTGTGCTATACCCTTGGTAAGCTGTGTCTTTCCTGCTCCCAGATCACCCGTAAGCACCACAACATCTCCCGCTTGCAACAAAGCACCTAGCTGCGCTCCCAAGCCAATAGTTTGCTCAAAACAGGCAGACTCGTAGCTCGTATCGTCAAGCTTGGTTGGAAGTAACATCATGCCTACTCCTTAGGGAGTTGTGTTCGATCAGCTTGAGCACTGCCCGAACGAGGATTTTGCGTAAGCCACGCACCCACAAGACGCAGGTCTTCCTCCAAAAGTGGCTGCCACTCCCTGTGATAGATGGTCGCCGCCGGATGAAAGGTTGGACAGACAACAAAGTGTCCTTGTTGATACAGCTGTCCACGCAAACTGGTTACGCCCTGCTCTGTTTTTAGTACCCATTGCGAAGCAAAGTTACCCAAACAAACAATCACATCGGGCCAAATAGAGCGCACTTGCTCACGTAAGTAGGGTGAACAGGCTTGAATTTCATCGTAGCGCGGATTGCGATTTGCGGGCGGGCGGCATTTGAGTACGTTGGCGATAAAAATCTCTTCTCGCATTAAACCTGCACAGCTTAAGAGGGCATCCAGCTTATGACCTGCAGCACCAATAAATGGCTTGCCTCCCAAATCCTCATTACGGCCGGGAGCCTCACCAATAAACATCACCCGCGCATGCGGATTGCCATCACCAAACACAATGGTGGTACGCGTGTCACACAAGGTACACTTACGACAATCCTGCATAAGAGCCGCAAGCTCATCCAGTGAAACCTCACCGGGTTTTGGATGTGGATGTCCCGGAATCTCCATGGTGTATATAGTCCCTTCAGCGTCCGCTAGCGATGGGCGCTCCTTTCGCACACGAGCCATATGCTATACATATACTTTCTGCAATCGCATTCCAAAATTGCAAGTAACTTCGTAGTTGATGGTATCGCGTATATATGCGTGGTCTTCTGCGGTAATGGCCTGCTGGCCATCGGTGCCTAAGATGGTTACCACGTCTCCCACTTCAACAGGGGTGTTGGGCTTATAGCTCCGACTATTTACGTCCACAGCAAACATGCACTGATCCATGCAAATACGACCAACCTGTTTGCAGCGCTGCCCATTAACCAACACCTCCATCTTGTTGGAAAGATTGCGAGAAAGTCCGTCGGCATACCCAAGAGGAATGGTGGCAATCTGAATATTCTGTTTTGGAATACGATACGTAAGACCATAGCTTACGCCCTCACCCACTGCGGGATAGCAGGTGTGTGTCACCCGAGCGCGCACGCTCATAACGGGCTTGAGCTCCATGGTGTACACCGTTGTGCTAGCGGGATGCATGCCGTACAGGCCAACTCCAACACGACACATCATATGCTGTGTTTCTGTATGTAGCATGGTTGCAGGAGTATTGTTGCAATGCACAATGCCGTACGATAAACCCGCTTCATCAAGGGAGTGCACCGCGTCCATAAAGCGCTTATATTGCAGCTCAAAGTCCCAACCGCCAGGCTCGTCTGCCGTAGCAAAGTGTGTAAAAATTCCGGCACACTCAAGCCCTGCATGAAACTCTACATTACGACGAAACTCCAGCACATCTGAAGGACGCAAACCAATGCGGCTCATGCCCGTATCTACGGCAATATGATAGTGAGCCACTTTGCCTGCAAGCGATGCACTTTCACCCAGTGCATAGGCAAACTCTTCGGTATACACTGAAGGCATAATATCGTACTCAATAAGAGTAGGAATGGCCTCTACGGGAGGTTCTGATAGCAGCAAAATTGGCTCAAGAATCCCAGCGTGCCGCAACTGCACGCCCTCTTCTACCGTCGCTACGGCAAATTGATCTGCTCCAGCGGCAGCCATAATCTTGGCGCAAGGCACCGCCCCATGGCCATAGGCATCCGCCTTAACCACACACATCATCTTAACGCCCCGTGCAAGGCGAGCCTTAAAAGCACGGGTGTTGTAGCGCAGTGCAGCTTGATCAATCTCTACCCACGCCCAGCGAGTGTCGGGGCACGCCTTACTAAGCAATCCGGTCATCTCCCTCGGTGCCGTGCTGCGAATCAAGGCTAAAGTCCATATCTTCTGGCATGGCAGCCTGCGTTTCTATCTGGTCAGTTGCTAGGCCCAGACTGTCGATAAGGTCGGACGCCATGACACCGCGGCTTCCAAAGCGTGCTTCTGCCATAACTGCTGCACCACCATGAATCTCGCAGGCCAAAGCGCACAGCAAGGGAAGCAGTGCACCCTCTGGTTTGTTTTGCGCCAACTGTGCTGCAATAACACCAGACAGTACATCTCCAGAACCCGCCGTTGCCAACGATGCAGGACCGGGCTTAGGCAACACGGCAGATTCAACGCCCACACAAGCGGTAGCGCTGCCCTTTGCCACAATCGTAAGCTCAGAACCACCATCAGACCAAACAATACGACGTGATGCCTCAAGTGCAGAGGTAAGAGAATCTGGTGGGGTATCGGGCAAGCCCATAAGCCGACCAAGTTCACGACGGTGTGGCGTAAGGACCAAGGTGGACTGACGGCGGATCAGCTCCGGGTAGTTATCCAGACGATTTTCTGTAAGTCGCGCTAAGCAATTAAGCGCATCTGCATCCATAACCAGTGGAACTTTAGTGGACAGTAAGTGGGAGCACAAACATACGGTGGCTGCAGTAACACGCATACCCGGGCCAACCAAAACGGAGTTAGCGCGTCCGGCAAGCTTTACGATAATATCAACCGCATCCTCAGAAAAAGTTCCGGATTCAGGGTCATAGGGACAGGGTACTACGGGAATTTCTATAAGCTGTGCCTGCACAATTGCAGCAATGCAAGCAGGAACCGCCAGTGTTACATAGCCCGCGCCGCTTCGTGCAGCAGAGCGCGCTGCCAAAATTGCTGCGCCAGGATAGCGCGTGGAGCCTGCCACGACCAATACGCTGCCACGCGTGTACTTATCGATAGCGCTGGTACGATTAGCAATCACATCCATGTAGTCGCTTGTCTCGGCACGCCACGCTACGGGATCGGCCTTCAAAACCAGCTCTTCTGTTTTATCGTCAAGCGGAGCAATCACAATGGCGCCGCAAGCATCACGGCCTTCATCCGCCAGAAGGCCGGGCTTTAATGCAATCATGGTTACCGTGATGTCCGCATAGACACAAAGACCCGAGGCATGCCCTGTTTGTGCCGATAAACCACTGGGTACATCCACAGACACAACCGGAATACCACTCATATTGATGGCATCAATCCAGATGTCAAACGGAGCGGAAACAACGCCATGAAACCCGGTGCCCAACATGGCATCCAGACACGCGTCATGCTCAAACAACAGCTCATCAAGCTGGGAGCGCGGCGGGGCCACTCGTACCGATACACCCGCTGCAACAGCGCTGCGAGCAGCAACCAACGCCAAATCCGAACGCAGTGCCTCTGGCGCAACAGGACAGACCACCGTAACAGCCAAGCCCATCTTAAGGAGATCTTCTGCTGCAACCCAGCCATCTCCACCATTGTTGCCCATACCAACAAAGATGAGGGCAGAATGGACATCCTCCATATGAGCAACTTCTGCCGCCGCAGCCGCACCCGCACGATGCATGAGCTCGGACACACTTACCCCAGCACGATTAAGACTACTCTCAACGCGCTTAATGTCCTCGACATTAAGAACTGGTTGCATGGACTATCACTACTCCTCGGTGGACTGGTTGGCAACATCAACAACATCAAGCATGGTCGTGCCGGTAGGATCAGCAGCTTGCTTTTGGGCACGCGGTGCTCCTAGGGGCTCCATGGCAGAAATTTGTACACGTTCTAGCTCATCTATCACGCAACGAGCTTCCTTGAATGAGGCGGCAAGCTGCTCCTTTGGATCGGGCTTCTCGTCCTTTTTGGGACGAGCCTGAGCCGTTACAGCAACGGCATTGGCTACGGCAAACTCATGAGTAAACGATAGCGAAAGCGCCACCTCAAGTACACCGTTTTTCTGCGCAATGGCAAACGCCTTATTGCACAGCACGACCATGGGTTTGCCATTGGCATCGTGCGCAACACTCACATCGGACAGACCAATACCTTGTGAAAAACCCGTGCCCAAAGCCTTAAGCACAGCTTCACGTGCTGCAAATCGGCAGGCATAATGCTGAGCGGGACGCGCTTTGGCATTGCAGTACGCTTGTTCTTGGGGTGTAAACACGCGCGCAGCAAGATGAGGATAGCGCTCAAGTGCGCGCTCCATGCGTGCAATTTCAAAAATGTCTACCCCAACACCAGCTAGTGCCATAGTCTTGCCACCTTTGCCCTACTCAACCGTAACCGATTTAGCCAGGTTGCGTGGCTTATCGACATCACACTTGCGCGCCAGCGCCACGTTACGTGCAAGCATCTGCAAATGAACAACGGCCACAATGGGAACAAAGAGCTCCTCCTGCATGGGCGGAATCCACAGCACATGATGACACAGCGCAGCCACATCCGCATCGCCGTCGGTAGCTACAGCAATGCAGGTAGCTCCACGAGCGATAACTTCCTCTATGTTGGAAACGGTTTTATCATGCACGCGATCTTGCGGCACAAGCGCCACAACAGGAAAGCCCTTCTCGAGAAGCGCAATGGGACCGTGCTTCATCTCACCGGCAGCATAGGCTTCTGCATGAAGATAGCTCACTTCTTTAAGCTTTAAGGCGCCTTCTGCAGCCGTTGTGGCATTAACGCCACGCCCCAAAAACAAGCTGGAGTTTGCCTGGGCAAAGGCCCGAGACACCACCTTGTCCTGCCAACCACGCTTGAGCACTTCACGCATCTGATCGGGCAGTTTGAGCAGCTCAGAATACTTGTCTTGCACCTGCTCGTAGCTCATAGTGCCCTTGTGGTGTGCTAAGTACAGCGCCAACAGAACAGCTGCAACCATCTGAGCCGTATAGGCCTTGGTGGAACAGACGCATACCTCAGGACCTGCTTGAATATACAGCACGCCGTCACTTTCGCGCGCGGCGGTAGAGCCAATCACGTTGGTGATGGCAAACACCCGCGCACCCAAGCTACGCATCTTGCGAGCGGCAGAGAGGGTATCGGCTGTTTCTCCGGACTGAGAGATAATCACGCACAGCGTATGATCCGTTACCAACACATCCTGATAAATAAATTCTGATGCCGTTTCTACCACAACGGGCACCTTTGCCCAGGCTTCTATCACGGTACGGGCGATAAGCCCCACATGATAGCTGGTACCACAGGCAATGACATAGATCCTATCAATAGCAGCAATATCTTGATTGGACATTTTAAGCTCATCCAGTGTGATGCCCGTATCAGACATGCGCTCATGCAACAGACGCTCTAGCGCCTCGGGCTGCTCGGCAATTTCTTTTGCCATGAAGTCTGGATAGCCGCCCAGGGTAGCTGCGGAAGCCTCCCAATCAACCGTGTATTTATTGGGTTGTGCAACAAGCGAGCCTTCGGAGCTGATGACGCTCACGTTGCCGTTCTTGGAAAGACGCGCCAGCTGCTTATCGTCCAACTGAATGACCTCAGAGGCCTTGCCGGCCAGTGCAGAAACATCGGATGCGGCATACACACCATCGGGTGCCTGAGCAATGATCAGCGGAGAACGATTGCGAGCAACCACCAACTCATCAGGGGTATCTGCACACAAGACCGCCAGGGCCCACGAACCCTCCAAGCGGCTTGTTGCAATGCACACCGCCTCCAGCAGGTTTTTTTGAGCCGGACCGGCTAAAGACTCCTCGATCAGATGGGCTATCACCTCAGAGTCTGTATCGGATACAAAACTGTGCCCCGCTACCAGCAACTCCTCTTTAAGCGCGCGGTAGTTCTCGATAATACCGTTGTGGACAATGGCCACGCGTCCCGAGCAGTCCACATGAGGGTGAGAGTTTTTATCCGAGGGAGCACCGTGAGTTGCCCAACGCGTGTGAGCAATGCCGCTGGTACCCAACAGATTTGCCGTAGAGCAGCGCTGCGCCAATACAGACACACGACCAGCGCACTTAACCCCGTGCAACCCACCGTCCTTAGACAGCACTTCCACGCCCGCTGAGTCATATCCGCGGTATTCAAGAGCGGCAAGCCCCTCTAATAAAAACGGCGCCGCCTGTTTTGTTCCAATATAGCCAACGATTCCGCACATACCTATCCTAACGATCCGGACTGATGTCTATCTAAGCCTTAAAGGGTTCTAGCGCTGCAATAACAATGGCGTTTGCATCGCGACAAAGCTTCTCGTCTGGTGCTTCTGACAGCACACGCACCAGTGGCTCGGTACCCGATGCGCGAACCAAAACGCGGCCATTACCTTTGAGGAACTTCTCGGCAGCCGCCACCGCAGCCTTGACCTCACAAGATTCCATAGCGGCCTGCTTGTTGGCCACACGGATGTTATCCAGCTGCTGAGGATACAGCGAAACAGGACGAACCAGTTCGGACAAGGTCTCATGCTCCGCACGGATAACTTCCATTACTCGAAGGCTGGTCATGATGCCATCTCCGGTATTTTCTATGTCGCCAAAAATAACATGACCAGATTGCTCGCCACCCAACGAGTAGCCATGCGCGCGCATGCAGGCAAAGACGTTTTTATCGCCCACGTCGGTTTTCTCATAGGCAACCTTGGCGACATCTAAGGCTTTGAACAGGCCAAAATTGGACATAACGGTAGGAACTACCGTACCGCCCGCCAAACGACCATGCTTATTGAGGTATTTAGCACACACGTACAAAATGAGGTCACCATCTACCACGCGACCACGATCATCCACAGCAATACAGCGGTCTGCATCACCATCGTAGGCAAAGCCCACGTCCAAGCCCTGCTCCACCACGTGACGCTGCAAAACCTCAATATGAGTGGATCCCGCGTCCACATTGATATTAAAGCCATTGGGTGAGTTATTGATTACGCGTACATCTGCCCCAAGGGCATCAAAAACAGGTTTGGCAACACTGGAAGCAGCACCATTGGCACAGTCCAGACCCACCTTTACACCCTGGAGCGAGAAGTTTGCGCTGGCTATGAGATGGGCAATGTAGCGATTACGCCCCTGCATGTAATCCACCGTACAGCCGATTGCGTTTTCCGTGGCCAAAGGCAGCTCAAACTTATGATCAATATAGTCCTCAACCTGCTCCAAGATGTCCTCTTCCATCTTGTAGCCATCGTTGTTGACCAGCTTAATGCCGTTATCGGTATACGGATTGTGGCTGGCAGTAATCATGACGCCACAGTCAAAATTGCCATCAACCACCTCAAAACTCACACCTGGGGTTGGAATGACATGCAACAGGTAGGCGTCAGCGCCCGAGGCAACCACGCCTGCTACAAGAGCAGATTCAAACATATAGCTGGAGCGACGTGTGTCCTTACCAATAAGCACACGAGCCTTGCGCTCCTGCTTGGCACCATAATACCAACCAATAAAACGACCAATTTGAAAGGCATGGTCTACCGTAAGGCCTTCATTTGCCTTACCTCTAAATCCATCAGTCCCGAAATACTTCATTTTGTCTCCCGTTCTTTCGGCTTGTACTATGGTAACCCAACAAAAAAGGGGCTCGCCACTAGGACGAACCCCTTCGATGAATCTGAAATAAATAACAGATTAACGCTTGGAGAACTGAGGACGCTTACGGGCCTTCTTCAGACCGTACTTCTTGCGCTCAACAGCACGGGCATCACGGGTAAGGAAGCCGGCCTTCTTGAGCTCAGGACGATACTCACCAGCGCTGAGAAGAGCGCGGGCAATACCCAAGCGAAGTGCGCCAGACTGACCGTTGATGCCGCCGCCATCACAACGAGCAATGACGTCAAAAGCGTTTACGGTATCTGTGACCTTAAAAGGTGCAAGTGCATTGTCTACGAGCTGCTGACGACCAAAGTAAGCCAGAGCCTCGCGACCATTAATGGTAACCTTGCCGGTGCCGGGAACGAGGCGTACGCGAGCGACGGCCTCCTTGCGACGGCCAGTGCCGGTGTATACAGCGGTGTTATCAGCCATCGGTTATGCCTCCAAATCAATCTTGGTAGGGTTCTGGGCGGTGTGAGGGTGCTCTGAACCAGCGTATACATGAAGCTTACGATACTGCTGAGCACCAAGACGAGTTTTGGGGAGCATGCCCTTGATTGCGTGCTCTACTACACGCTCGGGATGCTTTTCCATAGCCACCTTGAAAGACTCGGTCTTAAGACCGCCAAGAAAACCAGAGTAGCGCCAGTAAGACTTGTGCTCTGCCTTAACACCAGTGAGCACTACCTTATCGGCATTGATAACTACTACAAAGTCTCCGGTATCAGTGTGAGGGGTGTATTGAGGCTTATTCTTACCACGCAGAATCATTGCAACCTGAGTAGCAAGACGGCCCAAGGTAGCACCCTCAGCGTCAACGAGCACCCAATTGCGCTCGACTTCGCCGGCCTTGGCGTAATGAGTCGATTTGTTCACTTGACTCCTCCAACATACGGATACGTAGCTGTTCCTGGACGAACAACTGCTGCTAATTCTTTTACAGAGATTACGGGGCTCTACAAAAATAGCTTTAAAAGTATACACCACCCCAAAATAAAGGTCACGCCCCGCCCTCGATTTCTTAGATTTGTCCGCAACAATCACGTAATTTTCACGCAGACCAGGCAAAGAGCACCCCGCTCGGAGTGCGCTCGGTATAATAAAGCCGCGTAATACGTATAAGGAGCAGCATGATTACCGTTAAAAAAGTAAGCATATCCGAGCTAGAATCCGCAGCCCAGGGCTGCGATTTTTTACTTCCCATAGAACAGACTGCCGCCTGGGCGCGCTACCAGGCAACCATTGAGGGACGCAAGCCTTGGGGTAGTTTTGTTATCCAACAGGATGGGCAGCCGCTCGCGTTTATTTCTTTTATCGACTTTGAGACCCACGGCTACCATTATCTGCGCTCCGTACATGGTCCTGCCTGGCTTGAGCATCCCAGTCAAGAAACAGAAACGCAGGTTTTGCAGGCTTTGGCGACACAGCTCAAGCAAAGCGATAAACACCTGGTATTTATGCGTGTAGATACCTGGTACGACAATCTAGCACTCCCCGTTTTGAGCACTGTTCCCTACGATCAAACCGTTGTCATTCCGCTGGAAGGCGGCGATGAAGCAATTCTGAAGCAGATGAAAAGCCGAGGAAGGCGCGATGTTCGCAAAGCGTTGCGTGAATGCCCTGCAACCTGCCTGGATGAGACCGATCGTGCTTACCAAGACTTTAGCAAGTATTACGAGGTCATGATAGACACGGGCAAGCGCGATAATTTTGTTCCTGCTCCCCTGTCCGACTACACTGACATGCTCAATGCGCTTGGCCAAGACCACTGTCGCGTCTTTGCTGCCCGTATTGATGATCGTGTGGTTGGTTGGTCCATCGTAACCCTCATGGGACACACAGCCGTACGCTATTATGCTGGCATGCGTTCTGAGGTTATGCGCATGCACGTTACCGATAAGCTCTTGTATTCCGAGTGCTGTCTACTGGGAGAGATGGGCATTACCCACTATGACCTTATGGGTATTGGCAGTGACTTTGCACCTTCACTTAAAGGTCTCAATGAGTTCAAAACCAAGTTTACCAGCGAGATTACTCCTGTTGCAGCCGGTAGAGACATCCCTTTGCGCCCTGTGTATTACAAGGCGCTTACCACTGCCAAGAAACTCCGCAAGACCCTGGGTGCGCGCTAGGCATAAGAGACGCTGAACGGACGTTATGCAACGCTTGTTACCCGTTAAGCAGCTGGGCAAGCGCGGTAATATAAATTGCAAGCGCACGCTTGAGTGAAGCCTCTGGTATTGCCTCTTGGGGGCCATGGATGGTACCCACCCATTCAGGCGCATGAGGATCTGGATCCTCTTCCGGACCAAAAGCCACAGCATACGGAAAATGCTTAGCATAGGTCCCACCGCCCAGTGTTACCGGTTGTTTGTGCTCGCCAGTCCACTCCTCATAACTTTTAAGCAGCGTCATAATCTCAGGGCTTTGCGGATCGACATACAGATACTTGCCGCGGCGCACTTCTTCGAATTCCAAACCATGCTGAGCACAGACCTTTTGAAGCTGAACACACAACGCATCAGGCGTAGTGGATTTGGGATAGCGACTATCCACGGTCTGGACAAACATGCCATCACGGACGTACATAACACCGCTCACAATAGTAAGCGGATCAAAAATGTCATCAGTGGCGTCTACACCCAACAAAGAGCCATCCCATGCCCCATGCATGAGCTGCTGAAATTCTAACCAGCGCTTCTCACTTGGAGCGTACAGACCATTTTCTAGGAGATACTCTGCCAAAATCCCAAGAGCATTGTTGGTCCCCTCAGGCATGGCGGCATGGCCTCCAATACCTTGAGCAGCTATGCGCACACAACCCTCGCCTTCAGGGGAAAACGAAATATGCTCTGCTTGTGGCAATTCATTAAGCGCAGCGCGTACCAGTGCATGAGCATGAGCCGCTACCGCATTGCGTACGGTGCCACCTTCCATGGAAATAATACGTCCGTCTGCCTGCACGGGAAAAGAAATGAGTGCGTTATATGAGCCTTTCTCGCCACACACTACAGGCCAAGAGGAATCAGGGGTAAAGAGAAAATTAGGGGCTTCATATTTTGATTGATAATAGTGGGCATCCTTCATGCCTGTCTCTTCATTGCCACCCAAAAGCACCCGCAGGCTATGATATGGCGCAAATTCTGGCTGCGTAAAGAAATGCGCCGCCCATAGAGTCAGAACTGCCGGGCCTTTGTCATCCAAAACGCCGCGTCCAACCAGATATCCATCACGGCGCTGCAACAAAAAGGGGTCCCTATCCCATCCAGATCCCGCAGGAACAACATCGAGATGTGCCATGGTGGCGATTTGCTTTCTTGGGCAGCTGTCGCTCGCCGCATGAGATCGCAACTTTGAGAGGGGCACATCCGCAAACGCAAGATACCCATCACAGGAATGTGCGTCAAGCTCCAAGCGCACAGCAATCTCCATACCGCAGCGTAGTGCTTGATCTACGGCTTCTCCAAAGGGCTTTTGGGCAGAAGCGGTTGATGGATCCTCTGTGCTGGGAATGGAAACAAGCTGCGCAATATCCGCAACAACATCCTCCCAGTGTTGGTTTACAAAAGCCTCAATCTGTTGGTGGGTTGGCAGGCGCACGACAGAAGTGTCCGCTCCACAGGATTTTGACTGGTGTGCATGATCCATACTAGTTCTCCAAACCGAGCAGGCCCATGAGCTGCTGATAGCTCATATTTGGCTCAATGGACGCTTGAGAAGACAGCGTAGAATACAGATACGAGAAGATCGTATTCTTATCATCTTGATGCTTACTTGCAAACACTATCAAGATCAGCTTAATAGCTTCCTGTGGTGTAGGCACAGCGGTTGTGGGACAAATCGCAAAAAGCCTAAAGCTGTGAGACGGCGTTTTAGTCACACAATGAGGAACGGCCACGCCGTTAAACTCGAGGCGATCTGCCTGCAGCTCACGCGCTAAAGTAGCAGTGGCTTCTTCTTTGCTCATGCGACCACAAGATACCAGCATATCCAAACCCTTGGTGAGGGTTGCCTCATAGCTCAAACCCTTTGTCTGTAGTGCCACATAGTTTTCTTTCGGCAACATAGATGCAAGCGATCTTTTATATGAGGTATACAGCACGCTGCGCTGGAGCTGTGCTATGTCCTTATCACGCAAAATTCCATGGGTAAGCAAATCCCAAGGTAGATCATCTGCTCCAGGACCATTGCAAGCTTCATCTCGGATAAGAAGGTCAAAATTTTGTGTCCGATACTTTGCGGCGGCAGCAGCAAGATCATCCACCACAACAATGGTGGTATCGCTCATGGCTTGTTCAAGTAACGCACAATTGATAGCTTCCAGCGACTTACGAGCACTTACCAGCAAAATAGTTGTAGGCGCTGTATAATCGCGTGCCGAGCTGCCAATCACATACAGCGCACAGAGTTCTGGCTCTAATAACAGCCCAGGGTACATAAGCTCTATACGCGAGCAATAAATACGGGCAAAATCAAACTCAAACGGATGAGCCATGCGCAATTCTTCAATCTGCGTGCAAAACTCATCGTCCATGATGGTTGGAAACAACGAAGCGCGAGCCACATGCGCAAAAATCAAATGTGGCAGATTAGCACTCATACCCTGAACGCCATGCTGATTAAGCATGTCTGTTGCAAGGCCCATAAGCTCATAGCGCTTATCGCTTAGCCAGGTATACGTTTGCATTTTCTTATCGATAAACGCACGCAGCGCACTGCGATATGTATTGGTAGAAGTAGCTGTTTTATGCACAAACCCCGCTGTTGCAATAGCGGCATTAACCTGCATGTTTACTTGAGCGGTAGACAACCAGGGCTTGAGCTTGGCGCGATACTCCTCCACCTCTGGCACCAAAGATCCCAGGGCCGTAAGACCGGCGTTGGCTAAAAGCTCGATATCATTTTTAAGAGCGTTATTTTGTGCACACAGTGCCGTGAGCAAATCCACTGGACCAAGCTTATAAAATATGAGGTTCAAGCCATGTCCTGCGCGCGAGGTAATATGCAAAATATCCCGAAATCGCATATTAAGTTTGTCTATTGACTGACGCACTGTGACCAAAGGCAGAGCAGTATACTCGGCAAGCTCGCCCACCGTTGTGGAAGGCGTGGTCAAAAGCGCAAGCAACACCTCCGTGGCCTCATCGTAGGCATGTTGCACCAGCGTATCTAACGCACGCGGAGAGTCAATACGCAAGCGATAATTAAGCCCCGACTCAATCTGGCCTGCACCGCAAGACTCCAAAAGCGTGTTAAGACGGGCGACATCACGCAAAACCGTACGCCGAGAAACGCCTAATGCTGCGGCTAATTGTTGCCCTGTTGCTGGAGCTTCTTGTAAGAGCTGGATAAGCTGCTTTTCTCGTCCGTTTAGCCTCATAGGCTCTGCACGCCCTTGAGCAGTCCTTCAAGTCCCTGCTCCAGCTTGGACCGCGGGCAGGCCACGCACATGCGCATAAAGCGGTCATCCCCATAGGTTGCACCGCTCATAATGCCTACATGACCCTGCTCTACGCATGCCTGTTGCAGGCGCTTTGAACTTTGCTGCAACTCAGAAATATCCATCCAAGCCAAATAGGTAGCATGCGGAATTTCAAACTTGATGCGCGGAATAGCACTGCTCAAGAACTCCTTGATACGCTGCATGTTTGAGCGCGTATGCTCTACCAGCCCATCTGCATAATAATCGCAACTGGTATATGCCGCCATCTGAGCATACATACCCATAATGCTTACGCTAGACAAGGCATTGCGCTGTTTGAGCTCCACCAAAAACTCGTCACGAATATTCGATTCTGGAATAAAAAGATACGAGCCAATCAGCCCAGCCGTATTAAACGTTTTGGAACTGGAGCACGCAAGCGCCACGCCGGTCGTAGTGATCTCTGTAATAGGCGTGTAGGGAACATCCCCTAAAATGAGGTCACGATGAATGTCATCGGAAATAATAAAGGTGTGGGTTTGTTGGGCAATCGCCACAATATCAGTAAGCTCCTGCCGAGAAAACACTTTGCCCGTAGGGTTATGCGGATTGGTAAGAAGCAAAATTTTTGCGCGTGGGTTTTCACAAGCCGCGTACAACGCATCCAAATCAAAATGATAGCCCTCATGTGCTGCAGGCATATACACCGGAAGCATTTCTCGTCCGTTTGCCTGGATTGCCCCGTAAAACCCATCATACAGAGGTATAAACGTAACCACCGCATCTCCTGGACAAGACAGCATACGAATCAGTGTTGCCACAGAGTAGATGACACTGGGGCTATACACAATCCAGTCTGGATCCACCTTTGCAGCACCACGCCTGGAAAACCACTGCACAATGGGCTGTTTAAAGTCCTGATGGTTCCAGCGCGTATAGCCAAACACGGGATGAGACAAGCGCTTTTGTAATGCCTCAACTATGGGAGTAGGGACTTCAAAATCAGAATCAGAGATCGAGAAAGGAATGACGTCATTGGTGCCAAAGCGATCTGCCCTATAATCCCACTGCGTGCTATAGCTACCCCGACGGTCGATAACGGCATCAAAATCATAGTGTAGCGTCTCTAGCTGCATGAGAAAACCTCCTTAGAGCAAGGGCACAAACGCGCCTGTGAGAAGTATCTCACAGGCGCGCATACAACAGGTGCGCATATAAGCTGCTTACGCATTATTCTTCTGAGCGCGCCTCTTCATCCAAGCGGACTTGAATACGATAATAAACAACACATTGAGTGCAAGGCCAGCAAAGAATACAAGGTAATACTGTGGCGCCGGAGTGATAAGACCAAGCAAGGGATCAAACACGCCAATGCCAGGAGCCATACGCTTAATCCCAAGCGCCATAGACAGAGCACCCGCAATACCACCGGACAAAACGTTCGCAGAAATCATAGGCAAAGGCGCTGCTAAGGCATAAGGAATGGCGGGTTCGGTAGCAGTGGTTGCACCAACAATCAAAGCAGGCCATGCCGCGTCACGCTCTGCCTCGGTAAACAGAGCAGGCTTAATCCAAGTAGCAATAGCCGCAGCTACAGGAGGTAGCAAGGTTACTACACCAACGATGCCGTACCACTCATACACGCCAGAGGCAACCAATGAGAATGAGAAGAACCACGCTGCTTTATTAACAGGGCCACCCATATCAAAGGCAAGCATAGCGCCCACAAGAAATGCTGCAAACAAACGAGCGCTCTCGGGGACGCTTTGAAGCATGGTCACCAAGCCGTTCATCATACCAGCAGCAATGGGACCCAACACGTAGTAGGTCAAGATGCCAAAGATAAGAAGTGCGGTAAACGGAATGATCAAAAAGCCCATGAGTCCTTGCATGTTCTTTGGAAGCTTGATGTCCTTCATAGCCTTGGCGTAATAGCCCACTAACAGGCCAATAGCAACAGCACCAATGAAGCCTGCATTTGCAGGAGTGCCCAGCAAATCAGAACGATTTGCCAAATAAGAGCAGATAAACGCAGGTGCTAAAGCGGGCTTACCACCAATAGACTGAGCGATATAGCCACCCATAACAGGAACCATAAATGAGAAGCCCAAGCCACCAATGGTGTTGAGTACCCAAGCCAAAGAGGCAACTGTGCCCGTTTCCACATTGGGCTCTACATTAGGTGCACCAAACTGAGCCATGATAGAGCCAATGGCCATGAGCAAACCGCCGCCAATAACAAAGGGTAGAGCAGCGGATACTCCAGCCATAAGATGAGACATAAGCCCGCTTACCGATGCCTCTTTAGCTGCGCGACCACCCAAATCAACCGCGGTAGCACGATACACCTGAGCTTGTGTCTCCAGATTGGACACGATGGTATCCATATCCTTAAGTGCCTTGGATACCGGCACTTCTACGATTTTCTTTCCATCAAAGCGCACGCGGTCATCATCGGTCATGCCCTTACCCAGTGCAAGAATTACGTAATCGGCACGTTTGATCTGCTCTGCAGTCAGCGCGTTCTCAATACCGTTTGCGCCCTGCGTCTCTACATGAACCTCGTACCCCGCAGCCTCGCCCTTGGTCTTAATTGCTTCCGCAACCATATAGGTATGTGCAATACCTGCCGGACAATTGGTTACTGCAACAATTGACTGAGACATAGGCCCTCCTCTCACCGTTGTTATGCTTACCAGCATCCTTGTTGCTGGATTTGCCTACAAAAACAAACTCGTTACAAAAACAAACTCATAAGCTCGTTGCTTCGTTAGCTGAGCGGCTCGGCAGCTTGTTGCCTAATCTCCTGCAAGCACACTAGCAATAAGCTCATATACCTCATCAGTGCTTCCATTTTTGAGCACCTGCACAAATTCAGGGTAGACAAGCCTACGACTGAGTGCCGATAAAAGCTTGAGGTGCTCTGCGTTTTCTCCCAATGGAACCAGTAAAGAGATCACGGTATCCACGGGTTTATCGTCAATAGCGTCCCAATCCACCGCAGGATCAAGCTTTGCAAACAGCACGGTCGCAGTTAGAACCTGCGCAGACTTTGCATGAGGAATAGCAATGCCACCGCCAAACCCCGTGGTTGCTTCATCCTCACGCTGGGTGTAGTCGGCTATGATTGCAGACGTATTGGCGACAACCCCAAGCTCTTGGGCGCGGTTAGCAAGCGCCTGAAATACCTCCGCCTGATTGGCAGCCTGCAAGGTCCCCAGCATGTGGTCTTGAGAAAAAAGCGTCATGGTTCCCCATGCCTTTCCTAACTATGCAACAACACTATGACTTCCATACTCACAGTATTCACGAGGACCTTTGCAAAGTTAAGCACCAAATTGTCACAGCAGCTGTGACAGATATGGTTACCTGCACTTTTATGGCTCTTTGGCTATCTTTGTGCTTGGAATTGCCGTATGGCTTACACAGTGGATGGCGGACATCAGAATGGCTTGTGCAACAGACAGCGTGTAACAGACAGCGTGTAACAGACAGCGTGCATAAAAATCAGCGCTCCCATAAAGAAGAGCGCTGACATGAAAACTTGTATTGTCGGATACAACTTATAAATCATCTACTAAAGCACTTGATTTGGCATATGCTGTAGAACGCGCCTCAAAGAAGTCCGTCTTTACCATATTGGCGCTGGAGTATTGAGATACCCATTCCATACCTTCAGGCTCACCAGACACATCTTCAAACAACTGCCCATAACCCAGGCCACTCCAGCGAAGATTGCCCAAGTAACGGATATACTGCTCCACCATATCACCCGTTAGACCAGGGATTTTATCGCCAATTACATAGCGACCCCAAGCGATCTCTTGGCGCACTCCTTCGAGCAACATCTCACGCAGCTCCTGGACGACCTTCTCGTCAAACAGCTGGGGTTCTTCACGCTGAAGCTCAGAAATAATATTGCGGAACAGCCACAGATGCGTGTTCTCGTCTCGATTGATATAGCGGATTTCCTGGGCGCTACCAGGCATTTTTCCATTGCGTGCCAAATTATAGAAGAACATAAATCCAGAGTAGAAGTACACGCCCTCCAAAATATAGTTGGCCATACACACACGCAAGAGCGCGCGAGGGCTCTGCTCCGCCAAAAACTCATTGTAGAGATCGCCAATAAAGGTGTTGCGGGCAAGCAGGTGCTCATCATCGCGCCACTGATACAAAATCTCATTGCGCTTCTCGGGGGAACAAATGGTGTCCAGCATGTAGGAGTAGCTCTGAGAATGGACACATTCCTGGAAGGTCTGTATACCCAAGCAGAGGTTGACTTCATTGGCCGTAATATAGCTGCTTACATTGGGCAGGTTGGCACTTTGTAAGCTGTCGAGAAACACCAAAAAGCTGAGGATCTTATCGTAAGCGGTGCGCTCAGGCTCGGACAGCAACGGATAATCCTTGATGTCTTGAGCCAGATTGATCTCCTCTGGAACCCAAAAGTTATTCATAGCATTGCGGTACCAGTCACTCACCCACTGGTAGCGCATGTTGTTAAAGTCGTTGAGGTTAGTGGTGTTGCCGCCAATCATGCGGCGCTCGCGCACATCAATATCACCCTGTGGGTTAAACAGGGGACGACGCTCCAACTTCATGCTTTTGTCAACGGTCATGGTCTCTCCACTTCATGTAACTGTTGTATATCTTGCTTACCTTGCCTGCATCTGCTTACTCAGCAACACTGGGATGCACCCGTGCAGGCGCAAAAGCGTCCACGTGGCAGCGCTTAAGAAGCGCAGCTCTCACATTCCTCCACCTCAAGAGATTTGGAACGCACATAGTAGATGGTTTTTACGCCGCGCGCCCACGCATCCAGATACAGATCAAGGACCTGGCGCATAGTAAACTCGTTGGTGATGTACAAATTCATGGACTGTGCCTGATCAATGTGGCGCTGTCGGATAGCGGCCGCGCGGATAGACCAATGCTGATCAATCGTGTGTGCCGCCTTGTAATACCAATAGGTTGCAGCGCTCAGCTCAGGGGCAATACGTGGCAGCATCATGCCTTTCTTCTCTTCCAAGAAAAATGCCTGCATGATGGGATCCAAACCAGCTGTAGTACCAGAAAGAATAGAGGTAGAGCTGGTGGGCGCAATCGCAAGCAAATACGCATTGCGCATACCATTGGCCGCAACCTTAGCCCGCAACTCATCCCATTGTGCACCAACATACTGACGCTTTTCAAAGTATGCACCCGTCTGCCAGTCAGAACCCTCAAACAAAGCATACGAACCACGCTCGGCAGCCAAATTGCAAGAAGCTTCAATGGCAAAGCGATTGATCTGCTCAAACAGCTGATCTACAAACGCGAGGTGCTCCTCACTCTCCCAGCGAATAGCGCGCTTAGCCAACATATGATGGTAGCCGCTCACGCCCAAACCAATGGAGCGGTAACGATGGTTGGTAATCTTGGCGTAAGGCAAAGCGTAAAAGTTGAGGTCAATGACGTTGTCCAAAGCGCGGACCACCGTATGCGTAAGCTCACGCAGATGCGCGGTGTTCTCAAGATCAATGTTGCCCAACGACAAACTTGCTAAATTGCACACAACAAAGTCACCCGGCCGCACGGTAGTAACCACTACGGTGTCGCCCTCATCCGTTACAATTTCACGCGAAACCGTCTGCATAGCAGAGGTGTTTTGTGCAATTTCCGTACACAGATTTGAGCAGTAAATAGTGCCTGCTTGGGGATTGGGATTAGCACGATTGACCGTATCACGCATAAAGGCAAATGGTGTGCCCGTCTCCACAGCAGAACGGATAATCAGGCGGACTATCTCTCTCAGAGGTATGCTGCGTTTAGAAATACGTGGATCTGCCACACACTCTAGATAGCGACGCTCCCACTCCTCACCAAAGTAATCCTCAAGCGCATAGCCCTTAATGGTGAGAATCTCGTGCGGGTCCATCAGATGCCACTGCTGGGACATATCTTGCTGAACAAGCTTCCAAAATAGATCGGGGTAACAGACCGCAGGAAAAACATCGTGCGCCTTCATACGATCATCGCCATTATTGGTGCGAATTTGCAAGAACTCAGGAAGGTCGCGATGCCATACATCCAGATACACAGCCACGGCACCCGCGCGCATACCCAGCTGGTCTACCGCCACGGCCGTATCATTGATAACACGAATCCACCTAATGACGCCGCCAGCAACGCCTTGGAAGCCGCGAATACTGCCTCCAGAAGCACGAACTTTACCCAGGTACATACCCATGCCGCCGCCAAATTTTGACACTTGCGAGAAGTTATCAATGCTGCGGTAAATACCTTCCAAAGAATCGGGCACCGTATCAATAAAGCAGCTGGACAACTGGTGATGAGGCTTGCGCGCATTGGAAAGCGTAGGGGTTGCCATAGTAACTTCCAACGTGCTCAGCATGTTGTAAAACCGAGCCACCCAAGACAGGCGCTTGGCGTGATCCTCCTTCATGGCCAGATGCAGAGCCACGCCCAAGAACATCTCCTGGGGAGTCTCTAGGATCTCTCCCTCATGCGAACGAATAACGTAGCGACGCAACACCAGGTCAAGACCTGCATAATCAAAAAGCTTATCCCTCGTATTATCGAGAAGCTCCTGCGCTTGCAAAATTTCCTCACGGCTATACTGCTCCAAAATATAGCTGCCATAAAGGTTGGCATCCGTTAGAAGCTGAATTTTGTCATACAGATTGCTAATGCCGTGGCGTGCCATGGTTTGCTCAAGCGTCTGATGGGTTGCATATGCCATGATCCTTGCGGCAATATGGCTCCACTGCGGAGCCTCACGATCGCACAGCTCCACTGCGGCACGAGCCAAGGTATCCAAGCGCTGGGCACGTGTCATCTCTGGCTTGACCAGTCCTTCAAAGCGAGAAGCCCATGCATCCAGCGGGTAAAGCTCTTGCTCAAAGTCCTTCTCGATACCTAACAAAACGGGAAGCAAGCCCTCATCCGCGGCAAGACGGACAAGCTCGGAGCGCTGGCTGCGCAGCTCACTGCGCTTGGAACGATACAAAATGTAGCTTTTTGCCTGCTGGAAGTGACCGGCACGCATAAGGGTTTCTTCAACCACATCTTGAATAAGCTCTACCGTTGGCTGAGTCGTAGTGGACACACGCGCCTCTACCTGAGCTAAAAGCTGCTCAAGCTCCGCCTGAGTTATCTGTTCAGACGTTGCAACAAAAACCTTTTGCATGGCCCGAATAATCTTTTGGCCATCGTACTGCTCAACTGCACCACTGCGTTTAATAATGTTCATAGGGACCTCAAATATGATATGAATAGAATATATTGGGGCTGAATCCTTATAAACATACCAGATATTGTGGTTGATACCACCAAAATGTGAGAAGAAAAGAAGCATTTAGTTCTGTTGCTTTACTAGTTTTACCCATATCCGCACGTATGTACTTAAGAGAACAGCGACAATAGGCACAAACTCCTATCATTTAAATCTGAGTCAAAATACGCATTTCGTGCACAAACTACACCGAGGTTTTATGAACACTTCTTACCGCGCAACAAGGCGACAGGCAACCCCCTCCCACAAGAAAAAGAGTGATACGCCTCATCACCTCAACCATCTATCAGACGTAACGCAGGCAAACTCCGTAAAGCGCACGGATCTCCACCCATCAACCGACTCTGAGCAAACACTGTTTTCAAAAGCACTTAATCATATAAATGGCTTGGTATTTGCCATTATCTTGTCCTCGTTTACTCTCATATTTTTTTGCCTGCTGTGGCGTAATCATTTCTCGACCGACTCATATCTTGTCAGGGATTACATCGCACCCTTCTGGCATTTATCGCTTGGCCGCTATACCAGCTTTGCTCTATACAAGTTAACCGACGCTCTGGGCATTGGCACGCTTGACTCCCAAAGGATCCTGCTCGTGTTTTGGATTGTCGCTTGTGCTGCAGCAACCTACGCGGTAACCACGGCATTTTACAGTCTTTGCAAACCTGCTGCCACCAAAACGGGCGAGCTAGCTCTTAAGCTATTACTTGCTGCCGCGGCATCTTTAAGCTGGCTTAATGTATTTCACATGGACCTTATTTTGTTCCCTGAGCTTGCGCTATCCGACGCCGCAGGAATTGCTGCCACAGGATTTTCCGTCAAGCTCTTCTTTAAGAAAGGAGCTGTGGCAAAACTTGCATCTGCCCTCCTCTTGTACCTTGCGCTGGGCACTTATCAGAGCTTCATTGGCATCTACGTAGCGCTGGTTTTGTTTGGTAGTTTTACGCACTACCTTACCGATAAAGACTATGAAGCAGCACTAAAACGTGGTGGCATCGCCTGTGTAAGCGCTGGCTTTGGCGCAATCCTCAATGTGGGACTGGTAAAGATTTTGCGGGCTCTCAATATTATCGGCAACTCTGGCCGCGGTGCAGACCTTTCTCCACTCAATGTTTTACATAACCTTTTTGAGATACTTACGTATCAGCCAGCTCTGTACTGGAATGCAGATGGCCTCTTTCTTCCGGGCATTATCTTGCTCTTTATGGCTGTTGTCGTGTTGTGTCTGGTGCGCGTATTGCACACTGCGTCTCGCCGCACTAAAAAGCTCTTTGCTCTCACAGCTGTACTATCATACGTAGCGGCCTTTGCGCCACACATCATTGAATCCCATATTCTCCTTACTCCACGCAGCAACATTGCGGTATGGTCCTTTATTGCGGCGCTTGTGTTGCTGGTGATTGTGAACTGGCACAATCAAGGCATTCTGCAAAGCAATCGCCTGCTAAGCCTGCCTACCATACTTAAAAGTGCGCTCATGCTTATGCTGGTATTTACTGCTCTATCCGTCCAAGACATTGCTCAAGACGTATATATTTCTAACGAAGCCGACCGCATATATGCTCTCGCTATTGGTACTGCCATTCGTACCTATGAGCAGCAAAGTGGTATTCAAGTAACAAAGATTGGCTTGACTACCGACACAAAGCCCACCGGTGCCTTTTTTGAAACACGCTACAATCGCTACGAATTGAGCAACAGAATTTTGACTGTCCCCTATTCATATTACTGCCTCATTAACTATATGAACGGCATGGAGCTTATTGATGTGCCAGTGCTCGATGAGGTAAAGGAGCGCTACTTCAAGGACAAGAACTGGAATAGCTTTAATGTAAACGAGCAACTCGTATTTGAGGGCGATACTGCTTACCTGTGTGCCTATTAAAAAGCAGGCTGCTCCTTTATGGAACAGCCTGCTGCTGGTATGCAGTACCTTATCGTAGCTTATGAAAGAGGCACTGCTGACTCGTGGCTATAAACGCTAGTTCACAACGCCCTTAAGGCCATAGCTTTCGTGATACATATTGTCCGGATCGTATTCAACCTGTGTAGAGAAGTCATCGTCCTTCACTTCGACCGTAACCACAACGGGAATCGTATGGCTATCAAAGCGCATATTCTCTATGAATCCGTCCTGACCTGGCTGAGGAACATAGGGGCGAATCAGATAGTGGTACACGCCCTCACGCTTATACTCAATGTCCTTAAAGTCGACATCACCATTCTCATCATTACCGGCTTGTTCCAAGACATTGCCATCTGCATCCAATAGCTCAAACATGAACATATTGGGAGATAATTTCATGTTGTACAGCACAACATGCGGGCTTATCTTACCCTTGTTGCTGGGCTTGAAGTACACCTGCACAACAGGCTTGGGATACGCAAACGTTTCTCCCGAGCTCGTGCCATCTTGAGCCACATACTGTACCTGCGCCTCGGCCTTATCAATATCATAAAAACCAGGCCTTGCAGAAGAGGTGGGGTTGACCAAGTCATAGTCAGTATCAGCATCGCCTACATCAGGATAGCTTTCATTAGCAGCAAGCCATTTCTTAATAGCGGCTGTAGACGTTCGCTCATCAAACGAAAACTCGTATTTTGTATCCTCTTTTACCTTATTGGTGATGGTTGCGGTAACCGTACGGGTCGCTCCATCATAGGTAACGGTGTAGTCTACGCCATAGTTGAGGTCCCGCTTGTTACCCTGAGCATCGGTTGCTACCAGCTTATAAGAGTTGCCATACAAACTCACGTTTTCACTCAGCTGGCAAGAAATAGTAAAGTACACCTCGGGATTTCTGAGACGCTGCGTAAGGCGGTCAAGCATGTTTTTCATCTCAGTATCGCTATTTACTGAGAAGGCAGCCTTCTCATTATTGGTACTTACACTATGGGTAATAGTTTGTAGTATTGAAGCACCGCGGCCAGAACCAATAAAGATGGAGTACAAGTAATCAACACCCTTAAGCTGGTTGAGCAGCATCTGCGTTGCTGGATATACAACATCTCCTGCATTGGTGTAGCCACCATAGCTCGCACCAAAGTAGTTATACGGAACCTCGGTAGGCAGACCATCGGTTACTAAGAGTAAAACATTGTCTACATCCGGACTGTGATCCACATAGCGCTGTGCTTCTAACAAAGCACCACCAGTATTGGTGCCACCTTCAGCATATAATTGCCTAATTGCCCACTCCGTCTGACGATAGCTTCCTTTATTTAAAACTGCCTTTACCTCATTGGCATAAGTAATAATCGAAAACGTATTATTAGAATCAAAGGTACCAAGCGTATGAATCATTGTAGAAAGATTACGTTTGAGTGAGTCTATCTTAGACTCGCGAGAACCATGTATATAGCTCTCCTTCATAGAACCCGAAACATCAGCCACAATAATAAAATTCTTACGGCGGTACTTGGGGAAGTTAGAGTTATCTGCCGCCTGTGCCGACAAATACGTACGATAATCATTGGGACCTTTACGCTGTGTATCTGCATTAGGATTGCCATCACCTAAATAGTCAATCTTTTTGGTAGTTTTGATCCCGATATCGGGCTTGGGGGCTTAACGGGGCCAAGTTCCTCGTTATAGCGAAAGTGTAGCGTGATAGTACCCACATAATTATTGGTAAAAAACTGCCCATAGCCAGGAAGTTCCCATCTTTTACCTGGTGCCATTGGGAATGCCAGCTGAGACACTCCACCACTAAATTCCATCCCAACAAAACTAATCCGAGAATTAGTCCTATCATTAGGCGTCGCATAGAAATAGGGGATTCTTCTGCCAGCTGAAACCATACTTTGGCCCCGTCTGAGCTGTTGACTTACTACCTGTTCCCCTGTAGGGATTTGACCGTTTACAGTATGATAAATTTGCTTTACTTGTGAAAAGAACTTAAAGTCATAAGAAAATCCAGATGTATCTACGACATGTTTTGACTCATCTGACAACTCATCATAGTTATCTATAACGGTCTCAACATATAGCGTTGATCCTCCGCGAGCGTACGCTGTCTGCGCAGGTAGACCACCTACAAGAGCAACAGCAAGTCCAAAGACCGCTATGCACATACTGGTTAACGCAGCCACTGGTTTTGCACGCAAAAAAGAGTGATCATTCATCAGAAGTCCCTCCTATATGAGAGACGGCCGTATGAGCGGCATCAGGAGCATCTTTACGCCGCTGCTCATCAACACGCTCAAGTAAGGTAATACGCGCTTTGTGCTGTAAAGAAATATTGGCAGGCTTAGTGGTGTTCTCGTCTGGGTTGTATGCAGCTTGCAGGCTTTTTGTATCATGCGCCAAAGAAGCTTGTGCATCGTCCCCCAATAGCCAATTAAGAAGATCGAGCTCACGCGATCCCACTTCAGGCAAAATGGAAGCGGAGTAACGTGGATAAAATACTGCGGGATTATCGTCAGAAGTTCCTGGAAGAGTCATAAATTCACAGTTGACACCCTGATCCTTTAGCTCCATCGCTTCTTCGGAACTGCCGATAAACCCAGCAAGCTTGCCCTCTTTAAACGACGACAGAACTTCTTCACGGGACGGCAGTGATGTAAGGTTGGGAGCAATGGTGCTGTCATCAGAAGTTATTGCCTTCCAGTTATACAGCTCGCTCATATAACGCTGAGTTGCAACAGGCCAATTCAAATCCCCTTGGTCAAGAGAATCTGTAAGGTACACCAACGACGAAAGCTACTTATCAGATGCAGCCCACATCCCCACCCCTTGGGGAAACAGCTCGGGATAGCTATGACCAACCGCAACCACACCCTCACTGGACTGCGGAATCTGAGCTTTTGCATCATTAAAGGAATTGGGATTGTAAACAAAAGCGCTTACGTTACCTACTAAAGGAATACTTGCAACCCCCCCAAAACTCAGGCGCATGGCCAGAGGAGTCACCTGCTTTAGCCGCTGCTTTCTTTGCATCTTCTGCCTTCTTTGCAGCCTGTTCTTGGTCCTCTTCCTTGCTTTTTGCCGTATCATTTTGGAGTTCCTCATTAGAGGGTATGCCGCCCGCCTCTTTAATTGCTGCCGCAGTGGCCTCTGCACCATCAGAGTTACCATAATTAAGAGACAATTCACCCTTAATCACGCCCTGGCCATCTGTAGAAGCAGTTTTGGAATCATCAGCAGGATTTACTGCAGTGGAATAGGGCATAACCATAAGACGATCATAATTTTTTGCTGCTACTTCTTTAAGGTCACCCAACTTATCCGTAGTACCTAACCCATCATTGATAGAGTTTGGCCAAATACATAAACTGGCACCCTCACGCTTCATAACATCCGCAATGGTGGAGCTAGTAAGCTCGGAATCCGGGACCACGCGCATATGAACCATACTTAGGTGAGTAATGCCATACTTGAGCGAAAGCGGAAGCATGGCCCCGCTCAACGACTGCGGCACCACAATGGTTACTGAGTTAAAGAAAGAAACCACAAGCAGTAACAAGGCCACAAAGGCAAAGCCTGCAACCGCTATTTTTTTAATTTTTTGTTTGCGCTGTTGCTCATATTGCTTGCGATAAGCACCTATGGATGCATTGCGCTTAACGGGAACATTCATTCAATAGTCCATCCATTAGGTAGATCACGTGCATTAAAGTTAGTAACAGCGCCCTTATCAAAGCTGTAGCGCTCAGAGTATTGTGATGCAGAAGCCGAGGGAGACCAGACCACGTTGTCATTAGGCTCACCGTAGGTATCATCAAAATCAGTCTGAGCAGCAAAGTCGATCTTTTTCAAACCAAACAGTTTGAGGAAATAGGTATCACATGAGCCATGCAAGACAATACGTGCTTTATAGTGACGTGCATTCTCAGAGCGTACATCCTCGGTAAAGTACAGCTCCCCTTTGTTGGTAAAACCATTCGCACCCAGGGTCTCTATAATGCATTTAGAAAAATCTGTACCTGGCTGCTCACTGTAGCGCACCGTATCCTGATATGTAAGATGGTCCTGAGCCACAAGCTGGCACATACTATTAAGACGACTATGCGCCATGAGCACCATACTGGCATCCATAGCCAAGCCTACAAAAAAGATCATGACTACAAGCGCAGCAGCAAACATGACAAGAACATTTCCCTGCTCATCCTGAGCCTAGGCTGCCGCCTTGCACATGTGCGCGCGGCGTATATGTTGCAATCCAAACTTCATTAGTAGCTCCGCCTCTGCTGACCAATAATCTGGTCGTAATCAACCGTGCGTTCCATCCCATGCTCTGTAATAAAGAGTCCTACTAGCGGCTTTACGCGGTAGCTGATAGTGGCGCGGACATGCATATGACGCGTGTACTGCGTGGCATCATGCGGTTTTTTATCGTAGTTAGGCACATCAAACGAGCTGGACGTGCTCGTAAGCGTTACTTCAGCACCAGAAACAACAAGCTTGGAGGCGTCCATACCAAACCAACCAGAATCGGTAATGGCTTTCTTAACTACCGTATCGACACCGCTGTTAATATCGGTAGGAGCGGTGTCTGCATAATCGCCTGCATCCTTGTATTTTTCTTTGACGTAGCCCCAATTAGCATGGCTGCACGCATACTCAAAACTTATGTGTTGATAGCCCACCCAACCCAATTCGATGGTGGCAAAAATAAGCAGAACAAAGAGGGGAAATACCAGCGCAAACTCTAAGAGCGCCTGGCCCTCTTCACGATGTGCCTGACGAGAAACGCTACAACGGAGTGCTGCTGATAATTTTTGCATCATATCACTCCTTATATCCACTCGCATACACGTTGCGACTCATAGGGTCGCTGGTAATGGTCCAATCCATGCCGCCCGTAAACAAAGCACCAAGTGGCGTAATGGCTTGACCTTCACACTGAGTTCGCACGGTAATGGTTTGGTAGCTATAGTTGGAAGGTCGATCTTCAAAGCGCTCGTTGAAGTTGCCTTCCTTTTCTTTATCGGATGAGTAAACGCGATAGGTATATGCCTGCTGACCTGCAGCACCAAGATCGATAGACGCCACACGAAGGTTGGTAAGCTTTTTGCGGCCAGCTGCCTGAAGTGATGCGTTGATGCTTTCCTGATAATTGCCCTGAGTAAGAGACTCGTAATTTACGCTAGAAAGCGATGAGGCAGTTGCATTCATTAAGGGCCATGCGCAGCGAAGCATACCGCACCAGATCGATGGGGACCAAGGCGAGAAGGCACATGACAGAAACGATAAGAGCAAATTCAACAAAAGACTGCCCCTCTTCAGTACGTGCTACGTAACGCAAAATGCGGTGTAAGGATCCACGCAAACGATTGTGCGTGGTAGGTTTACCATTCATGACTCCCCTCCTTCAAATATGGGTGAGTGCGGATACTACAAAATACGGCAACACAGTGGCTGCACACGGACAAGATCTGCTTACTGACGAGAATTGCGCTGACGCAGATACTCTTCGGCGCTCATTTTGTGAACGGCAGGCTCAGCGGGTTTCTCGTCCACCAAGATAAAGGAACGAGCCTCCTTGGGAGCTTCCTTGAGCTCAGACTCAGGTGCACACTCATCCGAATCGTCGTTCAAATCACAAAAATGCTTAGCTGGACTGTCTGCTGCATCCGCACCAGAACTGGGATAAGCGCTGGTAGCAGTATCAGTAGCAGCGCTTGTTGCATCAGGTGCAAAGTCAACCACCTCAGGCGCCAGCCTTGATGCGTCGGCGCTGAGTTCATCAAACTCACCCAGTAGTGCAGCAAGTACTTGATACGTTTTGCCACATACGGAAGTAAGACGGTTATTCGTGGCTTGAGCCTCATGCAAAGCCTCTGCAAGCCTCTGGTTATCCGTACGTGTTTTTGTCATCTCTGTAAGAACAGCTTCATACTGCCTGGTAGCGGTGGTGAGTGTAGCGTTTAGCTCATCACAACGCTTTTGGATGGCGCCATGAGCAGTTTTGTACTCAGCTACGAGCTGCTGCGCAGCCATAACGTCTTGTTGTGCTTGAGCAGCCTGTTGCTGAGCAGCGGCAACCTCATTCTGAGCGCGGACAGCTTCATCTTGGGCGCGCGCAGCCACGCTTCTCGCTTTAGCTGCTTCATCTTGTGCATAAGCAGCGGCGTTTCGCGCTTGAGCTGCCTCATCATGCGCCTGAGTAGCTTCATCTTGAGCACATGCAACCTCACGATATGCGCGAGTAGCTTCATCTTTTGCCTGAGCCACCTGCTGCTGAGCAGCGGCAACCTCATTGCGGGCACGTGCAGCCTCGTCCTGCGCAGCAGCTACACGAGCAACCAGTTGAGTACGCTCAGTCTCAAAGTCTTGGCAAAGAGCAGCAAGCTCATTGTTCTGCCCTACGAGCGCTATGTTGGTTTTGGAGAGCTCTTCAATGCGGTCAGACAGCTCCGCACACTCTTGCACGGTTTGCTCGACCTTCTCGACAAGATCTGCATGCGTTGCAACCTGCTTTTGTGCGGCGGACAATTCATTGGTAAGCGTCTCAATCTGCTGCTCAAGCTCTGTATTCTTATGCTGAGCAGCCTCAAGCAAAGAGGCATTTTCCTTCATGCTTGCACAGGCCTCTTCCAGACGATCCAGAGCATCAGTGCGCTCTTTAGATACATGGGTAAGCTCATTGGACACGCGGTCAAGCTCGTCCTTGAGGCGGTCAATCTGAGCAGTTGCATCACGCTTGTGAGCCTCAAGTTCCGCAACCGCCTGCTCAAGCTTGGACTTCATGTCCATAGCTTGCTCTAGCTGTGAGCGGATACCGGAGAGCTGCTCGTGCTTGTCTTCACTCTGCTCACGAGCAAGATCTAGCTGCGTGGAGGCCTCGGACAAAGAGGCTTCCAGTTTTGCACGATGAGCCTCTATCTGCTCCATCTGATTACGCAGCAATCTACACTCACTGGTAGAGCTTGCAACCTCACGAGACAAATCCTGGATCTGGCGCTCAAAGCCCGCGCGCATCTGAGCATCGGAATGAGAAATTTCATCAATCAGATCATGGACACTGGACTCAGAATAGCCGCCAAACATGGAGCGCTTGAGCACGCTTTGCAGATCAATAGTGGGCCGACCTTGCGTATCAACCAAGCCCGCAAAAGAAATCTCATCACGATCAAAAGAAGGCATCATAGTGCTGTCAGGCACCGCTGAGCTTCCGTCCAAAACAGTGTCCTCACTTGTTACAAAGCTGCTAGCAGTCGTGCCATCTGAACTTGTCATGTCATTTGAAAAAGACATGCCACCAGAAATAAGCACACCGTTATTTCCCCCAAGCACGCCGGTTTTATCGGCAGACACGCCTTCATACGCAGCCCCATTGGCGGCTTCAACAGCAGAATCCTGAGCTTGCAGACCATAGGCAGCCCTCACGGCCCCAGCAACATCAGCTCTACCCGCAGTCTCAGACTCCGCCTCGGTAAACGCATTGGAAAGCGTATCAATAAGATTTAAACGATTTTTACGCTCGTCTTCGGAAAGCTTACTCACATCAAACTCCTTGGGTGCCGAGAAAAACCATGAGCCTTCAGGATCTTCCAAACCAAATGCTTCCTACCCCTGTGAAGCATCGGTCATATTCTTGTCTTGCGCGGTATCCATTGTGCGAGCTGTATTTTCCATACCGCACCCCTTTCTAGTTTTTATCCCTGTATTCAGATGGTGTTATTGGCTGGGCACTAAGAGTGTCACCCACGCTCAGGGCTGCCGCCTGTCCTGCCGGCAACTCCAGAACATGCTTTGCTCCACGAACATACGCGCCCAGACGCCACGGCTTGACTTCTTCTTTGTAGAGCACGTGCATACTGCCATCCAGATACACCACATCTATAGGAAAGCGCATAAAGCAGCAATGCACTGACGAGCAGTTCCACAACAAAAGACCCCCATGAACGTCCTGCGGTTTACGCAACATAAGGCCACGGAGACGAGAGCTAAAGCTTGTAGCCTCTTCTACCTTGACCTCACATGTCTTCTCTTTGTTGGTCACACAAACTGTCATGGTATGCGCATGCTCCTTTTCTGACATTTTTGTCGACGTCTCATCCCTACATCTTGGTATTTCATCCTTACAACCATCAAACAAAACCTAACCCAAATGCAGGGTCTCAATAATGTTGAGAGCCGCCGGCTCGAGCAGCACAATAAGAAGACAAGGCAGCAGGCACACTACGAGCGGAAGCATCATTTTAATGGGCATTTTTGCCGCACGTTCTTCTACCTGCGCCGCACGGTACTCACGAATTGACTCCGACTGAGCAACCAAGATATTTGCAATGGGAACACCGAGCTTATCCGCCTGATTAACAGCAGTTACAAAGTTGCGCATGGGCTCTACCCCACAGCGCTCAGAGAGGTAAGTCAGTGCTTCATGCCTTGATCCGCCTAAAGATATCTCACGAAGCGTTGTTTTGAACTCATCAGAAAGAGGACCGCTGGTGCGATTGACAACGTGCTGAAGTGCCTGGTCAAAACCAAGGCCGGCACTCACACAAGAACTTAGCAGGTCAAGTGAGCCAGGCATATCCGTTTCAATCTGATTTTTGCGCTCTGTAATCTGAGCCTTAAGCATAAAGCGCGATAAGATATAGACACCCAGTACAAATATGATGCCAAATAGGAGCCTAATAAATACCCAACCCATAGCGCCCATGATCAGTGACAGTAATACGCGCTGAGCAAGCCATTCTCGAGCGGATTGTTGACTACCAGCACTACGCAAATCATTAGTGAGTTGTTCCTGAGATTTAGTGTCCAGCGGAATAGCGTTACCAAATACCATAAAGACACGATCCATGTAGGGCTTAAGAGCGCGCTGATACAGTGTCTTTGGCTCGTTTTTGGGCATCGAAAGGACCGATGCATCCATCTGCTCAATAGCTTCCAAGCGATCTGAAACACGATCGTGCCTTAAACGCTTTGAAAGAATCAAAAACAGAACAAGGTACACACCGACCAGCACTACTATGACAAGAAAACTAAATTCCACTGTTCACCTCCTAAATCTTTGTGATCTTACGAATAAGAACAAAGGCTACAAACTCAAGAATTGAGCAGGCCAAAAGCAATGCCATGCCTAAGGCAGAGGTAAAGAACGTGCTCATATAGCCTGGGTTTATACCTGAAATAATGAAATACATGACCACGGGCAAAGAGCCCACAATAAGGCCGGACATGCGGCCTTGTGCTGTAAGTGCATTAACCTTATTACGAAGTCGGACGCGCTCACGTATGGTATCGGCAATATTGTCCAAAATTTGTGACAAATTGCCACCCACACGCCTCTGTACCATAACAGCAGAGGTCATCAGACGCATATCCGCATTATTGGTACGATCACAAATACCCTCAAGCGCATCTTCTAGCGGTGTGCCCAAACGCATCTCTGCAACAGCACGGGCAAATTCTTCTCCGATAGGTTCAGGCATGTCAGCAGCGGCAGAAGAGAGAGCTTGCTCAAATGAAAAACCAGCACGCAGACCATTTGACAGTAGCATAACGGCATCGTAGAGCTGTAAATCAAACTTTGCTAAACGCCGAGCATGAGCAATACGCAGAACAACAGGAGGTATTGCCGACGCAGCAAGGGTCGCTATGGCGCTGAGAGACAAATTATGCGTAAGAAACACGCTCAAAATACCCACGACAAAAGGTACGGTAATCCAAAAAAGCAAGAACTCCTCAACCCGTATCTGGAGACCTGAATTACGAATTTCTTCCCTCGGGCGATCAGATACCTGGATATTCAGCTTAATCTGCTTGCGCTCTGTCTTTTTATCACTTGGACGCTGAGCATAACTGTCGTTATCAGAGTTTTCTATCTCTTCTAAACGCTCTGCAATAGTACTCGATGTATGCAGCAAATAGAGACAGTGCCCCAGAAGGAGAGCACAGACAACGATTATAAAAATGATGATTGTATCCATAGCTACCGCCTAGACAAACCACTCGTCGCGAATCATGATGCCCGACTCTTCAAACTTCTTCAAAATCTTGGGACGAATACCCGTTGCTACAAAGCTGCCTTTAATGCGTCCACCTGCATCCAGGCCATCTGGCTGAAACACAAAGATGTCCTGCAGGGTGATATTGTCGCCTTCCATACCCAGAACTTCAGAAACGCTCACGATCTTACGTGAACCATCCCTAAAGCGTGCCTGCTGCACAATAATGTCCAAAGCAGAAGAAATTTGAGCACGAATTGCACGAACCGGCAGCTCAATGCCACCCATCAAAATCATGGTTTCCATACGAGAAATAACATCGCGAGGAGAGTTTGCGTGTACCATAGTCAACGATCCTTCATGACCGGTATTCATGGCCTGCAGCATGTCCAAGGTCTCTGCAGAACGAACCTCACCAACGATAATGCGGTCAGGGCGCATACGCAGAGCGTTCTTTACCAGATCTCTAATAACAACAGCACCCTTGCCCTCTGCATTGGCGGGACGTGATTCGAGCGAAACCACATGATCCTGCTCAAGTTGGACCTCGGCGGCGTCCTCAATGGTAACAATGCGCTCATCGCCAGAAACAAAACCCAACAAAATATTGAGCAAGGTGGTTTTACCAGAGCCGGTACCGCCAGAAACTACCATGTTGGCCTTGCCTCTAACACAAGCCTCCAAAAATGAGGCCATAGCGTAATTGATCGAACCACCCTCAATCAGATTGGCAATCTGCAAAGGCGCGGACGAGAAGCGGCGAATAGTAATGGAGGGACCATTCAGCGCAATGGGTGGAATGATAGCGTTAACGCGGGATCCATCCAATAAACGGGCGTCTACCATAGGGTTTGCTTCGTCAACACGACGCCCAACCTTGCTTACGATACGATCCAAAATGCGCACAACATGGGCGTCATCTTCAAAGGTAACATTGCTCAAAATCAGCTTACCCTTGCGCTCAATATACACACGCTTGGGACCATTGACCATAATTTCGGAAATGGAAGGATCATCCATCAGACGATCCAGTGGACCTAAGCCAGCAACCTCAGAATACACATCATCAGCAATGGCAGAACGATCTGCGCGTGGTACCTCTGCGGCCTCGGCAATCAGGATACGAGCGATAAGCTCACGCATACCCTCTTCGGTCTCCACATCTAAAGAAAGGTCCTGTGAGTTAACCTGCCTGATTACTTCTGCCTGAACACTTTTCTTGAGCATGGCATAACGATTAGCTGTAGGCGTTACCACAGAAGCCTCTGCTGACGAGAAGCCCCCAGAAGAACCTACATCAGTGCTCGCTATACCAGTACGTGCCTGCTCAAGGCGCTCGATTAAACTCATTTAAATCCCTTTTTTAAGCCAAAAAACCCGCGACGCTTGCCCCTGTTTTGAGAAGTCTCAGCAACTGTAAGCGGTACTGGACCACCAGAATTCTTTCTGCCCTTGCTATGACGCCCTGCAACGGACTCTGCAACATGCCCCGTTATACGCACCGCATGATCCACTACGGAACGAGAAACGGGATTTTTAGGTGCGCTTAACGCTATGGGCACACCATTGTTGCTAGCAGAGCAGCAATTTGCCCAATCATAGGGAATCTCAAAAGCAAGGTTGGTTTTAAGTACACACACAACGTCATTCGTAGTAATGCGCGTATCGGGGCTGACAAAAGAAATGATTAAGCTCGTCTTGGATGCCATACCCAGGCTGTGCATCAGTGAAAGAAGTGTCTTAGTATGCTTAAGCACAGCAATGTCTGGACGTACGCACACAAAAATGTCACCCACTGCCTCAGAAATTGCAATAAAGGTATCGTCAATGGTAGTGCCAGTATCCACTAAGACATAATCGTAATAGCCACGCAAAGCCATAAGAACCCTAGATACCTGCGCAGGGCTGATCTTCTCGGCAATCTCAGGTCCACGAGGACCGCACAAAAACATTTACGCCGGACTCATGAATAACAAGATGCTGGCGAATATCGTCAATGGTGGGTTCCCCTACTTCCTGAAGCAGCTCACCAATATCGTTATTGCCTGAGTCGATACCAAAGTAGCAGCCCACATCGCCGTAGAGCATGTCACAATCAACAACGACAACCTTCTTGTTGCAACGTGCCAAGGCAACCGCTGTATTTACAAGTGCCGTTGTCTTACCAACACCATCTTTTGCAGAAACGAAGCTCATATACTTGGTATCGGCCACAACCATAGCACCGGACAGCGCTTCTATGCGACTGCGCTCCACCGTAAGTACCACGTGCAGCTGATCAAGTACTTGCTTTTTGGACATATGCTCATCGTAGGCATATTGGATACCAGAAGACAGGGTTCTTGTATCTTGAATTGCGGACTGGGCGACAATACCCACGATTATGATGCCTGGTCTAAGTGCATATACTTGCTGTACGCCACGAAGCACGGCATCAGAACCATCTACGTACACAACCAATATGTCAGCACCAGCACCGCTTACTCCGCGCAATACATCAGTCTCGCGAGAGCAGGCTCCTACGATCTTGTAGGTTTCCTCGCCAGTAAAAATAGGATAGAGCACCGATTTGCACGCGGACTCGTCACCATACAAATATACGTTCGTTGTCACGATGACCCTCCACTACTTAAGAATGATGTCGCTTGTACTAATAGGTGCAGTCTGTACTGTTGCATCGCCATCATCCTGAGGACGTAATGCCAAATACAACTTGCCACCCGATGCCATAGCAGCGGTTATTTGTTGTGCCTGTTCGGTAGTAAGCTGCATCGTTACCAGCGAATACGATGAAATATTTGACGAAGAAGCCGCAGAGGAATCACCCTCAGAAGTCTTATTTTCTGACGTAAGGTTTTTGTTCAGAGCTAAAATAGGCACATTCTGAACAAGATACACGGCAGTGGTGTCGTTTTTGACTTCATGGTTAACGCTTCCAGACGTAGCAGACTTATCCGCGTTCATAGCAAACAAGATGTCTACGCGGTTGCCAACTCTGAGCAATCCAGCAATACCAGACACATCGTCAACCTTGAGCGTCATGGCACGCATACCCTGAGCAAGTTTGGTACCTAATCCAGAACTCATACCATTTTGATCAGGTTTAGATATGTGGTTCTTTAGGATGGGTTCCCCAGAAACCATCGACACAAGCGTGTAGGAGCCTGTTACTTCATCAATGGACTTAACCGCATTTGCATTCTGCTCTGTTGCGGGCACTTCTTTTTCTTCCAACATATCGGATATAATCTGAGCAAATGCAGGAATGGAATTCTTAACCACAACAACTTTACGAATTGATTCGTTTTCCTGACCGCCTTTCTGGATTATCCTTGGGACTACCAGGAGATAGGCAGCTAAAACAATAATGAGCACAGCAGAGACGACAGCAATAGTCCTCAGCTGTTTTTTCTTATCCACAGGTAAACCGGCCATCTATGCCTCTCATCTGCTCGTATTACATCCAACAAAAAAGGGGAATTGGGCCGACAGACAATGCTGCCGACCCAATTGTCTTTCGACAAATCCGAGATACTACTTCAGCTTCTCATTAATCTGATTCAGCTTAGACATTACACCGGTACCCATTGCTTCAAGTGCAGCAATGCAGACCACGGCAATAAGAGCGATGATCAGGCCGTACTCTGCGAGACCCTAACCAGCTTCCTCATCTTTAAACCAAGCAATTGCGTTGTTCATAGTATTCTCCTTTCTAAACGCAATTGGCCTACCTTACAGAACTAACTATTTCGAAACTGAGCATTAGGGATGACTTGGTTTGCTCAGATTATCGACGACTAATTTAAGAGGGCTTTTTACGGCTTTTCCCATTGCTTGTAATGAGCCAATACAAATAAGCACCACAAAACAAAGTATTAGGGCGTACTCTACAAGCGCTTGACCAGACTCCTCATCGGCCAATACACTAACAAAATGACTCCTGCACAAATTTTTTGATATGTACGCAAAGGTATTCATTAAAACGAAACTCCTAAGACCTGTGTAAAGCTTGGGATGTATGGGCACAAGACTGCAGTGCAAGCCCAATGGAAATAAAGGAGCACATGGGAAAATACGCCATGAAGGTGAAGTTTTTCATAAGCCACTTGGCGGCAAAATAAACAATGGAAGAGACAGCCAGACCCATAAGGAAATACACCACAGCAGGCCATCCCGCAATAAAGCCACATACCATCGCTAGCTTAATATCACCAGCACCAACACCACGTGAACCGCTTCGTGCTTTTGTAATAGCCATAGCTAAAAAGAACATTGTTGCTATGCCAAGCATGCAAGCAGCACCTGTAAGAAGAGAAACAGGTCCAGCCTCAAGGATTCAATACACAATGCCAATGAGCAAAACAGCTAAAACCGCTTCATTGGATATGATGCGAAGCATGTTGTCTACCAAAGAGCTGACAATACAAATGGTTGTCAGAAGAAGCACTGGAATAACAAGGGGCACAGGAAGCAAAACACCACAGGCAATGCAGAATAGTGCATGAGCAAAACCGGCCGCAGTAAATGCAAGCTTAGAATTATTTGCAATGATTTCACGTTTGCGCTGAGCCTGCTTAAAATCAACGAGCATCTCTGTTAAGCGAGGCAACATAAACGAAAAAATGAGTCCATACAGAGCAGCGCAAAGCGGCATGACATTCAGCATTGTCACCCCCTAAAATATACTCCCGTTCAAAATTGTGGAGACAATTTAGCACATGTCTTTGAGAACTTGTTTCACAAAAAGCAAAATGCTCTCATTTAAGTGGTTTTATGAACACAAAATTACAAAACTAAATTTATTTTTAGGAAAGATAAAATAGGGTTAAATTAATTATAAAAATCAAGCCTGAGCACGCTCTTGCTAAATATATATTAAATCTTATCTCTCTGTATAAAGAAAAGGGCTTGCGTAGCTTCTTGCATCCCCAAAATTCTGGAATACATCAACTCTAACGCAAGCCCTTAGTTTATCAAAAATACCTTGTTTATCAGCAATGCTACTCTAAGATTAAATGGTAATGATGCCCACCAACAACAGAGCAACTGCTGCAACAGCACCCACACAGATGCCAGCAATAAGCAGATAGTCACGCTTGGTAAAACTGCTCAGATTTTGCTCTTTGCGCCCAAGAACATAAAAGATGATGCCTGGTATATAACCTAAACAGCTCAGCAGCAAATAGGACCAGCCACTAATAATGGTGCCATACGCAATAAATGCAGCCGCAATAAGACCAACAACAAGCTGACCAGTTTCATGACGCTGATACGAAAGCTTGACCTGATAAGCAGCAGCTAAAAACCAGGTAATAGCAATCGTAATAGTACACATCGAAAGAGCAAAATTATAGGCGTCCCCCGAGAAAAGCAAGGTAATCAAAAAGATTTGTGCACACAAGCCAACAACAATGAGTGAATGAGCAGGTGCATTGTTCTTATTGAGTTGGCCCCACCAGCTTCCTAAGAGCTTATCGCTTGCCATGTCTTTGGTGACTTCAGCCGGAAGCAAAGTAAAGGAAAGCCAGCAGCCAAATCCTGAGATGAGCATGGCAATAGAAATGAATGCGCCGCCCCAACCAGGTGCCATTTGCTCAAACACATACAGAAGCGCAGGATACGGTTGCTTGGCGACTTCGATATACGACATATAGCCATAGGGCAGCAGCGAAACACCCAGATAAACAACCAGCACTATCAGCAACCCAATAATGGTGGCAACGCCGGCTTGTTCACGCTTGCGGGCTCGCTTGGTCACAACGCTTGCACCCTCTATGCCGATAAAGACCCACATCATGGTAATGAGGCAATTTGTGATTTGGTTGGCAACACTGCCAAAACTTACCGCATCTTTTCCCGTGCTTCCAGCAGCAACTGCAGCGTCGTGAATATTGCCCCAGAAGTCAGCGGTAAAAATTCCCGCATTAAACAACGCAATACCAAAGACACAAAACATCACAAGCGCTGCTACCTTAATAATCATGATAAGGGCATTGAGGAACGAAGCACTTTCGATACCACGGATAACAAGCAACACGAGCAGCCAAGTAACAACGGAACCCATAAGAATGGACCCTATATTATTCCCTGGCAAGAAGTAAGGGATAAAATAACCAAGCGTCGAAGCCAAAACTGTGGCAAAGGCAATATTGCCGCACCATGCACTAAACCAATATCCCCAGCCAGAAAGAAAACCCGTAAACGGCCCAAAGCCTTCGGTTGCATAGGCATACACATTGTTAACGTCGGGACGCTTTACCATAAGGTTGTTGAGTGAAAACGCCAAGCAAAGAAAACCAAGGCCAACAACAAACCATGAAATGAGAATGCCACCAGGAGAAGCCACGCTAGCAAGCTGACCCGTAAGTGCAAAAACGCCCGTACCAATACAAGAACTTACGACAAGACCGATCAAACCAAAGAGTCCGATACCCTTCGCTGTTTTTGAGGAGCCTGTCTCTTCAGACATATCAGATCCTTTCATACGTCGTACGCCGTTTTACCAACGGCGTACGTAGCAGCGTTTTATGTTCTTACCAGCGCAGTGACAGGCAAGTAATGGAACCGTCAATCTTGCGGAACTCGCTCATTTCAACTGCGATAATGTCATAGCCCCACGCTTTGAGCTGTGCTTCTACCTGAGGATAACCAGCAGCCATGATTATCTTATCGTTAATGCGAACGCAGTCTGCACCATAGGCTTCTTCATCGGGCACTTCAAAAATGTTCTTGAACTGGCCACGACGATATGCGGAAGCAGTCTTGAACTCACCAGAAACAAGCAGGTTGCCATCCTCAACATACGTACCGCCAGTCTTGAGGTGCAAGATATGCTCAACAGGCACCTGCTCAGTGGTCATACCCCAATCCGCCAGGAAAGCCGTAAACTGACGGAAGCCCTCGTCATTGGTGCGCTTAGAACGACCTACATAGTAGTGATCGTCCACCATCATAACGTCGCCACCTTCAAGCGTTCCTGGTTCGGTAATCTGCTTGATTTGGGACTCATCAAAAAATTCACGTAAGGTTGGAAGCGTGAGCTTGGCCTCATCGTGACGAGAAGTTGTACCAGGCAGGTCGGAAACAACACCCTTTGGAGTAATAACAGCTGTGTCCTCGACAAACACACTGTCGGGATACTCTTCAAGCGCAGGGAGAATAGTGACTTCAACACCTGCCTGCTTAAGAGCCTCGGTATAGTTATCATGCTGCTCAAGGGCAAGCTTGTAGTCAGGCTTTCCAAGCTCAGGACTACCGGTAAGACCATCAATGACGGAGCGCGATGGCTTGCGGACAATTGCATGAGTGAAATTTGAAGCCATGAGAAGTTCCTTTCTCGACAGATAATCTCTATATGCATAATGTATACAAAAAATGATAGAAAGCAGACATCGTATTGTCACGGAGTTTTATATGGCTTTATTACGTCGGTAAGCGGAAAAGTAATGGTATTTGATCTAAGTGATTATGATGTTTATAATGTATACAATTTGATACAAAGGAGCTATCTATGAGCATTGCACCACAGTCGCACTCATTTAAGGAGCGGGCTTATCGCTATATTGTTGACTGCATCCAGGCGGGAGAGCTTACTGAGGGCACTCGGGTTATTGAAAAATCAATTGCCGAGGCCCTACACATGAGCAGAACACCGGTACGTGAGGCCCTGAGCGAGCTTGCCGGAGATGGATACCTTGAGGGAGTTCCTCAAAAAGGATTTCGCGTGCGTGGCTTTAGTGCGGACAACGCGCGTGAAGTATTTGAGATGATCGGACCACTTGATGGGCGTGCTGCCTTTTTGGCACTGCCCCATATGACGAGTGGCGACCTTGCTGAACTGCATTTTTTGCATGAATCAATGGAGCTGGCGGTTGTAGGAAAACTCACACAGCGCTATTACGATCTGCAGCTTGAATTTCATCAGCTCTATATCAACAAGTGCGGCAACGCGCGGCTTCAGCGCACACTTGCTGAGCTTAATCAGCAAATCTCTAGACGTGCCTATGAACGCGACGACCTATCCGCACTCGATAATATGCGTAGGGCAAATGAGGAGCATGAACAGATCATCAGCTTATTTGAGCAAGGAGATGGCTTAGCTTTACAAGACTATATCCGCGATGTTCACTGGTCTTTGGATAACGTAGATTTTGCAACCTGGAAAGCATAAGCGTCTACCAGCAAATTTAGCACATCGTGTGGTAGTGCTAAGAAGCAGTCATATTATCCGCTTACCTGTATCCCACTCAAAATGACTGTGATGTAGCTAACACACACTAAACCTAAAATTGCAATCACTACAATCCATCTCTGTTTATATATTTTACCAAGCGCTCCGATCCCAATAGGAAACAGAAAAAGAGGCACGTATATATAGGCAGGAAATGGAATCATCTGTCTAATAAAAGGAAGGCAAAGAACCATCTGCAATATCACTATGGCGCTAAAAAAGATATTTACAGCTTTTTGATATGTTTCTGGTAAATGAGTTTTCATCATATAGCATACCTCCACATTACAAATGCAAAATCAGCAGCTGCGGTATAAACACTTCCTCCACCACCTGAAACAACTCAAGCTATAAGTGCCTTAGCAAGAGATCTCTATATCGAAATAATACATCTCTTCTCCTTTAAGGTAAGATTTTATTTTTTTACAGTTTCTCTCTCCTTCTACCACTGCTAAAATCCGTCCGCCATCATCCACTATAAAAACGGTAGGATTTTTGTTTTAACGGTATCTATAAAATTCTGTAAGACTTCTAACAATGAGATTTCATCTGCTAAAAATCTGTTAACCCTGTAAAAACATGTAAGAATTATAAGATTTTACGTAAAAGTAGCTATTTCTCAATAGGCTAAAACAAAGCGTCTACCAGCAGATATGCCGATAGACGCTTATCAATTGCATGGTGGAGGCGCGGAGGATCGAACTCCGGTCCAAAGCACTTCCCTGGCAGGTGTCTCCAAGCTCAGTTACTGGTTAGATCTCAAACAAACTACACCCAGTGACCCGCGTGTTTGTTCCAGCTGGTTTGGTCTTAAGCTATGGCATACCAACTACATCCACAGCTGCATCTTCCTCAAATGACGTCGCGCTAAAAACGGAAGCAATCCTTAGTTTGACGGCCGCTTGTATAAATTAAGCAGCGAGGGCGTAAGAGCCCTGATAAGAGTTGTTGTCAATTCAATTTGACGGTACCCCTGTTTAACGTGGCGAGGAGACCACGGCTTGCTGCCCACCTCAGAACTACCTTGTCGAAACCAATCGCCCCCAAAAAAGCGGGACCAATGGCCACCATTTTCAAAGAACCTACTTAGAGCATAAAGCTATAAGTCCGTGTATGCAGTATACCCTTTTATCAGGTAATTAGTTCTTAGATTTTTGCTGAGCTGCTTTTTTAGGAGTCTTAGCATGCGGACATTTATTTACCAACAGGATAATAAGCGCAGCTGTTAAAAGTGCAGGGCTGACCCATATGGTGTGGGTACCTAAGAGTGGAATAAGTCCACTGCCTAAAATGGCACCAAAGACAAAAAAGATAATGACACCGTAATATAGCAATGCATCCTCAAGAGCTTGCTTCTTTTTGGTAGTCAGAAATGTCACAAGTTCATGAGTGCCAGATCGTAAATTACCAATACACATAGTGGTAGCAAACGGGCGACCATGCAATACACGGAACGCTTGAACTTGAATACCACAAGCAAAAGAGGTAATACAGTTGGCCAAAAGTGGCCTGCCTTCTGGCACAAACCCCACTGATGCCAATACAACTATCTCAAAAATTACGGCTTCAATATGCCAAGTAAAGTTCTCATACTTCCAGGTAAGAGAAACAAGATGAGTAAGTCCAATGCCTACCGCAAAGGCAATGACTGGCAAGATATAGTGAGAGGCACGTGCAAATTCTCCAGTAGCCATATAAACACCAAACAATAGGAGATTTCCTGTTTGCGCATTAGCAAACACATGACCGCGTACCAAATAGGAATACGCATCCATAAGTCCGCCAGAAAGCGCCAAAAAGATAGCAAGTTCAATGGATTCTACTGTATTTTGCGCGCGCCTCAAAACAATCCTTAGATACGATCAAAACCAACTAGCTTAAAACTTTAGTCCTCTACCAGCTCAAACATCTCAGGGCCAACACCGCACTCAGGGCATACAAAATCCTCGGGAAGCTCGGGGGTGTTGACGGTTACCTCATAGCCACAAACGGTGCAACGAAACGTGTAAGTCTGCTCATCTGCCATTATTGTTCTCCTTCCTAGAAGAGCCCCTCCACTGGGGCCTATGATTCTAGTATATCCATGTGGCCATAGACAAGTGCCGAGCATTTTAGAATTAGCATCATTTATACGTATATGTTATTTGTTAGGTAACGTTTACTTCCGCAGTTAAACAGTAGTACGTCGTGAGGACAACCTTTGAAACGCCCCTAGTAGCGATTACGCTCCTTAAGGGCTCGGGCAATCTCACGATCTGTGTCACGCTTAGCCATATCCGCGCGCTTATCGTACAGTTTTTTACCTACACCCAAACCTATAAGCAACTTTACGCGGTTATTCTCGTCAAAATACAACTCCAGAGGAATGAGCGCTGTTCCTTTGGTGCGCAACTTGCCGTCAAGATAATCAATCTGACGACGATGCAGCAACACACGACGCTTGCGATCAGGATCTACATTCCACACATTGCCGTGGCTATAGGGATGGATATGCACCCCATGCAACCAACACTGACCATCGCGGATCAGGCAAAATGAATCGGTAATCTGGCAGGAACGTTCACGCAGGCTACGCACCTCAGTGCCGCGCAAAACCAAGCCCGCCTCAAAGGTTTCCTCGATAAAATACTCGTAGCGCGCCGAGCGATTTTTCGCAAGAATCTTTTTTTCACGCCTAGGCATGACTTTCTCCATTCCCAGGGCGAGCCGAACTGGCATCAGCCGCGCCGTTCACGTTGCCCGCACTGTCCGCGTTGCCCGCGCCGCTCACATCATCCGCATCAGTTTGATGGATGAGCTCAATCAGCGCAGCAGCTGCAGGAGCGCCGATAAGATCGCGAGCGCGCACCGTAAGCGTAGTAGCCAGATCCTTATGGCCTGTTGCGGCGGCATCCGAAGCTACCATAAGCAAACTTACCGCAATCTCTGCATTGGCACCCTCGGGCAAACCTTCCTGCGCCAACAGAGCACGGGCCTGCTCGTCCGTAATGCTATCGGGATCTGCATCTGTACGGGCAACCATAGCAAGCGCTGCTTCCAAAGCAGAAGAAGGCATATCAAGCCTACGTGCACACCTCAAACAGGCCGCCTGTAGCTGGGGACGATTGGTATTGCCAAAAAACCCAGCAAAGTTAAGATAGGCGCGAACCAGATGTGCCGCATCACTTGCACACTCAAAACACGAGTAGGTCAACGCCAAATACTCTTGTATGTCCCCGTTTGTGTTGTACAAATCCGCCAAATTAAGTCGATGACTGCAGTCCATGGGATTCCAACGAACCGCCTGTTTAAGTGCCTCTGTTGCACGCGCATAGTCGCCCTCGTGCACACAGACCATCGCCAGGTCCGAGTACAGACGGTCCAGTGGCTCATCCATCTCGCGAAGCTCGCGGGGGTCATTCTCTACACGGCGATACGCCAAACGCTCAAACAGGGTAGGAAAACTAAAATATTGCACCTCATCGGTGGTTTTGCAGTTGCGATCTACATACTCCTCTGCATCCTCTGCAAGCCTAGACAGCAAGGCATCTGCCTGCTCATACTTGCCCTCAACGAGAAGACCTTCTGCTCGAAGGAGCTCGTCTATCATGCGTGTTTGGCTCATAAGAGCTCCTTTCGTGATACTTGTTTTGTGTACTGTCCATCCTACCGAGAATGGCACTGCACACTATATTACCCAAGCTGGTCCTGAGATATGAGCGCTACATCAATTTGTCCACGCGCTACCGTAACGCTGCGCACTTGCACAGCCACACGACTGCCCGGATGCAAAACCATCCCCGAAGACTCCGCGGTAAGAGACCTGTGTGCCTCATCAAATATATACCACTCATCCCCCAACAACTTTAGGGGAATGAGAGCATCGGCATAGGCGGCATCCAGGGTGACAAACGCACCAAACCGCTCACATCCAGTAACGGTAGCCATGGTTTTCTCGCCAATACGCTGTTCATAATACTGAGCCATCTTTACTCGCTGAGAAGCGCGTGCAGCCGCCTCGGCCACCCGCTCCTTCTCAGAACAGCTGCGACAAAGCTGCGGCAGCAAATCCACCTTCTTTTGCGCTGTTTGCGGTGGACGAGAAGCCCTTGCGTCGTGAGCAGTGGATGCCTGGGTGTGAACTGCGGTGCTTACAATTTCCGATGCCTCAAATGTCTTACCTGCGCCCAATGCTTTAAGTGCTCTGTGTACCAGGACATCCGGATAGCGGCGAATGGGTGACGTAAAGTGGCAATACGCGGGTGCGCCCAAAGCATAGTGCCCCTGGTTATGCGGAGCATACACCGCCTTGGACTGCGCGCGAAGCAACAGTGAGCTTACCAGGTACTCCTGTGGAGTGTTTGCTGCAGACAAAAGCACCTCTTGGATTGCATGAGGATCTCCCACACAAACCAAATCTCCCAAAGCACCTTTGGCAATGTCCAGCTCACGCAATAGCGCCACCGCAGCCAGCAATGCATCTGCTTGCGGAGCATCGTGCACACGATACGCGCAGGCTATGTTTGCCTCATCCAACGTGTGAGCAACGCATTCATTTGCAAGCAACATAGCCTCTTCTACCAGCGACGTTGCATCTGTTTTTTGACGCAGTTTTACCCCGATTGGATGGTTTTTCTCATCCAACACCACGCGTGACTCAACCGACTCAAAATCAATCGCTCCACGCTTAGCGCGAATGCGCTGCCTTTGATGAGACAAATGGTTGAGCAGAGACAAGGTCTTTTTGATAGAAGGAAGTAAATCAGGGTCGCAGCTTAGTTGCTCGGAGCAGGCCTCATCTGCCAACAATGCATCTGCCTGATCATATGTCAGGCGTGCACGAGAACGAATAGCGGAAGGAAACGCCTCCCATGACAAAACCGCACCCGTCTTGCTCAGACGAATCAACACCGTCATAGCAAGTCTGTCTTGCTTGGGCATAAGCGAGCATACCTCTTCAGAGAGCTTGGGCGGGAGCATGGGAATAACACGATCTGCCAAATACACCGAACAGCCACGCTGCCGCGCCTCTATGTCCAACGAGGATCCCCAGGGCACATACTGGCTTACGTCCGCAATATGGACGCCCAGCTCGAACTGGTTGTTTTCTAACTCACAAATAGAAAGAGCATCGTCGTAATCACGTGCGTCGCTCGGATCAATGGTTATGCAGAGCAGCTTGCGCATATCTCGCCGGCTTTTCTCGGTAGCCAAAACCTGCTCTACCTCTGCCGTAACTTGGCGTGCTTCTTCGAGTACTGCCGGTGGGAACGCTGTGGCTAAGCCGTATGAAGCCACCACAGATTCCATGTCCAGATCAAGCTCTGTTGCCGATCCCAAACGTTTGACAATGGTCACAACACCAGGTTCGCTGCGCGTGGGATAACTGATGATACGAGCCGACACAATGTCGCCTCCGGATACTTTATGCGTGCGAGCCGAATGATCGCTGGGCAAAACAAGAAAATCACGCTGGATGCGCTCATCCAGGGGGACTACAACCCCAAGTGGTGGCATCTGCGCATAGCTGCCCAAAAAGCTCGTAGTACCACGCTGAATAACAGACTGGACATACGCTTGCTTATCAGCCGGTCCTTTTTGGATAACGGAGAAACTCACCAGATCTCCGTCCATGCCCTCGCGCAAACCACGCTTGGCCACACTAAACGTGCCCTCATCACTTGTAATATGGGCAATACCAGGGCGTAACACCTGCAGCGTTCCCTGAAGCGTTGGACGGAACTTACGCTTGGTGTAGCTTGGCTGTCTGCGCCCATAGCGCTTCTTTTTGCCTCGGCCCACAAGACCCCTTTCAAAGCTTTACCCTGTACTTTCAAAAAGCGCCACACCTCTGAGGTGCAGCGCTTTGAGACATGCTTTTAAATCCTTGGCATGCTAGCCAGCCTTTGACGCATAGCGCCAACGTAAAAGCTAAACCTTAAGGTAGCGGCGCATAGCAATAAGCGAACCAAACAGACCAATAATAATACCTACACCCAACAGACCGCCGTATATCTGCAGCAAAACCGTTTGAGATACCGTAAAGTTGAGGAAGGACAAGTTGGACTCAAGGCGAGGTACCGCATAGGACAACACCATCTGCAACGCACCAATTGCCAAAAGAGCACCCAGTAGGGCTTCCAGCACGCCCTCTGTTAGGAAAGGCCCGCGGATAAATCCATTAGATGCGCCCACCAAACGCTCGATTGCAATCTCACGACGGCGTGCAGTAATTGCCAAGCGGATCGTATTGTTGATAAAGACAAACGCCACAAATACCAACAAGGCTACCAACACCAAGGTGATAATACGAATGTAGTTGGTTACCGAGAAGAGCTTCTCAACCGTACCCTGTCCGTACACAACAGCAGAAGCTGAGTTTTTGTCGTCTGCAATGGATGCAAAATCAGCATCTGCAATGAGCTTATCGGCAGTTGCCTTAACCTGCTTAGGATCATCCAGCTTAACTACCAGCGATGCAGGAACCGGATTGGTTCCATCAAGTGCTGCTACCGCCGCCTCAGCATTCTTGTTGGACATGGTTTCTTTGTACTCTTGAAGCGCCTGCTCCTTGCTCTTGTAGTCAACAGAGGAAACGTTGTCCCAGCTAGAGATCTTGGTTTTAAGTGCCTCTATAGCAGTCTGATCCGCATCATCCGACAAAAATGCTTGGATGGTCACCTTGTCTTCCACATTGCCCACCATGTTTGACAGCATGGAGGAACCAAGTGCAAACAGGCCAATGACAAACAAGGACAAGAAAATCGTTACCACAGCACCAAATACGGTAGACCAGTTGCGGCGAAAGTGGCTGCCGGCCTCACGCAGTGAATATCCAATGTTAGATAGACCCATAATAACCGTAGCCTCCCCTCTCCTGGTCGCGGACAACATGGCCACCCTCAAGTGCAATAACACGCTTGCGCATGGAATCAACCATCTCACGGTCATGCGTTGCCATCAAAACGGTCGTGCCGGTGCGATTAATGCGTTCAAGCAGCTTCATAATGCCCAGAGAGATTGCAGGGTCAAGATTGCCGGTTGGCTCGTCACACACCAGCAAAGGCGGGCGATTAACCATAGCGCGTGCAACAGAAACACGCTGCTGCTCACCGCCAGAAAGCTGATCAGGATAGCTGTCCATTTTTTCGCCCAAGCCTACAAGGCGCAGCACCTCGGGAACCTGTGCGCGTATTACAGAGCGAGGCTTACCAATGCACTCCAACGCAAAGGCCACGTTTTCATAAGTGGTCTTACCGGGAAGAAGCTTGAAGTCCTGGAATACGCAACCAATCTGACGACGCAGATACGGAACTTTCCAGTTACGCATGTTGGTAAGGTCTTGACCGGCAACAATAACCTGGCCAGAGCTGGCCTTAAGCTCACGCGTAAGCAGGCGCAACAGTGTGGATTTGCCCGATCCAGAATGACCGACCAAGAACACAAACTCACCTGCATAGACATCCAAGCTTACATCTTGCAAAGCCGGCTTATTGGGCTGAGCTGGATATATCTTTGAGACATTGCGCAAAGAAATGACGGGCTTGGAAGAGCGCGGCACTGATGGCTCAGCAGGCTCATTGCTCGACGTAAGCGGAGCAAAAGCCGTAGTAAAGCCCTCGGTGGTTGCAATGCGCTGAGCTTCTTTTATCGCTTCCGATTGATCCGCATGAGATGTTGTTGCATCCAAAGCACCTAAGGCCTCCGAAGCATCCGAGGCATCCGAGGTGCTTGGATCTCCTGGAGTGTCGCCCGAAATGCTTGGCACACTAGATGCATCCAGTGCATTTGCGGAATGGTGAGAGTTAGAAATGTCTGGTATGTCCCCAATGCTCGAAGACGTAGGGACCTGATGAGTAGCCTGTGGTTCAGAGCTAGTTTGTTGTGCTGCGTCCACAGCCGCAATGTCAGGAATTGCGGATGAGGATGGAACAGCTGCTCCGGCTACGTCATCTCGTCGCTCGTCGCTGACGAAATGGTTTGCCACTAGAGCTCCTTACTGCGTTTAAGGTACAGATACGAGTGTTATTTTACCAAAGCCGCCGCGCTTATACATCCACCACTTTGTCTGCAGAGAAAACCTACGTGTGGCGCATGGCGCGGTAATGCCACGCAACAGAGAGCCAAAAGCTCTACTTAACTCCCAGCTCTGAAAAACCTTCGCCAAACGCCTCATACACCTCAGAGATAACCACTACTGCCTCTGGATCTATGTCCTCCACAATAGACTTTAAAAAGTTAACCTCACCGCGGCTCAGCACCACAAACAACATGGGCTTGCTGTTGCCAGACCATATGCCACGAGCCTGAATTTCCGTGCAGCCACGCTTCATCTCATACATAATGTCATTGGCAATACGCTCGTGTTTCTCGGAAATGATGTATGCGGCGCGCGTGGTTGAGGGACCATCCACCACATAATCCAGTACGCGACCACAAATAAACATGCAGATAACTGCATACAGTGCATTGCTAAGCGAGAAAACCGGGATGGACACCACAATAACCAGGGCATCAATAGCAATCGCTGCAGTACCTACCGAGAAGGAACTGTGACTTGCAATGAGCTGCGCAATGATATCCGTTCCACCCGTATTACCACCAGAGCGGAATACCAAACCTAAACCAAAACCGGTGATAACCCCGCCCCAGATGGATGCCAACAGCAGATCCCCGCTGCTCAAAACGGGAAGAACAGGAGCCAAAGCATCCAATGCAATGCTGGAACACAAAATTCCTGCAATGGTACGAATCAAATAGCGCTTACCACCAGTACGTGCTACAGGAATCAGCAAAAAGACATTAGCCAACAGCGTTTGAGCACCAACAGGAATCTCTAGTCCTGTCTGCGCACCCAATGCATGGATGATGGTTGCCAAACCGGTTATGCCACCGGCAGCAAGCCCATTGGGCACTTGGAAACAGTCAATTCCTACGGCAAAAAATAAGGAGCCCACAATAATTAAAAATGCATCGCGAATATCGCTGCGGTGAATATAATGACGCTTCATTGTGCCTCCCCTATGGTGCATGTATTAGTTCATAATGTGTGCTTTAAACAAAACGTATGTTTATCCAATATCTGTAGTGCCAGAGCTTGGTTTACCAGCTGCTACCCATCGATGGTATCCAATAATAAAATCATCAAGTTCGCCGTTCTCCAAAACAGCACTCACTTTGCCCGTCTCAACCCCCGTACGCAAATCCTTAACCATTTGATAGGGATACAAAACGTAGCTGCGAATCTGATTTCCAAAAGAGATGTCATGCTTGGGACCGCGTAGCTCATCTAGCTCTGCTTCACGCTGCGCCTTTTTAAGCTCATACAGACGACTACGCAAAATTTGCAGGGCAAAAGCCTTGTTTTGTAACTGGCTGCGCTCATTTTGACAAGTAACCACAATGCCTGTAGGCATGTGTGTAATGCGAACAGCAGAGTCTGTCGTATTTACGCCCTGTCCACCATGACCGGATGCATGATATACGTCAATGCGCAGGTCATTAGGGTCAATCTGTACATCCACATCGGCAGGCAGTACGGGAATGACCTCCACGCCAGCAAAAGACGTCTGTCGGCGTTTCTTATCATCCGTAGGAGAGATGCGCACCAAACGGTGCACTCCCTGCTCCGCCCTGAGCATGCCATACGCATTTTCTCCAGCAACGGTAAAGGTCGCACGATCAATGCCAATAACCTCAGCGGTAGGTGCGTCGTTAATGGTGACCTTCCATCCACGAGAAGCGCAGTATTTCAGATACATGTGAAACAGCATGTCGGCCCAGTCCTGAGCCTCAAGTCCGCCCTGACCTGGAACGATGGTAACAATAGCGTCGCCCGCGTCAAATTCCTCAGTAAACCAGCTCGTAAGCTCAAGCTCGGTAAGCTGAGATTCGAGCTTCTCGACAAGATCAGATGCTTCTTCCATAAAGGCTGCATCGCCTGTCTCATCTGCAAGCTGGAACGCAACCTGCGCGTCTTCAAGCCAGCTTGTAATATCTGCTACTCGCCCAATGGTCTGCTTGGCACGGGTAAGCTTTTCCATGGTTGCACGGGCAGCCTCTGCATCATTCCAAAAATCAGCAGCCGAGCTCACACGTTCAAGCTCGGCAACCGTTTGCTGCAAAGTATCTATGTGTAAAAACAGCTGCGCATGAGCCAGGCGTTCTTCTAACTCATGCAGCAGACTTGCTGTTACTTCGATCATTAACGATTCCTACCGTGGCAATTCTTGAACTTCTTTCCGCTTCCACAAGGACAAGGATCATTGCGACCAACGCCTGCGTAGGGGTCGTTTTCGGACTTAACGTACGTGCGAGGCTTATCCTGCCCAGCTGCCATATGTTTGCCAGCAGCATTGACAGCAGCCTGCGGATTGCGAACCCGAGCCTGGCTTATCGCAGAGTGAGAACCCTGATCACCATCAACCTCTGCAGGACCAGAGTAGGTTGCATTGGACAGACCATCATCCGCCGGAGCGGTAGGTGCAACCGCAAGCTCCATGCGCAAAACGGTACGGATAAAGTCCTCATACATCGTACTAACCAGCTCGGAAAAGGCCTGGTATGCCTCACTACGATACTCCATCAAGGGATCGCGCTGACCAAATCCGCGCAGGCCAATACCCGTCTTAAGGTAGTCCATCTCTTGCAGATATGCCATCCAACGCGTGTCAATAACGCGCAGCATGACCTGGGTTGCAAGCTCGCCCATGATGTCATCACCAATGCGAGCAGCCTTGGTTGTGTAAGCACCAAAGACAAACTCGGAGACCGTCTCTACAATTTCCTGGCTATCCATCGAGATAGAAACCTCAGGTAGATCCTGCTCTTGCATGCCCGTGAGCTCTTCAAGCCACTTGAGAAGACCGTCAATGTCCCAATCCTCTGCGGACACTGCGGATGAACAGTAATTTTGTACTTCTCGCTCAACGGTATCGTAGGTAACTTCCTCAACGTGCTCTGTCAGGTTCTTGCCATCCAGAATCTTATTACGCTCCTCATAGATCACCTGACGCTGCTTGTTCATAACATCATCGTAATCCAGAACGTTCTTACGCATGGAGAAGTTGATCTCCTCAACCTTGCGTTGAGCACCCTCTACGGCCTTGGAGACAGATTTTGACTGAATGGGCTCGTCGGAGGGCATTTCCGCACGCTCCATCCATTCGGAAATCTTGTCCATGCGGTCGCCACCAAACAGACGCATGAGGTCATCCTGGAGAGAGAGGTAGAACTGGGTCTCACCGGGATCTCCCTGACGACCAGAACGTCCACGAAGCTGATTGTCAATACGGCGGCTTTCATGGCGCTCAGTACCTATAACGCACAAACCGCCAGCATCCTTGACGTGCTCGCGCTCTATGGCACAAATCTCACGTGCCTTCTCTAAAGCAGCCTGCTTTTGCTCATTGCTGACTTCTTCAAGATCAAACCCTTGCTCTAGAAGCAGGTCATCCGCGAGGAACTGAGGATTACCGCCCAACAAAATATCCGTACCACGACCAGCCATGTTGGTTGCAATGGTTACTGCGCCCTCACGACCAGCCTGGGCAACAATAGCGGCCTCACGTTCATGGAACTTAGCGTTTAGTACGTTGTGAGCAACGCCGCGCTTATTAAGCAAGCGAGACAGGCGCTCGGAGTTTTCAATGGAAACCGTACCGACCAGAACAGGCTGGCCAGACTTGTGGCGTTCAATAACATCCTGTGCAACCGCATTGAACTTATCGTCAATTGTGCGATATACCAGATCGACGTTATCGATACGAGCAACGGGCCTATTAGGGGGAATTGCCTGGACAGGCAGGTTGTAAATCTCGCGGAACTCTGCATCCTCGGTCATTGCAGTACCCGTCATACCAGAAAGCTTCTTGTACAGACGGAAGTAGTTTTGCAGAGTAATGGTTGCGAGTGTTTGGTTTTCCTCGCGTACATACACGCCTTCTTTGGCCTCAATTGCCTGGTGCAAGCCTTCTGAATACCGGCGACCTTCCATAATACGACCGGTAAACTCATCAACGATTTTAACTTCGCCATCCGTAACAACATACTGTTGATCACGGTGGAACATATACTGAGCCTTAAGCGCCTGCTGTAGGTGATTGACCAGCTGACCAGAAATATCAGCGTACAGGTCATCGATTCCCAAAGCACGCTCAACCTTCTTAAGGCCCTGCTCGGTAGTGGCAATGGTGTGCTTGGCCTCATCCATCTCAAAGTCTTCTTCAGGGATTAGGCCGCGAACCGCACGAGCAAAATCCTTATACGTACTGGCGGATTTTGACCCAGCACCAGAGATGATAAGAGGCGTACGAGCCTCATCGATCAGAATGGAGTCAACCTCATCCACGATAGTGAAGTTATGCCCACGCTGAACACGCATGCTTGCACGCGTAACCATGTTGTCACGCAGATAATCAAAGCCAAACTCGGAGTTGGTGCCATAGGTAACGTCTGCCTGATAAGCAGGCTTTTTAAGCGTGAGTGGCATGCCATTTTGGAGCAAGCCAACATTCATTCCCATGTAACGATATATCTGACCCATCCACTCACTATCGCGCTTAGCCAGATAGTCATTAACCGTAACGATGTGAACACCATTACCAGAAATTGCGTTCAGATACCCTGCCAGTGTAGAAACAAGCGTCTTGCCCTCACCGGTCTTCATTTCTGCAATCATGCCTCGATGCAAGGCTGCACCACCAATAAGCTGAACGGGGAAATGGCGCATGCCCAACACACGACCAGACGCCTCACGAACCGCAGCGAACGCCTCGGGCATCATATCGTCCAAAGACTCACCTTGTGCGTAGCGCTCACGAAACTCAGCAGTCTTACCTTTGAGCTCGGCGTCACTTAAAGCCGCAAACTGCTCATTCAGATCTTCAACGCGCGCCACGACTTTCTCAAATTCCTTTAGTTCTTTATCGGAACCAATAGAAAGTAGTTTAGAAAAGAAACCTGGCATGTTACTTCCTTGCCTGCGTATAACGTTTGGATAATGCTCTGCACATAATTCTTCAATCTGTAACTTTATCAATCATTAGATAAAGCCTCATGCAAGATAGAACCCATCACCATAAATACGCAGACTATCAGACATGCTTATGATGCTCATTTGCAACACAAACCGTCCTCTTTAGTAAGGATATTCCTTAGCTTTAACTGGCCTGAGCTGTGGGAAGTCCCTCACCGTCTCCCTTATCGCCTGGATTGCGTCGTATCTTTCTCATGCGTTGATCAGTTTTATCGGAATCGGAGACCTTGTTATCAGTTCCCAATTCTTCCACAGACTTTTTCTTAGATGTGGTCTTTATGCTAGTGCTCTCAATTAGTTTGCTGTTCTCGGTAGCTTCTTTTTGGCTTTCACTGATTTGCCCGCAGCCATGGTTCATATCATCTGTACCTTCTTCGGCATTAAAGCGCACAAATATACTTTGCAACAGCCTCTTAAGCTCACAAGATGGCGACAGGCCTGTAACTTCGGACAGCTTGCGCGCGTATTTCGTAAAGAGTCCTTTGGCATCCGCCACCCGCCCCTGCTTCACATACACTTCAAGCAATACTCTCAGGGCGTCCTCACGCAAGTCATCCTCCCGATATGCCCTGTCTGCCAGCCATTCTGCCCGCGACAATTCCTTTTCGGACAGCGCAGCATATGCCCCAAGCAAGCACAGATCAATAAAGCGCTTGCCCGTATCCTCCCGAGCTGCTAACGACAAGCCCAGCACATCATCCATAACACAAACCATACCGGTATACATGGCTGACACGTTCATAACTTCCTCAAGCAATTGCTTGTTGGAATACTCTGCCGAGAAAACCTGATGACAAGCATGTGTAAACTCATCCATATCGATAGTCACATACTCAGATGCTAACCAAATCCTCCCGCTACCCGTACAAATAAACGGACAGCCACCATTCTCTATACTTACCGCTCGTCGTGCTGCCGTGAGCGTTACATACAGACGATCACGCGCCTGTGCATAATCACAATCAGGCCACAAAGCAGAAGTGGCTTGAAGACGTGTAAGCGAATGCCCAGGCGTTACCGCTAGGAGTGCTACCAGATTCTTTGCCATATGGCGCTTCCACGATGCCTCAGCAACAGGAATGCCATCAACATACATTGCTAGTTCTCCCAATACATTAATCCGCAGTTCGTGGGGCTTGGCATCTGCAAGAAGTAAATCGCTTTCATGCTTCTTAAGCATATCTCGACGATCAGATGTAAACTTATCAATCTTGTTACACCACGCAGCAGGCATAGCATCCACAAGTGATGATGACAACTCTCCGCAAGTCTTAGCCAATACAGCCAGCAACGGCAACATAACTTCTGGGAGTGCATACTTCTTTAGCCTGTTTGCCGCAACGATCAGCTTTGACTCCTCTTTCAGATAAGCCTTCTCAAGAAGCCATTCCACACAAGTACTAGACGTTGGGTTCTCAATCTTTGCAAGACTTGCTGCCTTGGTATCGTTTGAACCCATGCACATATCCAACGCCGTTTGCAGATGATATAGGTGTAGGCTTAGAAAAGGCATTGCTTCATTTGAGAGTTTGGCTGCTCGCTCTAGCAATACATATGCTTGCAAACGAGAGCTCTCATACATGCTTTGAACAGCAGCACAAACCAGTAATATTGCAGCCTCTAGCTGTAAACCAGCAGAAATCAGCTTATTGGTTAAACGTTCAAGCTCGGATAGCTGATCAGTTGCACCGGCCAAAGCATCCAATCCGATACAAAATGCATTGAAACGATCAGCCAAAAACGCATAGTCTGTCTGCTCTGCAAACTCAGTCACCCGCTCTTGCAAGACAAATCCAGCACGCAGCACGTGATCAGAAGCAAAGCGCTGCACTGCTGTAAAATCAATTGCTAGCAACACATCTGTCACGGAAGCAATCTTTGAAGGCACGCCTTGGATGAGCAACTCCGCAAAAGCCTTCTTTATATCACCGCGCATCAGATGCTGCTTGACACAACAATGAACATACAAGGCATGTGCCAGCTCATATGTTCCGTCTACCACGGATTGAGACGGCAGGTCGCGTGCCTCTTTCACATCCTTTTCGGCATACGGTGACATCGGCACAACAGCTGAGATCTTCTCGTTATGCTCATCATTTTGATGATACTTGTCTTGCAAAGCATCACTGCTATACGCAGCTGGCTTCAATGCCTCCATTAACCAAATGAGCTGGTAATATATTTCCGTCTGACGAGAACCCAATGGAGCTGGCACACAAATAAGCTCCTGCTGAGCAGTCTCATATTTCCCATCAATTACGCGCAGCGCTACTTGGGCACAAGCTCTCTCAAATACATGTGCATTATCCTCGCACTGCAAAACAGCATCGCGAAGCACTCGCCCCTCTCCAGCATTTATAAGCTCTATGGGCCATCCCAACGCAACTTCAAGCCAAGTTTGTTCATCGCAAAATAAACTTGCCACCTTAATCGCGCGAGCATACTCTTTGTGTTCAAGCAGTAGCTCAATACAGCGTTTTGTAATTTTTGGCTCTAGCTGCGCATATGAAGCCAACTCGTGTCTTACTCCATCAAGAACTTTGTGATTAAAAAGGTATGCACAACAAAATGTCTTATCAAAACTTGAAGCGTTATAAAATGGTGCTGCATCACACAGCGAGGCAAAGATATCTCCACAGGATTTGCCAACTGCCTTATCGA
>FNSH01000001.1:0-1122500 GCA_900105895.1 Atopobium minutum | reverse complement strand
GTCCCCACCTTCCTCCGGCTTGACGCCGGCGGTCTCGCACGGGTGCCCAGCTTGACCTGCTGGCAACATGCGACAAGGGTTGCGCTCGTTGCGGGACTTAACCCAACATCTCACGACACGAGCTGACGACAGCCATGCACCACCTGTTTAGGCTCCTTTCGGCCACGACGTTTCCGCCGCTTCACCTAAATGTCAAGCCCTGGTAAGGTTCTTCGCGTTGCTTCGAATTAAGCCACATGCTCCGCTGCTTGTGCGGGCCCCCGTCAATTCCTTTGAGTTTTAACCTTGCGGTCGTACTCCCCAGGCGGGACACTTAATGCGTTAGCTGCGGCACGGAAGGTACATCCCCCCACACCTAGTGTCCATCGTTTACGGCTAGGACTACCAGGGTATCTAATCCTGTTCGCTCCCCTAGCTTTCGCTCCTCAGCGTCAGTTATGGCCCAGAAGGCCGCCTTCGCCACCGGTGTTCTTCCTAATATCTGCGCATTCCACCGCTACACTAGGAATTCCACCTTCCCCTACCAAACTCAAGTCTGCCGGTATCGGAAGCGGACGGGGGTTGAGCCCCCGGATTTAACTTACCGACCTAACAGACCGCCTACGAGCGCTTTACGCCCAATGAATCCGGATAACGCTTGCTCCATACGTATTACCGCGGCTGCTGGCACGTATTTAGCCGGAGCTTCTTCTGCAGGTACCGTCACCTTGCGGCCTCGTCCCTGCTGAAAGCGGTTTACAACCCGAAGGCCTTCATCCCGCACGCGGCGTCGCTGCGTCAGGGTTTCCCCCATTGCGCAAGATTCCCCACTGCTGCCTCCCGTAGGAGTCTGGGCCGTGTCTCAGTCCCAATCTGGCCGGTCGGTCTCTCAACCCGGCTACCCATAACTGCCTTGGTAGGCCATTACCCCACCAACAAGCTAACAGGCCGCGGGCCCATCCTTTTCCGCTAGACGCTTTGTCTTGTGTGCCATGCGACACTCAAGAAATATTCGGTATTACCCACGGTTTCCCGTAGCTATCCCAAAGAAAAGGGCAGGTTGCCCACGTGTTACTCAGCCGTTCGCCACTTTATACACATCTAAAAGATGCTTTAATCGTTCGACTTGCATGTGTTAGGCGCGCCGCCAGCGTTCATCCTGAGCCAGGATCGAACTCTCCGTTCAAATAACAAGACTGACTGTCTTGTATATGTATGTGAGTTTATTTGAGTAAACCTGACATCTAAAATAATCGCTGATCTGGATTCAAAGTAAAATTAACGATTGCTTATTTGCTTCGAAATTTCGCTGTGCTGTCTTTGCTGATCTTTCGATCGCAGTATCCGGTTTTCAAGGTTCGTCGCACATCAGCTGCTGTGTTTGTTTGTCCACATCACCGCGTGCGACCTACTAATATACACACCCCTTTTTGGGCTTGCAAGTACAAAAACTAGATTTGTTTCGATTCATATTTTGGACACAAATGTGAAATGACTAGTTTTGACCATCAAATTTCAAATACCATACTTTACCTGCTATTTCTTTATCCAGGCCTAGCGATAAGCTCCAGATTTCGTACGGTAGTATCGTACATTAACCGGTATTTTGAAGGCCTGCAGCAACGCCAGATACAGTACACAAGATCAGGTAGATAAAACGCTCACGTTCTTCGGGTGTAAGCGCATCGCTTTTCTCGCGCAAAGCAGCAAGCGCACGTACCTGAGTAAGAGACAGGGCATTTACATACGGAAGACGCATGCGAATAACAGGACCCAAAACACGTCTGTGTTCCAACGGCCAAGAGTTATTAGTAATAGCAAGAACCCAGCTGCGCGTAAGCTCCATTTCATCCAAAACCATCTTAGAAAGATCTTCTCGGTCTCCTAAGGCAAGGTACATACGCGCAATGTTGGCATCAGTCTTAGCCAGCGACATCTCTATATTGTCAATAAAGGTGGTAAAGACAGGCCATTCGGCATACGCCTGCCTAAGCAGCTCAAGATTGTTGATGGACTGGCAAGCCGTACCCAAGCCATACCAAGCCGCCAGGTTAGTGCGTGCCTGCGACCAGGAGAAAATCCAAGGGATGGTGCGCAAATCATCCAGGGATTTGGCACCCAAACCGCGTTTAGCTGGACGACTACCAATGGGCATAAGGCCAATCTCGGTAAGCGGCGTCACGATAGAGAACCACTCCGCAAAGTCTTGCGTATTGAGCAGTTGCAGGTAGTGCTGGCGAGAAGACGCATCGAGATCGTGAGCAAGTTGGGCATACTTTTGCGTAGTGTCGGTGTTGATTTCTTCGATAGAAGGTGCGGACTGCAAAAGCGTTGCTCCGGCAACGGACTCAATGTGACGACGAGCCAGCGTTGGATCGCCGTAGCGGGCAAAGATAACCTCACCTTGCTCGGTAAGCTTGAAATGACAATTAACTGAGCCTTGTGGCTGAGCCAAAACAGCACGATTTGCGGGTCCGCCACCACGGCCAACAGCACCGCCACGGCCATGCATGAGCACCAAATCAATATGGTTACGCTCTGCCCACTGGGCAATTGCCTGTTGAGCCGCGTGCAAAACAAGCGTTGCAGACGTAGGGCCAGCGTCCTTAGAGGAGTCAGAATAGCCAAGCATCACCTCAAGACGACGGTTGGTTTGGCTCATACGTTTTTGTACCTCAGGAATGCGAATCATGGCATCGAGAATATCGACGGCATTTTCTAGGTCTTCTACCTGCTCAAACAGAGGAATAACGTCCAAAACGGGGACGTCCTTCTCGTGAGCAAAGGCAAGACGGGCCAGCTCATACACATCGGAGACGTTTTGGGCAGATTGTGAGAACGAAATGATATAGCGGCGAGCTGCAATGACGCCATTACGGCGCTGAATGGAGCCAATAGCGCGGAAGGTGTCCAAAACTTCGCGGGTCATAGGTGCCAGTTTGCCGCGCTCTTCTCGCCTGCCGTGCTCGTGGACGTCTGCCAGGGCGCGTGTGTGGACCACGGAATGCTGACGGAATTCCATCTCTACCATATGGAAGCCGAAGGACTGGACCTGCCAAATGAGGTTTTGAACGGGGCCGTACGCCGCGCGCAGAGCACCTGCTTGAACAAGCGACTCCTGCACGATGTGTAGATCATTTAAGAACGCGTCGGCATCGTTGTACATAAGATCGGCGGTGCGGTCGATAGTTGCTTTAAGCCTATACGACATAACAATCATGACGGCACGGTGAAGCTCAGACGTACTCACCGTTTGGGCGCGAGAAGTCATGGACTCGCTCATCTCTACCTGGTGATTCCACAGGTTAACGAGCATATCCGAAGGCTTGGTACACAGCGCGTCAAGCGTAAGGTTGCGGCCCACATAGTACGTGCGCTCCATAAGTGCTGTAAGCACATGGCGGCGGAACTTCTCGGCAACCTCTCGGCTGACCTTAGCGGTCACGTTGGGATTGCCATCTCTGTCCGAACCAATCCAGGATCCGGGATGGAAAAAGGCGGGGCAAACAGGGGGAACAGTGCCTGCCTTATCGCCAAGCTCCCAGTCATCAAAGCGGCGATAGACCTCGGGTACCATGTCAAGCAGGGTGTTGTCAAAAATATCAAGAATGGTGTCCGCTTCCTCAACGGGCGTTGGCTTTTTAAGGCCAATGGGTGAGGTACGAAACATCGCATCAATTTCCTGCAACATCTGACGCTCGTTCTCTGCTAACGAGGCGCCACCCAAAGACGGACGCTCTTTAAGCAGGCCAGCAATGCGGCGGATCTTACCTTCTATGCCACGGCGGCGAGCTTCGGTTGGATGTGCCGTAAATACTGGGTGGAATTCCAGGCGCTTGAGCAAAGACAGGGCTTTGGCATGGCCACACTCATCAACCAGGCGGCGATACGCCACAGTTAGATCATTGATGGGGTTATACGCAAGCGTAGGAGGAATTTCCTGTTCGCGCAGGTGTAGGGCGTGCACACGATAGTTTTCCTCGCAGATATTAGCCAGGTGAAAGTAGGTTGCAAGCCCGCGCACCAGCAAGGTTGCTTGCGCCACGGGCAGAGAGTCAATGAGCTGGACAGCCTTCTTGAAATCTGCTTCGACCAGAGCTGGTGAATCTGCGGCAGCTGCAGTATTTGTGGCGGCAGCAGCGGTAGCGGCAGCAGTGGACGAATCCTCCACGGCGTTCGCGCCATCTGCAGCGGGCTTATCGGCAGAAGTAAGCGCAGCAGACTTAGAGCTTTGTGTGTGAATAAGCAAGGTGTGCGCTAAGAGATCATCAAAAGACTGGCGCAAACTGGGATCATATTCTGAGAGCACTTTGCGAACAAGGCGCAAAAACAGCGTCATCGTGCCACGAAGCTCATCAGGAATACCCGCTTTTATGAACAGGGCATCGTCTTTGCGTGCTTCCAAATCTTTTTGGTCTGTTTGAGGGGCGGACTGAAGGGGAGTTGCTGAGTCCACAATGCCTCCTTGGATTGGAGCTAACCAACAGCTAGCCAGCAAAAGAGTGACTAAGCGGTAGTCGGCTGGTACAAGCGTTACTATCACATTACTTTAGAGCATAGTCCTAAACCTGTGCTGCGTCATTGCTTTCCTCAAAACACGAAATACAATATCAACACTATGAAAAAGTCGAAGCTCAGACAAAGCGGATCGAAAAGACAAACAAAGGACAAGCCGTGAACCTGCGATTTATTATTTCACCTGCTAAGAAAATGAAGGTGACCGAAGAATACCCCTTTGCTACTGCTCAGCCTCAATTTATTGAGAAGGCACGCAAGATTGCAGCGCATTTGCATAACATGGACTTTGAACAGCTACACAAGCTCTGGGCCTGTTCACCGCGCTTGGCACATGAGTCGCTCCAACAATTGAACGAGTTGCAAGCAGGATTGCAGCTTCCTTTTGATCACTTAACCGCAGCAGTCTGCAGCTATAACGGCATCCAATACACCAACATTGCCGCCTCGGTAATGTCTGAGGAGCAGCTGTCATGGACTCAGGAGCACGTGCGTGTGATTTCCGGACTGTACGGATTGGTACGCCCCCTTGATGGTGTGTGTCCTTATCGACTGGAGATGCAAGCTAAGCTAAGCATGGACGGGGCGCATAATCTATACGAGTGGTGGGGTGATTTGCTGGCGCGCACCCTTATGGATGAGGCGGACGACATCCGCATTATTAACCTTGCATCCAAGGAATATTCACAAGCGCTCGTGCCTTACTTTGCAGACAAGACTATAACCTGCACGTTTTTATCGCCCGATGCAAAGTCGGGCAAATTAGTTATGCGTGCACCAGAGGTTAAGGCCGCACGCGGAAGCTTTATTCGTTGGTCTGCCGAGAAAAACATTGCGTCTGTAGCGGAGTTACATAAATTTGATGGGCGCGGTTACACCTTTGACGAAGTGCTATCGAGTAGCAACGAACTGGTATTTAGAAAGCAATGATACCTGATGGGCACCGCAATAACGCTGATAAACACAGCAATACGTGCAGCTTAGAAGTTTGGTTCTGAAGAAATGCCCTCGTTGAGTTGGGTTGCAAGATCTGCAACAGACATATCCAATACTTCCGCAATCCAGCGAACCTCGTACACACGAAGTGAGCGCTCGCCGCTTTCCAACTTACTGAGAAAAGACTGATTTACATTAAGTTTCTCTGCGAGAGCAAGCTGAGTGATTCCATGTGCGCAACGAATGGCCTTAAGGTTCTTGCCGATTGTTTGATTACTTGTAATATCCATGAGGAGATTATTATCCGAGCTTAGAATCATTCCAAATTAGGATATAGTGGGATATACCTCCAGCGTGAGTTGGAGACAATGCGAACGATGACCATTCTTTGAATGGTCATCGTTTTTTAATGCGGCAGTACGCCGTCGCACCGAACGCCGCGTCACGCGCACCACACCGCACGCTACATCACACACCGCGTCACGCACGCAACATCACGCACAATAGATTGAAATACCCACTCGGATTTTGCTCCCTTCTTTTGTATTATCAAGATGGAGGGAATTGATGCCAACATTTCTCAATGACAGTCCAGTATTTGGTCCCGTGCAAAGCCGCCGCCTGGGGGTTTCACTCGGCATTAATTTAATGCCCGCATCGGGAAAAATATGTTCATTTAACTGCGCCTATTGCGAGAACGGCCTGAATGAGCACAGGCGCACCTCTGACGGATATACCACGTTAGACGAGCTTAAGACCGCACTTGATACAAAGCTTGCCCAGCTGGCACACAGCGCATTGCAGCCCACGGTTCTTACTTTTGCAGGAAATGGTGAACCCACTGCAAGTCCCCTATTTCCGCAGGCGGTTGAGCTGGTTCGTCGCCTGCGTAAGCTCTATGTACCCAACGCACGCATTAGTGTTCTGAGCAATGGCATGTTTGCCGATAAACCCGCCGTTCATCAAGCTTTACTGCAGGTAGATGACAACATTTTAAAGCTGGATACCGTAGATGCTTCCTACATTAACCTTTTGGATAGGCCTCAAGGCCACTACGATGTAAGCGAGCGCATTGCAGCCTATGCTTCATTTGGTGGACACATAAAGATTCAAACAATTTTTGTCAGCGGAACCATCAAAGGTATAAACGCAGATAACACAGCCAATACCTACGTAGAACCCTGGCTTGATGCTTTACAACAGATTAATCCTCAACAAGTGTTTATCTATACCATCGCACGTGATGTACCCGTTCCCACCCTCGCTAAAGCCGCGCCACAGGTGCTAGATAGCATTGCCGCTCGTGTACGCGACCTCGGTTTAGATGTTTGTGTTTCATACTAAGGTAAATCATCCAAAGAGGACCGGTTATGAATCTTCAACAGCTCAGATATATAATTGCCATTGCCGAAAGCGGTTCAATGAACTCGGTGGCAAAAACGCATTTTATTGCCCAGTCGAGCTTATCGGTTGCGGTTAAAGATCTTGAGCAAGAGCTTGGTATCACCATTTTTACGCGCACCAGCAAGGGCATTCGCGTAACGCGTGAGGGTGTTGAGTTTTTGGGGTATGCGCGCCAGGTTATTGAGCAGGCGGATCTTTTACAAAACCGCTATGCCGGCCACCCTGACCAGCTTAAACAGCGCCTCTCAATAAGTTCCCAGCACTACGCCTTTGTCGTTCGTGCGTTCACTGCCTTTGTCCGAACCCAGGAAGACAGCGGCTTTGACTTTACACTACGAGAAACCCGTACAACCAACATTATTAATGACGTTGCAGATTTTAGATCTGACATTGGCATCCTGTTTTTGAGTTCCTACAATGAGCAGGCCTTGCGTAGGCGCTTTGACGAGAATAACCTCAAATTTATCTCCTTACACAAAGCAAAGCCTCATGTGTTTGTCCGTAAGGATCATCCGCTTGCCAGCAAACCTTCTCTCAAGGTCTCCGAACTTGCTGATTGGCCGCGCTACACCTTTGAACAAGGCGCGCAAAGCTCCCTGTATTTGTCAGAAGAGCCGTTTTCGTACATTCCTCATGCACAAAACGTAGTGGTAAGTGACCGTGGAACTATGACCAGCCTGCTAGCCAACTACAACGGGTTTTTGATTTCCACCGGCATCCTATCTGATGAGATGTCTGGACAGACCAAATCTATCCCCTTGGAAACAGATGAGATCATGAACGTGGGATACCTCACCCACAGCCAGCGCAAGCTGAGCGAACTCGCTCAAGCGTTTATCGGCATGCTTCAGCAGGTAATTGCCGCGCAAAAAATGCACTAGCGCAGGCAAAGCCCCTGTTGGCTCCATCAATTTTAGTAACATCAGTTGTTAGTGACATCAGTTTTAGTGACATCAGTTGTTGGCAAAAAATCCTAAGGCAATGGTTCCGGGACCCGCATGAGTACCGATGGTCCCGCCCATGGAATGGAAGAGCAACTGAGGGATATTTTCCTTCCAGAGCAGTGCGCTATCCTGAACATATTTTTTGAGCAGCGTATCATCCAGCCCGGTATAGCCAACACAGAGCGGCAGGTCAAAGTTGATACCACCGCTTTTATCGACCAGCTGATCAAGCAAGTTGTTAGCTGCCTTGGAGCCGCGCGCCTTTCCTACCAGTGCAACCGCGCCCTCGTTCGTAGTGATGACGGGCTTGATAGAAAGTAAGGCACCAAGCGTTGCAGCTGCTTTGGGCAGGCGGCCGCCACGATGCAAATACTCCAAGGTGTCGAGAAGCGCCATGACGCGCAGATGTTCCACTTTGCTGGCAAGCTCTTCACACAGCGCATCAAACTCCACGCCCTCATCGACAAGCCTTAGCGCATACTCAACCATTGCGCGCGTACCCATGGAGGCGCTGAGCGTATCGATAATACAAACGCTGTCACCATAGGGTTGAGCTGCTGTAACAGCACTTTGGTGGGTACCCGATAAAACAGAAGAGATGGTAATTGCCACGACCTTCTCGTCTGCATTGCGTGCCTGTGCAAATGCTTGGTCAAAACGATAGGGTGTGACCTGACCTGTAGTGGGCATAACGTCCGTTTCCAGGAGCAGCTCATAAAAGCGCTGATTCGTCAGGTCAACTCCATCTAAATACGTTGTTGTTCCAAACGCAACCGATAAAGGCAGGACCGTAAGCTGATCGTGCATGAGGTCGGAAACATCGGCACCTGAATCGCAGACGATTCTAATTGTCATGAAGCTTCTCCTTCGTAGAATGCGCGTGCATAAAAGACACACGCTGCCCGCACGCATATACAACTATGCGGCTGTGTGGCTGACTTGCCCAATCTAGCTAGTATCGTGCTATAACATCCTTATTTTATCAAGAATTTCTTCTAGAACGCGGTACATAACCACGATATCTTCTTGAATGAGCTCACTGGCAGCAAGCCCCACCATGCGAGTGATAATTTCTTCCACTTGGCAGGCAAGCTCCATGCCTTTCTTGGTGAGAAAAACAGGGCTTCTGTACCCAACCGCTCCCTGGCCCTGGTCATCATGAGTTTGGGCATATCCTTTTTGCATCAGTGATGCAAGTGAGCGAGAAACTAAAGCTCGATCCACGTCAAGCGCACGGGCAATGTCTGCGCTGGGGATACCCTTGGGGTATTTATGCAAGCAGAGCAGGCATGAGGCATCGGTACCTTGCAGTCCAAAACGAGCCATTTCGGCTTTTTTGAAACGCTGCACTTCCTTATGAAGCGCAAAAATGAGTCCAGAAAATGTCTCGAAGCGCTTGGTGTCTACAGCTTGATTTGAGGCTGAGGCCTGCTGTGATGGTATTGATTGAGCCAACGCTCCTCCCATCTGAGTCTTTGACGCTCACTGGCATAGCCGTTGCATGCGCTCACGTACGCGCTGTGCCGCTCGCTACAACGTACATCATCGGTAACAGTTGTTGATTTATCAACAAGTATAGTAGCACTCTTTACTGTAAATGTTGAGTAATCAACATTTAGTCAAATTGAGCGCAATCTTCACACCTCAACCTTCCAACTTTGATAGGCTTACCTTTGATAGATATGCTCTACTCAATGCCCTACTCAATGCTCCATCCAATGCCCTACTCTTAACGGCTCTTAACCGGAGAAAAATATGAATGTAAGCGAAGCAATCGAACACGCAAACGCCCTCGCCTTCCCTGGCTTTTTAATGGACGATGCCACCCTTACCGCAGATCGAGCAGCTAATGAAGATGCTATTTCCCAGCTGCTTGCCGCATGGCGTGCTTCCTATGGTTCAGATGATCCATTTAACTTTGAAATCGTGCGTTCGCTGGCAGATCGTAATCGCACTACCTGCGACAACTTTGGTATCGAACGCCTACAAAACCTGCGTGGATCCAGTTTGGCTCAACGACTTTCCGATGATGATTTGGTCCGCGGCGTTGCTGCCATGCAGCATCGCAGCCCTAAAATTGTTGCTAAAGAAGCTGGTCTGGGCCTTAATGACCTGAATATTGCATACCTTGCCGCACCTATTTCTGGCATGGTGGTAGGCATTGATATTGAAACCACTGCGCGCGATCCAGATCGTGGCTATATTGTTAATGTTGGCCTTGAGTTTATGCAGCTTAGCGTAGATGCAAAACCAACCGATCCCTACCTGGCATATTGTGGGCTTCCAGATATGTACCAACAAAAGGGTGTACCTCTAGCAAACATTCACCACATTAGCTGGTCTGATATTGAGGGTAAGAAGCCTTTCCGCGAGGATAAGAAAATGCAGGCTGCACTTCTCGCCACACTCACACGCTTCCCCTATATGGCACACAATGCAGCCTTTGAGGACTCCTGGTTTATGCTGCACATTGATGGCTATGCGGAGGCGCGCAAAGCTGGCAAGATTGTTCCCATTGATACGCGCGATATTTGTCGCCGCGTAGACCCTGAGACCAAAATTTTACCCCATGAGCAAAGGCCGGCATCTCTGGAAAGCTGGGCTCGCCGTCGTGGCACCTTGGAAGCCGGTGAATCCGAGAAGCACTTAGGTCTGGACGACGTTGACCTTATGTTCCGCACGGTTCAGGCAGAGTTTGCACTTCGCAACATGTTTTAAGTGGTATAGCGATAAGGGCATGGTGTAGCCATGTCCTTTCATAAAGTTTCTTACTTAAAACCCGATAGTGTTGGAAAAGGTATAGTCACCATCGGTAGCAATAATCAAATAATTTTCTGAGTTGCTAAATTCCTCGTCGCAAGCATCCACGATGTATACCTGTTTAAACTGTTGGCTTAACACCTGGACAACGTTTTGCAAGCCTGCAAGACCGGTCTTATCGACAACATAATTAACAAGATACAGGCCGTTTTGCGCAAGCCGCGCATGCACGGATGCTACGCCTATCTCCCCTGCCAATGACGCTGCTGGCACCCCAGCCGCAAAGACATCGTTGAAGATGACGTCATAAGTGGCATCGGTATACTGCAAATAGGATGTTGCATCTGCACAAATAGTGGTAAGACGCCCGGTAATCTGTGTCTTAAACTCACGTTTGAGAGCATCCAAATAAAACCACCTATGTGCGATGGCGGTAATCTCTGGATCAATCTCACACACGTCTACCTGCACGTTCTTATCGTGAGCAATAAGATATTTTGGATAGGTATACCCGCCGCCGCCAAGCACCAGCACTCGCTGAGCATGCAGGCCAGATTCACGCATTGCACGAGCGCAAGCGCGGAAGTATTCAAAAGGCAGCTCATAGCGATTTTGATCCATATACGTAGCACTTTGAACCACACCACCAACACAAAGCAAACGCACAGCTCTGCCCTTTTGATCGTAGCTGGTGTAAATAAACGCTGAGCCAAAGGAGGTAGAGCGAATCAGATGTGGATCATGGCGCACCCAAGCGCGAGCAACCAATGCAGCAGTTACTGAGGCTGTTGCCGCTGCTGTACCAATAATTCCCGCAAGCATCAATCTAGATTTGCGCGTCATAATTCCTCCCAAATGGTGGTATATCTTACTTATAGTACCTAATGGCACGCCTTGTAGTCAGTCTAAGAAAGAAGTTTTAGATGAGTGATTTTGCAAGTTTGGCACATGAGCGCTATTCATGCCGTGCGTTTTCTGACAAGCCTGTAGAGCCTGAGCTTATCGAGAAAATCATTGATGTGGCTCTTGCGGCACCTACCGCCGTCAACAAACAACCTTTTAGGCTTTGGGTATTAAATGGGGATGCAGTAGAAAAATTTACTCGCCATACCCGTTATGACTTTGGTGCGCACTCCTACATCATAGTTGGTGCAGCTCCCCAAGAGTCGTGGACGCGCAGCTACGATGGGAAGAACTTTGCCGATGTAGATGCCTCTATTGTTGCTACGCATATCATGCTAGCTATTGCAGATTTGGGGCTTGGCACCTGTTGGCTAGGCTCTTTTGACGCACCAGCCCTTGCCCAAGAGCTGCCTGAGTTGGCTGGCTATGAACTTGTTGCTGCCTTCCCCATAGGATGGCCTGCCGCAAACGCTCATCCCTCCCCCATGCACACCAGGTCTCGCGAGAAGGATGAGCTCGTAAGCTATCTAGACTAGCGGCCGCGTAGGTTCGCACCTAGGCTCGTCATGCTCTTGCAGCCACGCATGCATAAGCTCTATATACCGGGGGTTGTCGTCCGCAAAACACATGTGACGGCAGCCCTCAAACAATTCCCAGCGCGTCTGAGGCAAGCCATCAAACATGGTTTTTGCAACCAGCGGCGTGCAAAGATCATCCGTGCCGCTCACGATAAGCGCAGGTACCTTGATACTGGGCAGTGCTTCCGTATAATCCCAATCTTTAAGTGTGCCTTGCGGCATAAGTTCATTGGGTCCCCAGGCAGTTTCATAGCACTCGGTGCCAGACTTTTTGGGACGCCTCAAACACTCGGGGCATCTGGACCATAGCTGTCGTCACAACAATGAAGCTGCATGTAGTGGTCTATCGCCTGCGCGTAGGCATCAGAGCTATAATCACCGGTTTTCTCGGCATAATCCAGTGCTTCCCATTCATGCTCAGGAAGCATGCGCGCCATTCTATGGTTTTCTTTTCCCCACAGCTGCGAAGAAGGCAGCGTGCTTGAAAGCACAACCGACTGCACACCCTTTGGCTGACAATCCGCCAAATACGTAAGCGCCAGCATACCGCCCCAAGACTGGCCCAGCACATGAAAGCGCGTAATCCCAAGATAATCTATCAGCGCCCGTAGCTCATCGACCCAGGTTTGAGCATGCCACAACTCTGGATGCCCTTCTACAAAGGACTGACCGCAACCCAACTGGTCGTAACTTATAACAGCACGACCGTCATCGGCTAGGCTATCGAGAAGCTCCATATAGTTGTGGGTAGAGCCGGGACCGCCATGCAACAGGATAAGCGGAGCTTGTTTTGGTGTGGTGTGTGCACTCCAGTTTCCAACAATGCGATAATACGTTTGATATCCCATAAAAGGCATGAAGCCTTCGGTAACTATGCAACCCATTTAGACCCTTCCCGTAGCAAGAATGTTTTGCAAAGCAGCTTCATCCAGAACGGTTACGCCCAGCTCTTGTGCCTTTGTTAGCTTTGATCCAGCAGAAGCTCCTGCCACTACGTAACTCGTTTTCTTAGAGACGGAGCCGGAAACCTTTGCACCCATAGCGCGCAAAGCAGCTCCTGCCTCATCACGCTTCATGGTTTCCAACGTGCCCGTCAACACAAAGGTAAGGCCAGCAAGAGTTTGAGCAGGCTGCTCGTTGCTACCCTCATGAGGTTGCTCAAGCAAAACGCCCGCACTGCGGAGACGTTCAATAACAACAAGATTTTCTGGAACTGCAAAGAAATTCTTAACGGATAAAGCGAGCTTCTCGCCAACCCCATCTACCTGCATGATCTCTTCTAGAGAGGCCTCATACAACGCCGTAAGTGAACCAAAAGCAGCCGCCAAAGACCGTGCAACCTGCTCGCCCACAAAACGGATTCCGAGTCCAAACAACACACGTGCAAGGCCGCGGGTTTTAGACTCATGCACCTGATCCATGATTTTACCTGCAATGGTATGGCCTAACAGGATTTGGTCACCCTCCGTGTGGTCGGCAGTGCTGGTTTCATACACACGCCCTGTGGGAGTGGCCGCCAAAAGCTCTTCTGTGAGCGTGTCATAAAAATCTGCAACATCCCTCAAAACACCTTGTTCAACAAGGCGGCGAACAATCTCATCCCCCAGACCGTCTATATCCATAGCTTTGCGGCTGCCCCAATGAATAAGCCGTTCTGTAGCCTGAGCAGGGCAATCAAGGCTAACGCAGCGATACGCTACCTCGCCCTCTTCACGCACAATGGGACTCCCGCAGCTTGGACAGGTATCCGGCATGGTCCATAACGAGCGCTGACCATGCGCTGCCGCCAACTCGCCCGATACAACCGGTCCCACAACCTCTGGGATAACATCGCCAGCCTTATGAACGACAATCGTATCCCCCACGCGCACGTCTTTGCGACGCACTTCATCAATGTTATGCAAGGTAGCGCGCGCGATGGTAGAGCCTGCTACGGTTACCGGATCAAATTCCGCTACAGGGGTGAGCACGCCGGTACGACCAACCTGAACACGAATTTCTCTCAAGACGGTTTGGCGCTCCTCCGGAGGGAACTTAAACGCAATAGCCCAACGGGGTGCACGCGCCGTAAAGCCCAAGTGATTTTGCAGCGCAAAATCGTCCACCTTAACCACAACACCGTCAATGTCATAATCCAGCGTATCGCGCAGGAGCAACGCATGTTCGCAATACTCATGAACAGCCCGTGCCCCTTCCACGCGCTGAGCATGCGGGTTTACCGAGAAACCACAGGAGCGTAGCCACTGCAAAAAGGCATGCTGAGAAGACAGGTTAAGGTTGGACTCATCAGCCACCGCATAGATGAACGTTTCCAGATCACGAGCAGCTGTTACCTTTGCATCTTTTTGGCGCAAAGAGCCAGCAGCTGCATTGCGAGGATTGGCAAAGGGCGCACGACCAGCTTCATCGTTTTGAGCATTAAGACGCACAAAGCTATGGCGTGGCATATATACCTCGCCGCGAACTTCGACGCTTTGTCCAAAGCCCTTATCGGTCATGGTTGTAAGCCCATCACGGGCAAGCGTGGCAGGAATGTCCTGGATGGTGCGTACATTTGCCGTGACGTCTTCCCCTATAGTGCCATCACCTCTGGTAGCTGCGCGTACAAACTGCCCATCCGTATAGGTCAGAGCAATCCCAAGGCCGTCAATCTTAAGCTCGCAGGTATATGCCACACTACCCACAGCACCAAGAGCTTGTTCTGTGCGGTGAAGCCACTCATCAAGCTCTTCAAGATCCATGGCATCATCAATGGAGTACATCCGCTGAGCATGGCGCACGGGAGCAAATTGCTCAGACACATACCCGCCAATGCGCTGGGTGTAGCTTTGCGGTGTCACCAGCTCCGGATGCTCGGCCTCAAGCTGTTGCAGCTCGACGAGTAAGCGATCAAACTGTGCGTCCGTCATCTGCGGGTCATCAAGCGCATAGTACTGGTATGCAGCATGACTCAAGATCTGATTGAGCTGTGCCGCACGCTGGGCGGGCGTTTGTGCTTGCATGGCCTGCGTGATTGGAGTGTTAGACTCCCGCTGGTCTTGCTGGTCTTGTCGCCCACCCTCGTCAAAGCCAAACAACGATGGTTGATCTTCTTGGTCTTGCATGTTCTTGTCTGCCATATCTACCTCGTGTTATTCACAAACAATTTGAGCGGAGCTGCCCGTGTTTGTTGCGGTAACTTCAATGCGCTTTGGAATTTGCTGACGCAATTCTTCCACGTGGCTAATAATACCCACCAAACAGTCACTCGACGCAAGCTCAGACAGAACATTCATGACTTGATCGAGCGTGTCGGGATCAAGCGTTCCAAAGCCTTCATCGATAAACACGGTATCAAGCGCAATACCGCCCGTCTGCCGCTGCACATAGTCTGATAAACCAAGCGCTAGCGATAATGACGCCTCAAACGATTCTCCACCAGACAGGGTGTCCACAGGACGTGTTTTTCCATTCCAGCTGTCATACACATCAATATCCAAGCCTGTTTGACGACGTCCCTTTGCTTGATCAGAACGAACCAGCTGGTAGCGCCCGGAAGACATGGTATGCAGGCGATAATTAGCGCAGGTAAGCACCTGATTAAAGTAGTAACTCATAACATAGCGCTCAAAGGATACGCGCTTGGCAGTGGAGGACAGAGCACTGGTAATATCGCCCGATGCTACACTGGAAACCTCCCGTGCTGCTTGCCAGGCCTGCTTTAGAGCAGGCAACTGAGCATAGAGCTCGCGCATGCGAGAAGAAATTTGCTCATTATGCAAAAGGCTTGCCGACAGCTTTGTAAAAACTTCTTCCCTCTGGCGTGTTATGGCACCGGCCTCTTCATATGCTCGCTGCAGGTGAGTGCTGTCTTCAAGGATACTATCAAGCGTAAGTCCCAGCTCTTCCAAACGAGACAATGAAACATCAAAGGTTGCCTGCGCAGTCACGAGCTGCTTCTTCGCATCATCACAAGCCGTTTGAGCTTCCTGATAGCCACTTTCAAGCTCCGCACGCTTCTGTTTGAGCCGCGACAAGTACTGCTCTGCAGCCTCTTTTGTGTCAAATTCCAGGGCACCCAACAACTCATCCACCAGCGAGCGCACACGAGTATCCTCAAGCTGTGCCTCAGATAGCTGAGCTTGCGTCTGCTGTTGTTGTGCTGCTAGATTGGCCAGCTGGGCCTCCAGTTCTTCTACAGCCTCTGCCTTTTTTTGCAATATGGCTTGGCGAGAAGAAGCTTCTGTATATGCAGCTCTCCACTTTTCTACTTGTTGAGTGTCTTGTTTCAAACAATCAGCAATCTGTGTCTGTGCCGTTGTCGCGTCCGAAACATGTGCTTGTAAAAACTCAGAGGCGGTTTGTATATACGATGTTTGAAGCGCGCGGTATTTCTCGGTAGCAGAAATATGGCTTTGCGACGCCTGTTCATAGGCTTGTTGCGCCCGTTTTACTGCTTGCGCTGCTGTATCGAGCTGCTCTTTTGTGGGAGGTTCATCCGTACTGGTAGCAGGTAAAGGATGATCAGTTGATCCACAAACGGGACAGGGCTTTCCCGCTTGCAAGCTTTTTGCCAAAACATAGGCACTGCCTGCGGTAAAAGCATCCATAAGAGCATCTGCCAGTGCCTGCTTGTGATCCCTCACATCCCGAGCACCCTTAAGCGCATCTTGGGTTTTCTCGACAGAAGCCCGACTTGCTTGTATGGATGCATACTGATCGGATAGCTGCTTGGTATGCGCAATCTGTTGCTCACAGTGCTCTATGTCTTTGGACAGCTGAGCCACTTCTTCCGTAAGCTGAGGGAGCTCTTTTTGTGCTTGGAGTGCCTCTTGATAGTCCTGCTGGATGCGTTTTTGCGAAGCCTGTTGTTCACGCTGCGTTGTATCCAACTCAGTGAGCTGTGTTTGCAAACGTTCCAGCGTTTTTTGGTGGTCAGCCAGGGCATCGTAGCTGGGAAAACTTTGTTCTAGCTGTGCTTTTTGTGCGATAAGCTGCTCATATCGCTCTGAATATATGCTTTGTATCTCATCAAATGCTTCTGTTGTCTGAGCATGTACAGCCCTCATGCGCGCAACTTCACTGCAATTTTGCTGAGCCACCTCAAGAAGCTGCCTCTTATGACGAAGTTGCTCAAGCTGTGACTGTGTCTCATGCTCCTGTTTTCGGGCCTGGTCAAGCAGCTCTCTTGCGTGAGTAGAAGCACCAGAAAGCTCTTTGAGCAGTATATCTGTAGCATCTATGATAGCTTGCTGAGGTACTGCACGAATAGCATTCTCTTGTTGCAGTACTAACAAACTATCCTGGTTTTGACCAATATGTTGTACTGCCTCAAGGTCGAGATGAGCAAACTCGTTGGCAAGCAATACCATCTGTTGCTCATATGCCGCTTGTGCTGTTGCCTTTTGCTGCTTAAGAATCTCTTGAAAGCCCTTGAGCTGCTGAGTCATAAAAATCTTGCGTAGAATTTCTTCTCGAGCGGAACTTTTTGCTGTTAACAACTCACGAAAAGCACCTTGAGCAATCATGGTTACCTGGCGGAATTGATCTGCATCAAGACCTAAGAGCTCTACGACTGCCGCAGTAACCTTAGTGGGCGCATTTTGGATCACGGTCTTGCCACAAAGCAATTCAGCCTGTGGTGAACGCAGGGTTGTATCATCTCCCCCACTTGATCTACGACGTTTCTTGACCAGTTGAGCGGGTTCGCGCCTCACATGATAGTTCTTACCATTGTGCTCAAAGCTAAAGCTAACGGAACAAATTTGATCAGGAGAAGCGTAATTGCTACGCAGCTGGGCAGGATCACGACCGCCAGATGTCTCTCCATAGAGCGCAAAGCATAGGGCATCAAAGAGCATGGTTTTACCGGAGCCTGTATCTCCGTAAATCAAGAACAGACCATGCCGCCCAAGCTCTGTGAAATCTATAGTGGTTTGCTGCACATAGGGGCCAAAGGCTGTGAGCAAAAGCTGCAGAGGCTTCACCTACATCAACTCCTTTGAACTGTGTGCAAGCGCTTGTACTACCAGAGCCTCTTCTTCTTGCGATGCCTGCTTGCCAAGTTGATAAGCAAAAAAGTCCAAGAACAGCTCTTTGAGACTGCTGTTCTCTAGCTTTTCCTGCGAGGGCGCCGAGGAAGTACCTGCTACAGTGTTTACATGTGACTGCACTGTTATTCCCGCATAGTAAGGCCACAGATACTTAATGCGAGCCACCACATCCACAGGGTTATCTTCCACCACTGTTACGTGAACAAAATCCTCTTTTTCTTGCTCAGACTGTGTAGCAGCCAGCTGCTCCAGTTCATCCAAGGAGCCTTCTACTACTCTAAAATCATGCAGAGCAGAGAATGGCATCAACGTATGATGCAGCTCTCCACTTTCTAAAATGTCTACCAGCACAAAACTTTTACATTGCCGTGCTTCTGAGCTGGAATATTTAAGTGGCGTACCGCTGTAGCGAATCGTAGGACGACCAATGCTTTGTGGAGCATGGATGTGTCCTAGCGCTACATATGCAAAGCCATCAAACACGGAAGCATCTATGTTGTCCAACGTGCCTACCGAAGGACCAAACCCACCGCGCTCTGACTCACTCAGCTGAGGCTTCATGCTACCCGCTGTAATAAATTGATGAGCAACACAGACATTGGGTCCATCTGCAAAAGCCGGATGCCTACGGATTGCGGAAACAACAGCACGCAACGCCTCTTCATAGCTACTCAACGAAACTTGTTCCTCTTTTTGCAAGGCTATCCAAGCACGAACATCAGAAGGTCGCACAAACGGAATGAGCCAAAAATTAACGCCTGCAACACTAATAGGCATCAGTTCACCAGTAAGCTCACCGGCAATATGAATACCTGACTGAGTAAACAGACGTGAACCACAACCCAAGCGAGCACCGGAATCATGGTTTCCACTCACCACCAATACAGGAATGTTTGCCTGCGCCATACGTGTAAGAAACTCATCCCATAAACGTGTTGCATAATCTGGAGGAGCTGGTGTATCAAATATATCTCCCGACACTACAAGGGCTTGCACGTTTTGAGAAACTGCAGCCTCTAATAGCTGGTTCATCATGTAGCTCTGATCTTGCTCTAAAGAAAAGTTTGCAATTTTTTTACCCAGATGTAAGTCTGACGTGTGAATGAACTTCATGAGCGTCTGTAACTCCTCATTTTTTGGTACACCTGCAAGCCTTGGCTAAAAAACATCAACCAAACTTTTACCTTACATTTCTATTGTACGTTGTTGCTCGGACACATAATAAAGAAGAGGTTGACCTTATGGCCAACCTCTTCTTTCTTAGCTTTCTCCAAAGCTTTTAGGACGCAACGTTCTTATCGCCCTCTTGCTCTTGGGGTACCGTACGTAACTCAGCACTCCAATTATTCTTCGTCATTTTTACGACGAATACCAAAGTGAGCACCCAGCGCCGCAATACCAGCAGCTGCTATACCTGCAAGGGTACTTGCACTCGTAGCAACATCCCCAGTCTGAGGAATCATCTTCTTGGACTGAGCCTTGTTTTGAGGCGTAACCTTGGTCTTACCGGTACCAGGCTTAGAAGGCTGGTTGGGGTTATCCGGATTGGAAGGATTGTCCGGGTTATTGGGGTTGTCAGGGTTATCAGGATTGTCCGCGGCCTTAACGGTAAGCGTAAAGCTAATAGACTTGTCGGTGGGATCAGTGGTAGCATCCTTGCCCTCAGGCCATTGCTCGCCATTCCATACAAAGCTAAATGCCTTGCTGTGACCGCCAGGAGAAGTAGCGGTTGCCTTCATGCTTCCTGTAATAGTACCCACCATGGTAAGTTTGGTACCAGGAGCTACGTCGCTATTGACCATCAGGTCATGCAGGGTAAGCTTCATCCAACCGTTTGCATCGCCAGCCTTAGCTACGGCATCCTGGAGCTCAGAGTACTTAGTGATGCCGTCCTTGAGCTTCAAGGTCACAGCAACCTTGTTGCCATTAGTTTCTACCTTAGTAATCTCAAAGGCATCGCCAAAGTTTTCAGGGGTTGCCACGACATTAGCAGGAATGGTAACACCCTCAGGTGCCTCAAGGGTTGCTGTAAAGCTGCACTCTGCAACATTTACCGAAATCTGAGACTTATCTACACCTGGATAGAGATTCTCAATATAAGCCATCTGCTTCTTAATGGAGTCAACATTCAGAGCACCGGTGTAGCTTACCTTACTGCCAGCGATCGTAGTAAAGATCTCATCATGCTCTGTGTTGTCGCCAACCAAAAGGTCTGCAGGCAACGTTGAGATTACGGTGGTAGGAGTCTGAACCGATGCCTGAATTGCCTTGGGATCGGAAGCTATACTGTCCTTGCCATCCGCCCACTGCTCACCATTCCAGGCAAACGAGAAGGCCTTGGTTGTAGAGCCATGGGTTGCCAAAGCATCAAAGAAGCCAGATACCTCAGCAGTTGCTGTAAGAACCTGGTTGTCAGCAACATCAGAGTTGACCGTAACATTGGGGAGTGTAAGGCTCATCCAACCGTTTGCGTCGCCAGTTGCATCTACAAGCTTTTTAAGCTGTTCATAGGTGGTAATGTTGTCAGCTATGGCCATAGATACCGTAGCTACGTTATCCTTCACTTCTACCTTAGTGACCTTAAAGCCACCAAAGTTCTTGAGCTGCAGGGACTCCGGAGTGAGATCTGTAGGCATAGTCATGCCTTCAGGCAGGGTAAGCTTGGCCGTAAAGCCAAAGTCCTTTATCGATACACCAATCTCGTTGTGTGGTGTATTGGGATATAGAGCCTCAATAGCAACCATCTGGTTTTTGATGGATGTGACATTTACAGAACCTGTTACATCAACCTTTTGCCCAGCCAGTACGCCATACACATCTTCATGTGTGGAGTCACCATTGATGAGAAGGTCAGCAGGAAGTGTTTGCTGAACTGTCTTTACGGCAATAATAGTATGTTGGATCGTGGTATTGTCTTTAGCATCCTTGTCCCTACCCCTCTCGGATTGGGTAGCCTTCCAGCTAAAGTCAAATTTCTTTGTTTTACCGCTTGCTACAGAAGCTATGGCGCTAAAGTTACCTTCTACCGTACCGGTTGTAACAAGCTTTTGATCATTATTGAGCTTGCTGCCGTCCAACGTAAGACCGCCTACTGTTACTGAAATAGGGTGCTCTCCCGTTTGAGCAGTCTGTTCAGCATCATCCATACCAGTAGAATCAACAGCATCCTTGAGTGCCTGGTAATTATTGATACCATCCACTAGCTTAAAGACAACGCTAACCGTCTGTCCCTTTACCTCAGTAGAGGCAACCGTAAATGCCTTACCCAAGCCCCTTGTAGTAATAGTAGGATTCTCAGGAACCTTTACTCCTTCTGGGAAGGTAACTGTTGCAGTAAAGGTAGAGGTAGTTCCATCAAGAGTAATGTTCTTATAGTCAGACTCCTGAATCTGTGGATACAGAGCCTGAATACTTTGCATCTGATCTTGAATTTTCTTGGCATCAATCTGACCAGACATAGAGAAGGACTCTGAGTCGGTCTTTACAAACTTGGCATCCTTGCTGCTGATAAAGCCATCACTGTAGATATCTCCATCAAGTGTAGACTCTTGGCTAATCACCTGAATATTTGGATCGGCCTTCCACTTAAGGTAATAGGTTGTGTCACCGGTTATTTCAGTAAAGTTATTAATAGCTGCTGCGGCGGCACCATCAGCATCAGTGAACCAGTAAGAGTAGCTAGTTCCGTAAACGATGCCAAAAAATTCTATTTTTTTGGTAAGTTTATCGAGAACAGAATACTTCTTTGTAGCAATGGAAGAAAACGCTGCCTCATCGTCAATGGGAGAATAAAGTCCAGGAGTTCTAGTACTCACAGAAGAATTCAAAGACTTCAGAAGCGCGTCGAGCGTCGTGTTATCCAAAACCTTTGCTTTGGCTTTTACCGTTGCTACCTCGCCACCCTGAGCGTCTGTAGAAATCTCAAAGACATCAGGATTCTTCTTAAATACACTGTCCTCTGAGAAGGTGCCACCGTTTGCCGAGAAACGCACCGTTGCCATCTGATCTTCCCACTGAGCATACAAATCAATGGACCCCTTGCCAGCAGGAACAGCAATGGTTTGATTGGGAGCGTAACTCTGCCCCTTGCCATCTGCCTGAGTATTCCAACCCTTAAAGGTCTTGCCCTTAGGAGTAAAGGCTGGATTTGCAGAGGCTATGGTCTCGTAGGACAATACCTGTGCGCTACGATCTGCATTCTTGCCCTTATCGATATAGGCAACATCCGTACCACCAGCATTATTGTGGTAGGCCACACCATAGCTATTGGCATTCTCTTTCCACTTAGCGTAGACCGTTGTGGCAGAACTAATCTTTGCGGTAGTTGCATCAAAGGGTTTCTCAGCACCATCAACCTTGTAGAACCATCCCACAAAGTCATAGCCTATGGCAGTTGGATTCTGAGGAACTTCATTGGTTCCCGCTGCAGGAGTAGCATTAGCAAGAGAATAACCACGCATAGCGGTAACTTCCTTGCCAGTGGTTGTACCATCTGTAAACGAAGCGGAAACCGTATCCTGAGCACCAGGCTCATTAAGTTCAAAGGTTACCTTCTCTGCAGGAACCCAAACATGCTTCTGACCATCAGATGATGCATTGGCTACAGGATAGGTATAGGCATTACCTGCTATATTAAGTGGGTTAAGCTCAGTTACGCTTGAGTCGATAAGCGTAAAGAGCATAAGTTTCTCATTGCCGTTATCCGTACCATTGGTAGGAACAGTGCCCCCGCAGAGCTATTGTAGTTAGGTACATAGGACACATGGTAGGATCCACCAAGAACCACATGGCTGCCACCGGACTGTGAGGCACCGGTATGGGAGTTGGCCGTTGCAGGTGTCTCCACAAGAGAATTTCCGATAAACGTAATAGAGCCTTTTGCCTGTGCACCATAGAGTGCACCGCTGTTCTTTCCATCACCCTTAATGGTTGAATTTTCAAGTATCACTTTGCCTGTATTGACGTTAAGACCACCGGTTCCGCCATTATTGAAATCAAGTGTTGAATTGGTGATGGTGAGGGGGCCATCCGTTATGCCGATAGAAAGTCCTGCCTCGCGTCCACCGTTAATAGAGACGGTAGAGTTGGAGATGGTGCCCGTATTTTGAATGGTTGCACCAGTACGCTGCGCACCCTGAGGACCGACCGCAACGGTAAAATGTGAATCGGTGAAACTTGGCTTGATATAGAAACCGCCATTGATGCCCGCAACGGTAAAGTTGGCATTTTTAAGCGTAAGCAGCTTTCCATCAATCCAAGAGCCACTCAGTGTCCAGCTGATACGCTCCGTATTCTGAGAAGTAACGGTAACCGTACAATTCTCAAACACAGCAGAAGCACCATAGAAGTTAGTCTCACTCTTGTCATTTGCTGTAATAACAAGTTTGTCGCGACCAGCGCTGCCTCTAACAGTACCATTCAGAGAAATTCCGGTTGTACCGTTGCTTGCCGAAGCATTGTTCTCGAAATTATATATGCCATCAGTTATAAGAGAGCCTGCTTGAGCTATAAGAGCGGTGCTAAACCCAGACATGGAAAGCTTCGCGCCATTGGATGCTTTGAGAGTAGCATCTTTAGAGAGAATAAAGCCGTTTTTGCCGGCGCCAGTAAAAGTAGCGTCTCCGTAAATGTCCAGTGTTGCTTTGGCCGGAATAGTTACGGTTTCGGTAAGAGCAAAGGTGCCCTTTGCGTGTACGGTTCCACCATCCGACATTGCTTTGAGTGCAGCTTCAAAGGTCTTAAAAGGAGCGTCTACAGCACCGGATGCTGTATCATCGTTACCATTTGCACCGTCAACATAAACATCTGCCAAGGACTTGGGTGCTGGTGCGGTCACCCTATTGGCTGCACGCTCTGTATTTGAGGCAGGCGCAGCAACAGAAGGAGCTGCAGTAGCAGAAGGAACTGCAGGAGCAGAAGTAGGGGCCTCAGCAGCTGTGGCGGGCGCTGCAGCCTCGGTGAGCTTATCGCTCAGCTCAGATGCTGGAGTAGCTGGAGTGTCTGTTGTAGACGCAGGCGCTGGCTGAGCTGGAGCTTCACTTGTAGTAGCTGTGGTGTCCGTTGTTGAATCATCTACAGCAAACGCCTGAGCGGGCGCAAGTGAAAGGCACAATGAAGCCGAGATGAACGCTGTGAGAGCCTTGTGGCCAAATGACGGTGGCACAGGACGCACATTGTTGGACATAAATCCTCCAATTTTCTTTGCGGCTGCCAATAGGTGTGTTTGTGCTGTTGTTTTAGCCGCCGCTTTGCTAAACAAAAGGTTGAACACATAAAACCTGAAAAACTAGATACTTATTTAAATATTCTACTAATTTGTCAAGTCTTTGAATAGGCTTTCCTATATAAAACTTATGTAAAAATAGCCATACTATTTTCTGAAAGAAGTATATAGATAAAGTTTGGTGGAGCAGGAGCAACAAAAGATACTCGTAAGCCTGAAAAAGGTCGCTCATAGCATGAACGACCTTTTTTAATCAGAATATACGCAGTTTGTATTACTGCAGCGCAATGCCACAACACTACAACACCATTACACTGCCTACAGATGCTTCAAACAAAAAGCACTGGCTTAGAGTTCAACAGTGCCCAGCGCCTCTTTAAAAGCATCCGCTGCGTCAGACTGCAATGCCAAACGAGCGTTGGTAGCTGCCCATGCTGCAGGAGTACCGGTATCACAACCCTCCATAGGGTCAATGACAAGCGCATACATCTCTTCTTCGTCTAACAAGCGTTCCATAGCATCCGTAAGCTGAATCTCATTGCCAGCACCAGGTGTTTGATCCGCCAAAAGCTCCATAATGCGAGGAGACAAAAGATAACGACCCACAATAAACAGGTGGGAAGGGGCATCTTGTGGAGCAGGCTTCTCGACAAGCCCCGTAACCTTCCAAACGGCACCGGTCTGCTCACCCGAGGCCTCTACACCATCGAGCGAACCTACACATTCACCTGCAATAATACCATAGCGGCTTACCTGATCTTCTGGAACAGGTGCTACGGCAATGACGGAAGCATTGTTGTGAGCGCGAGAAACCTCTGCCATCTTGATATTCATTTGCTTGCTTGGAACAAAGTAGTCACCCAGCAGCACAAAGAAGGGCTCATCGTCCACTTTTTCTGCAGCACAATGAACCGCATGACCCAAGCCTAAAGCCTCATTTTGATACACAAACGATACGGGCAGCTCTGCTGCAGCGCGAACCTTAGCAGCTTCCTTATTTTTACCGCGCTTCTCGAGCATCTGCTCAAAGCCCGTATCCGCGCAAAAATATGCCTCGATCTGGGGCTTATCATGAGAATTAACGATTATGCACTCATCTACTCCTTCGGGAGCCAAGGCTTCCTCAACAACGTATTGAATAACGGGTTTATCAATAACGGGAAGCAACTCCTTGGGAGTGCATTTTGTGGCTGGTAAAAAGCGAGTGCCGAGGCCTGCGGCGGGAATAATAGCCTTCATAGTATTACTGTTCCTTTCACGTTACGTGTGCGAACCAACTGCGCACGGCTACAAATAAGTTGAGGATACGTAACTGGTAGTACTCTAACCTATTTGCGTTGTTTTTTGCGATGCTTCACAGTAATAGCTAGATTTTTAAACCATGTTATAAGGCGAGAAGACCGGCGCTCAAGGCAGCAGTATGGTGTGCTGTACTTCCTTTCCCCGCGCCGATAACCCTGATGTTTGCTCGTGCCAGATCCTGAGCCAGCTGTAAAAATGCTTGTTCATCTGCACTATCTTGGGAGTCTGAGCAACCTGAGCGGTCAGGGCATATGGTCATAAGCGTACCTATGCCATAACGCTGTGCGCTATCGACAAGGTCCTGTGCAAGAGTCTGCACAGAAGGTTGCACGGGATCGCTCGCATCCAAGCACGCCGCAAATAAAGCGCCTACAGAAAGTAAAACATTGCTTATGCCAACAGCGTCTGCTCCTACATCCACTAAACGTTTAACCTGTGCAGACAATTGATCCTTGTGGTAGTTGGAAGTCACTGCCTCTGCGTCAAGCGCGCAGATAAGAGGCCGTGAACAGACAAGCCGTGAAGCATGAACAGCACAAACAGCATCCTCAATGTTGGTCATACCAGTAATAAACAGGGCATGGACCTGAGCATCTACCAAAGCACGAGCCTGCTCTGTATACAGTGCACGGACCTGTCTTGCTGCAGGGCTATCCTGATCATAAACAGGAATGTGAGCAGAGCTCATGGTACCTATCACGAAGCGTGGCCCCACTGCATAGGCTGCGCGAGCAGCTTTATCGCACAGCTCCTGACACACGAGACCTTCCTGCAACTCTGCTAAACGATTGCTGGTACAAGCAGCTGTTTCTGTTAAAAGACCGGTAGCACCACACGCAGCTTGCAGCTGATACAAGCTCGTGAGCATCTCCGGTTCATACTGCACCCACAAAGGACCTGTTATATCTTGGGCGGCAGGCAGCTGCGCTAACGTCCGCGAAAGATCACCAGAAAGCAAGAGATTCTCACCGGCTTGGCCAGTGAGAATCTTTCCAAGTTCATTTGCTGCTTCTTCACAAGCATCATCATGCGTGGGGCGCTCCCATAAAGAGCTTGCATAAAAGCCTTGATGTGTAAGCATGCTCTGCCTTCAAACTATCGTTGCAATTGCAATTCACAGGGAGCAAACTCTTAAGCCGCTCGTTTCTGACTTATCGAGCCCTGTGGTCTACTGAACTCTGCGGCTCCTAGCCCTGAGCTCTGGACTACTCGACATTCTCGTTTTGATCGAGCAAAAAGCCTTGATCAGCCAAAAACTTTGCCCAGCGACGCAAGGTATCACGGGACAGGGCATGCTCCATAGTACAGGCCTCTTCATTGGCAACCTCAGGCGCTACGCCCAAGCCCTCCTCAAGAAAGGCGCGAATCAAGCGGTGCGCATGCCATACCTCAGAGCCATACTCACGGCCGGCCTCGGTAAGTATGACGCGACCATAGCGGTTTTGCTCTACATACCCCGCATCCTTAAGCGTGCTGATAGCTTTGTTAACGCTTGCTTTGGAAACGTTAAGCTGATCAGCCACGTCTACAGAACGGATACCTGCGGAACTGTTTTCGGCAATCGTAATACGGTAAATAGATTCAAGGTAGTCTTCGTTTGCCATAGAAAGGCGGTGTTTATCAACAAAATCTTGTTCTGACATAAGGTATACCTCCAGGCGGTAAATGTTAGCTCAAGTTTACCCCATCGCCTTGAGAGATATACCAGATAATTTTGCAGGCAGCTCCCATGCAGATCTTAGGCAGCTCTTAGATAGGCCCCATTCAGTGAGTCTATTAAGCGGATCTATTGCGCGCTTCTTAAAGAGCGTGGCACCCTAGTCTTCCTCGAGCTCAATGGACGTACGCTGAGCATGAGCACCCAGCCCCACGAGCTTATCGACAAACCCTTCGTAGCCGCGATCAATATGATGAATGCCACTGATGGTAGTAATGCCATCCGCCACCAGACCAGCCATTGCAAGAGCAGCGCCACCGCGGAGATCGGGAGATTTAACCTGTGCGCCAGACAAAGCAGGAACGCCGTGGACAATAGCATGATGGCCTTCGATCGTAATATCTGCACCCATGCGGTTGATCTCACTGGCAAACATAAAGCGGTTCTCAAAGACATTCTCGGTAATGACGCAATTGCCATCTGCCAGAGCAAGCACGCACATGGCTTGGGCTTGCACGTCTGTTGGGAAGCCTGGGAACGGAAGTGTTTGAATATCTACCGGCTTGAGCTTTCCTTCTCGAGAAGCAATGACCTCGTGCTCTTTGCGCTCAATGGTAATGCCCATGGCCTCAAATTTACGCAACACCATACCCAGGTGCACTGGCTCAAAACCGCGCACCCGAACAGGGCCGCCGGTCAAGCCACCAATGGCCAAAAAGGTTGCCGCCTCAATACGATCACCAACAACGCAATGCTCAACAGGGTGCAGCTCTGCAACGCCTTCAATTTCAATCAGAGGCGTGCCCGCACCACGAATATGAGCGCCCATTTCATTGAGCATGTTGGCAAGGTCAACAATCTCCGGCTCACGTGCGGCGTTGTCAATAATCGTCGTGCCTTGAGCGTGCACCGAAGCCATCATAAGATTCTCGGTAGCGCCTACGCTTGCAAACTCTAAGGTGACCGATGCTCCTGTAATGCCCTTTGGTGCGGAAGCATGAATGTTACCGTGGGAGACATCAAACTCTACACCCAAGGCTTCGAGCCCCAAGATGTGCATGTCAATCTTGCGAGCACCAATATTGCACCCGCCTGGCATGGCAACAACAGCCTTGCCAAAGCGAGCCAGCAAAGGTCCTAAAACAGCAGTTGAAGCACGCATTTGTGCAACGAGCTCATAGGGCGTTTCCCATTTATCTACGTTAGTAGTATCAATGAGAAGTTCGTGCTTGCCTAAAACGGTAATCTGGGCACCAAGACGTTTGAGTACTTTGCCCATGATGTGCACGTCAGAAATATCAGGAACGTTGGTAAGGATGGTTTTGCCCGGAGCCATAACTGTAGCAGCCATAAGCTTGAGCGCAGAATTTTTTGCTCCACACACAACCACTTCACCCGAAATGGGGTGACCACCCTCAATTTGAATAACGTCCATATCGCCCCCGTTACGTGCGCTCGTTAAAATCTGCTATGCCCCCATTTGCCCATATTGAAGCAAGAGATCACACCAGTGTATCTTGTTTTCATAATAGGCACGACGGTGGTCGTTCTGAGGAAGCGCGTTGCGCACGTCCACTGCTTTCTGCCGTGTATCGTTAACCTGCGCGACATCAATATCATTAATGTCACGTGCATGGTCCGCGATAATAACCACCGAGTCATCGGCAATCTCAGCATACCCACCAGAAACAATAACTTTCTGAATGTCTCCACCATCTTCGGGTAGCGCAGACAGGCGTACAACGCCATCGCCCAACGCACAAATCTCCGGCGCATGACCTGGCCATACACCGAGCTCGCCGGTGTAGGTGACCAGGACTAAAGATGCAACATTACCTTCGTATAGCTGCTTATCGGGACGCACAAATTTACAGGTAAGATACGCCATCGTTACCTCTCGTCTGCCTGTGCCTCTTCGGCCATCTTGCGAGCGCGCTCGCGAACGTCGTCGATGGTACCTGCAAAGCGGAATGCCTGCTCAGGGATGTCATCACATTCGCCATCGATAATAGCGGCAAAAGAGCGGACGGTATCTTCAATACGGCAATACACACCGGGATTACCTGTGAACTTCTCGGCAACGTGGAAAGACTGTGACAAGAACTGCTGCACTTTACGAGCGCGGTCTACGGTAAGACGCTGCTCTTCCGAAAGCTCGTCCATACCCAAAATGGCAATGATGTCCTGTAGGTCGGAGTACTCCTGCAAGGTTTCTTGAACAGCCGTTGCTACACGATAGTGCTCCTCACCAACTACGGAAGGATCCAGCGCGTCTGATGAGGACGCAAGGGGATCTACCGCAGGATAGATGCCCAGTTCCGTAATGGCACGAGACAAAACCGTTGTAGCGTCCAGGTGCGTAAAGGTGGTTGCAGGCGCTGGGTCTGTAAGGTCATCTGCCGGTACGTAGACAGCCTGTACCGAGGTAATGGAACCTTCGCGCGTAGAGGTAATGCGCTCCTGCAGGTCGCCCATCTCGGTAGCCAAAGTGGGCTGATAGCCTACTGCGGAAGGCATGCGGCCAAGCAGTGCGGAAACCTCAGAACCAGCCTGGGAGAAGCGGAAAATGTTGTCAATAAACAGCAGTACATCCTGACCCTGGTCACGGAAGTACTCTGCAGTGGTAAGACCTGCAAGGCCAACGCGCAAACGTGCTCCTGGTGGCTCGTTCATCTGTCCGTAGACCAAGCATGTCTTATTGATAACGCCGGACTCGGTCATCTCAAGGAACAGGTCGGTTCCTTCACGCGTGCGCTCACCTACGCCGGTAAAGACGGAGGTGCCGCCGTGCTCTTGAGCCAGATTATTGATGAGCTCCTGAATCAGAACGGTCTTGCCAACACCGGCGCCACCAAACAAACCGGTTTTGCCACCGCGAACATAGGGCTCGAGAAGATCGATGGACTTAATGCCCGTCTCAAAAATCTCAGTCCTAGTGGTAAGGTCATCAAACTTGGGAGCTGTGCGATGGATGGGATAGTAAGTCACATCATCTGGAACGGGAGAACCATCCACAGGACGGCCCATAACATTCCAAACGCGACCAAGCGTAGACTTACCAACGGGCATCTGCATAGGTGCGCCCGTATCATGTACGCGCATGCCGCGCTGCAGGCCATCGGTAGAATCCATGGCTACGGTACGTACAACGTCATTAGGAAGCTGAGACTCTACCTCTAAAACGAGGCGCACCTCACCCATAGGTGTGGTTCCTCGTACTTCCAACGCATTGTAGATGCCGGGAACATGATCAATAAACTTAACATCGACAACCGAACCAACCACACGAACAATAGTGCCGTCACCAGCACTACGATGCAAATACTCGAGCTCTGCCTCCTCGAATACGGTTCGCTCTTGTGCCTTTTCTGCCATTAGTTGTCCTCCAATGCGGACGCGCCGCCAATGATCTCATTGAGCTCGGTGGTGATGGAGCTCTGCCTTACACGGTTGTACATACGGCTCAGGCGTGTGATAACTTCCTGAGCATTGTCCGTTGCGGACTGCATTGCGCGGCGGCGTGCACCATGCTCTGCTGCAGCGGAGTCCAACAACGCGTGAAAGATAAGGGTACGAACGTAAGCGGGCATAAGATAGCCCAATACTTCCGAAGCTGAGGGGTCAAACTCAAACAAGTTGTTGTAATTACGCTCAACTTTGGACACTGCTTCCGGACTACGAGGCGCATTAGGAATAATCAAGTTTGCGGTCTCGATAGGAAGTACCTGCTCAACAATCATATCTTGATCCACACGGTTGCGAGCATGTTGATAGTAAATTACGACCTTATCGATACTTTTATTGGTATAGCCATCCATGACATATGAAGCGATACGATCCGCTTGGTCCATAGTTGGCTCGGACGACATACCCAAAAAGGACAGCACAGGCTCCATCGCGCGAGACTGGAAGTACTCCGTAGGTTTTCGTCCGCAGGTAATGATACGAGACTCAATGCCCTGCTTGGCAAGACGCTCTATCTCCTTTTGCGCCGCACGCTGAAGCATGATGTTAAAACCGCCCGCTAAACCGCGGTCGGAAGCAATAAGAATAAACAGAACCGTCTTTGTTGTTTCACGCTGCTCTAACAGCGGCTGAGAAGTGTCAAGGCTTGAGCCTACTACATTGGAGAGCATGCGCTTAATGGCGTCCTTGTAAGGAGCAGCCTGCTCTGCTCGGTCCAATGCCTTGCGAATCTTTGCGGTGGAGACCATCTCCATCGTACGCGTGATCTGCATGGTTGCGGTAACCGAGGAGATGCGCTTTGATATCTCTCGTAGATTAGACATGAGTAACCCTTAGTCCTTCTCTACATCTTGGTCTACATCTTGAGCTGGGCTTGAAGAAGCAGCCTCGCTCTTAAAAGAGCTTAGACGATCAAAGTTGCCGTTGAGAAATGCTTCTTTGAACTCAGTAATTTGACGCTTCATTTGATCCGCCAAAGCATCACTGATGCGCTCAGAACGAATCTTGTTACGCACCTCAGGATGACGCTCTTCCATATAGACTGCCAGCGCATCACGGAAGGGTACTACCTGGCTGACTTCAAGATCATCCAAGAAGCCTTCCTTACCTGCAAACAGGACAATGATCTGATCTGCCACATCCAAGGCGGCATACCTTCCCTGCTTAAGCAGCTCCATCATACGAGTACCGTGGCTGATCTGGTACTGCGTGGTTGCATCAAGGTCACTACCAAACTGAGCAAATGCCTGCTTCTCACGGAAGGCAGCCAGGTCCAGACGAAGAGTACCTGCAACCTGCTTCATAGATTTAAGCTGCGCAGAACCGCCAACACGAGAAACCGAAATGCCCACGTCTACTGCAGGGCGCTGACCCTGGAAAAACAGGCTCGGCACCAAATAGATCTGACCATCGGTAATGGAGATGACGTTGGTAGGAATATATGCAGAAACGTCGCCTTCTTGCGTCTCGATGATGGGCAGCGCCGTCATAGAACCGCCACCATGAGCATCATTCATCTTAACGGCACGCTCAAGCAAGCGAGAGTGCAAATAGAAAATATCGCCAGGATACGCCTCACGTCCGGGTGGGCGATGCAGCGTAAGTGACATCTGACGGTATGCAACCGCCTGCTTTGAAAGGTCATCGTAGACAACCAAAACATGACCACCAGGATGCTGCTCATCCGCAGGATTGCCGTCCTTGTCGTTATACATAAAGTACTCGCCAATGGCAGCACCGGCCATGGGGGCAATATACTGCATTGGTGCAGAATCAGAAGCAGAAGCCAACACAATAATGGTCTTATCGAGAATACCGTGCTGAGCCAAGGTTTCCTTAATAGCGGCAACCTTTGAAGCTTTCTGACCAATAGCAACATAGATACAAATCAGATCGGACTCGCGCTGATTGATGATGGTGTCGATTGCAATAGCAGTCTTACCCGTTTTACGGTCACCAATAATAAGCTCACGCTGGCCGCGACCGATAGGCACCATAGCATCAATTGCCAAAAAGCCTGTCTGAACTGGCTCGCATACCGGCTGACGATCCATAATGCCAGGAGCCTTAAACTCAATGGGACGACGGGCGGTTGTGCTCAGAGGGCCAAGACCATCGATGGGCTGACCAAGTGGATTAACAACGCGACCAAGCATTTCACGACCAACAGGGATATCCATAATGCGCCCTGTTGCGCGAACTTCATCGCCTTCTTTAATGGCATCTACATCGCCAAACAATACTGCACCTACGCGGTCCTCTTCCAAGTTTTGGACCAAGCCGTAGGCACTGCGACCCGTAGCAGAGCTTGTAAACTGTAAAAGCTCTCCAGCCATGGCAGTTTTAAGACCAGAAACAATAGCAATACCGTCACCCACCTGGGAAACAGTAGAGGCTTCGCGCTGGTCCACAGTCGCGTTGATCTGAGACAGCTGCTGACGCAGCGTTCCCATAATCTCAGCCGAGCTGATTTTTTCTGTCATTGCTCATCACTTCCGATATAAGTGGCGGCAAGAGACTTTCTGATGTTTGCAAGCTGTGCGCGCACCGAAGCGTCGTACCTGTCTCCACGAATTTCTAACACAATGCCACCCAAAATTGAGGGGTCAATGCGCTCGTTCAAATAAATGGACGCATGCAGCTCGGGTTCGAGCTTAGCCCTAATTGCCTTGCGCAATTGATCGTCCATAGCAACCGCGGTGGTTGCCGTTACCTGCACAATATCGGTCTCGTTGTCCAAGATATTTTTATACTCTTGAGCAACGTTTTCGAGCAGTTCCATGTCGTTGTTATTGTGCATGGATGCCAAAGTTTCCAGTACCTCTGGCAAAAACTTAAGCGCATGGTTTACCTGCACCAGGTCGGTATTAGCCCTACCCTCTTTCTGAGCAGCCTCAATCAAGGCGCGAGCATACTGCTCGGCCTTGGTGGTCTGAGAAGTGCTACTCATGATTGGTGCTCACTTCCTCGAGGTACTTCTCGGCAAGACGGCGCTGATCATCCTCAGACAGGGCCTCGCCAATGATCTTACTTGCAATCTCAACCGAAAGATCAACAACCGAGGCAGAAAGCTCAATCATGGCCTTCTTGCGCTCTGAATCTACGGTGTCATGAGCCTTTGCAACAATGGCGGCAGCATCGGTACGCGCCTTGTCTATAACGCGCGTGCGCTCAGCCTCGGCATCAAACTTTGCCTGAGCGATAATCTCATCCGCTTCTTTCTTTGCATCAGCAATGCCAGCCTCATACTCTTGACGGGCCTTCTCGGCAGCAGCTTTGGACTGCGCCGCGGCGTCAAGGTCATCCTGAATCTGCTGTTGACGCTTTTGCATCATTCCAAGAACCGAAGGCAAAACCAGCTTGGCCAGAACAATCCAAATGACCAAAAATGCGATAAGAGCAGGGATAAACTCGGCAGGCTTAGGAAGCAAGATGTCTGCACCAGAAATACTTTCTGCAAGTGCAACCTGTGGCATGCACGCAAGGCTTACCACGCCAACAACACCAAATGCGCCTACATGCCCTCCCTTAAACCTCATGTCGTGCCTCCAACTCATATAACTCGTATCTTTATTTCATCATGATGGTAACTACGAAGCCAATCAGTGCAAGAGCCTCAACAAATGCAGATGCAAGGATGAACACGGTAAACAGACGACCCTGTACCTCTGGCTGGCGAGCCATGGAATGTGCAACACCAAATGCTGCAAGACCAATACCAAAGCTGGCTCCAATAACGCCAAGGCTGTAACCGATAACTCCCACAATTCCTCCTTTATCATTCGCCCTTTTACGATGGGCGACCTATGACAACAAGCTATATGCCCAACAGATTATAACCATCTGTGTGAAGCCGTTATTCCTCTTCTTCTACTAACTGAATGTACACACTGGACAACAAGGTAAAGACGTATGCCTGGATAACACCAACCAGGATCTCTACCGTATAAATTGCTATCAGGATAACTACCCAGAACACGGAAGCTCCTGCTTGTCCCAGTGCAACAAGCGAGAAACCCTGCAATAGGGGCTCAAGGAATAGAGAAGCCAGAATTGCAAAGGTGCCCATAACGATGTGGCCTGCAAACATGTTGCAGAACAAACGGACAGCAAGCGTAACAAGGCGCAAAAAGGTAGAGAATACCTCGATAAGCCAGACAAGCAGATTGATGGGAAACATGACACCTTTAGGAGCCAAGCTTTTAATGTAACCCCATGCGCCAAGGCGTTTCATGCCCGTATACACAAAGTAGATAAAGGACCACACAGCAAGTGCGCCCGTAACACCAATGGTGCCTGTACCAGGATGTCCTCCCGGAAGCAGACCAACCATGTTGTTAATCAAGATGAAGAAAAACAGCGCAGCTAAAAATGGAAAATGCTTTTGCCACTTATCGTCCAAGAGGTTTTTGCAAATGTCTTCCTTTACAAAATCAACCACGCTCTCAACGCCATTGACAAAGGCACCTTGCGGAACCAAGCTCTGTGCTTGCTTCTTTTTGAACACAAACAGTACAACAAAAAGCAAGATAACAGCTACGCCCATCCAAAATATGTAGTTGGTAAGGCCAAAAATCAGGTTACCCTTGATGGGCAGGGACATAAAACTGCCAAGCAGCTCTTCCATCTCGCCTGATAGATTGGAAAGAGGATTCACGATTCGCCCCTTCTGTGAGACTCCGCTTGATAAGAAAACAAGCGAAAAGCCCTCGCTGACTCAATTCCCCAAAACATAAGGAATGTTACCACTACCGCAAGCGCAAACGTCATAATTTGTGTTGCGGCTACTATCTTTACAATTGCCATGACTCCGCAAAGCAATAGATATGACCAAATAACCCCAGCTAATCCCATGGCAATAGACGGACAGGTATCGTTTACCCGAGCACGCTCAAAAAGATACGCACAAGGAGCACATCCCACTAAAGCACAAAAAATGCCTAAACCAATGAGGGCTATTGCCATCCCAACACACCTTCGTTTTACACACTATGACATAACAACTATACCCCTAGCCCCAGACAAAAGTAAAAACCCGGCGCCGCAAACAAAGCTGCGACGCCGGTTACAAGCGACGCGGCACTACTCAAACGCACAAGATAGGCATCGGATGATCTTAGAGAGCATCCTTAATAACGATGTCGCCTTCCTTCATGATAACTTCCATATTGTCGGGAGTAAGATCATGAATGTTGTTGGCTACATCGCCGTTAACAACCAAAAGATCGGCAGACTTACCAGCCTCAAGGGAACCAAACTCGTCCTGTTTGTGGACCATCTTAGCGCCGTTGATGGTAGCAGCCTTGATGGTATCCATGATAGAAATGCCTGCCTTATCGACAAAGTCATACATCTCATCAATGGTTACCCAGCCGTAAGGAGTTACAAAAGAGAAGGAGTCAGAACCAATGGTGAGCGTGACGCCTCGGTCATTAGCCTCACGTAGATTAGCGTAGGTACGCTGGAGTTCTTTCTCGACAATCGTGTCGCCATCGTACTTGTCCAGCTCGGGCGTGTACACGGGAGGATAGGTGGCATACCAGGTAGGAAGGAAGCCGATAGTCGGAGTAAAGAAAGTACCCATCTCTACCATAAGGTCCATAGTCTTGGCATCCAGCTCAAAACCGTGAATGAGCTGCTCACAACCGCAACGCACGGAGTCATATGCGGCGCTTACGTTGTTGTAGGAGTGAGACCATACAGGAATGCCAACCATTGCAGCCTCGTCGCACACTGCCTTGATTTCCTCATAGTTGTAGTGCTGGTCACGACCGGAGTCCCAGTGCCAGATGCCGCCACCGGTTGCCCAAATCTTGATGGCATCGGGATTCTCGCGAAGACGACGACGTACCGCCTTACGCAGATCCCACGGTCCGTCTACCTGATCACCCCAAGGATGTGAATCCTTGGAAATCTGTGAAGGCAAATGATGCGAGTCGCCATGACCGGCCGTGCGGCAAAAGCCCAAGCCTGTAGCAAAGATACGAGGGCCTTTCATGATGCCCATATTTACTACGTCACGAATAGCAATACCGTTGCGGCCAATTTCACATACCGTGGTCAAGCCATGGGTCAAAGCATCATACGCCTGCTTTACCGCTACCGTCTGCTTTTGGGCTACCGTCTCGATGACCCAGTCATTATCGTCATCGGTCAGGTTACCGGAAAAGTGTAGGTGCGTGTCGATAAGACCAGGCATGATGGTCTTGCCCGTGATGTCACGAACCTCATAGCCCTCAGGAATCTCTGTGCGAGGACCAGCGTAGGTGATTTTCTTGTCGTCTACCAGCACCAAGCTATCCGAAACGGGAGCAGAGCCGGTACCATCTACCAAGATACCACCTACAAATGCGTACTTTGCCATACTAAATCCCTCCTATTTCCAAACTTCCTCTATCTTTGGCATAGGGCTCCTCTTCCCTATACCTTGATACCTACCTTGTACTTACGTAGTTGCCTTCTTGGCACCAAAGGCCAGCAGGATGATGAAACCCACCACAATCCAGCCGATGGTAATGGCCCACTCAACCGTATTAAGTGCCGCAGGGCTAAAGGGCACAACCATAAGGGCAATGATGATAAGCCCGGCGCAGATAGCAGCTAAAATGCCAGCCATACCGCCGTTTACCTTATAAGGACGCTTGAGCTCAGGCTCAGTCTTGCGCAGCTTAAGGCATGCAAAACCTGCCATGGTGCACGCAAAGATAAAGCCCAAAGAAGCTACGTTGGTCAAAGGAACCAGCATGTTGCGTCCCAAGAAAGGTCCAATCAGTGTAAGGATTGCCAAAACGATATTGGCTGTTTTGGGGGCACCTGTCTGAGGATCAATCTTTGCAAACGAGTCGGGCAACATCTGCTTGCGGCCAAGCGCCAACATCAAACGTGTGGAGGCACCAAAGAATGCATTCATGGGTCCCAAGGGTCCCAGTGTTGCAATAATAAGCATGGCAATATAGAAGAACAGATTAATGCGCTCCAAAACTGCCAGTGCAGGCACTGCAGGAACAACAAACTGGTGCCAGTCTATGATGGTGCCAAAGGCATAGATACAAATGAGATAAAACCCACCCGATGCAAGAAGCGCCAGAGCCGGAATAATGCCAAACTTCTTCCAGTCAAGTCCCTCAGAAGCCTCTTCTGCCTGCTGAGGAATTGTGTCAAAGCCTGCATAGAAGAACGGTGTCATTACCAAAACAGCAACGATTCCTCCCAATAAGCTGGTTGCGGTAGTATCGCCACCAGCGGTATTGCTCACCTGCGAGAATACCGGCAGCGCATGAGAGGGTGAGCCCGTTACAAAAGAGATAATCATGGCCAAAATCATGCCTGTGAGCAATGCCTTCGTAAGGAAGGAAGAAAGCTTAGCTGCAGCTCCTGCACCACGGAAATTAAGGAAAATGACCAGGACTGCAAAACCAAGCGCAATAACGGTTGGCCACAGATACACATCTGCCCCCAGCAGGGTGTACAGCTTAACCGAACGCAACCATGCAAGTGCAGGGAACTCTGCAAAGCGGTCGGTAAGCAACGTGGAGATTGCAATTGCCTCCCAAGGACACAGCGGCGCATTGCCCAAAAGCAGCATCCACCCCGTAAGAAAACCAAGCTTGCGACCGTAGGTACGGTCTACATACTCAATGATTCCTCCCGAAATAGGAATAGCCGCCGTAAGCTCGCCAAATACCATGCCGATAGGAACCAAGAACAGTGCACCCAACGCAAAAGCAATCATTGCAGGGATGGGACCACCGCCCATAACCATCCAGTTGCCTACCAGCAAAACCCAGCCTGTTCCAATAATGGCGCCAAAACCAATGGTAAAGAAATTAAAGAGCGAAAGCTCCTTTTTCATTCCGCCAGCGGCTTGGGCTTGTGCATTTTTATCTGCCATTCCATCTCCTTTCTTGTACATCTAGCCACCTGCGTTGTGCTGCTAGCTCTCGCAGCACAACTATCCTTGAGCATAGAATACGGATTATCTGCATAAATAGACGTGTTGATTCATCTCAGTGTGTGTACTTGTTTGATAATCGGAAAATATTTAATGATTAACGGTCGTAGGCAGTGCTGCTTTAACCCTGCCCTGGCTTTACTACCCCGCCGCTATCCCGCCTGCTTCCTGTGGGAATACATCCACAGTCCCTGCTGCCAGCCAGGCGCGACCTATGCTCCGCCTGCTTCCGGTAGACAAAACCACTCCTTTTGAGGAATATCATCTTGTGTTGACCTCTTGTCTTAAAAAGACCATGGATAATAGAGGGGTCAGAGGAGCGTTATGAAGTACTTTTCTAAAGACAACAACAAGGGTCTCCACCTGCAAAGGACGCTGTCACTTTGGAATTTGTTCACGATTGCCTTTGGAGCAATTGTCGGTACCAGCTGGACGCTTTTGGTAGGAAATTGGATGGTGCTTGGCGGCGGTCCTCTGCCCGCCATGTATGCCTTTTTGCTCGCCACCTTTATTTTGGTGCCCATTGGCTCTGCCTTTAGTGAGCTCGCCGCCGCTATCCCTATTGCAGGCGGTGCTGCCGAGCATACCTTTAGAGCCTTTGGAGAAATACCCTCCTTTTTATGCGGATGGTTTTTGTTGCTGAGTAATGCGCTTATCTGCCCTTGGGAAGCCATCGTTATCTCTAGCCTGCTGGCCGACCAAGTGGCCGCCTTCCCAGCGTTTGCCTGGCTGCGCAGCATCAAGCTCTACACCATCATGCATACAGATATCTATTTGTGGCCTGTACTCATTTCTGCAGTATTTTGTGTCTGGGTTATACACAGCAATTTACGCGGCGTACAGTCTCAGGCACGCCTGAGTGCTTTTTTGGTAAAACCTCTACTCTTGGGCATGGCTTTAATCCTGCTTATCACCCTGTTTGCCGGCTCTGCAAACAACATGCTACCCACCTTTGTGCCCGTGAGCAGCCCTGCCTTAGGAAGCACCAGCGCTCAAAGTCTGCCCGGCGGCATTATTGCGGTACTTGCTATCGCACCGTTTTACTATGCCGGATTTGACACAATTACCATCCATGCTGGAGAAGCAGCCCCTGGCATCAACTGGTCAAAATTTGGCAAAGTTATTTCTTTGGCAATCATCGCAGCCGGCTGTTTTTACCTGGTATCCATTTACTCTTTTGGCAGTTTAATGCCCTGGCGAGAATTTATTCAAAGTCCCAGCCCTGCCTTGAGCACCCTCAAGCAGCTTAATATTTTTGCCTACGCTGCCATGATTGGCATTATGATTCTAGGCTCCCTAGGACCCATGAATGCCTTTTTAGGCGCTTCGTCCCGCATTGTCTATGGAATGGCACGGCGCCATCAGCTGCCCTCCCACCTCATGCATCTGAGTGAAACAAGCAATGTCCCTGATGCCGCCTGCTATATTCTGGCGGGCGTAACGGTTATTGGACCCTTTTTGGGACACGACGTACTTACGCCACTGGCAACCGTTGCTTCTGCAGGTTTTATCTTTTCTTGTGTAGCAGCCGCTTTTAGCTGTCTTAAGCTGCGCTTTAGCGAACCAGATCTTGCACGCCCTTATCGGGTTCCGGGAGACATGATCGGCATTGGTATTGCCTGCATCAATAGCCTTATTTTGCTGTTTTTTATTGTGATGCCGGGAGCTCCAAGCAGCTTAACCGCTTCCAACTGGCTACTCCTTGTGCTATGGACCTGCCTTGGCTCTGCACTCTACAGGCACACTCACAAAGGATTTACTCAGCAGATGCCCCAAGACGAGCTATGAACCAGCAATCCCCAGCTCTTCCTTGACAAACGCTGTCTTGCGACGTGAAACAGGAATCCTATCTTCACGATCGCGCAATGACAACTCAAACAAACCGTGATCGGTAGCATGCACTTTAACAATTTGGTTTTTGTCTACGATAAAACTCTTGTGGACGCGGATAAATCCTTCTGGGGTCAGACGATCTTCCAAAGCTCCTATAGAACTCTTAAACAGATACGAGTTGTTCTTGGTATACACACTGGCATAATTGCCACGCGCTTCTGCATACACAATGGTATTCGCGAGAATATAGGTCTGCTTATTATTATGTTCTACCAGCAAGCGTGAGTCTGTGGTCACAGACTTGTTTGACTGACCTTGCAGTGCCTCTACCTTATCCAGCGCATGCTCTACTCGGTCAAGTTCTACGGGTTTGAGCACGTAATCTACGGCATCAAGGTTATACGCATCCACAGCAAATTCTGCATAAGCCGTAACAAATACAATGGCTGGAGGATTGGTAAGGTTTTGCAAAAATTCGGCGAGCTGCATGCCGTTGGTACCGGGCATGGAGATGTCCAAAAATACAATATCAATCTGGTCTTCTAAGATGGCCAGCATGGCAGCGCTAACACTGCCAGCTTCTTGTACCTGTGCGATACGAGCGTCCTGCTCAAGCAGGTACCGAAGCTCCGCACGGATGGGTGGCTCATCGTCAACCGTTAATACCTTCCAGGAATTCATCTTCTTCCCCTTATGAACCCAAAAGTTACCCTTACCCCATACCACGTGCCTGCTAGATTCTTGATTGTAGCAGGAATTCTACTCGGCTGTTTTACTTCTACGCGGTGCACCAACAAGCTTAAAACGAACTGTGGTACCTTCTCCCAGTGTGGATTGAATATCAATCCCCGACCTAAAATCAAAAAAGTACCGAACACGAGACATAACATTGCACAGCGCCAGTCCGCAACCCTTTTGCAGTGGTTGCTCGGTGCGCGCATTGCTATCAAAAGCGGATGCAAGAACTTCTGGTGGCATACCAACACCGTCATCTACCACGGTGATCTCTACGCCATCATCAATGGACTTGCTGCTAAACCCAATATGCAGCGGCTCTATCTCACGCATGCCATGCTTCACGCAGTTTTCCAAAATGGGCTGGAGAATAAACGGTGGTACTAACATGTCCACGGTATCCGGATCCAAGCTGGTGGTGATACACAAACGATCTTCTCCATAGCGTGCTTGCATTAACGTAATATAGCGCATGCCCTGCTCAAACTCGCGCGAAAGCGGAATGAGACTTTCTGCGTCTCCCAGGGTTTGTCGATAATAATTTGATAAGTCAATAAGCAAGGTACGTGCGCGTCCAGGATCGGTGCGCACCACAGAAACTATCGTTCCAATGGTGTTAAACAAAAAATGAGGATCTACCTGAGATTGAAGCGCGCGCAGCTCAATTTGAGAAGAACGCTTAAACTGCTGCTCAAGCTCATAGGAGACCAGCTGCGAAGAAAGCAGCTCACCAAAGCCCGTAGACAGAGCAATTTGGCGCTGGTCAATCTGGCCAGCGCGCGTGTAATACAGCTCGATGGTCCCCACAACCTCATTGTGCACCTTAAGTGGCACGACAATGCCGGCACGCAGGGGGAACATGTCGTTTGAGGGAACCTCATCACGATAAAAGATTTGCGTCTGCCCGGTTTTGACGGAATCGAGCGTTGCCTGATTAACAGGATGCCCCATAGGATATTTATCGGCATTTTTACCGGCTGTTGCCAGCATGAGGCTGCCATCGGTCACAGCAATAGCGCTGGCAAACGTCTCGGGCAGGATAATGGAGCAAACGCCTGTAGCCATCTCGGGCGACAAGCCCTGGGAGGCAAACGTAAGCAATTGCGATGCCGTTTGAAGGGTACGATCCGTTGCGGTCAGCGTAAGATCATCCGGCAAAACTATGACATAGGCGTAAAAGAAGCAGAGCAAAACAAAGGCTGAAATAATAATCAGCGCAGGCACGGGGTTGGGATTGGTGTGCATCAACATGAACAGCAAAACCAACAAAAAGATTGAACAGCCCACCAAGAGGTAGCCCACCATCTTACTGACGTTGTGGGCCCAACGCGTACGGTTGCGATATTTCTTGGCAAATACTGATGACATCTTACAAAGAGCTACTTTGTGCCATAGATACGATCGCCAGCATCTCCTAAACCAGGCAGGATATAGGCATGGTCATTGAGCTGGCGGTCAAGCGCACAGGTATACAGCTGAATGTCGGGATCAAAGTCTAAGACCGTCTTTACGCCTTCGGGTGCTGCAACCAACACTAAGGCACGAACATCCGTCGCCCCTGCCTCACGCAAAAATTGAATGGCAGCGGTAAGCGAGCCGCCCGTTGCCAGCATGGGGTCAACAATCAGGCACGTACGATTAGCAACATCGGAGGGAAGCTTGCAATAATACTGATGAGGCTCGTGCGTTTCTGGATCACGATACATACCAACATGTCCAACACGTGCAGAAGGAACCAAGCTCAGCATGCCATCCACCATGCCCATGCCCGCACGCAAGATGGGAATGATAGCAACCTTTTTACCAGCAATGCGCTTGCATGTTGCCGTCTCCAAAGGAGTCTTTACCGACACGTCTTCCAGGGGAAGATCGCGCATGGCCTCATAGCCCTCAAACATGGCCAGCTCGGTTACCAGCTCACGGAATTGCTTGGTGCTCGTTTCCTCATTACGCAAAATGTGCAGCTTATGCTGGACCAAAGGATGGTCAACAATGGTAAGACGAGACTCGTCAAAGATAGGCATACAGGTTCCTTTCGTAACAGTGTGTTTTCACTGGTAGATGAGTATTTTTCTAGCGAGAAATGCCTAGGCGCGAAAAGAGAGCGCGCACCAGAGCGCTATGCTTGGGTGCCCTCAAAGTTTGCATCGTCCTCACGCATGATTTTCTCGACACGCCCCGCATGACGGCCGCCAGCAAACTCGGTGGTCAAAAACTCATCCACAATCTGCTTGTTTACCTCAAGCTCGGTAAAGCGTCCGGAAATGCAGAGGACATTGCCGTTGTTGTGCTCGCGGAACAGATGAGCAAACTCGGGAGTCTGGATAACGGAAGCACGAATACCAGCGATTTTGTCTGCTGTGAGCGCCATACCAATACCGGTGCCACAAATAAGAATGCCTCGGTCTGCTTGACCAGCGGCAACAGCGCGTGCGACCTTATCGGCAAAGTCAGGGTAATCCACGCGGTCCTCATTGGCAGGCCCAAAATCGCTTACCTCGTAGCCCAAGACTTCAAGATGCTCAATAAGGGGTGACTTCTGGATAAACCCGGCATGGTCGGATGCAATGGCAATGCGCATACAAGCTCCTTACTCATTATGTTCGTAGGCTAAGCGTACCGCAAATAACGCTTTGGATGGAGGCGGACAAAAAATTAGCGTGAGATGGCCTTACGGACAGCAGCTCGCCAACCCGCAAGCAGGCGTTCACGCGTAAGCCCGCTCATAGATGCCGTAAAGACATCTCCGTGGGAGGCCAAAGACGCCACTTCTTCACGGCTATCCCAAAAACCACAGGCGATACCAGCAAGATACGCAGCACCCAGAGCGGTTGTCTCATTTTGAGGGGTACGCACTACCTTGATATCCATAAGATCTGCCTGGAATTGCATGATAAAGTTATTGGCCGATGCCCCGCCGTCTACTTTAAGTGCCGTCAACTCCTGACCAGAGTCTGCCTCCATGGCTTTAAGAATGTCATAGGTCTGGTAGGCCAAAGACTCACAGGCGGCGCGCACCAAGCGAGCACGATCCACACCACGGGTCAGTCCACAAATAACGCCCCGGGCATCTGCATCCCACCATGGGGCACCCATACCGGTAAATGCGGGAACAATGTAGCACCCACCTGTATTGGGAACGGAACGGGCTATGTCCTCAGACTGGGCAGCATCGGTAATAAGCCCCAAGCCATCGCGCAGCCATTGAATAACGGAACCCGCCTGAAATATGGATCCTTCTAGCGCATAATCAAGATGTGTATCGTCTGCGATGCCAATGGTGGTTACCAGGCCGTTTTGTGAATCCGTGGGCTTCTCGCCCAGATTCATAAGCATAAAGCAGCCAGTGCCGTAGGTATTTTTAACGCTCCCTGGCTCAAAACAGCAGTGCCCATACAGCGATGCCTGCTGATCTCCCGCCACACCACAGATGGGCGGCTGATGCGACATGATGTCTGAGCTCACACTCCCGTAGTGTGCATTGGACGGAAGCGCCTCCGGCAACATGGACAGAGGCACGCCCAAAATGTGGCACAAATCCTCATCCCAGCACAGACGATGAATGTCAAACAGCATGGTGCGACTGGCGTTGGTGTAATCCGTTGCATGCACCGCGCCAGCCGTCAGGTTGTAAATAAGCCAGCTATCGATAGTGCCACACAGCAGATCTCCTGCAGCAGCCATCTCTTGAGCGCCATCCACATTTTCCAAAATCCACTTAATCTTGGTGGCCGAGAAATACGCATCGGGAATAAGGCCGGTACGCTGGCGAATAAGCTCATCGTAGCCATCGGCGATAAGAGCATCCACAATGGGGGCGGTACGACGGCATTGCCACACTACAGCGTTGTAAATGGGCTGACCCGTACGCCTGTCCCACACAACAACGGTCTCGCGCTGGTTAGTAATACCAACCGCACAGATCTGATCGGAATGGACGCCGCTTTTAAATTGTACCTCCGCCATGCAGGCAATTTGGGCAGAAAGGATTTCCACGGGGTCCTGCTCTACCCAACCCGAATGCGGATACGAGATGGAAAGCGCACGAGAAGATTGAGCAACCTTCAAGCCATATTCATCAAACAAAATGGCGCGCACGCTGGTGGTCCCAGCATCCAAACTCATAACGTATTCGCGGGTATCGCGCTGACCAAACGTGCCGGCGCCAGAATAGAGCGTTTGTGCAGCAGACATACCGTGCCTTCCTTGCTTGTTAGGACAGAATGCGATGCCCCAAGACCTTCTCGATTTGAGAAAGTGGCACGGCACCACGACGCAGCACACGAGTTTCTCCCTCGGTGCAATCGATAATAGTACTTGGCCCATGGCATAAATTGGGAACACCATTAAAAGCAATATCTGCAGCCTCAATCATGCGAGGGTCAACTTGCGAGAAGTACTTTGGAACTTCATGCAGGTGGCGGTTGGCACTACTTACAATAAGCGGGGTACCACAGGCATGAATAATGCCTGCCACCAAGGGGTGTGAGGTCATGCGAATGGCCACGGTCTGATCCGGACGTGCCAAAGCTTGAGGTACGGCAGCAGAAGCACGAACCACTAAGGTAATGGGCTGCGGCCACATTTTGGTAGCAATTTCTAACGCGTCTTCCGATAGCTCACAACCCAACACTTCCAGCTGATGCCGCGAAGCAACCAGCCACGGAAACGCAGAACTCCGATGACGATTCTTGCTGGTATGGAGGCGTTCTATACCATTAGAGATCCCATTGGAGGATTTATTTTTACGTAAGAGTTGCGTAGCCATGATGTAGGTGGTGTCAGACGGCATAAGTACAAGGCCACCATTATATAACACAGTTACAGCATCATCTATATCGCGCGCGCTTGGATGGACACAATTACATATGCGTACTGCTCCATCAGTACTCATGGCCAACTCCCAGCTAAAAGACATGTGTAGATATGTGTTACAAGGTACTATCACGGACTAATCACGTACTACTATCTCTTACAGGTATAGCGTGAGTATCCCGGCACGCGAGCGATATTTCGATGAATGGAGATCTCTTTCGGTAAGGCACTCCATCGAACACGTCCCAGCGCAAAGGATGGCACTCAAGCACAACGTGTGCAAAAGGATGTTGGTGGCACGAAAAGACGGAGAGGCCGTGCGAAAAGCTGCTAGTTGTGGATATCTTGCTCAAGCCACTCAATAAGCTCGTGTATAACCTTGCTGCGATCCGGCTTAATTTCATTGAGCAGCTCATGGCGAGCATGTGCCACTATCTCGAGCTGCGTGTTGGTAAGACCGGCCTTGCGGTACTCCTTAAACACTCTCACCGGACCAGCACCATTTGAACCCACCGGGTCCTTCTCGCCAGAAATGATGAAGAGAGGCAGTTCTGAGGGAATGCGAACAATTCCTTTGCGGTCTTGTGCCTGTTGAAGCAGGTCGGCTATCACCTTGTAGCCACTGAGAGAAAACATCCAGCCGCAGGCAGGGTCCTCCATATACGCTTTTGTAGCGTTTGGATCACGAGAAAGCCATTCATAACCGCTCAGTCTATCCTGCTGCATGGCGGTTTTCTCGGCAGGACTCAGATCAATTTTTTTGTTGTATCCGCCTGCGGCCAGCTGATCCACCAGAGCCGAACGATAGTCCCAGCCATGGATGCGCGCCTGCATGGCGAGAATACCCTTGAGCAGCGGCAAGCCAGATTGCCAGTTGGTGCCCATAATAATGGCGGCGGACAGCCCCTGTCCGTAGTGCGTAAGGTAGGCACGCACCACAAACGAGCCCATCGAATGCCCAAAGAGCACGTAGGGGACGTTGGCAAAACGCTGCTGCATGAGCAAACGCAAGCTGTGCTGATCCTCAATAAGCTGCTGAGCGCCCGCGGCAGGATCATACACGCCGCGCTTGGAGGGGTCCGGCGTAGTGGCACCATGCCCAAGATGATCGATGGCGCACACAGCAATCTTATGCTCACAGAGTGCGCGTGCAAAGGATTTATAGCGCATGCTGTGCTCCACCATGCCGTGTGCAATTTGTACCACTGCTTGAGGGGCGACAAGGACGTCCTGCTGCGCTGGCACCCACAACTGTCCGCGACAGGTGGTTACCCCATCCGCTGAGGTAAAGCTAAGAGGCTGGCACACTATGGAGTAGCGTGACTGCTCGTTGGTTGGTGTGCTGGTGGTATCCATATGGGGCTCCAGGGTATGCGTAAGAGACGATACAAAAATACGGTGCAGAGCGAGAAAAGCACTGCGCTGCGAAAGGCAGCGCCAAAAGCAGTCTAGTGCAGAAGTTTACTGTGCGGCCACACGCATAATATCCGAAGTTGGAATGGCACCTTCGCGCAGGATAAGCGGCTGTCCATCACGCTGTCCTACAATGGTAGAAGCAATAGCAAGCGGTGCTGGGCCGGCATCGATAATCAGATCTGCCTGTTCCAACAGTTTTGTACCAACCGTTGTACCGGAAGTAGCTGCAGGAGCGCCATGGATGTTTGCACTTGTTGTAGCAAGAGGCATGCCAAGACGCGTAATGAGCGCACGCACCAGATTGGAATTAGGTACGCGCAAAGCCACCGATCCATCTGCCTTGAGGTACTCTTTAGGCAAATGAGAGGCCTCATTAAGCACAAGGGTAAGCGCACCAGGCCAAAACTCTTGAGCAAGACGCATCATCCATTGCGGCAGAGAACTTCCATAGGCCAAAAGATCCATGGGGTCTGCAATGAGCAGCGGCAACGTCTGTGTGCGCTCGCGTTCCTTAATGGCAAAGATACGCTCATGACCAGGATTGTTTGCAAAGACTGCGCAACCAATGCCGTAGACGCTATCTGTTGGCATAACGCACACGCCGCCATCTGCCAAAACCTGCACTGCCTTGCTGATGATCTGTGGCTCTGGGGTATCCTGATTAGCTGTAACAATAGTGCCCATGATGGTCCTATCCCGCAAGAGAACAGGTCAAAATACGTGGCCTGTGCGTTAAATCTTTTACGATGCGAACGGTTTCCCACACGCCCTGCGCTTTTGCTAAGTCGGCAGCTTGATCCAGCGAGTCTTCGTGCAGCTCCACACAAAGTACGCCTTGTGGATGCAAAACCTGAGGTGCCACGGCAAGCAGGCGCCTCAACACATCTAGGCCATCTGGTCCACCATCGAGCGCCAGATACGGCTCATGGTTTTTGACCTCTGCAGGAACTTCTCCCTCTAAAACGGCAGTGGGAATGTAGGGCGGATTGGATACCAACACAGAAAAACTCCCCATAAGCTGCGGATCCACACCAGACACTAAGTCACAGCTCACAATATCCACAGCATCCTCTAAGGCAAGCGCATCACGATTGCGCGTAGCTAAAGCAATGGCCTTCTCGGATATATCAGTTGCTACCACATGTGTTCCGGGGCGCTCGCTAGCAAGAGAAAGTGCAATGCAGCCTGTGCCGGTACCCACCTCAAGCACATACGGACTCGAGGAGCTGAGCGAATCCAGTGCCTCAAGCGCTACGTCTACCAGCACTTCTGTCTCGGGACGAGGGATAAGAACCCCCTGCTCACAGCGCAGGATAATATGCCTAAACGGCATCTCCCCTGTTACATACTGCAGCGGCTCCCCCTTGCCGCGACGCTCCACAGCCGTATGCATACGGCCCAGCTCTTCTGGAGTAAGCGGCTTATCAAAGTTGGTATAAATTTCCACACGCGATAGACCTGTTACGGCGTTGATAAGCCATTCGGCAGAGAGGCGGGGGTGTTCATCACCCTTACGCTCCAAATACCCCGTGGTCCACGAGAGAATACTGCCTATTGTCCAGGTCTGTTCCATATGCTGTGTTTAGGTATGTGTAGCTATGTAACTTAGACAGCTTGCGCGAGTTTCTCGGCACGCTCAGCTGCGGCCAGTGCCTCAATGACGCTTGGTAGCGCATCGCCTAGCAACACACCATTATACGTGCTGTTAAAACCAATGCGGTGATCGGTTACGCGGTCCTGAGGCTGGTTGTAGGTGCGGATCTTCTCGGAACGATTGCCATGGCCGATTTGGCTCTGACGCTCCGCGCCCTGCTCTGCCTGCTGACGCTCCAACTCCATCTCATACAAGCGAGCACGCAGCATCTGCATGCAGACCTCGCGATTTTGGATTTGCGAGCGCTGGTCCTGGGACTGAACGACCGTATTGGTAGGCAGGTGGGTAATGCGCACTGCGGAATACGTGGTATTAACGCACTGTCCACCAGGGCCAGAAGCGCAGTAGGTATCAATACGCAGATCTTCCTGCGCAATCTGAATATCAATCTCGTCCGCCTCAGGCAAAACCGCTACAGTAGCCGTGGACGTCTGGATGCGCCCCTGGGATTCAGTCTTGGGAACACGCTGCACACGGTGCACGCCGCTCTCAAACTTCATAACCGAGTAGACCTTATCGCCTGTAATCTTGAACTCGATAGTCTTGAAACCGCCGGCGTCGGAAGGACTGGAGGATAAAACCTCAATCTTCCACTTGCGAGAAGCAGAAAAGCGCTGGTACATGGCAAAGAGATCTCCGGCAAAAATACCTGCCTCATCTCCGCCTACGCCTGCGCGGATCTCCACGATGGTGTCCTTCTCATCGTTGGGGTCCCCTGGAATGAGCATGATCTTGATCTCTTCCTCAAGGCCAGGAAGCAGCGCCTCATTGGCAGAGATGTCCTCCTGCAGCATGAGCTTCTCATCTGCGTCTGCATCGTGCAGCATCTCCTTTGCTGCATCAATATCGTCCAGGGCCTGGAGGTACTCACGGGCCTTGGCTGCAAGATCAGATTGATTGGCATGTTCTTTTGCAATGCGCGCATACTCTTTGGGATCCGAAACAACGGCGGGATCCACCATCTTTTTCTCAAGCTCTTCGTATGCAGCGATGAGCTTTTCTAACTTGTCACGCATGATAACTCCTCAAAAAATGTCGCACGAATGCGCTGGTGCACTGCCATGCCACACAAATGTTCAAATGTTTGCTCTACAGATGGTACCACCTACAGCTGGATTTTATACGCGCGAACAATTCTTACTGCTAAGGGCTGTAAGTATGTGCGCAACATGCACATAGTTGGACTGCTTGTATGGGATAGAGGCATACACGTTCGGGGTGTGTCGTAGCACCACGGAAAGACTGCCCTGGTGAACAAGCGGATGGGGCATACATGTTTGAGGCGTGTCGTAGCGTTATTAAAATTAATAACGCTACGACACACTCAGGCCTTAGATACCAATAGATCAAACGTAGATGTAACTCATCCCATCCTCGACACGGTGCGATGTCCCCAAACCTAAAGAAAGCCCGCCAGAGATTTGGCAGGCTTTCTCGGTTAGGTCTTTCAGCACTTCAGTTACTTTGGCCCTTTTGCACATGAGTGCTTCGGCGCCTTCGGTACCTCAACATCACGGCGCTCAGAATGCTAAGGATTGCTTAGATGGTTTGCTCGGTACGGTCAATGATGTCATCCTGCGTTGCCTTGGAGAGCGCGTTAAAGAAGGCGCTGTAGCCAGCAACACGCACGATAAGATCCTTGTGATCTTCGGGGTGCAGCTGGGCATCCAGCAGTGTTTCACGGGAAACCACATTAAATTGCACGTGGTAGCCATGCAGGCGATTAAAGAAGGTCTGGACCATCATCTCAAGCTTTTGCTTATTTTCATCGCGCGCAAGCATTGCAGGAGTCACCTTCTGGTTAAGCAATACACCGCCAGTGATCTTCTCGGTAGGAAGCTTGGTGATGGACTTAAAGATTGCAGTGGGGCCCTGCTTATCGCAATTGTGAGAAGGACTGCATCCTTCGGCCAGCGGATCGTGAGCATTGCGGCCATCGGGCGTTGCCATGGTGCCCATGCCCTGCCCCACGTTTGCAGAGATGGAGCTGGTGCCGGCGTAACGAATGCCGCCAATGGGACCGCGGCCGTGACGCGTAGAAGGATACTTCTTGATCTCATCAATGTAAGAGTCGTAGGCCTCTACCACCAAGTTGTCCACATAGTCGATGTCGTTGCCGTATTTGGGTGCCTCATCAATAAGCATCTGCTGGATCTTTTGGTGCTCTGGGGACTGGAAATCATCGAGAAGCGCATCCCAGAGCTGCTGGGGTGTGATTGCGTGCTCCTCAAACACGAGCTTCTTAATAGCAGCAAGGGAGTCTGCCATGTTGGCAATGCCTACCTGCAAACCAGAGATGAAGTCGTAAACGGCGCCGCCTTCCTTAATGGTCTTGCCGCGACCAATGCAGTCATCCGTCAAAGCAGAGCACAAAACATCCGGGACGTCCTTCTCGGAAGCTTTGTCGATGGTATTTTCTACAATAACGGAGTAGCGCGTCATCTCGCGGATGGTCTTATCCCACGCTGCCAGCAGCTCATCGTAGCTGGTCATATCTGTGAAATGGCCATAATCACGAGTAAAGCGCTCGCCGGATGTGAGGTCCACGCCGCCGTTCATAGTACAGAGCAGCAGGCGGGGGAAGTTGAGATAGCTCATGCCTGTGCAGCGATATCCCCATTTGCCGGGGACAGCCGTTTCCACGCAGCCGATGGCGGAGTAATTGTATGCGTCCTCCTCTGACACACCCCAAGAAATGAAAGAGGGGATGATGACCTCGTCATTATTGAGTGCAGGCATACCAAAGCCCAATTTCATAACCTCGACGCACTCGTCAAAGAATTTCTTGTCGATGTTGGCGTGGTAGCGAACGGTCAGGTTGGGCTGGGTCAGGCGGGTTTGAGCTACGGACTGCAGCACAAGGTAGGATAGCTCGTTAACGGCATCTTTTTTATCCTGCGTCTGTCCGCCAATCGTTACGTTTTGATACATGGGGCTGCCGGCGGAAGATGCGGTATGCGCCTTGCTACGGATCTTCTGGACGGTAAGCGTCTTGATCCACAGATTGGTAAGCAGCTCCAGCGCCTCATCGCGCGTGATGACACCGCTCTCAAGGTCTGCCATATAGTACGGGTACATATACTGGTCAAAGCGGCCAAAAGACAGGGAGTGACCGTTAGACTCAATCTGCAAAAGCACCTGGCTAAACCACGCTGCCTGAACCGCCTCACGGAAACTCTGCGCAGGCTCAAAAGGCACCCTGGCGCAAATATGGCTCATTTGCATAAGCTCTGCCTTACGCTTGGGATCCTTCTCTGTTTGTGCCATCTGGGCAGCAAGCTCAGAGTAGCGTTGAGCATAGCGCTGAGCAGCATCAATAACGATCAAACACGCTTTGTAGAACATGTTTTTATCGACAGACTCTGGATTAGTAAAGTCCAAAGCTGCTTGCTCTTGAACAACACGCTCGCGATACCCGCGCAAGCCCTCCTTAAGCAGACGCTCGTGGTTAATGGCTAGATGCGCATCGCCTGCATTGAGCTTGCCCTCCATACCAAAAACACCCGTGCGCATAAAGACGGACACCTCATCTGGCAGCAAAACCAAACCACGATCGCGCAGCGTATTATTTTTCCAGTAAGGAGCAATGTCACGGATGCGCTGCTTGTCCTGCTCGGTAATGTAGAAGACATCTCCGTCACGCTTTTCAAAGCTATCCAGTTCATCCACGATAAACCCAAGCGTGTACTCAGGGAATACCGGTGCGTTGCAGTTCTTGCTGGCCTGGTTGCCAGCAAGCAGTGTTTTGTCCTCAATGTAAATGGTCATGTTGTCCAAAATGTGTGCCAAAGACAGTGCACGACGCATAATGGGAGGCTGATTGAGGGTCTCTTTATACGACTCTGTGCACAAAACGGCGCGCTCGGCATCTACAAAGGGTTTCTCATCCAGAACTTCCTCACGGAATGCCTTCATGCGGTCCGTTAATGCACCAAAGTGCTGTGTGTTCTCCATGATTGCTTTCCTTACTTTATGACATTTCATATGTTTGTACGATTATATCATTTTTGTACAAATCATATTTTGCTTTCGTTCGTAACTAATTTTGGCAATAGTAGAAGAAAATGTCAATGAAAACGTTCTGAAATTCTCTTTTTATTTATGTAAGAAAGCTATTTTGCTTTCGTTTATACTAAATACAGCACGAGAGAGGAACTATGCAGACTGCAACTATTTTTAACGTACAAAAATTTAGTCTCAACGATGGCCCTGGCATTCGCACGGTAGTCTTTTTTAAGGGCTGTCCCCTGCGTTGTTTTTGGTGTGCCAATCCAGAAAGCCAGCATCGACTTCCCCAGCTTGAATGGAATGAGAAAAACTGTACGGCATGCGGCAGCTGCATACAGCTTATCCCCCATGCTGGTGTCAGCACCACAGCAGGTAAACCTCATGTAAACACTGCCAAAGTGCGCGGCGATTCGCCCGAAGCTCAAGCAGCCATTAAGGCCTGCCCTGGTAAAGCACTCAGCTGTACGGGCAAAATCTATACCACCGATGAGATACTAAAGCTTTGTCTGCAAGACAAATTGTTTTATGAGGACTCCGGCGGTGGGGTCACCCTTTCTGGTGGCGAGGCCATGACCTGGCCTGATTTTTGCATCGAGCTCTTAGAGAAGCTTCGTGCTCACGGAATTGATACCTGTATAGAGACCGAGGCATACGTCTTGCCAGAAACCTTTGTAGCCATTGCACAGCGTCTGGATCACATGCTTATTGACCTTAAACACTGGGATAGCTCACAGCATGCACTGGGCACAGGTGGTGGCAATGAACTGGTGCTGTCTAACATAAAAACAGCTTTTGATATGGGTCTTGACGTTTTGGTGCGCACGCCCATCATCCCCGGTTTTAATGACTCGCTTGCCGATGCGCGTGTCATGGCCAAATGCCTGAGTGAGCTGGGGGCTACACGCGTACAACTGCTGCCTTTCCACAATTTTGGCGAGAATAAATATGCACTTCTCGAAAGGGACTACCAGTTGGCTGGCATTCCCAACATGCACGCAGAAGATCTCGCAGACTTTGCGCAGCAGTATAAAGACTGCGGTATAGAGGCGTTTTTTTAAGAAAAAGGCGTGTGCCTCTTTCTGGCCAAGCGTATTTTCCAACACAAACGTGCTACCCCTCAAAGGAGCAGCACGTATATATAAGCATATGATAGGGTGTGTGACGATATACAAATATGTGCAGTTGCACATCCGAGTGTACGTCCGAGTGCACATGCAGCGGTACACAACACTGCATACAACCAACCTATATCGTGTGACTTCCAAACGAGCGCTTTGATGAAACGATTTTCTCGCGACCCAGGTGGTTGTAGATCACATGCAACACGTCATAGCCTTTGGACAGGATGAAAGGAAGCACCTGCCCATCGTCCGTGACCACTTCAATGCTGCGGACAAATTTGCCATACACGTCCACGCGGACCTGCTGAATGTTCTTCCACGGGATGGCGATAAACCCATAGCCTGACGCAGCAATAAAATCAATACCGCCGTTACCTAATGCAATACTGCCCGGCTTTGGGTTAAAGACACTCAGCGTACAGTTTGCCTTAGCACTGAACTCTACAACATCATTAACAAAGGCAAATTGCTCTTCTGTCTGTTCAAGTTGTTTAGTGCGAACATCACTTGGATCATCCGACTGACCAAACGCTGCCGCTTTCTTTTTTAGAAACTCAAACATAGTCCTCAACCCATTGCCGCATAGAAACACTTAGAAAATACCGATAAGTGCACCCAAGATACCCAGCGCAAACAGTGCAAAGATGATCGTGATGGGGCTTACGCTTTTCTTGAGCAAATAGATGCACAAGAAGGTCAGACCAAGGGGAAGCAGTGCAGGCAGCAGCTGATCAAGCATGGACTGCAGCGTAGTGGTACGTACAACCGAGGCAACACCATCGATCATTTGGATGCTATCGGTACCACTCAAAGATGTAACACCATTGACACCACCAGCCAGCACATCGGGGGATACGGCTGAGCCGTTAATGGCGTCTGCAAGGCCCGTTACTGCAGGATAGGTATCTGCTGCCTTAGAGAGCACTGCTTTAGAGAAAATAACCTTGTTCATGGGCATGGATGTCCAGCGAGGAATCAGAACACCCATGATGAACATGCCTAGGATGGATGCACCCATAGTGATCTTTTGCAAAAAGCCACCAGAGAGGTCCTTAGTAATGTTGGTACCCTGCTTATAGCCAAACTCCTGGGTGTACCACATAAAGGACAGGCGAATGACATTCCAAACGAGGAAGAAGACAAAGGCACCTGCAATAGAGCCAGAAAGAGCAAGGGATGCGCAGAATGCGCCCAGCACAGGACGGATGGTACCCCAGAAAATTGGGTCACCGACACCGGCCAGAGGACCCATCATACCAATCTTAACACCCTGAATAGCAGCATCTTCTACCTCTACACCGGCTGCACGCTCCTCTTCCAAGGTCATCTCTACACCAAAAATGGGGCTGGCAGGATAGGGGTGAGTGTTAAAGAACTCAAGGTGGCGCTTGAGTGCTGCGGCCAAATCTTCCTTGTTGGGGTACAGCTCCTTAAGAGCTGGCCCCATGCCGTAACACCAGCCAAGTGCCTGCATACGCTCGTAGTTCATAGAACCCTGCAAAAACTGGCTCTTCCACCAAACCTTACGGCGGGTTGCTTTGCTAACGCGCTTTACTTCCTTTACGGAATCGGTCATTGTTCTCACACTCCTTTTCTACTCGTAGTCATTCAAGATGGAATCAAGTTGGGCCTCAACGGAGGTACAGCCGGCTCCCCCACCGCCGCCATTAAATTCAGGCTTAAGGTTAAGGTAAATAAGAGCAAGACATACACCGATGATGCCCATGCCAATAAGGGTAATTTGGCTGATAACAGACAAAACAAAGCCAATAAAGAGGAAGGGCCAAAGCTCGCGCGTAGCCATCATGTTGATGACCATGGCATAACCAACAACAACGATGAAGCCACCAGCAGCTGCAAGACCACCAGATACCCAAGCAGGAATAACCTCAAGGGCAGACTGAACAACCTCTGCGGGAACCGCAATAACAAATGCTGCAGGAATAAGAATACGCAGGCCCTGGAGCAGTAAAGCAAATAGGTGCAAATTATTTACCATGGTCAGATTAGCCTGCTCGGCTGCACGGTCTGCCAAGTGAATAATACCTACGGTGATAGTACGTACAAAAATGGTCAGTACCAAACCAGCAACTGCCAAAGCCATTGCCGAAGCAACGCCGTCAGCTACGGAAGCGCCCTTCATGCATACCAAGATTGCAGAGGCAACAGAAGCAAGTGCGGCATCTGGTGCAACAGCAGCACCAATGTTCATCCAACCAAGTGCAATCATCTGGAGCGTACCGCCAAGCAGTACGCCCTCCATAGGATGACCAGTAACAATGCCAATAAGAGTACAGGCTACGATTGGCTGATGAAACTGCCACTCATCCAGTACGCCTTCAAGGCCGGCGAGAAATGCAACAAACAAAACGAATACGATCGACAAAGTGCCCATATCTCCTCCTTTTTCTTATCCGGGGGATTTACTTATCTAAACCAGCTTTAACGACAAGGTCCCACACATTTTGGGGCTTATCGGAAGGCACCTTTTGTGCCGTAAGCTTAAGACCATGCTCGTGCAAGTACTTAATAGCGTTGGCGTCATCTTTGTTGACGGACAGAGTGTCATTAAGCAAGACCTTGCCCGCAGAGTGAGCCATAGAACCAAAGTTGACAGCCTCAAATTCAACGCCGCCCTCAAGCGCGCGAACCACATCTTGAGGAGTTTCAAACAAAAACATGGCCTTGGTGCCGCCAAAGCGAGGATCGTTCCAGATCTCAATAAGCTTGCTTACGGGAATTACGTTGGCGCGCACCCCTGGTGGTGCTGCCTCGGTGATAAGAGTCTTGCGCATGGTATCTTTTGCAACACCATCAGAAACGACAATGATACGAGTGGGGGTTACCTGCTTGGTCCACGCCGTTGCCACCTGACCATGCAGCAAGCGTGAGTCAATGCGAACCAGCGCGGTTTTAATCTTGCCGTCGCCAATCACAGTGCCAGGCTTAAGAGCCGTGCTGCCTGTATCCTGAGTCTTCTCGGGAACAGCGCAAACCACTACGTTGAGCTCCTCGGGAATGATGCTCACACCGCTCGTAGCGCCATTGGCAACGATGGCAGCAATCTCACGTGCACGTGCTGCATCACGAGAATCAAATGCCGACAAGAGCATGGGCAGACTCAGGCCAGAGACAAGCACCCAGTCCTCCTGCTTTTTCTCGTCAAGCAGCGTCCTTGTTTGGTTGTAGGGAGTACCACCCTTGAGATCCACCAAAAACAAAATATTGTCTTGGTTGGAGAGGGATGATACAGCCGTTTGCAAACGCTCTTTAAAGTCCTCTGGTCCCATATCGGGAGTAAGTGAAACAAGTGCCACGTCTTCCTGTTCGCCAAAGATCATCTTTGCGGAAGCGTAGGCGCCTTCTGCAAGCCCACCATGACTTGCAAGAACAATACCGACCACTGACTACCTCCAATCCTAAACGTTTCCTTAGTGTGTGCGGGATATGTGTATCCCGTGAAAACTTTGTAGAGTATACTATATAGCTTCGTTCATAACAATATTACTTCCGAACATAAGCATTTTAGGCTTCAGTGGTATATCAGTGATTTATCAGCAGGTAAACAGGGTCATATCTAAGCTTATGTCTAATAAAAAAGAAACTATTCTTGCCCAGATGCAAAAATAGTTTCTTATAATTTGCTTTAAGCTGTATGTAGTACCATATGCGAACTGCGCAAATGCGCTTTGTGTGTCAGCGAGAAGGCCTCACATTACGCTATACACAAATGACGTCAAGCCCCAACTGCTGCGCTTGTTCTCTATATTCGGGCTGTATCTGATTGTCCGTAATAACAGTAAGAGGTCTATCTTGGATGCGCAGAGGAACGGCTCCTGTGGACGAGAATTTCTCGGACTCCGTGAGCACAATGACCTCATTGGCAGATTCCGCCATGATGCGTACCGACTCTGCGCGCATTTGATCGGAGTTGGTAAAGCCCATAGTGCGAGACCAGCCATCGGTTCCAGCAAAGAGATGCTCTACAGAAAACTCACGAGCACACAGGCGCACCAAAGGACCTACGACGACCTGTGAATCTGGCTGAACAAAGCCTCCAAGCAACGTGGTGTTGATAGAGGGAAAATCACGCACATAGGTAGCAATAAACGTGCTGTTGGTGACGATGGTGATATTGTGCTTGGTTGCTGCAATCTCGCGTGCCAGCAAAGCACAGCAACTGCCATTTTCAATCATGATGGTTGACCCATCCGACAACATCTGCGCTGCGCGCTTAGCAATTTGGAGTTTTTCCGTATAGTGATAGGCAAGGCGCCCATTTACATCATTGGGATTGGCAAGCAACGCAAACCCATGTTCACGCACCACTAAGCCTTGTGCTTGAAGCGCATCTAAATCCTTGCGAATGGTTACATTAGAAACGTTAAGAAGCTCCGAAAGCTCAGATACTTCTATACGCTTACGGCGAGTGAGAATTTCCAAGAGAGCGCTGTCACGTTTAGACATATAACCTCACGAGTTTTGTTCGTAATTACAAGGCTGCTTAGTTGGTAAGTCTACCCGCTTATGCACAAGAATAAAGCGTAAAAGGTAAACGGTTTTTCCGAATACCCTTTACGCTTTTACTGTCGCTGCAGGCTTATACGCTTGCACTCGAGCAGGTAATAAACAAGTGCACCTTAGAACTCAACAGGCAGGTCATAGTATGCGCACTTAAGAAGCTGTTCCATCTCTTCTTGCGTGGGCTTACGAGGATTGGAGCCGGTGCAAGCATCATCAATTGCGTTAGCGGCAATAGTGGGGAGCTTCTCAAGGAACTCTGCCTCATCAATGATAGAAGTCTCGGACTTGGTGCCACCCTCGCCGTAGTTCTTGATGCCTTGAGGAATATCCAGCTTGTCGTTAAGATCGCGGATATACTGTACCAAAGCAGCTACCAGCTCTTCATTGGTAGCACCCTCAAGATGCAGAATTTCCTTAGCTACAAAGGCATAACGCTGCGCTGCACGCTCATCCTTGGCATTAAACTGAATAACCTTGCCAAGATACATAGCGTTTGCGCAACCATGAATGACGTGGCCGCCACTAAATGCAGCACCAGTCTTGTGTGCCATGGAGTGTACGATGCCAAGCAGTCCGGAAGAGAAGGCAATACCAGCAATGCACTGAGCATCGTGCATGTGCTGACGAACTTCCTTATCGCCCTTGTAAGACTTAGGCAACCACTCGGTAATCTCGCGGATACCATGAAGGGCATTGCCGTCGGTATACATAGAAGCAACGGTAGAAACATAGGCCTCAATGCAGTGTGTCAGAGCATCCATACCGGTGTGAGCGCAAAGCTTTGCAGGCATAGAATAGGTAAGCTCAGGGTCTACGATGGCAACATCAGGCGTAATCTCAAAGTCTGCAATGGGGTACTTAATGCCCTTTTCGTAATCAGTAATGATAGAGAAAGCGGTTACCTCGGTGGCGGTACCAGAGGTAGAAGAAATTGCACAGAAGCGGGCCTTCTGGCGAAGCTCTGGCAGACCAAATACTACGCACATTTGCTCAAAGGTAGTCTCGGGATACTCATACTTGATCCACATAGCCTTAGCAGCATCGATAGGAGAGCCACCACCAACAGCAATGATCCAGTCAGGCTGGAACTCTACCATAGCAGCAGCACCCTTCATAACGGTCTCTACAGATGGGTCAGACTCAACGCCCTCAAAGAAAGCAACTTCAAACCCAGCAGACTTAAGATCTGCCTCAATGTCCTGCAAAAAACCGCCGCGGCGCATAGAGCTGCCACCAGAAACGATCATTGCACGAGAACCCTTGAAGTTCTTTACCTCATGACGTGCACCCTCTCCAAAGTACAAGTCGCGCGGATTAGTAAAACGTCCCATTTTCTCCTCCTTTTGGGCCACAAGCTTTGTGCAGCCAACTTTTTGGGAATCCGTTACTTTCTAGTATAGCCCCTCGCCTCCATAAAATCTCGAAATATTCCGGTAAATTTATTCATTTCAAAGCATATTTTATACATTTATTGCTTTAGAACCTGTAAATGACTACTATTTACTAGTCATTCTATACAGTACCCTTATGTTGCTGTTGCAGTGTGCCTACAGAGCCGTTATGCGCCCACCGATACCCTTGTAGACACAGCAGCTGTAGCTCCTGTGACGCACGGCTATTTTGGGTAGTATGGAAGCCGTCAAACAGAGCGTGTGTATCAAAGCAAAGGAGGCCACCATGTCGTATGATCCCTGGACAGAAGACTATCAACGCATGAGCCTCTGCTTTGCCAAAACCTTAAACTGGTCAGATACCGATGCTGCCACCAAGGCCATCGCCGACTTCAAGCGTGCCTATACTCAGAACCGCCACTCCCTGCCCCAGACGGACTCTGAACGTGCCTTTCATTTGGTTGCAGAAGCAGCATCCCTCATTGACTACCGCCTGCCCTTCTCGGATGAAAATACTGCCGAGAAAATCATCAATACCGCCCATGACTTGCTCAATGAGGCAACCACGCTGGATAAAAACTGCCACGATGCCCAACGCATGTTGGCGGCATCGCGCTGCCCCAGCTTTGAGGCCTATTATCGCTTTCTCAAAGACCGCCTTGACCAAGTAAGATCTGACTGTGAGGCTGCTCGTGACGCAGTGTGCGGTCACACCATACTCGATGAAGAGCTTGCAAGAGAGCTGGCCATGCGTCCTTATATACGTTGGGCAGCAACGCTGGCTGTTCGTGCCCTCATTTGTGGACGGTATCGTGTTGCTGCGGATCTCTTGCAAGAGCTGCTGGACATAGACCCACAAGATAGGTCAGGGGCGCGGTATACCGCGGCGTTAGTATATGCCAAACTCGAGGATGAGCAGGCGCTGGAGTCCATTGCACTGTGCACTCTGCGCTTAGGCGATCCTGCGCATGAAGATGCGTGGATGCTTCTGGCCCGCATTGCTCTGGCCTATAAACGCCGAGATATTCAAGCAGCGGAGCTCTTTTTGCATGAGCTTATGAGCAGCTATCCACAGGCAGCCGCCGTTCTCATGCGTCAAGATGAACTACCCGATGGTGTGTTTTGTCGGATTTCTGTACGACCCTTTAGCGAAGATGAGCTTACCCTAGCCGTTTCTGAAGCAAGCGTCTTGCTGCAAGAAGGATGCGACGACGGAGCGCATGGTCCGTTGGGCAATTGGCTTGCAAGACGTGCAGAAGATTTGTTGAAGAGTGAGGCATAAATGAACCTATGGGATGAACTTCTCGAGCGCATTAGGACGAGAAAGGCGCAGGACCTTGGTCCTCTATCCATTGCTGCTGGAGTAGAGCTTGACGATGCCATTAGCAAAGATCCCCAAAAGTTTATTACCACAGCTGAAGACAGAGCCTTTTATATGTTTGTACAGTTAATGGACACCATTGCTGTTAAACATGCTGCTTTTGAAGGGTTGGAGGATGAGGATTTTTACCAAAAGCGTACACAGTGGCTTACGTTTATTAACCAGTCCTGTACAACTATTTTGGCCACGGATCCCCACTGCACCGATGCAAAAACGCTGCAAATCCTCTCTGAGGATTATCCTCCAGAGCGTACTTTTGAGCTCCTCGACTCTCATGCCGTGAAGTCAATTTCTCGTCGGTATATTTCTGACGCGTGGGAAAATATTTATGCGCGCCCTTCTCTGCGCGCTCGTGCAGCAGCATCGCGCGCCATGTTAGAAACCGCGCGCTATTCTCAAGCTATACGCACCTGTGAAACCCTTATTCGCAGCGACCAGGCAGATCATGTTGGTGCTCGATATACGCTGGCACTCGCATATGCTCGTCTTGAGCTGGAGGAGCAACTCGAAGCGCTGGAAGCAAGCTATCATCATCGTAGCAATGCTTGGTTTGCCCTTGCTCGTATTATCTTGCTTTACAAGTTGGATCGCATGAGTGCGGCCCGCCGTGCCCTCCAGGGTTTTATGCGCGCCTACGAAGCTGGCTCCTTTTTGCTGATAAAGCCCATATATGTAGAACTGTATTTGCCAATTAGGCCCAGCTTTGACCGCGGTAGTTTTGAAGAAGTTGCTATGGCCTGCTCAGAGGCTGAACCCATTTTGATGGACACGCCGGATCTGATTACCTGGGCACAAGAGCACGATGACTTTGTGAACCAAGCAAAGAATTTTGCACACGATAATGGCTTTGAGTGGTAAAGTTTGCTTTCTTGTAGGACTTTTGGCATTTATTTGTTATACTTCTTACGCATTCGTCCCCATCGTCTAGTGGTTAGGACATCGCCCTTTCAAGGCGGCAACACGAGTTCGAGTCTCGTTGGGGGCACCATAGCATGAGTAACGGCTTGGAGTTTCTCCAAGCCGTTTTTTGTTGCTACTTTGTTGAGCAGATATAAGTACATTGTTTATTCTTCAAGTGAATGGAACACGGGCTCCCATGCATCGAAGGTGCAATACTGCTGATACCCCAAGGACAAAAGACGCTTCTTAGCCAAGCCAATATAAGCACCCAAATTGCTTTCTCTATGAGAATCCGAACCAATGGTAATGATGCGTCCACCCAAATCCCTATACAGTTCCAAAATTTCTGTACAGGGCGTAAGATCAGGCAGTCCATAGCGAAAGCTTGAGGTATTAAGCTCAATGCCCTTTCCATCTGCAATCGCCTGCTCCAAAATTGCGGCTACCATATCGCGGATATTCTCGAAGGGATACAAATTCTCTGCGCCCACCAACTCAAGTTCATAGCGCTTGATTAAATCGAGATGTGCGAGCACGGAATAGTCTTTGAACTTCTCAACTACGCTCAGAAGCTCATGATAATATGTCTGATTGTATTCTGCTTGGCTGCGTCCCTCCATGAACTCACCGGTCCAAAATTCCAGGTTATCCACCTGATGAACAGAGAGCAGCGCAAAGTCCATACGGCTGGCATAGCGCCGCATAAGTGTTTGATACTCAGCAATATACTGTGTTTGGACGCCCAACTCTAAGCCTGTTTTTATCGTCAAGCCTCCCAGATGACGCCCACTCCCAAGCTGTGCAAACTGCTCACGAACTGCCTCTATTGCTGGAAAGTAGCGTTCATAATCCACATTAAGCAACGGCTCAAGCACGCCGTCTGGATTTTTATGCATACGTGCTGCAGAATGATCCGCTTGATACTGCTCCACATCCAATTTAATGCCATAGTCCACATGATCCGTAAAGCAAAGCTCATCTATATTGTGGCGAATAGCATCACGACAAACGTCCGTCATAGGGTACCAAGAATCATCAGAAAATTCGGAATGAGCATGGTAATCGGCAAGCATGATGGTCCTCCCTCGCAACGTCTTACTGTGGCGTGCACCCACAACACAGGTTCGCATGCCACATAAAAGGCAGTCATCCACCCATGTGAATGACTGCCAGTATAGACCAAGCAGCTCCAGCCATGCCTACAGCACTGGTGCCGATACATTAAACGCCAAGGTTAAACGTCAAAACGCTCCACACCCTCGCGAGAAACACGTGCATGGAACAAAGGTGCCTCCACTGCTTTTTGTTGACGAATATCCAGTGCATCCATAAAGATATTCTCGGCAGCATCCAAGAGATCCTCATTGGCAGCGTATAGCGTTGCCAACAGATCACCAGGCTGGACGGCATCGCCAGTCTTTTTAGCAAGCACAATACCGGCAGAGTAATCTATGGAGTCTTCCTTCTTTTCTCGGCCCGCTCCTAAGGCAACGGAAGCAATGCCGCAGCGCTCGGTATCCATGGCAACAATACTGCCTGCGGCAGTGGAATGCAGCTCACGCGACTGACGAGGCTCAACCAAAAGCTCAAAGGGATTATCCAGCAGATCCGCGTTGCCGCCCTGAGCTGTCACCATTTCTTTAAGCTTGGCAAAACCCTCACCGTTGGCAATTTGGCCACGTGCCATATTGCGGCAACTATCCATAGAGCCCTTGCCAGCAAGGTACAAAAGATTGGCCGCCAGCTCAACACAAATGTCGGTCAAATCCTTTGGCCCTTTGCCCTGGAGCGTAGTTGCGGCCTCTGCCACCTCAAGCGTATTGCCAATGCACATACCCAAAGGACGACCCATGTCCGTAATAAGGGCAACCGTCGTACGGCCTACCTCTTCACCAATAGAAACCATTTCCTTTGCCAGAGCAATGGCATCGTCTACGGTCTTCATAAAGGCACCACTGCCACATTTAACATCCAACAAGATCTTGTCGGCACCGGCAGCGATCTTCTTACTCATAATGCTCGAAGCAATAAGTGGCAAGCTATCTACCGTAGCGGTAACATCGCGCAAGCCATACAGGCGCTTGTCCGCAGGAACCAGATTGCCGGTTTGGCTGATGATCGCCACACCAACCTCATTTACAATCTGCACAAAGCGCTCGGAGTCGATTGCAACGGACAAGCCAGGAATGGATTCCAGCTTATCCAAGGTGCCGCCCGTGTGTCCCAGGCCGCGGCCACTCATCTTAGCCATGCGCACGCCCAGCGACGCCACAAGAGGTGCCACAACTAGCGAGGTTTTATCGCCCACGCCACCGGTAGAGTGCTTATCCACCTTGATGCCACTAATCCCAGACAGGTCTACCACATCACCGGAGTGCACCATTTCCATAGTAAGCGTGGCCGTTTCCCGCGCATTCATGCCCTGGAAATAGATGGCCATGCACAGAGCAGATGCCTGATAATCAGGAATCTCACCCGTAGCATATCCCTGGACAAAGAAGGCAATTTCCTCGTCGGTCAGCTCTTTGCCATCACGTTTTTTCTCGATAAGATCGTACATCCTCATACTATCAGTCTCCTAGTAATGCTCATGATTACACGCAGCGCGCTCTAGATTGTCGGGACCAAAGCCTTGGGGGAGCAGTTCGGCGAGGCTGTAGACCTTGTACTCATCTGGCGTACGTGCCAAAATCACACGGAAGCTCTGCGGATCACAAAACTCGCGCATAACCTGGCGACAAACGCCACAGGGTGCACACCAATCAGAAATGGGACTTCCTGCTGCGCCACCCACGACGGCAATGGCAATAAAATCAAAAACTCCCTCACTAACCGCCTTAAAAAAAGCCGTGCGTTCCGCACAATTCGTAGGCGTATAGGATGCGTTTTCAATATTGCAGCCATGCCAAACCTTGCCGTGAACATCCAGCAATGCCGCACCAACAGAGAATTGAGAATACGGCACATAGGCCTGCTCACGCGCAGTAATTGCCTCTGCTACCAGGGTTTTATCGTCAACCATACCTCCTCCTTCTTCTTATAAACGTGCCTATAAGCTGCCCATAAACAAGAAGTGCGCCCAGCAACAAAGCCGAGCGCACTTGCCTTACGAGCGTACGCTCTTCCTTCTAACGAGAGCCCTTGATGTAAGGAACACCGTCTGCCTTGGGAGCAGCAGAGCGACCCACAAACAGGATAAGAATGATGATGGTAAGCACATAGGGAAGCATTGCCATGATCTGAGTTGGAACAGCAATAACGCCGCCGCCCAGCATGATAGTGAGCGCCTGTGCCATACCAAAAAGCAAACAGGCTGCATAGGCACCATGAGGCTTCCATTTACCAAAGATAACGGCAGCAAGTGCAATAAAGCCCTGACCGCTAATGGAGATCTGCGTAAACTGAGAAACGATTGCTAAGGTTACCGAAGCGCCACCAAAGCCAGCGAGCATACCAGAGAGCAAAACGCATACATAGCGCGTAAGCTCCACATTGATGCCAAGGGTATCGGCAGCTGCGGGGTGCTCGCCAACCGCACGAATATGCAGGCCCCACTTAGTTTTATAGAAGACAAACCACATAACAAACGCAGCGATAAGACCCATCACAACCGTAACGTCAACATTAAAGGAAGCAAAGGGCGTTCCCGCAAAGGCACTATCACCAAACAGCTTGGGAAGCGTGGCTACAGGGGGCGTCATTGCCGCGTTATCAAAGAGCAGACGGCAGAAAAACAGAGCGATGCCGGGAGCCAACAAGTTAATAGCAACACCAGAAATGGTCTGATCTGCACGGAAGGTAATGGAAGCAACCGCATGCAGCAAAGCAATGCCTGCTCCCGCAACACCAGCAGCTATAAAGCCCAACCAGGGGTTGCCGGTAAAGTAACTAACGGCACTTGCGGTAAAGGCACCCACCATCATCATGCCTTCAATACCAATGTTTACAACGCCAGAGCGCTCGGAAATAACGCCGCCCAACGCACCAAATACCAGCGGCGTAGAATACATGAGCGTGATGCCAATAAGCAGTAGAAGACTAGTGAGCATTGCTTGCTCCCTTCTTCTCAATACGGCTAATGATCATAGGCAGTACCTGCGACAAAGCCATCAAAAACACGATGGTGCCAATCATGATGTTAATGATGTCCGAAGGCGCACCAATAATCTGTTGGACGCTCTGTCCGCCGTAAATAAGACCACTAAACAAGAACCCTGCAGGAATACATCCAAGGGGAGAAGATCCAGCAATAAATGCCACCGAAAGTCCGTTAAAGCCGGCATTCTCAAAAGCAGCCAAAATTGAAATGCTATGCGGAGCTATGCCGGTAATGGTAAGAGCACCTGCCAAACCGCACAGACCGCCAGAGATAAGCATGCACAAAACAATGTTTTTGTTTACACCAATGCCCGAGAAGAGCGCCGCATCGCGATTAAAGCCTACCGCACGCATCTCATATCCAACTTTAGTATGCTTGAGCAGCCAAGAAATGCCTATCGCGGCCAAGATTGCAATGATGATACCAAGGTTTACATCGGTCTTTACCAGCATATCGTACAGCCAGGGAATGCCGCTCAGTGCATCCTGACCAGCCTCGGAAAGCTTCCAATTAGGAAGAATCATAGTAAAGCTGGAAGGATTAACAGGAAACGTGCTGGTGGAGTCCGGCTGGTGGAACGTCTGTGTGTTAACCACAAAATTGCAGGCATACAAGCTAATCCAGTTAAGCATGATGCTGGTAATGACTTCATGAATACCAAATTTAGCTTTAAGAAATCCGATAAGCCCGCCAACCAAAGCGCCGCCTAAAGTACCGGCCAAAATAACCAGAGGAATCTGCAAAACAGCTGGCAGATTAAGGGAAATGCCTACAATGGTGGCAAAAATAGTACCAACGATGTACTGACCCTCAGCGCCAATGTTAAACATACCTGTCTTAAATGCAAATGCTACTGCCACACCGGTCAGAATAATGGGGGTTGCCTTAATAATGACGTTGGAAATATATTTGGGCTTGCCCAAAGCGCCATTAAACAACGCACCAAACGAAGCAATGGGGTCATACCCAGCAATTGCCAACACAACCGCAGCAATAATAAATCCAAAGAGGATTGCTAAGACTGTTGCCGTAATGGGTTTCTTTAAAATCTTAACGAGGGTATCCATTATTTTGCACCTCCTGCCATCAAAAGGCCAATTTCTGACTCGGTGATGGTTCCCTGTGCAAATGTATCAACAATAGCGCCATCATAGATAACTGCAATGGTATCGGCAACGTCCATAACCTCATCAAGCTCAAGAGAGATGAGCAAAATTGCACAACCCCTGTCACGCTCGCGAATGAGTGCCTTATGGACAAACTCAATAGCACCAACATCAAGACCACGGGTTGGCTGAACCGCAATCAACAATTTAGGATTGCTGGAAACTTGACGAGCGATAATAACCTTCTGTTGGTTGCCGCCAGACAAGCCGCCTGCACTCGAATGCTCGCAGTTCGCAGGACGAATATCGTATTCATCAATAAGCTTGTGCGTAAACTCGTCAATCTTGGCGTAGTCAAGCATCACGCCCGAACCAAAGCTATCCTCGCCGTGACGCTCTAGTACCATGTTTTCTGATACCGAGAAGGGCAAAACAAGACCCCAGCGGTGACGATCAGAAGGCACGGTGGATACGCTGGTATCAATAACCGTACGGGGTGTAGTGTTAGTAATATCCTTACCACATACGGTAACGGTGCCACTTTGTGCCTTGATCAAACAATCAATGGCATCTACGAGTTCTTTTTGGCCATTACCATCAATGCCTGCAATGCCAACAATCTCACCCGCACGCACTTCCAGATTAAGGCCTTTAACAGCTTCAATGCCGCGCTCGTTGTTTACATGCAAGTCACGAATTGATAGGACCACGTCGCCAGGCGTAGCCGGGGTTTTATCGACCGTAAGATTAACATGGCGACCAACCATCTTAGAGGCAAGCTCGTCCTCGGTGACCTGAGATACATCAACGGTACCCATATAAACACCGCGACGAATGATGGTACATTCATCTGCCGAGGACATAATCTCTTTAAGCTTGTGCGTAATGATAATGATGGTTTTACCCTTGCTTACCAAATCACGCATAATCTTAATGAGTTGCTCAATCTCCTGAGGGGTAAGCACTGCGGTGGGCTCATCAAGAATAAGGGTGTCAGCACCACGATACAGTGCCTTGAGGATCTCTACACGCTGTTGCATACCAACGGTAATGTCCTCAATGCGCGCATCTGGGTCTACCTCAAAACCATATTCCTCAACAATGGAAGCAACCTCAGCACGGGCACGCTTCATATCCAACACGCCAGCTGGTCCACATACCTCATCACCCAACACGATATTCTCGGTAACGGTAAAATTCTCTACCAACATAAAGTGCTGATGAATCATACCAATACCATGCTTAATTGCCTTGGTAGGGTTGGTGATGTCTGCTTCCTTCCCGTTAAGAAAGATAGTGCCCGCATCGGCCTGGTATAGACCGTATAAAATGTTCATAAGCGTGGATTTACCCGCGCCGTTCTCGCCCAAGATTGCATGAATGGACTGCTTTTTTACATCGAGGTCAACGCCGCTTAGAGCAGTAAAAGCTCCAAATCTTTTGACTATGCCGTGCATCTGTACGGCGTAATCGTGACTCGCTTCCATAACACACTCCTCTTGCGTACTTCTAAAAAAGTGAGGGCACCCACAAATCCGGGCCGCCCTCACCCATCACAGTAGTACGCGTGTTTTACTCAGCAGCGCTACAACTTACAGAGCTGCAACATACTCGTCGTACTTCTCCTTATTCATAGGAGGTACTACGCTGCCATCCTTGAACTTACCTTCAAACTCAACAGCTGCCTTGTATACTGCATCGTCAATGTGAGGATGATCCTCAGGAATGCCTACGCAGCCTTCTGCAGCGCCCAGCTCAATATTGCGGCCGCCCTTTGTGCCACCCTGGATCTCTGTGGATACCTCGATGATGGCCTTATCTACCTTCTTAAGTGCGGAGGTAAGTACGTTGTCAGGTGCGAGGTATGCCTGGTCACGGTCTACACCAATAGCAAACTTGCCGGCTTCCTTAGCTGCCTCAATAACGCCAGCGCCTACGCCACCTGCTGCATGGAATACGATGTCGCAGCCATCGGAGAACATCTTGGAAGCAATAGCCTTGCCCTTTGCAGAGTCAGAGAAGGAATCTGCATACTGGGTAAGTACCTCAACGTTGGTGTTGTTCTCCTTGTTTGCGTAAGCAATACCAGCCTTGTAACCATAATCAAACTGGTCAATAACGACACCGCTAATGCCACCGACAAAACCAACCTTGTTGGTCTTGGTGGTGCGAGCTGCAATGTAGCCAACCATGAAGGAGGGCTCCTGTGCGCGGAAGGTTACACCGGTCAGGTTATCAACGGGCTTCTCGTAAGCGTTGTCGATGATGGCAAACTGAACATCCTTGTTCTTTGCAGCTACATCGGCTACAGCATCTGCCATAGCAAAGCCAACGCCCCAAATGAGGTTAGCCTCATCGTCTACAGCCTTATCCAGGTTGGAGGCGTAGTCAGACTCCTGCTTGGACTCAAGGTAATTAACCTTCCAGCCCTTATCCTTCTCAAGCTGCTTGAGGCCTTCCCAAGAGCTCTGGTTAAAGGATTGGTCATTGACGCCGCCCGTATCGGTGATCATAGAAATCTTGTAGGAAGACTTGGTCTCAGAGGCACCCTGAGAGCCACCCTTGCTACATGCGCCCAAACCAAGCGTTACTGCAAAAGCTGCAGAAGCGCCCAAAAAATCCCTGCGCGAAAGATTTTTGTTCAACATACCTTATTTCCCTTCTCTAAACCCAAACTCTTGCCACGATAATCCGTGCGCATAACAATACGTACCACTATTTTTACGCAAGTGACAGTGCGACTTCCATCATCTGCGTAAAGCTCGTCTGGCGTTCGTCCGCCGGCAGAGAAGCGCCGGTAAGCGGTAGGTCAGAAATGGTGCAAACACACAGTGCTTTCTTGCCGGCACGTGCTGCGTTCATGTAGAGACCAGCCGATTCCATCTCTACAGCCAAGACACCCATGCCTGCCCAACGCTCATTGACCGTTGGGTCATCATTGTAAAAAACGTCTGCGGAAAGCACGTTACCCACATGGGTAGGTACGCCGAGTTTCTCGGCAGACTCTACCGCACGACGCAGCAGCCCGTAATCTGCAATGGGGGCATAGGTGCCAGGCAGACGGTACTGTGCTGCGTAGTTGGAATCCGTGCAAGCACCCATACCAATTACCAGGTCACGAAGCTGTACTTGGGGTGCCAAGCCGCCGGCAGAACCAATGCGGATAATGGCATCCACATCATAGAAGTTATACAGCTCATAGGAGTAAATCCCGATAGAAGGAATGCCCATACCACCGCCCATAACAGAGATGGGCTTGCCGTTATAGGTACCGGTGTAACCAAACATGTTACGAACGGTATTAAAGCACTCAACGTTTTCTAGGTAATGATCTGCCACATACTTGGCGCGCAAAGGATCGCCAGGCATAAGCACTGTTTTAGCAATTTGACCTTCATGTGCTGCATTATGCGGGGTTGGGGTAGCCATTACTTATCCCTCCAAGATTTCGCTCAAATGAGACGTGCCCTGCTCGAGTACGGGAATACCCAAGTATTCCAAAACGGTGGCAGAAACATCTGCAAACGTAGTGCTCGTACCTAAGTTTGTATTGGGCTTAACCTTCTTACCAGCAATAATCCAAGGCACATACTCACGAGAATGGTCTGTAGATGGCGTTACTGGGTCACACCCGTGGTCTGCCACAACCATAAACAGGTCATCCTCACGCAGCTTAGAAAGCATAGTGGGAACGTGTTTGTCAAAATAGGCAAGCGCCTTGGCATACCCGTCTACGTCATTGCGGTGGCCATAAATCATGTCCGTGTCTACCAAATTGATAAAGCACAGGCCCTCAAAGTCACGATCCAACAGCTCAATAGTGCGCTCAATGCCCTCGGGGTTGCCAGAGGTAGGAATAGTCTCAGTTACTCCACGGTGAGCAAAGATGTCCGCGATCTTACCAACAGCAATAACCTCTTTATTTGCATCCACAATGGCGTCCATCATGGTAGTGCCGGTGGGCTCCAAAGAAAAATCGTGGCGGTGCGAGGTGCGGGTGTACTTGCCGTTCTCTCCAATAAAGGGACGAGCAATAACGCGAGCTACGCCATGTTTTCCTGCCAAAATTTTGCGTGCCATACGGCAATACTCATACAGCTGCTCACAGGGAACAACGTCCTCATGTGCTGCAATCTGAAAAACACTATCCGCAGAGGTATACACGATAAGAGAGCCAGTCTCTTTCATTTGATCACCAAAGTCACGAATAACATCCGTGCCCGAGTACGGCTTGTTGCACAAAACCTTACGACCGGTCTGATGCTCAAACTCTTCTATGATCTCTGCGGGGAAACCATCGGGATAGGTTGGGAAGCGCTCAGGTGAAATTACACCAGCAATCTCCCAATGACCTACCGTAGTATCCTTGCCCTTTGAAGCCTCACGCAGACGCATGTAGGCGCCAGCTGGAGCCTCAATAGGAGCAATGTTGGTGTCATAGACAGACTCGAGGGCACCATCAATATTGAACAAACCAAGATCGCGCAGATTGTCCATGGAAAAATAGGAGCTTGTAGCACAGGCGCACAGCGTATTGCTGCCCTCATCGCCATACTCGGCCGCATCAGGCTCCTCGCCAATTCCAAAGCTGTCTAAAACAGTGATAAATACACGCTTTGCCATATTACTCACCTACAAATAACCATGACCGTAGTTTTTATGCAGTCTTACTTATGCTGTTACGTAGCCGTACCTATAGTCTTGCTTGCGATGTGCTTACGATGGCCGTCGTCTCTCCTTAATATTTGTTAAGCATAACAATCCGGTGAGCGGTAGCTAAGCTTCTGTCGGTAGACGGATGTTTATTCCGTGAGCGGTAATCCCAACACTTATTTAGAAAGCAAGTACAAAAGGGGTGTCTTTTCTCAACAAATGTTGAGAAACCCTGTTAATACCTACTATTTTTACATAAACAGGTGTTTGTTTAGACCCCTCCAAACAGCCGTTTGCGAAATACTCAAAAATGACCCTTGACAGATATACATTCCATCCTATACTGAAGCTCAAGAACTAATCTCTTGTTTATATATCTAATCTCTTGTTTAGTAAGGAGGAACGGATATGGAGCCACTCACCGAGCGAGAACAGCAAATTCTTGGTTGGATTGAAGAAAATCCCTATATTTCTCAGCTTGAGTTGGCGCAAAAGGCTGGTATTTCACGATCTTCCGTGGCGGTACACATTTCCAACCTCACTACCAAGGGCGCTATTTTAGGACGCAGCTATATTGTTCGCAAAGATCCCTACGTAACCGTTGTAGGTGGAGCAAATTTAGATATTGCTGGCAGACCCTGCGCTCCCCTGCGTGCTCAGGACTCCAATCCTGGCATAGTTACCACCTCCCCAGGAGGAGCCGGGCGCAACATTGCGCATAACCTGGCACTGTTGGGCGCCCAAGTAAAGCTCTTAACCGCATTTGGTGATGATGACAACGCCATCTTCCTACAAGAGCGTTGCCGTACTGCAGGTATAGACATCACTGACGCCCTGATTGTTTCTGGCGGAAGCACCTCTACCTACTTGTTTATCGCAAATGAAGCCGGAGATATGGAGTTAGCAATCTCTGATATGTACATTTACGAGAAGCTCACTCCCGACTACCTTGCTGGCAAGATAGATCTCATTAACCACGGTGCTGCCTGTGTTATTGACACCAATCTGCCCACGGAATCCATCAAATTCCTGGCCGAGCACGTAAAGGTCCCCCTGTTGTGCGACCCAGTTTCTACTACCAAAGCTGAGAAACTTGTGGGTGTGCTCAACCACATTCATACCCTCAAGCCCAACCGCCTTGAAGCAGAGCTGCTAAGCGGTGTGCCCATTACGGACAAAAAGAGTCTCAACGCTGCCATTGACGTGCTCTTGGATCTTGGTATCGAGCGCCTGTTTGTCTCGCTTGGCTCTGATGGCCTGTTGGTTGCCGATAAAAACGAGCGCTTTAAGCTGGCTCCGCTTAAAGCAAAGGTGGTCAACACCACCGGCGCCGGTGATTCTATGATGGCAGCTATTACCTGGGGCTGGCTTAAAGGCTTTAGCCTCAAGAAATGTGCCCAAGCTGGCTTGGCTACAGCTGCACTTTGTATTGAAAGCTCCCAGACCATTAGCAAGGCTGTCTCGGAAAGTGCGGTGCTGGAACACATGGCACAAGCAGCTGAACGCACAGCCTAGCACCAACGGTTTGCATCCTCTTGTTTTATATCCTCGCAAACGATGCCTCATCATGGGGCCCATGGAAAGGAACTGGTTATGAACGCAGAATCTTTAAAGAAGCATTTGGTCGTATCCCCCGAAGTACAAGATGCCCTGGACAATAACAAGCCTGTAGTTGCTCTGGAGTCCACCATCATTTCTCACGGTATGCCCTATCCCAAAAATGTAGAAACCGCCCTGCAGGTAGAACAGATTATTCGCGATAATGGCGCAGTGCCCGCAACCATTGCCATTATCGAAGGCAAGCTGCGTGCCGGCCTTTCTGCAGATGAGATAGATTACTTGGGTAAGAAAGGCCTTGAGGTTACCAAGGCAAGCCGTCGTGATATCCCTGTTTTGGTTGAGCGAGGTGCAGACGGCGCAACTACCGTTGCTGCAACCATGATTGTTGCCAATCTGGCTGGTATTTCTGTGTTTGCAACCGGTGGCATTGGCGGCGTACATCGCGGCGCAGAAACCACCATGGACATCTCTGCTGACCTTGAAGAGCTGGCACAGACTCCTGTTATGGTTATCTGTGCAGGCGCTAAATCAATTTTGGACCTTGGCCTTACCCGTGAGTACCTTGAGACCAAGGGCGTCACAGTCTTTGGATACCAAACTGACGAACTGCCCGCTTTCTATACCCGCAGCAGTGGCTTTAGCGTAGACTACCGCGTAGACACCCCTGCTGAGTTGGCGCGCATTTTCCACACCAAGTCTGAACTGGGCCTGGGCGGCGGCATGTTGGTTACCAACCCCATCCCTGAGCAGTACTCCATGGATGCGGATTCCATTAACGCAACCATAGAAGCAGCTCTTGTAGAGATGGACGAGAAGGGCATTGCCGGCAAGAAGATTACACCTTTCTTGCTTGATAAGATCCAAAAGCTCACGGGCGGTGCCAGCCTGGAGGCCAACATTCAGTTGGTATTTAATAACGTTGCCTTGGGTGCTCAGGTTGCTTCTCAGCTAAGCGAGCAACACGCGTAGGCAGCACGCGTAATACAGTGGGCATACGGAGGTCAACCCCGTGCCTTTCTAGGTACTGTAAATATAGCTAGAGTAAGACCCGTGCAGCTAAACTGCACGGGTCTTGTTGTAGTGCTTGGTGTGTTGTTTGGCCTTGATGTAGGCTGACTTTGCGTAGTGCAGCTTTTGCGTGATACGGCTCTTGTGCAGCCTAACCCTCCACAATGGCAATGGAGGCGCTTACACCCAAACGATCAGCACCAGCCTCAATCATAGCCTCTGCCTCTGCACGGTTGTGGATACCACCAGCAGCCTTGACCTTGCACTTATCGCCAACAGTTTTACGCATCAATGCAACATCAGCCAGAGTTGCACCACCCGTGCTAAAGCCGGTAGAGGTCTTTACAAAGGCAGCACCTGCAGCAACGCAGTCCTCACAAGCACGAACCTTCTGCTCATCTGTAAGCAGGCAGCACTCAAGGATGACCTTTACGGGGTGACCATCAGCAGCCTCTACAACAGACTTAATGTCGTTGATAACATACTCATCATCACCGTCAATGAGCTTACCTACGTTAATAACCATATCAATCTCGGCGGTACCATCTGCTACTGCCTGCTTAACCTCGGCAACTTTGCCGGCAGTATTGGCAGCACCGAGCGGAAAACCAATACAGCTGGTAACGCCTACACCGGAGCCCTCAAGGCGCTTAGCCGCAAAAGCGGTCCAACAGGTGTTGATGGAAACCGTAGCAAAGTGATACTTCATTGCCTCATCACACAACTTGGCAAGGTCTGCCTCGGTAGCATTTTGCTTAAGATTGGTGTGATCGATGTAGGAAGTAAGTTCCATGAGTGCTCCTTTTCAACGCTTTGTTTAGTGTATGAATATAACAGCGTATCACTAATTGGCGTGTCGTTTAAAGCAATCAACCATTCCTTCAGCAGTCGTTTGAGACAGAATGTCCGCCACCGCGTTATCATCCATAAACATGCCCATCATGGCCTGCAGCACTTCTACCTGGCCTTCTGCGTGTTTGAGAAGTCCCAAATTAACAATGAGCTTTGTATCAATGGGATGATCTACCATGCCGGCCATTGGCTCAAAACTAATAGAGGTCTTGGGCTTGATGATTGCAATGTAAGGCTTAATGATGTGCTGAGGATCTACATGGGGAATTGCTACGGGGAGGTTTTCAAATAGCAGGCCCGTAGCATAGGTGCGCTCGCGCTCTGTAATGGCAGCACACCAGCTGTCCTTTACATAGCCCTTCTCCATCATAATCTGAGAAAACTTTTGGAAGAAATCTACGTAATCAGTAGCCTCAAAATCAAAAAAGACCAGTTCAGGGGTATAAAGTGATGTGTCAATAGAACTCATACATGCCTCCTTAGGCAAGGGGTTGTGCACCATTAGCAAAAACGTTTACTACATCGGTAAAGTCATCCACAAGGCGCTCATAGGCTACCGTGGTCATATCATGCCAATAGACAATGGCGTCACTATTGTGAGACGTACGCTCTGCAACCAGTGAACGAACAGCTTCAGCTGCAAATTTTACGCCATAGGTGTAGTAGTTGATCTTACGAATACCTGCATCAATAGCCTTATGGTAATCCTCATTGGACACCCCTGAGCCACCATGCATAACCAAGGGTGTACGCACGCGCTTACGAATATCTGTAAGTACATCAAAATTAAGATGAGGCTCACCCTTATAAATTCCGTGAACGGTACCAAACGAGCATGCCAAAATATCCAAACCTGTGCTGTTGATAAACGCTTCTGCTTGTGCTGGGTTGGTATATACCGCACCGGATTCCTCTGCAGTACCTCCCTCATCACGAGAGCCAGCCTCACGAGAACCCATGGATCCTAGCTCACATTCCAAACCCGCATCAAAGGAAGCGCACATTTCCGCTGCGCGCTGCGAGTTGGCAACATTTTCTTCATATGGAGTATATGAACCATCAAACATAGCGCCCGTAAAGCCCATTTCCAAAGCACGGCGCATATACGAAAGCTGCTCGCAATGATCCAAATGTACGCAGATAAGGGCACTGGAACGCTCTGCAAGCGCAACCATAGCAGGCCCGATAGCATCAAGAGGAGCAAAAGGTTCATGGCCTTGTGCATGGGACAGAATAACGGGATACCCGGTTTTCTCGGCAGCATCAATGGCAGCGCGAACTGCCTCAAGGCTTGGCGTGTTAAAAGAGGCGATTGCCATGTTGTTTTGTTCGGCAATGGCACAAATGTCACGAAGATTTACCAGCATTATTTCTCCTTTATGCAAAAGGTTGGGGACTATTTCTTATGGGCATCCTGCTCGTTTAAGGTGTGCTGTCCGTACCTATGGAACACAGCAACCGCTTCATCAATTTGCTCTTGAGTCATTTCAGCCATAGGGAGACCAGTTGAAAGTGCAACAGAAACGGTTTTTGCAGCCTCCTCTAGATACACGCATGAAAAGAGTGCTTGACGCAGATCTCTACCGACGGCAATAACCCCATGGTGTTTGAGCACAACGGCAAGCCTATCTCCAATTGCCTTTACTGCTTCAACACCCATGGAAAGACTTCCTGGATCACCATACTGGGCTACATGACAAGTTCCCTCTACAGCATTTGCCATCGTAGACAGATTGCAGGGAATCTCATCCATAACAAGGCCTAATCCCGTTGCATAGGGCTGATGCGTGTGAATTACTGCGTTAACCTGAGGCATCTTTTTATAAATGTAAAGAAGTGCTTCCGTATCGACAGAAGCTTTACGGGTGCCCTCAACAATATTGCCGTCTATGTCTACAACAAGAACATCTTCAAAGGTCATATCGTCATAAATCATGCCAGAGGGGGTAACTAAAACAAGGCCATTGGACATGCGGGCACTTACATTACCGCCAGAAAGCGCGACAAGACCATACCGATCTAGCTTAAGGGCAGCATCTAGGATTTCTTGTTTTTCCTTTTCAAACATTTTGCTACTTCCTTTTTTTATTCTTGATATATTCCGAATTTACGCGACGAGCACGGGACTTTAATGAGTCTGGATTTATCTTATAATCCAGTTCATTTATCTGAGCAAAAAGCTCTTTGCCATCAGAAAATACCTTTGTCGGAACCCAATATCTACCTTTAAAAATAGTGTGATTGTTCACACGAATATACGTTTTTCCAGAACTCGGAAATGGACGAACTAAAAAGGTAGAAAGCTCATCGATCTTATAGCTGTGTACTCTATTGAAGCCAGCAAAAGATATTTCTGAATCGCTCAGAGTAACGATCTCAGGATTAGAAAGTGAAATAAAGGTATTCCAAACTTGGTAAAAAGCGATGATAGCAATAAAAACCAATAGTCCTGGAGGAAGTATTGGATAAAAGAGTGCTAAAGCAAGGCAGATAATCATTACTGCGATGCACACTACTCCTACTAGCACGACTTCAATAAAGTAGAACGGTGCCTCATATGTATACTTCTTTTCCAATGTTCCTCCTAATAAAATCGGAGCCCCTCAATGAATGATGAGCTCCGATTTTTACAACACTGTTACGAATAGCTCCAATATTTCAGAGCTATTCCTGCTCAGTGGATGCATGAAGCTCAGCAGCTTCTTTGATAATCCTTGCACGATTCCAAACGGCAAGAGCAAGCGCGCCTGCTGCAACAACAACAAGACCAATACCGTTTGCAAAAGAGCCAATGCGAACAATAAGCCAAGTAAGTGGATTAGCGCCATCACAAATGGAAGAAATTGCTGCAGCTCCACCCATATCAAACTGTACATTTGCAGCAGCTTGAGTGATAAGTGGGGAAAGATCGGTAGCAATATACAGGCCAATGATCAGAACGATAACACCAATAAGAATGCCACGGAAACCATTATTGCGTACAACTGGAGTAATAAGTACGAACATCCAAGGAATTACTGCCAAGTCAGCAAAAGGAAGTACTTTGTTACCAGGCAAAACTACTGCCAAGAAGATGCAAAGAGGTACTAATACGAATGAAATTGCCAATGTAACGGGATGTCCAACACCAACAGCAGAGTCAAGGCCAATATAGATCTTGCCACGATTTTGGAAACGAGACTCTACAAAGCTAGAGGCTGCATCAGAAATAGGCAGTAAGCCTTCCATGAGAAGAGCTGCCATCTTTGGAATAAGAACCAATACTGCACCAAGAGACACACCAAGGGAAAGAACCGCAATAATAGACTCTTGAACATTTGCAGGATTCCAGTAAGCAAGGCAACCAATAACGATACCAATTACCGTACCAAGAAGAATAGGCTCGCCAAAGACACCAAACTTCTTTTGAAGTGTATCGGTATTGATATTAATATCCTTCACGCCAGGGATCTTATCGAATACCCAGTTAAAAGCCATAGCAATGGGAGCATAAGCAGTAGTAAAACCATGGGGCAAAGAGACACCAGGCATGCCTAACGATTCCTCTACCAAAGGAGCCGTGTAGTCGCCGAGCACCATAATAATGATCATGTTTAGGATTGCAGCGATAATACCAAAGGCAATGTTATTGGTAACAATAGCAAGCAGTGCTCCGGTAAAAGCAAAGTGCCAATAGTCCCAAATATCAACATCAACCGTTTGAGTGGTATTGGTAAGCAGCATAACAATGTTAATCACAAGACCCAAAGGAATAATGATAATACCAACGGTGGAACCCATTGCAATTGCTGCTGCCGCAGGCCAACCTACATCGACCACAGTCAAAGAAAGACCAAAACGACTTACCATTGCCTGTACTGCAGGAGAAAGTGTAGTTCCCAACAAGCTGTTAATGACAAGGTTTAAACCAATGAAACCTACGCCAACAGTAAGACCAGCACGCAAAGATTTACCAAATCCTGCACCCAAGATACAACCAAGTATCGTGAGTACAATTGGCATCATTACAGAGACGCCAAGTTTTGAAATAAATTGGAAGAACCCAATTACAACTTCCATGTCTTTTCCTTCCTAGATCAATGGGATTATCTTATTCTTCCATTAGCTTAAGAATTTGTTGATCTGTAGCCTCTGTACCGCGACCCATTAAATAAGGAACGCCGTTAACGTAAGGGCAATGCAGTTCGGTAGGAGCGATAGATGTCGCAACGATAAAGTCATAATTCCTAGATTTTTCTGGAGCAGAGGCAAGCGGCACCTGAGTAATCTCATATTGACCTTTATAGCCATGCTCATCGAGAAGGGCTTCTACCTTCTTGCGCGCAATCGTAGAAGTAACAATTCCGGAACCACAAGAAAGCAAAATATGCTTCATTTTTCCTGCCATTGTTCAAACCTTTCTAATAGATGACTTTGCCTATTCGCCCATTACAATAACGCGAATCTTGCGGGTGCGCTCACGCGTGCGGTCGTAATCTACAAAGAAGATGGAAGCAAGGCCGTTCATCTGCAGTGCACCATTCTCCACTTCAAATACGCATGAACCACCTAATAGCGTAGCACGCAGATGCGCGTCCCCGTTCCAAAGCATGGTACGATCTCCATCAGGAAGATAGCTTGCTGCAGAAGGCCAGCTTTCCACTTCCTCAAAGTGTTTCTCGCCAGGATAGCGATAGGTAGACCAATCCTTTTGCTCAGGAAAGATCTTCTGCAGACCGTCGTTAAGATCAGCCTGCAAAAACAGGTCGCCTGCACCCGTGCGATCATGATCAAACTCATCCGAGAAAAGCGCACAGGTTGTGTGGCAAGAAATGACCGTAACGGTTCCCTCTTTGATGTCAGACTCTTGAACCAGGGCATCTACCTGCTTAGTTATGTCAACGTAGGTAGGCTTGCCGGACTCAGTCTCTACCGTTACCAGACCCTTATAGACACTCATTAGTTGTTCTCCTTTGCAAGATCAGTGCGCGCACGATCCAAAGCTGCAAACATTTCTTCCAGTGTTGCAAAGGGGTCCTCTGCTGCAACAATGCCAGAAGTGCCGCCCGTAGCGTCGCCACCATACATGATGGCGTCGTATACATCTTGACCCGTAGAAATACCTGCGGCCTGCAGCACCATCGTATGAGGGGAAATTTCCTTTACCGCCTGGGTAGAGCTGCGCATATAGTCCTCATCCGCAATCTGACCCGTGCCAATAAGACTGGTAAGCTCGCAAGTCATAATGTCGGGATGGAGCTGTGCAATAGCACGTGCCTCCTCTACAGAGTCTGCGCAGACACAGGTGAGAATACCTACTTCATTGGCACGGGCAATAGTTGCTGCCAGCTCATGAAGGGTCAGGGGATTTTCTGCATGGTTAAGGAAGCATGCCTTAACTCCTGCGGCAGCCAAGGCTTCTGGCAAAACGTGACCCATACCACGACCAGGCTTTAAAGACTCCATGGTCTGTGCGCAAGGGATCAGGTGAGGACACTGCTCAATAATCCAAGGCAGGTCAATAAGCTGAGCCGTAAACAAAGACTGAAAGCCATAACGCTCACACAACTCGTCAGTCTTTTTTGCAAGCTTGCGGATCTCTTCTCCGTACAAGTAGGACTTAGGATTTACTACAAAGAACGGACGTTGCAGAACTGCTTTTTCCATTTGGCACTCCCTTGCAAAAGCGTATGGGTACACGGTCACGGTTACAGGTCACTAACTTGTATATACTTTCATGAACAAGTTTATGCACAAAACGTGAATAGTGCAAGAAGAATTTGTCATTGTATTGGTTATTAGGTTGATTAACGCTCCTGAGTGGCTATTCCCACTATCTCCTGCCCAGCCTTAAACCAGGTATAGCTCCACTCCACGGGTGTATCATCATCAAGCAAAATGGTTTGTTCCAAGAGTAAAACGGGCGCTGTTGCATCTACCCCCAGATAGCTACCGTGCTCATCCCCGGCCACACGAGCCACATAGCGCATGTGAGACGTCTTAACGTTTCTGCCAGAACACTCCTGCACCGCATCAAAGGCTGATTCACTCGTAAAATCAACCGTATCAAGACCGGGGCATTCTTTCAGTGGATAAAATCCTTCTTGGCACATGATGGGTTCATCTGCCACCAAGCGTATGCGACGTATAAACATAACGGGACTGTCAACTGGAATATGTAACTGAGTAGCTACTTGAAGTGTGGCATTGAGCAACTGTTTGTCCTGGACAACGGTAACAAACTGCTTGCCCTGTTGGCTGAGCGACTGTGCAAATGAAATTGGCCTCTCACCCGCGGGATGAGAGATAGCATGGTCCTCTACAAAGGTGCCACTTCCGTGAATAGACTTGAGCAAACCCTCTTCTATCAAGGCGCTCAATGCTTTGCGCACGGTGCCGCGTGAGATACCATAGCGTTTTACCAGGGTATTCTCTGAAGGAATGCGCTGCCCCGGGACCCACTCACGCTTATAGATTTTCTCGCGAAGAGCACTGGCTAGTTGCAAATGCAAAGCAGGCTTAGAGGCGGTCTTATTATTTTTTGAACCATACGAAGAGCTTGGCATAGCGCATCAAACCTGTTATCCCTGATAAACCGAGTAAGTTCTCGTACACGTGTGATGGATGCCCAGAGAAAAGCTGGTAGGGGCGGCGGGACTCGAACCCGCAAGCCTTTCGGCCAGGGATTTTAAATCCCCTGCGTCTGCCAATTCCACCACGCCCCCACACAGGTACTGCACTATCCTACCTCAGATTTAGCACAGATGCGAGACTTGGATTTCCCAATCTTCAAAACTCTGCACACCGCATTGAGCGGCATACGCCGCCTGCGCTAAACCATACAGCAAATCATGTTCGCTCACCTGCATACAGGAAGCATCTGCCGCGCAAAGCAAGGCCTGCACCGCAATGGCACCACCTAAAATAACACCCGCACGAGCGGGCTGTAGCCCTACCACCTGTGCTCGCTGCTCTGTGGTCATACTGCCGAGAAGTTCGGTGAGCTCAGCTACGTTTTGCGTAGTAATGCGAGAGAGGTGCACAACAGAAGCATCGTAGGGTTGTAGCTTTTTGTCCATTGCCACAAGTGACGTAGCTGTTCCTCCCACCGCAACAATTGGCAGAGCTGTGTTGTACTGACCGGCGCTGTGCAGCGCAGCGTTGCGCAGTGCAGCAGGCATATGCTTGGTAAATAGCTGGCTGCAGTAGTCAAATGCCTGCTTGCGCGCTACTGCCGTTGGCGGGTTGGATGCAAGCAAAAACATATCCGTAATGCGGCGTGCGCCAATGGGAAGGGAAATAACATCCTCTAATTCCAACTTGCCTGATGCCTGTAGGCTACCAACTGCCAGCTCTGTTGATCCACCGCCACTGTCACACACTACAAGACGTCTACCGATAAAGTCTGATGCTACGCCCATAAACGTAAGACGCGCTTCTATTGAACCCGGAATAATATGCGGCACTAGACCTTGCTCCTGAAGGCCCTTGAGCAAGAGCGCACTGTTTGTTGCTTCCCGTGCAGCGCTGGTAAGCGTGCACACAACGGTGCGTGCACCCCACGCACGCGCCTCATCTATAAAGCTAGCACTTGCAGTCAGTACCCTATTGATAGCTGCATCAGACAAAAATCCTGACTCTGCCAGGCCTTCTCCTAAGTCACATATGCGAGACTCTTTTTGAATTGCGTGCAGTGTTTTATCAAAAGAATTAAACTCTGCTTTAGCTAAACGTGAGGTAACTGTCCCAATATCTATACATGCGATTTTAGAATATTTTTCTACCCTAGACATATTGGCCGCTCCTAAAAGCTTGTTGCTCGCTTATGAGAACATGTGTCGTTAGCATGCCTTGGATTATCGTTACCGGCTCTAGATTTGACTCTGGCTTATCGCTCGCTTACCTTGGGTGGCTGATAAAAGAAAACGGTATCGAACACCTTGATATACCACGGATCATCCGTAGAAACACCATCCAAAGAGTTCTTAGATGCATCAGCCTTGGCCTCGGCGCTGTCGTCCGTCATGCCGTTGATGGTTACCGACGTTTCCCCCTGCTCTACATACCCGCGCTTACGAGCCTCATCCTCGATGCCTTCTTTAGACTGGAGACGCGTAACGTTGTCTTGCAGCGCAGCGTTGTCCTCTTGGAGCTTTTGTAGCTGCTTGGTGTACAGCTCCGCATCCCGATGAGCAGAATACCAGGCACGCACCGGAGCATACAAAGAAATAATCACCAGCAATATGGCGCCTAGGACCACAAGCACACCACGGTGGTTTCCCAGTTTAGACCGCCATACAGCAAGCTGTTGCAGCTTAGTGGAAGGCTTTTCTTGCCTGCGAACAGCTCGTTTTTCCGCATGAATACGTCCGCCATCAGAGGAGACTTTTGCCCTCTCTTGAGTCATCCTATCCTGAGGCGCCTTATTTTGGACCGTCTTATTTTGTAATGATTTTGCTGTCTTTGTGGGCTGAGAAGTCCTTCCGGCTCCAGAGCGCTGAGCCGTACTGCCCGTTTTGCTTGACCGAGCAGCCCGCGTAGTCTTCCCACCCTTTTGAGCTTTGAAAGAAATTGTATCGTCAGCTGATGCCATGGTTTAGTTCATTTCTGCTGTGTTTGTGGCGTGCAACCTACCTCGCGCAAAGGCATGTTGTGTGGTGTGCCTTTAGTTATATCAAACCCACTCACCTCAGGCAGCGGTGTCAACGCAACAATCGCAATATTCGCAAGCCTGAAGAGTGTTTCTATAAGATATACCAACTAATCCGTGGACCCAGCGTTTGCATCCGTAGCTCCAGCGTCCGCATCCGCAAGCCCAGCATCCATAGCTCCAGCAGTGCTCGCCGCCTCAGCAGCCTTAGCCGCATCCCACAAAGCCTCAAGCTCATCTGCGGAGTAGCTCTCCATCTCGCGAGAAGAGCTGTGGGCCTGCATCTCCATCTGTGCCCAACGTGCGCGAAACTTGCGATTAGCCCGACGCAGTGCTTCTTCTGCGTCAATGCCTTCTTTACGCGCCACGTTTACCAGCGCAAACAAAAGGTCACCAAACTCCATAAGCGCCTCTGGCGTCCCGGGCTTCTCGGCCAGAAACTCCCTGCGCTCCTCGTCTACCTTATCCCACACATCCTGGGTAGACTCCCACTCAAAGCCAAGCTGAGCCGCGCGCTTAGAAATCTTTTGAGCCTGCATAAGCGCAGGTAGTGACACCGGTATGCTATCGAGAAGCCCCGCGGATGCCGCATCATCGTTGCTGCTGCGCTCGGTCTTCTTGACTGAGTCCCAAATCTGAAGCACCTCATCCGCATCCGACGCATCCAACTCACCAAACACGTGCGGATGACGGCGCACGAGCTTCTCATTGAGCTCATGACACACCTCATCGAGGGTAAACTCATCGGCATCGTCTGCAATCTGTGCATGCAACAATACCTGCATGAGCACATCTCCCAGCTCTTCTTGCAGGTGAGGAAGGTCGTTTGCCTCTATGGCATCCACAGCCTCAAAGGCCTCTTCTATCATGTTTTTTGCAATGGACTGGTGCGTTTGAACCTTATCCCAAGGGCAACCATCCTCCTGGCGAAGGCGCCAAATTGTCCGTGCAAGTCGATCAAATTCCGGATGGGTGCCGGGCGCCCCAGCACGAAGCAAAGATTGTGCATCAGCAGCATCGGTGGCATGGCTCATGGTATTTCTCACCCCTATTTCTCGCTCGGGAAGCGGAAGCTCCACGCGTAGCGGGAATCTGTCATAAGCTTCATTACATCGCGTGACCAGGTGTTAATGCGGGCAGTATCCGCATCGCCCGCAACGGCAGCTTCCATATCTGCCACCACATAGTTAAGCGCCAGTGCACGCTTTCCCACCGTGATGGTCTCCACCTCATTTTGTGGCCAGCTACGGAAGGTGGCGGTGTCCGCACGAGGATATTCCATACCTTCCAAATAGCCTTTGTCGGTAGCAATTACATAACGCTTTGGCTGCTTGGCCTGCAGCGTAAGAGTAATCACGCCCAGCTGGCCTTCTGCATTGCGCATGGCTATAGCACACTCGTCATCCACGCCGGTTGGAGCGGAATTTTCTAGCGAGACAAGCTGTGTGGGAGTACTTAAAAAGAAGGTGCGCACCAATGAAAAGGCGTACACCCCAATATCGAGCATGGCCCCACCGCCCAGCTGAGGATTAAAGAAGCGGGATTGTGCATCAAACTCATGGAATGAACCAAAGTTAACCTGCGCCAAATGTACGCGACCAAAGTCTCCCGCCTCTAAACGGCGGCGCAGCTCCTTGTACAGCGGCATGTGCAAAATGGTGCATGAATCCATGAGCACCAGGCCTTTATCGGCAGCAAGAGCTTGCAGCTCATCAAGCTCAGCAGTGTTAATTGTGATGGCCTTCTCGCACAAAACATGCTTGCCAGCCATAAGCGCTAAACGGATATAGTCTGCATGCGTAGTATGAGGCGTTGCAATGTACACCACATCAATGGCTGGATCTGCCATGACCTCATCCACTGAGGTATACGTACGCTCAATATCGTAGCGTTGCGCAAACGCTTGAACCTTGGCAGGCGTGCGGCTAAACGCGCCAGTAAAACAGCGTCCCGTCTGCGCCAAAGCTTCCGCCATCTCATGGGCGATAAGTCCGCAGCCCAGCGTAGCCCAACGCAGCTGAGGAGCACGATTAAGCGAAGCAAGATCTTCAGAAGATATTTCTATATGCTTGGTACGCTGTGGATTCATGGTTTTCTATACCCTTCTAAGCATGAGCAGCGGGCGCCTATATATCAAATTGATAACGACTGCCCACATAATACTGTTTACCAATACAGAGAGGTTTTTTATTTTGGTCTAGAAATAAAACATGCAAGTAAAGAAGGGCAGACCGAGGCTGAATAGATAAATTACTTGCCTGCCGAACATTAGCATTTACCGCCTCAATAGTACGTTTATACGTACTTTTTGGATACCTACCAGTAAGATCTTTCATGGCGGCAAAGATAGATACATCTTCTAAATCTGCCGAGAAGAGCTCTGTAAATCCCTCATAGGGTCAAAAAAGATTCTCTTCAAAAATAGCCATATCATCGGCGGTACGGATACGTTTGATATACAAAAGTAAAGCGCCCTCGGGTAAACCCAAAAATTCTCGTTCTTGCTCACGAGCGGGTACGATTTCTCTGCTTATAACATGGGCACCGGGTTTGACCGACACGCTCGCACATAAATCAGTAAATGACTGCACTAAATTGGACTGCAAAAAAGCGCGGCTCATGTGCGGTGGTGCGACAAAAGTTCCCTTACCCTGACGTTTAATCAGATACCCATCAGCACACAGATCTTCAATTGCTCGCCTTACGGTAATGCGGCTTACCCCGTACTTCTCGATAAGTTCCTTTTCCGTAGGAAGCATCTGGTCTTCAACATACTCCCCAGTTTCAATTGATGATTGGATCTCTTCATAAATTTGTTGGTACAAAGGTGAGGGCATAACAATCTCATTCATATAGACATATGCAGTAGTAAAGATTTATTTTAAGCTATTGTGAACGTATAAAAGGCAAAATATCAAGTAAACGATCAACCACCACATGGGCTTCGCTTTGGTCGAGATGACCTGCTGAATATTGAGCAAGTGCAACCACCACGGCTCCGCTCGCAAGGCCCGCCTGAATGCCTGTGGGAGAATCTTCTACAACCAAACACTGCCAAGGCCGCACATGCAAAGCTTGCATCGCATTCCGATAAATATCTGGCTGTGGTTTGTGATGTGCACACTGGCTCCCGCTGATAACAAAATCGACCAGATCTCTCAAATCCTGAGCGTCTAAATATTCAGAGATCATGGTAGGTTCTGAAGAAGAACAAATGGCAGTCAGCACGCCGCGTGCATGTAATGCCTTAAAGAGCTCGGGGCTTGAGGATTGCTTCTCGTCGCATAATCAATAGGATGCGTCGTGCGGTACTCATCATATTGAGCACGCAAACAAGCACGTAGTTCCGCGTTATCCGGTACCAATGTTTCCCAAATAGCTTGATCATTAAAACCAGAAAAATCAATACCGCTCTGAGAAGCTCGTCCAACAGCTTTGAGAAAGGCAGCACGACGCTGATTGTAAAAGGATTCTGAGTCAATAAGAACTCCATCCATATCAAAGAGCACGGCGCGCACATCAGTAATGGCAGCCATAAAGGTACCTCCTTAGTATGTTCAACAAAAAGGAGACAGGCCTAAACCTGCCTCCCCTACCGATATCTTTACTATCAATTACGCAGTCTGAATTAGTACTCAAGTTTCCACATATAGCGACGAAGCGTGAGGGGGTGTTGGCGCTCTTCTGCAATAGCTTCTGCGTATGCACGAAATACAGAAGTATGTATGAAGGGATTAAAATACGTTACCACTTCAGGACTCACGGCAGAAGAAAGGCCATAATCCTTAGAATCAACCACAGCAACCTTGGCACCAAAACGGTTGAGAAAATCTAAAGCACGTGAATCAAGGGAACGTGTTTTGCCTTCATTCATCATAAGAACGAAGGGGACATCCTTATCAACAATCTCAAAGGGACCGTGGAAAAATTCACCCGAATGGAAGCTGCCGGAGTTGATCCACTGCATTTCCATCATGAGGCAAATAGAGCTCGAGTATGCAACCTGCATAGACGAGCCAGAACTCATGTAGTAAATGATCTCATCATCTTTAAACTCTTTACCAAATTGCTCGGCAAGTCCCTTTGATTGGTTGGCGGCACGCTCACCCAAATCAAAAATAGTATTGAAACCATCTACCATCTGGTCGTAATACTCATAGCCCTCAACCTGGTTGCAAAACTCAACAGCAAACGCCATCACATAGCCCATTTTTTCAAGCTTAGCCGCATAGTTTTTCTCAAAGCCATGAACGATAACGTAATCGGCCTGTTTGGTAAGAGCAGAATCTGCAGCATGCGTTACCGAAATAACAGTTGCACCTGCCTTCTTGGCTACCTCAATTGACTCTACGGTCTCTGGAGTACCGCCTCCCAAAGACGCTGCAATAACGACGCTATTCTCGCCAAGCCATTGGGGTGTATCGGTATTAAACTCTGCAGCGGTATAGTGAAAAGCGCGCAATTTCTTTGCAGCATCCTTGAGAAAATAAAAACCAGGGTGTAGTTCAGAACTTGATGCACCACACCCGACAAATGCGATGTCATTGATGGTGTGATGAGACAATACTTCAGAAACAATCTGTTTAACACGAACAAGGTCAATACTATTTTCCATAACACAAATCCTTTCGCATGGAAGAGCTTTTATGAGACATACCTACATACGCAGCAGGCATTACGCAAAGATGCCGCAAGCACTCAAAATCAGGCCGCCTGCAATGCACAGCACAAGGAGCCAGCCGGTATTAACGCCTTTCCTAATGAGATAGAACATAAGCATGGAGATGCCCAGTGAAAGCATCTGAGGAATAATGCCATTAAGAATGTCCTGTAGAGCAGTGCCTCCTCCAGGAAGCGTAATAGGCGTAGTAATGCCAATAAGTGTTGCTACCATGCCACCAATAGCCATGAGTCCAACGATGCCTGATGCATACATAACCTTTGCCATAATGTTGGAGCCTTGGAGCTTCTCGAGATACGAGTTGCCCATTTCATAGCCAAACTTTCCCGCAAGCCAGGTAATAGGTGCTGAGGTGAGAATCGAAATCAGCATTGCAATAATAGGACCAAGAATCGAACCCTGTGCAGCAAGCGAAGCACCTAGACCAAATGCGATAACACGAATAGTGCCTTGGAAGAAGGAATCGCCAATACCTGATAGCGGCCCCATGAGGGAGGTTTTAATAGCGGTAATAGACTCAGGATCTATGCTTTCTGGATCGCGCGCATACTCCTCTTCCATAGAAGAGGCCAAGCCTAATACAAATGCACTCGTCTGAGGTGTGCAGTTATAGAAAGCCATGTGGCGCTTATATGCCTCTTTGCGTTTCTCTACTTGCTCTGGATCATTCTCGTCTGGATAGCAACGATCAATAGTAGGAGCAATGCCATACAAAAAGCCGAGGTTCATTTGACGCTCATAGTTCCAAGAATCCTGAATTGCCCAGGAGCGCCAGAAGACTTGGCTATAGCGTTTACGAGGAGTGATCTCCTTGATGCTTGTATCGTCAGCCATGAGTACTCTCCCTTAATCCTCGTCATCTTCAAGTGGGTCGTAATCTTCATCAGAACCAGCTGTAGCAATGGCTACCTTGGTCTTACCAAATTTAAGCGGTAGCAAAATTGCGGCAGCAAGAACGCCGAAGATGGAAATTGCAGTTACGTCGATGTTCAGGTAGGCGCAAGCAAAGAAGCCAACAAAGAAGAAGGGCATCATCTGGTTGCCCACCATGAGTGACAAAAGCAGTGCTAGACCATAAGCGGTAAGGAACTTACTTGCTAGATTAAGACCATTGGTAACCCATTCGGGAATCGCGTTCACAATACCCTGGACAAAATCAGTGCCCAGATAGATCGCCAAAAAGATTGGAATGAAATACATGAGTGAGTACAAAACGGTACCCCATACGATGTGAAAGTTTGTTGCCTTCTTAAACTGCCCGCTCTCAATTGCAGAATCAGCACTGTGAGTAAGAGCAGCAATAACCGTACGAAAAGCAATGCCAAGCAGCTGACCCAAAACAGCTACTGGTACAGCAATGGCAACTGCAGTTTCTGGAGTGGTACCCGTTAAAATTGAAAATGCCGTTGCAATAATACCGCCCATGACCATGTCAGGAGGAACAGCAGCTCCTACCTGAACCAACCCCATACTCATGAGCTCAATCGTTGCACCTGCAGCTAAGCCCGCAGGAAGATTACAGAGCACTAGGCCAACTAATGCAGAGGTAATCAGAGGCTGCTCACCATTAAGGCGACCAAACAGCCTTGAGTCAAGAATGGCATATACGCCAATGAGACCAATAAGCACCGCTGTCCCCAGTGTGTTCATGTGCTCCCCTTTCCTCTAAAACCCAATACTTATATTCGAATACCGTATATAGAACATGCTTGATATGCTTGTGTGCTTCATAGTCTGGTTAGCTCTTCGGCAGAGGAGCCAGCCGTTTGCTGCACAGTAATCTCAACACCCATAGTAAGAAGCTCTCGGGTATCTTCCTGTTGTTGTTCGGTTAAAAAGACGGATTGGCCAACCTGCTTTGCGCCGTCGACATTTGCTGTGGCGCCATAATTGACTTTGGTAATGGAGGGGTATTTTTTAATAAATGCCAGTAAATGAGTTGTAGAACCAAAAATAAAAATAATATTTTCATTCAGCTGTTCAATTTTTGGCATTTTCTCAAGAGTCTGATGAACGCTAAAAATGTTGACGCGTACGCCTGCGGGTTTTGCAAGCTTGATAGCACTTTTCTTAAGATCATTACTTGCTGTTTCATCATCAACAATAATGATACGCTGGGCATTTGTTGCCTTTACCCAACTTACAACTACTTGGCCATGTAAGAGGCGGTAATCCAAACGTACGAGTTTAATCATAAAATATCATCCTCCTCATCATCTAAGCTCTGCATAACTAAGGGGTTGCAATACACCACTCCATCTCTTGCGACATCGAGTAATTCGGAAATATCCTCAGCCAAAAGCGTGCGATCAAATGAAGTAACTAACGACAAAACCAAAGGCATGTTCATGCCACTCAGCAGATGCATTTGAGGATATTCTGGTAAGAGAGAAACCATGTCATTGTTAACGCTCGAACCAAGCATGTCAGTTACTACGACAATCTCGTCATCCGGTAAAAATGTTGAGAATAGATCTCGTGCCTTTTGAGCCATGCTTTGCATGTCATCTCGAGCCAACATAAGCACATACACATGGGGAATATCGCCCACAATCATTGTGAGAGTGTCATAGATACCTGCAGCTAATCCACCATGTGAAGCTAAAAGAATGCGTCTCATAACATATTTCTCATTTCTAGTAAGCGCGTATATACAGCAGTACTGTCATTTGTTCTGTATGGCATACGCTTCACTCCAATTTGTTATATATGTTTATCTATATCTATAACGTCTATAACCTTTAATACATCAGAGAATAGCACGGAACCTTGCCTTTGAAAAGCATGAACTGGCAGACGTCTCAAGTTTTTTGAGACGTACTGCAAACAAGCGCACGCCATCTCTTGAGACCGCATGCGCTTGTACTTCTACCTTGTACTTCTATAAGGGGAGAGGTTTTGATTACTTACTCTTCGTCGTCTCCGCCAACTTCTTCCAGCACACCCAAGGCAGCGGGAAGTAGCTCTTCTATGCTACGCGTCGCAGAAGTAGCTGCACTTCTAGCAAACGTACCACGTTGTCTATGAAAAGGATACGCCAGTTTCTTGGTCTTGGGATATACCAGCGCACCTCGCTCACGCAACTTGAGGCTTGTATCGCGAGGAACTTCAAGTCCCACATACACCAAACGACCCTCTGTAAGAGCAACTGAACTCACGCCCAAGCGTTGGGCACGAATGCGAATGCGGGCACGATCAAACAGATTGCGGCCAGCCAAAGGAAGCGTTCCATAGCGCTGCTCTACATCCTGCTCAAGCGCGTCTATCTCGGAAAGTTCCATGGCGCCCGCCAGCTGGCGGTACACCAGCACGCGTTTATCTACATCGGGGATGTACTCATCGGCCAAGTAAAAATCTGCCTGGAGGTTAATGGTCACTTCTACGGGAGGCAAATCCGCAGACTCGCCGCGCGCCTCTGCTACAGCCTGGCCCAACATCTGGGTGAACAAATCAAAACCTACACTCGATAGATTGCCATGTTGCTCGCCGCCCATTAACGATCCTGCACCGCGAATCTCTAGGTCGCGCATGGCAATGCGCATGCCGCTTCCCAGCTCTTGGAACTCATTGATAGCCATCAGACGATCTGTTGCCTCGGGCGTCAGCGGAAGCTCACCGGGAAACATGAAGTAGGCATAGGCCTGAATACGACCACGACCCACACGTCCCTTAAGCTGATACAGCTGCGCCAAACCCAAACGCTGTGAATCCTCAATGATCAGGGTATTGGTATGTGGATTATCAATACCGCTCTCAATAATGGTGGTAGCTACCAGCACGTCAATCTCGTGCTCTTCAAAGCTCATCATCACGTCTTCGGTCTCGCGCGCGCTCATCTTGCCGTGTGCCACGCCAATGCGTGCCTCTGGCACTGCCTCTTGCACGCGCGCCACGGCATCTTCGATAGTAGTCACGCGATTGGACACGTAGTAGACCTGACCTTTACGCGCCAGCTCTGCACGAATAGCCGCACAAACCACATCCAGATCAAATTCACCTACGCTCACCTGTACTGGAATACGCCCAGGTGGCGGGGTCAAAACCAGCGACATATCACGTACGCCACTCATGGCCATCTGCATGGTACGCGGAATGGGAGTAGCAGAAAGCGTAAGTACATCTACCTGCTCACGCATGTTCTTGAGTTGCTCTTTATGCTGAACGCCAAAGCGCTGTTCCTCATCAATAATGATAAGACCCAGGTCATGTGGGTTAACATCACTGGACAACAAGCGATGCGTACCAATGAGGACCTTAACGTCACCAGCTGCAAAGCCTTCAAGTGCCCGGCGCTGTTTTGCCGGAGTTACGAAGCGTGAAAGCACGCGAACATCCACATCAAACGGGGTAAAGCGCTTGAAGAACGTCTGATAGTGCTGCTCGGCCAAAATGGTTGTAGGACACAACACCATAACCTGCCTGCCGTCCATAACCGTTTTAAAAGCAGCACGCAGCGCCACCTCGGTTTTACCAAAGCCCACATCACCACAGAGCAGCCTATCCATAGGACGGCCAGATTCCATATCCGCCTTGATATCTGCAATAGCATGGGCCTGATCTGGGGTAACGTCATAGGGAAAGCTCGCTTCCATATCCAGCTGAGCCGGCGTATCGGGCGCACAGGCATGTCCCGCAACAGATGCACGACGTGTATACAAATCCACCAGGTCAAAGGCAAGTTTCTTTGCACTCTTACGCGCCTTGCCGGTAGCACGGGACCAATCTGCCGTATTCAAACGGGTTAAGCGCGGACTCGAGCCATCGGGTCCAATGTAGCGAGTAATGCGGTCTACCTGCTCCAAAGGCACAAAGAGCTTATCGTTATTGGCATACTCCAGCAAAAAATAGTCGCGCTCTTTGCCCGAGACTTCCTGGCGGACAATGTCTGTAAACAACGCGATGCCATGCGTGGCATGCACCACATAATCGCCCGGCTTAAAGGGGAAGGTCACGCTGGTTGGATCCACACGCCTACGGCTGCTGCGCTTAGCCATGCGCTGCGTTAAGTCCCCTACCGAGAAAATCGCCAAGCCTGCCTCGGGAAAAATCGTGCCCGCCGGTACGGGCGCATCAATAAAGCTTACAATTCCACGCTCTAAGGGCTTGGCCTGCTGATCTGCCAGCTTGTCCAAGACCTGCACCGCATTGTCCGCACTGCTCGACAACTCTTCACAAAAGGCAATACGCTCGTCATTAAAGCTCAGCTCAAGCGCTTCTCGAGCGCCACGATCGGGCACAGCAAACGCAATAGCCATGTTATTTTCTATGCAGCCGCGCATACGACCCAGCAATTTAGCGTCAGATCCCGCAATGCCAGGTTGGCGCACTTCCAACTTGTGCACCAACGAGGTCCCAGCACGCAAAATTGACGAGAAAGACAGACGCTGCTGCGTACCAAAATCCATTTCGCGCGGCTCTGCAAACAACCCGTCAAGCTTAGCTCGGGCAGCCGACGCAGCCGCATGCAACTCATCATTTTTGCGCTGACAATCATCAAACAAAGCGCGTGGCTCAGACAGCACTACCAGCGTCTGTTTGCTCATATGCGCAAGCACCGATGAGGTAGACCCATACAGCTCTACCAGGTACTTATCGATAACAGGAGAGGCACAACGAGCTTCAATCAGTTCCAAATCCGCAGCAATGGCGGAATTTTCCTGTGCACTGTTATAGAGCGCACGCTGTGCGGTGGCCACGGTTTTATCGGTAAGAGCAAGCTCACGGCAAGGAGAGATGACCACAGATGCAAGGTCGCCAATGGTTTGTTTGGTAGACGCCACCATACGGCGCACGCGATCAATCTCATCGCCAAAAAATTCTATGCGCACAGGCGCCGTAGCTTGAGCGGGAAACACGTCTATGCTATCCCCATGGATGTGAAAGCTGCCCGGAGCTGCCGCTTCACCATCGTCCGCATAGCCCATGCCAACCAACAGGGCACCCATGTCCTCAAAAGGCACCTCATCGCCCACGGCAAAACTGCTGCTTGCCCAGTAACCAGAACCCACGGGCGGTACTTGACGCATAAGGGCACGCGCGCTGGCAACCACAATGCAGGGCTTGCCTTGCGCCAAGAAAGAGACCGCAGCACAGCGAGCTCCAATCACCGCATCATCGGCCGCAACGTCTGCCCAAGGCAGATCTTTACGCTCTGGATAGCGCGCTACGTTGTCCAGCCCAATCCACGCAGAGAGCGTGCGGGCCACTCTATCGGCAGCCTCTTCTCCAGAAACCACCATCAGCGTAGGTCGAGGATTGCGCGCCCACAGGCTGGCAACTACAACAGGACGAGCAGACTGAGCTACCGCCACATCACAATCTGCACCCGCGTCGAGATCATGGACCACATCAACCATGGCGGGGGCGCTTAACAAACTACGAGAAATTCTATTGATGAGCACGGATACGCTCTCCATCCTAAAATGACATGCTAAAGCCGACTACACTTACGGTAGCCGGGAATAAAGGTATAAGTTGCTCATATTTTACCCAACGACTACACTAACAGCGCCAAGGGAGGTACCATGCCGCGAGAATCCAAAAAAGCTAAATGCGCGCGTGCGCTTGAGGTTTGTAAACGCATGAACCAGCGCTACCCCCAAGCCGAGTGTGCTCTGCATTTTACCGACCCCTTTACGCTGGTCATTGCCGTGTTGCTCTCTGCTCAAACAACCGATAAGGCCGTCAACTCCGTAACTCCTACCCTGTTTGAAAAGTGGCCCACGGCTCAAGCCATGGCCGGCGCCTCTCCTGTAGAAGTGGGAGAGGTTATCCATCGCTTAGGCTTTTTTCGCACAAAATCCCAGCATGTGGTGGCAACGGCCCAAAAGATCATAACCGATTTTGGCGGCGAAGTCCCCCATACCATGGAGGAACTCACCTCTCTGCCTGGCGTAGGACGCAAGACGGCAAATATCGTGCTTAACAACGCCTTTGGAATTGTTGAAGGCATTGCTGTAGACACGCATGTTTTTCGTATTGCTACCCGCCTTAAGTTCACTCATGCCCCTTCTCCTGCTGCTGCCGAGAAGGACATCTTGGCAGTTATTCCTCGTGAGATGTGGGGTCCCGTTAACCACCAATGGGTGCTGTTTGGGCGCGAGATTTGTGATGCAAAAAAGCCCCTTTGTGCCGAATGCCCCATCGTGGATCTTTGCCCTAGCGCCTTTGTTGCACAAGGCAATCCCGTCAAGAAAAAGAGAACCCGGCGCCTTGCCTAGCCTGGCGGGTCCCACGTTGCAACGCCCCGCCTTGCCTAGGCCAACAGCTTCTATGCACGCCCGAACTTCTCGGTAAGCGCTCGTAAGGTAGCACACGAGGCATCAAGCTGATCCCATGAACAGACCCATTGCCAGTTATGCTGGGTGCTGCCTGGGATATTCATGCGGTGTGTATCATCCAGGCCAAGCACATCCTGCAATTGCACGATAACAAGCGACGCATTGCTCCCCTCAGCAAGCGTGAGCATTTCTTGCGCCCGAGCACCCGCGTCCTGTTTACCAAAATGATCCTCACACCAGCCAACCAGCGTTTGCGTGTCATGTGTAGTTGTATACGCCACTTTATGCGCCGGCACGTACCAGCCATCTTGCGAGAAGTAATCCGAGAACAAAGACACTTCCATGCCATAAAAGCCGCAGCTTGCCATCAGGGCACGGACAGCAGGAGTCACCATACCCAGATCCTCAGCAATAACGGGCAGGTTGCCAAAACGCTCATACGCCTTTTGAAAGAGCTCGCGACCGGGACCCAAGCACCAGTGACCCGCCTGTATCGGTAGGTCCTGCGGAATAGCATAATATGAGCAGAACCCTATAAAGTGATCGAGGCGCACGTAGTCATACAGTTCAAATGAACGAGCCAGTCGCTCGAGCCACCACTCATATCCAGTGGCTCGCATGGCATCCCAGTTATATACGGGATTGCCCCAGCGCTGTCCCTCACTTGAAAAAGCATCCGATGGAACGCCCGCAACCAAGGCTGGATTCCCCAAAGTATCCAGGGCAAATAAATCCTGATGCATCCACACATCCGCAGAGTCGCCTGAAATATACAGAGGGATGTCGCCAATGATATGAATACCACGCTCGTTTGCATAGCTATGCAGCGCATTCCATTGGCGTTCAAACTCAAACTGATCGCGCCGGATAGTTTTGGCAACTTGGCTCAGATGAGGCCGCTGCGCAAGATAGTCCGCAATAGTTTTCTGGTCATATGTGCGCAGGTTTTCAGGCCAGTCACGCCACAGGACACCTTTTTGATCGTACTTAAGCGCCATAAAGTACGAATACGGGATCAGCCAAGAGGCGTTCTTATCTACGAACTCGTGATAGTCTTTTTGAGAAAAGCCTGCCCGCTCATACTGAGCGCGCTCTCGTGCAGATATAAACTTTACATTGTTTGCAAACGCAGAGATTCCTGCATACGGAGATCCAAATTCATCTGTGGGATTAACCGGCAATACCTGCCAATAGGTCTGATGTGCTTGTGCCAACCAATCGCAAAAACGACGCGCCGAGGCACCTAAGCAGCCCTGTTCTCCCTCTACGGCACCTGTCTCATCAAGCGCCTCCGGCAATGAGCTGACATGGCACAACACCCCTGATCCTGGCACCGGAACTGCTCCCAAGCTTTTATCGGCATGAAAATACAGAACGGCAGACCCAAGCGGTGGCAAATTCAGCTGCACCACACCGTTGTCTACTACCAGTTTTTGCCCGGCGATAAGTTCATCCACGCAGCTGCCCAACAGCGGCACCCGTACTTCGTGCGCCACAGCGGGGTTTCTATTGATAAGCACCGCCACACTTTGATTATGCTGGTTGTTTTTTCGCACAAAACCAAAGACCTCATCGCCCAGATCCAAAGTAAAGAAGTGGTCAGCCTCAGAGAGCGGCAGCGTTTTGCGCAGGGTAAGAGCATTGCGGATAATTGCCTGGCAGTCTGTATCTTCATGACCCCAGGGAAAGGCCGCACGATTAAAGGGATCAGTGGTGCCTTCTAGTCCTGCCTCATCACCGTAGTATATGCAGGGAACACCAGGTAGCAGCATCTGCACAAGCGTTGCCAGCCACAAACGACCCTTTGCAAGACCTCGCTCTGACTCGCTCAGGCGATAAGAGCCGTGTTGCCCGTCCATGTTGTGCGGATCAGGAGCGCCCAATAAGGTAAGAATGCGCGCTGTATCATGCGTGCCCAGCAGGTTAAAGGCTTCTACAAAGGCATCGGGGGATAGTTTTCATGCATGGATTCCATGCGTTCACGCAGCACCGAAGCGCTCATGTCTCCACGCACGTACCCAAGCAATGCCTCGCGCAGGTTGTAATTCATAACGGCATCCAGCTCGTCGCCCAAAAAGTACTGACGAAGCTTGCCATAGCTTATTTTATTGGAGGCGTCTTCCCAAACCTCGCCCAAAATAAGGGCGTCGGAGCGCTCTGCAAGCGCGGCGCGGCGCAGCTCCTTAATAAAGTCATCAGGCAGCTCATCGGCTACATCAAGACGCCAACCACGTGCCCCCGCACGCAGCCAGCTGCGAACCACTCCATCTTTACCAAACATATAGTCGCGATACGTTTGGGAATGTTCATCTATATCGGGCAGATCATCCACGCCCCACCAGCTTTGGTACTCACCTGTTTTCTTGTCAAACTTATACCAGTCACGATACACAGAGTCCTTGCTTTGGTAGGCACCAACGCTGTCATAGTTGTTGTACTTGTTAAAGTACAAACTATCGCAGCCAGAGTGGTTAAACACGCCGTCCAAAATGATGGAAATACCCCTGTCTTGGGCTTCTTTGCACAGCAACGTAAAGTCTTGCAGATCTCCCAATAAGGGGTCTATTTGCAGGTAGTTGCCTGTGTCATAGCGATGATTACTAGCAGCTTCAAAAATGGGATTGAGATACAAAATTGTAATGCCCATACCCTGCAGGTAATCAAGCTTTTCTCGAATGCCGTTGATGCTCCCGCCGTAAAAATCCCAGCGCTGCACGCGGCCTTTCTCGTCACGAATGTAGTACGGCGGTTCATTCCAATCCTGTTGGATGTGACGAGCAACCCCATGCGGATGAAGCCGCAATGCCTGCTGTGCACGCTGCTCCCAGTTTTTATCGCGAGAAAAGCGATCGGGAAAGATCTGGTAGGCTACGCCTCCACGGTACCAATCGGGCTGGGTGGTGCGCGGCGTATAGGCGGTAATCTGGAACGAAGGACCCATCCATTCCCGTAGGGTTCCTACGCCACCTACCTGGCCCTCGGATGCCCCATAAAACCACTGATGGCCCTCTGCATTTTGCAGCCTAAAGCAATACCATACAATTTGCGCCTGGGTAAAGGTCGGCGTGCAAGAAAACCGCAGGTGGTCGTCTTGTTGCGATGCCTCCATGGGGATAAGGGTCTCACCTTTGCCGTCTATCCAGATGCGCAGATCACAGCTTATTTGACTGGTTTTGTCTTCTGTGGTGACGGGGCTGTTCTCATCCCATACGTCTAAAGATAAACGTACGACACTATCCACGGGGACAGCGCCGTACGGGAAGCGATATGCTTCAAGACGACTATTATGCAGTGCATTCATAAGGTAGTTAGTTTCCGCTCTTTTTCTTTAGATAACGATCGACCTCAGGATGTAGCTGGTGGTAGAGATCCACATAATCATCTGCCGCACAATGCCATCCAAAATCAACCGACATAGCCTGTTTTTGTATATCATGCCATTCTTTTTGCTGCGTCCAAAAGATCTCCGCTGCAGTATAGACGGCATCAAGCATTTCATCTGCATTAAAGTGAGCAAAACTAAAGCCAGTGCCTTCATGAGTAAAGCGATTGTAGGACTGTACTGAGTCTACAAGACCTCCAACCTCATGCACCACAGGAAGCGTTCCGTAGCGCATGGAAATCATTTGAGAAAGACCGCAGGGTTCAAACCGAGAGGGCATCAAAAAGAGGTCAGAACCCGCATAAATTCTTTGTGCCAAATCTGCATCAAAGCACAGCTTGGCACGGAACTGATCGTGATAGCGCCAGTCAAAGTATGCCATTGAGTTTTCATACGTGGCGTCGCCTGTTCCTAACACCACCATCTGAATATTGCGCGACATCATATTGTCTACGCCATATTGGATAAGATCCAAACCCTTTTGTTCCGTTAGGCGACCTACAAAACCAACGATCAGTCTGTCTGGATCTTCTTCAAAGCCAAGCTCTTTTTGTAAGGCAGTCTTACAGACTTGCTTTCCGGCAAGGTTTGTAACAGAGTAGTTTTTTTGCAGACAAGCGTCCGTTGCAGGATCATACAGTGTGGTGTCTATACCATTGAGCACCCCCTGAAAACTATCGCCCCTCCGCTGGAATTCAAATTCTAGCTGCTCACCAAAATACGGGTCCTTGAGTTCATTAGCATAAGTAGGGCTTACGGTAGTAACCCAATCTGAATATCTCAAAGCACCCTTCATAAAGTTGATGCTTTGTTCATCACAGTGCAATTGATCCACCGCGGCAGGCACTTCATGCAGTCCGAGAATATCTCCCAGCACATCGTCAGAATACTGCCCTTGGAACTTAACGTTATGAACCGTGAACACCGTCTTAACGTTGTTGTAGATCTCGCCAGAGTAAAACTCACGCAAAAATACGGGCGATAAGGCAGTCTGCCAGTCATTACAGTGCAAAATATCACAGCGAAGCTGCTCAATTTGGCTTATCGCCTCTACGATGGCCTTGGCAAAAAAGGCAAAACGCTCACCGTCATCAAAGTAGCCATACAAGCCATCACGCGCAAAATAATATTCGTTGTCTACAAAGTAATAATCTATGCCACGGTATACCAGGTGCTCTATACCGCAATACACGCGACGCCAGGACAGAGGAACATAAAAATCTCCCAGATGCTTCATTTTGCTTTTGAATTGCTCCGGAATGGAAGCATAGTTTGGCGAGATAACCGCCACTTTACAGCCGGCTTCACGCAGGGCAAGGGGCAAAGCTCCTGCTACGTCTCCTAATCCACCAGTTTTTGAGAAGGGTGCAACCTCAGATGACGCAAACAAAACTCTGAGCTTTCTCCGTACGCGACGCGTTATATTTTTAGGCATACCTAATTATTTCCTTTCCGCCGAATCCAGATTGATTCTGGTGTCCCGCGCAGCTCGGTGCTTGCCGAAATGACGTTATTCCGGTCTATGATGGCATTTTCTACCCGTGCGCCGCTTTTAATCACGCAATTTTGATACACGATTGCATTGGATACCGTAGCACCTGGCTCAACCACAACATTGCGACCCAAAATAGAGTGAGAAACGGTTCCATGTATGATACTACCAGCAGAAACAATAGCATTGCGAACATAGCAGCCGCGCTTATACATTACGGGAGGCGTGTCATGAGCTTTTGTAAGTATAGGACGCTCTGGGGTAAAGAGCTCTGACATAATGTCAGCATTGAGCAGCTCCATACTCCGATGGAAATAGTACTCCACGTTAAAGAGAGCCGCAGAGTACCCCGAGAAGTCATGCGTACGTACCGCGAGCCGGCCAAAATCGCCCGTCATAGCCTCAAACAAATCCAGATAGTCTGCCGAGGAATACCAATTGAGCAGCGACTCAAGCATGGTGCGCTTAATAATAAACGTGTCCATAAACGAAGTATCACCAAATGCAACACCATGGTGGATACCCTGTACCCGACCATCATCATCCAGCTTAAAGCCCATCAGGTCATCTTCGTCGCGCGTTGCCCGCGTTGTGAGCACGGTAATATCGGCTTGGCTTTCTTTATGGCTGTTAACCAGCTCAGTAAAATCCATGTTATAGACGATATTGGAAGCAGAACAAATGACATAATCTGCCGTCGAGCGATCGAGAAACAGCTTGTTGTTGACAAGATCGCGAATGAGGAAACGCGCACCTGTGCGAGACGTACCAAAAGCAGAACCCGGCAAGAGGAACAGGCCACCATTTTTGCGATCGAGCATCCAATCTTTGCCAGAGCTAATGTGGTCGATAATAGAGCGATAATTAGAAGGCATAATAACGCCTACGGTGCGGATACCGCAGTTAACCATATTGGAAAGAGCAAAGTCTACAAGACGGTAACGGCCGCCATAGGGCAGTGCCGCAATGGGACGATCAAAGGTCAAGTCACTTGGATGTTTTGATGAATAGTTTGTCGTAATAAGGCCGATGATTTTATCCATGCTTATTCATCTCCCTTCCCAACCACTACGTTATCTCCGATAACTGCTGTATCGCGTGTGGCATCTACACTCCCAATGGCAACGTTTTCTTCTATGACAGAATTTTCGCCTAGGATGGCCCTAATAACACGGGCTCCATCTTTTACATGAGCGCCTGGCAACAGAACGGAATCTTCCACCATAGCGCGTGAACCCACGTAGACGTCAGTAGAAAGAATGGAGTGCTTCACACTGCCAAAGATTTTGCAGCCATTTGCTACCAGAGAATCAGAAATACTGCCATCCGGGCCAACGTAATGAGGTGGACGTACGGGCGCATTGCTCATAATGGGAGCGTTTTTAACAAAGAGATCAAATTCGGGATTATCTCCCAGCAAATCCATGCTTGTCTCGTGATAGCTTGAGATAGTCCCTACGTCACGCCAAAAGCCCTCAAACCGGTAGGTGTAGAGCTTGTAATCATCTTCAAGCAACTTAGGAATAATATTTTTGCCAAAGTCATGGTCAGAACGCTGATCAATAGCATCTTCTTTTAGCGCATGAACGAGTAGCTCACTATTAAAGATGTAAATGCCCATGGAAGCCAAATTGGAATCAGGCTGATTGGGCTTCTCGGTAAACTTAATGATGCGGTCATCGTCATCCTGGGTGATAATGCCAAAACGAGAAGCCTCTTCCCAAGGCACTGGCATAACCGCAATGGTCAAGTCAGCACCATGGCGCTTGTGAGTCTCCAGCATATCGTGGTAGTCCATACGATACAGCTGATCACCCGAAAGGATGATGACATACTCAGAACTATTAGCTTGGATAAAATCAATGTTTTGATACACTGCATCTGCGGTGCCTTCATACCATGCACCGCCTGTCTCGGTAGCAAAGGGAGGAAGAATGGAGACGCCGCTATTCCGCTCATCCAGGTTCCAATCCGCACCCGTACCTACATAGGAATGAAGAAGATAGGGGCGATACTGTGTTAGTACTCCTACGGTGTTAATACCGGAGTTTACGCAGTTGGAAAGTGCAAAATCTATGATGCGGAACTTGCCGCCAAAGGATACCGCGGGCTTAGCAATGTTGCGTGTGAGCACCCCCAATCTACTGCCCTGACCACCAGCAAGAAGCATTGCAATGCACTCTTTCTTACTCAATGTAAGCACCTCCACTTCTTAATCTGTATAGGATTGCATCTTATATTCAATTATATGTATATACATGCCCTATATGTTCCATATTTCCTCAGCATAATCGCGAATAGTTCTATCACTTGAGAAATAACCGGAGCGAGCCGTATTAAGAAGCGACATCTTGGCCCAAGTATGTACCTCATCAATAGAGCTTCTCAACTGTTGGAAGGCGTCGGTATAGGCACAGAAATCCTTGCAGACATACCATTGGTCGTTGTTGATCATCAACTCATCGCGCACTGACTCAAAGTTGCCATTCAGACGCGCAAGCGTTCCGTCCGTCAGCTGGTCTATGCAGCGTCCCAAACGCTCATGCTGGTTGTGGTATTCATCCCATACCATGTAGCCTTCACTTTGGAGCCTTGCAATATCCTCGACATGCATGCCAAAAATCTTGATGTTGTCCACACCGACAAGGTCGGCAATCTCGATATTGGCACCGTCATAGGTACCAAGTGTAATAGCTCCGTTAAACATGAGTTTCATGTTGGAGGTACCAGAACCCTCCATGCCAGCTGTGGAAATCTGCTCGGAAATATCGGCGGCAGGATAGATGAGCTGCGCATTAGAGATTGCAAAATTAGGAACAAACGCAATCCGTATGTATTCATTGGCACGCGGGTCATTATTTATAACGTCGGCCAACGAGTTAATAAGACGAATGACTTCCTTTGCAAAGGTGTAGCTCTGCGCTGCCTTACCTGAGAAAATAAACGAAGTTGGCAGGGGCTTATAAGAAGGATCAGCCAGTATATGGTTGTACAGATCCAAAATCTTAAACACATTAAGCAGCTGACGCTTGTATGCATGGAAACGCTTAACCTGTACATCAAAGACCGAGTGGGGATCCAAAACTACCCCCGTAGTGCGGGCAATATAGTCCGCTAGACGCACTTTATTTTCATGGCGCGCCGCATAGAGCTGCTCATGCAAAGAGCTGTCGTCTGCATACTGTTCAAGGTCACTAAGCTTAGCGGCATCATCGAGCCATTCATTGCCAATAACATCAGAGATCACGCGGGAAAGCGCAGGATTTGCCTCACACAGGAAACGACGGTGAGAAATGCCGTTAGTCTTGTTGTTAAACTTTTGGGGCGTAAGCGCACAAAAACCTTTGAATACCTCACGCTTAAGGATCCCGGTATGAATGGCAGAAACCCCGTTAATCGAGTGTCCGCATACGATGGAAAGGTTTGCCATGCGTACCCGACCATCCCACAGTACCGCGGTCTGAGAAGCAATGTCATGCCAATTGTTATCCTTAGGCAGCGATTCAATAAAGCGCCGATTGATCTCATCGATAAACATATAAATGCGTGGCAACAGCGTACGGAAGGTGGTAATGGGCCAGGTCTCTAAAGCCTCAGGCATAACCGTATGATTGGTAAATGAAATGCAGTGTGTGGTAATGTCCCACGCCGTATCCCAATCGAGCCGCTCTACATCTACGAGCAAGCGCATAAGCTCAGGACCACACATCGCAGGATGCGTATCGTTGGTATGGATAGCAACACGATCTGCAAAGTGTTCCCAATCACAGCCATAATCCTTTTTATAGCTGTGGATAATGGTCTGCAGGCCAGCTGATACAAAGAGATATTCCTGCTTGAGGCGAAGCAAGCGACCATGCTCACCTGCATCATTGGGATACAAAATGGTAGAGATAGCCTCTACATCAGAACGGAACTTGTTGGCTTTTGCATAATCGCCTGCGTTAAACGCATCCAAATCAAAGTTTTCCTCGACAGGCTCTGCGCTCCAAAGGCGCAGGTGATTGATCTTGGTCCCACCAAAACCAACGATGGGAACATCATACGGAACAGCGCGCACCCGCTCGCCATTCTCGACAGAGAACCAATACGCACCATTATTGTCTTCATGGCGAACTACCTCGCCGCCAAACACAACTTCCACCGCACTGGAGTCACGCCGGGTTTCCCAAGGAAAACCTTTTGCCAACCAGTTGTCGGTTTGCTCTACCTGGCAGCCGTTAACGATTGCCTGGTGGAACAGGCCATAGCGATAACGCATACCATTGCCGTAGCCGTCAATATCCTCATGCGCCATGGAGTCCAAGAAACACGCAGCAAGACGGCCAAGACCGCCATTGCCCAAACCCGGATCACATTCTTGTTCCTCAACGGTATCCAATGAGATGCCCAGATCTTTAAGACCATCGGCCACGGTATCTCGGACGCCAAAGTTAATGAGGTAGTTGTCAAGCAGCGGTCCTATTAAAAACTCCAGCGAGAAGTAATAGACCTTCTTTTTTTGCAGCTTACGAGAGCGCTCTTTTGAAGCAATCCCCGCTCACGCGAGATGGTTGCCACCATATTGGCAAGTACTTGGTAGTATTCATCGTTGGTACAGTCTTGAAACGATTTGCCCAGCAGAGATTGGCATTCGGTAATGAACTGATCAGTAAACGCTTCTTTTGGCTCAAAGATAGGGCTCATCTATTTTGCTCCTTTAGCTGCTTGAACCTTTTTAGGGCGTGCCGTTTTGTGCTGGGTGGTTTTGGATTGCTTTGTCTTGCGTGGCTTTGGCTTCTGCTGCGCAGTTTTAGCCTGCGTCTTTTTGGGCTGTGTCTTTTTAGACTGCGTTGCTTTAGTCTGCGTCTTTTTGGGCTGCTCGGCTTTATGACGCGCTGCTTTAGGACGTCCTGTTTTCTTTACACACGACAAGACCATGCCGCCCAAAGGAGGAATACGCATAACCACCGATTGATCACAACCGTTCCATGCCACATCCTCGCTGCGCACATCCTCTGTGTTAATCACGCCTGAGCCACCAAAACGCGCGTCATCAGAACTGAAGACCTCACGCCATATGCCAAATTCAGGAACACCTATACGAAACTCTTGGTAGCAAGCAGGATTAAAGTTCAGCACTACGACAACATCATCCGCTGCATCGTTGCCATGCCGAACATAGCTAATGAGCGACTGTTCGTTGTTGTCCGCGTCAATCCAAGTAAAGCCCTCCTCTTCATACGACTTTTGCCAGAGAGCAGGTTCATGCTGGTACAACAGGTTTAATTCACGGATAAACTCATGCTGCTTATGATGTGCTTCATATTCCGTCTCTAAGAACCATTCAATGGATTCGTAATACCGCCACTCGATCCATTGGGCAATCTCATTTCCCATAAAGTTGAGCTTGGCCCCAGGATGCGTCATTTGGTACAGCGCTAGCAAGCGCATACCAGCAAATTGGCGCCAGTAATCCCCAGGCATGCGGGTAATGAGGGAACATTTACCATGAACCACCTCATCATGACTGAGTGGCAAGACAAAGTTCTCATTAAACGCGTACATAAGAGAAAAGGTAAGCATTTTATGATTGCCAGGACGGAAAGGAAAATCTGTCTGCATGTAATGCAGAGTGTCATTCATCCAACCCATATCCCATTTATAGTGAAAACCAAGACCACCTACTGAGGGTGGATAGGTAACCAAGGGCCATGCCGTTGATTCCTCGGCAATCATCATAACGTCAGAAAAATATATGCCAACTACGGAGTTAGTCTGACGAATAAACTCAATGGCATCAAGGTCTCCCTCATCGCCATACTGATTAAATTTTTTGAGTTTCTCGTCATCCACGCCAAAATTGAGATAGAGCATGGAGCTTACGCCGTCCATACGAATACCGTCGGCATGATAGTACGACAACCAGTACAAAACATTTGATATAAGAAAGCTGCGGACCTCGCCACGAGCAAAATCAAACTTGTACGTGCCCCAATTTGGATGCTCCTCTTTTTCATAGAGCATAGATCCATTAAAGGCTACGAGACCCTGCTCATCTCGACAAAAACCACCAGGTACCCAGTCCAAAATCACGCCAAGGCCAGCCTTATGGCAGCTGTCCACAAAATGCATGAATTGCTTTGGATTGCCATACCGTGCCGTTGGCGCATAGTACCCCGTGGTTTGATATCCCCAAGAACCATCAAAGGGGTGCTCCATAACGGGCATGAGCTCCAGATGGGTGTAGCCCATCTCCTTGGCATACGCTACCAGCTCATCAGAAAGCTCGTCATAGCTTAAATAACTTCCTGTTGGCTTTTCTCCTTCAGGGGTTTCAAAATTTCCACTGCGTTTATCGTGATGGCGCTTCCAAGAACCCAGATGAACCTCATAGATATTAAGCGGGCGCTGCGTATGCGGTTGTTGAGCACGCTGTTTCATCCAGGCAGTATCGTGCCAAGCATAATTCTCAATATCAAAAATGCGCGAAGCGGTCCCAGGCGGGCACTCCGACCACACCGCATAGGGATCGGCCTTGTATAAACCCTTACCATCCTTTGTTTGAATGTAATATTTATACAAATCCCCTTGAGAAACCCCTGCTATAAAGCCTGACCAAATACCAGAATTGGCATCAAGCGTAAGCACATGAGCATTAATATCCCAATGATTAAACGACCCAACTACCGAGACTGACACAACATCGGGCACCCAAACTGCAAAAACATAGCCGTCTTTTCCCTCATGAGTGCAGTGATGTGCTCCCATTTTTTCGTAGCTTTTGTACCACTCACCCTTTTTCATGATGAAAACGTCAGCATCCGTTACGGTCCTACTGGCACAAGAGATATCCATACCAACTCCAGTCCCCGCATTAATAGAAAAGCGTTCCAGCATCGCTCATACAGACCTTGGAAGCTTTATGGCTACACAATACCTTTACGTATTCTCCTTTAAGTTTATACAATTAGAGGACTTTCGTAGCTGAAATATTTCTGTAGTGCTTTACTTTTAACCAAATAGAACATGTGTCTTAGTCTGGCTCTGTAATTCATCCTGACAAATGCGTGGTTCTAAAGCAGATGTGCTCATCGGCTCACGTCTTTAAAAAAGCCGACGTCCTAAAGACGCCGGCTTTAACAGTACTACTTTTGCAGTATAACTAGGCTACAAAATTTGTGTTTAGTAATGCTTAGTAGTTAACTACCTGCTCCTCAAAGTAAGACTGAGGATGATTACAGGTGGGGCATACCTTAGGAGCGGTTGCACCAACGTGCAGGTGACCGCAGTTGAGGCACTTCCAAACCTTTACACCCTCGCGAGAAAAGACGCTGCCGTCCTCAACGGAGGAGAGAAGCTTCTTGTAGCGCTCCTCATGTGCCTTCTCGATAGCGCCAACCAAAGCAAACTTGGCGGCGATCTCAGTAAAGCCCTCTTCCTTAGCGGTCCGAGCAAAACCAGCGTACATATCGGTCCACTCGTAGTTCTCGCCAGCAGCGGCATCCGCCAGGTTTACTGCAGTAGTGGGAACCTCGCCGTTGTGAAGGTACTTAAACCAGAGCTTTGCATGCTCCTTCTCATTACCAGAGGTCTCGGTAAAGATATTAGAAATCTGTACATAGCCCTCTTTTTTTGCCTTGGAGGCATAGTACTCATACTTGGTGTGAGCCTGAGACTCGCCAGCAAAAGCAGCCTCAAGATTTTTTTTGGTTTGGGAATTTTCAAAATCTACTGCCATGATTTCCTCCTTTTTAATGCGGACTCCCCTCCGCACGTCTGTGTTCATTATAGCCAATCGAAAATGCTACTCTGGGACAATCATTCATTTATTTCTCAAGATGAGCTTAAAAATTTTGCTAAAAATATCTTGCGACAAAAGACCGCTGGTTATGGCTTTACCTGCAAAAATGTTGACATAAGCTAACAAGGAGACTTTGTTAAGATGCCAGCTTAGGCAAGCCAGCCGCCCTCAGTTTTCTGGCAAAAACCTTCGGAAGAAAGCTCTTCTAAGAGCTTGATAAATTCCGCGTGCTCCACCACGGGGCGTCCCGCTTGCGCCTCTTGCTCATTGAGTGCCAGCGCTAATTCCAGCTCGCCCATGGGCGTGGCAAGACGACGTGCCGCAAGCAAAATACGTACTAATTCGGCACGCTTTTGTCGATGCGATCCTTCAAACTTTGATTGCTTGGCATGAGATCGAGAACGGCGTGACGGATTAGGTACGGTCTTCTTTAAATAGGCACCGTAGTCGAGAAGCGCATAGTACCAGCTACGCGGACAATCCTGTGGATTGGAAGCATCTGCAGGACAGGTTTTCTGGACAAGCGGAATAAGCTGCTTGTCAGATACCCCCTCCTGACCAGGGAAAAGTTCGTGCAAAAATACCGTACGAACGTTGGTTTCTAGATAGACGGCACAAAGATTAAAGGCAAACGCGCGAATACCCGCAGCTGTTGCTTGGCCGATACCGGGTAAGGCCACCAAATCATCTACCTGGGTAGGAAAGCCATCTAAGCGTGCTGCCAGCTGCTGTGCAGCTTTGTGTACACTCAGCGCTCGACGATTGTAGCCCAGACCCTGCCATTCATCCAACACATCTGCAGAATCCGCTTGCGCGAGCACCTCTATGGTAGGAAAGCGTACGAGCCAACGCTGCCAACGACCATCTACGCGAGACACTTGCGTTTGCTGGAGCATAACCTCACTAATCCAAATATGATACGGATCACGGGTATTGCGCCAAGGCAAATCTCGATAGTGCGTCTGGCCAGCTTCCAGCACTTTTGTACGAAAAGCACCGAGGTCTGCGGTCGGTTCTATGGGCAACTCTTCAGACATGGGTATTTGGATTAGAGATCTTCTGGATGCAGATCTTCTGTTTGATCGTCTGCTGGCTGGAGGTTTTCCATAGCTGGTGTACGCAGCGTTTCAAATGCAGAACTGTTCCAATAGCCTTGGGGCAGCGAGGGTGCCTTAGTGCCAAAAACAACATCGGACAAGCTAACCGATGCAAGATAATCACGCAGCATACGCGAGGCGCCGCACCAAATGGGATTAAACGCACAGTGAGAGCTGCGTGGGCAGGGGCCACCATCCGGGCCATTCCAATCACAGCCAGAAATTGCAACGGGTCCTTGACAAGCCTCTACTATCTCAAGCAGCGTAACGGTTTTGGGGTCAATCACAAGCTTCATGCCGCCACGAGCGCCACGAGTTGACTGAATGATACCCGCAAGAGTCAGGTCATGCTGAATAGAACGAGCAAAGGAATACGGCACGTCATTCTTTTTTGCAGCGGTTCTTACCGATAAAACCGTTTTGCCATCATGCCGAATAAGCTCTGCTAAAATACGCAGCGCGTAATCTGTCTTTCTGGACAAATCCATGCTACTCCTCCAAGCCTGTACATGCCCATAGCACGTAGGCTATTGTGCCCATACGCGATAACCCTTATACCATTTTAAGGCGCAAACGTACGAGGCACATCATCACAATAAAAAAGAGCCTCTTAAAAGAGGCTCTGAAGCAGGCGAATGGCGGGATGTAAGGGACTTGAACCCTCGACCTCCGACGTGACAGGCCGGCGCTCTAACCAGCTGAGCTAACACCCCGTGCTTAAGTGCGAAGTAGATTATATCTAGAGAAGACCGGTGGTGTCTAGTACTTTTCTCAAAAAAAGTTTGAGACAGCCGTACACACAATTCCTTCTCAACCGCACATCCCAATATCCGCTTATGCCAACGGCACCGTAGTGGATGCGTTATTGGCGTCGGTCAAAATCAGCGAGCTCTCTTTAAGTTCTACTTTGGAAAGCACTCCGTTGCCCTTTACGGGATTGCCTCCCTTGTCGGAAACCTTAGCAGCCACCGAACCGTCACCCATGGTCCACGCCACAATATCCCAGCTGCCATCAGACAGATTTTCTGGAATGATAAGCGCGCCATCATACAGCACCATACCTACTGGCGTACCTTCAAGCTTAGTAAGCTCAAGAGGCTCGGAGCTACCCTTTGCCGTGCGGGTAAGAGAATAGCTGCCATCATCATTCTTTTTAAAGGCATAAGAATAATCATCGTAGGTAATGGCATCATCTTTGCTTGCCTGAGTGCGCTCTACGCGCGTTCCCTCAGAATTAGTAGTCGGCTTTTTGAACAGCGTAAGGTTTACAACAACAAAAATAGCTATGACGACAACAGCAGCGAGAATAACCACCAGCAGATGCTTACGCGATACCGTGGTTTTTTGGGTATGGGTAGTAACGTTCTTGCGTGCCTTGTTGGAAAGCTTTTGAGAAGAGCGTTTTTTACCCTTGCGGCTTGCACGCACAGCGGCAGCACCAGCAGCAGCTGTGGAACGATTGGAAATAACCGCGCCTTCGTCACCAGAAAGCGTAGCAAAAGAGGATGTGTCATCCAGCGGGGCAGGACGCGGCGCATCCGTAGACGTCGCCGAAGAAGCCACCACCTCTTCTGACGCAGCATCTAGATCAGTAACCGGTTCAGCTGACACAGGGGCTGTGGGGATGGTTTTGCGGGTAGGCGCAGGTACGGGACGCTGTGAAACAGGCCGTGCACCAGCTGGAGCCTCTCCCCTAAAATGCCGACCCCTACGAGAATCTGGGGAATTGTTGTCTGTTACGGACATCTATATCCTTCCTGCTATGCCTCGCGACGCGCCTCAATAGCACGACCCAACGTCACCTCGTCAGCATATTCAAGGTCTCCGCCAACGGGAAGTCCACTTGCCAGGCGAGAAACCCTCACTCCTAAAGGCTTAAGCGTGCGCGCCAAATAGGTTGCGGTGGTCTCTCCCTCCACATCCGGATTGGTAGCCAGAATCACTTCCGTCACATTGCTATCAGACAGACGCGCTACCAACTCCCGCACATGCAGCTGATCTGGACCAATCTTATCCATGGGCGAAATAACACCACCCAATACATGATACAAGCCCTGATATGCACCGGTGCGCTCAATTGCTGCAACATCACGAGGTTCAGACACAACACAGATGCTTGTTTGATCACGGCGCAGATCTTCACACACATCGCACTTCTCGCGCGTGGCGTAGCTAAAGCAAACAGGACAAAAATGCACCTGCTGTTTAACATCGAGAATAGCTTGCGCCAGACGCTGTGCCTCTTCTGAATCCGTTTCCAGAATATGATAGGCAATGCGCTGCGCAGATTTAGGACCAATACCCGGCAGGCGTCCCAATTCATCCAACAGGCGCTGAAGTGCACGACTTTGACTTACTGTTTCTTCCACAGCTTAGCCTACATCAAACCTGGAATATTAAGACCGCCCGTAATAGCGCCCATCTGCTGACTTGCAAGTTCCTGTGCCGAGTTAAGAGCATCGTTAACAGCTGCCATAACCATATCTTGAAGCAGTTCTACATCGTCTGGATCCACCGCTTGAGGATCAATCTGAATGGAGGTAATACGCATATTACCGGTAGCGCTTACCTTAACCATGCCACCTCCCGCGGAAGAAGAAACTTCTGCATCTTTAAGAGCCTCTTCCGCCTGAGCAAGCTGTTCTTGCATCTTACGAGCTTGTTTCATCATTTGAGCCATATTCATACCCATAGTAAGCCTTCCTATTTTTAATCTTCCTCGCTGTAGTTTACAAAATCATCGTCCGCCGTGCTCCCAAAGTCCGCCTGATCCATCCCCTGCCCACTGTCTTGGCCATCTACGTTATCCGTCACAGCCGTATCCTCTACAAGAGCGTCGTAGAGATCCGCCTCTTCCTCACCCTCCGACTCTGGCGCAATGGTCGTAAGCGTTACAGGCCCACCAAACACATCTTCAAGCAGAGCTGTAAGGTCACTTGGAACCTCTTCGGGAAGAGCGGTTCTTGCCGAGAAGTACGAGTCTGCTGTCTTGCCCTGCTTAGTGCGTTTTGTTGCCGGCTTGGGCTTAGCGGCAGGTTTTGGCGTGCTGGCGGCAGGGGTTGTAGGTGTAGGTGTTGGTGTAGCCGCAGGCGATGTTGATGGTGCCTGGCTCTCTTCCCAAGGCGCAGGCTCAATATCACCGTATGCATCTATCGGCACACGCTCCTCAGCTGATGGCTCTGACGCCATTTTTGGTACCACGGCTATACCTGCTGGAGATTCTGGCTTTGGCTCAGATTTTGGTTCTGGTTCTGACTGGTGCTCCGGTGCCGATACTGATTTTTGCTGTTTTGGCACTTGCTGAGGTATTGGTGTAGGCGCAGGCGCAGGTGTTGCTATAGGCTGGGCGACCAATGACGAAGCCCCTGCCTGAGCCGTTGGCATATTGGATTCAACATATTCAATACCGCGCTGGCCAAACACCTCTGCCACCACCGATTGAACTTCCTTCATAACCTCAGGACGAACCAACATATTCATAGCAAACTTGGAGCCTGCAGGCAGGCTTACCGTAAGCATCTCACCAGAGTCTGCAACAAGTACTGCATTCATAAGTAACGAGCTGCGAGAAGGAGCTTTTTGGCGCAGCGTATCCAAGACCTGTCCCCAACCGCGCATAAGCTCAGGGCTACCAGGTGCAGATGAAGAGATGGACGAAGACGCAGTTTGCTGAACGGTTGGTTTCACAGCCGGGGCCGGAGCCAGCACTGGGTCCGGGGCCGGAACTGGCGCTGTTACCGCAGGTGCAGACACCGGTGTAGGCTGCGGTGGCAAAGCGGTTTCGGCAGCGGTTGGCTGTGATACTGGGGTAGCCTCAACAGCAGAAAGCTGTGCCATAGGCGGTACGGCAGCAGCCTCCACGGGCTTCTCGACAGAGGGAGAAACGGTGGGAGCATCAGTGCGCTCGGCGGGAGCCGCAGAAGTGGCGGCTGCAGGAGGCGTAGGATCCGCAGCAGATGTGCTAGTCGTAGCAAACGCGGCTGTCGCGCAGGCAGCACCTTGGACAAGCTGGGCTTCAAGCACGGCAATACGCTCGGCAAGAGCCTCCAACGTAAGCTCAGACTCAGGGCGAGCCAAACGCGTAAAGCAAACTTCCAACACCAACCGCTGGTTGGTTGCCATGCGCATCTGAGAAGACGCGTGGCCCAGCTCTACCAAAATCCGAGAAAGACGGTCCACCCCACCCACAAATTGCTGTGCCTCTTGGGTGAGCTGCGCGGTTTCTTCCGCCGTGCCAACAATAAGCTTGGCAGGATTTCCACCAGCGGCAATAACGTACAGGTTACGAATATGCGCTGCAAGTTCACGCGTAAATTGTAGCAGGTCATGGCCGTTATTTACCAGCTCAGCGACCTCATTAAAAAGCGACACCACATCACGCTTGGCAAGGGAGGCGCTCACCTGACCCAGCTGCTGATTGCTGAGAGAACCCAGCAGGTCATTAACGTCAGTCAGAGAAATACTACCCGCGCCAAACACGGAGAGCTGCTCAAGCATGCTCAGTGCATCACGCAAACCACCATGAGCGTGGCGTGCCACCAACTCAAGCGCTGCCTCATCGTAGGTAAATCCCTCGGCAGTACAGATATACGCCAACCGTCCCGCAATATCGCTGGTAGAAATAGCATGGAAATCAAAGCGCTGAACACGAGACAGTACCGTGGCAAGAATTTTTTGAGGGTCCGTGGTGCACAGGATAAAAACAACGTGTGAGGGTGGCTCTTCCAGCGTCTTAAGCAAGGCATTAAACGCCTGGTTGGTGAGCATGTGAACCTCATCGATAATATAGACCTTACGCTGTCCGCGCACAGGTGCATAGTTCACATTGTTGATAATTTCATCACGTACGCTATCTACACCCGTACGAGAAGCAGCGTCAAGCTCATATACATCAGGGTGTTCACCTGCTGCAATAAGCTGGCAATCCTCACAATTACCGTCGGGCAGGCCATCCGTGCCCCCCTTGCAGATAAGCGCCTTTGCCAGCACGCGAGCCATAGTGGTTTTACCGGTGCCGCGAGGGCCGCAAAACAGGTAGGCATGACCGGTACGGCCTTCCATAACGGCACGTTTAAGCGTGTTTACAACATGGCTTTGACCAACCACGTCATCAAACGTTTGTGGGCGATACTTGGTATACAGCGATTCCATCCGCATGTCCTTAAGAACAAATCGGGTTCATTCTACGTTGAGAAAACCATTTTACTGATGCAGTTTACCGATGTTCTATTATACCCATGCGTCCTAGACAAGGATATGAGCCCTAAGCCTGGTGACTTGCTCTACCTGCGCGAACACGAGCACGTTCACGTAAAATCTTTTGTCGGATTTCTGGAACGCGCACAGGATCCATAGCGGGAACGCCCTCCAGTTTGTAAGGAATACCCAGCTGTTGGTACTTAGTCTTACCCATGGTGTGATAGGGCAAAACATCCAAGCCAACCACATTATCCCATTGGGCAATAATGCGGCCTATACCTGCAAGCTCCTCGTCTGTATCGGTAATACCAGGAACAACCACGTGGCGGATGATTACCGGAATTTTACGACGCGCAAGTTCGTTTCCAAAGGCAAGCGGATCGGTTTGCGGAAGGCCACAAAGCTCTTGATGCCCCACTGGATCAGAATGCTTAATGTCTAACAAAACCATGTCGCAGTGGTCCAACAGACGGGAAATCTCCTGGTAGTGTTGCTTATTATGCGGATTAAAACTGCTGCCAGAACTATCGAGGCAGGTGTGAATTCTGCCAGCAGGCGCCTTATGAGCTGCCTCAAATAAATCCGCCACAAAGCCTGCCTGTACCAGCGGCTCGCCACCACTTACCGTAAGGCCACCGGAGCGATAAAATGGGCGATTACGCTCAAAGGTTTTAAGAAGTTCTTTCACGGTAGTTTGGGTGCCCGCACCAATTTTCCAGCTATCCGGATTGTGGCAATAGGCGCACCGCATGGGACAGCCCTGCATAAAAACCACCATGCGGCAGCCCGGACCGTCTACCGTGCCAAATGACTCAATAGAATGGACCCGCCCACAACTTGTGAGCGGGTCTTTATATGACGTGTTGTCTGGTAACTCAGACATAGGTGCGCTAGTGCTCCTACATTGCCTCGTGGAACGTACGAGAAATTACATCATCCTGCTGCTTCTTGGTAAGCGAATTAAACTTTACCGCATATCCAGAAACACGAATGGTGAGCTGAGGATATTTCTCAGGATGTGCCTGGGCATCCAGCAGCGTATCCTTGGTAAAAACATTAACATTCAGATGGTGGCCGCCCTCGGCAACATAGCCATCAAGCATGTTAACCAGATTGTCTACTTGGCTTGGTGCAACATCACTCGTTTTCATAAGTGCTCCCTCCTAGAGCAGATACACGCACTGGCACACGGCCAGTGCGCACAAACTATTAGCTCGCTACTAATCTCGATCGGACAAGCCCTCTGGTGCAGAAGCATCAGCGGAGCAAGCGCAATCTACCGCATTCTCAAAGCTCACATTGCTAAAATCCAAATCAGGCATATGACCTAGATCAAGCTCAGTGCCGTTAAACATAACGTCCTGGTTCTTGCCCAGCGCGTTAGGAACAATACTAAAGGTGTTAGAAATACCATCCTGAGCATCTGCAAAAGGTAGCTTGGCAACGGAAGCCAAAGAAGCAACAGCGCCGTGCGTATCACGATGGTGCATGGGATTGGCACCCGGAGCAAAGGGCTGACCAGCGCGACGGCCGTCAGGAGTGTTGCCCGTAGCGTTACCGTAGACAACGTTGGACGTAATGGTAAGGATGGACGTGGTGGGTACCGCATCACGATAGGTGGGGAACTCACGGATAATAGCCATGAACTTCTCGACAATATCATGGGCGATAAGGTCTACGCGGTCATCATCGTTACCATACTTGGGGAAGTCGCCCTCCGTTACAAAGTCGGTAACCAGACCTGTCTCATCTCGGACAACCTTGACCTTAGCGTACTTGATTGCGGACAGAGAGTCTGCCACAACGGACAGGCCAGCAATGCCCGTGGCAAACCAGCGATGAACATGCTCATCGTGCAAAGCCATCTGCATGCGCTCATAGCTGTACTTGTCGTGCATGTAGTGAATGACATTGAGCGCGTTGACATACACGCCAGCAAGCCAGCGCATCATGTCCGTATACTTGTCCATGACATCATCAAAGTCCAGGTAATCGCCCTCTACAGGACGGAACTTAGGACCAATTTGCTCGCCAGTCTTCTCGTCACGGCCGCCATTGATAGCGTAGAGCAGGCACTTGGCAAGGTTGGCACGTGCACCAAAGAACTGCATTTCCTTACCAATGCGCATGGAGCTTACACAGCAGGCAATTGCGTAGTCATCGCCGTGGTATACACGCATGAGATCGTCGTTCTCATACTGAATGGAGCTGGTGCTGATGGAGATCTTTGCACAATAGCGCTTAAAGCCCTCAGGCAGGCGGGTAGACCACAAAACCGTAAGGTTGGGTTCGGGGCTGGTACCCATGTTCTCAAGAGTGTGCAGATAGCGGAAGCTGGTCTTAGTTACCATGGAGCGGCCATCAATGCCAATGCCGCCGATGGACTCCGTTACCCACTGAGGATCGCCCGAGAAGAGCTCGTTGTACTCAGGGGTACGAGCAAACTTAATCATACGCAACTTCATGACCAAGTGGTCGATGATCTCCTGCACGTCCGTCTCGGTCAAAAGACCTGCGGCCAGATCACGCTCTGCATAGATGTCCAGGAAGTTGGAGTTACGGCCAATGGACATGGCGGCACCATTTTGCTCCTTAACAGAAGCGAGGTATCCCATGTAGAGCCACTGAACTGCCTCTTGGAAGTTCTGAGCAGGACGACCAAGATCCAGACCATAAATGGTGCCCAGCTGCTTAAGCTCTTTAAGGGCACGTATTTGCTCAGAGAGCTCCTCACGATGGCGGATAACCTTTTCCGTCATGGTGGAAGAAGTACCGTTCTTCTGAGCATTCTTGTCTGCAATCAAACGATCCACACCATACAGTGCAACGCGACGATAATCGCCAATAATGCGGCCACGGCCATATGCGTCGGGCAAGCCCGTAATAATGTGACTGTGACGACAAGCGCGCATCTCAGGCGTATAGGCATCAAATACACCAGCGTTATGCGTCTTACGATAGTTGGTATAGATGTCTACGACCTCAGGGTCTACGTGGTAACCATTCTGCTCACAAGCAGCAACGGCCATACGAATACCACCGTTGACCATAAGCGCACGCTTGAGGGGCTTATCGGTCTGTAAGCCTACAATTTTTTCTAGAGATTGATCAAGGTATCCCGCCTCGTGGCTGGTGATGGTGGAAACCACCTTGGTGTCCATGTCCAACACGCCATTGTGCTGACGCTCCTGCTCAAACAGGTCCATGACCTGATCCCACAGTTTGGTTGTTACCTCTGTTGGACCAGCAAGGAAGGACTCGTCACCATCGTAGGGGGTATAGTTAGATTGAATGAAGTCGCGAACATTGATTTCGCGCTCCCATTTACCACCCACAAAATCATGCCATGCGTCTTGCATACACCACACACTCCTTATAAAGGATTAAGCTACTATCCCATAGGATACTCGAGTATAGTGCATAGAATCGCATAAAAACTTGATTAAACTCAAAATGTTAGTAATTTACTAGGATTTGACTAGTAAACCGTGGTCAACTTTTTCAAATTTGTCTGGATACGGACTAAAAAAGCTAGTCTTTTTTGCCCATGCGGCTCTTAACCAAACCAACAACCGTTGGTATCACAGAGACTATCACAATGCCTACGATAAGTAATTCAAAGTGCTTTTGCACAAAGGGAATGCCACCAAAGAAATAGCCCAGCAGTACAAACACTGTAGACCACGTAAGACCACCCAAAATGTTATAGATCACAAAGTTGCGCCAGTGCATGCCGCCCATACCTGCAATAAAGGGCACAAAGGTGCGAATAAAGGGGAAGAAACGACCCAAGAAAATGGCAAGATGACCCCACTTATCCAGAAATGCCTCGCTTTTTTGAATGTGTTCAGGCGTAAGAGCCTTAACCTTGCCAAACTCAATAATCTTGCGCCCAAAAAAGTGACCAATCATAAAGTTACACTGATCGCCCAAAATTGCCGCGGCCCAAACCACAGCAAGCAGCAAAACGATGTTAAAACCGCCGCCCGCAGCAAAAAACCCGGAAGCAAATAGTAGGGAATCACCAGGTAAAAAGGGGAAAAATACCACGCCTGTTTCTACAAAAATAATGAGAAACACAAAGCCATAGGCAATAAGGGGACCCGCTGCAATAGCACTGGCAATAGCCGTGCGAGGGTCACGAAGCAAATGAACAAGGTAATTAAAAAATGACATACCAACCGTCCTTAAGGGCGTTACAAAGCAAGCGTGCTGGAACAAAGAAACCCTCCTGCCAACAATATGGTAGAAGGGCCTCAACAAGTACGCTCAGCGGGAACGGACGCCCGCCAGAGGCCCCTTATGGCTGCTGCCTCCCGGCCCTGACCAGGTTCGGAACATGGCGTCGCCCGAACCCGCTGAATGCACTAGCACCTTAGTATACGTACAACTGCCTTGCTTTTCTAGGTTTTCTCGCCGCTTCTTGCAACACCCATAAAAATAGTACGCTACAAATTGTTGACACCAAAGTTTGCTCTATAGGGTACGCTAGCTTTATTCCGTATCGTCCACGCCTGCCAGAAAGGTCTGTCATGCATAACACGTTTTGTAAAAAGCCCCTTTGGGAAGTGAACGACCGTCTGGTACGAGTGGCTCAGGGTCAGGAGCCTGCCGACACCGTACTTCGTCATGCAACTCTTGTCAGCGTTACCACACACGAGCTTCTACAAGATGCGGATATTGCCATTGCAAGCGGGCGCATTGCCTACCTTGGCATTGCTGGCCATACGGCTGAGCACTGCATTGGCGAGAAAACCGTGGTGGTAGATGCCACGGGCCTCTACGCCACGCCCGGTCTGATTGATAGCCACATTCACATTGAGTCTTCCATGGTTGGCCCTTCTGAGTATGCTCGTGCTGTTATTCCTCATGGCACCACGGCTATTCTGGCCGACCCTCATGAAGCCGCTAATGTTCGTGGCTTGGACGGCGTCAAATCTATGTGGGAAGACGCTGCTCGCACACCGCTTAAAGCCATGCTCACCACGCCTTCTTGTGTGCCAGCGGTACTGGGTGTTGAGGACACCGGCTCCAGCATCAACGCTGCCCAGATTGCAGAAACCATGACCTGGCCCCAAACCTATGGTTTGGGCGAGATGATGAATTTCCCCGGTATTCTAAACAATGAAAGCAATGCTCTTAATGAGGTGCGCGAAACCCTTAAAGCAGACCGCCGGATTACTGGCCACTATCCGGTGGCGGAGACCGACCGCGGTTTAGCTGCCTACATTGCCTGTGGTGTGAGCTCGTGCCATGAGTCGATTGCCATTGACGATGTCGTGGCTAAGCTGCGCATGGGCATGTGGGTCCAACTGCGTTATGGCTCTGCTTGGCATAATCTACCTGTCTATTTGCCCGCTTTGCTCGAAAAGGGCATTGACCTGCGCCACTGCCTGCTTTGCTCTGACGATAACCACCCCAACACGCTGGTCTCCGACGGTCATATGGACCGCATTTTGCGCAAGGCCATCGAGCTGGAATGCGACCCCATAACCGCCCTGCAGATGGCCACCATTAACTGCGCCGAGTACCTGGGCATCGGAGATGATATGGGCTCCATCACTCCCGGCAAGTGCGCAGATCTTGTTTTGATGCGTGACCTTACGAGCTTTGAGGCTGTAGCGGTATACATCGATGGTGAACTCGTGGCCCAAAATGGCACTGCCTGCTTTGAGGTTGAGCCTTTTGCTTGGCCTGAGTTTATGACCAACACGATGAACCTTGGTCGTGAGATCACGGCAGAAAGCTTCCGTATTCCTGTGCCAAGCGCAAAGGGTGCAAGCAGCCCGAGCAGCTGTAAGGTGCGCACCATTAGCGTTGACGCCGGACAGGTCATCACCAAAGATACCACGGCTACGGTACCTGTAGTGGATGGTGCACTGTGCGCAGATAAGGCTTCTGACCTGCTTAAACTATGCGTATTTGACCGCCACCATGGAGCAGAAGGCACCCATGCGTTTGGCTTTGTTCACGGCTTTGGCATCCACGGCGCGCTTGCTCAAACCGTTGCACATGACGCGCATAATTTGCTGGTCATGGGTGATAACGATGAGGACATGGCGCTTGCCGCTCGTACCCTTGCTGAATGCGGCGGCGGTGAAGTTGCTGTTGCAGATGGCAAGGTATTGGCCTTGGTTGAGCTTCCCGTGTGCGGCCTTATGAGTACCCTAAGCGCAGAGCAGGTTGCTGCTCAGGTAGAAAAGATTGAGCAAGCCTGGGTGGAGATGGGCAACACCATGCCCTCCCCCTTCATGACCATGGGCATCATGTCACTTGCTTGCATCCCCGAGTTGCGCCTTACCAACCGAGGCTATGTAAACTGCACTACCTTTACCATGGAGGACCTTATCGTTGAGTAGGTCTGAATAATTAGCTGAATGAGGCATTCTTTGCCCTGCTCAGCTTGGTGCCCAATTAAGAAATGAGGAACTATGGCGCAGCCACGCATTACCAGTACCCTTACCTTTGACGAGAAACTCTTTGAGGAGTACTTTGCGGGCAAAGATCGCCCGCTTAACCGCCGTGACGCCCTTATTTTTAGTATTGGTGATGGTCTACTCTTTGGCATTTGGTTCTGGGCGGGCATCCTCTTTAACTTTAATTTTAACCTTATGGGCTGGATCTTTGGCATAGTGGTTGGCCTGGCTTTGGTACTTGGTATTGCAGAAGCTCTTACGGGCGCTACCATTTTTTGGCCACGCAGATTGTGGCGCAAAACCTATACACGCTTTTTTGTGCGCCATGGTGTAGACAGCGATGCGCCCCGTCCTTGGACCTGCACGCTACGCAGCCATGCAGGTCCCAACCAGGTTGAGATGAGCTACCTAACCAAAGACGGCAGCTTTGAAGTCTTGAACCAGTCATACAAAAAGTTTGACCGCATTTTGGTAACCAAGCACCTTATTGTGCTTATCACCCACTTTGATCTGGGCAGCCCCTTTGATTTTTGGCATCGTGATACGTATGCAAACGCTCTTGCAGACCGCGAGGCAACTGAAGATGCCATCTTTTTACGAGGTTCCATCACAGGCATGGACAACAAGCCACTCAGTGACGAAGACTTTATCGCCTATGTTGGACGCAAGATATCACGGCACTAAAAGCTACCGGCAAGCTACCGGCGCTTATCGCGATAAAACGCTATGAGCGAGCGCGTCGATGCGTCCTGCTGCGCCAGTGCTTCATCATCATGGAAGGCAGGAGTGATCTGCTTTGCCAGCTGTTTGCCTAGCTCTACGCCCCACTGATCGTAGGAGTCCAAGCCCCAAACCGTTCCCTCAACAAAGGTGATGTGCTCATACAAAGCAACCAGCTCACCAAGGGCATGTGGAGTAAGCGCACTACCAAAGATAGAGGTGGTTGGCCTATCGCCACTAAATACGCGAGCGGGAACCATCCATTCTGGCGTACCTTCCGCGCGCACCTCATCCGCTGTCTTGCCAAATGCCAGCGCCTTGGTTTGTGCCAAGAAGTTTCCTAAGAACAGCTCATGGACATCCTGCTGACCATCACGAGTGGGATGGACAGGGTTAACAAAGGCGATAAAATCGCAGGGGATTTTACGAGTTCCCTGATGAATCAGCTGATAAAACGCATGCTGACCATTGGTGCCGGGCTCTCCCCAAAAGATCTCGCCCGTATCGGTAGTGGTAGCCGTGCCATCCCAACGAACAGATTTGCCATTAGACTCCATGGTAAGTTGCTGCAAATATGCTGGGAAACGGTGGAGATACTGGTCATAGGGCAGCACTGCATGCGAGCTCATGCCAAAGAAGTTGACATACCATACGTTAAGCAAGCCCATAAGCGCCACGACATTCTTCTCCAGAGGCGTGGTAGCAAAGTAGGTATCCATATCATGGAAGCCCTCGAGAAGCTCCTGGAAGCGCTGCTCGCCAAACGCCACAATAAGCGCCAGGCCAACTGCGGAGTCCACAGAATAGCGACCTCCTACCCAATTCCAAAACCCAAAGGCATTGTCTGGGTTGATGCCAAACTCACGTACCAGTTCCAGATTGGTAGAAACGGCAACAAAGTGACGCTCGATAGCGTTTGCAGCTGCCTGGTCTGAATTATCAATGCTACCCGCTGCACGCAACGACTCCAACAACCAGGTCCTTGCGCCGCGAGCATTCGTAAGCGTCTCTAGGGTAGTAAAGGTTTTGGAAACCACAATGACCAGCGTGGTCTCTGGATCAAGATCAGCGGTTTTCTCGGCAAGATCAGTTGGATCAATATTGGAGACAAAGCGGCAGGTAATTCCTGCGTCGGCATAGGGTTTGAGGGCCTCGTACATCATATAGGGTCCCAGGTCAGAGCCACCAATGCCAATGGAAACCACCGTTTTGATACGCTTGCCGGTAACACCTGTCCACTCGCCGCTGCGCACCTTATGGGCAAAGGCATACATGCGCTTTAGCACCTCATGGACATCTGCTACAACATCCTGCCCATCCACCATAAGCGTGCCAGCCTGCTGGGCCGGGCGACGCAAAGCGGTGTGCAAAACGGCTCGGTCCTCGGTGGTGTTGATATGCTTACCAGCAAACATGGCATCGCGACGCTCCTCTAAGTGGACCTCGCGACCAAGCTGGCACAACAGCTCAACCGTACGCGCAACAAGCAAGTTTTTAGAGAGATCAAAACGCAAATCATTCACATCAAAGCTTAGCTTCTCCACGCGATGAGGATCCTGATTAAACCAAGTCTTGAGCAGATCAGGCTGGTTAAAGTCCGTATCATAATGCGTTTGTAGTAAAGCCCATGCATCTGTTTGTGTTGCATCTATGGGCTTGTTGATTGCTGTGCTGATGTCTGACATATGATTTTCCTTTCACTGAAGGATCCACGACATTAAAACGGCTCTCCCAAAGCAGGAAGCTGCTTAAGAGCATGCCACATTTTGAGCTTAGATGCTTTATCTGACAGCGAGGCTTCAAATCCTCCGAGGTTAAGCACGCGCATGCCCAACAGCATAACCAGGACGCCTTTATCGAGCATAGCATGCGTTATATCTGGCAGGGCTGCTAATTCATCTGCATAGGCCTCGCGCAAAACCTGGGCCGCTGCCTCATCACATACAATAATGGTATCGGGATCAAATGCGCACAACGCTTCTCGCAGGATGGCGGGGCTGAGGGGTGTACCACCTACTGTACAGCTGGACAGGCCACCCCAGGCTTGGGGCGCATAGCCCAAGCGTTCAAGTGCTGCACGCAGGGCAACTCCATCGGGACCAGAAAACAGCTGGGTTGTGTCCTCGGCGCTCAGCAGGCCCTTGAGTAATACGACGGATGCCGCAGCGTTACCAGCCATATACACACCGCGCACCGCAAGAGCTGTAAATTCATCCTGTGCCTTAGAAAGATAGGCCGCGCGACGGGTTTGTCGGTCATGTGCCATGCGTTCCACCACATTCCAATCATAAATTGATTAAAACAAATTGTACCGCGCGTCATAATTGTGGCGGGCTGGGTACAAAAACCTCAGCTAAATAATTTACGGGCAAGCTGCCCGTATCGAATGGGAGGAACAATGGCTTCTGAGAAAGTAACCAGCTCTACCTTTGACGCTTTGGTAGTTAACAGCGATAAACCCGTGCTCGTAGACTTTTGGGCAACCTGGTGTGGTCCTTGTCGCGCATTGGGTCCCGTTGTTGAGGAAGTTGCGGACGAGATGGCAGACAAGATTGTTGTCTGTAAGTGTAACGTGGACGACGAGGCAGATCTGGCCACTAAGTTTCACATCGTGTCTATCCCGACCTTGATTTTGTTTAAAAATGGCCAGCCTGTGCATACCATGGTAGGCAACATGCCCAAAGCTTCCCTCATTAAAGAGATTAGCGAGAATCTCTAATTGTGTCTTGTGCAAACGCTATCCCGTAAGCAAAACCTCCTGGTTTAACCAGGAGGTTTTTCATCTCTTTAATCTAAAAGAATGATCTCGGCAGAAATAATCTTCTTTTCCGCCACAACAATCTTTCCGCAGGTTGGTCCCATCATGGTGCGAGGATAGCTAGGACTACCAGGATTCATGACCAATACCTGGGGCTTCTCGTTTTCCACAAACGGCCTATGCGTATGGCCACAGATTGCAATATCGCAGCTGTCCAGATCCAGCATCTCATGATAGTGGCAAACCTGCCAGCGCAGGCCTCCCAATACAAAACGGGTAACCTTGCCAACTTGAGGGCCATACAAATAAGACCCATCATTATTCCCAAGACAGGCATACACCGGGGCAAGTTTGCACAAGCTATCGTAATCTCTTGTCGAACAAATATCCCCTGCATGCACAATGTAGTCATTGCTTGCAAGCTCTGCCAGCAGACAATCGGATAGCATCCCGTGAGTATCGCTCACAATGCCAACAGAAATCTCATTTTTAGCCATGATATGCCCTTAGTACAAACACTCTGCTATAAATGACGCATGAGTAACGCTGAGCCGTAGTTAGATGCCCAGCGTACGCTTAAGCTGAACAACACGACGGCGAGAAACAGAGATTTTTTTATCCGTAATCCCGCTCAGGCCCAGCTGTAAGTTACCGCTAGAAACACCCGCTACATCCTCAATATACTCCAAGTTAACGATGTAGCCACGATGCACTCTGAAGAAGCCATGCGAGGACAGTTTATTTTCCAACTGCGCCAACGATGTGGTGGACAAATACCTATCGGTATCTGTGTAAATGCAGGAATAGTCATCTTTTGCTTCAATGTAGCGAATGGTGTCCACAGGAACAAGCACCTTACGCCCGGCCTTCTCGACAGGGATGCGCTCAATAGCGGTATGTCCCTCTGTAGCAGGAGCCAAACGTTTTTGCACCTTATTAAGCGCTTGCGATAAGCGCTCGCTCTCCACCGGCTTCATTAGGTAGTCCACGGCGTCCACATTAAAGGCATTCAGTGCGTACTCGCTGTGCGCGGTAACAAATACAATGACCGGTGGATTTTTTATCTTTTGCATGGCCTCTGCTAGCTGCATGCCTGTTGTTTTTGGCATAGAAATATCCATGAACAAAACGTCTACACGGCCCTCCATAAGCTTTTCTACAGCCTGGCGAGCATTAGAGGCTTCCACGATATAGTCTACGCGACCGGTCTCTTTAAGCAGATAACTGAGCTCAGAGCGCGCTGGGGCTTCATCATCAATTATCATCGCAGAAAGCATATCTTTACTCCGTTCTAGCAATCTCAAAACGAGGAAAACTATTACGCAACCGATAGAACACTAATACTAGCAAATTTCAGAGGAGCTAGAGTTTATTTGCCACCGCATTGGCAAGACGGATGGTAATACTTGTGCCCTCGTCTGGGCGTGACATTATCTCTATACCCGAATCGGCGCCAAAAATATGCTCGATACGCTCTTGCACGTTACGCATGGCAATCCCCGTGCCCTTCTCGCTGGTAGCATCTGGACTGACAGGCTCACCCGCCAAGCGAGAAGCAGCCTCCTCGTCCATGCCCAAGCCATCGTCCGTAACAGAAATCATGATGTCATCGCCTTCTGTAGCAATGTGAATATCAATGTGGAGAGGTCCATCATCGCGCATGGCATGCCGCACGGCATTTTCTACAATGGGCTGAATGATAAAGGCGGGAACTTGAATTTGTCCACAACCAGGCTCTACATACTCCCGCTCTATGATGCGGTCTTCTCCAAAGCGTGCGTGCTCAAAGCTGAGGTAACGACGTGTTTGCTCGAGTTCCTTCTCGATAGAAATAAGAGCCTCTGAATTTTCCAACGTCTGACGATAAAACGTTGCAAATTCGCGCAAGAGGGTTCGAGCGCGCATGGGATTAGTTCGCGTAAGCGACGCCATGGTATTGAGGATGTTAAAGAGAAAATGAGGATTGATCTGAGCCTGTAGGGCCTTAACCTCTGCCTTGGCGGTGAGCTCTGCCTGACGCTCCAGCTCCTCTGCAGACAACTGAATGGATAGCAGGTTTGACAAGCCCTTAACCAGGGCAAACTGCGTACGATTTGCCCTTCGCGGATTGTGATAATAAAACTTGACCACACCTATGACTTCATCGCGCACCTTGAGAGGCCCTACTATCCCCGCGGGAATTGTATGGGTGCCCGCAGCGCCCACGGTAGTAATTTGCTTGAAGAGTGTGGTGGTCCCTGTTTGCAACACCTCCTTTGTTGCAGAGGTATGGATGGGTGTGCCCAGGGGATACTCGGATGCCATTTTGCCCTCATATCCCAAAACGGTATGAGTATTGGTAATGACCACCGCATCTGCATCCGCATACTTAAGCATGATTTTGCAGATGGCATTTGCATTGTTGTAATTAAGACCGTCCTGCAACACCTCGGATATGTGGTATGCAGCATGCAAAACTTGCCGAGTGGTATTGGTTCGTATTTCTTGCGGATAAAAAATGCCACCCAGCACCAAAATGAGAATAGAGCTTATTGCGATAAGGACAATGATGGCAAGCTGCAGATCCATATCCTCAATGAGCGCGTAGGATAAAAATAAGATGGTAATAATTCCCAAGACACTACCAAGTATAAAAAGTATTTGGTAGCCATGCTCATCAATCCGGCGCATTACTCTTCTTCCGTCATCTTCTTAATAAAAGAGGTTTTGCTCAGGACGGTAGCCAAAGGTAGGCCTAACAAATACAGCACCACAGCCTCACCCACACCAATGGCGATAAACCCAAAGAGGTACATGAATGCATAGCTGCCCTCAAGAGAAATGGAGGTAAAGGGAATGGTGTAAAACCCGAGACCTGCAAGAATCACTGGTAAATAGGCTGGGACAATAAATGCGTTTGCCAGCACGGGGCCAAGCAGTGCAAGCCGAGGCCTCTTGCGCAAACGCCAGGTAATCCACGCGCCCACAAGTGTGGCAAGGGATCCGAACACCACATCAAAAAGACCTAAAGCTCCCGAACCACTTAAAACAATATTGGCAATATTTGCAATAACACAGCCCAGCGCTAAGCCGGGAACGGCATCTGCGGTAAACAAGGCTAAGACGACGAGTGCTTCCGAAATCCTAAACTGGACAGGACCCCAAGCAAGGCCACTTAGAAAGACAAGAGCAATACTGGTGGCAGCTGCATATACAGCAGCAATCATGCCAATGCGTGCAAGGCGCGTGGTCTTGTTTACATTCGACAAAATAAGACTCCTTACAAAGACAACTCATTTAGTGTAACGCATCGACCACAATTTTATAAATCATTACGCCCCAACAGATCCATGCTGCGCCTGTATCTTCTTGCGCTCTTTTTCAAGCAGCGTATGGTAGCTCTGTACAAATTTTTGTGCCATGCCTGTGTCGTAGCCATCGGCAGCAATCACTCCATGCTCATCAGAGCATAAAAATACCTGGTCAAAAGCCATTTGTTTATGTTCCACTTTTTCCACTAGGTCTGAGTCATACACTACGGGAATGCCTAGCGTACGCGCCAGATCTGCAACCAGTAAAGAAACGGCTGAGGTAAACGTGCCCTGTTCCACTCCTGCATAGAGTGTCTCATTTTTAACAACCCACAGCGTTTCCGGTGCAACCCCGGTCTTGTGCGCCTCATGATAAGAAATTTGTGCGCGCTTGATAAGAGATGCAAGGCTGCTGGACTCCAGCGCAGCATAAGGTCCGACCGTCATAACTGCCTGGCCCTGCTCGTCAATTATCACCATAAGCACACCGTCTGGGTACTCAGAAGAGCCGCTGTACAACGTCCACTCTAGGTGTTGTTTTGCCCACGCAAGGAGCTTGCGAGATACGGGTGCGCCGGCTATCTTGCGTTTACCTAAAGCGCGGAGCAGACGATTTTCTAACGGCAAGGTTGAGGAACACAAACGCCAGCGACACACAATTGCTGGAGTTCCCAGCTCAAACAGTTGTTCTGCCATCTGATCCATCTCTTTCTCCTGTTAAAGCATGCAGCTCATGGTACACAGCACGACGAAATATATGTCGTAGGTACTATAGCTTACAGCCACGCCAAAACCATAGTATTTGTATTGTAACCAGCGCTCGAGAAAAATTATCTAACAGCGGTAAGCGGTTTTTAAGTATGGTGTCCAACAAAAACCGAGCCAGAAACTCATGGTCTCTGACTCGGTTTACATACGCTAAAGCCTTAAAGCTTTAAAGTCCAAGGGTTAAAACAAGCGTGATCACACCGCTTATTTCTTTCCACCCTTCTTCTTAAGGTAGTAGGCAACTCCAACCACTACAACTGCAGCAACCACTATGAAGGGCACTGCTACGGTTGCGTAATCACCCGTCTTAGGAAGCAGTTTTCCTAAGGGATTCTGAGCGCTTGGCTTGTTGGTACCAGGCTTGGTGTTGTTGCCATTAGGCTTGTCACTACCAGGCTGGTTATTGTTGCCACCAGGCTGGTCATTACCATTGTTAGGATTATCTGCCTTAACAACCGTAAACTTGCTGCTTACCTGGCCATCGGTAGAAACAATAGTAATGGTGTGCTCGCCCTCGGCAAGGGTCTTGGTAAAGTCAGCGCTGAGCGTAACCTCGGTGGAATCACCGGATACGGTGTAGAACTGAGGATCTACAACCTTACCATCTACCTGGACCTCTTTGAACTTATTGGAGGGAGCATCAGAGGTAAACAGTGCGGTCTCGCCCTGCTTAACCTCAGCGGTCTCCTGGATCATCTTGTAGGCAGGGCAGGTGTTCTCTGCTACAAAGTCCTCGCCGGCAAGCTTGGAGTAGATGGCTGCGGTAAGGTAGCGATAGTCGTCTTGCTGGTGAGCCTTGTTTACCAAAGTGTTGGCAAAGGCAGCTATGTTCATACCGTTTTGCTGATAATCAATAGCCTGGATGGAGCCCTTGTACTTCTCGATAGCCTTCTTGGTCATGAAGCCCTCAAGCAGATCATCCTGTGTGGTCTTGATAAGGACCTTTCCGCCATCAGGAACCTTGGTAATGTAGCCACCACCATAGCCGTACATCTTGAAGTCGCCTTCATTTTTGTAGGTGGCAGTAATGATGTCATCCTCGGGGAACTCAACCTTACTAAAGGCGTCATAGCCCCACCAGTCATTATCGGGCTCGGCTGCAAAGCCAGGCATAAGGTCATAATCCTTGAGGAACTGCATGGCATCTGGCGTATAGGCAACATAAGGAATGCCAGCCTTAACCTTGGCGGCTACCTCATCTGCATTTATAGGATACTGAGAGCCAACAATAACGTTAGCCTCGTCCAGGTTATTAGTAAGCTCAAAGCCCATCTGAGTCTGGAGAGCAAAGATGTCCCAACCATACTCGGTGCTCAGACGATTACGATAGCCCTTCATACCAACCTCGTTACCATCTGCATCGGTAACAAAGTCAGAACTACCAGCGGGAACATATGCCTTGATAGCATTGTTAAGTTTCTTAGCCTTAGGAGCTTCCTCGGTGCTTACTACATCCAAGGTCCACTTGTCCTGAACCGTGCTGAGGTCAGCAGCTGCTACCACATAGCTACCGGCATGCTCGCCCTCGGTGATAAGACCAACGTTCTTGCCATCCTTAAGCAGAGCGTTTACTGCATTGATGGCGTCAAGGCCGTTGTTCTTAATAATAGAGATGCAACCCTGGCCCTCATACACCGTTGCGGTCTTGGGAGCCTCGGTGATCTGATCCATAGCGTCTGCAGCAAAGACACCAACCTTGCGGATGGTATCCATATCAAAGCCGCGGAACTCAGCAAAATTGGTTACTGGCTCGGAATACAGCGTGTACTGAGCCCAATCGGAAATTACCAGGTTGGGGTACAGAACGCAGTTAGCCATATTACGCTTGGCTTGGTGCATATTAACAATAACGGTACCGGCAGCATAGGTCTTGTCGCCAACGGTTACGTCCTTGTTAAGCTGGTCGATCTTTACGCCATTGTGCAAAAGCAGAGCAATAGTCTTGCTTGCAGCAGCACGATCCTGCTGACTTTGAGTGTCCATAGGAATGACGTAATACTCGGGGAAGAAATTGTGGTTCTCATTGTTCTGAGGACGGAAGGTATCAGCCTCGGCACCAGCCTCGTCATACTGGTTTACGTAGTAAGGACGAATGGTGTCCGCATCGATGTTCTCAATACCACGACGGAAGCGCTCAAGCTGGTTGAGGAACATACGATCCTTATTAGCAGCGATAAAGTCTGCGTTGCCGATAAAGCCATACTCAAGAGCATATACAGCATCCACATTTGCGTTTGGAGCCTCAACAGTGTAGGCATTGGTACCGTGCATCATGGCGTACTGAGGTGTGTAGCTCGTAGACATGTCGTCAAATGGAGTGCCCCAATACTTGGAGCCATCGCTTTTCTTCTCGAGATAGTCACGCATGGGCATCTGTACAGAATTGATGGTCGCATTGTTGGAGATGGATGCGCCCATGAATGCCTCACCCTGCTCGAGTGCTGTATCAATAAACAGGTCATACTCGTTGTTGGGGTCATGCGTAGGAGAGCAGGGCTCTACCTGATACTGCTCATAGTAACCGTGTACCTCGTGCAGGGACAGAGGGTTCCACTGAGACAGGAAACCAGACATTGCCTGAGTTTCGGGCTGTGTCTGATAGGTGTTGTCGCGGTTGAGGTCAAACATATTGGCGTTAGTGCGGACGTTTACCGCACGAGCGTCTGCATTCTCGGAAGGAATGAGTACGAAGAACATGTCGTCCAACAGCTTGGAGGGATCAAAGGTCCTGGTCTCCCTGTTGTAGTACTTGTCAAGTTGCTCTTCGGTCAGATCTGCAGAATCAACACTACCGCCGCCGCCATCGCCGCGCAAATAACCAATACCGGTGACCTTGTCCTTAATAAGGTCAGACCAGACCTTACCATCTGCGTCCATCTCAGTGGCAAGCTCCTGCTTACCAGCATCGGTGAGGCCGGTTACGGTCTTGTACTCAAGAGGCTTGCCGGTGGAAAGGTCGCGCATGAACTGCATGACTGCGTCTACAGCTACGATCTCATCTGCATGAACGTTGCTGTATACAACAGGTACCTTATACTTAAGCGTGCCAGCCTTCACCTCTTCTTGAACCTTAGCAGGCTCGGACTCCATACGCTGCTTGAGCGCCTGGTAGTTGTCCAAGTCTTCCTTAGACTTAGCTACAAAGACAGCCTGAATGGGGCGACCCTGTACCGTCTTGCCCAGCTCACGGATCTCTGCATACATACCATTGGCGTTAGCCTGTGCTACAAGCTCGGGGAGTTCCTGATAAATCTCATCCTGAGTACGGAACTCATCGTAGGGCCTGAGATCAACATCGGTGCTGTACAGCTCGGTGCCGTCTACAGAACAAGCCAGCTTAAATGTGCCGGTATAGTCAAGCATCGCGGAACGCACTAAAGCACGGGCGCGCAAATCAAGACCGTCAACACCAAAAAGCATCTTGTTGCTAAAGGTAAGAACGATGCTTGGAATACCATCTACCTCTTCTGCCTTCATGGTAATGTCGTTAAACATGGGCTGAGAGGGAATTTTGTTGTTCTTACTTAGCTGAGTAGCTACTGTTTTCCAGTCTGCCAAAGGTCCGCCCAGATACTGTTTGGGGTACACCTCGTCAGGCATAATGCCCTTATCGCGAGACAGGGTCCAGGTAACCTTACCATCATCAATCTGCTGCTGAAGTTCTGCTACGCTCGTAGCCTTTGTGGGAACTGTTGCCTTATAGGAGCGCTCCTCCGTCATGGAGATGCCCACCTTTTGACCTGCAACTGCCTTCGCATCAGTACGTTCAAACTTCCCTGCCGCTTCGGCCTGAGCAACCGTTGCGAGTAAGGCGCGCTGATTAACAAAGTTGGCTAACGGAGGAGCTGCCACCGTTCCCAAGCCCAAGCTAAGGACGAGAGCTGCAATTACAGCTTTCTTCCTGTTTTGTTGGGATGCCATGAACTCACCTTCCTTCTTCACGAAAACACAGAAACAAATACATGCAAACCATATGGTATCGACAAGAAAACTTCACTGCTCTGACCGCAGGGCGATATTCGATAGACGTATGTTATATCAGGCGAACGGTTTGGCACGTGAGGCGCCGCACAGTATGTGTGCTGATACAAAAATAAAAGACCGCCTAGCACAGCTTTACTGCCCGCCTACAGATAATCAGAGCGCTTTTTGACGGCTTGTAGTTACAATGAAATAAGTAATATTTTTTGACTGCTTAAGAGATGCGGTCTGTAACTACAAAGGAGCAATCATGGGTGAGCCAATCGACGATCTGGGCATTACGTTCCGTATGTTTGAAGACCATGACTTTATGGATGTTGCCACTCTGTACACCCACATTTGGACGAAGACTGTTGAACTTCCTGATGACAAAATTTTGTGTGGCTCCCTTAGCTTAGCTGGTTCTTTGCTGCGCTCGCCCCTTGGCTACGTTGCCGAGAAAGACGGTGTAGTTGTAGGCGTTTGCCTTGGTGGACTGAGTCCCCATGGCAAACAAACCTTTGTTGAAAAATGGAGACCACGCTTAGAAGAGTTGATAGAGAAGGGCAACACCCGCGTTGAACAAACCCAGAGCCGTAGGCTTGAAGGAAATCTTTTTGGCGATTTGCGTGAGCATAAAATAGCCGACGATTTTATCGCCAATAACCCCGACAATCCCTATGCGCAAGCAGAACTGAATCTCTTAATGCTGGAGCCCGCCCTTCACGGCAAGGGTGTTGGCGGCAGGCTCATAGACGGTATGCTCAAGCTCTTTAAGGAAGCTGGCGCTCCAGGATTTTTCTTAACGACCGATACGTCTTCTAACTGGCATTTCTATGAGCACCGAGGCATGCAGCGCATCCAAGAAAACCCTGACCCCAATGATCCTGGCTGGGCGAGTTTTCTCTATGGCGACCTGCTGGCGTAGGGGCGTGCTGGCGTAGAGGCATGTTGGTGTAGGGTTGCTGGTCGGAAACCCGTTGATATGGCAGCCCGTCAGCGTAGGATTACCAGCACGACAATCTTGCTATAACAAAAGGGTCCAACGCATGCACGCGAAGGACCCTTATCATAAGCGCGTTCTTCTGAGGCGAAAGGCCTACTTTAGCGCATGTTCACTTAAGCGGAAGGCTCCTGCTGAGTGATGCAGTGGATATTGCCTCCACCGTACACTACCTGCTCAGACTGGACGCCTACTACCGTGTACTCACCCTCGCCCCAGGTTTCATCGTATATCTTCTGAAGGGTCTCAAGGGCAAGTGCGTCGTTCTTATCGCCATACTGAGGAGTGATAACACCCTTGTTGGTTACTAGGTAATTCATGTATGACGCAATGAGGGGCTCATCGGGAACACGGGGCTCTGCGTTCTCATCAATATCGATAGAATCACAGGCTTCTTGGCTCATAAACAGGGGGTTCACGGGCATGGGAAGCTTGTATACCTTGAGCTTGCGGCCCTTTGCATCAGTTGCGTTGGAGAGGGTTTCATACGCTGCATGGCACTGGTTATAGAACGGATAGTCAGGATCGTCAGTCCAAATAACCGTCACTACACCCGGTGCAACAAAGGTAGCAACATCATCAATGTGACCGTTGGTCTCCTCTGGATCAATACCCTCTTTAACCCAGATAACCTTCTCGACACCCAAGTACTCCTTAAGGTGCTCGGTCATGTACTCACGAAGCTCCTCACTCCAAGGCTGGTATTTAAGGGCAAAGCTCGGCCAAATGCCCGCATTAGGTTCATCCACGCGAACTGCCGAAGCAGTGCGGCCAGGCGATAGCAGGCACTGATCGGTAACAATGACAGTGCCCTCGCCATCAACGGTAATGGAACCGCCCTCAAGAATCAGGTCGTCAGGACGATACCTGCGAACGCCAGAAAACTCTGCCATCTTCAAAGCGATTTGCTCGTCCTTGTCCCAGGGGAAATACAGTCCATCAACCATGCCGCCGTAAGCGTTAAAGTGCCAATGGTTGGCGCGCTTCTCGCCCTTGCCGTTGATTACGTACGTTGCGCCGGTGTCGCGGAACCAAGCGTCATCGGTGGTCATCTCCAGAACCGTTACGTTCTCATCATCCTCAAACACGGCCTTGCAGTTTGCATAATCTGCCTGGTTGGTGCACATGACAACAGGGGTAAACTCCGCGATGGCGCGCGCCACATTTGCATATTGCTCTTGGGCAGGCTTTGCACCGTGCGCCCAGGTGTCAGTGCGATGAGGCCAGCCCATCCAAACGCGGTCTTGCGGAGCAAACTCTGCGGGCATAAAAAAGCCATCTGCCTTAGGGGTGGACTCGGATTCGGTAATAGTACGCATACAAAACCTCCTTGTTAAGCCGTTACGTTATGCCTGAAGCTCGTTGATTTTATCGAGAGCAGCGTGGAGCTCTGCCTTAGCGGAATACTCAACATCCTCGTCGTTGAGGGGAGTGCGCTTACCCAGTGTGGCGAGAAGAGCGCGGATGGAGTGCTTACGATTTTCAGCCTCATCCCAGCACAGGGAGCGCTCGGGACTATCCATAACCTCGTCGGTTACTTCCTCGTTGCGAGTGGCGGGCAGGCAGTGCATGAATTTTGAGTTGGGGCCAGCATAGTTCATCATGTCCATGGTTACCTGGTACTTAGGATAGAAAACATCCATGTAGTTCTCGCCAGACTCCTCCTCATCGTACAGGCCATACCACACGTCGGTGTAGATAAAGTCTGCGCCCTTGATGCACTCAATGTCGTCAGAGATAACAATGGTGCCGCCAGACTCCTTGCAGTTTTTCTCGCCAATCTCCATGAGCTGGCGGCCAAACGCCGCACGCTCCTCCTTGGTGCCCACGTGCAAACCACCGTCGCACACCTGGTGACCCTTAGGTCCGAACTGGACGAACTTCATGCCGACCTTGGAAGCGATGAACATGAGGGAGACGCAGACCTGGGTTGCGTCACCAATGAAGGCGAGGGTGCAGTCCTCGATCTTCTTGCCCTCGGGCAGGTTCTCGAGCATCGTCATGAGGTCGCCCATCTCCTGCGTGGGGTGGTTGAACTCGGACATGCCATTGATGACGGGAACCGCGGAGCCCTGAGCAAGACCCGCTACATCCTTGTGACGATTAACGCGAGCCATCATGATGTCGAGCAAGGAGCCCATAACGCGAGCGGTATCCCCCAAAGATTCGTGGCCGCCAAGCTGAATGGTGCCAGGGCCATAGAACTGCGCATGGCCACCGAGGTCGGTCATAGCAGTCTCAAAAGAAAGACGGGTGCGGGTAGATACCTGTTGGAAAATCATGCCAAGAGACTTGTTACGAAGAAGATGAGGATAATATCCATCAACCTTGATGGCCTTCTTCATTGCAATGGCAAGATCTTCAATGGCTAGAATCTCTTCCTTAGTAAAATCATTGGTATCGATAAAATCCTTAGGCATTGCCATGAGACACTCTCCTTTACTGAATTGCTCAATTGCTTTACTGGACAGCCAAGTAGCTGGCGGTGCTGCATTCTTACACCTTCAACCTTAACCACTTGCAACAAAAAAGCGAGTTTATCCTTGGTGTTTAAATATCAGCGGTAGCTATACCTAACCTAAACTCCCTCATAAGCTCTGATGCCCCGCAATTTTGGCACCCCTCTATCCATCATTAATATTAATAATGGATAGAGGGCATTTACTCTTTATTCCCCGGGCTTATCAACAGCTGTATCGACGGAATTGTCGGTCTTTCCTTCAAGGCCTTCATCGGCAAGGCGTTGAGCGGCAAGTTCGGGAGTAAGGCCCGCATATTCCACCTTGCGGCCACGAGCAGACCATATCCGGACTACCTCACCAAGCAAAATAAATACAACAGTACCAATGAAGAAGCTCCAGTCACCCTCAAAGCCAGGAAGAACAATGGTTGCAATAATGCAAAGCACCAGCTCGATTGCAGGGACAACCAAGGCCACCATCTGCATGGCACCCTTAAAGGGGAATTTAAACACGCGCTCGCGACCCGGATCAACTTTACGCAGCTTGAGGAAGGCTGGGAACATGGGGATGTAGCTGATGAGCAAAAACACCACGTTCATCGAGAAAAGCATCCAGAAGATATTGTTTGAGATGGTCTCATTGGGAATGAGCTGCAGACACAGGGCTAAAGAAGCCACCACTCCGTCTACGATAGCAGCACCGTTGGGCATCTCGGTCTTTGTACTCTCCCGTGCAAAGACCTGAGGCATATTGCCGTGTTTTGCTGCATAATCTGCAACAAAGTTCACACCAAAGGACCAAGAAGCCATATTGGCAAAAAGCGTAAGCAAAAAGGCAATAGAAATGATGCCAAAAATTGGTGAGCTGCCAACCATAGTCTGAACGGCAACAATCATGCCAAAGTCAGGATCGATTGCGTCCGCAGGAATAGCCGCGCCAATACCAAAGGATGCAAAGAGGTAAATGGCTGCAATTGCTAGACCGCCCAGAATGATTGCCTTTGGAATGTCTTTCTCGGGATGCTCCATATCAGAGGCAAAGGTGCACACCACTTCAAAGCCCATAAAATTAAAGAGAATGATGGACAAATTGGTAAGCGCAGAGCCATCAAAGCTAGGAAGGAAGGTTTGTGCGGACATATTGGAAGCAAAGCCGTTTTGCGTTGCATACCAAATCCCAAGAGCACCAACAATAACTGCAATGGCTACTTTAATAATGGCGCCACCGTTTAGGATCCACTCGGAGTCAGACACCTTTGAGAACGACATAATGACAACGACCCAGACAAAGGCCAGCTCAATAGCCATCTTAGCAACCATAGTAAACTCAATACCAAAAACCATGCCAAGGATGTCCGGAAACAGCGTTGCACAAGAAGCAATCCATAAAGGATAGTTAATCCAGTAATACCAAGCGACACGGGCGCCCCACTTGTCACCAAAGGCCTCACGAATCCAGTCGTACAGACCACCATCGGAATCATAGGTAGTGCCGAGCTCAGCAACAACCATACCGTAGGGAAGCAAAAAGGTGATGATCAAAAAGATCCACCAGAAGAACTGTGCGTTGCCAATGGCTGCTGCCGGTGCTGCAGCTTCCGCTACAAACACAACGCAGATCACAGAAAGAATCACGCTCAAGAAACTGAATTTTTTCTTCTCCATTGTGCAACCTCCTTTCAAAAGGATGTAAGCTACATGAGCATGCACTTTTATTGCACGCGATTTCATCTTTTACGATGGAACTTATGAGCCTGTTGGTCCAGCTCATTTGAGTTTATGAATGTTGACGGTTTTTAAACCCCAATAAACTACTGATAGAGCCCAGGTTTACCTAAGCTAGAGTTAGCCATATAACTCAAGGGGTTTATATCGTTAGAAATGAGACGCTGCCATGAGTTTATTCTTTTTCGTGTATACCATTGCGTTACTTTTTATATGTATTGCAACGGCCAGCATCTGTGGTGCAGCCTATGCCGTCTCTCATAGAAATCGCTATATCCCGCAAGCATTATTCTTTATTTTCTATTTTGCGGAGCTTGCAAGCATCTTTGGTTCCGAATGGATGGTGCAAAACATTTCTACGATCAACCCATCCAATTATTACAGCGTTGACCTTCCCGCATTCCGCATTCTTATTGGCGCCGCAATTCTGTCTTGCTTCTGGTGCGTCGTCCTCGACATTGTTGACGTATACCACGCGCGAGCTGTGGTCATCCCTACCGTCATCTTTATTATTGTGTGCACCCTTATTATAGTGACGCTACCCTATGGCCCATTTAAACAATGGCTCTTTTACACTATGCGACAAATCTCACTCATAGCCTGCCTTATTTATGCACGCTATCGCTACCACAAAAGCAACGATGAAATCATGCATCAGCGACTTACCAAGCGCGTCAACATGATGGCTATCTTAAGCGTTTTGATTATCTGCATCCTTATCGAAGACAGCATTGTAATTCTTAACCTGCCCATCCCTGGACAGGACAGCATCTTTGCAGCGCTGTTTCTCTCGTCCCGTAATTTTTCCGAGAACATCACGATGCTGTATCTTGCCTATACCGTAGTGCGCCCCGCCTTTGAGATCATAAGCCTTCACTTTAATGAACCCCCAGAGGCAAAGGCAGACGAAGCCGAAGCAAACCGTCTTACGGTCCACATCGAAGATCGTCTGCCCGCTTATGCTTCTGCACACGGCTTATCCAAGCGCGAGCGCGAGATTTTGGGTCTTGCTATGCAGGGTAAGAGCAACCGTGAGATTGCTAATGAGCTCATTTTGGCCGAAGGTACCATCAAAACTCACCTACACAACATTATGAAAAAGTGTAAGCAAGCTAACCGAGAAGACCTGCGTCGTGATTTTTGGGCCAGTTAGTCCACAAGCTAGCTTACAAAGTAGCCCGCAAGTTAGCCTACGAGAACCCCTAATGGCGGAAGTGGCGATTGCCGGTAAAGACCATAGCAATCCCGTGCTCATCACAGGCTGCAATGGACTCATCGTCGCGCATGCTGCCACCAGGCTGGATAATGGCAGTTACGCCATACTTTGCCAATAGGTCTACCGTATCACGGAAGGGGAAGAAGGCATCGGAAGCCGCAACCAACCCTGTTGTTGTTAGCTCCATGCGCTCACAGGCTTTCTGTGCACGCTCGCAAGCTAATAGGGCAGCATCAACACGGTTGGGCTGTCCTGGTCCCATACCAAGGCCAGCCTTATCCTTAGCAACCAAAATTGCATTAGACTTAACCGTTTTGCAGACCTTCCAAGCAAACAGAAGATCGTCCATTTCTTCCTGGGTAGGTTGACACTTGGTAGGAACGGTAAAGCTCGCGCTGTCCTCATCAACATGGTCGATGTCCTGCACGAGGATGCCGCCATCTACCGCACGAACCTCATGGCCAATTGTGCGGTCTACGCCACCGGTTGCCAATACGCGCATATTAGTGCGCTTGGACAAACGTTCAAGCGCTTCAGGCGTATAGCTAGGAGCGATCATGACTTCAACAAACTGCTTATTAACGTCCGCAAAGTGCTCTACCAATGACAGCGGTACTTCTCGGTTGACAGCAATAATGCCGCCAAAAGCAGATACGGGATCGCAGGCAAAGGCGCGATCGTAGGCAGTGGTGACGTCTTGGGCTGTTGCAGAGCCACAGGGATTTTGATGCTTAAGAATGATAACGGCAGGATCATCAAACTCACGCACAGCGCTCCAGGCAGCATCGGTATCGAGCAAGTTGTTATAGGACAAAGGCTTGCCCTGAATTTGCTTTGCTCGTGCAAGGGAATGCTCAGATGCATCGGGATCCACATAGAACGCCGCAGCTTGGCGGGGGTTCTCGCCATAGCGCAGATCCTGTTCCTTAACAGCACGTATGACCAGGTGCTCGGGGAACTCAGAGTTACCCTCGTGATGCTCAGAACCATCTTTCTGATCCGAATCAAGCTGACCAGCAAGCCAGGTAGAAATGGCTGTATCATAAGCCGCCGTGGTGGAGTACACCTTAAGTGCGAGCCTGCGGCGCGTTTCCAAGGTGGTAGCGCCAGCATGAGCACGCATTTCATCCAAAATGCTGTCATAATCAGCTGGATCACTGACCACTGTCACAGACTCATTATTCTTTGCCGCAGAGCGCAGCATAGAGGGGCCACCAATATCAATGTGCTCAATTGCATCTGCAAAGGTCACGTCAGGCTGAGCGATGGTTTTCTCAAATTCATACAGGTTAACGCATACAAGATCAATCATTTTAATATTATGAGCAGCGGCATCCGCCAGATGCTGCTCATCATCACGACGGCACAGCAGACCGCCATGCACCTTGGGATGCAGAGTCTTAACACGCCCATCCATCATCTCAGGAAAACCGGTGTACTGCTCTATAGGCGTAACGGCAACGCCAGCCTCTGCCAAAAGACGCGCGGTGCCCCCGTGGAAATCACCTCGACACCAAACTCAGTTTCGAGCGTCTTTACAAACTCAACAACGCCTGTTTTATCAGTTACCGAAACAAGTGCGCGCTTAATGGGCATCTCGGCCATGGAGTCTCCTTTGGGGTCACGGTTTACCTAGTGTTAGTGTAGCGTAGACGAGAAAACAGTACAGCATGTGAGGGTAATTCATAGCCATACAACGAAATAGAGCCCGCCGAAATCGACGGACTCTATTTTTAAGCCTTTGTTTTAAACAAGTGCAACTTAGGCGTGAATGCGAGTACCGGAAAGGCCGGCCATAGCCTCGGCAGCCTTATCCAAAGAACCAATGATGCACACGCGGCCAGGACGGCTCTCTGCAAACTTAACAGCAGCGCGAACCTTAGGCTCCATAGAACCCTTGCCAAACTGGCCCTGCTCAAGGTACTGACGTGCCTCTTCAGTGGTGATGTCCTCAAGATCCTTCTGATCAGGCTTGCCAAAGTTAATGGCAACGTGATCAACAGCGGTAAGAAGAACGAGGGTGTCTGCAGAGCAGTCCTCAGCGAGAAGCTCACCGCCCATGTCCTTATCGATAACGGCAGCCTGACCCTTGTAAGCACCCTTATCGCTGTAGTCACGAACTACAGGAATGCCGCCGCCGCCACAAGCGATAACGATAAACTCGTTGTCCAGAAGGTTAAGGATGGACTCGTTCTCAACAATCTTCTTGGGCTCAGGAGAAGCAACAACGCGACGATAACCACGGCCGGAATCCTCTACAAAGATCATGTCAGGATGAGCTGCCTTCTCTGCATCTGCCTGCTCCTTGGTAAGGAATGCACCAATGGGCTTGGTGGGGTTCTGGAATGCAGGATCGTCAGGGTCTACCTCAATCTGAGTTACAACAGAAGCAACGTGCCAACGCTTGTAAGACTTGTGCATAGCGGCACCAATTGCCTGCTGCAGGTGATAGCCAATGTAGCCCTGGCTCATAGCACCGCACTCAGGAAGGTCCATGGTGGGGATGGACTCGTCGGTCTGGTTTGCATAGGTAAATGCCTTTTGGATCATGCCAACCTGAGGGCCATTGCCGTGGGTGATGATGATCTCGTTGCCCTGCTCGATAACCCTAAGCAGGATGGGGGCAGCGTTGCGAACGCGCTCAATTTGCTCTTCGGGGGTGTTGCCAAGAGCGTTGCCACCAAGGGCGATGACGACGCGGCTTGCGCCAGACTTTGCCATTGTGTCTCCTCTAGATCGACGGATTGTCCACTCGCGGTATACGAATGGGCGCGAAACAAAACGCGCTATCAGTGCAATGGTAGCGCGTAGCTACTGTAAAACAATTTGATATATTTTGCACGCCTGTAAACGGTATTTTTCTCAAAAACATAAGGGGATAGCTGCTTCTGTAAACCAGCTGTCCCCTTATTATCTAACATGCATAAAATTACGAGAAAGGCATCGTTTTATAGAATATTTATTCAAAAACGCTTTGCGGGCGAACGGTAGTGCCTTCACTAAAAGTGCTTAAAATGCACCGCCGCCTCCGCCGCCGCCGAAGCCGCCGCCTCCGCCACCGGAAAATCCGCCGCCGCCTCCGCCAAAACTACCCCCACCAAACGAATCCCTTGAGGAAGCAATAGTGCTTGCTGTAGCACTACCCAAAACGCTGCGATCGAGAGTCGAAAGTGGTGAATCAGTCCAGCTGTAGCTGTTCAGCCATATATAGGTTGGAATGCTTTGTGCATCATCCACATACTGCGGAAGAGCAACCCTAATTTCTTCAAGCACCTTTTGAGAAACTCCCAGTGCCACAGCAATAACCAAAAGCTTGCTCCACAAAACTACATCGTTGGGTACAGCCTCATTGAGACGTGTAAAATCGTTAAACCAATGTTTAAGCGCTTGCAGTTTTGCGTCAAGTTCTACACCTTCGACAGATAATTTTCTCATTTTACGCGCTTTAGAAGTAATCCACACCATGGTACCTACCTGCAATGCAAGATACAAAGGCCAAAGCCATGCAGCGGGACCAATCAGGTTTCCCCAGTCCGAAAAAATAAAGGGAATCACTATCGCCATAGGCGCAAAGGGCACTATAAACACAAGTCCGCACAGAACGGTCATGAGCCATACCCTGTTTTTATGGGTATCCTTAAAATAATGTTTATGGTACGCTGCACGCTCTGCATTAGCAGTCCATGAGTTCAGCCAGTTTGCATACTTTTCTGGCTTTTCCTTTGCCACTTCTTCTAGATCACTCATACGTATAACTTTGTGCGTTTCATTGCTTGACTGCTGTTTTGCCTTACTGGCAACCTTTTTGAATAAGAGTTCGTAGGTGGCACGATCAATAGAATCCGTTAGCTCCTCGGGTTCCTTAAGCGCTGTAAGCCTCCAAGAAGCTGATCCGTCCTTGTCATCTGCCTGCTCAATACGCAAAGCCTTGATAGCACTTAGGTGCATAATCCCCGCAGTAAGAAACATGCTCTTGCACTTTCCTCTGTTTTGAAGAATCGAGTACACCACGGGATTATCGTGAGAAGGAACATCGCGGAAATATGTGTCTTTAAAAAGCGGCTCATGCAAACGACGATAGCGAGCATAGTTTTTATATGCAAAAAATCCCATCAAAAGGCAGGTTATGGGCGAAGCTGCGATAAAAATGTTCTTGAAGTAATCAGCCGCAGTCTGGGTGTATTTTTTACGGCTTTGCTCATACTCACGCATACTCTGACGCCTTTGATTGGCCTGCTCGGCCCATTTTGTCTCTTCGTCGATAATAGCATCCAGCCTCTTTGTCGAGATAGGTGTGACGTCGCCCACCCAACTAATGGGAAATGTAATGCGTGATTCGGCAAATTCATAAGTCCCGACCCGATCAACGGTAAAAAGAACACCCTTTTTATCTTTTGATTGAGTAACAAGTCCCGTAAGAGCACCATGACCCCAAGCACGGACATTGTCTCCGGGAACAACGCTTTGCCCTTCTGGAACAGGTAGATGAATTTCACAACTCACATTATTTGAGGGAACATCCCAGCCGTCAGAAACAAACTTCCAATATAGCTCTGCGCAATCCGACCATACGGAGACCGCATTATTGATGCGGTAACTAATGACGTACGACTGTTGCTCACTTCTAACGGGATGAAAAATCTTAACGCGCTTGACGCCCTCCTCGTTAAGCACCTGGAAGGTATCGTCATTCTCAGAATCATTTTGCGTAAGCTGGGTGTATGGAGTAAGCGAACCTTTCTCGGCAAGTCCCGCTTTGATGTCCGTAACCGTAATGGCACGACCATCGTAAACCCCTTCTGGAATCTTCCAATACACGCCATTAAAGCGACCGTTAAAGTTAAACGTGCGATTTTCCACTACGTCCATAGAGCCATCAGGGTTAACGGTAGCATCAATCTTGACTTGCTCGATTGAGTAGTCTTTTGCCCATGCCTGATGTGGCAATCCGAACAAAACGACCAAGACTGCAAAAAGCCAGCAAAGTGCTGCACCAAACGTCAGCCGTTTCAAAATAGCGTACTTCTTCATAGGGCTCCTGCCTTACAGAGCAAACGGTATTGCGTTACCAATAACGATATATAACGATGGTTCGTTATTAATCTAACTATACGATATTTTCTAACCATACGGTATATTTTGCAGGTTCATATCCTTGTATGGGTGAGCTACCATAAGGGTCATGCAGCTTCAGACCTATACATTTCCTCATCCCACGACTGTGGTTGGCCGCTTTGCGCCCTCCCCCTCTGGTCGCATGCATTTGGGAAACGTGTTCTCCCTGCTTGTGGCCTGGTTAAGTGCCAAACACACCGGAGGAAAAATCATCCTGCGCATTGAAGATATTGACCCAAGAGCCGCCAATCCCCAACAAGCACAGCTGCTCATGGCAGATCTTGAGTGGCTTGGTCTTTCATGGGACGAAGGCCCCTACTTCCAAAGCAAGCGAATTAAGCTCTACGACCAGGCCATTGCGGATCTTACCAACCAGGGTTATACCTACCCTTGTTTTTGCACACGCGCAGAACTCCATACCGGATCTGCTCCTCACGCCTGCGATGGCAAATATGTCTATCCGGGCACTTGTCGCGCGCTCACATCAGAACAACGCCAGCAAAAGGCTCACGAGAAAATGCCGTCCATACGCTTACGAGTACCAAACCAAGACGACAAAGCTGCTGTATACAGTTTTTCTGACCTCGTACAAGGCGTTTATCGACAAAACCTTGCTACTGATTGTGGTGACTTTATTATCAGGCGCGGCGATGGTGTATATGCCTACCAGCTTGCCGTTGTTCTTGATGATGCACTTATGGGTGTTAACCAAATTGTGCGAGGCTGCGATTTAGTAAGCTCAGTTCCAAGGCAGCTCTACCTACAGGATTTACTGGGTGCTCCGCATCCCAGTTATGCTCACATTCCGTTGTTAATTGCCCCTGATGGGCATCGTCTTTCCAAGCGCAACAAAGATCTTGATCTGGGTGCTCTTAGGGCTCGCGGTGTGCTGCCTCAACAAATCATTGGTTGTCTCGCCCACCTTTTAGGATTGGTTCCGCCAAACACTGCGCTTACGCCAGATGAACTCCTAGCAAGTTTTAGCTGGGATACGCTTTTGGAGTGTCCGCAAAATATTGTTGTAACGTCTGAAATTTTTGATACAAACGTATAGTTATACTAACAAAAATTGCTATAGTAGGGTATTATTCGTATGCACCATTATTTGGAGAGCTGACCGAGAGGCCGAAGGTGCTCGCCTGCTAAGCGAGTATAGGACCAAATCCTATCTGGGGTTCGAATCCCCAGCTCTCCGCCAGAACATTATGAGCGTCTACTAGCGTTTTTGCTGGTAGACGCTTTGTTTTAGAAGCTTTAGAGAAGCCGTAAGAACGCACCCCTGCAGTGGTAGATAGTGATCCATATTTCATTACTTATTCTTTCATTTAATAGATTTTTTACTGTGCGACTCAGAGGATTTTTCGGCTTCAAATGCCTTTTGTGCTGCTTGAGATACTTCAAAAGCGCTTGGAATGCCAGCTTCAAATTCTTCTTGGCTTTATGCTTGTTCTTTCATTCGCAGCTTTTCCTGTACAGATAGGCTCTCTATAAGCTTCGCAAGTCCTTGTGTATCATATGTTTCTATCGCTTCAAGATAGCTGCTTTTCGATTCAACAGGAATAACGATAGGGGCAACCTTAGCAGCAATAAGCGCTCGGTTGAGTAGGATACGTCCAGTGCGACCATTGCCATCAACAAAGGGATGTATATGCTCAAAGGTAATGTGAAAGGCTGCCTCTTTCTCAAATATACTGTCATAAACTGTATGTACATGGTTATAAAGTAACTGTTGCATAAGCTGATTTATCTCAGAGGCTTTAGGTGGGACATACTCGCTTGAACGAATGTAAACCTGAGTCTTTCTATAGCCGTCAATGTCGTTGATATTCTTATTGATTTGTATAGCAATATCCTTAATAAGTCGCTCGGTAAGCTCCTCGTAAGGTTTTTGCAGAGCTATTTGAAGGGCATACTTATGGTTAATTGCATCGTAGAGTTCACGAGCAGTAGCATTTACTTTCATGGAGTTGTCGTTCCATAAAATCGCATAGGTATCTGCAAAAGAAAGCGTAGAGCCCTCGATGGCATTTGAGTGGTAGGTAAAGCGAGTAATAAAGTCTTCAAACCACAAAGAGTTGGTATGCATATAAGAAAGTATGTCCATATAATCACCAACCAAAAGCTTTATTGAAGCAAGAATACCATGATTGATTTCAATATATCGTACTGTTAACTTTTTTTATGCGAGCCACTGTCTGTCGCTTATGGTGGCAATGCTAAGAAACTTGCTGTTGACTATCACAACGAAGGATACATAAATTAGATACGTATAGATACCAATAGATATAAATATCTATTGGTATCTTTTTTAAAAGGTGGTGTTTTCAAATCTAAACAAGGATGAAACGCTTATATCTAATGCTTTAGCTAATCTATATAGAACATTAATTGTAATATTGGCCTCTCCATGTTCTGCGCGCCACAAATATTTATAGTCAATATTTGCCATATAGGCTAGGTCTCTCAATGATAATTTCTGAGATTCTCGTGCGGTGCGTATTGCATTACCCACTAGCCGTCTATATTGGCTTTCATTTATTTCCCCAGTTGTGTCCATATCTGGAGTTTATTGTTTAGTAAAAAATGCCTGTTGGTATATAAACCAACAATTGCTACAATCATAAGAAAGCTGTACGAAAGCTAAAAAGTTATCTATAATTTGTTTTAGCTAACGCACTTTAAACTGCCCCTATATCTCGAGAGAAGGAGAAGATCTTTATGGGCCCGCGAAGAAAGTTCTTACAGCAGGTGTAGCAACGATTATGGCTACCGGCATGGGATTGTCTGCGGCAACATCCGCAATTGCAGAGACAACCACCAATTGCAGAGACAACCACCACGCCGGATATGGAGCCAAAGGTTGTTGATAATAAGCAGACGGTAAAGAAGGTTACCGAGCAAGACGTTACCGATGCTAAGAACAAGAGTGATGAAGCTCAGGCTAAAGCGGATAGCGCTAAGAAGGACGCTGAAGACGCCAAAGCTACTGAAGACGCAGCTAAAAAAGCACTGGATGACGCTGTAGCCCATCTCAAGGATGTTGAGGCCGGTGCAGCTAGCGATATCGAAGCTGCCGAAAAAGGCGTTACAGAAAAGCAAGCTGCCTATGATAATGCAGTTAAAGCTCGTGAAGAGGCAGAGGCACAGCTGAGCACTGCTAACGACAACTTTAAAACAGCTGTAAATGCTTATGCAACTGCAAAGGCTCAGCATAAGGAAGCTCAGGCTACAGTAGGAGACGCCGATCTAGCCTATAAGGCAGCTCAAACTAAAATTGAGGACACCGAAAAGGCTGTAGTTGCTGCCAAGTCTAATGCTGAGACAAAAAATAAAGAGCTTCAAGCTGCTCAGGATGCTTTGAAGGAAGCTGCTGCTAACGAGCAAAGCGCTAAGGCTGCTGCAGACAGTGCCGCTGAAGCACTCGCTAAGGCTAAGGAAAGCGTAGCTACCACGAAGGATGCTGAGTCTAACGCTGAGACTGCCCTGAAGGATGCTCAAGCCAACCTCGAGAACGTTAAAAATGAGGCTAACGATAAGATTGAGGCTGCTAAAAAAGATGTTGCAGAGAAGCAAACTGCCTTTGATGAGGCTCATGCAGCCGCTATCGAAAAGGCTGAGATAGCTGCTCAGTTGCAGGAGGATGCAAAGAACGCTTACCTGCACTATGCAACCCTGCTTGCAGAGTATAATGCTACTCACACACAGCAGACTGGCTCTAAGAAAACCGTTAAGCCAGCACCTAAGCATATGAAATCTGACAAATCAAAGCAGGCACTTCCAAAAACTGCTGATCCAGCAGCTTCTGTACAAGCACTTGCTGCAATGGGCGGTCTTGGTGTAGCTTTGGGCGCTGCAAAGAAGTATAAGGCTAAGCATTTCGCATAAATTTTCTTATAGGTACATGAAGTCAGGATATAGGATATAATTTATCTCCATGTTAGAGGCACCTACACAAGTAGGTGCCTCTTTTCTTACGCTTTAAATCTGAAAATATTTTAAACACTCAGACAACCTCTGTATATATGCACCAGAGTATTGAATCTGGAATACCCAATGCAGCAGTCAGGATTAGCAATGCCTAGTTATCAAATGGTGCCTTAAATAGGGTAATGGGGGTTTGCTTTATGCCTCACCCCGCATTTTATAACCATGGCATAAGCTTTTCATTTACCTAATGCTGTTTAATATTCAAAAAGTTAAATTCTTGCTTGACACCTTTCAGGACTGGTGGCAATATAGTTAAGCACACAGACGCGGCGTTACCTCAGCTGGATAGAGGGCCTGACTACGAATCAGGACGTCACAGGTTCGAATCCTGTACGCCGCACCAGTTGTAATTTCAAACCGGGTTTATCCCGGTTTTTTATTAGCGCTGTAAGCTATGAGGAGCCATAAGCCTATATCAAACTTATAGGCTTTCGCTGGCCTCAACGTACCACAATCTCGCTCTTATCCCCCCAGAGCGCTCCAGCACCGGCCTTCTAGGGTCTAAAGTGGGTAACACCATCCATTTGAGCAGCATAGCTATAGGTGATGCCCTCATGATCCAACAAATCCATCAGATCAGCTAGAAAATACTCCTCATCGCGCAGCTTTCCGAACACCACCTCAACAATATCATCGCGCTCATTCCCAAGCGCAGTAGCCACAAGGCAAAGCTTGTCTTTCCGGATGCGGATACTATGCACATAATGCTCACGGTCATATACGCCCACAACACCCGACCCAAAAAGTTCCTCAGTTATTTCTAAATCCCCAACCCTGTTTACAGATACACTTTCCAGCTTCCTATCCATACCAATCCTCTTATCTCCATCCTCTTTATGAGATAAGTATAGCAAATACAGAACATATGTTCTAGTACAAATACTCGCAGATCACAAATATCCCTAAAGCATGAATGCCTAATAAAAACCCTCCTCACCGTAGAAAACAATGAGGATGGAAATGCACAAACTGCCCGTAAAAAGCATGCAAAACGTGTTAAGGTTGTTGCTCCTATTCAGGCATGATCTTCTCGATACCACCCATATAAGGACGAAGCGCCTCGGGAATAGTAATAGACCCGTCCGCATTTTGATAGTTCTCCATAATGGCAGCCATGCAACGACCAACCGCAAGGCCAGAGCCATTAAGGGTGTGAACCAGACGGGTTCCCTTAAACTCAGAGGGATCCTTGTAGCGAATATTAGCGCGACGCGCCTGGAAGTCCCAGCAGTTAGAGCAGGAAGAGATCTCCTTGTACGCATTGTAGCTAGGCAGCCATACTTCAATGTCGTAGCACTTGCGTGCCGAGAAACCAATGTCGCCCGTGCACAAAGTTACAACATGATAAGGAAGACCTAAGGCCTGTAGGATGGCTTCTGCTTCGGTCACCATGGACTCAAGCTGATTCATGGAGTCCTCAGGCTTGGCAAACTTAACCATCTCTACCTTATCAAACTGGTGAACGCGAATGATGCCGCGCGTATCGCGACCAGCAGAACCTGCTTCCTCACGGAAACAAGGGGTAAAGGCGGTGTACATCAAGGGCAGCTGAGAAGCATCCAAAATCTCATCACGATGGATATTGGTAAGCTGAACCTCTGCCGTAGGAATCAGGTACAAATTAGGCTCTACATGGTAGAGATCCTCATCAAACTTGGGGAGCTGTCCCGTACCAAACAAAGAATCATGATTGGTAATGACGGGAGTCCACCACTCTTTAAAACCTGCCTTAAGATGCATATCAATAAAGAAGTTGATAAGCGCACGCTCCATACGAGCACCCATGCCACCCAGCAGATAAAAACGAGTACCTGCAAGCTTTACGCCGCGATCAAAATCAATCATGCCCGTAGCAGGACCGAGATCCCAGTGTGCTTGAGGCTCAAAATCAAACTCACGAGGAGTTCCCCAGCGGCGAACCTCGGGGTTGTCTGAGTCATCCTTACCGTAGGGAACGCTCTCATCAGGAATGTTAGGAATGGCTGCCACCAGAGCAAAGAGCTCATCCTCTACAGAGCCGCGCTTCTCGTCAAGCTGAGCAATGCGGTCTTTGTTAGCAGACACCTGAGACTTTGCTGCCTCGGCCTCATCCTTTTTGCCCTCGCGCATGAGCTGGCCAATTTGCTTGGAAATGGCATTGCGCTCAGCCTGCAGCTGCTCTACCTCAGCAATGGTTGCGCGGCGCTGCTCGTCCAACTCAAAAAAACGCTCACAGTCCCAATGCGCGTTTTGCCTTGACTCACAGGCTTTATCCACGGCATCGGGGTTTTCTCGTACAAACTTAATGTCGAGCATCAACAGGCCTCTCTCGCTTAAAAATCAATGAATCATAGATGGTTAAAGTATATACTTGTATGTCATCTTACAAAGCGAGGCTTCAAAAGCATTGAGGGGCATTCCACATGGCTGCCATTGGCGATATTCTTAATTGGCTTTTTCATACACGTCCCGGCGTGGCATGTCTGTTGGCTGCTAGCGTTGTTATTTTTTCAGTTGTGGCCTTCGTTTCTGAAAAGCGCGGTCGCAAACGCTATTACAACCACGAGCGCTCCGATGACGACGCGGGCTGGAGCCTTTTTGATGATTCTACGTCTGACACAGACTCTGACGAGAAAACCAAGTAGCAGATACGTATGGAGACAAACAGCGGATGAAAGGTGACTTTCATCCGCTGTTTTACAGCGCAGTACAAAATTCTTGCTTATAGGACAAAGTCCTTGACGCAAAAAATCTAGCCGCAAAATTCTTCCTGCACAATTCTGGCTGACTGAGGATTACTGCTTTTGATACTTAGGCTCCCAGCGATACGCTGCCACGGCAGCAGCAACATCTTCCAGCTCTACCCCATTGAGCTTCTCGGCAAGCGCCTCTTGCGCAACCGCCTCTGCAACCGTGTTGGAGAATTGCGTCAAGAGTGAAACAGGAGGAATCGTTGCAGCACCGGATTTTGTGGTATCAACAAGACCGCCCAAGGAGTGTGCCGCCTGGGAGATCATGCCGTCAGTTAACAGACGAGCCTGCGACACAAGAACACCCAACCCAAGACCCGGATAGATTAACGCATTATTAGCCTGGCCAATCTCGTAGCGCACGCCCTGATACTCAACGGGATCCGAAGGAATGCCCGTTGCTACTAATGCTCGGCCCTCTGTCCAGGTGATAAGGTCTTCTGCCGTTGCTTCGGCAAGCTTAGTGGGGTTACTCAGCGGAAAGATAATGGGGCGCTGGGTGTGAGCCGCCATTTCTCTCACCACGGATTCGGTAAAGGCACCGTGAACTGTAGAGGTTCCAATCATAATACCGGGATGTACAGCCTTGACCACAGCCTCAAGATTGGTGAGCTCATCCGCATTTTCAAACTCAGAACGAGCGCGTGCAAATGGCTTTTGCTCGAGGGTTAGGGTATCGTCATCATCAAACAAGAGGCCTTGGCGGTCCACAAGGTAAAACTTCTTGCGAGCCTCTGTCTCAGACATGCCTTGGTCAATATACTCAGACAAAATACGGTTTGCAATACCTACACCTGCTGTCCCTGCGCCATAGCACAGATAGGTTTGATCGGTGAGTTTCTCGCCAGAGATCTCCAGTGCGCCTAAGATGCCTGCAGGCTAATAATGCCCGTACCTTCAATGTCATCATTAAACGTTGGGTGCTTGTTACTATACTGGTCCAGAATACGAGCCGCATGGTCTCTACCAAAATCTTCAAAGTGCAGGTAGAAGTAGCCAAATACCTTCTCGGCAGCACGTACAAAACGATCGACAAAATCATAATAAGGCTGGCCATGTTCCCGCTTTTTGTGAACCCCCAAATAGAGAGGATCATTGAGCAGGCTCTCACGGTCAGTTCCTGCATCAAGCACTACCGGAAGAACGCGGGCCGGGTCTATACCAGCTGCAGCGGTATAAACCATAAGCTTGCCAACGGAGATTTCAACACCATTGGTTCCCCAGTCACCAATTCCAAGAATGGCCCCTGCATCGGTGACTACCACCAAGTCAATCTCGCGACCGTCCGCAGCGCGACGCAGCACGTCCTCAATATTGGGAGTATCAAGCGTGAGATAAGCCGCCTGCTGGGGATCCATGAAACTTTGTCCATACTTCTCAATATCAATTGCGATAGTGGGGTCATAGACCACGGGCATGAACTCTTCCACATGCTGGCTAAAGAGGTAATAAAAGAGCGTACGATTTTTGCTAAAAAGATTCATCAAATAATGACGAGCAGCAAGCTCAGACTCACACGCCTTATATGCCTGATAGGCAAGCTCAGCCTGCTGGTCTATGGTCTGGATCTGGAGAGGCAAAAGTCCAACAAGTCCCAGGGTATTACGCTCTTGCTCATCAAAAGCCGTACCCTTATTAAGAAATGGATCTGCGAGTACCTCGTAGCCGTGCTTCATGTTGTACCCTCTTCGCGCTCAAAGCGTTTGTTGTATCGACAGCTTATTGTACTGCCGATAAGTGCGCTGCGCGACCATATACATCGATAAAAAGCTTATAGAGAAGGATTTGAAATGCGCAAGAATGAATACACGCGCTTAAATATTCATAATGCTAATAAAAAACCTCCGGTTGCCCAGAGGTATTTTGACATATGGTGCGGGCGAAAGGACTTGAACCTTCACGAGATTGCTCCCATACGCACCTGAAGCGTACGCGTCTGCCAATTCCGCCACGCCCGCATGCAGAGGTGATTTTACACCGAAATTTTGCCACATAGCAAGCTATAAGGGTAAAATATTTTAGAAAACACGACACAACCGCAGCTAAAACAAACAAGGAGGCGCCGTGCACGATCAATCGTATACCAATACTGTTTTGCGCCGCACTGCGCTTGAATCTCCAAATACCACCCCTGAACTCTTGCTTGGTCGCTATCGAATTTTGGAGACGAGAACAAACGGCGGTTTTGGCAAGGTAGAAATTTGTTGGGACACCCGCCTTCAGCGGAGAGTTGCCATCAAGTGCCTGCCCCTTTCTACGGAACAAAGCCCACACGTCTCTACCTCAACCATGCAAGAAGCACTTATGGAAGCGCGCACTGCAAGCATGCTGGCTCATCCCAATATTGTGACCATGTACGACTTTGAATGGGACGGTAACTATGCCTACCTTGTTATGGAGTATGTGGATGGCGTCAACCTCGCTGAGCTTCTCGCCCGCGTAGAAGGCGGTACTCTTACGGGAGATGAATGCGCACATATGCTGGACGGCATAGCGTCTGCCTTGGCTTTTGCACATGAAAACGGCGTATTGCACCTGGATATTAAGCCAGCAAATATCATGTTTGATCATGCAGGCACCCCCAAGCTTGCAGATTTTGGTATGGCAACACTGGCTTCGGCAGCCGGATATGGTGATGCCCGCGGCGGAACTATTGGCTACATGCCGCCAGAACAAATTGAAGGCGCGCTGGTGGATGAGCGCTGTGATCTGTTTTCGCTAGTTGTCTGTTTGGTACAGGCGCTCACGGGCACAAACCCCTTTTTAGCTCCCACGGCAGAAACTTCATCCAAGCTCATTTACAAGGGTGCAGAGGAGTACTTGGCACAACTGCGTTTAGACTTTGGACCCCAGCTATACGATGAGTTTGCACAGGCTCTAGCTGCAGATGTTACAAACCGTACTTCATCCATCAAAGCGTTTGTTAGCGCTGTTATAGAGATGCTTGGTAATACCACAGCCGGCAAAGCTTCTTTGGCGGAGCTTCTCAGTCAGGTGACCAACGATGAGCAGCCCGGCGCCGTAATGCATGGTAGACCGCTCACCCTACCGGAGCGCGTTCCTTGGCTTGCTCCTGTATTAGTGCGCACCACTATCGCAGCCCTCAGCTACCAAACAGCACAATTCGCAGTACCGTTTTTGGGACTTGCCGACAAAAACATCGAGCTCGTACTTGTTTGTGTGGTAACTGGTTTGAGTGCTGCACTGCCAAACTTTGGCTCAGCTTTACTGCTTGCCCTCTGCTTTGCTGCTCTGTGCACCGCAAGTAGCGCACTGAGCTATACCACCTTTGGCTTAGCCCTCATAGCTCTAGTCATCCCTGCAGCTTGGTGGATTTGCACTGGAAGAAAACATGGCACTGCAAGTCTTGCCCTGCTTATGCCCAGTGTTTTTTCTACGGGATTTGCGAGCGTAAACCTTGGCGCCACCTACTTAAGTCCCCTCCATGCCACGAGTACTGCCTGCGTAGGCTGGATTTTCTCGCAATATACAGCCGTTGCCCACATAAGCGGCCTTTCTCTGGACAGCGTAGGGCTTCTCATCCAGCGCTGGACCTGGCATCCCACGGCGCTCTTAGAGTTGCTCGGCTTTAGTCTGGCCGCAGGAATTGCCTCCATCCTTGTACATAGAGGCGGCAAACTCTTTGGCATTTTGGGGCATACCGTTGGTCTGCTTCTGGTTTTTTTCACTCTGTTTGTTCGTATCCGGGTGGAGAATGGCGGTATATGGTCCGCTCCCCCTATGTTAAGCATGCTTGTTGCGGTAATCTTGTTTGGATTATCGTGCTTGATTACTGTAATTTTCCAAACGCCCGGCACCCCGCTGGAGGTTGAGTAATGAACTTTCTAAATACCTTTGAATCGCGCATCGCGAGCATTTTTGGCGCGTCCGCAGAGGGCCAGGTCGCCCCATTTTCCTTTAAGAAACTGGCCAAAAAAACCTTGCGCGAGCTCAAAAATGAAACCTTAGTAATTAATGATGTGGACACCGCTCCCGCTCTTATTACCATTTTGGTTTCTGCAGATGATGACCTGCAGATGCGCCCCTTTTATAGCTCCATCTCAACCGAGCTGTCTCAACTGCTGGAAGCTCACGCCACTCAAAAAAATCTGACACTCGTGGGAACTCCGGTGGTTCGCTTTATGGTGGACCCAAACTTGCGGCGTGGCAAGTACTCTGTTTTTGCAGAAAACGTAGAGGCCGATGTTTTGGAACGCCTTCGTATGGAAGAAGCTGAGTTCCTAAGCGATAAGTTCATGACAAACGCAGCAAACAGCGTCCCTGCCGCCAATGCACAGCAGCCTTCTCGCGCGCAAAACCACAGCCACAAAAAGCGTACGATGGAACCCCTGCCTGATCCCAAACCTCACGTTGCTTTGGATGACTCTGAGGCTGGACTCAATGTCATTCCTGCAAGTGAGACAAACAATCCCGTGGTGCTAAACACCAGCTTCCCTTCGGTACCCATGCCCACGCCAACGCCAATCATTCCTAAGACGTCTGCCGCGGCAGCTCGTGCTGCCTCTGCAGATATGGCCGCAAACATCGCTGCAGGTGCAGCTGCTGCACAAGCCGGCGCCTCCGTTGCTGCCTCTGCTGCTCAGGCCGATGCCTCTGTTGCTCAAGCCAACCCCGCTCCCGCACAAGCCGCTGGTACCGAGATGCCTAAAACGGTACGCCGTAACGTGCCTCTCGTAAATTCTCGCTCTCGTCATGTGTCCACAACTCAAACCCGCACTATCCAGGCACTGTTTATCAACCGCATCTCTGGCAAAACGTATCCTGTAGATGCGAGCGGTGTCATTGTGGGCCGCGAGCGCGCGAGCGCAAACATTGTGTTGCATGACCCCAATGTTTCGCGCAGCCATGCCCAAATTAGCTTTGATGGAGTTTCTTGGCACATACGAGACCTTAATTCCACCAACGGAACACAGGTTAACGATGTGGACATTGATGAATGCATTCTGCGCAGTGGTGATATGGTTACCTTTGGTCTTACCACACTTGAATTCAGGGAGGACTAATGATTGACCTCGTCCTGTTTGCCGGACGCATTCTTCTTGTTGTCCTGCTCTATATCTTTTTATCGTTCGTAGCTCACACAGGCGTTGGGCTCGTACGTGGACAACGCCGTGATGCCGCTATTTGGTGTATTGATGTCGAGAAAGGCCCTAAGCAGTTGCGCGGTTTGCACGTAGACGTTTTAGGCCCTGTTGTAGTGGGACGCTCACAATCATCCGATATCACCATTGCTGAACCCTATGTTTCTTCCACGCATGCGCGTTTTACCATCCAAGGCCCCGCCTTGGTGGCGGAGGATTTGGGCTCCACCAACGGTACGTATGTAAACGGTCATCCCATCACACAGCCGGTTACCTTGCGCGACAGCGATGAAGTGCAGATTGGTGACACGATTATGAGGGTCAGCCGCCGATGAGTGACAAGCTCAATCCTGACATAACGGCTCCGTTTTCCCCCATCGACCAAGCAGCCACAGAGGAAAATGCGCATCCTGCAGCGGCTACTGAGCCCACGCAGGACGCCGGTGGTGCTCTGCCAACTGCAGCTACAGAATCCAAGCCAGAATCAAGGCCGGAGTCCAAACCGGAATCCAAGCCTGATGCCACTCAAGAAGAACAGCCTCGTACGCCGGTAAACGCTCCGGGCGTGCAGGCTATTGATGTCGAGAAACGCACTCATTCCGATACGGATACCGGAAAAACCCTTCAGCTTTCTTGGGGTGCTCGCTCCGATGTGGGACTGTTACGTGAGCATAACGAGGACTCGTTCCTTGTTCACGCACCTCTCTTTTGCGTATGTGATGGCATGGGCGGGCACGCAGCTGGCGAAGTAGCAAGCGCCATTGCCGTGCGCAGCATTGCAGAACATGCCCCTGCCGTTGCAGATGACGTGTTACTGGGCGCCTCGGTAGAGCTGGCAAACACCGCTATTGTCGATGGCGTACGTCAAGGCGTTGGTAAACCCGGCATGGGTTGCACCGCCACAGCAGCAATCTTAGAAAACAATCGTCTTGCCATTGCCCATGTGGGCGATTCACGCCTGTACGTGCTCCATGAGGGCACGCTTGTTCGCGTTACCCACGACCACTCCTTTGTAGAAGAGCTGGTGGATGCGGGAGAAATTACGGCAGATGAGGCCCGTACGCATCCTTCGCGCTCCGTTATTACGCGCGCGCTGGGATCGGACCCCAATATGTATGCAGACCACTTTACGCTTGATATAGAAAAGGGCGATCGCATTATTATCTGCTCCGACGGCCTATCATCCATGGTATCCGACAGCGTTATCGAGGATCTGGCGGTCTCCAGTGCCACTCCCCAACAAGCTGCGGACAACCTGGTGGCTCAGGCCCTGGCAGAAGGCGGCTATGACAACGTAACCGTTATTGTAGTAGACGTTATCAATAGTGGCAGTGCGCTGTTTCATCGTCACGCACGCCGCCGCGTGTTCATAACTTGGCTTATAGCAATCCTTACACCTATCATGCTTCTTACCATGAGTGCTTGGTTTGTTGTACAAAACTCCTGGTATATTGGGACCAACGGTACCACCGTTGCCATTTATCAGGGGGTAAATTCTGCACCCTTTGGCTACAAACTCAGCACGCTTTCTGAAACCACCTCTATCAAGGTTGCCGATCTTCCAGAGGCCACGCAACGCCTGCTTGAGGAAGGCATCAGCGTTTCTGACCCAGAGACGGCACGCAAAACGGTAGAAGATTACCGCGACCAAATTACCAAAGAGAAGGACGAGGCGGCTTCTAACCTCGACACCATGAAAGCTCAAGATGCACAAACAACCTCGAAAGAGGGTGACTAAATGCCAACACCTTCTGGAAACTCAAGGCGTACCACCGAGTTATTGCTGCTCGGTTTGGCTGCCATTCCCGTAATTTTGCTCTATGCCTTGTACGTTCTTAATGCAAGCCTAACCGTGAGCCTCTCCACGCTCGCCGTGCCCATCGCTTTGTTTGTAGCGTTTGCAATCTCACATATTGCGGTGCGCATCGTTGCCCCAGAGGCGGATCCTGCACTGCTACCCATTGTATTTTTGCTTTCTGGCACCGGCATTACCTTTGTAACACGCCTTGCCCCCAATTTAGCAACCAATCAGCTCATCTGGCTCTTTGTCTCCATTGCAGCCATGATAGCCGTACTGATTGCCGTTCCCAGTCTTGAAGGTTTAAGCAAATACAAATTTACCATTGGCATTGTAGGCGTTGCTCTCTTGCTGCTTCCCATGATCATTGGTACCGAGAAGGGCGGCTCAAAGCTATGGCTTTCCTTAGGACCCTTCTCATTCCAGCCGGGCGAGATAGCCAAGGTGTTGGTGGTCTTGTTCTTGGCAAGCTATTTTGCCGATAACCGCGAGCTCTTGAGTGCCTCTACCAGACAGATTGGTCCTCTGGCCATCCCTCGCTTACGAATGCTTGCTCCCGTATTTATTATGTGGGGCATTAGCCTTTTGATTGTTGTATTTGAGCGTGACCTGGGAAGTGCTCTGCTGTTCTTTACGATCTTTGTCGTGATGCTCTATGTCACAACGGGACGTATGTCCTACGTCATAGTGTCTGTATTACTGCTCTGTATTGGTGCATTTGCTTGCTACCATCTCTTCTCGCACGTACGAGTACGCGTAGATATTTGGCTTGACCCGTGGAAGGATCCTTCCGGCAAAGGCCTGCAAATCGTCCAATCGTTGTACTCGCTTGCAGATGGTGGCATGCTTGGCACAGGTATTGGCCGTGGACTGCCCGGTCTTATCCCCGTCGTTGAATCTGACTTTATCTTCTCGGCTCTTGGTGAGGAACTCGGGCTTTTGGGCAGTGCTGCCATTCTCATGCTCTATATTCTGCTTGCCGTTCGCGCCTGCGCTACGGCTGCGCGCGCTAAATCAGATATGGCTGCTTTTACCACGGTTGGCTTGATTACCTCTCTATCATTCCAAGCTTTCCTCATCGTTGCTGGCGTTACTCGCTTTTTGCCCCTTACAGGTGTAACCCTGCCCTTTATTAGCCAAGGCGGCAGCTCGTTGTTGTCAAGCTTTATCATTATCGGCCTCATCTTACGTGCAGGCGATGAGGCGACCGGTCGCAATGAGGAACTTCAAGGCAGCGGCACCATCAAACAAACGGGAAAACGCTTTGCATCGGTAGCACATGGTAGCCACGTACGTGGACGCTTTGGCCTACAAACACCGGAATCTGGTGTGCTGGGGCGCGTTGCCTTAGGCAACCGTCTTACCCTGCTTATCCGTTCGTTTACCTTGCTGTTTGCACTTCTTATCGCCAACCTGACCTATGTTCAGGTCATTCAGGCGGCCAATTATCAAAACAAGCCCGGTAACAACCACACCATTGCCAAGAGTGCCTTTGTACAGCGTGGTGCCATTCTCACCTCTGACGGGAAAACCTTAGCGGAGAGCATCAAACAAGAAGATGGTAGCTATCAGCGCAGCTATCCTGCTGGCAGTCTTGCAGCACATACCGTGGGCTATCTCTCCACACGCTATGGCGCAACAGGCGTTGAGGCCTCACTCAACGAAACCCTTACCGGACATGCGGATTACTCCAATTGGCTCAGCGCGCTCTATTCTCTATCTGGTGCCCGCATCCCCGGCAACACAGCAATGCTTACCCTGGATTCGCGTATCCAACAGGCAGCAGAAGACGCACTCTCCGGACGCGTTGGCTCCATTGTTATTCTCAATCCCACTACGGGTGCTGTTTTGGCAAGCGCCAGCTCCCCCACCTTTACCTACGATACGATCGCTGAGCTTATTGCTCACGATGACGGCTCAGGTGCCCTGATCAATCGTGCCACCCAGGTGCGTTACGCTCCAGGCTCTACCTTTAAGCTGGTTTCACTTGCAGCTGCACTGGATTCCGGTGTTACCACTTTGGACACCACCATAGAGGCGCCTGCTTCCATGGATATTGGCAATGCCAAGGTTACGAATGATCATGACGCGGATTACGGCACCATTAGTCTGCAAAAGGCCCTTGTGGTGTCTTCCAACACAGCATTTGGCCAGGTAGGAACCAAGGTTGGACCAGACCGCCTGGTCTCCTACGCCAAGGGCTTTGGCTTTGAAACCCAACTTGGCCAGGACTTCTCATCGGTCTCATCCGTGATGCCAACGCCCAGTGAAATGACGGAATGGGAAACCGCTTGGGCAGCCTGTGGACAGCCAGTTGGTGAACACAACAGTCCCGCAGGACCTCAATCCACCGTCATGCAAAATGCTGTTATTGCAGCAGCTATCGCAAATGGCGGCATTGTAGAAAATCCGTATATTGTCTCAAAGATTTTGTCGCCAGAAGGGGCTACTATTGCCAGTACCGGCACCAAGTCCTTGGGACAGGCCATCTCTTCTGACACCGCAGACGCTCTTAAACAAGCCATGCTTGATGTTGTAACCAGCGGAACAGGTACAGCAGCCCAAGTACCAGGAGTAAAGGTTGCTGGTAAAACTGGTACAGCACAGGTTGGAAATAGCAAGATAAATTCTTTGTTTGTTGGATTTGCACCTTACGATAAGCCCACCATCGCAATTTCCATTTGTGTTGAAGGGGCCAGCAATGAAGACATCGAAGGCCTTGCGGCACAGCTTGCTGGAAAAGTTTTGAGACAAGCGCTTCAAGCTCAATCCGAAGGAGCATAACCGTTACACTAGGGGTATATCCCCGCACATGGATTGGAATTGTACTTTAAACGCACTCGGCGGGATGGGAGAGAAAATGCCGTCAACTGTTCTTGGTGGCCGTTACACGGTCCAAGATAAAATAGGCACGGGAGGCATGGCGGTTGTATATCGCGGCCTCGACAACGTGCTTGGTCGAACCGTAGCAATCAAAACGATGCTTCCTCAATATGTGTCAGATCACTCCTTTGCTGCACGTTTTAAGCAGGAGGCGCAGGCGGCAGCAGCGTTGCAATCCCCCTATATCGTCTCTGTGTATGACTGGGGCAAAGACGGCGATACCTATTACATTGTGATGGAATACCTCCACGGCACAGACCTCAAGAGCGGCATTCGTAAGCATGGAGCGCTGGACTGCCGTAAGGTCGCCCAGATTGGCTCTCAAATTTCACAGGCCTTATCGGTAGCCCATCGTCATGACATTATTCACCGCGACATCAAGCCGCAAAACATCATGGTACAGCCCGATGGCAACATTAAGGTCATGGACTTTGGTATTGCGCGCGCTAAGAATAGCCATCTTACTACCGACAATAACGTGCTGGGCACCGCACATTACGTATCCCCCGAGCAAACACAGGGCAAAGTCCTTGGGCCGACCTCTGACATTTACTCTTTGGGCATTGTGATGTACGAAGCTGCCACCGGTCGCGTACCTTTTGAGGGTGACGACGCAATTTCTGTTGCGCTCAAACAAGTTAACGAGCAACCCGTGGCTCCAAGCAAAATCAATCCTCGCGTAGATCAGCAGCTTGAGGGCATCATCCTTAAGTGTATGCAAAAGGATTCTGCCGCTCGCTTCCAATCCGCAGACGAACTCTCCCGCGTTTTGCGTGATTATCTTGCTGGCCGCATGTCTGCTGTTGCGGATGCAACTTCTGTTATAAACGTTGCCGGCACAGCCGACGGTACAACCCAAACCATGCACATGGCCACCCCTTTGATTCCTGCTGCTAATCGCCCCAACGCAAACAGCGCAAGCCGTAACTCCGCTGGCCCAACAAAATCCGCTACAGAGCAAGCAGCACAGCGTGCCAAAAAGCGTCGCAACATTATGCTTATTACCATGGGTGTAATCGTTGTTGCAGCTATTGCCATCTTTGCAGCATGGCAGCTGTTGGGCAACCAAGCTTCTCAGATGCAAAAAGTACCTAATCTACTTAACCTCACGCAAGAACAGGCTGTCCAGCAAATTAACAATACTAAGTTCTTTGAGGTAGGAAACATCAAGGAAGAGTACTCCAGCAGTATTGAACAGGGCAAGATTATTGACCAAGACCCCAACTCAAGTAAGACTGCTCCAAAGGGCACCAAGATTAACCTGGTAGTTTCTAAGGGAGCAGAGCCAGCATCTAAGGTTAAGGTTCCAGACCTATCCAACATGACGCCCGCAGAAGCAGAAGCAGCACTGAGCGCCGTTGGCCTCAAGGCGCAAGCGGGCGAATCGGTGCATTCTAACGATATCGAAAATGGTCATATTGCGGCACAAACACCCGCTGCAGGCTCCACTGCAAAAGAAGGAGATACGGTAACTTATCAGATCTCCCTTGGTGCGGATGAGGTATACGTTCCCGCTTTGCAAGGTGCTTCTTTAGAAAATGCAAAGAGCTCGCTCACTACGGTTGGTCTCACCGTGGGTAACATAAGCTATGACTACAGCAGCTCCATTCCTTCTGGCTGCATAATCTCTGCCTCTCCTACCGGCAGCGTAGCTAAGGGCACGGCAATTGACCTCAAGGTATCTAATGGTCCCAAGCCCAGGACCAACACCGAGAACAACAATAAGCAAAACGGTTCCAACTCAAACGGTAACAACAGCTCAGAAACCAAGAAACCGGGATCTGATCCGGGCAACTCAAGCTCGAGTGACAGCCAGTAAGCTGCCGATAAAAGCGCCGTACACGCAAGTACCTCTATATGCAAAAAGCCGGACAGTATGTCCGGCTTTTTTGTTTGCTTGGTGCCCCCGAACGGATTCGAACCGCCGACACCAGGTTTAGGAAACCTGTGCTCTATCCCCTGAGCTACGAGGGCAAGGTGACACTATCGTGCACTGCTACGTGCTATCGTGTGCATGCACATTTTACATCATGCGCGCCAAAGATGTGTTGCGCGCAAAACCGCACCACAGACTCACTCACAAGAACATCCGCAAAGTCGCTCGCCAGCGTACCCACAAGGTTACTTTTTCTTGCGATCCTCTTTACGGCTCTTTGTCTCTTGCTCGGCAATATCATCCTTAATGATGGAGTCAATCTTTTTGGCACTCATACCGCGTACACGAGAGTCTGCCAAATCACGCAAGGGACGAATGCGAATATAGTCATATATAAATGCGGCAATGATACCGGCATACGCAAGCACAAGCATGACCAAAGAGGCCTTGCCCCAAGGAGTGCTAAAGTCTGCAGAAGTTCCCTTTGGCGCCACATACATAAGTGCAAAAGAAACAACCGTGCTCAGCATGCCAACAATAATGAGTGTCCACCACAGCCTACGCTTACGGCGATACTCCTCATTCTTGTTAAGTACGATATTGGATGCAGCCACCAAACGATCGCGCGCCTCATTTTCCTGACGACGAATTTCCTTGCGCTGCTCCTTGGTAAGATGCGTAGTTGAACCAGCCTTCTTGTGTGTCTTGCCACCACCAGCAGCAACTACGCGTACGCCAGAAGCCGCTTCACGTGCAGGCTTTGCGCGGGCAACAGAACGCTTCATAACGCCACTGGACGTTTGTTCCTCATTCTCGGCTGTCTTCTCGCTCTTAGGAGAGGCGCTACGCGTTGCCTCAAACTCCTCACGAGCTCCTTGCAATGTATCACGCCAAGACATGTGACTCCTTCACAGGAACAAACGGCTGACCCGTAATGATTTCATACGCTTCTTGATAGCGCGTTGACGTACCCTCAACGACCTCGGCTGGCAGGTGAGGAGCTGTACCCGTCATATCCCAGTTTGCCTTAAGCCAATCACGCACATATTGCTTGTCGTAGCTGGGCTGCACCTTGCCAGGCTCATAGCCCTCTGCAGGCCAAAAACGGCTGGAGTCCGGAGTAAGCGCTTCGTCAATAAGCGTGAGTTTACCATCAATAATGCCAAACTCAAACTTGGTATCTGCAATGATGATGCCACGCGTTGCAGCATATTCTGCCGCCGCTTTATAAATTGCCAACGATGCATCACGGATCTGTTGAGCCAGCTCTACGCCAATGATCTCGCAGCAGCGCTCAAACGAGATATTCTCGTCATGGTCACCCAACTCCGCTTTGGTAGAAGGCGTAAAGATAGGCTCGGGCAGCTTGGATGCCTCAACCAGACCATCGGGCAACCTAATACCACAAACCGTTCCATCCTCATCGTAGGTCTTCTTGCCAGAGCCTGTAAGATAACCGCGCACAATGCACTCTATGGGAATGGTCTGTGCCTTTTTTACCAGCATGGCACGACCATTCAAGTACTCAGCATACTGGGCATAGTCTTGGGGGAACTGCGCGGTGTCCATGCTCAGCAAATGATTGGGAATAAGATCAGCAAATTTATCAAACCAAAAGGCGGAAATGCGTGTGAGAATTTCTCCTTTAAAAGGAATCTCATCAGGCAGAATAAAATCAAACGCACTAATACGATCACTTGCTACCATGAGCAGGCTATCGCCACAATCATATATGTCACGAACCTTACCGTGAGAGTCGGGACGCATATCCATAGCCGACATTTGCCATCTCCTTACGCGTTATACGCATTGTTTATCGATAAGCCCGGTTGGACCTATTCATCTATTGTAGCGGACGAGAGTTCAGAAGGACGATACTCCCGAGGAAGATGTAAGGTAAATGTAGTACCTTTTCCAAGTTCTGACTCTACCGAAATATAGCCGTGGTGCCTATCGACGATTTCTTTGGTAACCGCCATGCCAACACCAAGACCGCCGGACACGCGTTCACGACTTGCATCAGAACGCCAAAAGCGGCTAAAGATACGCGAAAGATCTTCTTTTGCGATGCCAATGCCGGTATCAGAAACCGAAATCCAAACATCATTGCGATCCTGACCAACCTCTACTACAACCCACCCACCCTCAGGGGTGTAGCGCAGAGCATTGGACATAAAGTTAATGACTGCCTGGTTAATCATATCCCGGTCAACCTCGGCATAGACCTCTTCCTTAGGTACCTCGGTCACAAAGCGCAAGCGCAGTTCCTTATCGGCAAACAGCTGCTCTTGGCTGGATACAATACCGCGCACCAGACCTACGAGCTCGGTCTTTGTTGGGTTCATCTTTGCGGTACCGTTTTCCATACGGGATAGCGTAAGCATGGCACTTACCAGGCGAGAAAGGCGTCGCGTTTCGGAGGCCAGCGTTTCCAAGCGCTCATCATCACGGGGCAACACACCATCCTGCATGGCCTCAACCGTAGCAAGCATTGCCATGAGCGGCGTGCGCAGCTCATGGGCCACATCGTTGGTAAGACGACGCTCCAGCTGCAAATCTTTCTCCAGAGAGTTGGCCATATCATCGAAAGTCTCCCCCAGCTGGCCAATCTCATCTTTACCCGTAAGACCACTGCGCGCAGACAGCTCGCCGTTGCGAATCAGTCGTGCTGTAGAGGTAATCCTGCGAATTGGCTCCGCAAAGCCCCGAGAGATAAGATAGCCAATCACGCTGGCGATAAGCACCGCAATAACAGCAGCTAAACCAATTGCCATGTACGAGTTAGTACGGAAATCTGCATCGTTTTTGGTAAGGAAGGTATCCGAGCCGTTAACCCAGATGCGTACCTCACCCACTTTGACATTGTTAGAGGTAATAATATCTGCGGAAACCACGCTATTGCCGTCTTTAGAGTTAAGGGCTGGTACAGAAGAGCTGGCACGACCGACCTTATCGCTCAGATAAATGATCAGGCCGTCCCTATTAAGGACTTGCACGCCCACGTCGGTAGAATAGCCAACCGTAGTGCCAACCGATGCGAGTACATCATGTGTCCAGACATCCCCGGCGGCCTCATATTCTTGTGCCAGCACGTTAGCCGTAGCCGCAGCTACTCGCTCCATATTGGCACGCGTGTAACGCTGAAATTGAGCTTCCCACACAATGCCCAGCACCACAAGCAAAACAATAACGCTCATGATTGCCATTGCAGAAAAACCAAGGGTTAAGCGGGTGCCAAAGGTATCACGCGTGGCTTGGCCATGACGCGTTGTCTTCCATGCAGCCTTGGTTGAGTCAGAAAAGGACTCGCCCATGTTTTGCTGGCGAGTCCTTTTTCCTATTACAAAATTAGCCATGCGCTACTTCTCGTCTGTGGTTCCAGCTTCCTTATTACCGCCCTCAAAGCGATAGCCTACACCATGAACGGTATACAACCAACGAGGTGAACGAGGGTCATCGCCCAACTTGGCACGCAGGTTCTTTACGTGAGAGTCAATCGTGCGCTCATAGCCCTCAAAATCATAGCCCAGGACCTTCTCGACAAGCTCCATACGGGTGTACACGCGTCCTGGATAGCGAGCCAGGGTGGTAAGCAGCTTGAACTCGGAGGCGGTCAGATCAATTTCAGCGCCCTCAACGGTGACCTTGTGACCGGAAATATCAATGACTAAGCTACCAAAGTCTAGCACCTCTACCTGGGGCTCTGCCTCTGCATGGGCACGACGCAACAAAGCGCGGACACGTGCCACCAGCTCACGGGGCGAGAAGGGCTTGATAAGATAGTCATCTGCACCCAGCTCAAGGCCAACAATACGATCCTCTACCTCGCCCTTTGCGGTAAGCATAATGATGGGCACATCAGAGGTATCGCGGATGGCGTGGCATACACGCTCTCCCGACAGCTTGGGAAGCATAAGGTCAAGAATGATAAGGTCAAAGCCATGCTTTTCAAACTCTTCCATAGCAGACTGGCCATCACCTACGCCACGAACCCAGTAGCCTTCACGCTCTAGATACGCTGCAACGGCATCACGAATTGGCTTCTCATCCTCTACAAGCAAAATCTTTTTTACATCCGAAGACATGTTGGTCTCCTCTTATACTTTTACTCATCAATCCATTGGTGCAAAACTACTGTAGCTTTACATTCTAACGCAGGTTAATAAAATTTTCATCTACGACAAGGCAAAAGACCTTACGATAACAACAGACGGATACCCGGTACCCTTGTTCTTTATAGTTGAGTACGTTACAAATTCATTGGTTACGCCATCGCGAGCGGGATATTCTCCGTAGTCCAACGCACGGTCATTTGCAGGCAAGATAGCGTAGGTTTTTGCAGCGGTATCCACCACAAAATATGACGCCTTACTCTTAATAAAATACACGCCTGCCTCTGTACCGCTCACAACAGCAGCCGGCTCGCGTGACAGCGCAATAAAGCCGTTGGAATTGTTGCCAATATACGTGCCCATCTTGCCCAGCAAGCCGCCCGAATTATAGTTAGCTTCAATGGAAATAACAAAGGTATCGCCAATGCGGGTGGCATAAAAAGGCTTGACGCCAACCGGCAAAATAAGTTGGTCTACCTGGGAAGAAAGGTCATTGCTCAAGTCATAGGTGGTTACGCCATACAAAACACCTTGCTTGGAGGAGACGCGTGGCGCAAGCGTAATGGTGGATCCAGAAACAGAAGGAGCCATGCCAAAACGACCAGCGCTTTCTACCACAGAGGTAGCTTGTGAGTCTCCTAAATTCCAAAGGTAGCCATTGGAATTTTCTGCGGAATGCTTTCCCGAAGCAGAGGGTATAACCTGCCAAAACACCTTGGTACCCGATACGGCCATCTGTGGCGGATCATAGGAATCATCCGCTTCCCACAGCTTGGAAGCACTACCCGCAAATGCGCCACCCTCAAGTTTTGATGCATACAATACCCAGGCACGCGTAATGAGGTTAAGCTCTACCCACGCATAGGCGCTATCAGAGCATGCAACGTCATAGACAACCCAACCAGAGCCATCTGTGGTAATGCACTTAGGCACCACGTCGCTTAGGTTTCCCGATGCTGTCGAGAAAACCGAGCCCTTGATAGGCTGCGTTGCGGTATCTCCCGTTGCCATCACAGGCAGCCAGCTACCCTCGCCCGTATGGATTACCGTTCCCAGTGGCAAGGACCAGGAACCTGACTGTGCGTAGGGAAGATCTACCTCTTTGTACTCATCCAAAATGCTTGTTGCCGCATTATCGTCCAACACCGTAGGCGCTTTGTTTGTATCATCCGCGGGGTGCTTACAGCCAACAAGCGTGTTAAGAGAAACGGCCACCACTCCCGCAGTGGCCGTACCCTTCAAAAAACTACGACGAGTAATTCCAGCGTACTTTTTGGTCATACGAGTCCTCAAAACTTACTTGCTAGTCCTCAAAACTCACCTGTTCAAGGCGGTCAAACACAATGCCAACACGCGTGAGGAATGACTGGGGGTCAAAGATATTTTTGAGCTCTTCGGCGCTTAATGTACAGCGCTCATCTGCCTCAAGCTTCTCGCAAAACGTGCTACCCGGCTCGCACTGCTGAATCTCACGCCAGGTTGCCATAGCGTTTTCTTGCACAATCTTGTAAGCATCCTCGCGAGTAATCCCTGTATCCACCAGATGAAGTAACACCTTCGACGAGAAAATCAATCCGCGCGTCTTATTGAGGTTAGCCATCATTTGTGCAGGGTACAGCACCAATCCGTCAACAATACGGATTAGGCAGCTAAACATATGATCCAGCGCAATAAAGCTGTCTGCCAGAGCTACACGCTCGGCCGAGCTGTGAGAGATGTCACGCTCATGCCAAAGAGCAACGTTATCAAACGCAACCTGGGCATTGGCTTTTACCACACGCGAAAGGCCGCAGACCTTCTCGACAGTAATGGGATTGCGCTTGTGTGGCATAGCGGATGAACCCTTTTGCCCCTTGCGGAATGGTTCCTCTGCTTCCAGCGTATCTGTCTTTTGCAGATTGCGAATCTCTGTTGCAATACGCTCACAACTGGCTGCCACCGTTGCCAAAACGCCTGCTAAATAGGCATGATGATCACGCGAGATAACCTGCGTAGACAAAGGATCATGCGACAGGCCAAGGCGCTTGCATACATACTCTTCTACCGCAGGGTTAATGCTGGAATACGTACCCACCGCACCAGAAATTGCACCACAAGCAACATTTTTGCGCGCATCAATAAGGCGGTCCAGATTACGACGCAGCTCCCAGGCCCAAGAGCCAAACTTCATACCAAAGGTCATAGGCTCTGCATGGATGCCGTGCGTACGGCCAACACATATGGTGTCGCGCTCCTCAAAGGCGCGGCGTTTGCAAATGGCTCCCAGCTTGCGGCAATCCTCGATAAGAATATCAGTGGCTTGAACCAGCTGATAGCACAGGGCGGTGTCGCCCAGGTCAGAGCTGGTCATTCCGTAATGAACCCACCTACTTGGCTTAGGATCACCTTCGGGAACCTCGGCATCAATGTAGGATGCCATATTGGTGAGAAAGGCAATGACATCATGGTTGGTGGTTGCTTCAATCTCATCTACCTCGGCCTTGTTAAACTTTGCATGATTGCGGATCCACTCAGCCTCTTGGCGCGTAATGCCAGATTCGCCCAACTCAGCATGAGCCTCGCAAGCCAGCACCTCAATTTCTTGCCAGATGCGGTACTTGTTCTCAAGCGTAAATACGTGACCCATTTCGGGGTGAGTATACCTATCAATCATGCGTTGTCCTTTCGAGGAGAGATGCAAGCTAGAATGCCCTTTGATTGTAACCCGAGCTAAGACGGGCTTAAAACCTTCATATAGGACTACATCGAATTCATGGTGTGCGCAGTTGATACGTAAACAAAGAGACAGGCGCGGTGATCTGTTTTGACAAGTGCCTATAAAATTTAACTGAATGTGCAACAAGCTTACCAAATGTCTCTATTTTATATATTGACAATGAGTTTTTTCGGGTATTTTTATAAAAAAAGTACTTTGGTTTTTATGGAGATAAACCATGAAGCTAAGTTTTACAAAAAATGGCACGGTGGCATGTACACCCATACAATTTGCTTATTTATTCAAAAATTATTCCTCATCATAATTCTTATACCACTGCCTTTATAAAGATGGGGTGACATCATGGAGCAACAAAAGCAAGGGACCGACCTTACAGGCCGTGCAAAAGTTATATACCTTACTGGAGGATATATTGCATTAGCAACTTCTTTGCTCTATCTACTTTTCCCACCATCGCCACTGACAGACTTTATTTTTAAAACAATTATAGTCAGTAACTGCATGCTGAATATTTATCTATGGAAGAAATACTTTCCTGACAAAATAGGTAGCTTGGTACTTAATGTTATTTGTCTTATTTTATTTCTTTTTATTATTGGTCATTAGTATATATTAAAAATTATTTATATATGCTACTTATTTCTTGCACTATTTTAAGAAGAAGTTAATCATTGGAGTGTCGAAATACTAAAATGAAAGACAAGGTCATTCACATAGTCACTAGAGCTGCATCAATACTCGCGGCTCTCTTGATACTTATCTTCTTTTCGCGCATAGTACCAGCTTCCGATGGAGTGCGCTTGTTTATCTGGAACTGCTTTGTGATTGCAATTTCCGTTGAAGCACTTGCAAACCCTAATGCCCCACAAAAGCATAAGATTGGAGCTATTGTTGCCCTTTGTGTGAGCCTGCTCCTAACGTCGTTGTTGCTCTGTATATCGTGAATAGGCTTATGGGACAAAAATATGTAGATAAAAGCTTCATACAAATAAACCCCAGGAAGCTTAGTTTCCTGGGGTTTCTCATCAAAAATGGTGGGCCGTGTGGGGGTCGAACCCACGACCTTGGGATTAAAAGTCCCCTGCTCTACCAACTGAGCTAACGGCCCAAAAAATGATGCGCGCTTATTCTATCACGCTTGGTCATCCCATGCCCAGCTGCCATCAATAAACACAGGAACCTCTTCATCATTTGCCGTAATTCCCACAATATTCAAATCGTCGGAACCAATCATAAAGTCAACGTGCGTGTGCGACTTGTTAACGCCACACTCGAGTAGCTCCTCGGGGCTCATATCTAATCCGCCCTCGTAGCACTCAGGAAAGCCAGTGCCAATAGCCAAGTGACACGAAGCGTTCTCATCATACAGGGTGTTATAAAAGAGCACACCGCTCTGACGAATGGGCGTAAACTTAGAAATCAGGGCACATTCACCCAGGTACTTTGCGCCCTCATCGGTATCGAGGATGCTTTTAAGAACTTCTTCACCCTGAGCCGCACCAAAATCTACAACGTGCCCATCCTTAAACTCAAACCAAAAGTCCTTAATGGTTACACCATTTCTTACCAGCGGTAATGCCGAGAAAACCTTGCCGTTGGCACGCATGCGGTCAGGTGTTGTAAAGACTTCCTCGGTAGGAATGTTGGGAAAGAAGCGTGTTCCAGAGACAGTAGTAGCAGCGCCGCCTTCCCAAACATGCTTCTTGGTAAGACCAAGCGTAAGATTGGTGCCGTTAGAAGAACTATACCGCAACCTATCGAACTTATAGCTATTAAGAAGCTCAAGGTTTCTATTAAAACGAGCGTTATGCTCTTCCCAATTCTTGTGGGGATCCCCGTAAGAGAGCGAGACACAGCCAAGATTGCTTCCCAAAGCTTAACCATAGCCTCATCCTCAGAAACGTCCGAGAATACCGTGGTGGCCCATGCCTTTACCGGAACACCAGCAATGCACCAGACGTTACGACCAAAGTCCATGCCATCGCGAAAAGAGCTGCATTGTGAGTTACGTGCACGAGACGCAGCGGCCGGCTTTGCAGGATCAATGCCGGCAAGTGCCATAGGATCCGAACCAGCAATAAACAAAAATGCCGCGCCCTTCTCGGCAAGAGAATTAAGCTGCTCTCGCTTCCAAGAAGGTACCGTCTCAAAGTAAGAAACAGGACAATTAAGATAATCCAGGCGCGCAAGAGGCTCATCACCCCATATCATAGTTACATGCCCAACCCCAGCAGCATAAGCCTGTTCTACAACAAGGCGACCAAACTCGTATGCCTCTACCGGACACTGAACCACAAGTTCCTGACCCGACTGAATTGCAGCACCGTCCTCCACGAGCAATTTTGCATACGCTGTGATTGCATCTTTGAGTTCTTCCATGCGGGTAGCACACGCTTGCTTTGTCATAGCCATAGAACTGTTCCTCTCATATTTGGGGCACTCGGTTCTTTATACAGCAAAAAGCCGTGGATCATCATTACTGGTTTGTTCACTTAAGCAAAATATCAATGCATCATGAACCTGCTTGGCAAGGGCGTTTACCTCAGAGACATCACTTGCTTTAAAAACAAACAGTTTCCGCCAAAACAAAAGATTGCGGGCCATAAAGCAAGAGTACAGCCAAAAATGGGTGATCGACATGATGGACAATCCATGCCTAATATACCAATCGGTGGTATTGGTAGCCTCATACTCTTCCAAAAAACTTTTAACCTCGGAGTTTGAGTCCAGAGGATAATCCGGAATGATATAGCCTTCATGGCGTGCAACCGCCCATATGACCTCGTCCGCTTTAGGAAAAAATGCGAGCTCGTCCCCGCTAATTTCGAGCGCAAGGTTCATGAGCGCTTCAGCAAAAACCGTAGTGGGTAGCTGATATGCTCCGTCTGATGTGCGATAGGAATCAAGTAGGGTTATAAGACGCTTGGCCATGGGTGCCATCAAACGAGCCATACAACCTCCCAGCTAAAAAACAAAGCCCCAAAATTGGGGCTCTACGAGTCTTTTGGAGCGGGCAACGGGATTCGAACCCGCGCATGACGGCTTGGGAAGCCGTTGCCTTACCACTTGGCGATGCCCGCTTACTTTTTCGCCGAGCAAAGCGGCGCAAAGAATAGTATACCGTGCTCGTTTTCGCAGAACAAGGTAACTCCATGGAAACGGGCCTATTCGCACGAAATACTTTTTGCAAAACAATTTGTTTGTAGTTGTTGGATTTGTGTTTGGCTTGGCTTCTAGCATGGTGCTCGTACGCATTGTACTGAGAAGAAGCTAGAGGAGAAGCCTATGTCTTACATGTTTCACCACCCTCAACCTCCCAATAAACGGCATTTGTTTACTGTTGTCCAGCGCATACTAGCATTTTGCTTATGCTTTCTTTTAACCGGAGGTATGATTGCACCTTCATCGCTTGCTCAATGCACCACATTAGCCCTGGCAAAAGGAGACCATACAAAGCAAGAAAGCACTCAATCCTCGGAACAAATCTATCCACAAACAGAAGAGTATCTTGGTCAACACCTGGACATGTCTTTGATACAAGATACCTCACCTTCTCATGATGATAACAACCCATCGCCTCTATCGGGTTTTCAGACGCTTTTCTCGCTTAGCATGAACTACGCTCGCGCTTTAGGAGCGTCTTTAGCCAAGCCAAAGCTCAGGGATTCCGGACATACCATGACGGTCAAATACACCCTGGCAGATGCGGATGTTTTGGCACAGGATGCAACTTTGGACAGCATATGGGCTCATCAGCAAACTGCCCTTGATACGATTGTGGGACAGTATGAGTCTGCAGTGCATTTGTTTGACGCTTCCGATACATACTATGCTGCTTTTATTGATGCGACCAAGCTCACGCATGGCGGCACCGTTTACGATACCGTTTTTGCTGTGGATAACACATCTGGCACACGTATCCAAGGCGTAATTTATGACAGTGGTTCTGGCATTGCCTATATTCCAAAGACTTTGTTTACTAACCAACAAGGCCAAGAAATTGCTTTTGGCATGCAGGCTCAACAGCTCGTAGGTATAAAGCTTAAAGACGGACTACAAACACAATTTCAAGTACGTGTAACAAGTGATAGAAAAGACGTTAAACCTCTGGCTGCCACTCAGGTTATTGACGTGGACTCTCTAGAAAATACTGTAACCATTCCGCTGCTGGATAAAGCCCAAGCCTCAAAAATCTCTCTTGATGACCTTGTTGCCTATACCGACAGCAACTCACAACCGTATAAACTCAGCGCTCAAAAAGGAGCATACTACGACAAAAATACGGGCGAGCTTACGTTGGCCCTCTCCCCCTTTGCTCAGCCTTCCATTACCCTCAAAATTACAAGCAAAAAAGCCATCGACATGCTCATGGACACCTTAGCCCCTGCAACACCAGCATATGGCCTGGCGCATATATCTAATCCAGACGAAATGGCCATGTGGCCGTGGGGAAAATTTGACTCTATCGACCTTTCCCAGATACATGTTGGCGATAAGTACGAGTTTAAAACCAACGTTTCCTATGACAGCGCCTATTTTCGTGCCTTTGCTACAAACTGCTCTCCCTACATTTATGCATGGACAAACAATAGCGTGGGTTATAAGGGAGAAGAATCCACCGAAGTTCTTATCGATAAGCTCTTATCTGGAGCTACCTGGGACGACATGGCAAACCAACTTGCAAAACTTTCTGAAGCAGAGGGCACCGCTATTAACCTTGTTGATGACGTAGCTTTTGCGCTAAGTTTTCCTTGGAAGCATTCTAGTTCTTCTGGCTGGGACTTTAGTGGTCTTCATGCTAATGATCCTCACACGAATGAGACAAAGGGTTCTGGCGTACTCCCCATGCTTTGTGGCCATGTAAAGCAACCAAAGAATGTGGTAAAACCCGGCACATACTCTGAATGCACGGCTATGCTCAGAGTGCTTGCTAAAAAAGAAACGGGTGATACCCCCTATGTTGTCCTTGGGTTTGTAAGTCCTCAGGTCACTACACAGTCTGGCGTAGCAATTGTGAAATTTGGCGTGCTACAACCAAAGATCCAAACTGAGCTCCTTGAAACCACAAATCAAAGTCACACTATTGCTCACTCAGATATAGATGAGGTCGCTACCACTGCAGAGGATGCAACCTCCAAAGATAGTGTGGATACCGTAAGCTCATCTCCAATCAAGCTACAAGACAAAATTTCTTACTCTGGTCTTGTTACAGGTGCTTCATACTCACTTAAAGCGAGCTTGGTTGATGCGGATACGGGTAAGAAGCTTGACCCCAGCTTCGGCAGCGTCGTGTGTGAAGAAAAATTTAGCCCCAAAGAGTCATCCGGAACCATAGATTTGCACTTCTCGCTTGATGACTCCAATGAGCTTCCCCACCGCATAGTATCGTGTGTTTCTCTGTTTGATGCCAGTGGACAAGAGATTGTAAAACACCATGATCTAAACAATAAACAGCAAACGGTCTGGATACCCACTATTGTTACTCATTTGATTTGTGATCTGACGCAAGAACAAATGGTAAGCCTTGATGCCACACAGCAACTCACAGACAAAACGCAGGTGCATGGTCTAATTCCTGGAACGAAATATATCCTCAAAAGTGAACTTATAGATGCAGACGAAGAACAACACCCGGTTTTATCCGAGCAAAGTTATGAGTTCGTAGCTCAAGACACTGATCTTGATCATGACAGCGCTTTTGAATTGGACAGACAGTCGATTCGCAGTACAAAGCTTGTAGCACAAACAAGCCTTTACGAAGGGACTCGTTGTGTTGCCACCCATGCACGTTTGGATAATGAACAGCAAACCATTACTGTTCCTGCCATAAAAACGCAACTTATAAACAAGCAAACGTCGGACAAAACAATACAGGACTTTCCCCTAGAGCTTAGCGATACCGTTTCTTACTCCGGTCTTACACCTGGTAAATCATACAAAATGGTTGGCCTATTGATGGATAAAAAGACAAAAGAGCCACTCCGTCTTAACGATAAACAGCTTCCAGCTTCAGAGGTAGAATTTACTCCGGATACCCCAAGTGGTGAGATAGAGGTTTCTTTCACAATAGATAAGCAGCCTGATGACAACATAGACGTCGTTGCCTTTGAAAAACTATACCTGGATGAAGTTGAACTTGATAACCACGAAGATTTTGATGATGCAGATCAGAGCTTCTCAATCCCTAAGCCTCCCGAACCTCCTACACCACCTACACCACCTGATCCTCCTACGCCTCCCACACCTCCCGAGCCACCCACACCTTCTACACCTCCTACGCCTGAACCGCCCACACCACCGCAACCTAAAACTCCACCAGAGACGTTACAGCAGCAAAAAATTAAACTGCCCAAAACGGGAGATCTTTTAAGTGTTGGTTTTATTACCTGTCTTGTAGCTGGAGGTTGGTTTGCTATACGTGGTTCACGATTTTTTAGAAACCCTAAATAGCTACTGGAGCTAGTAAGGCATTAAGCTAACCTAGATTTTCTATAAAAGAATGGTCCCAGAAAGAGTGAGTTCTATCTGGGACCAAACACTACAAACTATTGTGTTGCTGCTGTTTTATGTGCTATGAACGACGGATAAGTTCACAAATAAGTGCAGAAACACTCTTTATCTGCCTTGGATCAACTTCCTCAATAACATCGTCTGCGGTGTGAGACAGTGCAGGGATACCATTTTCATCAACACCAGCAAGGGTAACGGAACGCATGGAAGAGCGCATTGCATTGGTTGCGTCTGTATCACCCCAACGATGACCAGCTTTTACCAAATCAATGTGCAGGTCGTTTGCGGTATTGGTAAGCAATCGAGTCAAACGACGGTCTGCACGGCGGCTATGATATACGCCTTCATTGGTATACATGGTTAGTTGACCAGCACCAATGCTGTCCAAATTGATAACAAAAGAGCCTCGACAAGACCTACGATACTCCTGCAAGAACGCCGTCATTCCCGCATGATCAAGAGAGGAAGATCCAAGCGCAACAAGCCATATATCATGACAAAGCAGCTCATCATCAGACATGGATAAAACAGCATCGCGCAGCTCTTCATCCGTAGGAACATCTTCACTTGTTACCTGATCGTTAGGCTCGTCGGTATTCTCGTTAGCTTCACCCTCGATTACCTGGAATTTAGAGTTGCGCGTTGCGCCACCCTTCCAAGGAGTGTCAGAGTCATCGGAATCGTGAGAGGCAGACTTGGTATCATGGTCGGCAAAATTATCCCAAGAGCCAATCTTGTTGCCATCAGTCTTGGCATCAAAGTCTTCATCTACGCCAAGATATTCAGAAAGGGACTCGTCGGTTTGCTTCTTCTTGCCAAACAAACGGAGTTTTTTCCGAGCGGAAGCCTGACTTGAAGCGTGCATAACATCAGCACTAAGCTTGGATACGGTAGGTATACCAGGTTGAGCCGCTGATTTATCGTCTACCAGAGATAGTTGAGGTGTATTATGAGCATCCTGTGTTGCATGAGCTGGCTTTGGCATATCCTCCTCAGCCATAACAGGTGCATCATCAACAGTTTCCGGGCTGAGAGGATCAACCTCTGCATGAGAAGGATCGGGCAGGTCAAACAAAGAAACACGGCGTGCAAGATTAACCTGCTCTTCTGCACTTAAATCAGGAAGCTCACTTGTCTTAGAAGCAGCTGCCGCATTTTGGGCTATAACCGTCTCATCAAGTGCGGGTACGGCAACGGTTTTTTCTGCCGTACTATCTGGTGCTGCACCATTCTTTGTAGCGGGTACCTCACCTTCTACTGCTGCAGCATTCTCTTGATCAAAGCTTGTCTCTACCAGAGGCACATCAGAAGGTGCTGGATGACGCATTTTGCTGGAGGCAAAGTCCTTAACACGAGAGAAGAAGTCTGTCACGGCAACAGGCATCTTTAGGTGAGTGGTCTTACCCGCAGTCTGGTCAACTCCATCAACAGGCCCCTGAGAAAACTCTTCATCTGCAGGATTTTGCTCCACTATGGAATCAAACGTAGAAGCGGCAGTGACAGAATCAGCCTGATCAGTCTGTGGAACTACATACTCGATAATCTTGGGCTCTACATATTCAATCTCACAAGAAGTGGGGAGCATGCCCAGTTGACGCAGTACCTCTTCACCATGGCGCACGCCAATAACTTCTTCATAGCGCGGTTGTGGTTGTGGTTGTGGTTGCGGCATTACCGCATCTTCACCGTCTGTTTCCCCATCAGCGATGTCATCTTGGTCGCTATCCTCAGAAAGCGTTCCTTCCTTTTGGAAAGCTTGTACCTTCTCTTCCTCAGTGGGACGAAGGGTTGCAGCAATATCAAACAATGCAGCTATAGAAGATTTATTGTCGTTAGCACCAGTAGTGCAGCCCATACGACGTTCAGCCAAAGTAGCAACGCCCACGCAACAAGGAGCAAGACCAGCAAGAATGCCTACAAACCAAAGGAGTGTACGGAAGCCACCAAGAATAACAAAGGGCTGGAAGATCACGCAAAGCGCAACAAGAGGCACACTCCATACAGCAGCAATACGAATATAGGGCTGTGCCTTTGCAATCGCAGGATTAAATAAGAAGTTCTCGTAGGGAGTATCGTAATGAGCAACGATCACAATAGGACGGTTGCCCTTAGAAACCAAAGGACCGCACGCACGATGTACTGCAACAACGTTTTGACTTTTTGCAGGAGGAGTACGGCGCGTAAATATATCCTTGCCCATAACATCCATAACCAGCAAAACAGCTGCTGCTAGAGTAATGAACATCGCAACAACAGACAAAGGCGTATTGCCAATGTGTGAAAGCAATATGCCCACAAGCAGAATAATCTGCATAATTGCCCTGATGATAGGCGCCGCGGTGGAAGCATCAAACTCCTGAACGCTGGTCTCTAAACCACGAGATAAAAAGAATGCTTCGATGTTTTGCGCCTCTTGTAGCTCTTCTTGGCTATTTGCCGGAGCAATGGGTGTCTGCTGATCGAGATACTCAAGGTACCTATTAGTTCTGGTCGGCATAAAAGTTTTCCTTTGGACCTATTTGCTACATTTTGATAGTCACGCTAAGAGTATACGACCTAAAACAAAATATCGCACTTGAGGAATGGTTTATTGGGCTATTTAAGGCCTTATACGGATAGATTTTCCTTAATCTCTACGCCTTTTTTGAGCTGCCGACTGCAAGACCTTGATAATCTCGGATCTTTTTATCGGTTGCTGCAAGCGCCTCGGCAATCTCTTTATACGTATCAAGCGGTTTTTTAAGCGCTGCTTCATACGCCTCACTTAAGAAGGTATCGGGAGTTTCTGGTAGCTGTTGAGCCAACTCTGAACTTGCTGCTTCACGCTTGTTGTAGTCCTCAATACTTGCTTGGGCGCTATCAAAATCCCCTGATGCAATAGCGTTGTCCGAATCCATCAGAACCTGGATTGCATCTTTACGAGCAGCCAGGTACTTCGTATACACTGAATAATCAGCCTCAGAAAATGCCTGTTCAGCAGCGTTTTCAAAGCTTTGAGCCTCGGTGATGTCTTCCATTGCAGCCTTATCAAACCCAACGGGCACGCTTGCGTCCGTAACAGAAGACTCCTCCCCTGCAAGGGATTTTGCATATTCTGCTGCTGCCTCCACGGATTTCTCGATATTGGAGTCCGCAGACACAGCTTTTTCCATAGCCTTGGTGAGCAAAGCTTTTGCGTTAAAAGCCCCACCATCTATGGTGAGCACTTCCTCACCGGCTTCGATAAGTTTACGGCGCTGGCCAACGGAATCTTGTAGGGCCTTAACAACAGCGCGCTCATCATCGCTCATAAACTCGTCTAATGACAAGGCATTTCCCACATGCATCTGAGCATCATCTAAAGAAGAGCTACTCTTTTTTGCCGCTTCTTTTATCTTGGTAAGCTCATCGCTTGTTTTAGAACCCAAGTCAGATGTAATGGTGTTGTTAAGCGGAACGATAGCCGCATCACTCTCTGAAACAGAAGCAATAGCTGCAGAAATTTGCTCTTTTGCTTGAGCGGCCCCCGTCAAATGGCGCCAAATAAGATACCCGGCGCTTCCCAAAATGATTAACGCAATAAGGCTTGCACCAATTTTAATAACGAGAGGAATTTTCTTTTGATCGCGCCGAGGCGTGGGCGTATTAGAAACCGAGGCATCTACAGAAGCGCTCGAAGTGTCTGTATTTTGAGACAAAGCGCTCTTATCCGCTGCTATATGGCGCGATGTAGATTTACTCATGTAACACGCTCCTCTCGCCTCTAAACTATCTGAACCACCATCTGAATAGCAACCTCATGAATTATCTAATACTATCAAGGATATAACAGTATCAGAAATCGATAAAAGCATGAGGAGGGCTCGTGAGCGAACAAACAGACTTGTTTGCAGAGGATGATTTTGGGGCGCCTTTGTCTAAAAGTGAGCAGATGGCAGAACGTGTTACCTCATTGGCAGTGCTGTTTATGCATGCTTCTGCACCCCTTTTGCTTACAGAAATAACGGCGGCGCTCTATGCTCAGCTGTCAAAGTCTGCTGCCGAGAAGGCCTTTATGCGGGATCGTGCGTACTTAGCGCAGTGCGGCATATCCATCATTTCCGTCCGGGATGAATCGCTTGGTGATGTATACACACTGGACAGAAAGGCCACCTTTGCCAACGAGGCTGCTCTTAGTCTGGATGATGCGGCAACCATCCAATCGGTTTGTGCGCCGTATCTCAGCCAACCTGATTTTCCTTATCGAGAAGATCTGCGTATGGCGCTGGCAAAAATCCACAAAGTATTTAACCAGCATGATAAAACTCCTGATACAGCTAGTCCTACAAACACCCTGAGTGATTCATCCGCTAATGCAACACTTTCTACAAAACCGCCCACATCACGCATGCTTGCCACACTCCACAGCTGTTTTGTAAACCGATGCAGCTGCCAAATTACCTACTGCAATGCTGCAGGAAAACTCAGTATGCGGCAGATTGCAGTGCTCGGGTTATTCTCGTCACGCGGGCGCTCTTATTTTGTGGGAGCACCTATGCAGTCTGAAACATCCAGCTCCAATGAGGCTGAGTCACACGGCGCGAGCCTCAACCAAACCCCTAGTGGAAATCTTAACCTCAACGATATCCGTGTTTTTAGAGAAGACCGCATCCAGAACGTAGTACCTCTTTCTGTGTCCTACACCATTCCGCAGACTTTCTCTGTGACAGACTATCTTCTCCTCCCCTTTCAATATGGAGAAGAGCAGGTAAAAGCACTGTTTTGCGTTCCTTTAGAGCCGGAATGTGTTGTTTTGGCTCAACAGCTCAACAGCTCGTCCTGCAGCTTTGATCAAAAACAAAGCAAGCTTGCCATATCAATAAATCCTGCACGCGTACGTGACGCTGCTCGCTGGGCTATTGCACAGGGATTTATCCCAGACGAACCTCCTGTATTAGTGGAGGCATATAGCACACTTCTTAAGGAGGCTTCGCATAATGGCAGGTAAACCCACACACGGCCGAAAGGGTGGGCAAACCACCCTTAAGCAGCTTACCGTTTTGCTCGGCGCTCTCACACAATCCGACAAACCCATTCAAGCGCAAAGCGTGGCGCACAAGCTTGGCATCTCATATGAAGAAGCCCAACGCCTTATGGATCTGCTTATTGACGTAGCAGGAGATGAAACCTCCTATCTGCCCCTCACCTTTGGCGAGAATGACAACGAGCTTACCCTTATCTCTCCGGCCAGTGCAATACGGCCCCTGCGACTTACTAAAGCAGAATCGATTGCCCTTATCGCCGCACTACAGGCATGCGGGTTTGACAGTAATACACCGCTGTACCAAATGGTCCAGAAAGGCTACACGCAAATCGAAACGAACACGCAAGAAATTGCACGGACTGTTGCCAGCTCCCCCACTCTTACAAATCCCGAGGTACTCCTAGAGTGTATTAAAGCGCTTGGCAATAAGCAGTGTCTGAAATTTATCTATGCTTCTCAACATAGCAACACAAAAAAAGAGCGACTTGTTATCCCAAACAGACTGTACTTGCAAGATGGTTTGAGCTATTTGGAGGCGCATGAGTTTGCAAGCGGCCAGCGGCGGACTTTTAGGCTCGATCGTATGGACAAGCCCCAGCGCATGGATCCACCTTTGTCTCCATCCCATATCACGGACCAATCCAAGACCCAGGGTTCTTCTTTAGAACAGGATCCTTCTTTGGAAACAACAACTATCACGCTACTGGATCCTGTATTAGAAGAGCTGTACCCTTGGCACCCAGTAAAACGTACACAACATGCCGATAAGAGCGTCGAGCTTGTTATTCCCAACTACGGCTCCCCGTGGCTTATCCGTCATCTTGCTGCCTGTGGAAACCAGGTCAAAATTAAAGACCCTCAGCTAAAAAAGAAGATCTCAGACTATGCCCAAGACCTTCTCGCCAAGCATATGAATTAGCGGTTTTGTACGCCTTCTAGTACGGGGATGGTTGTGTGTCCTTCCGGCACCAGCTATTTGTGTGAGCTGCGCCACAGCTCAATGTAGCGTCCGATATGTGATGCATCAAGTGCCGTATAGTTTTCTGTCGGCAAGCTATGCAGAAATTGCTTGCCATACCCTTTGGTCATAAGGCGAGAATCCGCCAACACCAGCACGCCCACATCCTTTGAACTGCGAATGAGGCGCCCTGCAGCCTGTTTCACAGAAATGACTGCCTCGGGAAGCGAATGGTTCCACCAAGAACGGTTTTCTCGTATATCACGTTCTTTAGAGAGAGGATCGTTGGGACTTGCAAAGGGCAGCTTAGGAATAACCACACAGCGCAGCGTATCCCCCGTTGCATCAAAACCCTCCCAAAACGATTTAAGCGCAAAAAGTGACAGCGACGTTTGTGACAAAAACGTATTGCGCAGCTGTTTGGTTGCAGCACCGCGCTCTTGCATGACAAGATCCAGACCTTCTGCTGCTAGTCGTGATTGCAGGCTCTCGTACACGCGCTCCATCTCGCGGCGGTTGGTGAACAAGGTAAGCACCGAACCTCCCATAGCCTTATGAACGTCAAAGAGAAGGTCCTCGAGCGCTTCTAAATAGTCCGGACTGTTTGGCTGTGGTAAATCACGCGCAATGAGCACACTCATGTTCTTGTCGTAATCAAAACTGGAAGCCAAACGCACATCTTTGTGCTCCAAAGCGGGCAAGCTATCGACGCCCACAGAATGATTAAAGTGCGTAAAGTCATCCCCTACTGCAATAGTTGCAGAGGTAAAAACGGTGCTCATGGTCTCGGGCAACCACTTTTCCGCCAGCTCTGTACCAATGTCGATCTTCTCGGCCAAAAGCGCTCCACCGACAAGACCGCCGTGCTTGCGAGTCATGCGCACGGAGTATACATAGCTCTGATCCTTACCAGCAATGATGAGCTTAAGTCCATCAAGAAGGTTTGTCAGGCTGCGCAGATCAGCAGAAAGTTCTGTTTTTGGCTTTTTGACCTGCTCAGTAATTTCTCTCTGTGCCTCAAAGAGGAGTTTGGACGCCTCATCCAACGCATCTATAGCAGGATCGGCAGCTTCTACAACCGCCTGCCAAGCCTCACGGTCACGCAGCTGCTGACTAATCCAAATGGTTTGTGTGTCATATCCGCGCGAGTAGCTCTGCTCTTTGCAAAACTCTGCTACCGCCGAGAAAACCTCGCTCATTGCAATAGATGCACGCGTGCAAGCCGACGCAGCTCGGGTAAGCAAGGATGTTATGACCGCAGAGCCTTCCGTACTGACTGCCTGAACAAGCAGCTCATGAATGGCACCGGTACGTGCACCACCAAGGTTTTCAAATACAGCGCGGGCAGCGTGATCAGAAACTTCCACCGCCCATTGTCGGCGTGCCTCATCTTCCAAAGAATGCGCCTCATCCACGATCCAGTGGCGAATGGGAGGCAAAATGTTTCCTTCTGCAGCCACATTGCGCAGTAGTAAGGAATGATTGGTAACCACCACGTCTGCAGACGCTGCTCGGCGGCGAGCTCCATGAACAAAGCACAGTTGAGGAAAGAAGGGACAGCGCGCATGAACGCACTCTTCAGAGGTCGTAGTAAGTAAAGAGCGCGGCACGCTGCGCCATTTAATGCCCAAGGAATCCAGATCACCCGAAGGCGATTGACAAGCATAGGCAAGCGTTACTGCAATGGCAGTCAGCTGATCTTGAGCAATGGTTGCTTGCGAGCGCATGTTTGTATCGACAGCTTGTAGAGGCAGATTGGTGTAGGTAGCCAGCAGCGCCTTGCGCAAACAGGGATAGTGCTCGTAACCCTTAAGCGCAAAGTAGCGCACCCCCTGTTCCAGCGCGCCATCTAAAGCAGGCAATTCATGCGCAACCAACTGATCGGTAAGAGCGTTGGTTTTTGTAGCCACGCCAACAACAATCTTGTTGCGCTGCGCATACAAAATGCTTGGCAATAAATACGCCATGGACTTGCCTACGCCCGTTCCCGCTTCTATAGAGCGCGATGCGCCAGACGCCTGAGCTTCTCTCACCTCTTGAGCCATTTGCAGTTGTTCAGGACGCAGTTCAAAGGCATCATACATGCGAGAAACACAACCAGATGGACTAAACGCAGCAATAATCTGATCGGAGGTAACGGGGTCGAGCGGCAAAGTTAACTCTGCCGCATCCATGCGGGCCGGCAAATCATCAACGAGCAGCTCACGACGGATCTGCTCAAGAGCAAAGGGTTCTTGATCCTGCAGGCCGGCTAAATAGCTAAAGATGGGCCTAAGACTCCAGTGCACATCCGTATGCATGTCTGTAAGCGTTTGCAGCAATCCCCCACCAAGGTTAAGCAGGCCACATAATAAAACTGGCCAAATACCAGCCAGTGCGGCCACATCATCAATTGCGCGGTGAGATACCGGTGCGCAGTCAAACATGTGTGCAAGGTCGGCGAGCTTATGAGAAGACAAACGAGGTAAAGCAATGCGGCTCAACGCAAGCGTATCAATCCAGTTGTCACTAACCAGCTTGCCACCCTTGACCTTCTCGATAAATGTCCTGTCAAACGTAGCATTATGTGCCAGAACGGGCATCCCGCCAACAAAATCCGCTAGGGCCGCCACAGCGTCTTCTGCACCTGGCGCATCTGCCACATCAGCATTAGAAATATGTGTGAGCTTGGTGATTTTCTCGGGAATGAGCGTATGGGGATGCACAAAGGTCTGAAACGTGTCGGTTATTTGGCCTTCTTCAATGTGCGCCGCGGCAATTTCTATGAGCTCGCATTCTTTAAACGATAAGCCCGTAGTTTCTGTATCCAAAACGACAAAATCGTCTACCAGCAGACCAAAGTCTTGTTGGTTCGTTTGCTCGCGAAGGTTTTTATACTGTTGGGCGATAAAAGCAGGTGTGTCGGGCAGCAAGAACTGCTCGACCAATGAAGCATTTGCTATTTGTGCCATATATCCGCCTATGCGTCCGCCTGGGTACGCTCAAGCGCGAACTCAATAAACTTGCGACAAAGCTCGGGGAACTCTATACCGGCATGACGTGCAGAATCAGGAAGCAGTGAGGTTTCAGTCATGCCGGGAATTACGTTTGTTTCAAGCAAAATAGGTTCATCATCTGCGGTAACAATAAAATCGCTACGCGACGCTCCCCTACAACCCAAAGCTTTGTGAGCTTCACAAGCATAGTGTTGGGCAAGAGCATAGGCCTTCTCAGAAAGTCTTGCAGGAATAACGTGGTGCAAAGAAGAGGGCTCGTACTTAACCTTGAGATCATAGAACTCTGCACCGGTAACGATCTCTATTACAGGAAGCGCCTGTGGGTCAGCATTGCCAATAACAGGTACGGTAATTTCAGTTCCGGTAATGCAGCTCTCAACCACAGCGGTGTCGCCGTCGGCACAGGCAAGCTTAATTGCTTCGGGCAGAGCCTCAGCAGATGTTACACGTGAAACACCGTAGCTTGAACCATTGCTCGCCGGCTTAACAAACAAGGGCAAGCCATAGGTTTGTACGAGTTTTTGCGCGACTGCCTCATTAACATCCTGATCTACTGCGATTTCACATCCATCAGGAGTGGGAATATCTGCTGCTTGAAAAATTGTCTTTGCGACCTGCTTCTCCATTCCCATTGCCGAAGCTAAAACTCCCGAGAAGGTATAGGGCAAACGTAAAATTTCGCATAAGCCCTGAATACAGCCATCCTCACCATATGGTCCATGCATTGCAATAAAGGCAACGTCATAGTTGCCTTTCTCGAGCTTGGACAACACGCCCTTCTCGGCAACATCAATAAAATCTACCTGTGTAAAGCCCGCCTGGTGCAAAGCTTTCTCACATGCACGGCCGCTTGCTAGCGCAATTTCACGCTCGTCAGACCAACCGCCAGAAAGAAGTGCGACTTTGCAGACTGTGACATCAATGTTGGTCATTGTGAAACTCCTCATTAGGAACGTAAATGTACGCTAGACTTTGTATAACAGTTCTTTGTATGAGGATACTCCACTCTGAGCTGTATCCGTAACTCATAGATAAGGTTTAAATATGAATATAGAAGACGCAGATTTTTTGACTCCCTCAACCACTGCCACTTCTACCCATACTGATATCCGCTCATTATCCTCTGATGAACTTATGAGTGTCTTGCATGCTCTAGGACAGCCCACGTTCCGTGCTAAGCAAATAGCCGACTGGCTCTGGGTTAAACATGTCACGTCATTTGACGATATGAGCAATCTACCTGCTTCTTTGCGCGAGCAGCTTGCAAATACCTTTGTACTTGGTAAGACAAATGAGCTTGCTCGCCAGTTGTCTAAAGACGGTAGCCGTAAATATCTCCTGCAATTTGCAGATGGGGCTTCCGTTGAATGTGTTGGTATGCCGTCTCGTAACAAACTTTCTGTATGTGTGTCTTCACAAGCAGGCTGCGGTATGGCTTGTTCATTTTGTGCAACCGGTAAGGCTGGTCTTAGTCGTTCTCTTACCGCAGCAGAAATCTACGACCAAGTTATCCATGTTGCAGAAGACTTCGGGACACGCGCCACAAGCGTTGTGTTCATGGGTCAAGGCGAGCCATTTGCCAACTATAATGAAACTATGAAGGCGCTGCGTTTGCTTAACTCTCCAAAAGGTCTTGGCATTAGTGCTCGTCATCTCACGGTATCTACCTGCGGCATTATTCCCATGATTCACAAGTTTGCAAATGAGCCGGAACAATTTACTCTGGCCGTTTCCCTACACTCTGCTGTGCAAAAAACGCGCGACACACTTATGCCTGGTGTTAAACGCTTTTCTTTGTTGCGCCTTTGGGATGCTATGCAGGAGTATGTCGATAAAACCGGACGTAGACCGTCTTATGAATACGCTCTTATCGGTGGGGTTAACGATACAGACGATGAATTAGCAGCGCTTTGTGATTTTGCAAGTGACACCATGGCCCACATTAACTTAATTATGCTTAATGAGGTCCCTGGATCTCCATTTAAGCCTTCTACAGACGCTCGGGCTCAGACATTTGTACGAAGGCTTGCACAAGCTGGAGTTGAGTGCACTATTCGTAATTCACGAGGCAATGATATTGCGGCAGCCTGTGGACAACTCAAACAACAGGTTCTTAAGTAACCATACCTATATATACAAGATATCCTAATTAGAACATTTGTTCTAATTAGGATATCTCTTACAACTACTTTTCCAGATTGCTCCACTGTTTTCTTACAGAATCCTGCAGTGCTTCAAGTGTTTGATCAAGTTCGTTCTCATTTTTACTAAACACGCGTTCAACGTTTTCTTTTGTACGAATAATGTCTTTTATTGATTTTTGAACCGCTGCACGTACCTCTTCCCTATCTTCTTTAGTTAAAACAAGGAAATATGTAGCAGAAGCAATCGCCGCGGAACCAGCAAGCACTTTTATTGCTCCGTAAATACGTTTCATGCTCCATCACTCTTAAAGGAGTCTAAGATTCTTGCAAGATCATCCTCATCTTTGAATTCAATCTCGATTTTGTTCTTCCCACGAACCTGTTTAACACGAACATTCGTATCAAGGGCAAGTCGTAATTGGCGCGCCGCACGCTTGAATGATTGTGGAGTAGCTTGGCGGGGTTTTGTTTCCCCTTTCTCGCCAGAAAATAGCGGAGCAAGAGATTCTGTCTGTCTTACCGATAAATGCTCTTCTACAACTTTTTGTGCAAGTTTTTCTCTACCCTCTTCTGTTGGCACTGCAAGAATTGCACGCGCATGTCCAGCACTCAAACTTCCATCCAACATATATTGTTGAACACTTTCGGGAAGATCAAGTAAGCGCACAGTATTTGTGATTGCAGATCTTGATTTAGAAAGTACTTTTGCAAGTTCTTCCTGTGTCATTTTATTTTTTTTAATAAGCTGCTTATATCCTCGTGCCTCTTCAATGGGATTGAGATTAGACCGTTGTAAATTTTCGATCAGTGCTAGCTGTAAGATTTCTTCATCTGATACTTCTCTAATGATTACAGGAACATCTTTAAGTTTTGCAAGCTTTGCTGCTTGATATCTACGTTCTCCAGCAACAATCTCATACTTAACGCCTTTTTTACGTACAAGAATTGGCTGTAAAATTCCATTCTGCTTAATAGAGTTTGCTAGTTCTGCTAGAGCTTCTGGTTCAAATATTTTGCGAGGCTGGTTTGGATTTGGAGTAATAGAGCTTAAAGGGAGATTTGAATCTGCCTTTATTGCGCTAACTTCATGATTCGCTTCACTGATAAGGGAGCCTAGGCCTTTTCCAAGTCCTGATTTAGCCACGTCTTGTCACTTCCTTTGCAAGTTTTGAATATGCTAAACAACCTTTGTTGAGGCGTGAATACTTATTTATCGGTAAGCCATGACTTGGTGCTTCTGCAATCTTTACACTTCGTGGAATAACTGTTTTAAATACCTTATTTTTAAAGTATGCACGAACTTCTTCTACTACCTGATTTGATAGGGTTGTACGACTATCATACATAGTCATTAGTACACCAAATACCTCTAAATCAGGATTGAGCTTACTTTGAACCATTTCCATCGACTCTAAAAGCTTAGAAAGCCCCTCGAGAGCGTAGTATTCGCATTGAATAGGAATTATAAGGCTATCCGCTGCAACAAATGCATTAATTGTCAACAAACCAAGTGAGGGAGGACAGTCGATAAACACGTAATCAAACTCCTCCTTAATGCTATTGATTATTTCTTTTAGCACATACTCGCGCTTTTTAACGTTTACTAAATCAATTTCTGCACCAGCTAATTGAATTGTCGTAGGTAATACAAAAACATGAGGCTCTATTGTCTGGATAATGTTTTTTGTTACATCATCTCCATTTAACAACACGTCATAAATGTCAGTTTCTAGCTCTTCTTTATCAATCCCATAACCACTTGTTGTGTTTCCTTGAGGATCAAGATCTATCACTAAAACTTTACGTTTTAGCTCTCCAAGTGCAGAAGAGAGATTTACAGCAGTGGTAGACTTTCCAACACCGCCTTTTTGATTAATTATCGAAATAACTTTTGCTATTTCATCTTCTTTGTACTTACTAACGTCTCTATAGTCCATTTAAGCTCCTTTTTGATACTTTACTCAAAAGAATAGCAGGGGATAGATCAATGTTTCACATGAAACATTGATCTATATTACAAGAACCGGTTTCTTTCATATTTAACGTGTCTGCACAAACAAGAACCTAACAATCATTTACAGTTAGGCGAGTGGTTTATTTTTAGCCATTCCTACCATTCGTGGTAACTTTACAGATGCATTATTTTGCTTTTTAAAGATTAAAATCTCTCTATGACCACTATTCTGGGGTAACTCAAATGTTTCACGTGAAACATAACTAAGCCCACACAGTTTAGCTGCTTTTAGTCCAGCACTAAACTCTTCTTCACTTATTTGCGCTTTTGTGGTTATAAAACGTCCATTAAAAGATAATAAAGGCGCAGCATACTCAACTAAGGAAGCTAAGGGTGCAACAGCACGAGCACAAACTAAATCAAACTCATTTCTGTGGTCTAAAGCATAGGATTCAGCTCTATCAGAAGAAGTACTTATCCTATTATTTAGATTAAGAGAAGAAAGAAATTCAGATACTGCAACCACCTTCTTAGTCACAGAATCTAAAAGAACGCCGTGAGCATCTGACATAATAGCTAGAGTAATTCCAGGAAATCCTCCACCTGTTCCAATATCTAAAAAAATAGAAAAGTTCTCAGGAGAAGCAGCTTTATACACAAGCAGAGAATCAATTAGATGGAGGCGCACTGCTCCTTCTGTATCTGTAATGCGTGTTAAATTAAGAACCTTATTCTTTTCCATTAAGAGATCTAGATGTTCTAGAAGCATATCTTCTTGTGTGGGGGAGAGAGTAATGCCAAAACATTCTGCCTCTTTCTTTAATTGCATATAGACAGCTCGATCATTTAAAAACATATTCTCTCCTGACAAAAGTACTCGCATCATGATTTTTTGGCATAAAAAAGGGGACGGCTTAAAGCCAATCCCCTTAATAATATCTTGTATAGAAGAGAAATATTACTCAGAATGAACAGCTGTAATAACAACATATCGCTCTGGATCTTCACCTTCAGAGTGAGTAATAATCCCATCATCGTTAAGTAAAGCAAGGTGTACCAGACGTCGTTCATATGCATTCATTGGCTTTAGGCGAACGCGACCGTTTGTTTTTGCTCGTGATGCAGCAGAAAGAGCAATGGTTTCAATTTTCTGTTTGCGACGGTTTTTATATCCTTCAATATCAACAATAACAGGGAAGTGAAAACCAAGTTTTCTGTTGACTAAAGAAGAAACAAGCATCTGAAATGCATCTAACACTCTTCCATGACGTCCGATAAGGACAGCAAGGTTTCCACCATTTACATCAAGAATGAGTTCGTCTTCATCACCCTCATACTCATCAATATCACAGTGGTTCTCATTAAAGAAAGAGAGTAGCTCACGGACACAGCTAATAGCAAGATCCGCAATGGCATCAAGTTGGGCATCAGAGAACTTCTCGCCAGCTTGATGAGTAGCCAATAGACCTTCTGAACTTGTTTCTACTATATCCGCGCTGAGTTCATCAGCCATAATTTTCTCCTTTAATTACTTCCTTAAATAATGCTGAAATAAAGAAGTAACTAGTTCTTCTTGTGTGGACGAGCTTTCTTTTCTTTACGGACAACATTAACGACTACCTGATTAGCAGCACGGTCAGCTTCTTTTTGGCGGATACTTTCCATAACTTTGTTGGTAATAAAAAGCTGTTGAATAACACCCCAAGCAGCAGATGTATCGTAATACAGAAGAACACCGACAGGTACTGACCAACCAAACCACATCATCATAGCTGCCATTACAAACCCCATAACCAGCATTTGAGAACGCTGCTCCTCAGAAGAGTTTGAAGAGTTTAAATACATGGGGATAAATGTTAATAGACCAAAAGCAACATCAAGAATGATAAAAACCCATGCCGCAGCAATACCGCCAGAAGCAAGTGCACCGGATACAGACTGAGACAGGGAGTCTAAAATACCAAAAAAGTGGGCTTCTGCAGGAAGATTGTTACGAAGCACTGAAAAGAGAGCAAAGAATATAGGCATCTGTAAAAGTATAGGTAAGCAGCCACCTAATGGATTAAACTTATTTTCAGAATAAAACCTTTGCATTTCTTCGTTCATACGCTGAGGATCGTCTGCCCAACGCTCTTGAATCTCTTTCATTTCTGGCTGAAGTGCCTGCATATGAGCAGAAGATTTCGTGGAACGCAAAGTAAGGGGAGTAAGAATAAGGCGAATGGCAAAGGTCAACACAATAATTGCAAGACCCCAGTCACCGACAAGCCCAGCTAAAAAGGCGAGTACTTGATATAAAAAGTTAATAAACCAATCCCACATGTTTCCTCCGCACGTGTAGATTATTAAGGAACAGGATCATATCCACCTTTATGAAATGGATGGCAGCGTGCAATCCTCTTTAGAGCTAACCATAAGCCTTTAATAAAGCCATGTTTATACAGTGCTTCAATTGCATATTGAGAGCAGGTGGGGGAGTAGATACATGAATCCGGTAGTGCTGGAGATATCCATTTTTGATAAAACTTGACGATACAAATGGCAGTTTGAGCCGCTTTACTCGTCATTGTTTTACACTCCCTAAGCCCCTCAAAACCTTTTGTAAAGGTGTTGCAGCGCTGTATCAAGCTCACGTACTGACGCATTAGCTGTTTTGTTGGTTGCAAAGAAAATCACAGAAAGACCGTCCCGAGGAATATCACTCCTGCGGGCGGCCTCTCGGAGAACACGCTTACAACGATTGCGAAAAACTGCATTTCCTAGTCTTTTAGCAGCTACGAATGCAATTCTTGTTGGAGCGTTTTGATCTTCTTTAACAAACGTAATGCGTACGAGTGGATGTGATGCACGCTTACCATTAGTGAAGACCCGCTCAAATTCCTGTTTGGATTTGATGGTCTCCATAAGATGCCTTAAACGGTGAGACGCTTACGACCCTTAGCACGACGGCGAGACAGAACATCACGTCCTGCTTTTGTAGCCATGCGAGCACGGAAACCGTGAGTCTTAGCACGACGGCGCTTGTTTGGTTGATAAGTACGCTTCATTTTTTATTCCTCCTGGATTACAGGTTGGTGAATTCTTATATCAAGCCTTAGAATTGTAGGGAATACCACTGCTTTCTGTCAATGTTCCTCTTAAGTTCATGGTTTAGGTAACTTTTTATTCATAATCTGCCATGAAATTTCATTCTTAGCAAAAGAAAAAGTATTCATTGCTGAATACTTATGTCTTAACTGTTATTATCTTTCATGAGTTTTCATTCACTTTCACGCACTTATCGACAAGTTTTTATCAGCTGTTGAAAACTTTTCTTCAACGTGAAAGTTATTTTTTGAAACTTTCAACAAGGGACGAAAGTTTGTTGATAAAGGAGTCATGTATGGCACGGGATTTCTTTCCTTTTGTAGAGGAAGAAGCCAAAAAACCTCATAATTCACTTGCAGAAGATAGTATTGTTTCCTATCCTGCGCGTATCGCTGTATATGATGATCCTGCTGTTACACCCCGTGTTGTCGTGTTAGAACCAAGCAATATTCGTGATTTTCTTTCATCCCTTACAGAAACGGTTACAAAACTTTCTCATGAACAAGGTGGAACTATTCCTTTTACTATCATTCGCGAAATAGTAGAAAACTATATTCATGCAGAATTTATTGAACCCACTATCACCATTTTAGATGGCGGAAATACCATTCGTTTTTGTGATCAGGGTCCTGGAATTAAAGAAAAAGAAAAGGCGCTGCAATTTGGTACCACATCTGCGACAGACCTGATGAAACACTATATCCGTGGAGTTGGTTCTGGCTTGCCAATCGCTCAACAATATATGCTTGATAAGGGCGGTTCACTCTCTATTCAAGACAATATTTCATCCGGTACTATTGTGACAATTTCTACTCGTCCTATGGGGGAGGAATCTCTTCCTATTACTCCACATGCTTCTTCTCAGCCCATAACCAAGCAAGCCGCTTATTCTGATCAAACTCTAAACCAGCCTGGCATATCCGCTCGGCATGCAGATTTTTCATCAGCTACAAAACCAGTACAAACACCTACAACTGACCCGTCTTTAGAAATAAACCTGAGCTCACGTGGACAACAAGTCCTAACGCTTTTCTCGACAAAACCAGAAGTTGGCGGAAAAGAACTTGTAGAGCAGTTTGGTGGTTCTCAACCAACCTGGTCGCGCGAACTTAAAATGTTAGACGAGCTTGGTCTCACACATAAAACGGGACAAAAACGCCAATTAACGGCGCTGGGCAAGGCATATGTAAAATCGATCAGCAAACATTAGAGAGTTTTCGACATTCCCCACAGAATCTCATATAATGAGTTTTCTACAATCTTAAGGCAACGTTTGGTGGGGCAATGGAAAACACAGTAGATTCCTACGCACAAGCACTGTGGAGCGACGTGCTTGATTTAGCAATGGGAATGGAAGAATTAGGTGCTTCTAAGTGCGCTATGTTAGAAAAATGCACACCTTATTCTTTTACTGGTGATTCTATTTCGGTGCTCGCACCCTCGCGCTTTATGAAACTTCAAATTGAGAAGATCACGCCGCTTATCGAGAAGTGCTTGGAGCAAGTAGCTTTTGAACACATTGCCTTTACTGTAGAAATTAATCTTGCAGCAAAACCCGTAGTGAAGACTTCATCTGTTGTTTCTCAAACGGAACTCCAAAACCTTGCTACACAAAATACTATAAGTGATAGTTTATCTACATATAGTACAAACTCGCAACTGAGCGCACAGACTCAAAATACAGCTGCGTATAATCCAGTACCAACCACTTTAGTTTCTACAAACCAGCAAACACCCAGTTTGGAACAGCGCCGCACAGCAAACCCTTTGATTGCAGATGTAACAGAAAACGATTCTAAACTCACCTTTAACCGCTTTGTTGAAGGTGAAGAGAATATGCTGGCTCTACAAGCAGCAAAGCAGGTAGCGGATGGCGTTAAAAATTACAATCCACTTTTTATATATGGTCGAAGTGGTCTAGGCAAGACCCATCTTCTTAAAGCTGTTCAAAACTACATTCTTCAAAATAATATCAATAAGCTTTGCGTATATCGTGTAAGCCATGATTTTATCAGTGAGTATGTCACCGCAATGAGCGAGACCTCTGCAGAGGTAAAAGAGGCATTTCGTAGAAATTATCGCGATATTGACATTCTTATCATTGACGATATTCAATTTCTTAAAGGCCCTGGTAGCGTTGGATTTTTCTTTGATTTGTTCAACTATCTGGTAGACCATGGGAAGCAAATAGTTCTTGCAGCAGATAAATCGCCCGCAGAGCTAGGGCTGGGCAATCAGGATTTTGACGAGCGTATTATTTCTCGTTTAGATTCTGGTTTTGCTTGCCCTATCCAAACACCGGACTATGATCTTAAGCTTGCGCTCATTAAAAATTTTTATAAACGTGCCAAAGAGGATGCTCAGCGAGAAAAGCTGGTGGGTTTTGAAGGCACAATTTCAGAAGAAAACCTGCATCTTATGGCAGATCGCGCGGGCACAAATATCCGTGTGATTGAAAGTTTTTGCCAAAGCTGTCTTTTAGAAGCAACTAAGTGTGAACGCGCTGGTAAGACCCTTGAAAGAGAAGGTATTATCAAGCTGGCTACACAAAAGTTTGGTACGTCGCAGCGGGTAGTTACTATCAATCAGATCTTAAAGGTTGTAGAGGACGCATATCACGTATCTCACTCTGACATTGTTGGACAAACCAGAAAAAAAGAGATTATGATGCCGCGTCAGATTGTTTGTTATCTTGCACGTGAAATGACAGACAACACCTTAGAACAGATTGGTAAGCATGTTGGCGGACGAAAGCACGCAACTGTTTATTACAGTGTAAGCGAGGCAGAAAAAGCAATTAAAGAGTCTCGTGTTCTATACGATAGAGTTATGCAGCTAAAAGACATAATTCTCAATGACTAAGTAAGGAGTGTTAAAAAGCTCTCAAAGACCTTTCAAGTTGTGTTGGTAAGTGTTTGATTTTTGTAATATGAGTTTTCTACAATTTAAGAAACGTAAGGAGTGTAGAAAAAGTTTCAATAGATGGGATACAAACTTTTAGGCATCAACCAGCACAAAGATTAATATTTAAACGTTTCAACAAGCATTATTATTACTAAGTTCTTTATTGTTAAATAAGTAATATATATAAGGGGCACGTTCATGATTTTCTCCGTAAGTCAGTCTTCTTTAGCAAAGGCTCTTTCTATTGTAAGTAAAGGTATGAGTTCTAATGCAACTCTTCCTATTCTTACAGGAGTTCATCTGTCAGCAGCAGACGGTATGTTAGAGTTGCAATCTACCGATCTTTCCATTTCTATTCGCTGCAAGATTCCTGCTAATGTAGAAGATCCTGGCCAAACAGTTTTATCTGGTAAAACGCTCCTTAATATTGTAAAAAACCTTAGTGGTGGGACCATTCGTTTTACTACAACTAGCTCAATGTGTACGATAACCTGCGGATCTTCTCAGTTTAATTTGATTGTGCTCAATCCTGTAGACTTCCCAGAGTTTCCTGAGTTTGTGCTCGAAAGGTCTGTAGAACTTCCTGCTACATTACTTTCTACAATGGTAGATAAAGTATACCGTGCAACTTCAAAAGACACTTCTCGCCCTGTATTGTCCGGCGTTTTAATGACTGTCGAAAATAACGTGATTCGTTTAGTAGCAACGGACTCTTTCCGCTTGGCGGTCTGCGATACCAACGTGGAAACTTCTGCACTTAACGATGGCTTTGAGATGATTATTCCCGGTACCGTATTTCATGATGTGCTTACTATTCCATCAGAGAGCGAGACTATCTTAATTGGCAGTACTGATAGTCAAGTTGTTTTTGTTTTTGGTGATACTACTTATGTTTCCCGTCGTATTGAGGGCAATTTCCCTAACTACAAGCAACTTCTTCCCACTTCAAGTCAAACAACAATAAAATTGTCTTCATCTGATCTTTCTGGTGCTCTTAGGCGTGTAAGTACCATCTCTACCACTAATCCCAAGGTTTGTATGGATATTAATATGGATGAGGCAAGTATTAAGCTCTCTACTTCTTCTCCTGATATGGGGGAAGCGTCTGAAACGCTACCAGTAGAAGTAGAAGGCAATCCTATGACCATTGCACTTAATTATCGCTATATAGAGGATTGTGTTTCTGCAGCGGGTTCTGACGCGCAACTTACACTTGAGCTGCAAGACGCAATGCGCCCTGCGGTCTTTAAGACTTGGGGAAAGATTAACTATTTGTATTTGCTCATGCCCGTAAGGATGTAGTTTGTGTCGCTGTTAGTCCGCGAACTTTCACTCATACACTTTAGAAATGCCCAAGATAAGACTCTTATCATGGGTCAGGGGACTACTATTCTTATTGGTCCTAATGCAGTAGGTAAGACCAATACAATAGAAGCGTTGCATCTCCTAACAACAGGATCATCTTTTAGACACGCCCGCGCTTCAGAGTTGCTCTTACATGGAGAAGAACAAGGTCGTGCCTGTGCGCGGCTTGAGGGGGACGGGCGTGTTGTTACGGTTGAGTGCACTGTTACTGCAAATAAAAAAACCTTTAAGCGCAACGGCAAGGCCTGTCGAGCTCAAGATCTTCTTGGTACTCGTATGTCTATCTTGTTTTGTCCTGATGATCTAAATAGCATTAAAGGCTCTGCAAGCTACAGGCGTACCGCTCTTGATGCCTTTGGCTCTCAAGCGCATAAAAGTTATAACAATGTATTGCGTACCTATACCCGTGCAATTGAGCAACGCAACGCCCTTCTTAAAGATCCTTTTGTAGATACCTCAGTACTTACTGCATGGGATGAATCCATCGCTTTGGGTGGCGCTACCCTTCTTTCACACAGGATTGGCCTCTTTAAGCAGCTAGTTCCGCTTATTCAAAATGCCTATACAACTATTTCTGGTGGGGAAGTGTTGGACTGTACCTACCAAAGCACGATTTCTGACAACATAGTTGATCTATCTCGAGAAGAAATCCAACAAAGCTTTTATGAGAGGCTCCAACAAAAGCGTGAAGATGATCTTCGTCGGCTGCAAACAACAGTAGGCCCCCATAGAGATGACCTTCTCTTTAGTATCAATGGAGTAGATGCACGAACCTATGGTTCACAAGGACAGCAGCGCTCTATTATGCTGGCATGGAAAATGGCAGAAGTGCAACTTGCCCAGCAGCTTGTTGGCGAGAAACCCCTGCTTTTGTTAGATGATGTTATGAGTGAGCTTGACGTAAGGCGCCGTGAAGCAATGTTGTCGTTTATCTCGCAAGGAATTCAAACAGTAATCACCACTACGGATGCATCGTACTTTTCAAAAGAGGTATTAGAACAAGCAAAGGTGATTACTTATGGCTTATAAACGGCGCACTATAGATTTACAGCCAGAGGGAATGAAGCTTGTTCAAAACCATATATATAATGCTGCTGAACTCATGGATGGCTTACTTAATTCAGATCTTTCTAGTGGTTTATCGGATAATCAAAAGGCATACCGTGCGTGGTTTGGTGCCAACGGAAAATTTGAACAAGCTCATACCTGTGGAGTCTTTTTAAAAGATATGTCCGCACAAAAGCGTCTGCCCGTATTGTATGTGTATATAGATAAAAGTGGCGTTTTGCAGGACTTTACAACCAATAAAGAAATCTATATAGTCCGTTTATCACATTTTGGGTTCGAGGTATCTGATATTCAATTTAGGTTATCTAAATATCCTAAACGCCAAACACCATCCCAGCGTGATAAAACTGATATGTCTAATAAGCCACCTTTGCAAGAACTTACTCAAAAACAAAAAAAGCAAGCACATGACTTAACAAAAGGACTTTCAGAGCCACTCAAAACAAAAGTCTACAACGCGATAATTTCTTCAATGAGGAGACAAACGAGTAGGGAATCATTTAAGTAGATAATCTACCGTTAAATTGTCTCTGAAAGCTTTACAGAGGCATTTTTAAGTGTTCAAAATAAGCTTTTTTACACAGGCATAGTCATAAACGAACAAAACGAGTAAAATTTATAGTCACTTCAACAGTGTTGGTTGTACAGCCAAGTCATTGAGCACAATTTTATTTTCATAGAAGGGACGGGTAGTGGCAGCTCAAACGAAAAAAGAGAACTCTTACGATGTCGATGAAATTCAAATTCTTGAAGGCCTCGAAGCAGTTCGTAAGCGTCCTGGTATGTATATTGGTACCACCTCTGCATCTGGACTTCATCACTTGGTATGGGAGATTGTAGACAACTCAGTAGATGAAGCCATGGCAGGGTTTTGTAAAAAGATTAAGGTAACCGTACATCCCGACAATTCTATTACGGTAGAAGATAATGGTCGCGGTATTCCGGTAGCCATACATCCTAAAAAGAAGATTCCTACACTTGAGGTTGTTCTTACTATTTTGCACGCTGGTGGTAAGTTTGATAACACAGCTTATAAGGTTTCGGGCGGTCTTCATGGCGTAGGTATTTCTGTTGTAAATGCTCTTTCTAAACGTCTTATTGCGCAGGTAAAGCGTGATGGTTTTATTTATGAGATGGAATTTTCTCGTGGTAAAACCACCAAAAAGATGACTAAGGTTGGCAAGACTAAAACTACTGGTACAACGGTTACATTTTGGCCAGATGAAGAAATTTTTGAAACAACCACCTATAACTTTGATGTACTGAATGATCGCCTGCAGGAAACAGCGTTTCTCAACCGTAACCTTAAGATCATTTTGACGGACGAGCGCGAGCTAACGCCTCGTACCGTTGAGTACTGCTATGCTGGTGGCATTGTGGACTTTGTTAAGTTCCTCAACGATGGCAAAGATGTTTTGCAAGGTCTTTCCAAGCCTATTTTTATTGAAGGCAAATCTGATCCAAGTGCCCCTGCTTCTCAAATGGGTGAGGTAGAAGTTGCGCTGCAATGGAATAAGGGCTTCTCGGAGCGTACGCTTTCTTTTGCAAATGACATCTTTACCGAAGAGGGCGGCATGCACCTTACCGGTTTTCGTAATGCCCTTACTAAAGTGATCAATGAGTACGCTAAGAAAAATAATCTAATAAAAGGAAAAGATCCCGATCTTCAAGGTGATGATATTCGAGAAGGTCTAACGGCGGTTATTTCCGTTAAGCTGCCCGATCCGCAGTTTGAGGGCCAAACTAAGGCAAAACTGGGTAGTTCTTATATGCGTACGCTTACCAACCGTGTGGTATCCAATGGTTTGGCAGAGTATCTGGAAGAGCATCCTACCCAAGCAAAAGATATTTGTAAAAAGGCCATGCAAGCAGCAAAGGGTCGCTTGGCTGCTCAAAAGGCACGTCAGGCTACACGCAAATCGCCACTCCTAGGTTCTTCCATGCCTGGTAAGCTAGCAGATTGTTCAGAAAAAGATGCCGCTCGAACAGAATTGTTCATTGTTGAGGGTGATTCCGCAGGTGGTTCTGCCAAGATGGCTCGCGACCGTGGTATCCAGGCGGTATTGCCTCTGCGCGGAAAAATTTTGAACGTGGAGCGTGTTCAGCAGCATCGTGCGCTTGATTCTGACACCATTAAATCTCTTATTACAGCAATTGGTACGGGCATTGGTGAGGAGTTTGATATCCAAAAAGCTCGATATCATAAGATTGTTATCATGACGGACGCTGATGTAGACGGTGCGCACATTCGTATTTTGCTGCTTACCTTCTTCTATCGCTATATGAAACCCATGATTGACGCTGGCTACATTTACGTAGCCCAGCCACCTCTTTATCAACTTAAGCCTAAAGGTCACAAGAACGGTAAATATATTTATACCGATGAAGAGCTTGCTTTAGAGGCACGTCAGTTTACGGATTCTTCTAAGTACACCGTTCAGCGCTATAAGGGTCTTGGTGAGATGGACCCCGAACAGCTGTGGAGCACCACGATGGAACCAAAGAACCGCATCCTTTTGCGTGTGACAATCGATGATGCTATGGCGGCTAATAGGGCGGTTTCCGATCTTATGGGCTCGCAGGTAGAGAAGCGCAAAGACTTTATTCAAACCCATGCGCGTGACGTGCGCTTTCTGGACATTTAAGACATCTAAGAAAGGTATATCGTGGCAGACGATACAAACAATCACGACGATTTCCTCGACGACGATGCCGATACTACCAACGAGTTTGATAATGACTTTGTTGATGAGGAAGAAGACTACGAGCCTGAGACAGACGAGTTCGATGAGCTTGATGACGGCTCTGACGATTTAGAAGATGAGGACCTCGCAGATGTTCAGAGCCCTGTGCAGCAGGGCTCCCTGGGCGGAGGCGCTGGACTTTCTCGCACTATTTCTGATGAAGCCGGTACTCGTATCTCTTTGGAAGATATCCATGGCGGCGCCATTAAACCAACTGACATGAGTGAGGAAATGAAACAGTCCTTCCTCGAATACTCCATGTCCGTTATTGTCGCCCGCGCCCTACCTGACGTTCGCGACGGCCTCAAACCGGTACATCGTCGTATCTTGTACGCAATGAACGAGGCAGGCATTACTCCAAACAAGCCCCATAAGAAGTCCGCCTGGACCGTTGGTGAAGTTATGGGTAAGTACCACCCTCATGGCGACTCTGCAATTTATGAGTCCATGGTACGTATGGCCCAAGACTTTTCTATGCGTTTTCCTTTAGTGGATGGTCATGGTAACTTTGGTTCCATTGACGGTGACCCCGCTGCAGCAATGCGTTATACCGAGGCCCGTCTTACCCGTGGTGCCATGGAGCTACTTTCTGGCCTTAACGAAGACACAGTGGATTCTCAGCCAAACTATGATGAGTCTCTCTCTGAACCCGCGGTGTTACCAGCGCGTTTTCCTAACCTGTTGGTAAACGGGTCTTCAGGTATTGCTGTTGGTATGGCTACCAACGTACCCCCTCACAACCTGCGTGAGGTAGCTGCTGCCATCAACATGATGATCGACAATCCCGAGGTAACGCTTGACGAGCTTATGACCGTGTTGCCTGGTCCCGACTTCCCAACCGGTGGCATTATCATGGGTACCGAGGGCATCCGTGATGCGTATGAAACGGGCCGCGGCTCCATTACTATTCGCTCCAAAGTGCATGTGGAGAACATCAACAAGGGGTCCCGCCAGCGTTTGGTTATTACAGAGATTCCCTACCAGGTAAATAAGGGTCTTCTCCAGGAAAAAATTGCGCAAGCGGTTAACGAGAAAAAAATCGATGGCATCAGCGATATGCGCGATGAGTCCAACCGTAAGGGCATGCGCATTGTACTTGATCTAAAGCAAGGTACGGTTCCTCAGGTTGTGCTCAACAACCTGTACAAGCGTACACAACTTCAGGCTAACTTTGGTGTTATCGACATTGCGCTGGTAGACGGCGTTCCTCGCACCCTTTCTTTGCGCGAAATGCTGCACTACTACATTCAGCATCAGATTGATGTCGTCACACGTCGTACTACGTATCGCCTGGATAAAGCACGCAAACGTGTTCATATTCTTGAAGGTCTGCTTATTGCTGTCGATAATATCGACGAAATTGTGCATATTATTCGCTCTTCGCATGACGATGCCGAGGCTAAGGCACGTATGAATGAGCGCTTTGGTATTGATGACATTCAAGGTGAAGCAATTCTTCAGATGCGCCTACGCCGCCTTACCGGCCTAGCTCGTGATGAGCTTGCTACTCAGATTGCAGAGCTACATAAGCAGATTGCCTACTACGAGGATCTTCTTGCCCATGAGGACAAAATCCTTGGGGTTATCAAGGAGGAGTTAGCGGAAATTGTTGCTAAATATGGTGACGATCGTCGCACCAAGATTTCTGCGCAAGAAGCCATTGACCTGGATGTTGAAGACCTTATCGCCGAAGAAGATATGGTGGTTACCGTAACGCGCACTGGTTATGTAAAGCGTCTTCCTGTTGCTACCTATCGTTCACAAAAACGTGGTGGCAAGGGAGTTTCTGGCCTCTCGCTTAAGGAAGATGATTTTGTCGAGCATCTCTTTGTGTCTTCCACCCATGATTATGTGTTGTTCTTTACCAATCTTGGAAAGGTATATCGTAAGAAAGTCCACGAACTACCTGTTGGTTCGCGTGCTTCTCGCGGTTCTGCTCTTGTCAACGTGTTGCCGCTGGCAGAAGGAGAGCATCTCAAGGCGGTTATCACTACCCGTGATTTTCCTGCCGACGAGTACCTCATGTTTGCTACCAGCAACGGCATGATTAAAAAGACAGCCATGAGTGCCTATGACCGTACTCGCCATGACGGCATTATTGCTATCAATCTCAAAAATGGCGACGAGTTGATTGACGTGCGCCGTGTTAAACCAGGATTCAAGGTCATTTTGGTTTCCACAGACGGCAAGGCAATTGTTTTTGAAGAGGATCAAATCCGCGCAATGGGCCGCGATACCTCTGGTGTTCGTGGTATTACCCTTAAGGGTACTGCCAAGGTTTTGGGTATGGAGATCTCTAACGGCCAGGGAGACCTGTTTGTTATTACCGAGAAGGGCTATGGTAAGCGCACGCCCATTGCTGACTATCCCGTTCATAACCGTGGTGGCCAGGGAGTCTTTACCATCCAAATGACTGCTCGTAAAGGCGAACTTGCTGGTATGAAGGTTGTTGGCCCCCAACATGAGCTGGTTATTGTGTCCGAAGAGGGCATCCTGATTAGGGTAAAGGTCAGTGACATCAGCAAGCTTGGTCGTTCTACTCAAGGCGTAAAGGTCATGAACGTCTCTGAGTCTGACCGAGTTACCGCAGTTGCTCGTATGATTGCCAAAAAGGCGACTGCAAAGAAAGTTGATGAGAATCAGACTTCGTTTGATCTGCTTGCCGCTGGCGAGAAAAGCACGAGTGAAGAAGCACCAATAGACATTGGTGAAGAAGAGCAGATCGCTCCTGACTTAGATGATGAAGAGTAATCGTTAGAGGATATCTAAGGCGCAATTCAGTATGATGAGTTGCGCCTTTTTGTGCTTTATCTATAGTTGGCAGTCGTATATCTGATGCACTGTAGTGTGATGGGAGCTTCATGGTGCGGAGGAAGTTTTTATCTAAGAGAAACCGTACAACCACAGGCCTTATTGCGGGTGTGCTTATTATCAGTACGCTGTTCCCGTCCTTTGCACAAAATGGTTTTAGCCAGCTGGTAAGTGCAGCTTCTCACTTTTTGCCACTGCAGTCTCAGCAGGTTCGTACAGTAAGCTCAGCGTCAGGTAGTCAAGCAAGACAGCAGGGATATACCAGCTGGGACGAGCAGGAAAGCCCTAACTATGTTCGCCTTGTTGGTCCTTCTCGTATAGATCAGGTCGTGGAGAGCGGGCAAGTTTTATATGCCGGTCTTGATAGCTTAGGTCGTACGCTTGAGGTTCATGCTTGTATTACGTATCAAATGATGGAAGGTGGTATGGCGCGCGAGCGCGAACAAATGTCCAATCCTTCTGGTTGGCCTCGCAAGAACCCTGAGGTTCAAATTGAGCTGTATAACGGCTCGTTTTATAGAGGGCGCCTTTGGAATAGAAGCCATCTTTTGGCAAAGTCTTTAGGTGGTAAAGAGACTGTAGAAAACCTAGTTACCGGCACGCGCATGCAAAATGTGGGAGCTAATGATGGCCAGGGCGGAATGGCCTTGGTGGAAACAGCAGTAAGGAACTGGCTTAAGGCACATCCCTCTGGTACCGTTCAGTTTGTGGCAACCCCTATTTATGAAGGGGATGAGCGGATCTGTCGCTCAGTCATTGTGGATGTAAAGACTTCCGATGGGTTTATCGACGAAGAAGTAGAGGTCTATAACGCCGCAAAAGGCTATGAACTTAATTACTATACCGGTGAAGCTATAGCACAGCAGTAAGTTGGCATATGGCCACTTGCTTATGATACAAGAGGATTAAAAGACAAAGAGGACTTACGAGAAATCCTCTGGAGAAAGCCCTTCAATAAAGCTATGAAACTCAGCGAGCTCTTTTTCTTGCTCATCTTTCTTAATCGTTTTAAAGTCAGGATATGATGCTGTCATAAGTACGTCAGATTCTGCAAAGATGGGTGCTTTGGTGCGCACAGCGAGCGCAACGGCATCCGAAGGACGGCAATCAATAGCCTTACGCTCTTTGTTTGCGGTAAGCAAATGTACCGAAGCAAAGAAGGTAGGCCCTTCAACTTTAGAAATGGTAACACTGGTAACCGTAGCACCAAGCTGGGTGATAACAGCTTGAAGTAAATCATGAGTGAGAGGGCGCTGGTGAGGGATATTATCCACACCCATGCCAATAGCACTTGCTTCTGTCATGCCAATACGGATGGGAAGCTGCGTTTGGGCATAAGGACTTGAACTATGACGAGGGCGAAGGGTAATGAGCGAAGTAGCCGGTCCGTTGCCAACAACAATAGATTCAATGTCCATACGAACCATGCTCATGTCTTCACCTCGATTCTTACTTTTTGCTCAAAGATATGTGCTAGCTATGTTACCCAAAAACATTGTAAGAATACAAAAAATATGTTGACCTTTTAAATTTACTGACGTATTATGTTTTCTTGCGTTGGGCCCGTAGCTCAGTTGGTCAGAGCGTCCGGCTGATAACCGGGAGGTCACAAGTTCGAACCTTGTCGGGCCCACCAACACTTCGTCAATAGTCACCTTAGCGCTAGCCGAGTCGCCGCTAAGGTGATTATCGCCGGGGCCTTAGCTCAGCTGGGAGAGCGCGGGCTTTGCAAGCCTGAGGTCAGGGGTTCGATCCCCCTAGGCTCCACCAAGAATATGCAGCCGGGAGGTTTTACCTTCCGGCTTTTCTTTTACTGCAGTTCATACGGCATATACAGCAATATATCAGATACATCTAAGTAAGATTTACAGAGCTAGCACAAAGTGATACCTTATAGGTTGACATATCATGTGATATATCTCAGACTGACGCATGAAACGTTGTGTGGCTTCATGAGATGAACCACAGTCATATGCATAGGGCGGGAACCCTTGATGCTAAGGAGGTGCCAACCATGAGCGATGGTAGTCATGTTCGAGAAAACACAAGCTTAAAAGGATTGGTGCCTGCCAAAAGGGGAGACAGACACCGCCGGTAGTGTGTGAGTGCTGTCTGTTTTTATCTATGCCATGCCACTCTTGCTGCCGGTTCTTGCGGTCATGATGTGCAATTAAGCATTTCCGCAGGCATCCCCCGGATCGGAGGTGGCTCATGAAGACGCTCACCAATACAGTTCTGGCTAGGATTGCTACAAAGGGATTGTTCACTCATAGCGCTCCCAGAACCTATAAAAAAGATACTCGTAAGGCATTCCAGCTTGAGTGGCTGCGTAACGTATCTACCCTTGATACAAACGAGGTCTTTGACGAACTTAATACTAAGCGCAAAGGACTTTCTGCCAGCGAAGTAGAGCTGTCTCGTGCTGCTTGGGGTTCCAATGAGGTAGCCCATGCACACCGCGATCCTGTGCCACTGCGCTTTCTTAAGGCATTTGCGGACCCCTTTACTGGGATTCTCTTTTTGCTTGCTGTGGTGTCATTGGTTACCGACGTTCTTCTCGCCAGCCCTGCCGATCGTGATCCTTCGACCTTCTTTATCATCTTTGCAATGATTCTTGTGTCGGGCACGCTTCGTTTTGTCCAAGAGGGCAAGAGTGATGACGCTGCCGCTGCACTCGCAAAAACCATCCAGACCACCTGTAACGTAGAGCGCGAGGATATGGGTCGTGTGGAAATACCGCTGACTGACGTAGTTGTGGGTGACATTATTCACCCGGCCGCTGGTGATATAGTGCCTGCCGACGCACGCCTTGTCCAGGCACGCGATCTCTTTTTGGGCATGTCGTCCCTTACGGGGGAGAGCCCTCCTGTTGAGCGCACTGCTGCACCCTGTGCTCTTCCCAAAACTGGCGATAAGCGCGCCGTAAGTGATTTTGGCAATATCGTGCTTATGGGTTCTACGGTAATTTCGGGAAGCGGCGTGGCTGTAGTAGCAGCTACGGGTGCTAACACCATGTTTGGCGGCATGGCCACAAGCCTAGGTGCCACGCGCGGTAAGACCGCTTACGATGAGGGTATTAGCTCGGTGAGCAAGCTTCTTTTGCGGGTCATGCTGGTAATGGCTCCACTGGTGCTTGTGATTAACGGGTTTACAAAGGGCGACTGGCTTTCTGCGCTGTTTTTCTCGCTTTCGGTTGCTGTTGGACTTACGCCTGAGATGTTGCCCATGATCGTGACCACTTGTCTTGCAAAAGGGGCAGTAGATCTTTCTCACGACCGCGTCATAGTCAAGCACCTTGACGCCATTCAGGATCTTGGCGCCATGGATGTACTTCGCACCGACAAGACCGGCACCCTTACCGAGGACCAGGTAGTACTTGAGTACCACCTTGACCTCATGGGCAACGAGGATCCGCGCGTGCTGCGTTATGCGTTTCTCAACAGCTTTTTTGAGACAGGTGTCCGCAATCTTATTGACTCGGCCATTATCTCTCGTGCAGCCGAAGAGACAAACCAGGGTACTGCCGGCGTTAATGTAGAAGAGCTTTCTGCACGCTGGCACCTTGTGGACGAGGTCCCCTTTGATTTTGAGCGCCGTCGCGTGAGTGTGGTGGTTGAGCATGATGATGGGCGTCGGCATATGGTCACCAAAGGTGCTCTTGAAGAGGTGCTTCAGGTTTGCACGGAGGTGGAATATGACGGCCAGGTGTTGCCGCTTGGCAGTGATATGCGTGAAAAAGTTCTTTCCGTTGCCTATGGTCTTGCCGATAAAGGCATGCGCATGTTGGGTGTTGCTCGCAAGGTAGATCCAGCTGAAGTTGGCGTGCTTTCCGGCAAGGACGAGCAAGGCATGACGCTCATAGGTTACCTTGCGTTTCTCGATCCACCAAAGAAAAGTGCTGCTCAGGCCCTGCGCTCTCTGCATGAGCATGGCGTGGCAACCAAGGTGCTTACGGGAGATTCACTGCGGGTTGCTTGCACGGTGTGTGAGAGCATTGGCCTTCAAGTGGAACAAACGCTCGATGGTGTTGCTGTGGCACAGCTGTCCGATGAGGAGCTTGCGGATAAGGTAGAGCAGGTCACTATCTTTGCCAAGCTTTCTCCCGATCAAAAGGTTCGTGTGGTGCGTGCTCTGCGTGCGCGTGGCCATGTGGTTGGTTTCATGGGCGATGGTGTGAATGATGCCGCTGCTATGACCGCGAGTGACTGTGGCATCTCGGTTGACTCTGGGGCCGATGTTGCCAAGGAATCAGCAGATATTATTCTTCTCGAGAAGGACTTAGGCGTTCTTGAGCGTGGCATTGTAGAGGTCGTCGTACCTTCTTTAACATGAATAAGTACGTAAAGATGACGGCAAGCTCCAATTTTGGCAATATCTTCTCGGTTTTGGTTGCCAGCGTGTTTTTGCCATTTTTGCCCATGACCGCTGTTCAGTTGCTACTTCTTAACTTCATCTATGACTGTGCCTGCGCTGTCATCCCCTGGGATAGGGTTGATGCGCAAGAGCTGAGGGTGCCTCAAACATGGAGGTCTGGTTCTATTGCGAGCTTCATGCACTGGATTGGACCTACGAGCTCGGTTTTTGATGTTGTGACCTTTGCGGTACTCTTCTTCTGGATTTGCCCCGCTGTTTGTGGTGGCAGCTGGTCCACTCTTGTAGGAAATCCTACAGCCATGGCAAGTTTTGTAGGTACCTTCCAGGCCTGCTGGTTTGTTGAGTCCATGTTTACCCAGGTGCTCTTTATATACCTTGTGCGCACGGAGCGCATGCCCTTTATCCAGAGTATGGCCGACTGGCGTGTGCTGCTGGTAAAAAAGCTCTATGTGCGTCATTTTGGACGCTTATTGTAATATTGGCTATACTGTGTGCCATATAACGTTTTAGCTGGTATACGGCTGGTATACAGCGTATACAAAGCTGACGTAACAAGCTGTTACTTGTTATAAGGAGGCGGACATGGGACTTTTTGATGCATTTAAATCTTTCAGAAAACCCGTTGAGGTAGACCAAGCAAAAAGTGACGACACCAAAGCTCGTATGCGCGCTCTTTTTGACATATGGGTTGAGGAGGGATCCAGCTATCAGATAGCTTATGGCTTCTCGGAAGATATACGTGGAGCAAATTTTGGCTTTGGACGCACGCTTTCGTATGAGTATCAAAACTTTATTTTGGGTTTTCGTACTTCAGACACTAAGTTGGTACTTTTAGCAGTGAGTCCAGATCTTTCTGAGGCCGGAGAGCCAATAAGTTATACACCCCAATCAGTAAAGAAAACCAACTATGTTGCCATGACCGGTCAGTATTATCTGCAATATGGCAGCGCTTTCAAAAAAGAATTCTTTAATCTATCGCTGCCCAAAACGCTCGATGATCTTATGTCTTTAGATTTTTATGATGAGGAAAGCTTCTTGTATATTGATCAAAGTCAAGAAGCAGATGCTTGGTCAGAATTTTGGCAGAACTTTAGCAAGTAGAACGAGAATACAAATGATCGGTATGTTTCCCAATTACGTGTTAGCTGCTATGTCTGCAGGGTTTCTCGTCTTTTGTTTTATCCGTCTTGTTGTACAAAAAGCAAAAGTGTTGGCTGTGGGTGGTGGTATGGTCTCGCTCATTCTGCAAATAATCCTTGCACTTATTATTTTTGTGATGTCGGTTTGGGGTATTGTGACCAACACAGCTATTCAAGATATCCAACATCTTATTGAGCAAGCAGCCGCGCAAGCAATCATTTGCTAAAGACCAAGAAAGATCTTTGTGTACCGTTCATTGAGGTTGACAAGCGCTCTCTCTCGACAACGCCATAGTTTTTCTCGTCCTTCTGGGCTTTTTATATACACTGCTTTATAGGTGCCAAACGGCTTGAGGGCATCAACCAGCAGAGTAACGTCCTCTTTGCGCTTTGAGAGTACCTCAGGACAGGCAAAACTGTGGCGGTAATGTAGTATTCCAAACAGCCCGGCTCCGCTTTGCTCGATAAGCACATAGCGGGGGTTGTCAATGGGGGAGAGCATTTGCTTGCAAGCTTCAGCAAATACGTGCTGGTCATGCAAGGAAACCCCCTTAAGCGAGACGGTAAAATACGATTGAATGGGATTGGAGTCAACCTGAATTCTGCCGGTTTTACCAGAAAGCATGCTAGCTTGTGCTAGGGCTGTATGAAGCGCTTTGCCCATACGATCCAAACGTCGTTTTGGCGAGAAGCGCAGTATGAGATGCAGCGTTAGTTTTGTGAGCAAAAAGAGACCTATAATCTGCAACACCGTAAAGATACCAAAGATAAAAAGGTTTCCTCTAAACAGAGCAATAAAGCCCCTTGCGTGCATACTCTCAAGAATCAAGCTGCTTGCTAGCCAGTCTATGCAGCTGATGAGTATCAAAGCAAGTGTGTTGACAAAGGTAAAAGCAGATAGTCCAAATAAGGCGGGCACCTCATCTGTTTTGCAGGTCTCACTAACCGACGGTTTGATAGAAGCGTCTAGTATGTTCTGCCATGCCTCTGTTACAGCCTATCTGTTGGCTGCTCGCCGCTCCATTTGATGGTTTATTGCCTCCAAATGAGCCTCGGTAAAAGGTGGTTGTACGATACTTATGCGATCAATACCGCTTTTTATGCAAGAGCTTTCATATGCAGGAGCTATAAAACAGTCAAACCGTCTTGTGAGAGTGTCCCAATCTTGACCCAGGATCGCTTCATCCTGTTTGAAGTCTGAGCCATACAAAAGATCAAGAAGCTGTTGGTCTGGTCCAAACGGCGGCTCTACCGTTACAAGATGCCAGATATTTGCGCATTTATCGGCCTGTTTTGCATAGGTACGAATGGCACGTCCCCTCATCTAGTTGGAGAGCATAAAGCTTCCTACATATGAAGCCAAAATGAGGGTGTTAACACAAGGGGAGTCCCATCCTTCTCCAAGAAGGGCAGTCGTGCCTACGAGAATTTGAATAAGCCCCTGCTCAAGAGCCCGGGTTAGGATGCGTACACTCAGTTGATTTCCACCAGAAAACTGCGCCTTTACATAAGGGACAGGACCGGCTTCTTCCAAAGGAGCAAATGCAACAGTACCGTTGTATTGTTGCGCAAACGCACTGAGCTGATCTTGGATCGACACAGGAACAATGACAAGCGAACCGGTAAGAAGCGCGATGTTCTGTGCTTCTCCTACGCTCCGCCGCACGGCCTCAAAAATAGGGACCGCGCCAATTTGAGTAAAGCCAGTGTCACGACCGATGAGGTTGGTTGCATCAGCTCGGATGTAATCGGTGAGAATGACCATGCGAAGATCGTCTTTTAAGCAGGACGATTCAAGCGTGGCAATGCGCTGAATAGATTGCATCTTTCCAATAGAACCCGCCAGTGCGCGATTAAGTTTTTGGTTCGAGAGCAGGTTGACTTGTTTGCGGGTAATAAGTCCATGCTGAGCAAGACAATGGCGTATGGCTTCCGCATAATCAGCACCAAAAAAGTCGGGATTATCGAGAATACATTGCAGTGCACGTTCTGCATCTGTTGGTTTATACCGCCCCATTCGTTTATGGGGAAAGACCGCCTGCATCCACCAAGCGGGAACTTCAGATCCTATATGGCGTACAAACCGCAAAAGCGCCCGAAACTGCTCTTCGTGGTCCAGTACAAACTGGTAGTTTTTATCGACAAGATCGGTGTTGATGGCGCAGTCAAGATTGTGAAGCAGGCTGTCTATAAGCTTTTCTTGTTGTAGCTCCTTAAGCGCCGCATTTGCCTGCTCTCGATAGCACTTGGTAAGAAGCCGTTCACTGGTAGTTGGATAACTAAAATAGATGTAATCCTGGTGCGGACATAGTGCAGCTTCTGCCACAAGTTCGGGGACAAAAATTTCTTCATCAATCTCACCGCATACATCCGTATAGCGTTTCCACTGGCTTGGCGTAGAGTCATAGGGCGGCGTGGCTGTGAGGGAAATGACAAATACCTGTCCCTTAAGCGCTTTTATGAACGCCTCCAGCGCTCGCTGCCACTCCGCGCGAAGATGGTGGGCCTCATCAAGGCAAATGGTGGTAATACCAGCCTGAGCAACAGCAGCTAAAACGTCAAAATTAGTAAAATCCTCCACACGCTCTTCTTGGAGATCTGGCTGGGCTTGTTTATTGTCCTCTTCCTGGAGCACTTGCTCATCTTGCTCATCGGCCTTGTTGGCGGTATCTGCATCCTTTGTTTTGTCGGCAGAGGCTTTTTGAACCCATGCCGCATGTAAGGATTGATATGTAATAGAGGTTATGATCTTTGGGTCGAGCAGGGAATACGAGACAAAATCGTGCTCCTGGCTGTCTTGTGTAAGGAAGCCATCTGCAAAGCGTTCTCCCCATTGTTGGCGTATGGCAAGAGATGGAGACAAAATAAGAGCTGGCTTTCCAAGGCGGCGGATCAACTCCAGTCCAAGAATCGTTTTTCCACTGCCGGGAGCTGCAACTATATTAATGGCTTTATCGGCTTGATATGAAGAAAACGCATCAAGGATGCGCTGTTGGTAAGACCGAAACGGATGCTTATAATGCAGGTCACGCAACTGCATGCTGTAGTCTCCCTTAAAGAATGGCACCGTATGTAAGAAGGTAATTAGGTTATATATTGTAGTCTATAGCATGCTTCCAGTATCCTTCTGGAAGGAAAACGACTGTAAGTAAACCGTGTGAGGAGCATATATGCCACACATTCATGGAGCTGTAACCGCTGTATCAGATGCAGAGTTTAAAGAGCTTGTTTCACTCAGCCAGGCGCAGGCAGAGCTGCTTGCACAGACTGCAGGTCTTGCTATAACCCTAAGCAACGCTATGGAAGCAGTTGCTGGTTTTATTCCGTGCGGCCACGCCTTTTCTGAGCTCTTTGTTGGGCTTAAGCTCAGTTTTGGGGACGCTGAGATCAAGGATGTTCAGATGGCTCTTGACGGAGTCCGTGCCCGAGCAGAGCACGTTTCTGCCCACAGGGGTGTCGATAAGGGCGAGCCGTTTGATCTTATCGCTGCTATGAAAGCTTATACTGCTACGGCCGCCAAGCTCTCTCAGCTTGTAGCAAATCTGCATGTACTGGCCAGTCTTGCAGAGCGTGCACAAAGGTTGGGATCTACAGATGATACGCTCAATAAGGCCATAGCGGTATCGCTTGCGCTTGCGGCAAAATCGTCCGTCTCTGATTCTGAGCTTGCGCAGGCAGCTGATAACATAGCTCAGTTAATTCCTCTTGCGCTTGAGCTGGCATAGCTCACAGGCTTACTGAGGTCGCAAAACCCTGATGAGTGGTTTACAAAGAGCGGCAAGTGCTGAGCCTACAAGCAGCCCTAAGGCGAGTGCTAAAAGTGTTGCAAGACAATTGAGTCCCTGCTGGATAAAACTCTCCATATTTCGGATCAGCAGAGATGAAAGTGCATAGTGGAGCAAATCTCCTGGAATAAGTGGAATGAGTGAGGGGTACACGAAGTAGGCAGATGGCGCCTTATAAAAACGTGCCAGCACCCCTCCATACAGTCCCGCAACGAGCGAAGCAACAAAAATAATGAGGGTGTGTGAGCTAATAACGGTTGGACCTACAACAATAAAAGTTCTTACTACAGCTCCGCCAATTCCTGCGAGCACCAAGTCCTCTTTGCGTATATGAAACACTATGCCAAAGGCGTAGCTGGCCACAAATGAGAGCACAATGTAGACGATACCAATTACCATGACGTGAGACCCCCTAAAAGCAACACTGCAGCGTAGGTTCCCAGCGCCAACATGAGCGATTCAAGGGTTACTCTTACGAGCAAGAGACTCCCGTTCATCTCGTTTCCTCTGACGAGACTGCTAAAGGCATTAGCAAGCGGAATACCGGGAATCATCATAAGACTGATGGTAATTACTACCATACTTCCGCTATCTCCAAAGCCAGCTCTTACGGCGAATATGGTAATGCACGTGGCCACAAACATACCGAGGGCATTACTGACAATGGCGTCAATTTTAAAATGGTTGAGTACTTCAAATACGACACAAACCGCTGTTGCACACACCACAGTAGCAAGTGCATCGCGAACCGAACCACCTATTAGTATGCAGATACAAGTAAAGGCTATAACTTGAGCAGGCATGGTGATTATCTTGGGAAACTCATGCTTTTCAAACACAGACCCAAGCATGTCCATAAGCTCCTTTGGCGCCGGCGTGTTCTCACACACCTGTATCCGTAAATGGTTGAGGTGCCAAAGTTTTGCCAGATGAATGACAGAGCCTTCAATAGAGGTCTGCCGAGTATGATGCATACCATCAGATGAGCAGGCAGAAAGTACAATAAAATTACTTGTGGTAATTGAGCTCATCTCTTTCATTTCGTACGCTTGAGAAATGCGCTTAAGAGCCTTTTCTACGTACTCAACCGTAGCACCAGCTTGAAGCGCTTCCTTAGAAAAGCTCAGCATAAAATCGAGAAGCTCGTCAGTTTTATCCATACTCCGTCCCAAAATCATGGTAGGCACGAGTGACATAACGTAGTTTCCAGTTTATGGCACTACGCTCGTTAGAAAAAGCAGTACTTGAGGCAATCATCAAAAAATGTCGTTAGAAGCCTCATTAGAATCCGGTATAAAGATGCAAAAGGCTGGGCAGCTGGTATGGTAGGTGTGCCAAGCAGTAACAAATCTGCAGGCTCTGTGACAAAGTGCGCTGTGCAGCCTGTATTTGAAATGCAAGAGTATTATTAGTGCAGTTATTTCGCTTAACGATAGGGGATTTGTGGCCCAAGATAGTCAATATGATCAGTCGAGTGTCGTTTCAGAAGAGCTGGACGCGCTGTCATGTGATCTGCTGGGATCGGCATTAGATGCACTTGCAGCAGGGGTAGAGATATGCGTTATTACTTCGGTAGAAGACGCCGCTGGCACGCGTGTAACCAACTCGTTTTCTGAAGACGGGATAGAAGCCTGTCTTGATGAGGCCCACAACTACATAGCTGCTCTAACCTCGGAAAAGGCCGTGCGCCCAGATAAGCTTGGGTCTCCCGTACGCTATGCCATGGTATATGAGGGCGCTGTAGACTTAGGCAACGACGGCTATAAAGACGCCCTTATCCTTGAGTTTGCCGAGAAAGGCCAGCGGGCTTTTTCGGCCTACGTATTATGGCAAGGTTTTGGTGCAGGAGAAGCATTCCAATGGTGTGATCCTGAGCCCGCTGGTGAAGTTGATTCACTTTTGTAACGGTTTGTACTACGCTGTATCGTCTTGTACTACATTTTTGCGGGGTTTCTCGGCAGCGTACAAAATATAAACCCGTATGTTTCGTATAACCTGTATGTTTTGGTTTGATCCTAGATAGACAATGAGAAAGTAGGAACCATGCTCCAAGAGCACATTCGCAATATTGCAATTATCGCCCATGTTGACCACGGCAAGACCACCCTGGTGGATAAGCTTCTGCGCGCAACGGACGCTTTTCGCGATAATCAGCAGGTAGAAGAGCGTGTTCTGGATTCAAATGATCAAGAGCGTGAGCGCGGTATTACCATTTTGGCCAAGAACATTTCCATTGAGTACAAGGGCGTTAAGATCAATGTTTTGGATACGCCTGGTCACGCAGATTTTGGCGGCGAGGTAGAGCGCGTTTTGAAGATGGCAGACTCTGCGCTGCTGCTGGTAGATGCCGCAGAAGGTCCCATGCCACAAACGCGATTTGTGTTACGCCACGCCATTGATGCCGGCCTGTCCATCATGATTGTGGTTAACAAGATTGACCGCGATGGTGCAGACCCGCAGCGGGCCCTTAATGCCTGTCTTGATCTGATGATGGATCTGGGCGCCACGGATGAGCAGCTCGAGTTTTCTATGGAGCACGTTGTCTATGCAAGTGCTGTTAATGGCTTTGCTCGTCTGTCTCCCGATGACGATACCAATGATATGTATCCGCTGTTGGACATGGTTGTTGATGAGCTTCCTGCTCCTGATGCGGATGCAGATGGTCCTTTGGCTATGCAGTGTGTAACCATCGACCACTCCACCTATGTGGGCCGCATTGGTATTGGTCGTGTGTATTCGGGCACAATCCACGCTGGCGATAAAATCCTGGTTGTTAAAAACGATGGTTCACGAGCCATGAGTCAGGTTAAGCAGCTGTTTACCTTTGACTACCTGGGCCGTAAAGAATGTACCGAGGTTTGTGCTGGTGATATTGGAGCCGTGGTGGGTGTGGATTCCACCGATATTGGCGATGTGTATACAGATCCAGATAATCCCGTTGAGCTTGACTCCATTGAGATCGATCCACCAACGTTGGCCATCGTATTTGAGGCATCTACCTCGCCTTTGGTTGGCCGTGACGGAGATATTGTTGGTGGTCGTCAGCTTAAAGAGCGCCTGATGGCGGAGCGTGAAAACAATGTGACCATGCGCATTGAGGAGCTCCCCGACAAAACAGGCACCGAGGTAGCCGGTCGCGGTATTTTGCATCTCTCTGTTTTGATGGAAACCATGCGCCGCGAGGGCTTTGAGTTCCAGGTGGGTAGCCCGCGCGTGCTGTTCAAGAAGGACGAGAACGGCAATAAGCTTGAACCTATTGAGCAAGCTGTCGTTGAGTGTCCCGCAGAGTACTCTGGCAAGGTCATTGAGGTGTTTGGTGATGCGGGCGGCACCATGACCAACATGGAAACCGGCGGCGTTCAGACACACCTTGAGTTCAAGATCCCCACACGTGGCATTATGGGCCTTAAAACACGCGTCCTCAATGTAACTCATGGTGAGGCTGTCTTTTACCATACCTTCTTGGAATATGGTCCTTTTGCTGGCGATATTGGTTCTCGTCAGAACGGTGCCATGATCTCTATGTCTACCGAGAAGGCCGTTGCATATGCCTTGGGTACCCTGCAAGAGCGCGGTCAACTCTTTGTTGGCCCTGGTGATGAGTGCTATGAGGGCATGCTTGTGGGCGAGCGTTCCCGTCCTGGTGACATGGTGGTTAACATTGCCCGCACCAAATCTTTGGGCAACCAGCGTTCTTCCACTGCTGACATATCGGTGCAGCTTACACCTCCACGTGTTTTCTCGCTCGAAGAGGCGCTGGAGTACATCATGGACGATGAGGTCGTGGAGATTACGCCTAAGAACATTCGCATGCGTAAACGTATTCTTAACGCTACTGAGCGTAAGAAGTGGGCCGTTCGCTCCGGTTTGGTAAACAAATAAGCCGTATAGATACAAAATAAGCTGTGTAGCTGCGAGGTTAGCGTTTTTTGCGTACCGTTTTTGCCTTTATTTTCTTGGCGCTGGCGGCAACCTTAGGTGCCAGATCTACTTCCGTAGGTAGTGTCATGTTGTAATGAAGCGACAGCCTGCGCAGGCACATGGTTGTAGCAACGCTTGCTATGGCAGAGATTTCCAAATTGTAGTGACTGACCGCGGCCAGAGAATAATACACGACAGAACCGCCAATAGCTGCGACGGCATAGAAGTTAGAGCGCTGGAAGATGCGCGGTGTGTCACCCAAAAAGACGTCGCGCATCATACCGCCGCCCACACCAGTGATGACGCCCATGAGCATGCAGGCTATAGGGTATAGGTTGTAGTTAATGGCCTTATCGGTACCCGCCACTACAAATAAGCCAACAGATAGAATGTCCAACCAGTCTAAGAGGTTGGGGTAGCGCTTGATAAATTGTGGAAAAAAGTAGCCAACGATGCCTGTTGTTATGACAAAAGGAATGGCATATGGAGATTGCAACATATAGACACTGCCAACTTGCATAGCCATATCACGGACCAAGCCGCCGCCCAAGCCACACAAAAAGCTTAGGCCAATATAGCCAACCAAGTCTAATTTACGCTCTTGAGCTGCCCAAACTCCCGCTAAAGCACCAACAATAACGGCAGAAAGGTCTAGCCAAATAGGTATCTGAAGCACATGATCTCCTGCAGGGTAAAAACGGATACGCAAGTATCTTACTAGGTCTTGCAAGGACTTCGCAGAAAAGTTCTTTTCTTTTCGGCGAGAAATACGTTATACTATCCGGTGCGTTTTCAATTAAGGAGAGTTGTCCGAGCGGCTGAAGGAGCACGATTGGAAATCGTGTAGGCGCCGAAAGCGTCTCCGGGGTTCAAATCCCCGACTCTCCGCCAGGTTATTTCACGGCGCCGCAAGGCGCCGTTTGTGCATCTGGAGAGGTGGCAGAGCGGCTGAATGCGGCGGTCTCGAAAACCGTTTACCTCTTATAGAGGTACGAGGGTTCAAATCCCTCCCTCTCCGCCAGTGATACCAATGCTTGTGTATTTAAATAAATAGAGTTGATATATTTTTAGGGTCATCACCTTTTATTTGGGATTACGTGACGATAAAGACCAATCTTGTCTATAATTTGACCAATTATAACGATCCATAGATAAAGCGTTGATGGGAATCTATATGGCTCAGCTTAAGTTTTCAAACAAGCAGTATCTCACACGTTCATGGCGTATGCTCACGCGTGAAGAGGGTTGGTTTAAAACGGTTTTGTTGCTTACCCTGTATTCTCTCATTCCTATTATTGGTGGAATGGTTACCTTGGGCGCCTCATATGAATGGGCGCGTCTGACTGCATGGGGCGTAAAATCTTCTCCCAAACAAAAAGGTATCAAGTTTGGTAAGTGTCTCAAGACGGGCTTTGTTGCTTTTGTTATCCTGCTTATTTGGCAGGTTGTTATCGGCATTCTTATGTCTGTGTTGGAAAGTATTGTTCCTGCCATAGGTGGTATCTCTTGGCTTTTCATTGTCTTTGCAGAAGTTCTTGCAGGAGTTTGTGCACTTTATGCAACTATTTATGATCGATTTGGTGCTGCATTTAGCTTCTCCAATCTATGGAAGATGGTGCGCCATGATTGGAAGGGCTTACTTAAAATTACGGGTGAGCAATTCAAGATCGGTCTCATAATTTTCATAGTGTCCATTCCTGTAGTCTTTATTGCGGGCATGATTTGGTTTGGGTCGATCTCTTATACAGCGCTGAATCAGCTTGAGATGCTCAATGAGACTGCCATACCATCAGGTCAAGCTGTCTTAATTGCATTTTCTGTCTTAAGCGATGCCCTTGTTAGTCTTGCGCCTGCTTTCATCGTATTTTGGGTTATTGGTAGTGCTATTACGACTGTTATTAACTTGCTTACAGCCAACATGATTGGCCTCTGGATGCTCCAATTCAAAGTTTTTGAGTGGGGTAACCCAGACGATCCCCTTCCTACGCCCATGACCCCAGCTGATCCTGGTCAAACCTCAGATGCAGCTGCTCCTGCTGGAAGCCCTGTTGCACCCGTAACACCACAATCATCAGATGTGTCTGCAGCACCAAAGGCACCAGAGATGTTGGTAGCTCCAGAAGCTCCTGCCGTATCAGATGAACCTGCAACACAAGCAACGCCTGTCATACCAGTTGAGGTTTCTGAAGAGCCCGAGGTTTTGTCGCCGGCACAGGAATCTACAGAGGCTGAAACTTCACCAGTAGAGGATGCAGCTGAGGCGTCTGAAGCTCCAGTAGAGACCTCAGAAGTTTCTCATGAAGCCGCGGCAGATCATGAAGCCGCGGCAGAAACAGAAGAAGCATCAGACGATAGCCTCTCTTTCTGTCCCGAGTGTGGCAGTAAGGTTCCCGAGAACGGCACCTTTTGTCCTCAGTGTGGTACAAAGCTTAGAGAATAAGGTATCTCCTGTCGTATAGCTTCTGTATCATAGTGATACCTGTTCAGCCTCCTGCAGCATGGTGCTGTGGGAGGCTTTTTATAATCAGCTGGTAAGACAAGCGCATTTGGCTGCTGTTTAGATACCACTGTTGTTTGGAAAGTGTTTGTGGTTGTTTGGGCATGGTTAGAGATAGATAGTAAACTTCATTTATGGAGACGCACGGGAGGTATACAAAAAAATAAGCCTTCACGTGGTGGTACAAGAATATTGTGATACCATTGCAGACCGAACCTTTCCTGCTTCGGGTGCAACCTTCACATCCCGAAGCCTTGAGCCCAGAGGAGGTGACAATATGAAGGCTTATGAATTGCTGTTTTTTGTCGATCCATCTTCCAATGAGGAAGTACGCGCTGGTGTAATGAAGCGCATTGACGTTGCTATTTCCGATAATGGCGGTCAGGTCGATAATGTCGAGGATTGGGGCAAGCGCAAGCTTGCTTATGAGATCGACAAGCTTACCGAGGGTGACTATACCCTTATCAACTTCCATGCAGATCCAACTCAGATTGCAGAGCTTGATCGTGTTCTGCGCATCAATGATGCAGTAAAGCGTCACATGGTTGTACGTCGTCCTGACAAGGATTAGTACTGGAAGGTGGGCTTTGTGCCCACAAATGAGAGGCAGTGATCACAATGAGCATTAATCGCGTGATTATCAGTGGAAACCTTACTCGCGAACCCGAACTTAAGGCAACTGCTGGCGGCACTCAAGTCCTTTCTTTTGGTGTTGCCGTTAATGATCGCCGTCGCAACCCTCAATCTGGTGAGTGGGAAGACTATCCCAACTTCGTTGATTGCGTCATGTTTGGAGCTCGTGCAGATGCAGTTGCACGCTTCATTAGCAAAGGTTCCAAGGTTGCTATTGAGGGCAAGCTTCGTTACAGCTCTTGGGAGCGTGATGGTCAGCGTCGTAGCAAGCTTGAGGTTATTGTTGACGAGATCGAATTCCTCTCTCGGAATCAGCAAAATGCCGGCGGCAACGTAGGCACCTTTGCAGCTTCCGCCCCTTCGGCACCTGCAGCAGTGCACCCTGTTCAGGCTCCGCCTACCGCTGCCGATTATGCCGATGAGGATATCCCGTTTTAAGAATGCTCTGCGACTATTGTCGCTAGACGAAAGGTAACAAGACATGGCTACTGATTATCAGCGTCAGCCGCGTCGCAAGTATTGCCAGTTCTGCAAAGAAGATACGGACTTCATTGATTACAAAGATGTTCAGCTTCTTCGCAAGTACATGACCGATCGTGGCAAGATTAAGCCCCGTCGCGTCACTGGCGCCTGCACGCAGCACCAGCATGACATTGCGCTTGCAATCAAGCGCGCACGAGAGATGGCACTTCTGCCGTACACTGTTCCTGTAGTGTCCAGCCGTGGTGGCCGTCGCGAGCGTAACTAGCCCACAGTTCGTAACCAAAATCGGATGCAAAAGGCATTCGATTGTTTAAGGAGTGTCCATGAAAGTCATCCTCTTGGGTGAGCTCAGGGGCAAGGGTGGCGAAGGCGACGTCGTAGACGTTGCACAGGGCTATGCGGAGAACTTCCTGTTCCCTAACCGTATGGCTCTCGCTGCGACCCCTGGCAACATCAAGCAGCTCGAGGAGCGCCGTCATAACATCGCAAAGCGTGAAGAGAAGCGCGTTGCAGATGCTCAGGCAACAAAGGCAGCTCTTGAGGGCAAGACCGTAACCATCGACGTTAAGGTTGGTGAAGAGGGCCAGCTGTTTGGTTCTGTTACCAACACCATGATTGCTGATGCTGTTAAGGCTCAGCTTGGCATCGAGATTGATCGTAAGCGCATTGAGCACAGCACTATCAAGGTTGCTGGCGCTCATGTTGTAGTCGTTAACCTCTACCGTGAGATTAACGCTAAGCTCGATCTTCTCGTAGGCGACGCTTCTACGCTAACCAGGGAGGCTTCCGATCAGGAGACCACCGAGGAAGCTGAAGAGGCTGCCGAGGAGACTGTGGAAGAAGCAACCGAGAAGCCTGTTGAGTAAATCAGCAGGGTTTAAAGCTGGCGCAGCTATTTCAACAAAAATATAGTTAGTCAAGCTCCTGGTTTTAGTTTTTACACAGTGCACTTATTTACAAAAGCCCTGTTCACACGCTTAGGTGGGGACAGGGCTTCTCTTTGGACTAATAGAAATACCAACTTTACCTGCGGAAATAGCATAACTGCAGCTAAAATAGGTTGCTTTTCTACTCAACTGGGGTTTTGTAAGAAGATGGTTTTGCACAATACAAATTTGTCGAAAACCGTTCGCATAATTGAGAAAAATTTGTCGAAAACGTTCAAAACTCACATTCTTCGAGATACGGTGAAGTAGCTATCAACAATGCGGTTTTTAAAGTGCTAAACGCACTGTTTCTTAACAAATAACCCCTTGATTTTGATTTACTATTCTGGAACAGAAAGAATGTTGGAAGGACCTATAGTGAGCCCTCGTTTCCAAGAAAATGATAACCGCTATACTGCCGCGGCTTCCACGCCTACTGTGGAGGCTGGCGCAGCCATGCCGCAAGACTCTCATGCGGAGGCTGCTGTGCTTGCTGCAATGCTTATCTCGGCGGATGTTTTGGAAGAGGGTCTTTCCTTTTTGCAAGAGGATGACTTTTATATCCCTTCTCATCAGCTCATCTTTGCGTCTATGCGTGATTTGCACGATACGGGACGTCCTGTTGATGCCATCTCTTTGGCAGACACGCTTACTAGTAAGGGAGAAATAGAGCGTGTGGGAGGTCGTGCCTATCTGGTTGATTTATCAGGTAATACGCCTGCGTTGGCTAGTTGGCAGTATTACAGTGAGATTTTGCGTCGTAACTCAACCTTGCGCGAGATTATTAAAACCTCGTCTCAGATTACTGCGCTTGCTTTTAGTGCGCCTGAGGACACCAAAGAAGTGGTTAATGATGCAGAAAAAATGCTGCTCGGCGTAACCAATCGCGCTATCCGCTCTACCTATTCGGGCATTTCAGAGGTGATGGAAGAGCTCTTTGAGGAGCTGGATGAGCAATCAAAAAATCAGACAGATGTGCTTGGGGTAAAAACAGGATTTCCGGGTATTGATAGGGCGCTGCTTGGTATGCGTGCTGGTCAGATGGTGGTTATTGGTGCACGTCCTGGCGTGGGTAAGACATCCTTTTGTCTTAACCTTGCAGTAAATGCTGCTGCAAGTGGTGTCTCCGTTGCGCTTTTCTCGTTAGAGATGAGCAAAAAAGAGATTGCTCAGCGTCTGTTATCGGCACAGGCAAAAATAAACCTACAGGATATTCGCTCTGCAAACATTCAGGATCATCAGTGGGCACAAATTGTGCAGGCAACCTCTGAGATTTCAAGCCTGGACATTATGATTGACGACACCCCCGGTACCACTATTACAGAAATTCGTGCCAAGGCTCGTCGTATGCTGCATGGCAAAGAAAACGGCATTGTTATCATTGACTACCTGCAGCTTGTTTCTCCTCCATCAAATGGTCGTCGTTCTGATTCTCGTGCCACCGAGGTTTCCGAGATGAGCCGTGGCATTAAAATTATGGCTAAGGATCTTGAGGTTCCCGTTGTTGCTCTGTCGCAGCTTAATCGTCAGGTTGCAGATCGTAAAGGCCAGCGTCCACAACTGTCTGACCTGCGCGAATCGGGATCCATCGAGCAGGATGCGGACATCGTCATTTTGCTTGACCGCTCCATGACCGAAGAAGAGGCGGCGCGCGAAGACCGACCGGACGCTAATGTAACAGATTTCATCATTGCAAAGAACCGTTCTGGTCCTTTAGATATTGTTCATCTGGTCTTTATGCCGGGGTCTACCAAGTTTGTGGAGCTGTCTCGCGAATACGCGTAAGGCGTAGCTCACGCGCTTGGAATATGCAGGGTACACGCCTGAAATACGCATATGATAGATACGGAATAGACACGGGATATACACGGATTTTAAAACATCAATCCCTTATACTAGGAAACCGGTAATAGCGTGCAAAGTGTGCGCTCCAATGCATTTTTGAGAGGGAAGTTTATGTCTGCATCCGTATTGGTGGGAACCCAGTGGGGCGACGAAGGCAAAGGCAAGGTCACAGACCTTATTTCTGCTGATTTTGATGTTGTATGCCGTTATGCCGGTGGTGCAAACGCAGGCCACACCGTTATTGCAAACGGCCACAAGCTTGCTTTACATCAGGTGCCATCCGGCGTTATGTACAAAGGTACCTATCCGGTTATTGGTAATGGCTGCATTATAGATCCTGAAGTGCTTCTCTTTGAGATTGACATGCTGGAAGAGCAGGGCATCTCTTGTGATGACCTCAAAATTTCCGGCAACGCCCATATTGTCATGCCGTATCACAAAGATTTAGATGGTGCGCATGAGAAAAAACTGGGCAAGAATTTGATTGGTACTACCAAGCGCGGCGTAGGGCCAACCTATATGGACAAAATGAATCGTACAGGTCTGCGTATCCAGGACATGCTTGACGAGAAAATCTTCCGCAAGAAACTGGACGCCGCTCTGGCATACACCAACCCCATTTTGGAGAAGGTATATGGCTTGCCTACTTACACCGTAGACCAGATTTGTGAGACCTATCTTCCTTTTGCAAATCGCATTCGTCCTTATATCGTAGAGAGCTCCCTGTTCCTTAACGAGCAGATCGAGGCGGGCAAAAATATTCTCTTTGAGGGTGCTCAAGCAACCATGCTCGATATTGATCATGGTACCTATCCCTTTGTTACCTCTTCTAACTGTACGGCTGGTGGTGCTGTTACGGGTTCTGGCGTTGGTCCCACCCAGATTAAGCGCGTGTTGGGTATTGCAAAAGCCTACCTTACCCGCGTGGGTTCCGGTCCTTTCCCCACCGAGCTTTTTGACGAAACAGGAGATCTGTTGGGTAAGGTGGGCCATGAGTATGGCGTAACCACGGGTCGTAAACGTCGTTGTGGCTGGTACGATGCAGTGGTCGTAAATTATGCAACGCGCGTCAATGGCTTAACGGATTTGGCAATCACCAAACTCGATGTTCTCGGTTGCTTGGATGAAATCAAGGTATGCGTCGCCTATGAGTGCGATGGCAAGCGCTATACCACCGTTCCGGAGCATCAGAGCGTGTTCTACCATGCAAAGCCTGTGTACGAAACCCTCCCTGGTTGGAAGTGTGACATTTCTCAAGTGCGCAATTTTTATCAGCTGCCGCGTGAAGCAAAGGACTACATTGATTTTCTGGAGCAGTTTGCTGGCGTACGCGTATCTATCATTACTGTCGGTCCTGATCGTGAGCAAACGATCAATCGTTATTGGAAGTAAAACGTGTCTGAGCTCGCTGACAACACTGCTTCGTATGCAATTGTTACTGACACCATGTGCGATTTGCCCGGCGAATGGCTAGCCGAGAAAAACGTCTGTGCAGTACCAATGTCTATACACATGCGTCGCGGTAAGGTCGTGCGAGATTACGTAGATGTATGCGTTCCTGATTTTTATATCACGCTTGCACAGGCGGAGGGAGAGCTCACCACCTCCGCTCCGTCTGTGGAAGACTACAAGGGTCACTACCAGGAGCTTCTCGATAAGGGCTATGAGCACATTATTTCGGTTCATGCATCCAGCGTGTTGAGCAACTCGTACAGCAACGCTTGTGCTGCTGCTCAAGCCATGGGCAAAGAAGCAAACATTGCTGTGATAGATTCCAAAACCATCTCCGTGGCCCAAGGGTTTATCGTTGAGGATTTAGTCGCAAGCTGCAGCGCTGGCGTGTCCTTTGAAGAAGCGCTTGCTCATGCAAATATGCTGTGTGCATACGCCCAGCTCTATCTGATTCCCGCGTCCGGCTATAGCATAGGCCGCAACGGTCGGCGCGTATCGGGTCCACGAGGAAAGCTTCATCAGCTGCTCACGCGCATGTCGGGTACGCGCGAGTTGTTTGTGCTGGACGAGAAGGACGGGTTTGTTCGCATCGCATCCAGCACGCTTTTAGTGCGCTTGGCTGGTACCATCGTTCGTAAAATGAGCGTGTATTCGCATGAGCATGGTCCCGTTGCGTATGCAGAGATTGGTTCTGGCATGCCGCGGGATTTAGCCATGATAGAAAAGCCTATGAATACCAACGAGTTTGAAAAGCGTCGTATCCGCATTTCTAACATGTGTGCTACTACGGCAGTTCATGTGGGGGTAGGCGCGGTGGGCGTTGCCTTTATACCCGATGGGCTTATCGCTGTCCTAGATACAAGTGCATAAATAAAGGTAGCCGCGTGCAACAAGCATGCCATAAAGCTATCGCAAAGTTACTACGAGGAAGAGACTGTCCAATGAGCATTATTGATTCCAAGCTAAATGTGTTGTTGTTGGGTTCTGGCGGTCGTGAGCACGCGCTGTTGCAGAAGATTTCTGAATCTAAGCGTGCGGGAAACCTCTATGTATGTCCCGGTAATGGTGGTATGTGGCAGCTTGCCCAAAAGGTAGAGCTTAATCCTAATAGTCCCCAAGAGGTTGCGGAGTTTGCTCGTGCGCATGCTATAGATCTTGTGGTTATTGGTCCTGAGGCTCCCTTAGTAACGGGCGTGGCAGACGCGGTGTCCGCTGCAGGTATTGCAGTGTTTGGACCTACTGCCAGCGCTGCTCGTATGGAGGGCTCCAAGCAGTTTGCAAAAGAGATTATGCAGCGTGCTGGTGTTCCAACAGCAGCGTATAAGGCTTTTACCGATGAGCAAGCTTGCGCTGCATACGTACAAGAAGTCAATGGCCCTGTTGTTGTTAAGGCGGATGGTCTTGCTGCAGGTAAAGGCGTAATTGTTGCTCAAACAACGCAGGAGGCGCTTGCCGGCGTGCATGAGTGCTTTAGCGCTTTTGGCGATGCAGGCAAGGTGGTTGTGGTAGAAGAGATGCTCAAAGGCCCCGAATGCTCCTTGTTGGCGCTTACGGATGGCAAGACCCTTATTCCTCTAGCTACCTCACAAGATCATAAGCGTGCTCTGGAAGGGGACTGTGGTCCCAATACGGGCGGCATGGGCGTATACTCTCCCGTTCCTTTTGTGACAGATCAAGAGCTTGCAGCCATGGTGGAGATTGAACAAAAAGTGGTAGATCAGCTGGCGTCTGAGGGCATTACCTATAAGGGCTGCCTCTACGGCGGGTTTATGCTTACCAAGGATGGTCCCAAGGTGTTAGAGTTTAACGCTCGCTTTGGCGATCCAGAAACGCAGGTGGTTATTCCTCGTATGCACGCAGATCTTCTCGATGTCTTTATGCATATTGATGCAGGCACCTTGGATCAAACAACAATTGACTGGTCAGAGAGCTGGGCGGTCTCGGTGGTGCTTACCTCTGCAGGATATCCGGGTGCTTACAAGACCGGAAAGGTTATTACTGGTATCGAAGAGGCACAGGCGCTCGAGGGCGTTACCGTGTATCAGGCAGGCACCGCACGTAACGAGAAAGGCCAGCTGGTTACGGCGGGTGGCCGTGTTATCAACGTAACCGCCCTCGCTCAAAGTTTTGAAGCTGCTCGTGAACAGGCGTATGCTGCCTGTGATTTGATTGCTTTTGAAGGAAAAGCCCTTCGCAGAGACATTGGCTTGCGTGCCTTGCGCGGTCGCGATACGTGGGAGGTCTAGGATGTCTGATCTGGTCAATCTTGTTCAAAATTTTGCTCAGCCAGACGATCAGTCAGATGCCTATCCAAACACTCGCCCAGATGCCCAGCCAAAAGTTTCGCTTGATGCTCACTTAGATGATGAGTCTCTGGAGCATCATTCTGGACAGCCTCAGCGTCGCAGTCTTGTTTTGGGAGATAATGACCCCTCTGATCAGGATTTGTATGAGCACATTAGCTCAGAAAATCGTGTGTGGGACGGCAAGATTTTCTCGGTAGATCGCCTTAAGGTAAAGCTTACAGACGGCCGAGAAGCAACTCGTGATGTGGTGCGTCATAGTGGTGCTGTAGCTATCGTGGCACTTACGGATGATGGACGCATTTGCCTGGTGCGTCAATATCGCACAGCGCTTAACCGTGTAACCGTAGAGATTCCTGCTGGAAAACTGAAACCAGGAGAAGATCCTCTGGATTGTGCGCGTCGTGAGCTGCTGGAAGAGACAGGCATGGTGCCTGCAAGCATTGCGTATCTCACCACTATTGCAAGTTCTGCTGGTTTTTCGGATGAACTTATCCACATTTACATGGCTACGGGACTAAGCTTTACCGCTTCCAACCCGGATGCAGATGAGTTTATCAACGTGGACCTTGTTACTTTAAATGAGCTGGTAGACGCGGTATTAGACGGCCAGATTGAGGATGCAAAAACAGTGGTTGGCGCGCTCATTTGTGACGCGGTGGCCCATAGACTTTCTCCACAGACAGATGATGAGGTGCAGTAATGCTGCCAACTTTTGCGTATACTTAGTTCGCAAAGGCTGGTAAAAGAGGGTGTTAATGGGGTTTCACAAGGCAAAGCATAAAAAGTTTTTATCCTCTGATGAGGCTGAAAAGCTCTTTGAAACGGTGGACGAGACAGGCCACTCCAATAAAGAGGTTGCCGAAATTCAGCGCAAGCGTCGTGCCGAGAAAGGCAATGCGCAGGATGTAGACCCGCTGTCCAATACTGACCCTTCGGGATCCACCATTGATCGCACCATCAGGCGTACGGCTGTTGGTTTTGTTGTGATTACGCTGATTGTTGTGACGCTGGCACAAACAAGTTGTGGCGTTATTCGTCGCGTTACCACAGGCCATCTCTCCAAAGAAGTAAACATCACTACGGTGTCTCGCTCTATGAGAAATGGTATTGGCTGGGGCAACGGCTTTACTTCATTTCCAGAGGAATTTTCTGTAGAACAGGCGGACGAAAGCTCGGGCGTTGTTGAGGTAACGGTGATTGACACCACATCAAACAATGCGGCAGAAGCATTTTCTTCCGCTCAGGTTCAGGCGTCTGCACTCTCCATTAATGCACTGCTCAATCCTAAGGTTCATGCCGTCATTTATCACGTTAACGTGCGCGTGGATGATCACGGTAATTTTTTGCACAATACCATGTTTGGGTTTTTGCGTCCGGTAGGTACTGTGCGTAACTTCATGACCTTTATCTGGACCAAAAACACCTCTGATCAGGGCGTTAACTTTACCTGCCAGATTACCGGACTGGATGAAGAAACCACCGCCGGTATTCGCGATAAGCTCCAGGCAAATCTGGTTCTGAGTAAAATCTTGCCCACAACACAAGGCACTGAGGACCAAAAGAATAAGGCCGCCACTACAGCTAACACAACCACCGAGACCGCTGGCTCAAAGTAGCGCTTGGGTGCTCGTCACGTGAGTACTCGGACGCGCACCGCGTGAGCGATTGCGCGTCCCGCTACACGAGTGACTGCACGTCCGGCATGCTAGCGCTTGTCTACCAAAGCAGTAAGCTCGCTCAGCACCAGCTCAAAGCTGACGCCACGATCCAGATAGTGTGGTTGCTTGGTGGTTACCTGCATGGCTTTACGCACGGTGTTGCCAGCAAATTCTGCAGCGGCGCGGAAGCTGCGGCCACTCATCAGTGCGGCAATACAGCAAGAAGCATAGAGATCACCGGTCCCGTGCAGCATAAAGGGCAACAGCGGGGAGCAAATCTCTTCCATCTCAAAATCTTGACCGGCCAGATAATCGCGAATATAGCCATCGCCACGAATGATGCCTTTTACCACCACGTTTTTTGCGCCCATCTTAAGCAGCGCCTCGCAAATCTTTTTGATGGTATCGTCAGTGGGAGCGGTTTGAGGATATTCAATGCCCGCCAAAATACAGGCTTCGGTCACATTGGGCGTCAAAAGATCCGCGCCATCTACCAGCTCACGCATGGCATCGCAGAGCTCGGGCGTATAGGTGGGGTACATCTTCCCGCCATCGCCCATCACCGGATCTACCAGGTGCAACGCATGAGGATACTCTGCGTACAAGCGCTTGATGGTTGCTACCTGCTCGGCTGAGCCCAAAAAGCCAGAATACACAGCGTCTAAATCCACATCTTCTTGCTGCCACGCATCAAGATAGGCCTCAAGCATGGGCGTGGTATCGTGCATATAAAAAACCTTATAGCCCGTATGTGCCGAGAAAAGCGACGTAGGTACCGAGCACACGTCACCGCCGCCTGCGCTCAGAACAGGGATTGCAACTCCAAGAGAGCATTTACCGTAACCACACAGATCGTGAATGGCAGCAATACGGGGAATGTACTCATCGTGACGAGTGTATAGAACAATATCAGATGCGCTGCTCATGGGTCCTCCGACCAAGTAGAGTATGAATATTTTTTACTATGCAATTTTACCGTGCAATAACAGTGTATGGCATAGCTGTAGAGAGGCATAAATGTTTTTACACGTATACTAAATAGTATACGAATACTCACATAAGGAGGACTCATATGACACAGACGCCTGTGGTAGGAATCATCATGGGATCAAAATCAGACCTGCCAGCAATGGAAGCATGCACTAAGCAGCTTGAAGCATTTGGCGTTCCCTATGAGCTGATCATTGCTTCTGCTCACCGCAACCCTGCCAAGGTTCACGAATGGGCATCTTCTGCAGCGGATCGCGGCTTAAAGGTTATTATCGCTGCTGCTGGAAAGGCAGCACATTTGGGTGGAGTAGTGGCGGCCTTTACGCCTCTTCCCATCATTGGTGTTCCCATGAAGACCTCTGACCTAGGCGGTATGGATTCTTTGTTGTCTATGGTACAGATGCCTTCTGGTGTTCCTGTAGCCTGTGTTGCTATTGGCGGTGCCAAAAACGCAGCTATCTACGCTACTCAGATCTTGGGTGCTACACTGCCTGAATATCGCAAGATTGTTGTGGACTTTAAGCAGGGTATGGCCGAGGCGTAGTGTATATTTTTGAACGGTAGCGTTTTTATCAAGAACTAAGGAGACGGCATGCAAAAGACGGAGTTGTTGGAGCTTATCAAGCAAGCTATGAAAGCACAGGATAAAACCCGTCTGTCTATTCTTCGCCAAATCAATCAAGCCATCAAGCAGATTGAGGTGGATGAGCGCCGCGAGGTAACGGAAACAGATATTGTTGCCTGCATCAAGAAGCTGCAGAAGGTTACTAACGAGGAGCTTGAGGCCCTGCGCGGTGCTGCTACCGATTCTCACACTCAACGTATTGAGTCCTTGGCCGCTCAAGCGGACATCTTATCTTCATTATTGCCTAAACAACTTGCTGGTAAGGAGCTCGAAGCGCTAGCCGATGAGGTCATTGCTTCATTAGGTGCTACTACCAAGCGTGATATGGGTAAGGTTATGGGTACACTGACCAAGCAGACCAATGGCAATTTTGATAAGCCCGCTGCTGCTGCATATATTGGCAGCAAGCTTGCATAAGTAAAGGATGTATCCATGGCCCAGCATTTCTCGTCAGCTCATAATCAGGGGGAAGTGACCTCTCGGTTTAAGCCTGTTTCAGAGTCACCCAAAACTACTCCAGAGCCACCCAAGAAGAAGCATTCTGTCTCGCGCATCCTTTCCAACATTTTGTTGGTTATTGGCATAGTGCTTTTGGGTGTGGCCGGATTTATGTGGGGTAAGGCTCAGTGGGATTATCACGAGCAAGACAAGATTAACGAGAAGCTCGCTGCGTATGCACAGGTCCCTCAAAAGGGCGGCGCTCCTACGGTGGACTGGGAGGGCCTTAAGGCCATCAATAAAGACGTGGTTGGATGGATTCAGATCCCCAACACGGTCATTAACTACCCTGTTTACCAGGGAAAAGATAATGATCACTACCTTAATACCAATGCGGAGGGCGTGTATGGTGTGGGTGGTCAGATTTTTATGGACTACCAAAACACCAAGCCTGGCATGCTTGATCAGCAGACCATTATCTATGGTCACCACCTTAAAAATGGTGCTATGTTCAAGCAGATTTCCGATATGGATCAGCAGCAGTTCTTTGATTCGATCGACACCATCTGGTATGTAACAGAGACGGCAACCTATGAGCTGCAGCCACTATTTTTGTACTACACCACGGGGGAAGACACCTCGGTCAGACAGTTTAACTTTGATACAGAAGACGCGTTTCACGATCAGCTCAATCAGAAGCTTCAAAAGGCGGTTACCAAACGCTCTGATGCGGCTCAGCTGATTCCCAATGTTAAACATGTGCTTACTCTAGGTACCTGTGACTATATCGAAGGCTATGGTCGCACCATTTTGGTATGCGCAGTAAAGAGTGAGGTTAGCACCTCATCGCAATCCTAAGCGTAAAGGAGTTTATTCATGCATCACTCCCAGCTCTCGGGTGAGGTATTTGACCTGGACGAGCAGGATAGCCTGCATGACGAGTGTGGCGTTTTTGGAGTATGGGCTCCAGGACGCGACGTTGCTCGTTTGACATATTTTGGTACCTTTGCACTGCAACATCGTGGGCAAGATTCTGCCGGCATTGCTGTTGGTGATGGACAAACCGTCTTGGTTCGCAAGGACTTAGGTCTTGTTAACCAAGTCTTCTCTGATACAGATTTAGCTGCCATGCCTGGCAAGGTTGCCATTGGTCATGTGCGCTATGGCACTTCTGGTGCAAAAAGTTGGGAAGCCGCTCAGCCGCACCTGGCTGTTATCAACACCACCATCATTGCGCTTGCTCATAACGGTACACTGGTCAATACGGATTCCTTGCGTCAAGAGCTTATCAAGCTGGGTATTCCCTTTCGTTCCAACACAGACTCCGAGGTTGCCGCCAAACTGGTTGGGTACTACACCCAGCAAACCGGCCACTTGCGGCAAGGCATTGCACAAACCATGGAGCTGGTAGAAGGCGGCTATGCCATGGCTTTGGTTCGAGAAAATGCCCTGTATGCTTTCCGCGATCCCAATGGTATTCGTCCGCTTGTTATTGGCCACTTAGATGCCGTTGACGATAAGCCCGAGGGCTGGGTAGTTGCCTCTGAAACGTGCGCGCTTGACATTGTGGGTGCCACCTATGTTCGTGACGTTAACCCTGGTGAGATCGTGCGCTTCTCAGACGATGGCATGATATGTGAGCAGGGCATTCCTGCTCGCCGCAGTGCACAGTGTGTGTTTGAACACATCTATTTTTCTCGTCCCGATACACGCGTTCAGGGTAGGTCTATTTACTCTATGCGCTACAACATGGGTCGCCAAATTGCGCGTGAGTCTCCTGTGGATGCGGATATTGTTATTGGAGTTCCAGACTCCGGCATGCCTCCTGCGGAAGGATTTGCTCGTCAGTTGGGTATTCCGTTTGGTGAGGGGCTTATTAAAAACCGTTATGTACAGCGTACCTTTATCCAACCAACGCAGGATTTGCGCAAGCTGGGAGTTCGTCTCAAGCTTAATGCACTGCCTGATAACATTGCAGGTAAACGTGTGGTTATGGTGGATGACTCCATTGTGCGTGGCACTACATCCATGCAGATTGTTCGCATGCTTAAAGATGCTGGCGCTAAAGAAGTCCATGTACGCATTAACTCTCCCGAGGTTGTCTGGCCCTGTTTTTATGGTATTGATACTGCCGTGCAAGAGCAGCTTATCTCGGCACGAGCAAATACCCAGGAAATCTGCGAGTTTATTGGGGCGGACTCCTTGGCGTTTTTGTCGGTAGAAGGCATGCTCAAATGCTTTCCGGACGGCTCGTATTGTACGGCGTGTTTTACGGGAGAATACCCGGTTCGTATCCCCGATAGTTTTGCAGCTAATAAGTTTTTGGAGTCCAAGACTCCGCTCTACCTTGATTGTTGATAGCCGCTCTACGCAGCAGCTATGCCAGTTGCCATACGTTTCCAACAGGAAGGTCATGCATATGTCCGAGCAGGTTAAGCACATAACATACGCCGATGCAGGAGTAGACGTAGATGAGGGCGCGCGTGCAGTAGATGCTATTAAAGCTGCTGTTGCCAGCACTTCTCGGCCGGAAGTTGTTGGAGGCTTGGGAGGCTTTGGTTCCTGCTTTTCTCTGCAGGCGTGCAAAGAGATGACCGATCCTATTTTGGTGTCCGGCACCGATGGAGTAGGCACCAAGTTGGCCATTGCCCAGTTGCTTGATCGTCACACCACGGTGGGAGAAGATTTGGTGGCCATGTGTGTGGACGACGTTGTTCCCATTGGTGCAGAACCTTTATTCTTCTTGGATTATGTGGCTATTGGCAAGCTTAAAGCTGAGCAGGTGTCAGAAATTGTTGGTGGTATTGCCCAGGGTTGTCGCAAGTCTGGCTGCGCTTTGGTTGGCGGCGAGATGGCCGAGCACCCCGGCGTAATGAACCCCAATGACTACGATTTGGCTGGTTTTGTGGTTGGCGTGGTTGATCGTCCAAACATGCTTGGTCCTCACAGGGTTCAGGAGGGCGATGTTATTATCGGCTTGCCCAGCTCTGGCATTCATTCAAATGGTTATTCCCTGGTGCGTAAGGTTGCCATTGAAGGCAAAACGGTGGAAGAGCTTAACCAACCTCTGGATGAGCTTGGAGGAGAATCCCTGGCAGATGCCGTTATGCGTCCTACTACCATTTATGCGGGTGGCCTTATGGCTGCTCTTAAGGCTGGGGCTCCCATTCATGCTATGGCCCATATTACAGGCGGTGGCATTACAGAAAATCTTAACCGCGCCCTGCCTTCTCATATAGACGCCGTGGTGTATCGTGGCGGTGAGGAGGGTCCTGCTTGGGATATGCCTCCCGTTATTCCGTATATGGTGCGCCGTGCTGGACTTACGCTGGATGAGGCATATAAGACCTTCAATATGGGTGTTGGCATGAGCATTATTTGTGCTGCTCAAGATGCAAACACGGTGTGCGAGCTTCTGTCCGAGCAAGGATTTGAGCCCTTTAGGATGGGCGAGTGCGTAGAGGGCACGGGCAAGGTGGTTTATAAATGAGCATCAAAATAGGGGTATTGCTCTCCGGTAGCGGAACCAATCTCCAGGCGATTATTGATGCCATCGAGAAGGGCGCGCTTGATGCAAGCATAGAGATTGTTATTTCTTCTCGACCCAGTGCGTTTGGTTTGGTGCGCGCCCAACAAGCAGGCCTGCAAACTATGACACTATCCAAAGAAGTCTATGATGATCCTTTAGTAGCGGATGCCCTGATTGCAGCAGAGCTTAAAAAGTACAACGTGGATTACGTGGTAATGGCTGGTTACATGCGCATGGTCCACGCGCCCATTTTGGATTTGTTCCCCAACCGTGTGGTTAATTTACACCCCGCCCTGCTGCCCAGTTTTCGTGGAGCGCATGCCATCCAAGATGCCTTTGACAGCGGCGTAAAAGTGACGGGCGTAACCGTACATTTTGCAGATAACCGCTACGATTGTGGGCCTATTATTACTCAGTGTCCCGTGTCTATTTATGAGGACGACACGGTCGAGGAGCTTGAGGCTCGTATTCATCAGGTTGAGCATAAAGTATATTCAGAAACTTTGCAGCTTATTGCAGAAGGCCGTGTACTGGTGCAAAATGATGGGAAGGTAAAGATTTTACCATCGGCTGTCTAAGCCAAAATTTAGCTTCCGTTTATAAGAAATGGATGTGCGCCATGAAGCGAGTGCCGGTCAAAACGTACTGTTTGGCAGCTCTTATCGTCAGCTTTGTCGTAGTGTTTGGATTTACTTCCACTGGGCTGTCAACAGCTGCATTGGCACAAGAATCTAGCACAGTATCCTTGGCTGCAGCACAGGATGACAGGCCAGCTGGCGCGCAAGATAGCGAGCAAACCAAGCAGGACGATGCGCAAAATAAGCCTCTTTCTGGTTGGCATGAGCAGGGCGGAAAGCGCTTCTTCTACCATGAGGACGGTAGCGTCCATACTGGTTGGCTTTATGTAGATGGCCATTGGTATTGGGCAGATACTTCTACCGCAGAAATGGCCAAGGGTTGGCGTCTTATTAACAATGCTTGGTATTGGTTTTCTCCTCAAAACGGTACCATGGCAGCATCTCGGACTCTTACCAATGGCAAGTGGTCTGACTTTTCTTCTTCTGGAGCCTGGAATGGATACGCCTCTGGTTGGGACTACAGGGATGGAAAATGGTACTGGCTTGAAAGCGGAGTAAGGGCCTCAGGCTGGAGATATATCCGTAACACTTGGTATTGGATGGATGCTCAGGCTCAGGGTGCCTGTGTGCAAAATCAGATTCGTCAAATCAATGGTGCATGGTATGCCTTTAACTCATCTGGAGCGATGGGGAAAGGTGGCTGGTGCGTAGCAGATGGCTCTTGGTGCCTTGCTTCTGATTTGGGCGTTCTCAAAAGGGGCTGGCAGTATCTTAATGGGATCTGGTACTGTATAGATCCCGGCACATATCGTATGTGCACAGGCTATCTTCGTGTAGGAAACAAGTCCTACTACTTTAAGCCTTCCGGTGAGATGGCACTAGGTTGGGCATACGACACAGCCCAGCGCAGCTGGTATTACGCGCAGCCTTCTTCCTCAGATGGCCATCTACTTTCTGGTTGGCAAAAGCTCAATGGAAAATGGTACTATCTCGATCCTGCCACCCACAAGATGAGCACTGGCTGGCTTACTGTTGCCGATACAAACTACTATCTAGAGGGATCAGGCGCAATGGCTTCTTCTTGCTGGAAGCAAAGAGAAGCTCAAACTTGCTGGTTGGATGCCTCTGGCCGTGTTTCTGTGATACAAGAAGATAACCATATACGTTTTGCTAATGGCACCGTTCCACAAGATGGGCTCACAAAACTTGGCGATAGTTGGTTTTATCTTCTTAACAATACCGTTCAATATGGCACTCAGGTTATCAATGGTAAGACCCATGTATTTGACGCAAAAACAGGTAGGGCACTTTCGGGTTGGTATACTCCAAGCAAAGGGCAGACGTATTACTACTCGGAACAAGGTCAGCTTTGTACTGGCTGGGTAAAGGTCAAGGGTACCTGGTATTACCTTAACTCTCAGGGAGTGCTACTTAAGGGCTGGCAGCAGCTGGCTGGTGTGTGGTATTACCTTGATCCCTCAAATGGCAGTATGCATACGGGCTGGCTGCACCATACCAACCACTGGTATTGGCTTGATAATTCAGGCGCGATGGCAAAAGGATGGAAGACCATCGGGTCTATGTACTTCTACTTTGATCAAAATACGGGTGCGCTCCATGATCCACAACAGGAAGCAGAAACACAGGCTCAGCGTAGTATTGTACAGGCGGCCTATGCAACTCCAAGCCCAGGTGGTGGGCTTTGTGCTATGTGGGTTTCTCAAGTGTATAGCAGAGCCGGTTTAGGTTATCCAGATGGAAACGCCTGCGATATGTTTTGGAATTATTGCAGCTCTTCAAACCTCTATGATTTGAAAGTTGGCATGATCATTGCCGTTCCCTCTCATATGCATACCTATCTTGGCGGGATATACGGTCATGTATGCATTTATGTTGGCAACGACACCGTGATCGATAATGTGGGTTATGTAAGAACAATGCCGCTCATTGAATGGCTCGATTATTACACTACAACGCATAGTCCCAAGTGGGGCTGGGCAAGTTATTCCAATCTTGGTTAGTATCACCGTAGCTGCCGTCTATATGATAAGAGGTGTGTGCATGAAGAGATTTTCATTTGCCAAGTTCGGTTTGGTGACTCTTGGCCTGAGCATTGGTATTACGTGGAGCTTGGCTTTTACAGGAGCGTTAGCCTATGCACTGCCGGCTCAACAAGAAGATCCTCAAGAAGCGTCCCAAGAGCAACCTCAAGAACAACCCCTTGTTGGTTGGCATGAACAGGATGGAAAGCGCTTCTTTTATAACGAAGACGGCACCCTTCACACGGGTTGGCTTCATACAGAAGGTCACTGGTATTGGGCAGATACTTCTACAGGACAGATAGCAACAGGTTGGCGTCTTATTAACAACGTTTGGTACTGGCTTTCTCCTCAAAGCGGTACCATGGCAGACTCTCGCACCCTTACTAATGGCAAGTGGTCTGATTTTTCTGCTTCTGGAGCTTGGATCGGATATGCCTCTGGTTGGGACTACAGGGATGGAAAATGGTATTGGCTCGAGAGTGGCACACGCTCTTTAGGCTGGAAGTATGTACGTGGTGCATGGTATTGGATGGATACCCAAGGCGTTTGCGTGCAAAACCAGATTCGTCAAATCAATGGTGCATGGCATGCATTTAGTTCTTCTGGAGCAATGGGACAAAATGGTTGGTGCGTAGCAGATGGCTCTTGGTGCCTTGCTTCTGATTCGGGTGCTCTCAAAAGGGGCTGGCAGTACCTTAATGGCACATGGTATTGCTTGGATCCTGGGACATATCGTATGTGTACAGGTTATCTTCGTGTAGGAAATAAGTCTTACTACTTTAAGACTTCCGGTGCAATGGCTCTGGGTTGGGTCTTTGATGAAACTGATCGTTGCTGGTACTATGCACAGCCTTCTGCCTCAGACGGGCACCTACTTTCTGGTTGGCAAAAGCTCAATGGAAAATGGTACTATCTCGATCCCACGAGCTATAAAATGCGTACCGGATGGCTTGATTATGCTGGCGCAAGCTACTATTTGGAAAACTCCGGTGCGATGGCTTCCTCTTGTTGGAAGCAGCAACATGCTCAGGCATGTTGGTTGGATGATTCTGGTCGTGTAGCCGTTATACAAGAGGGTGACCATATACGTCTTGCCAATGGTGCGATTCCCCAAGACGGACTCACAAGACTTGGCGATAGCTGGTTCTATATTCTTAACGGCACCGTCCAGCACGGCACTCAAGTCATTTATGGAAAAACTCACCTTTTTGACGAGCAAACCGGCAGAGCTGTTTCGGGATGGCATACCTCAGACGATGGGGTAACACGCCACTACTCAGAGCTGGGACAGATAAGCACTGGCTGGGAAAGAGATAAGACCGGTACGTGGTATTACTTTGATAACAATGGAATAGCGCTTACAGGCTGGCAGCAGCTTGACGGAAAGCGTTACTATCTCGACCCCTCCAATGGCAGCATGCACACAGGTTGGCTTTTCTACAACAATCACTGGTATTGGTTTGATAATTCAGGTGCAATGGCAAAGGGCTGGGTACAGGTCAAAAGCGGCTTCTGGTACTATCTGGATTCTGATGGAAAAATGCTTACAGGCTGGCAACAGCTTGGCGGTAAATGGTACTACCTCGATCCAAACAGCGGAAGAATGCAAACTGGATGGATTTGGGATGGTAAGAAGTATTATTTCCTAGCGAGTGACGGCCATTGGATTTCGGTAAATGCGCAGTACTATGACATGTTTAGCGCAGCACAAAGCTATTCAAGTGCAACAAATTACCTTATCTGCGTTGATACATCTGGTTGCAGAGTTGGTGTGTACTATGGGCAATACAATAATTGGACTCCCATAAAAGAGTTTGTCTGCTCTCCCGGAAAGCCATCAACACCTACTGTTACGGGTGAATTTAGTGTTCAGTCTAAGGGTTATGTTTTTGGGCATGGCTATAGCTGCTATTACTACACACAGTTCTACAATGATTATCTTTTCCACTCTGTTCTTTATAGGCAAGGGACGTTTAACGTTCTGGATGGACGTCTTGGACAGCATCTTTCTCATGGCTGCGTGCGCCTTGCCATCGAGAATGCCAAGTGGATTTATGATTATGTTCCCGCTGGATCAAAGGTTGTAATCTGGTAGACCTTTGTAACACAGCACTATACTGTGTAAAACATTTTAAATGATTCGATTCACCTCCCATTTCTTGGACTGAAAGTAAAGCTCAAGAATGGGAGGTTTGTTTTTGCCCAGACAGGGTTTGTAGTTATAACCCCATTTTGTTGTATACGCTGCATAGCGTATGTTTTGGCAGGCATAAAAGGCTTACGAAATAGGGTTTTACATCAGGGTTTTACGTTCTTGACTTATACATATTCAGCCTATACACTTTATAAGTTAACCTCATATAACTATTTTTGAGTCAAGGGTTTATCGCCCCTGACCGGAATGGAGTGCATATGCGCAAGCTTCTGTCGCGCCTTCTTCTGGCGCTGGTATTATGCATCGGCTTAGCGCCAATCAAAGCCTTTGCGACACCAGGAGAGGAGGGACAGGTTGAAAAAGCAATCATTAGCTATAATCCGGCACAAGGTTCAGATGTTGATGCCTTAACGGAGCAGATTATCGCTAACGGTTTAGCGGGTGACCAAGATTTTATTGAAAAGCTCTACACCAATGGACTTGAAGCTATTAAAAAGCCTGCACAAACACCCACGCAAGCCGTAAAAACGCTCGCCCTTATACAGGCGCAGGCGTATCTTAGCCAAAAATCAACGCTTGACCTTATCGCCTCGTATAAGGCTGAACATAACACTTCAATCGAGTATCACGCATACTGGGCGGGCAATATCCTTGTGATCAGTGCTCCCCAAGATCTTCTAGAGAAAATAAAGCAGCTACCGGAATATAAGAGTCTATCCAAGGACGGGACAATCATACAGGATCCTGTCGAGAAGCCCCTGCTTTTTGGATCTTTTAGGTCCGCACCTGCAGATCCCAGAGAGGTAGAAGAAAACCTCAAGCTCATCAGGGCAGATAAGGTGTGGAGCGAACTCAATATTGATGGTAGCGGTGTAACAGTAGGTGTTGTTGATCAAAAAGTTGACATTGACCACCCCGCTCTTAAGACCAAGTTCAGGGGCTACGATTCCGCCACGGGAACGGCTGTCACCGAGGGCAACTACCTGGATCTTGTCAGCAGCCCTTACCCTTCCGACCATGGTACGCATGTAACCGGAATTATTCTTGGTTCCGAAACGCGTGGGCCTGCTGGCTCAAGCTTTGACTACAACCGTATCGGTGTGGCTCCGGGTGCCAACTTTATTGTTGCCAGCGCCTTTAGAGATGGTGTGGGAGCGAGCAATGAGAATATTATTAAGGCCTGTCAGTGGATGATGGCTCCGGGCGGAGACCCAGCAAAGGCGCCAAAAATCGTCAATCACAGTTGGTCTGACGGATCAAATAAAATCGATCCTTGGTTTGATGATATGGCTCGGCAGATGCGTGCGGTAGGCATCCTGAACGTTATGTCTTCTGGGAACAACGGATCGGAACTTGCGCCGAGCGGCTCCTTGGATAACCCTTCAGGATTGTCCGATATTTTTACCGTTGGAGCTTGTGATCTTTCTGGTAGTGTTGCCAGTTTCTCTCGACGTGGCCCTGTTGCAAACAACGCGTCTCTTATCAAACCGGATGTGGTTGCCCCTGGTGTTGGGGTTCGCAGTTCGGTTTATGGTGGTGGCTACGCCAGCTGGGATGGAACTTCTATGGCAGCTCCTCATGTCGCTGGTGTTGCAGCGCTGGTTTGGTCTGCAAATCCTGATCTCAGCCTTGATGAGGTAGAGGCCATCTTGCGCGAGAGCGCTCAAATAAAAACTGATAGTTCCTATCCTAGTAGCCCCAATATGGCATATGGATATGGACAGATTGATGCATACAATGCTGTTTCCATGGCATTAGGCAAGATGAATCAAGATGACACGAGCGCTACCGGTGCAGATTTGGCGTCGCTGAAAGTTAAGGTAAACGGATCGAGTGAACCACTGCAGCTCAACGCGGACACTGATATACAGGCCTCTATGGCAAAAGAAATTCTGAAAGATCGTCCTTATCAGCTGAGTACGAGCATTAAAGATGCCACAAAGGTGGCAAAGGTGCTCCTTCGTGTAAGTTCTCTTGAGGACAGCACAAAAGCTCAAGAGTTTGAGGGCACTTCTCGCTTTAATGACAAGAGTGTCTATGACGTAACAATTCCTGAATCCACACTTGAGGTGGGAGAGTACATTGCCCAGCTGATAGTGGTAGATACGACAGGGACGGAGCATGTATCCACTCCTATTGAATATAGAGTGAGGGAATCTCTGACGCCTGACGAATACGCTTTTGATTTTGAATCCGGGGCAAACGGCTTTGCTTTTACGGGAGATTTTTCTGCTGGTACGGCAGACCTTCAAACCGATCCCAAACCCACCAGTGGAAATGCCCTTATGGGACTCAAACTTGGTTCCTATTCTTTGGGAATTGAACCATCCTCGACAGCCCAACTCCCCCAGCTTGATCTGAAGGGTGACATAGCCGTTCAGGCTAGCAAGATAGAGCTTGTCTGGCATGAGTATCTTGATTGGGATCAGGCAGTGGCAGGTGTACAGTTAGAGCTTAACCCCAAAGAAGGACAAGCCGCCTCACTGCTCAACTATCCCACTAAGCTGTCTTCCGAGCGTGGTACGTGGGTTGAACGCAGGATCGATTTGACGTCCTATAAGGGTAAGGTTGTTAATCCCTTTGTCTTTAGTATGAGCAATCAAAACACTGCCGGTAATGGTTTTTACATCGACGATGTTCATCTGGAGCTGGATGGACAAGCCCCGCAGCAGCAGGGTCTTTCTCGTCAGGAAGCTTTTGGAGACTTTACCAGTACCGCTCCAGACACGGGGGATACGTATCAAGGTCCTCTTGTTGCCGATATTGAAATTGCAGCAGCTGGACTGAAAGGACAGACCGGCCCCGATGGTGCTTATGTTTTTAGCAAGATCAAGCAAGGTACCTATACCGTTTTGGTTGGAGCTCCGGGATACAAGTCCAAAGAAATTTCGGTTTCTTTAGATAAAAAGTCAAATGAGCTTGAAGTCAACCTGGAAAAAGATGACCCATCCAATGAGCCAAATCCCAATGCAGATCGTCCGACCGCAGAGCCTGGTGCTGGTACTGTTGGTTTTGCTTACGACAATAACAACCCTTTGGGTGGAGCAATCCTGCATAAAACTGTAGGAAGAGGTTCTGCTATTCAGGTAACCGCGCCCAAGGACGGCGTTCTTGACCATGTCATGGTATACGCTGCCGGCAACAACCCAATTTTAAAAGACGGGCAGTTTGAGATTAGTGTAAAACAGGTAAATAAACTTGGTCGACTCATTGATCTCATGAAGCCACAGCTTGTGCAGGCCAAGAGCGGTACCTGGAATCGCTTTGACTTTAGAGATCTTAAACTTGCCATGCAGGGTGACGTATATGTTGTGGTAAAGCAAGTTTCGCCGTCAGGAGCAAGCCCAGCTGTGGCTCTGGACAAGAGCGTGAGTAGAAATACGTCCGCTTATGCTCGGTGCTTTATCTATAACGGTGACTTTAACAGTATGGCATCTGCCGGTTATCCGGGTGCGCCAATGATTAGAGCGTACTTTGCAACTGGACAAGACGTTCACGATCAAGACCCTATAAACCCCACCTTTGACACGGCAATCTCAACTACGCCTACCGCTGATCCTCTTATCGAGGAAGGCCAAGCGGCTAAAGATATCGTGACTATTGGTGACTACGATATCAGCCCTTCTCGCGGCATGATTGTTGCCTATCACAAGGTACAGGAAGTTTATGAAAAGCAGCCAAAGGAGGAGCGCGTTATTAGCGTTCCCGATACTATCGGTGGCGTAAAAATTACACAGATCGGTCCTGGTGTCTACAAGGCTCCGTCCTGGCAAGGCGGAGAAATTGAGCGGATCGAGATACCTGAGGGTATTACGTGCATTCATGAGAATGCCTTTGAGAAGTCTGGCGCCAAAGAAGTTATGCTTCCCTCCACACTGGAGTACATCTATAGTGGCGCTTTCAAAAAAGCACGGTTTAGTTCACTTAATCTTCCCGGTTCGCTTAAGCATATCGGGCAGAGTGCTTTTGAGAGCTGCTCAGAGCTGACAAGCATTGATATTCCTGACAGTGTAGAGACCATAGAGACCGGAGCGTTTAAGGGTGATAATTACGGTTCAGCCATGAAACTTGAGCACGTTAAGCTTCCCAATAATCCCAAGTACAGCTTTATTAGCAGTCAGCTCTTCCAAAACAACAAGAATCTTAAGAGTATCGACATTCCCAAGCATATAAAGGGCATTGGGCTTTATGCCTTTGAAAAGGCAGGGCTTGAAAGCCTTGTCCTGCCTGAGGGCCTTACAACCATTGGTGAAAGCGCATTTAACGCCAACAAAATCAAAGAGGTCTACCTTCCCGACTCTCTCGAAGAGATCGGAAACGACGCTTTTGCCGGTAACTACAAAAGCTCCAACGAAATTGAGGAGCTCAAGTTGCCTGCAAATCTCAAATACATTGGCAGATCTGCTTTTGAAAGCAACAAGATCAAGACGGTCATTTTGCCCGATAAGGTTGAGACGGTACGTTTTGGGGCCTTTAGCGATAATCCCATCGAAACAGTGCGTTTGAATAAGACCATCATGCCGGAGGTAGGTTCAAATGGTAAGTTCCGTGGGCTTAGCCCCAATGCCTTCCCATCGGCAACCACGTTGAGTTACTACGACGAGAGCCAGATTAGCGATGAAATGCGTAGTAATCTGACGCCTGATCCGGCTGACCCTAACAATCCTCCAACTAAATTTGTCAAGCTAAGCGATGCTGACAGTCAAAAGAAAACCCTGAGCTCTTCTGACAATACCTTTAAGCTGACGGGTTCGGCCATCAATCTTGGTACAGCAACTACATTCCAAGTGGAAAAGACCAATCTAGCAGATGATGACCTTGCGCAAATTGCCGCCCTTCCGGGAGCGCCTAACGTGCTGCAAGCTTACAACTTGAAACTGACCGACGTAGGTGGTCAGCCGGTTGATCCCGAAGGTTCATTTGAACTGGCAGTAAGCGCTTCTGCAGCTGGAAGCTGGAACAATAAGCTGCTTGTGTATAAGCCTTATGCTGCTCAGACCTGGACGGTGCTTCCTCTCAATTTGAATGAGAACCAAGCTGCCGTACATACTCTTTCGCGTTTGGGTACCCTTGCCCTAGCAGAGGTCGCCGATACTACTGCGATAGCACCTAATCCCAACGATATCGACTATGGCGTACCATCGTCTAGGACAATTAAGGATCCTGAAGTACACAATAACGACAATACCGACGACCCCGCAAATCCAAACCCCTCAGATCCGAACCAGCCAGGAGGTTCTAACAATTCTGGCCAGCAAGATCAATCTGATGGACAGACCGGCACCACAGCTGCAGGTACTTCTCGCCATGGACAGAGCAAGCGTAAACGTGTTCTGCCTGACACGTCGGATTCTGGAGCAAACATTGGCGGCTTGCTGTTGATTTCCGGAGCAGCGTTGGGTGGAGCTCTGTGGGTCTCTTGCCTTAGTAGGCGGCGCACGCAAGTAGGGGAGTAGTGCCTAAGGAGCGGATTAACCTTGCAGGCAGAGTGCGTATAGGACTATGCCTCAGGCCTTACAATAATTAAATAATGTTTCAAAAACGGTTACGCGCTCTTTTCCCGGGTTAAGAGCGCCACCGTTTCCACATGGATTGAGAGAACTCCAAGTATAGCTACACTTTTTTGAGTGCACACTATTGATAGTGGGTGCACTTTTTAACGATAGGAAAAGCTATCGTTAAAAGGTTTAAGATTGGCTTGATAACTTGGTTTTTGAGCATAAAAAACAAAAAAACAGCCTAGATAGGATTCCCTCTAGGCTGACTTTTGTAACATTTCAAATGCTCACATTCTTTTATCTTTTACGATGCCCTTTCAACATCAACACTAATCTCTGATTTAAAAGTTACGCTGAACTTGTCCTCGTAAACTTTTATTTTCTTGATGTACTTTCTTACCAGCTTCTCGTCATATTCACTAATATCGTGACGCTCATTTTTCAGAAAATCTTCCATTTCTCTGATTCGTCTTTTAGCATCTTCTTGACCTGCTTTTTCTATAAGAAGCTGCTGTTTCTTAACTTTAAGTTCATCAATCTCATCAGCTATTTTCGTGTAGTCTTTTTTAGCTTTAAGCAAGGTTAGTAGTATCGCTTGTTTGTCCGCGATTTTTTTATCAACCGTTTCAATCTCCCTTAAGTTGTTGCCCGCGATAATTTCTCTAATATTGTTATTCAACGTATCCAATACTTCATCCGGTATACTAAACACCTTGTTTATGGCTTTCACTGTAGCAGACTGCAGTTCTTCCTCTTTTACTGTCGGAGCATCACAAGCACTAGGACCATTTTCCCATCTGGTACAACAACGCCAAACAACAGAATGCACTCCTCGATTGTTCCAAGCAATTCTTCTGTAAACATCCCCGCATTTAGAACAAACACATAGGCTGGATAAAGCGTACTTACTGGAATAAACTCTCCTTTTTTATTCTCCTCACCGCTAAACATGTTGGCTCGTCTTACCATTTCTTCTTGAACTTTAAAGAAAATATCTCTTGGAATAATCGAAGCGTGGCTATCTTTTACATAATACTGTGGTTCTGTTCCATCATTTTTTATACGAACATGGTTGATAAAATCTGTCGTGATGGTTTTTTGTAAAAGAGCATCACCAATATATTTTTCGTTTTGCAAGATGGTTTTAATATTAGACAAGTGCCATTTTAAATGCCCGGCACCGTTTTTAATGCCGTCTTTTTCAAGGCCCTCCGCTATATCTCTAAGACTTGCTCCTTCTAAATATTCTCTATAAATCCTTCTTACGACTTTTGCTTCCTTTTCAAGAATTACAAGATTCCCTTCATCGTCTTTTGTGTATCCTAAAAACCAGTTATGGTTGATTTGCACTTTACCTTCCTGGTAGCGGAACTTAAGTCCAAGCTTCACATTCTGAGAAAGCGACGCGGATTCCTGTTGAGCTAAAGAAGCCATGATAGTAAGCAATAGTTCTCCGCTTGCTTCCATGGTGTTGATGTTTTCTTTTTCAAAAATGATCGGGATATTTTTGTCTTTTAACTGTCTAACAAACTTTAAACAGTCGATAGTGTTTCTCGCAAAACGGCTAATCGACTTAGTGATAACCATGTCTACTTTGCCACTCATGCAATCGTGGATCATGTCGTTGAAACCGACACGTTTTTTCGTGTTGGTTCCTGAAATACCGTCATCAGCGTAGATGCCAGCAAACTCCCAGAGAGGATTTCTTGAAATGTAATCCGTATAATGCTGAACTTGCGTGTCATAACTTGTTGCCTGTTCTTCACTGTCGGTACTGACACGACAATACGCTACTACTCTTAACTTCGGCTTATCTTTATGCTTATCTACCGTATTCCCTGCTATTTTTCTTGGTGGAATAATTGTAACGTTGGCACTCATTTTACGCCTCCCTTGATTTGACTGTACGCGTATGCTGCTTGCCGATAAGGATCATCGTATTTCTTTTCTATAACGCCTATTTCGTACGTGAAATCTGTTGTAATTAAAGGTTTTAGCTCTGTTGTACGAGGTTTTTTTCTAAAATTGTTGGCTCTTAACTGCTGAACTTTATAAAAAGTTTCTTCATCTAAAAGACTCGGGTAAAGCGATGTTCCTAAGTACGTTTTATTTTTCAAAATATTGCTAATTACAGAATGTGTTTTATCAATGTTCACCGCTCGAGCCGTTTCAGAAATCGTTCCAAATTCTAAGAATTTACGAAAAAGCTCTCTCACTTTTTGAGCCTCTTTTTCATCTATAACCGCTTTACCGTCTACTATTCGGTAACCATATGGGATGTGTGCCATGTTTCTTTCACCTCTTCTTCTAATTCCAATCCGCATTTCAAACGAAAAATAAATTCTGTTCTGCTTTTAACTACGACATCGTCTACAAAATCCAGAAAATCCTCGTCCTTAAACTCGCAAAATACTTCTGTGACGCTTACGAACCGTTGAAGTTTTTGCGCCTCGTTTAAGTGCGTTAAGTTACCGTTTAAGCTGTTAGAAAGCTGAAGTTTTTCCTTAAGACAAGTATCCATTTCCGTTTTAAGCTGATTGCTTTCCAGATAGTAGGAATCCATCTCAATGTAACCACCGGCTAGAAGCTTACTGAGTACTTGCTCCTGTTCTTGCAGCTTAAGCTTTTTTTCTTCAAGTTCGATAACCTTGTTCAAACCGTCTTTACTATTCACGTTTCTTAAGCTTTTTATGAAAGGCGTTAATATCTGAGCGTATGTTGCTTTGAGCTTGTTAAGCAGTTGAAGAAAAGCTAATTTAACATACTCCTCTTTTACAGCTTTCATAGGGCAGCATTTAATTTCACGTATATGCTTGGTACAACACCAAACAACATAGGCTCCATCTTTTTTATGCCGGTCGTGTTTCTTTAACCTACTATGGCAATTACCGCAGTAAAGTTTCCCTGAAAACACATATCTAGCAAGGTATTTATTACTACCGCTAGTGATATTTAGTTTTAATTTTCTCTTCTGTCTCAGCTCATGCACAAGATTAAAAATTTCATGACTGATGATAGGTCTACCATAAGCCAACGATCCTGCAACGAAACCACCGTGGTCTTTTGCAAGATCACGGTCTGCTTTTTTCATTTTTGCATACTCTTCCGCTGACTCTGAGGTGCGAATCGTCACTTTAAGACGGTCTTTCAGCTCATCATAGGTGATGGTCTTATTAACCCATGTCTTTGCCTGCCTGTTGTTACCGTAAGCGATAGCTAAACTACGCATCAACATTCACCTCCAAATCCTTATCCGTAAAATACTTAATCGGCTGCCTACGTTTCTCTGCCAGATTGATTTCTACTTGCATGCCGCCTGTGATTTTTTCTCCGAACACCCACAGCTCGTTGCACTTGCCTAAGAGGATAATGTCCATAAACATCGCATCCCCTCTATGCTTTTGATTCTCATCATCCATAAACGGGAAAAGCAGGTGTGGAGTGATAGGGATTGCTCCGCGTGAATACGCGTAAGCCGCACACCGAATAGCATGTTGCACGTTTCTTTCTTTATCTCCACGGTAGGGAGCACAAATGTAGACGATAGGCCTAAAATTCGGTGTTGTTTCTAAATGTTTTTATAAGTCTTACTCATCTTTAGCCTCCTTATCTATCTTGGTTAAATACCATTCAAGCTGGCGTTTTCTAGCTTGGAAATCTGGTGTTGAGATAAGAAGACCTGCATCAATTTTCTGCAAACGATCAATTAGATACATTTGCCCTGATGTGAGATAAGGACGTATGCTTTGCCCTTTCTCAAGGCCGTTTGTTTCTCTTACTTGTTTTGCGGGCATCCCTAAAACAAGACGGTTGATCATGTCGCACTCATTGCTGTAGTGATAAGCTTTCGGGTGGTCATAAACAAGACTTATATTTTCTGTAAGAACCGGAAACATCTCTCTTGCAGACACAAGGGTTGTTATGAAATCTTCCATCTTATTGAACTGCTTAATATAGAGTTCCTTGAACTTCATTGCTTTAGGGCCTGTATAGCCCATTGCTAAAATGGTGAATCCATCTCTGGTTAGCAAGTAACACGGAAGCTTTCTGCCTGTTGAATCCTTATAACTACTGAGCTCAAAGTTGAGTTCAGTAAATTCTTCACTGAGCCCAGATTTGGGTTCAGTTATTGCTTGGATATCACGAATCACATGAGAATGCCTTTTTTCAAAGAACTGTGCGATAAATCGGCTGTCTACTCTGGCGGTGTTGTTCTTGTCAGCCATAATGCCGTAATTATTCATTGGAATCATTGCTTGCATGGTGAACACCTCCCTTTAATGTCTGCGATAGCTCGCTAACTGAATATTGAAGTTCTTTGATTTGCTGATTTTGGATCTTGGCCATCAGCTCTAACTGTTCAATTCTTTTCTTGATTGTCATCTACATGACCTCCTTCGAATTATTGGAGGAGTTAGTTCCTCCTATGAAGTAGCCACGGCGGATGCCAAAATCTGACGCTTTTTTGAAATTCTTTACTAACTTTTTCTCAGCTCGCTTAAGTTTCTGTGTAATGTTGTTAGCCAAGCGATCCACGGCTTTTTTATAATCAGCCTCCGTTTCAAAAGCATCACGGCTAAGCATGGATGCAGCCTTTTCGTTAATCGCCATATTCCTAATACGGACAGCCATAAAAAGATCAGCCACATCCGGCTTTAAAATCGAGTAAACAAACGATTCAACTGCCCTATATTCTTCTGAAGCTTTAATCTGATTTACTGTTTTGAAAAAGATGCCAGAGTCTCTAACATCACTCATGCAAGACTCATAATCATCAGTTTCCTCACCGTCTTCACCGCTGTAAGGTCTAGTAAAGCCTTTATGTCTCTCATATTTATGCAGAGAGTTATACTCGGGACGGTTAAACTCAGCATCTACTTTTTCTTGTGCTCTTTTCTCAAACTCTTCTTCGCTTTCATCGGGAAGAAGGTCGATATTAAGCCAGCCTTTAACCTCATTAAGCTTGAGGTCGAATGTTGTAAAATGCTTGTCACAACGTAATTGAATTCTCATAAAAAATCCTCCATCTGATTTCCGATGAAGGAATTTCTTGAATTCAGCTCAAATAAGGCATGACAAAACACCACAAGCTAGAATGAAGAATTCCTTCATCTTGACTTGCAGCTGCCTTATTCGGTAAGACCGCTGTACTTATTTAGTTGTTCTATGCGGACTCCGAATAATCCTTAGCTAAGGGATATTTCCGCATAGAGGTTGAGGCTGATGCCTCGGCTGGTGCATTCTGATTGAATAATCAGATCTGCAATTACTTAGATTTTTTAGAGTGGTTACTTTCCACTTTTCTTTGTTTGTGCGAGAGCACTGCCAGCTACAGACTTAGATGTCTTGCTATAGCGTCCATCACGCATCACTTTGCTAGCCTTGGAAGCTACTCGCTTCGAGGTCTGCTTAGTATTCTTTTGCATTTTCATCACCTCACTTTCTGTTTTGCAGTAGAGTGAATTTGAGTGAGTTAATAACTTTTTACGCATGTTTTCGTTGAATTTCATACGTTTTGTTCTTATAATAGTTATTAATAAGTCACTCATTTTTTGCCTCTTTCTATCTGCTTGATTAGAAGATAACCTGAAAAAATTGGACTTACACTCGGTTCAAAATGGACTTATTGGACAAAAAATGGACTTTTAAGGTGGAGGATTTTTAGCATGGAATTTTCATCCTGCAGTGAACCTGTTCAGAAAAGTTGTAAACCTAAAATCAATAATCAAGGTGTCTTTATAGCTAGCTTATTCAATGCCATGGGGAGTAAGTTTTTTCCTAAAAACACACAAACACCGCGTGATTATGAAATAAAAATTTTTAAGGGAATTAGGCCCCTCACTATTGATATGAAACGTTCTGTTGTCAGCCCTTTTCCTATTAAGGAAGTTACTACATTTCTATCCAGCCACATGCAAGACGATAAAATTCAAGACGTAGCTTCAGCCTTTGGTTTCCCAAGCTCGATAAAACTCGATAAAGACTTTTTAGCCCAAGCTATTGCTCGTCAATATGAGCTAATTTTTACTAGCGATGGCAGCGAAGTAGAAAATATTGTGTGGAATGAATACCAAAGAATAGCCAATGATCAAGAGGAATCTGATTTTAGTAAATACATGCCTCTATACCCTGGTGATGCAGTTAATGATTATTCAAATATAAATTGGATAGAAGCAAACACATACGAGATAATAAAAGTTAAATTCGATATTCAAAATACTGGTTCAGTAACGTGGCTAAACCGGAAATTAGTTTTTATAAAAGAAAAAACATCCTGCCCTATTCCAAGGACAGAATGTGAAATAAATATTCCGAATATTGAGCCACAACAAAATTTTACAAGAGAGATAGAAATGGAGACTCGAGGATCTGAAGGAGATTTTTGTTGTCGTTTTGAAATGGTTGATTCCAATGGTAACAACTGCTTTCCAAATAGAAACATATTCGATATACGCTTAAGAATTTCTTTTCCATCATAACAACGGAGGCTTTTAATGAATAACAAAATAGAAAAGTGGACAAACCTAAAAGATGTTCAAGCTTATTTAGGAGTCGGACGCGAAACGATCCTACAGTGGATAAACAAACGAGAAATGCCTGCTTATAAGGTTGGAAGATTATGGAAATTTAAGCTATCTGAAGTCGATGAGTGGATTAGATCAGGTGGTGCTTGCGATGATGAGAGCGAAAAAGACCATGAAGAAGTAAAATTAGATTGTATAGAAAGCCTCGCTCAAAGCAATGAGGCAAAAGTGAGGGATAACAATGGCTGCAATTAACGATTTAATCAATCAAATAGATGATCTTGAGCTGCGAGAGCGCATTAAAGCTGAAGTTGATAAGCTGTCTAAGCAGAAAAAATTCGGTCTGGTTTTTGAAGACCACGTGCCTGAATGTACCGCACTCTATGATGTTCCAGTTCATGTTGGCAGCAAAGTAGCTCTTAAAGATAAAAAGATTAATGACGTATATGTTGTTAAGGCTATAAACGATGATCAAGCAACTTGTGCGAACACTCAGACCAAAGAGACTACAGAGTTTTCCCTTGATTCTCTTGTATCTATTGCCGAATTTGGTGAGGCAATTTACCCTTACTTAAAGCCGATTGATAGTATCGAAAACGCACCAGATAGCAGCCTTTGGCATACGCTCATTGAAGCAGACAACTACCACGCACTTCAGCTTTTAGAATACCTTTATGCCAGTAAAGTGGATTGTATATATATCGACCCACCTTATAACACGGGAGCAAAGGACTGGAAATATAACAACGATTATGTGGATTCTTCCGATGCGTACCGTCATAGCAAATGGCTGTCTATGATGGAAAAACGTCTGAAACTGGCTAAAAAGCTACTTAATCCAGCTGACTCTGTGTTGATTGTGACAATTGATGAAAAAGAGTATTTGCATTTGGGATGCCTGTTGGAAGAACTGTTCCCTGATGCAAGAATGCAGATGGTGAGTAGTGAAATTCATCATGGAGGAACAAATAGGAAAGATGAATTTTCTAGAATCAATGAATTTATTTATTTATTTTTTAAGATTTGGAAAAAGCTCTATCCACAAGGACAAGGTTGCAGGAAGTGCAAACATTCCATGGAGAAGCTTTAATAGGAGTAGCTGGAAACGTTCACAACGACCAAACTTGTTTTATCCAATATATGTAAATAAAACTACACATAGAGTTGTAAAAATTGGGAGTTCTTTAAATAAAGATGAAGGAATTGAATCAATACCAACAATAGATAATTGTATTGCTGTTCTACCATTTAATAAAGATAAAAGTGAAGGCATATGGCGTTTGTCTTCTGAATCAGCTAACGCATTATTAGAAAAAGGATATTTTAAAGTAAATATTAAAAACAATAAATACTCATTTTCTTATTTACTTAGTGGCGTTATTAGTGATATCGATAATGGAAAAATTGTTGTTGAAGGTAGAGATCAACAAGGATGTATCATTGCTCATTACCCTGAAGGGAGAGAAATCACACCATCAACTCAATGGAATAATCCATCTCATGATGCATCACAATATGGATCTGTTTTATTGCGTAAATTTATCGATGATAAATTTACATTCCCTAAATCACTCTATGCAGTAAAAGACTGTTTAAATTATTTTGTACAAGAAAATAAATCTGCCATCATCCTCGACTTTTTTGCAGGTTCTGGCACAACGCTTCACGCTGTAAATCTACTCAATGCTGAAGATGGCGGACACCGACGTTGTATTATGGTCACCAATAATGAAGTTTCAGATGAAGAAGCCAAAAAGCTCAAAAAAGACGGTTTCAAGCCTGGAGATCCAGAATGGGAACGGCTTGGTATTGCTCATTATGTAACATGGCCACGTACTGTTTGCTCAATTAAAGGCGAAGATATAAATGGTAATCCACTTAAAGGCACGTATCTTGATAGTGAACGAGCAATGGCAGATGGTTTCAAAGCGAATGCTGCATTTTTCAAGCTTGGCTTCCTAGATAAGAACGCTGTTGCACTTGGTAGACAGTTCAAAGAACTCTTGCCTGTTCTTTGGATGAAAACAGGTTGTGTTGGCTTATGCCCTAAGATTGAAGAAGAATCGTTGCCTTCTATGCTGATTTTGCCAGAAAACGCTTTTGCAGTGCTGATTGACGAGCATGCTTTCCCAGAGTTTATGACAAAAGTTAATGATGAGGATAGAATAAAACAAGTTTTTATCGTCACTGATTCTACAAGCGGTTATCGTGAAATGATTTCTCATCTTTCAATCAAAAAATCCTATCAACTATACCGCGATTATTTGGATAACTTTCGTATTAATACGGGGAGGTAAAGCATGAAAGTATCATTATTCCCATTCCAGGAAATAGCACTCAGGAATCTCCGTATGAAAACGGCAGAAGCACTAGGTGCATATCAAAGAACACATACACCGCAAGTAATTTCTTTTACTGCCCCAACAGGTGCAGGTAAAACAATTATTATGACTGCGTTTATTGAAAACATTTTGTTTGGTGATGAAAGCTATCCTGAACAGCCTGATGCAATCTTTGTTTGGTTATCTGATTCCCCTGAGCTTAACGAACAATCGAAATTAAAGATTGACACTAAAGCAGATAAAATAAGACTTGGTCAATGTGTCACTATTACTGATGAAAACTTTGATAAAGAGTTCTTAGAGGACGGACATATTTATTTCTTAAACACTCAAAAAATTGGTAAGGATAAGAATCTTACCAAAACGGGAGACAATCGTACCTACAACATTTGGGAAACATTAGGTAATACCGTTTATGAAAAATCTGATCGCCTGTACTTTATCATTGACGAAGCACATCGCGGAATGAAAGATAAAGCGGCTGCTAAAGCTACAACAATTATGCAAAAGTTTATAAAAGGTAGCGAAGATGACAATCTTGTACCTATGCCCGTTGTTATTGGCATGTCAGCAACATCAGAACGCTTTAATAAACTAGTTGAGGAAACTTCATCCACCATACAAAAAGTTGTTGTATCTCCTGATGAAGTTAGAGCTTCGGGTCTTCTAAAAGATCGTATTGTTATTTCGTACTCTGAAGAATCCTCTGTTAATAAAGCAATGGCCGTTTTACAAGCAGCTGCTGATGATTGGAAAAACAAGTGGGATCACTGGTCACAATACTGTTATGAGCAGCATTATGCGTATATAAACCCTATTTTTGTAGTTCAAGTAGAAAACGGTAGTGCCTCTCAAAAATCTGCTACAGATTTGGATGACTGTCTTCATAAGATAGAGGAGCGTACGGGTATTAAATTTGCCGAAGGCGAAGTTGTCCACACTTTTGGAGATACGGATTCAACGATTACCATAGCAGGCCTATCCGTTCCTTACGAAGAGCCATCCAGAATCCAAGATAATAAGAAAATTAAGGTTGTATTTTTCAAAGAAAACCTTTCAACTGGATGGGATTGCCCTAGAGCTGAAACTATGATGAGCTTTAGGCACGCTAAAGATGCAACATATATTGCACAGCTTTTAGGACGTATGGTAAGAACACCTATGCAAATGCATGTGCAGGTAGACGATACCTTAAATGATGTACACTTATTTTTACCATTCTTTGAAAAAGATACCGTGGAAGATGTTATTAGTGCATTGCAATCGGATGAAGGTGGAAGTATTCCCACTGATATATATGGGGAACCAATTGAAAACAAAAGACTAGTTACACTAACAGTCCACCCAAGAAAATCATCTCCTTCGGTTTCAAAACAGACTTCGGGACAAGGTATATTAGATGCATTTGTTGCGCACATACCATCTAATACACCATCTAATTTAGCTGCCCATGCACAAGAAAATATGAATGAGCTTCAAACGACCCCAGATGTCCAAACACAAGATGTGCCTGAAAAATTACAGCCTACAGCCATGTCTATAATGGACAATCTAAAGCACATAGATAATATATCTGCAAACAGAAATGATTCTTCTGCAGAAACAGATGCTACATATGTAAATGACTCTAAAGTAGCAACCACATGGGTAACTTGGAACAAGTCAAGCGATGATATGAGTGATAAGGATCCAATAGAGGCAAAATTCTTTGATCTTGATCGAGAAAAAATTGTAAAAGCAATTAATGATTCAGGACTTCTTACATATGATGTAAGAAGAATACGTATTAATGACTACCTTAAATCTATGTTTGCACTCGTTCGTCTTTTGACACAAGCAAATATAGATTCTGCTGCTTTGTCAGGTGTGCAGTCTGACATTGTCCAGCTTATTTCAAATCATGTTGAAGAACTTAAGGCACAAGGAACATATGATGAACTTGTGCAAAAAGCGAAAGAATTTAAGCTTGCGACTAAAGTATTTGATGTGTTTGGAACAAGTATTAAAACAAGCCAAGATGAAACCTCTTTCTTCACAACCGATGCAGATATTGATAGACAATTTAGAGTTGCAGAGACACGTCTTGGCTCCGAAGGCATAGGTAATGCCTACCTTAACAAATACCTTGATTTTGATAGACTACCTGAGCTTAAAATCAATGTCATTCTTTTTGCAGCGGATACTGAAAGCATTGAAAAGCTAAATAACTATGCAAAAGAGAAATATCATGCCCTAAATGATAAATATCGCAGGTATATGGTGAAATTAACTGAATCTTATAGAAAACAATACGATAGGATTGTGTCTGATGGCGATATTATCAGTAAGCACAATCTAAGACTTCCCGAAACTATTACAGTTCCAGATGATGCTAACGGCAAAGTTTATTATGATCACCTTTTTGTAAATGACGAAGGATTTGCCAAAATTAAACTGAATGACTGGGAAATGGGAGTTTTAGAGGAAGAGTCAAAGCGTGATGACTTTGTATGTTGGTTAAGAAATCCTTCCAGAAGCTCTTGGTCTTTATGTATTCCATACGAACAAGATGGCGAAATAAAACCAACATATCCTGACTTTATTATTATTCGTAAAGACCCTGTTATGACTGGTGAATTCATCATTGATGTGCTAGAACCTCATAACCCCGCTTTTAATGACAACCTTGGTAAAGCCAAAGGTTTCGCTGAATACGCTAGACAAAATCCAGGAGTTGGCAGAATAGAGCTAATTCGAAAAAGTAAAGATGCAGCAGGTAAAACGCGTTTTAAGAGGCTTGATATGTCCATGAGTTCTGTACGTGACAAAGTATCTAAAGCTATGACCGATGAAGAACTAGTTCATATATTTGATACTGATGGAAAATTTGAATAGTTATCGTTCGAATTAAGATGAAAGGAGGCGCAAGATGAGTCCAATTCTCAACTTCTCAAATCAAGGGAATAACCTTAGCTCTATATTTACTGAAGTAAAACATAGCGAAAGCTTAGGACTTGTAAATCCGGAACAGCTTCGCCTCTTTCACCTTAATGTAAGTAGCAATCTGTTTAATTTTGCAAGTTTAAGCAACTATCTAATAAATATTGTAAGCGAATATGTATTTTCTAGAGCACAAGTAGAAAAATTAAGCCAATCATCCAACCCACGCTCAATTGGAATACAGGCTCTAAGGGTAATGAAGAAAAACGGAGCTGCTGATGTTAGAGGAACAGGAAATGAGCTAGGAGAAATTTTACTCTATGCTTTTTTGGAAGATATCCTCGGAGCACCAAAGTTATTCAGTAAAGTAGAGCTGAACGCTTCTTCTACTTCGTTTGGCAAATCAAGTGATGCAGTACACCTACTAACACTAGAAAACACACCATTCCCTTGTTATCAAACAGTATTCGGTTCTTCTGACATTACTGGGGACATACGTTCTGCTATTGACAATGCTTTTACTACTATCAACAAGGTAGAGCATGATATAAAAAGAGTTGATTCTATACTTATAGATAGCAACATTTTTGAAGAGTCATTTGATGCTGAAACTGCGGAAAAAATAAAGGATATCATGGTTCCATCAGCCAATACTAAGATGGCTAACGACATAGCATATGGCGTATTTCTTGGGTATTCCTTGGGATTAAATCCTCAAAGCAGATCTAATTTGGATTTTCTTAAAGCTATGGACGCAAAAATGCAAACCGATATTAAACAGCATGCATCTTACATTGCAAATAAAATAAAGCAATTTAATCTTGGCACACACTCCTTTTACTTTTATATCGTCCCATTTAACGATGCTGAAAAAGATAAAAAAGAAATAATAGAAGATTTGCTAATGTAAGTGAGGTGTTATTATGAGCGATGATAAAGTTAAATTAGGTGAAGCAATATTTAATTCAATTAGTGAAAACGAATATCTAAATAAGTTATATGAAAAAGCATTGCTTTCTTACGCACAAAAAACGCTAAGTATGCCCATTGATAACAACTCACTAAATAGCACCGAACTACATGACCTTTTACGATTTGCTGATTTACTCTCAAAATCAAATCATGCAACAAAATATGAAGAACATAAAATGTGGGCACAAGAGATTATCGTGCTGCTAAATTTCTTATTTCCTGATAATAAAAACATTAAAGCGTTTGGTGGCTCAGTATTTTCAAATACTGACAATACACGTGGCATTAGCATTTTGAACACTGATTTTGAGGATCCTTTTATTCTAAGTAGACTATTCCAAGAATACAAAAAGTCGTATCTACGCATTCCTTCCCAAGAAAATATGCACTTTTTCTCTGCTCAAAAACAAGCTTATGACCATCTTAATGATAAATATTTTAGCTATTCCGCGCCGACATCCATGGGTAAGTCATTTCTGATGAGAATGTTTATAAAGGAACAGATAACTAACGAAAAACATCAAAATTTTGCCATCATTGTGCCAACTAAGGCATTAATTAACGAGGTGTCTCAAAAAATAATACGAGAAGATTTGAATGATCTGTTAAGTAAGAAAAACTATAAAGTAATAACTGCCTCCACAGATATTGCCTTAGAAGGAAAACATGATTTTGTTTATGTATTAACGCCTGAGCGTCTCTTATATATGCTCATCGCTCATCCAAACCTTAAAATTGATTATCTATTTATAGACGAAGCACATAAGCTTTCTGCTAAAAATGGCAGAGCTCCTTTTTATTATAAAGTAGTCGATATGCTTAGGAAACGTAAATGCCCACCAAAGTTTATCTTTGCATCCCCTAATATACCTAATCCAGAAGTATATTTACGCCTTTTAACCGATATAAGTGAAGGAGATGTATCGGCATTAAAAACATCATTTTCTCCTGTAACTCAGATTAAGTTTTTGCTTGATCTTAAAAACAAGAAAATGTCTGTTTATAACCAGCATTCCAAGAATCTTATCGAAGTGGCGGATGTCAAATCAGGAAATATACAACTTGCAGATTTCCTACAAATAGTTGAATCCCAAAATCGATCCAGTGATATTCCTAATCATCATCAAACTATCGTTTATTTCAACTCTAAAAGTAAAGCTGTTAATACTGCTAAAAATTTTGCTGATAGATTAAATGACTTAAACGATAAAGATCTCAATGCTTTATCTAATGACATTGCTACATCAGTACACAAAGATTATTATCTAGCTGACATCATCAAAAAAGGTATTGCCTATCATATTGGCTATTTGCCTTCTTCAATTCGTATGAGAATTGAAGATCTATTTCGTGCTGGTAAAATTACGACCCTATTCTGTACCAGTACACTTCTCGAAGGCGTAAATCTTCCAGCTGATAACCTATTCATAACTACTAAAAAAGTATTTACTCGTAAAATGACACCTGTAGACTTTAAAAATCTTATAGGCCGAGTAGGAAGAATTGAATATAATCTTTATGGCAACGTCATATTTGTTACAGAATCCGACGACAAAAGCGAATCATCGGAATACGTAGATATGTTAAAAACTGACGTTCCGACACAATTGTTATCAATAGAAGCTGGGGCTGGTGTTCTTACAAAACCAGAAAGAAAATATATCGTTAATACGCTTAAATCTGGAAGCGTTGTAATCGAAAAAAGAAAGAATAATCAAAGTGAAGAGTCATATGAGCTAACTAGAAAGTTTGGTCTGATTCTAGCAAAAGACATCGTTACAAATAACAATAGTTTCGTGCGTCAGTCATTTTCCGACTTATTAACTCCTACAGACGAAAAAAATATAAAATCTAAACTGAACGAAAATGGTTTTGTACCAGATGACGATATTAATATTTCTTCTGATCAGACAGCTGCTCTTTCTAAAGCAATAATAGATGGTCTACAATATCCACAACGAAGTGATGGTCACTTTCATTACACTGATATAATGGAGTTCCTTGAAAAATTATGTACTATCTTTAAGTGGGAACAATATGAATTTTCTACATTAGGAAAAGTAACTAACGGACAGCATAAAAAATTAAGCTGGTATGGCGTTCTCCTAATGCAGTGGATTTCTGGATTAGGACTAAACAATATCATAAATGAAGGCATTGATTATCATCGAGAGCACCCAGATAACTTTTGGATTAGTAAAACTCAAATAGTTACATACCAAGATACGATAGAATTTCGCAATATTCTTTTTGCTGACACCCTTGAAGTAATCGATAATATTATACTTTTTCGTCTATCGAACTACTTCTTAAAGTTTTCTAATGAATATAAAAGAATACATAAAGTAACTTCTTTCTCTAACGGCTGGTACGAATATGTTGAGTATGGAACAACTAACGCTGAAACTATTATGCTGCAGAGAATCGGATTTAGTCGCGAAACAGCAACTTATCTCAAGCGCCACAAAGAATATTTAATAAATGCGGAAAATGGTCAGTGTAAACTAAAAAGAACTCTTTTAGAGTGCCCTAATATTAGTGTCAGAAACGAAGCTCAAAATATGATTTTGAATATGCCAGAAGTATTTGCCCACAAGATATAAAACGACTAAACAATGTAAAAACAAGATAAGATAACTTCAAATTAAATTTTACCTTGTTTTTTGTTTCATAATCACATAACTCCACTTCACAAGGTGGGTGCAAAGTGGGTGCACCTTTTAACGTTAACATCCTGTGCACTCGACCCCAGAGCGTTGACATCTTCCCTCATACAGCCAAATCACGCTCAAAAGCCGCGAAAGCCCAGCTTAAAGCCGCTTCGCATTAAACCTTTTAACGATAGCCCTCGCTAAGCCTTGCTACACAAGGGCAAAAATGCACCCACCTATTAAGCCTTTGACATCAATACGACAGTCTCAACGTGCTTGGTATGTGGAAACATATCCACGGGGGTAACAGACGCTAGCTTCCAGCCCTTTTGATGCAAAAACCACAGGTCACGAACTTGTGTTTGTGGATTGCAAGAAATATAGACAATTCTTTCAGGATGGCAGTCGCTGGCGGCCGATAAAAACTCAGGAGTGGATCCGGCGCGCGGTGGATCAAGCATAATAACATCGTAGGTTTTATCGCTCTGTTTACTAGAAAGATATTCTGTTGCATCGGCTCTGATAAAGCGTGCGGTATTCTCTAGGCCATTGGCGCGAGCGTTGCGCTTGGCGTTCACCACAGCTTCCTGACCGCGCTCCACACCAACCAGTTTTATATTTTTGCAGCTATGAGCTGCGCATAAGCCAATGGTGCCTGTACCGCAGTAGGCATCCAGCAAGTGCGTGCCAGGCTTTAGCTGTGCAGCTTCCAGCGCAAGAGAGTAGAGCTTCTCGGTTTGTTGGGGATTGGTCTGATAAAACGAGGTAGCTCCAAGCTCAAACCTACAGCCGAGCAAACTATCGTGAATGACGCCTGTGCCATATAAGACATCATTGTGATTGCCCAGCATAGCATTGGTGCGTCGGGTGTTTACGTTTTGAACAATGCTGGTAATCTCGGGGTGCGCGGAGAGGAGTTCATCCACAAAGCGCAGCCGTTGAGGAATATGGTTGCCGTTAGTAACAATGGTGAGCAAAATCTCCCCACCCACCATGGCTTTTCTCACAATGGCGTGGCGCAAAAGTCCCTTGCCCTTGTCCTCTTGGTAGGCGCTCACGCCTACGCGTTCTGCCACGCGAGCAACGCTATTAAGAATGGGGCGCAGACTTGCCTCTTCTACCAGGCATTCTGCACAGGGTACAATGCGGTGTGATCCCTGCGCAAAAAAGCCGCTGCGAATACACCCTCGCGTACCAGGAGCAAAGGGCGTTGCAGCTTTATAGCGATAAAAACGAGGCTCGTCCATACCAACAATGGGCAAAACCTCGCAGCCATCTGCCTTGGCAAGGTCTTCAAACAGGCTAACCATTGCCTCTTGTTTGCGTCGCAGCTGAATGGGGTAGGGCACACTAAGCCACTCACAGCCGCCACATTGGCGAGCAATAGGACAGGTGTAAGTGCGGTATCCCATGCATCCTCCAGCGCAGTAATCCAGATCAGCGATCAAATACAGTAAGCAACAGCTACGTTGATAATACCCCGCTTTGTTGGGATCTACCTGTCACAGTCTTAAAAAGTCCGTCTCCCGATACTTACTTTCCAGCCGCACATTTGCGTGTAAAGTTAAGCAAAGAGGCTCGCCACACAGTCATGCGGGTCCACCTCCTGGCTGTGCTGCGACCGTAAGGCTCGAGCATACTCGTGCGAGGAGGCTATCATGTCACAGCTAGACAAAGTTAGGAATGTGGTTTTGGTAGGACAAGGCGGCGTGGGCAAAACCATGCTGGCCGAAGCCATGTTGCATCTCTCAGGCAAAACATCAAGGCTGGGTGGCCATGCGGGAACTAAGCCCACGCTAGATTATGATGAGCAAGAAGAGCGTCGTTCCTTCTCTATCTCCACATCTATTGCGCCCATTATCTGGCAAAACACCCGTATCAACGTGTTGGACGCCCCCTGCTATCCCGATTTTATCGGTGATGCCTACGCCGCAATGAGCGCCTGTGAAACTGCTCTCTTTATGGTAGACGCCACTGAGGGCGCACAAACCACTACCACGCGTCTGTGGTATGCAGCAGAAGATCTGTCTTTGTCGCGTGCAATTTTTGTCAACCGTTTTGATAAGACCGAGAAGGACTTCTATGATGTTCTGCTCGATCTGCAAGAGCACTTTGGTAATCGCTTGGGCGCCGTAACGCTGCCCTGGGGCTCTGGCGATACCTTTGAGGGTGTTATTGACGTTATCCATATGGTTGCTCGTAAGCTGGTTGATGGCAAACCGGTTGAGCAGCCCATTCCAGAAGCATATGCAGGCATGGCTCAAGCTGCCCATGATTCACTCTGTGATCTGGTTGTAGAGGCAGATGACGAGCTCATGCTTAAATATTTAGATGGCGGTCAACTCAGTCAAGATGAGCTGGAAAGTTTGCTCCATCAGGCCATCGTTAAGCGCATTTTTGTGCCCGTGTTTGCAGGTTCTTGTGTGCACGAAGAAGGCATTATTTCCTTCATGAACAATGTGGTGGAATACTTCCCCACGCCACAAGACTACGGCCCCGTGCCGCTTGTTAATGGTACGGCACTCAACATTGATCCTGGTGATGATCGTCCTGCTGTTTTTGTGTTCAAATCTTTGAATGACACGCAGTCTGGCCGTCTGTCCTTTATTAAGGTGCTGGCGGGCACGGTTAAGGCTGGCACAGAGCTTATCAATGCGCGCACCCGCAAGACTGAGCGCCTTACTCACCTCTATATGATGTGCGGTCATGCAACCGCAGATGTTGACGTTGCGGCTGCGGGTGATATTGTGGTTGTCCCCAAGTTGGACGCCATGACGGGAGACACCCTTTCCGTAACAGGCAAGGTAGAGGCTGCTGCCTTCCGCTTCCCCAACTCGCTGTACCGAATTGCCATCGAGCCCGATAAGCGTGGCACAGAAGACAAACTGTTCACGTTCTTGGAGAAGAGCTGCGATGCAGATCCAACCATGAGTGTTTTTCATGACGAAGAAACCGGTCAAACCATCATCTCCGCCATTGGTGAGGCGCAGGTTTCCGTTTTGCTGGAGCGCTTAGAGGAGCGTACAGGCATTACCGCTCACACCACCGCTCTGCGCATTCCGTATCGCGAGACCATCCGTCGCACCGCCTCTGCCCAAGGCCGTCACAAAAAGCAAACGGGTGGAGCAGGACAATATGGTGATTGTTGGCTGCGTGTAGAGCCCAACCCCATGGTTGGCTATGAGTTTGTGGATGAGGTCGTGGGTGGCCACATTCCCCGCGGCTTCATTCCCGCTATCGATAAGGGCGTTCAAGAGACCATGAAGGAAGGCGTTTTAGCCGGCTATCCCATGATTGATGTCAAGGTTGCGGTATATGAAGGCTCGTATCACCCGGTAGACTCTAATGAAATGGCCTTTAAGACGGCGGCGCGCCTTGCCTTTAACAAGGCGGTTGAACAAGCAGAGCCGGTATTGCTTGAACCTATGGCTCACATGGAGGTCTCCATTCCAGAGAGCTACGCCGGATCCATCATGGGAGATATCTCTGCAAGCCGTGGCCGCGTTGAGGGCATGGAAGTTACCGATAAGGGCTTGACCTGCATTAGCGCTACAGTTCCCCTGGCAGAAGTTGCAGATTATGCAACAAGACTTCGTTCGCTTTCTCGTGGCACCGGCGAGTTTAGCCTTGAGATATCTGGCTACGAGCAAGTGCCTCATGACGTTCAGCAGCGTCTGGCAGATGAGTATGCTGCCAAGCGCGCAGCGGGTACAAAGTAGGCGTACCAGCAAAAGACATCAGTTCACGGCTCATAAACATGACTGGTAAGAATGCCTTTTGAACTGGGTATATAGGGCTGCACTTGTGGAGGCGAGTGCAGCCTTTTTTACAGCCATTTTTGTGTGACAAGTGCGTGCATACAACGATGCAGGTAAAGCTGGTAAACTACTCGTATGTTGTTTGCTGGCGTAGGAGCGCCAACGTTTTTGGAGGATGCGATTTCTCGCATGGACATAGTTATATCAATTGTTGTTACCGTACTTCTCACCTTAGTAAACGGATACTTTTCTATGGCAGAAATGGCTTTGTCTACAGCAAAGCGTACGCTGCTTGAGCATGAAGCATCGGAAGGGGATGCCCGTGCGGCTGTTGCAGCCCAAGCGGTTGAAAATCCGGATTCATTTTTAGCGGCAATTCAAGTGGCCATTACCTTGGTAGGCTTTGCGTCATCTGCCTTTGCGGCAACCAGCCTATCGGCACCCTTTGCAGCTTGGATGATCTCTTTGGGCCTTGCGGCGTCCGCAGCTCAGGTGGCAGCACCGGTCATCATTACCCTGCTTATCTCGTATTTTTCCATCGTAATAGGCGAGCTCACGCCCAAACGCATAGCCCTCAGTGACGCGGAGCGCATTGCAGAGGCTGTGGCCGGTCCGCTTATGGCTTTTTCAACCATTGCTCGTCCTTTGGTATGGCTTACCTCTGCCAGTGCAGATGGCGTGGCGCGCGTGCTGCATCTTAAGGCAACGTCTGACCGCCAAATGGTCTCCGAGGATGAGATCAGATATCTGGTAACGGACACAGATGAGTTGTCCGAAGAAGAAAAGTCTATGATCCACGAGGTCATTGGCTTGGGAGATACTATTGCTCGTGAGGTCATGGTTCCGCGTGTGGACATGACTGCTGTGGAGGACTGTCTGTCTTGCGAGGCCGTGTTGGACATCATGCGCACCACGGGCTTCTCGCGCATTCCCGTGTACCATGAGGAAGTTGACCACATTATTGGCATTGCTCACATCAAGGATCTGATCGAGTCGGTTTTGGCTGGCGAGAAAATCGAGCGCTCCGTCTCTCAGTACGTCCGCAAGGCGGATTTTGTACCCGACACCAAGGACATCATTCCGCTGCTTTCTCAGATGCGTGCCGATCATGCGCAGATGGTCATCGTGGTGGACGAGTATGGCGGAACTGCCGGCGTGGTTACGATAGAGGACATCGTGGAGGAAGTTGTGGGCGAGATTGAGGATGAGTTTGACCCAGACAACCGGTACCTCACCCAGCTTTCGGATACAGAATGGCTGGTAGATGGCCGCTATTCCATAGATGATGCCATAGAGCTTGGCTGGCCTTTGGCGGACTCAGGCGAGTACGAAACCATAGCGGGCTTTGTGCTGGACCAGGCGGACTCTCTTCCCAATGCTGGCGAGAAGTTCGTGGTAGATGGATGGACGTTTAAGGTGGTTTCCGTGCGTGGCCGGCGCATTGCAAAGGTGCGTGTGAGTGCTCCCAAACCTACCTCCACCGACGATGCTGCCGCCTTAGCCACCACAGATGCTCTTGACGGAAAATCTCATACCGTTCGCTAGATGGTGAACGGTATTTGTGCAGGTATACGTTCCTTCAAACAGTTTCCACATCATATTGGTAGTATGAGCGGGTAAAATTTTTACGCACATACAAATACGGTTCGGCAGAGCAGGGGTAAACACAAAAGTAGGTTTCCCAAGCTCTTGTCGGCGAGGCACAAATCAACTCTAATTAAACAACGCCTCAAATATCGCGGCAGCGCGTGCTTGGTATTGCTGTTGCGACGGATAAAGGATGTAGTTTGTTTAGTAGTTCCAACAAGGTACGAATGTGGTTACTTGGTGTGGGTGTCACGCTTGCTTTTATGCAGCTTGATAGCCTGCCAGCCCTTGCTGAGGATGTTCAAGCAATTGGTGTGGGTGACACCACCTCTGAGGTTACTTCAAGCAATGGTTTCCATACGGCTAAAGCCAATGGCTCCGGTAATGAATCTTCGGTACAAGCGCTTTTGGACACCCACCAACACCTGACCTATCAGGTTCACAAACTTGGCCCTACCGAGACCAACATTAAGCCCGGTGCGGTAATCCAGGACGGTGTTGTGGTTATTAACCAAGATCAAGGCTGGAAAAGTGGTCGTGCTTCGGCCTATACCATTGCCGACAATACCGGTGGTACTGCAACTGCTTCTGGTATACCTCTGACCGAGACCAGCATGACGGTGGCCGTCCCCATCTCATCACGCCATCTTATCGGCAAAAAGGTAGAAATTTACTACAATGGGACTACCGTTACAGCAACCGTTACTGATACCGGTGGATTTGCTCCCTATGGGCGTGATCTTGATCTAGCTGGTGGCGTGTGGCGCGCATTGGGTGCCAACTCCACTGAGGGCTGGGGTGTTAGAACGGTGAGCTACCGTTTTCTCTAAGCATAACAAGCACAGGGAGGCTTTTGTTTGATGGGCCAAATAATCGAAATTCAAAAACTAACCGTTGGACCCCGCTACCTAACCGCACGCATTCATATTGATGAAGAAGCTCCCCTGTTTACAAACGAGGATCTTGAGGGCACCACGCGTGTTTACAATCTCATGCCCCAAATATGTGAGCATGCCTGCTTTGGCGATACAGGAAAAACCTTTAAGGACGCTTTGCCTGCTACCGAGATTGCCCATCTGTTTGAGCATGTTTCGGTAGAACTTATTGCGCGCACTGGTTTGGGCGGAGCTGTTTCTGCGGGTCGTACCATACCTATTACCAGCGTGGACACCCGCACCTTTGATGTTAGCTTGGACTGCCCCGATGATGCGTTGGTCGCCGGCGCACTTTCTAGTGCTGCTTGGATTTTACAGTGGGCCTACACCGGTGGCGGCAATCCCGAGCCAGGCATCGATGCCATTGTAGAGGGTCTTGTCGGCATGGTTGCCTCTTTAGATGATGTATCTGCTGATGAGCACAATGACGCACCCGCCCCCGCGCAGGAAGGCACATCTGTCCCTGATCAGGCAGCCGCCATGGACGAAACATCTGATGACGAGCAGAAACTTGCTCCTGAGGCAGAGCTGCGCGCAGAGCTGCGCGCAGAGTCTGACGCAGCAGAGCCTGGTGTAGAGTAGCGCGTTGGTCATATCTACGATATCTATCAACTAAGAATGGGCGTTTTACGTACACCACACTGGTATACTTAAGCGCATAACCGAGTACGTATCGCCAGGCTTTGCTGGCTGTATGGAAGGACGCAAGATGAGCAAAAAGAGTGGATTTGGATTTGTGCTGGGTACTGTTTTTGGCGCAACTATAGGTACGGTAGCCGGCTTAATGCTTGCCCCTCGCTCCGGTGCAGAGAGTCGTGGTATGGCTGCTGATGTCATGAACGACGCGTGGGATAGTGCAAAGGATGCCTATGAGGCAACCAGCCAGTCCACTGCCGAGAAGGTCGCTCACATTCGTCCTATGGTGGATGCCACCACCGATGAGCTGCGCGCAAAGGTAGATGCTGCACGTGAGCGCATGGATCAGGTTCGCAGCTCTTTGTCTGATACCGTTGCTGTTGCTTCTGTTCAGGCTCAGGATGTTATTTCTAACATTACCAGCCAGGTAAACAGCGTTGTTAATGAGGTTACTGCTAACGACCCCATAGAGGTAGAGGTCCAGGTAGAGGTAGAAAAAGCTGATGACGCTCCATCTAACAGCGCACAGAGCGCAGATCACACGGAGGCTGCAAACAATACAGAGCAGGCAGAGGCCTAAGTAGCCCGCTATACTCAGTACTGCAAGGTAAAAACTGCTAAGGCGCTATCTTGTGGTAGCGCCTTTTTCTTTTATTACTTTCGATAAAGCACAACAAAGCTGCGAGGTGCCCATGCTGTCGCTTTCTCAAATCCAAAACAGCAAAGTTTTTACAACCAAGCCTACCAAACAGACAGATGAGCTTGCTCTTAAGCGTTTGGGCAAGGTCCACCAGCTTGTATTTGCACCTGACGGTAAGCAAGTTGTTGGCTTTATGGTCAAACGCCCCGACGTAGTTGGCATGATCAAGCGCGACGATGTGTTTTTGGCGTTTGACTCGTTTGCCGTTTGCGATGAGGGTCTGTATTGCACTAACGAGAAGACCGGCATGGGTCAGCCAGCCATCAAGCGCCTTGGTCTTGACTGGGAAAAGTGCCTTATCTGGGCCGGCATGGACGTGTCCACAGCAAGTGGCAAGAACCTTGGCTACATTGTTGATTGTGACTTCAATACTGCTACCGGCGTGGTGCAAACCTTTAAGGTCTCCAACAGCGGCGCGGCTAATGCGCTCATTGGCACGATACACATTCCAGCCGATTGCATGCAGGGCTACCACAACCAAACCATGATTGTCTCAGATGACGTTCCTGTGCAGACCTTCTCGGGAGGCTTTGCTGCTAAGGCTGGCCAAGCCGTTGGTGCTGCTCAGGTAGCTGGCGCGCAAGCTGGCAAAAAGATAGCGCAAACCGCCGATAAGGCCTTGGAAAAAGGCTCATATTCTTTAGGACGCGCCTTGGGCAAGGCAAAACATGCTGTCATTGAAGCTACACAGCTTGATCCGGACGTGCCAGAGCTTGAAGCACAGGGAGTCAAAATTTCTGCGTCTGATCCAACCAAATCAGCCGCATCTGAGTCCCGCACAGCAGACAAGAGCGATCCCCAAAAATCTGCAGCTCAAGATAGGAGTGCGGTAGGTTCTGCATCGGCAGCCGCAAAGAAAAAATCCTCTTCCGATGACGCTACGGCAAAGGCTGCGCGCGCGTTTGGTAGAAACCTTTCAAAAACGCGTGGGATGTTTGCTGCGTTTAAGGAAGAATTTGATAAGAACAGCAAGTAAACCGTTATATACTCTTGAATGAACAAAGGCTTTCAAACAAAGTTTAAACACGCTCGGAGGGCACATGGCACGATCTGGTGATCATTACACACCGCATTCCCGTAAGGATACTTCCACCAATAAGGCTTCCACACGTAAGGCTTCTACCAACGGCGCACCGTCTCAGGGTCCTGCGCGCACAGGCGCACATATGAATACTGCTTCTGGCACTTCTCGCCAAAGTACGCCGCGCTTTACCTCTACGGGCAAAGCGGGTGGGTATGCGGGGGCAACGCAAAATAGCCCTGCTTCTAAGAACCCCTATTTGCAGGCGCAGCGTTCCAATAGCACTGCCCAGCGTGAACATGTTGGTTTTGTAACAGCCGACAAGGGCTTTGTTGCTACCAAGCGCCCTATAACGGGGAATAAGCGACCCAAACGAGGCATAACACGTCGCGACTTTGTGATGCTGGGCGGTCTGGCTGCTATAGCCGCGGCCCTGCCCATTGGCTGGAATATCTTCCGCCCTGTTGAGGTGGTCATCAATGGTGCTCGCCGCACCTATACCGTAAATACCGCGCTGAGCGACATCATTGCTAAAGAAAAGATTAGCGTAACCGCAGGTAACCTCACGAGTGTTTCCGGCAAGGTTCTTACGGAGGGCAAGGGTTACGCGTATTCGGTCAAGGTGGACGATAAGGACCTGTCGTTTGATGACGGCAACAAGTACAAAATCCACGGCGGTGAAACCATTACCATTGGTAATGGCGGCGACATTATGGAGGAGTACACCACCGAGATGGTAGAAACTCAGCCCAAGCTTACGATGGATGGTGCTTGGGGCGGCGTCACCTACGTTTCTCAATGGGGAAAAGTTGAGAAAAAAGAGCTCCGTACCGGCAAAACCTCTGGTGAAACCGCTGACGGCGAGGTAAAGCAAGAGGGTCAGGACTGCGTGCTCAAGACCCGTAATCTGCAGCCCAAGGACGGCAAAAAGCTCATCTCCATTACCTTTGACGATGGCCCAAGCGTTTACACGGAGCGCTACCTCAAGATCTTGAAGGATCGCGGTGTGGTTGCCACCTTCTTTAATCTGGGTGAGAACGTGGATTCTATGCCCGAGCTCTCCAAAAAGGTTATTGATGATGGTCATGAGATCATGAGCCACACCTACCATCATGATGTACTTACCAAAGACTCCGCCGAGCGCGTTCAGTCTGAGCTAGACAGCAGCTTTGAGTCCATCAAGAAGGCCACGGGCGTAGAGACCACCATGATTCGTCCGCCGTACGGCGCCTTTACCGAGAAGACCTGGTTGGTTACGCAGGGTAAAATGAGCGCTTCCATTTTGTGGAACCAAGATTCACTGGATTGGTCTCGTCCTGGTGTGGATAAGATTGTTGCTAACGCAATTAATGGCATCCAGCCGGGCTATATTATCTTGATGCATGACGGCGGCGGCCCACGTGAGCAGGACCTTGAGGCTCTGCCGCAGATTATTGATAAGCTTCATGACCAGGGCTATACCTTTGTAACCATTACAGATCTTATGAAGGCAGACGGCAATGTGCCTGAGGACATCGTAACAGGTAAGGCAAAGATGCCCGAAGATGCCGTTTGGCCTACCGAGATAGGCTAGCAGTTGAACAATGAGGGCTGTCCTAAAATTAGGACAGCCCTCATGCTATTTGTTATAGAGTTGCGGTTCTGTTAGATGCCCATAGCCTGTAGGGCAAACATTATGACGGTCAAGATGGTAATAGCAACAATAACAAACCAGGTAAGACCATTCCAGATTTTGCCATTGCGATACTTGCCCATAAGATGAGTGTCGCTGGCAAGTAAAACCATGCAGACAAGCAAAACAGGCAAGGTAATGCCGTTAATGATCTGCGCAACCATCAAAATGCCAAATAGATCTATATGGGGGATCAAAACAATCAAGGCACTGAGGATGGTAATGGTTGTAATAATGCCACGATAGATGGGCGCCTCATGCCAGTTGCGGTCTGCGCCACGTTCCCAACCAAAGGCCTCGCATACGGCACTTGCAGTAATGCCTGGTAGTACACACGCTGCCAAAAAGGAAGCTCCAACCAAACCAATAGCAAAGAGGGCAGAAGCATACTGTCCTGCCAAAGGAACAAGAGCACGTGCTGCATCTGAGGCACTGGTCACCGCAATGCCTGCGGGGAAGAGCACAGCGCCGGTGGTGAGAATAATAAACCAAGCAATAATGCTCTGAGCTACGGCACCAGAGACATTATCGGCACGCTGAGCAGGAATATCTGACTCATCGAGGTTTTTCTCGACAACATTGCTGGAAACCATAAAGATCATGTAGGGCGAGATTGTGGTACCAACACTTGCTACCAGCAAAGAAATGTAGGCGGTGCTGCTGTTGAGCTGCGGGACAATGGTTTTGTACAGTGCCATGTTCCAGTCCGGCTTGCCAATAATGCCCGAGACAATATAGGTGATAAAGACCGAGCTAATAACCAGCAGGATTTTTTCGATACGTCGGTACGACCCGCTCATAGTAAGAATCCAGGTACCAATAGCAGCCACGGGAACGCTGGCATAAATGGGCACACCAAACAGCAGCATACTGGAGGCAATGCCGGCAAATTCGGAAATGGTTACCGCAAAGTTTGCGATGATAAGCGCCAGCATGGCCAAAGCGGAAATACGCACGCCAAAGCGCTCTCTAATAAGAGAGGCAAAGCCTTTACCGGTGGCACAGCCCATGCGAGCGGAGGTTTCTTGGACCACTACCAGTAGCAGCGTCATGATGGGAATGGTCCACAGCATGGTAAAACCAAAGGAAGCCCCGGAGGTAGAGAAGGTAGCAATGCCGCCGGCATCCATACCCGCAAATGAGGTAAGAATGCCAGGACCCATAGCGGTTAGGATGGCAGCAATGCCCGCTTTACCAGCCTTGCCTGCTGCTGTGTGAGAAGAGCTTGCTAAAGCGTCTGAAGCGGCGTCTTTGGTAGAGTGCTGGGATGTACTTTGTGTTGGTGTGGACTTGTGCGTTTGTGCTGCCATGCTATACACCAATTCCGTACACCAAAACAGCAGCAGTAGCTATAAAGACCAATGCCGAGATGACCATGGCTACAGCAGCAAGAGAGGTACCCGAGTTTTCCAGATTTTTCTCGTCACGCTTACGCAGGATGGTTAGATACAGCGGAGTGAGTGCAAAGGAAACCAGAATGCCCACAACGCAAGAGCTAATGCCCTCCATTAAAATGGTGTTTTGCACGCTGTTTTGAGAAACCACGCTTACTAGGCTGCCAGAAATCAAGCCTACAAGCAAAGAAAATACTATGCCAAGACCAAGGGAGGACAGGGCAAAGCCAAGCATGGTAGGAGCGTCCTCATCATCTGGGTCATATTCGATAAAGGAATTGGTTACCAGGTTTGCTGCATCGTTACCGGCGATAATAGCAACGGGAAGCATAGCGCCCAAGAGGAAAATATTGAGCCAGCCTTGGGAAGCAAACAGAGCAGCCAAACCAATAAGGCTGAGCATCCATATAAAGAACCACATCTCATTGCGCATGAGCCACAAGATGCCCTCCATGGACCGGTGGCCCTCGGAATCACCGCTGGAAGCACCGGCAATCTGTAGGTCTTCTGCGTGCTCTTCCTCCAAGACGTCTAGCGCATCGTCTACGGTTACAATGCCCAGAAGATGGCGATTATCGTCTACAACGGGCAGGGCAAGCAGGTTGTACTTAGCAATGGTCTCTGCAACATCTTCCTGATCGTCCTCGGGGCTTGCAACAATCAGTTCGTCTTCAATGGCAATGTCCGATAGCTTGGTGTTAGATCCAGCAATAACAAGCGCGCGCAAGGTAACCAAACCGCTAAGACGTCCTTCCGCGTCTTTGAGATAGATGTAGTGGACAGTCTCAAAGTCCTCATCCAAACTGCGCAGGGCTTCTATGGCATCGTTGACCGTGGCATCTTGCGACACCAGCACGGCTTCGGAGGTCATGATACGACCAGCGGTATCTTCCTTATAGCCCAACAGCTGCCTAACGGCCTTTTGCTCTTTAACACCCATCAAGCGCAAGAGCTTCTCGGCCTTTGCGTAATCGAGTTCGGAAACCAGCTCTGCTGCATCATCGGGGTCCATCTCGGATAACATGCGCGAGGCGTCAAGCTCTGCCATGTCACCCATGATTTCTGCTGCTTGGTCATCATTAAGCTCCGCCATGGCCTCTGCCGCCTGCGTATCATCAAGCTGGGCAAAAACCTGCCCGCGCAAACGGGGGTCGAGCTGCTCGATAATATCTGCGATGTCTGCCGGGTGCAGCTCATCGAGGGTTTTATGGGTAACGGAGAGCTTTACGTTGGAGAGGTCACGATCCAACAGGTCCATGTAGTTCCAGGCAATAACACGCTCGGGGAGATCTTTGCCAAAGTTGCGCATTACGCGCACCACGAGCTTCTCGATAGTGGGAGAAAGCGAGCGGAGCAGGCCGCGCACACCAACCTCCGCACCCAGCAAGCGCAGCTGGCTGGAGCTGGTGTCCGATAGCTTGAGATCGTTTACGCGAACTACCTTCATACCGCGCGTGTCTACAATCTGCTTGTTAAGCAGATCGCGGGCGATAAGCACTTCTTCCGGCTGAAGATATGAGAACCTGATATCCGTAGAGGGAACGGTAAGGTGGACTTCTTCTTCATCAAAGGACGCTACATACTTGCGCCACGAAATCATGAAAGGGGTCTTGCCGGGGCCTTGGAAGGCAAGAGAGGTAATGCGAGGAAAGACCTCGCCTGTTGCAATGCCAAGGTCATTGACGACACCAATTTTATTGCCATCAGCATCAAGTACTGGGTTTCCCAAAAGCTGGGAGAGATAAATCATGCATGCTCCTTCCAGCTGTGTACAAAAAACGTGTACACAAGCGTAGCGCCGCTTACGCGGTGCCGGTCATACCCCTCGCGGTAGACTCGGCAGAGCACACCACGGGGGCTATCGACTGTGAGGTCGAGGTTTCATGTTGCCCCTTCTACGAGACTGCAAAAAAGCGCTGTGCATACGAGGTTTAGCGCATTCTTATTGTACACAGCATTTTAAAAAAGAGCGGCAAAAATGCCAATTTCTTGTTTAATCTATTTTTATTTCTGGGCGGGGTTGTGCGGGCGCGCAAACGAGAAGCCCTTGCTGCATTTGTGCACATAAAACCCCTACGGCATGGTACTTGTGGCCGTAGGGGTCTGCGTTACACGTGAACTTTACGCGTGAACATTACGTGTGAGCTGTATTTAGCAGCGCTTAGAAGGAAACCTTGGGAGCCTGACGATCAGCTTCACTGGCGACCTCAAAGCCCTTACGTGCGGTAAAGCCGCCAAACCCAGCAATCAAAACACCGGGGAATGTTTGGATGGCGTTGTTGTAATTAAGCACACAATCGTTAAAGCTCATGCGAGCATAGGAGATCTTGTCCTCGGTGTCTGCAAGGTCTGTTTGGAGCTGCTGGAAGTTTGTGTTTGCCTTGAGCTCAGGGTAGGACTCAGACAACGCAAACAGCTGGCGCAATGCTCCGGTAATCTGGTTGTTTGCATCCATAGCCTGCTCGGGCGTGGAGGCGTTGACGTAATTGCTGCGAGCCTGAATAACTGCCTCAAGCGTTTGGGATTCGTGAGAGGCATAGCCCTTTACCGTCTCTACCAAATTAGGGATGAGGTCACTACGACGCTGCAACTGTGTATCGATAGTTTGCCAAGCGTTGTCACAGCGATTACGCAGACCAACAATGTTGTTGTACAGGCCTATAAACATAAAGACGAGTACAGCAATGATTACGATGGCAATAAGTACGGGCATAGGAGTCCTTTCTCAGTGTCGCTGACTACAAGCGCAACGACGTATCATTAGTATACCCATCCTTATTACAAAGGTATATAAAAAGCCTTGCAACATACATCAGAAGTGTTTACGCTGCAAGGCTCATATCAGGCAAATGGCGGAGGGAGAGAGATTCGAACTCTCGGAACGCACAAACGCTCAACGGTTTTCAAGACCGCCGCATTCAACCACTCTGCCATCCCTCCGTGGTGTAGCTATTCTAGCGCATCTCACGCTACTATAGAGTCGTCAACTTTAATTTAAGGTGGTCTATGTCTATTTCGCGCACAACACAGCCAAGCCTTGAGCGACAAGCCCCTGGTGATTCCCAGGCAGATGCTCAGAATGCCCAGGCTCAACAGGACGAGAAGTTCATGCAGCTTGCACTAGAAGAAGCTATGCTGGCAGCCGCAGAAGGCGAGGTACCCATTGGCGCGGTGGTAGTGTGTGCTGGTGAGGTTGTGGCGCGGGCACACAACAGGCGTGAGCAGGATTTGGATCCCTCGGCGCATGCGGAGTTTTTGGCCATGGTTGCTGCCAGTCAAGCGCTCAAGAGGTGGCGCTTGAGCCGTTGCACCGTATACGTCACGTTGGAACCCTGCAGTATGTGTGCAGGACTTATGGTTAATGCGCGTATAGACAGGTGCGTGTATGGTGCGGCTGATCCAAAAGCAGGCGCACTAGGAACCCTCTATGACATGAGTCATGACGCGCGGCTCAATCATGAGTTTGCCGTAACAGCAGGTGTACGAGCGGATGAGGCCGCCCAGTTGCTGCGCGACTTCTTTCGGGTTCGAAGGGCTTCTCGTCAAAAAACAAGCCAAACAAGTGATCCTAACAACAATAAGTAGCTGCTGCTAGCGTTAGAGAAGAATGTGGTACAGCTTACCGTCCTCGTACAGGCCGTAGCTGTGGCTGCCATCTTTAGGGATGCTTATTGATCCAGGATTGAACAGCGTAATGCCATCATGACCGTCCACCTGCTGATGAACCTTTTTGTGTGTGTGGCCATACAAAAAGATGTCGCCTGGATTGAGGGTAGGCCATCTGTCAACACTGTTGTGCAAGCCCGGTCCCCATATATGGCCGTGGCTTAAAAAGATAGTCTTATTGGTCTGAGGGTCAAAGAGGGTATTGGAATCCGCCATACAAGCAAAATCCAGCACCATCTGATCCACTTCTGCCTCGCAATTCCCGCGGCAGGCAATGATTGAAGGCGCGAGCGGATTAAGTAGTTCAATAACCCTTTTAGGATCATACTCGCGCGGAAGGTCGTTTCTGGGGCCGTGGTAGAGCAGGTCTCCTAACAGCACCAAACGGTCGGGTTTTTGAGCGGATACGGCTTCAACGAGTTTTTGACACCAGTATGCAGAGCCGTGGATATCCGAGGCGATAAGTAATTTCATACTACCTCCAGCTGTCTTGTCTGTAGCTAGTATAGCTTGAATGGGGTCTCGCAAAACAAAGTGCCACCATAAAGTAAGGCACCATCTCAAAGCAAAGCGCTGCCTTAAAACAAAGTGCTCTACAAAAGAAAAGGGACCGCGAGGAACGGTCCCTTAGCTGTCTCTTACTGAGAAAGACGAGGTTGTAAGAGGATGCCTACAACTAGTCTTCCACAATCTCGGTGATAGCACCGGTGGGGCAGGCATCCAAGCAAGCGCCGCAGGCAATGCAGGAATCCGCATCCATTACCTGAGCGCACTCATCGCCCAGCTCAAGAACATCGCAAGGGCATGCGTCTACACAGGCGCCGCAAGATACGCACTCATCGGCAACAATAACTGGGTGAGACATGATATTCTCCATTCCTTCTTATTTCTCAACTCGCGTACATCCCTCCCGAATGTAGCTATGCGAGTGATTCCTCGGGTTGAGAATAGCATCAGCGGGGCGTAAATCAAGCACAAAAGTGGATTCTTTTTAAAGATGTTGGAAATTTCTACGAGAAGTTTCTGCAGGTAAACTAGTAGGAATTAGTTGAGAGCTCAAAGTTTAAATGTGTGCAATTAAAAAATATATCAATAAGTCACTTAGATTTTGTATAGTGGTCCAAAGCATGGGTATCAACCAAAATGTACAACAGTACTAGCGCACACGCTAGCATATTTGGAAGGATAGATTATGGGTAACAAAATTCTTGGTATCGACCTCGGTACTACTAACTCAGCAATGGCAGTTTTGGAGGGCGGCGAGCCTACTATTATTGTTAACGCAGAAGGAGACCGCACTACTCCCTCTGTGGTAAGTTTCCGCTCTGATGACCGCGTGGTGGGCAAGGCAGCAAAAAACAGTGCTGTTGCAAACCCCACAAACACGGTCTTCTCGATCAAGCGCTTCATGGGTCGTCGCTTTGACGAGGTAAGCTCTGAGCTCAAGACCGTTCCTTACACCGTAAAGTCTGGTCAGGGCGGCCGTTCCGTTGTAGAAATTGACGGCGAGGACTTCACTCCAGAGCAAGTATCCGCAATGATTCTCTCTAAGATGAAGGCAGATGCAGAGAAGTACTTGGGAGAGACCGTAACGGATGCAGTTATTACCGTTCCTGCATACTTTAATGACGCACAGCGTCAGGCAACTAAGGATGCCGGTAAAATTGCAGGTCTGAATGTTCAGCGTATTGTTAACGAGCCTACGGCTGCTGCTTTGGCCTACGGCCTTGATAAGAAGCAGACCGAGCAAAAGGTACTCGTTTTTGACCTGGGCGGCGGCACCTTTGATGTCTCCTTGCTTGACCTTGCGGACGGTGTTGTAGAGGTTTTGGCCACCAACGGAGACAATCACCTGGGTGGTGATGACTGGGACCAGCGCATTATTGACTGGATGGCAGACAAGTTTAAGGCCGAGAATGGCATTGATTTGCGCAATGATCCTATGACGCTTCAGCGTCTTAAGGAGGCAGCAGAAAACGCCAAGAAGGAGCTGTCTGCTTCTTCTCAAACCACCATTAACCTGCCCTTTATTGCCATGGATGCAAACGGTCCTAAGAACCTGATGTATGACCTGTCCCGCGCAGAGTTTGAGCGCATTTCTCGCGATCTGCTCGATCGCTGCAAGGAGCCGGTAACCAAGGCCTTGCATGATGCAAATGTTGCTATCTCTGAGGTAGACGAGGTTATTCTTGTTGGTGGTTCCAGCCGTATGCCAGCTGTTCAAAATCTGGTCAAGCAGATGACGGGCAAGCAACCCAATATGTCTGTTAACCCGGACGAGGTAGTTGCAGACGGTGCAGCTGTTCAGGCCGGCGTTCTAACCGGTGACGTGGAGGGTATCTTGCTGCTGGATGTAACGCCCCTGTCCCTTGGCGTAGAGACCATGGGCGGCGTTATGACCAAGATGATTGATCGTAACACCACCATTCCTACCTCCAAGACCGAGGTGTACTCCACTGCTGCAGACAACCAGACCTCGGTAGAGATCAACGTTTTGCAGGGTGAGCGCGAGCTTGCGCGTGACAACAAGAGCCTGGGTCGCTTCCAGCTTGAGGGCATTCCTGCCGCACGCCGTGGTACACCTCAGATTGAGGTCACCTTTGATATTGACGCAAACGGCATTGTTAAGGTAACCGCAAAGGATAAGGCCACGGGCAAGTCTCAGCAGATCACTATTTCTGGTTCCACCGCGCTTTCCGATGATGAAGTGGATCGTATGGTTAAGGACGCCGAGGCTCACGCAGAAGAGGATAAGCGTCAGAAGGATGAGATTGAGATCCGCAATCAGACTGACTCTTTGGCTTACAGCACCGAGCAAACCCTTAAGGAGCTGGGCGATAAGGTAGAAGAGGGCCTCAAGAATGAGGTTCAGGCCGCCGTTGATGAGGCCAAGAAGGCTCTTGAGGGCACTGACATTGAGGCAATCAAGTCTGCTTCCGAGAAACTCCAGGAGGTTGGCCACAAGCTTGCAGAGGTTGTGTACTCTGCAGCAAATGAGCAAGCTACAGCAGACGCTTCTGCAACGTCTTCTGATGCTTCCGATGATGTGGTTGATGCAGACTACGAGGTAGTAGACGACAACAAAGAAGAGTAAGGGGATCGGACATGTCTGAGGACACACAAAAGCCCAAGGATGCCGAGAAACCCGAAGAGCTTGAGCAACAAACACAAGCGCAAGACGGGGTAACAGGCGCTGACGACTCGGCCAGCGCCACCCCCGGCGCGTCTGCTCAGATGGATGAAGAAGCCCTGGTTGCAGAGGCAATTCGTCGTGGAGAAGCAGCGGCAGAGGCTGACATGAAGGCGCAGGCAGACACCATCCGTTCTGAGCGCGATGAGCTGGCAACCAAGCTTGAAGAAGCCCTGGAAGCTAAAGAAACAGCACAGCAGCGAGCTGCTCGCATACAGGCGGACTGGGAAAATTATCGCAAGCGCACCGCTGGTGAGCGTCTTGCGGAGCGCGCTTTAGCTACCGAGAAGCTCGTGCTTAATTTGCTTCCCGTTATCGATGATCTTGAGCGTGCTTTAGCTCATGCCAATACGGTTTCCGAAGGCAATGAGGATTTGGCTTCGTTTGCTAGCGGCGTAGATGCTGTGCGCACCAAGTTTGTGGACGTGCTTGGTCGCGAGGGGGTTGAGGTCATTGACCCCGCAGGCGAGCCGTTTGACCCCCTGGCTCATCAGGCCGTAGGGCGCGTGGATGATACCAATGACTTTGCAGATACGGTGCGCGACGTATATCAGTTGGGGTACCGTATGGGAACCAAAGTCATTCGTCCCGCTATGGTAAGCGTGACGTTTAATGGGCCAACGCGTCCAGAGCCAGCTGTGGAAGAGCCGGCAGATGAGGCTTCTGCTGCGGATGAAGCAGCAGACAAGCCCGAGTAACATAACACAGAGCTCACGCCCGGGTCCTTCTCGGGCGTAGCTGTTTGAAGGGAGGCGAACTTCTCCATGGCAAAGCAAAAGACCTATTACGACGTTCTTGGCGTGAAGAAAAACGCCACCCAAGACGAGATTAAAAAAGCGTTTCGCTCGCTTGCCCGTACTTATCATCCTGATGCCGGTGGTGACGAGAAGAAATTCAAGGAAATCAGCGAGGCCTATGACGTACTTTCTGACGAGAATAAGCGTCGTGAGTATGACCAAATGCTTATGTTTGGCGGACCAGGCAACGGCAGGTATCAGACCTACACCAATGGCACAGGCTCAGGTTTTAACTGGGCAGATGTGATTAACTCTGCCGGTGGTGGTATGGGCGGATTTGATTTCTCTAGCATTTTTGGCGGTGCAGCCAATCGTCCCCAAAAGGGCAGTGATCTATCCCTTGCGGTAGAGGTAAGTTTTGATGAAGCCTTTGAGGGCACAACGCGCAAGGTTACTTATCGTATCCCCTCTACGGGTGAGCAGCAAACCCTTACGGTAAAGGTTCCTGCTGGTGCCGTGCAGGGCGGTAAACTGCGCTTTAAGGGTCGCGGAGAGTACGGCCGTAATGGCGGAACACGCGGTGACTTGGTGGTTACTACCAATATTGCCGAGCACCCCCTGTTTAAACGCGATGGTGCCGATGTACACATAGAGCTTCCTATTAGCATGTACGAGGCTGCCTTAGGCTGTGTTTGTGAGGTGCCCACACCTCAGCATTCTACGGTTTCTATTAAGATTCCCGCAGGTACACAGGATGGCAAGAAGATGCGCTTGCGCGATTTGGGCGCACCCAATGTTAAGCGCAAGGGGAGCCGTGGTGCGCTGTACGTAGAGATCCGCGTAAAGATTCCAACGCATCTAAGCGAGAAGGAGCGCACTGAGCTTGAGGCATTGCTCAAAGACGATACGCGTACGTATCGAAAGGATGTGAAATAGTATGGCTCTGGGCGAAGATAGTTTTCCTACAGGCAAGGATAAGCCGCTTTATATGATTAGCGTTGCTGCAGAACTTACGGGTATGCATCCTCAAACGCTGCGTATTTATGAGCAAAAAGGCCTGGTTAATCCTGGTAGGTCTCGCGGCAATACACGCCTATATTCCGTGCGCGATATTGAGCGCATTAACCTTATTAATAAGCTTACCGATGAGGGCATTAATCTAGCGGGCGTTATTCGTATTTTGGATATGCGGGAGCGCTATCATGAGCAAGAAGAAGAGATAATCACCTTGCGTGCTCGTATTCGTGAGCTTGAGGATGAGGTGCGCGAGCTTAAGATGCGCGAGCGTATTACCGCTTTGGCGCGCTATGAGGGTTCGAGTCCAGAAGTAGTCATGCGGGGCCTTCTTGGTGAGTATCACTAGCGGCTGCATAGGGCACGCTCCATAAGCACGTACATAATCTGTTTTGGGTACATGTAAGTGAAAATCGGTGGAGATACGTTCCTCGCCGATTTTTCTTGTATAAAGAAACCAATGTGATATCATAACGATATATAGAGTCCAGCGCTTCTATAGGAGAAGCTCGCAACTCATCGTGTAGAAAGAGGCATCATGTCCCAGAAAAATACAAACGCAAGCGTCGAGAAGGAGCTACATGCCCAAAGCGGTTGGCTTATGTTGGCAGTGACCCTCGTTTTATTCCTTGCGGCTATTCTCTTTTTTATCCAGTTTGTTGCCCAGATGATTCAGATCGATGAACTTGGTATGATGCCAGGGTTTACAGATTTTATTCCACTTGTCATCTCTATTGTGTGTTTTATTGTTGCCATAAATCTTTCTAATGGGTTTTTTAGTTTGCAGCCTGGTCAAGCCCGTGTATGTGTCCTGTTTGGTGATTATGTGGGTACTGTTCGTGATACAGGTTTCCGTTGGGCTAATCCTTTTTATGCAAGAAGCCTAGGTGGTGCACATGTGGTTGGCACCAAAAACAACGTATTTACTAATCAAATAGAAGCAGCAGAAAGCCTTCATAAGTCTATTATTTCTGTCCGTGAGCGCACCCATAATGGAGATCGCATAAAGGTAAATGACCGTATGGGCAACCCTATTGAGATTGCAACTGTGGTTGTATGGCATGTGGCAGACACCGCCAAGGCGCTGTTTGACGTGGACGATTACGAGTCTTATGTAAGCATGCAAACAGAAACGGCTTTGCGCCATGTTGCGAGCGTGTATGCCTATGATCACATGGAGGATGACGATACTGCTGCTACCTCCATTACTTTGCGCACCAATATTGAAGAAGTATCCGATACGCTGCAAAAAGAGCTGGAAAACAGGCTTGCTCCCGCAGGAGTTGCTGTAAGTGATGCTCGCTTGACCCACCTTGCGTATTCATCTGAGATTGCCCAAGCAATGCTGCGTCGTCAGCAAGCAGAGGCAGTTATCGCTGCTCGAAAGAAGATCGTAGAGGGTGCAGTGTCCATGGTAGATATGGCGCTTAAACAACTTTCTCGTGACGGCGTTGTAGAAATGGACGAAGAGCGCAAGGCTACCATGGCTTCCAACCTTATGGTTGTCCTGTGTGGCGAAGCCGAAGCACAACCTGTTCTTAATACAGGCTCCTTGTACTAAGCTGAAATATTGTGGCAACACGTAAACAATACCCTCTAAGAATTGACCCAGACATCTGGGATGCTGTTCAACGTTGGGCAAATGATGAAATGCGCAGTTCAAATAGCCAGATTGAGTGGATACTGCGGGATGCACTCAAGCGCTATGGACGGCTACCAAAAGATTCTTCAAAACAAACTATGAAATAGAGTGAGCACCGTATAGAGAATGTCTTTATACGGTGCCTCTTTGTGAGGAGAGCTCTGGGAGCCTCATCCTGTCTTAAAACTCAGTTCCTTTATGCTTGCTCATCAAAAGAGAGTGCTTAGATAATCTTATATAGATAGACTTAGATTTTTGAATAAACCTCCTCTCACGGGGAATACTTCGTAGTGATAAAACACGCGGAGACTCCGCATTGTGAGAGGAGTATGAGTATGAGAATTGATAAATGGGCGGTAACTGCCCAAGAAGCATTACAAGCGTCGGTTGGTATTGCCAGTGAGGCACAGGCGGGCGCGGTGGAACCAATCCATTTGCTCAAGGCGCTTATGAGTGGTGGCGAGCACAATCTTAAGGCCATTGTGGAGCGCATTGGCGCGGATCCTCATCTGATTGAGGGACAGGTAGATGCCAAGATTGCCGGGATGCCCAAGGTGTCCGGTGGCATTGCTCAGATGGGGCTGTCCAACGAGTTTGGGCGCGTAGCAGATGCTGCAGAAAAATTTGCTACCAGCATGGATGACGCATACGTGACCTCGGAACATCTGCTATGTGCTTTGTGCCAGGTAAAAAGTGATGCCTCCAATATTTTATCGGCGGCAGGCGTTACCGATAAGCGCGTGCGTGAAGCGTATGCAAGCCTGCGCGGGGACGAGCGCGTTACCTCTCAAGACAACAAGCAGCAGTTTGATGCGCTTGAGCAATATGGTCGCAATGTGACAAATCTGGCGCGTCAAGGCAAGCTTGATCCGGTTATTGGTCGTGTGGAGGAAATCCGCCATACCATCCAGGTGCTTAGCCGTCGTACCAAGAATAACCCAGTGCTTATCGGCGAACCAGGCGTTGGTAAAACCGCTATTGTAGAGGGCCTGGCGCAGCGCATTGCGTCTGGTGATGTGCCGTCTACGCTTAAGGATCATGACGTTATTGAGCTGGATATGAGCGCGCTGGTGGCGGGCGCCAAGTATCGTGGTGAGTTTGAGGACCGCCTTAAGAGTGTGCTCAAGGAGGTCAAACAGGCAAACGGCCGCGTGGTGCTGTTTATAGATGAGCTGCACACCATTGTGGGCGCCGGTGCGACCGAAGGCACCATGGACGCAGGCAACATCCTTAAGCCTGCACTTGCCCGTGGTGAGCTGCATGCTATTGGTGCTACAACCCTGGATGAGTACCGCAAATATATCGAGAAGGACGCGGCGCTGGCACGTCGTTTCCAAACCGTTTTGGTTTCTGAACCCTCTGTTGAGGACACCATTTCTATTTTACGTGGCCTTAAAGAGAAGTATGAGCTGCATCATGGCGTGCGCATTACCGATGCGGCCTTGGTAAGCGCGGCGGATCTTTCCGACCGCTACATTGCAGACCGCTTCTTGCCGGATAAAGCTATTGACCTGGTAGATGAGGCTGCCAGTCGCCTGCGTATGGAGCTGGATTCCATGCCCTCAGAGATTGATGCGGTAGATCGTCAGCTTACCCAGATGCAGATAGAAGAGCAGGCACTGCTCAAGGAAGAGGATGTTGCCAGTAAGGAGCGCCTCGATGCCCTGCGTGCAGAGATGGCTGATGTGCGCGAGAAGCTCGACACCATGAAGGCAGATTGGCAAAACGAGAAAAGCGCCATCGACCGCGTGCAGCAGCTCAAGCAGCAGTTGGATGATGCTCGGGGTGAGGAGGAGCGCACCACCCGTTCTGGAGATTTAGCTCGTGCGTCTGAGCTGCGCTATTCTACCATTCCAACGCTTCAACGTGAGTATGATGAAGCAGAGCAGATCTTGGCCTCTAAGCAAGAAAGCGGTGCACTGCTTAAAGAGGAGGTTACGAGCGAGGAAATCGCTGCGGTGGTATCTGCTTGGACAGGCGTACCGGTATCTAAGATGATGCAGGGAGAGATTGAAAAGCTCAAGAACCTTGAGGCACAGCTGCATAAACGCGTAATCGGTCAGGATGAAGCAGTATCTGCGGTGGCTGCTGCAGTGCGCCGTAGCCGCGCTGGCCTGTCTGATCCCAATCGTCCCATTGGTAGCTTCTTCTTCCTAGGACCCACGGGTGTGGGCAAGACTGAGCTTGCAAAGGCGCTGGCAGAGTGCCTGTTTGATGATGAGCGTGCCTTGGTGCGTATCGATATGTCTGAGTACATGGAGAAGTTTAGCGTCCAGCGCCTTATCGGTGCTCCTCCAGGATATGTGGGCTATGACGAAGGTGGCCAGCTTACCGAGGCGGTGCGTCGTCGTCCCTATGCAGTAATCTTGTTGGATGAGATGGAAAAAGCTCACCCCGACGTCTTTAACGTGCTGCTCCAGGTGCTGGATGACGGACATCTTACGGATGGTCAGGGCCGTGTGGTCAACTTCAAGAACACCATCATTATCATGACCAGTAATATTGGCTCTCAATTTATTGCGGGTGCTCAAGCTTCGGATGACCCCAAAGAGCTCACCAAAAAGATTGATGAAGCCATGCGTCAAGCCTTCCGCCCGGAATTTCTCAACCGTATTGATGATGTGGTTACCTTTACGCCACTTGGTCTTTCGGATATCGAGAAAATCGTGGACATTCAGCTTAAGGATGTTCGTAAGCGCCTTTCTCGCGAGCGTATTGAGCTTGAACTTTCGCCTTCCGCGCTGCAATCCTTGGCACTTGATGGACTTGACCCCGTGTATGGCGCTCGTCCGCTCAAGCGCTTGATTCAGCGCCAGGTAGTGGACAATGTTGCCAACCTCATTATTGAGGGAACGCTTACAGAAGGCGATACGGTCTTTATGGATGTGGGAGACGATGGCAAGTTGATTGCTCAGCGTGCTTAAGCGAGTTTTCTTAGGTAACTAACAGCTATCTACGTTTGTAGGTAGCTGTTTTTGTATGGCTTTGACCTGTTGAATGTTTTTAGAGTAGACCACTCCCATGGAGTGACTTTGACTTTAAAGCATTTTCGGGTAAGGTTATTTCTTGATAAAATACCAACGGGGGTTGTTATGATTTGTCCTAACTGCGGTACAGAAATCCCCGAGGGGATGGCGTACTGTCCATCGTGTAGCCAAAAGGTGATAAAACACCTATCTGAAGAGGCCTCTGCACTGGCTTCACTTGAGGCACAAAGTATACCGGTCGCACCAAAAGATGTATCAGGAGCACCAAAAGGTGTGCAGGATACACCAGGTGTATCAGACGCGTTAGGTACGTCACCTACTACAGACATACCAAAGGCGTCAGCTGTGTCAGGCGCCTTAGATATCTCAGATACCTCCGACACAGCAAAGACAGTAAGTGTTTCTGAGTCTGCTCAAGATCAAAAAATTTCCTCGGAGGTGCTTCCGCACTATGACGAGCATAGCGTGGTAGTTCGCCCGGTAGAGGAGAGCGAGTCCATTTTAGCCTCTTCGGATTCTCGCCCTAAAACGCGTGAAGAAAAGCGTGCTATGCGTGCTCGGTTGCGTACCATGCGCATTGCTCTAGCGCGTGGCATTGAACAGCACGGTGACCCCCACCTGCATGTGCACGATAACGATCTTTCTGCTAAGGCAGCCCCTGTGCAGCCCATTTCCCAGGTTAAAGAAGTGCATATGTTTCGTCGCCAGATCATTATGGGGATCATACTTGCTCTTATAATTTTGACCGTGTTAAGCGGCTTGTATGGGGCGTGGAACTCAGGGCTTATCGGTGGTGTGGTTGTTCCGGATGTCCGAGGTCGCAATGCAGCAGATGCAACGGCTGTTCTTACCGATGCTGGCTTTACCGTTAACCTGGATACGGCCTACGTAGATGGTGCGTCGGGTCTGGTGGTATCCATGACTCCAGAGCCGGGTGAAAGGCAGTCGCACGGCCAACTTATTACGGTGCAGGTGAGCGAGCCTCGCGTTATACCAAATGTTGTTGGTAAGACCTATCGAGAAGCCAGTGCGGAGCTGGATGCGCGTGGCTATACCACCGTGGTTGTTGTGGGTGTTGATGCAGTGAAGGACTCTGATATTGTGTTTGCTGTCTCTCCAGACCAAGGTACGGCGCTAACGGCTTCTCAACCCGTTACCCTTACTGTGTATCGTGCGGAGTAGCGTATGTCTTCCGATAATTCCAAGCGTTCCGATAAGCAACCAGTTAAGCCACAGTCCAAGCCACCAGCCAAGCAACCATCCAAGCCGCCAACCCACCCAAAAAATAAGAAAGCTGCGGAAGACCGCAGCTTTGCTCGACCAATAAATGAAGATGATGACGGTTATGATCCCTGGTCAGATAGGCCAGCCAAACGCGAACCCTTGTTTCAAGCTGATCCGTGGAACTAGGCTTACGCCAGATAGATACGTGCATGAGTTAAGCACTTACGTCGGTTAAACGCCTGCGTCAATGGGACATTCACGCCAATTTACGCATCTGCACCAGACATATGAGCGACGTCATCAGAAGAAGCGTTGGGCAGCACAGAGGTGCAGTGGGGGCACCTTGTTGCATTTTGTGCAATCTCTGTCTTGCAGTAAGGGCAGGTACGAGCAGCAGCCTGCTTGGTATCGTCCTCCTGTTTTTTGAAAATCTTTGCGGCCTCTTGGGCGGATTTCACGACGCGCAGCAGCATAAATACCACAAGGGCAGTAATTAAAAAGTTAATAATGGCACCGATAAAAGCACCAAAATCAATGGCCTGCTCACTGCCGGGAATGGGGATGGAAAGACCAGAAACATTGCCCGTGCCACGTGTTGCGGCGGTAATAAGGGGGTTGATGATGTAGGTAATAAGCGCCGTTACAATGGCTGTAAAACCGCCACCAATAATTACACCAACAGCCATATCCATCATATTGCCGCGATTTATAAACTCGCCGAATTCCTTCAAAAATTTCTTCATGGGGGTACCCTCTCCTTGGTAGTGCTCCCTTTTACTTTTTAAGTGCTCATGGCTTGAGCATGAGACAGATGTCTCTCAATAGCCATCTATTAAAAATACTCTATGCAGCCGTATGGCCGATAAAATGCCAGAGAATTGCCACAAGCACCGCAAGGCCCGTCACGACAAGTACGGTAATAACGGCAGAGCCAATCCTTGAGCGTCGTTCATGTGCCGAGAAAATCGTGCGGCGCCCTTTGGGTATGGACAAGTACTGTCCATAGGGAAGATCATGACGCAGCTGGGGCATCTCATTGCGGGACTTGCGATACGCGCGACCAGAAAGTGGGCTGTTCGTGTGCGCGGTATAGTTTGAATCATGGCCAGCATGTGCGTAAGCATCATCCACGGCAAGATCGTCCACAGGGTCAACGGTGCGATGGGGGTTGCTTGGCCTTACATAGCTACGGTGACGGATGTTCGCATCCTTTGTGGCGGCATCTTTTGCACTGTTGTAAGAAGCCGGCGAGGCAGAATTTTGTTGCGGGTCAACAAAAGGATTTTCTGCAAGAGGAAACTCTTGGTCGGTGTGCATATCAGAATTGTCCTGTGACATTGCGCTCTCCCGTACAAAGATGCTATGAGCCATAGGTGTCATGAGCTATAAGAGATAAGACCTACTCATATCATACCTGTTTTCCCAGTTTGCGTGTGGTGATTGACGGGAGGGCTTGTCGATAAGCTCGTACAGGCTTGCCGCTCGATAAACTCGTACAGGCTTGCCGCCAGTTACGCTATGGCTACGGGGGCATCCTGAGCTGCGCACATAAGCTGCAAGGAACCGTCGGTTGTGGCCGCGCGGGTGCCGGTCTCATTTTGTGGAACTGCACCAACGGCGTGCGACAGGGCTGTAACCGCCAAGCTCGGACGGTTATTTTCTTGCGATATATGCATACCTATTACGTGCTCGGTCCTTCTCGTAACCAGTGTACTCAGGGCGTCGCAGGCCTGAGCGTTTGATAAATGGCCCCGCTCGCCACCAATACGCTCTCGTAAAAAGAGGGGGTAGGAGCTGTGTGCAAGCAGTTTTGGGTCATGGTTGGTCTCCAAGGCAAGAATGCGCGTGTCGTTCAAAAGCTCCTGGGCAGCCTGCGTAAGCACGCCCGAATCCGTGCAGTAGCCCACGCAATCTCCGTGAGCTTCAAACCTAAAGCCAATGGGGTCGGCCACATCATGGGAAGTGGGAAAACAGCCCACGCGAATGTCTCCAATTTCAAAATCTGCATCACGCGCGATGATGTCAAAGGGCAACGCCGCTAAGTGCTTGCGCGCAGTGGCGGTACCTTTGGTTGTAAGCAAAGGCCCTTCGGTGTGCTTACACCACACACTCAAGCCGGCGGTGTGGTCAGAATGCTCATGGGTTAAAAGCGTTGCCGCAATATCAGACAGGTCAAGGTTGAGCGCGGCGGCACGGTGTGTGAGCTCGCGATAAGAAATACCACAATCGATTAAAATTTTAGTCCTGTCAGATGCCACTACGCAGGCGTTTCCCTTAGATCCGCTTGCTAGAATATAGAGCGTAAGCTGCGGTTTCTGAGCATCAAAAAGAGTGTTTGTCATACAAGCCTTTCTCAACAACGTAGTTGTAGCTTACCAGGAGCCTCGGACACAGCAGGTATAAAGCACAAAAAACGGCGGTACAATCACGATTTAAGAAGCGCGACTCGTTAAGAAGCGTGACTATCTAAGAAGTACGGTCGTTGTATAAGGAGACCCATGACAAGCGTTGCTCGCCGATATGCCCAAAATACCACGGCGTTTGAGCGTCCTTCCGGGCGCGCTGCCTGGGATGATCATGCGCCCGTGGTTCTTATGGTGTCAGGAGGAGCGGATTCAACGGCACTGCTGGTGTTGGCGGCAACGTCTACGCTCGATATTGCGGATGGGAGAGGTGCGGCGCGCATTGCAAAGGAGCGCCTGCATGTCTTGCATGTAAACCATGGCCTGCGCGGAGAGGACGCCAATCAGGATGAGGCGTTTGTACAACAGCTGTGTGCGCAGTTTGGTATCCCGTGCAAGACCGTGCATGTTAAGGTGGCAGACCTCGCCGCTCACTATGGCGGCAATGTAGAAAACGCTGGCCGAGAAGTTCGCTACGCTGCAGCGTATCAGCTTGCTAATACGCTTTCTAGCCAACTAGGCACTCCTCGTCAGGCTGCGCGAATCCTGACCGCCCATACCGCAAATGACCGAGCAGAAACATTTTTTGCCAATGCCCTTACCGGCACAGGCGCTGCCGGGCTGTCTTCTATTCCGCGCCGACGTAATCGCATTGTGCGCCCCTTGTTGGACTACACGCACGAGGGGCTCTGTGAAATCCTGGTAGTACGCGGCATTGGCTGGCGAGAAGATACTACCAATGCAGACACGCACTATCAGCGTGCCTTTATACGTCATGAAGTGTTGCCACAGCTCAAACAGAGGAACGCTCAGGTAATCCAAAGCATAGGAACCACCTGCGAGATCCTTTCAGATGAGGATGTGTATTTGTCCCAAGTAGCAGCTCAGGCCCTGCGTACCATACAAACGCGCAGCCAAGATGGGCTTCTTGCTTTAAACGCGGCAAAGCTTGCGGCAATGGACGTAGCAATTGCGCGCCGCGTGCTGCGTCGAGCGATACAGACGGTGGAGCCCGAGTGTCGTATAGAAGCGCAGCACATCCATAGGGTGCTGAGCATTGTGGCGCAAGGTGCGGGTTCGGCAACGCTGCCTATGGACATAGACTGTCGTGTGGAGTTTGGCATACTGTTTGTGCGCGCGCAGGGCAGGACGCACGCCAGCGTGCACGTCAATGGACATGCCGCCGCTCACACAGGTGCGTACCAGCGTACGCCCCAGTGGCTTACGGTCCCCAATACGGCGGTGCTTGACGATAAAACCCGCGTCACAGCACGGCTTATTACGGTGCAGCCAGGTACAGACCCCCAGCAAATTGCACGAGCACACGGCAAGGAGTGGGAAAATACCTCTGTCTTGTTAGATGCGCAGCTTGTGGGCACTGTTGGACAAGGAGCTAAGCTGTGGATTGATAGCCCTCAGCCGGGGGATGTGATGTGTCCGTTGGGCATGCATGGGCAATCAAAAAAGCTCTCCGACCTTATCGGCGAAGCAAAAATTCCTGTGTGTGAGCGCAGCGCGCTTGTAGTGGTTCGCACCAAACCAGCGGGCCCAATTGTGTGGGTTGCGGGCGTTCGTGCAGATGAGCGTTTCCGTTGTACAGACCAAACAAAAGTGCTGCTAGAATTAAAAACTCATATCATGTAAATATGTGCGGCTTGGCTGTACCTTAGTTGCAGCTGAACAGCACGGTATATGCGGCGGAATGCTAAGAAGGGGAAGGCCATGGAGCAAATTCATCCTGATATTACGGATGTCCTTTTGAATGAAGACGATATCAAAGAGATCGTTTTGTGCATGGGCAATCAAATTACCGCTGATTATGAAGGTAAGAACCCCCTGATTGTTGCCGTACTACGCGGGGCATTTATGTTTACCGCAGATCTTATGCGCGCTATTCAAACGGATTGCGGAGTGGACTTTATGGCGGTTTCCAGCTATGGAGATGGCGCAAAAAGCTCCGGCGTGGTCCGCATTATCAAGGATTTGGATACCAAGATTGAGGGCCGTGACGTCATCATTGCAGAGGACATCTTAGATTCCGGCCTTACACTTTCTTATTTGATCAAGGCTCTGAGCGCTCGCCATCCTAAGTCCATAGAGATCGCTGCATTTCTCGAGAAGGACATCAAGGGAAAAAGGCCTGCCGTTACACCACGGTATGTGGGTGCACATGTGCCCGATGCATTTGTGGTTGGGTACGGCCTGGACTTTGCAGAGTGCTATCGTAACCTGCCCTATATTGGCGTACTTAAACCCGAGGTATACAGCTAAGGTATACCGGTAAAACATAGAGGAGTTTTATTCGTGAGTTTGAAAGACAAGAAGGGTGCACCGCGCAATCCACGTAGTCCGCGCAATCCTCGTGATCCACGTGATCCCTTTACGGGGGAAAATCAGATTCGCATTCCCCTTGCGTATATACTTATTGGTATTACGTTTATTGCATATTTAGTATTTGCCTTGCAAAACGGCTTTCCCTTCCAAAAACAGGCAGATAAGCTAGCTACCAGCGAGCTTATCACTGCTATTCGTGATGACCGCGTGTCTGAGGTTACCTATCGTGATGCAGACGGCTACGTTAAAGGTAAGTATTGGAAGGCTGCTTCCGATAAGGGCAACAATGATACTTTATCTGATTTTACCAGCACGTATGTTGGTGCTGATTCTCTTGCAGAGCAGATGGCTAAGCATCCCAAAGTAAAGTACGTAGTGGATACGTCTAAGCCCAATGCGCTTGGCGATATGTTACTGCAAATTGTTCCAACCATCCTTATGATTGGTGCTGTGCTGTACTTCCTCAATCAGATGATGGCACAAAACAGTCAGGCCATGCAGTTTGGTAAAGCAAAGGCTCGTGTAAGTGAGCAAACCCGTCCCAAGGTTAAGTTCAAGGACGTTGCTGGTATTGATGAAGCTGTTGAGGAGCTCAAAGAGGTTCGCGATTTTCTCGCCGAGCCTAAGCGTTTCTCGGATATGGGTGCGCGTATTCCACGCGGCGTGCTATTGGTTGGCCCTCCGGGAACGGGCAAAACGCTGTTGGCAAAGGCCGTTGCTGGTGAGGCAGGCGTTCCGTTCTTCTCTATCTCCGGTTCTGACTTTGTAGAAATGTATGTGGGTGTTGGTGCCAGTCGTGTACGTGACCTGTTTAAGGAAGCAAAAGAGGCTGCACCCTGCATTATCTTTATTGATGAGATTGACGCAGTGGGCCGTCAGCGTGGTGCCGGTCTGGGCGGCGGACACGATGAGCGCGAACAGACGCTTAACCAGCTGCTGGTAGAGATGGATGGCTTTGAGAAAACCGAAGCCGTTATCTTGATTGCTGCTACCAACCGTCCCGACATTCTTGACCCTGCTTTGTTGCGCCCTGGTCGCTTTGATCGTCAGGTAACGGTTGATCGTCCTGATGTGCGTGGCCGTGAGCAAATCTTAAAGGTGCACTCTGCGGGTAAGCCTCTGGAGGGCAGTATTGATTTTGCCAATATGGCAAAACTTACACCTGGGTTTACTGGAGCGGATTTGTCCAACCTTATGAATGAGTCTGCTTTATTGGCGGCGCGTCGTAATAAGAAAGCTATTGGTCAGTCAGAGGTAGAAGAGGCAATGGAGCGTATCATTGCTGGTCCCGAGCGTAAGAGTCGTGTAATTACGCAAAAGGAGCGCAAGACCATTGCATATCACGAAAGTGGACATGCGCTCATTGGTCATTTGCTGGACAACTCTGACCCCGTACACAAGATTTCAATTGTGAGTCGCGGTCAGGCCCTGGGCTATACGCTGCAGCTGCCGGATGAGGATCGCTTCTTGCAGTCTCGCAGTGAGATGCTGGATGATATTGTGGTGCTGCTTGGTGGGCGTACGGCAGAAGAGCTCTTTTGTGGTGACATTACCACTGGCGCAAGCAATGATCTTGAGCGTGCTACCAAGCTTGCTCGTAACATGGTTACTCGATACGGTATGAGCGAAGCGCTGGGAACGCGTGTGTTTGGTGAGCCCCAACACCAGGTGTTCTTGGGCCGTGACTATGCAGACAAGCAGGATTACTCGTCTGAGACTGCTAAACGCATTGATGATGAGGTAGAGCGCATTATGCGTGAGGCTCATGAGCGCGCAACCCAGATTTTGAACGGCTGCCGTGATCAGATGGATACTATGGCTCGTGTCTTGCTTGAGCGTGAAACCGTAGAGGGAGACGCTATGATGGCGCTTCTCAACAATACCTGGGATGAGTGCCAAAAAGAGCATGACTCCACCGAGCAAGACAGCAGCTCTCAAGAGCAAAAGGGCACATCCGAGAAGGTACAGGAGAAGGAGAGCAGTCCAAACGATGAGGATTAATCAGAAGTCCTATGACCTAGGTGCGGCAAAGTCGTCCATTCGTGAAATTGCAGCATACGCAGCAAAGCGACGCAAAGAAATTGGCGCCCAAAAGGTCTTTGACTTCTCGATTGGCAATCCTTGCGTTCCTGCCCCCAATGCAGTGTGTGCGTCTATCGAGAAAATCATCGCGCTGCCACCAACACAGGTGCATGGCTATACTCCCGCGGCAGGCTTGCCAGCAGTAAAAGAGGCGCTTGCTGCCTCGTTGTGTCGCCGTTTTGGTGCGCAGACTGCCCGTGCGCAAGACTTGTATTTGACCTGCGGCGCTGCAGCGTCACTTTCCATCACGCTGCACGCCGTTATCAATCCGGGCGATGAAGTGGTGGTTATTGCACCCTATTTTCCCGAATATCGTGTGTGGATTGAGCATGCGGGCGCTCGTTGTGTAGAAGCACCAGCTCATGAGGGTGATTTCCAAATTGATCCTGAGTCTTTGCGTGCCGCTCTTACCCCACACACCAAGGTAGTTATAATCAATTCTCCCAACAATCCCGTAGGAACTATTTATTCGCAGGAAAATCTTATGCAGACGGCTGCTGTTTTGCGGGAACGCTCTGAGCGCTTTGGTACAGATATTTTGTTGCTGGCAGATGAGCCGTATCGTGAGATTAGCTATGGTGCTGAGGTGCCTTGGATCCCTGCCATCTATGCCAACACGGTGGTGTGTTACTCGTATTCTAAGTCTCTGTCCTTGCCGGGCGAGCGCGTGGGCTGGGTGTTGGTTCCTCCCACCAATCCATATAACGAGCAGCTAGTGTTTGCGGTAGCAGGGTCTGGTCGAGCTCTGGGCTTTGTCTGTGCACCAGCACTGTTCCAACGTGTTATTGCAGACTGTGTAGATGAGCCCTCCAATGTAGAGGCGTATGACCGCAATCGTCAGGCCCTAACAGATGGTTTGCGACGATTAGGTTATACCTTTGTAGAACCACAAGGTGCATTTTATTTGTGGCTGAAAGCGCTGGAACCAGATGCACAGGCATTTTTTGAGCGCTGCCGTGCGCATGAATTACTACCCGTACCCTCTAATAGCTTTGGCTGTACGGGCTGGGTACGCTTGGGTTATTGTGTTTCACACCAGACTGTACTTGATTCCATGGTCGGCTGGGCCGCGGTGATGCAGGAGTACCAGCATGAACTATAGTCGCTGTGATGTGCACACACATACCCTGTACTCAAGGCATGCCTATTCTACGATTGCCGAGAATATACATGAGGCTGCTAAAAATGGCTTGGAGCTGCTGGGTAGTGCGGATCACTTTAGTTCCATGCTGTATGGTGAACCCTACGACATACGAGACTTCCAGTATTTTTTGAATTACCATGCGTGGCCCCGCAAACGAGATGGTGTAATACTGCTTGGGGGTGCTGAGGCGGACATTGTGGACTTAGAGGGTAATCTCTTTGGCCACAATATAAGCGTTGCTACCAATATTACTGGTTCTGCCTATCATGTTGTTCCCACACTCAAAGAGCTGGTCTTTAGCCAGCTGGACTATGTGGTAGCAAGCGTGCATAATCGCGATTTTGCGCAGGGAGCATCTGTAGCACAAACCACGCAGATGTACCTGAACGCCCTGCAGGATCCCAAGGTACACATACTGGGACACCCAGGACGCGCCAATGTTTTATTTGACGTAGACGAGGTCCTTATCTGCGCAAAAGAGCTGGGCAAGCTGATAGAAATTAACGAGCATACTTTGGCTTCCCAACAGCAATTTAGTGAACCTTGTCAGCATATTGCAGAGCGTGCGGCAGAACTGGGCACGCAGATTGTGATCTCCAGCGATGCACACTTCTGTGGTGAAATTGGTAAGTTTGAGAATGTCTACCAGATGCTCAACAAGATTCATTTTCCAGAAGAGCTTGTAGCAACTCGCAGCGCTCAAGCGTTTTTGAGCTCTCTTGAGCGCAGTGGCGTTATGCCGCAGGCAACACAGCTGTTTTAAGAGTGCTACAAGGCTAGCGTAAGCTCCACAGGGCAGTGGTCGCTACCAAACACATCTGACAGGATAGAAGCGCTGGTAATCTTTGGAGCAAGTGACTCAGAAACTAAGAAGTAGTCAATGCGCCAGCCAACATTGCGTTCACGTGCGCGCATGCGGTAGCTCCACCAGCTGTACGCATCAAGGGTGTCAGGGTGGCAATGCCTAAAACTATCGACAAAACCTGCCTCTAGCAGCTTAGTAAAGCTCTCGCGCTCCTCGTCAGAAAAGCCAGGATTCATGTGGTTGGCGGCAGGATTTTTTAGGTCAATTTCCTGATGGGCAACATTGTAATCGCCACAAGTTACTACGGGTTTATCGCGAGCCAGCTCAGAAAGAAAGTTGCGGTACGCCTCATCCCAGGCAAGACGTACGTCTAGGCGCTTGAGTTCATTTTGTGCATTAGGGGTGTATACATCAACAAACCAAAACGCATTAAATTCCAACGCACACACACGGCCCTCGTTGTCGGCTTCCTGGGCGCCAATGGTGCGGATTACCTGTAAAGGAGTTTCTTTAGAAAAAACGGCGGTACCGGAGTAACCTTTACGCTGTGCATAGTTCCAGGTTTGTGTGTAGCCGGGCAAGTCTAGATCAATCTGGCCCTCTTGCAATTTGGTTTCTTGGATAGCAAAAATGTCCGCATCCAAGGAGGCGAAGATGGCGTCAAAAGCGGGATCTTTTTTCATAACAGCGCGCAAGCCGTTGACATTCCAAGAGATAAAGCGATGGTCACGGCTCTTTGCTGCGGTATTTGCGTTGGCAATAGCGGCTTGAGTGCTCACAATACAAATCCTTCCAAGCATTCTTGATTACATGCTGTGTTTTCTCACGTTAGGAGTTGTACCCCAAAAACTAAGGCGGGTACAATCGATACACAAGAACTAAAAAGGAGCATCTATGTTACGAGACAATACGGCACTATGGCGCTGCGGCTCACATGAACTTTCCTTATCGCGCCCGCGCATTATGGGCGTACTCAATGTAACGCCCGATTCTTTTTCCGATGGAGGAGCATATGCGGATACCGATGCCGCTATTGCACGCGGCATGCAGATGTTGGATGAAGGCGCGGATATCATTGATGTGGGCGGAGAGTCCACGCGCCCTGGCTTTACGGCCGTCAGTCCCGAAGAGGAGGCTCAGCGCATTGTGCCCGTGGTCCGCGCATTGGTGGCAGCTGGCGCGATTGTCTCGGTAGATACCCGCCATGCCGAGGTAGCGCGTATGTGCGTGCGCTTGGGCGCCTCCATTATCAATGATGTAACGGGCTTTACTGATCCCGCCATGGTGCAGGTAGCTGCAGATAGTAACGCGGGCGTAGTGGTTATGCACGCTGGAGAAGTGGCCGAGCACGCACCGCGCCAAACGGTGGTCCTTGATAGCGCGCCCGGATCAAAACCTTCTGTGGCTGCTGCAAGTTCTTCTTCCGCGGGTGCTCCCAGCTCTTCTGTCTGTGGCTCCACCACTACCAATTCTTCTGCCGATACACCCGTGGAGGCTGCCGCAGCCAACACAGATGCAGCGGACAGCAGTGCAGATAAAAACTCCTCGCTCGATGCGCTCATGCAGCAGTCTGCTGCCGGTGGTGTTACAAGTGCTCCAACTGTACGTCTGTCTGGTAGTCGTAGGTTTGCCACGCCCGACTCCGCTCCCATCATGCGCAATGTTATGGGCTTTTTGGGTGACCAGGCTCGTACCCTTGCTCGTGCTGGAGTGGATCGTAGTCGTATTGTGATTGATCCAGGTCCTGGCTTTGGCAAATTAGCAGATGAGGATGTAGTTATCCAGCGCGCTACTACCAAGATGGTCTCTATGGGCTATCCCGTGCTGTGCGCTGTTTCTCGTAAGCGCTTTGTGGGTGCTGTGTCTGGGGTAACGCAGGCATCTGCACGTGACAACGCCACGGTTGGCGTGATTATTGCAGCGGTAGAAGCAGGTGCTCGTATTGTGCGCGTGCATGATGTAGCAGCAGCGTACGAGGCGCTTACCAGCTATTGGACGATTGCCCACCCCGATGAGCGCCGTGCCTTTGTGGCGCTTGGCTCTAATGTAGGAGATCGCATTGGCTACCTTGCTAAGGCGTGCGCTCTTATCAACGCCATTCCCCTTACCTGTGTCGTAACGGTAAGTCATGCTTATGAGACGGAACCTGCCTATGGCATTGCAACGCCCGTCGCAAATGCTGTTGCAGAAATAAAGACTCAGCTTGCCCCCATGGTTTTGCTCGAACAGCTTTTAGGGATAGAAAACCAGCTGCATCGTCAGCGTCCGGCAGACCAAAAAGGACATGGCCCGCGCACCATTGACTGTGATCTAGTATGGATGGAAGGGGAAACTCACGCAGGCAAACGACTGAGTTTGCCACATCCTGGTTTGGGTGAGCGGGATTATGTGTTGGTTCCTATGGAGGATATTATGCGTGATCCTGATCGCTTCCTAGCGCATGCTGGCGTATCAATCTTGCCAGAGGAACAGCGTGTTGGTTTAGTTCGAGAAGATCTAGGCGTTCTTGAGTGGGACTAGCGTACATGGCGGGGCTTACGTAAGGCTTTCGCATAATAAAAAGAGGAATATACATGCAGCATTTGTCGGCTACCTATTTGTCTACCTGCAAAAATAGTATAGAGACCGCCAAAGATCGCGCCCGAGAAGGCGCTCCTCACGCAACCCTGCTCTATAGCGGGTTGCAAAAAGAAGGTCGGGCGCGCATGGGACGAATCTGGCATTCGGTAGAGGGCTGTTTACACATAGCGCTTATTGTGCGCCCACAGGTTGGGATGGCATATCTAAGTGGGTTAACAACGGTGTGTTCCTTTGGGGTTCTTGATGCTCTGCGCAGTCTTGGCGCTACGGATGTACGTCCCAAGTGGCCAAATGACCTCATGTATAACGGACATAAGCTGGGTAGTGTTTTTGTAGAAGCTGGTTGGGGCGAAGGCGTTTTTGCTGTTTGCGGAATCTATCTTAATGTCAATCAAAACCCGCAGCTGGCACAGCGTATCTCCAGTTCTTTTGATGGCTCTCCTCGTCCTGCTGCTCCAGCTTTTTTGTCGGATGTTCTCGCTAACCTTGAGTACGAGCAGCTTGCCACCACTATTGGTACGGCGGTGCTTGATCGCGTAGATGCTTGGGAACAAATGATTGTTTCTGGCAGATCTGCTGCGGGTCCTATTGTCTCGGTACTTAATGAGTATTACGACCAGATGGATCTTCTTGCTCAGAACGTAGAGGTGGTGCTACCCGATGGGCGCGTGGCTGTAACGGGTATGCTTGCGGGCATGGATATTTGGGGACGAGTAACGGTGCTGGATGCTCAGGGACGTGAACATGAGATTGCACCAGAGCAGGCATCGGTGCGACCCGCATCCTAGACTTGCTGCTGCTTACATATTTGATAGATGCCATAAATAGTAAGGTCTGCATCTACCACGTCAAATACGGCGGTGGCTTTGGATACGGTTGCAGCAAGTCCGCCGGTAGCTACGACTTGTGCGCGCTGTGCGTGAGGGTGGCGCTCGGCCAATTCTGTTTGAATGCGCCCAACCAGTCCTTCTACCATAGCGGCAGATCCAAGTATCAAACCGGATTGTACCGCGGTTTCTGTATTGGAGCCCAAAGCGTGTTTGGGTGCAATGAGCGGCACGCTAGACAGCTTGGCAGCTCGCGAGAAAAGCGCTTGTGCAGACAGCATAAGCCCTGGCATGATGGAGCCGCCCACAAAGGCACCAGTGCTATCTACCACATCAATGTTGGTTGCAGTGCCAAAATCTACCACAATAACGGGCGCACCATACCTTGTTCTAGCGGCCACTGCATTGGCAATACGGTCTGCACCCAGCTCATAGGGATTGTCCAGAGCAACGCTAAGTCCACAGTCTAGATGGGCGTCTATTATAAGGGGCTTGGTATCCAATATTCGGCATAGCAAAGCCTGCCACTCTTGAGAAAGCACGGGTACTACGCTGGCAATAGCTGCGTGAGTTACGTCAGACAGGCTCATGCCCACCATGGCAAAATAGCTGTGTAGAAGGCTATGGAGCTGGTCTTTTGTGTCTGCGGTGTTAGTTGCCATACGCCACTGATGCACAAGTGTGCCCTCATTATCAAATACACCAAGCGTGGTTTGGGTATTGCCACAATCTACAGCTAATAACATGTGCTACTCCTTGTCATATGTACCGCCGTAATTGTATAAGTATCATAAGAGTCTGTGCACAACACGTGCAATATCCATGAACTCGCTGCACAAGACGGGTATATGTGATACTATTCCAACCCTGTATGTTCCAGATACAGCTGGAATGCATTCGCTCTGGTCGGAAACCAGAGCCGTTAGAAGGAGTTTTATATGAAAACTGGTATTCATCCAGAGTATGTAGAGTGCACAGTTCGCTGCACCTGCGGTAACACTTGGAAAACCCGTGCTACTAAAAGTGAGATAACGGTTGATCTGTGCGATAAGTGCCACCCCTTCTATACCGGCCAGCAGAAGCTGGTAGATACCGGTGGTCGTGTACAGCGCTTTGCTGATAAGTTTGGCGGTGCAGCTGCACAGCAGCTTAAGAAGGCCGAAGAGGCCAAGGCCGCTAAGGCTGCTAAAGCTGCAGAGCAGGCTGCTGCTAAGAAGGCTGCTGCAGAGGCTAAGGCTGCCGAGAAGGCCAAGCGTGCTGCTGAGTTTGAGAAAAAGGCTGCAGAGCAGGCTACTTCTCAGCCTGAAGAGGATGCATCTGCAGAGCAAGCAACTGAGGAAGACGCAGCCGAGTAAGCTTTATTACCAGCCATAAGAGCGTATATGCAAGAGGCCAAGAAGATTCTTCTTGGCCTCTTTTGAGCACTGCATGCACGAGTACAGATGGCAGCACAGGCAGCAGTGTATGCGTTTTGCTCAAAAGAACCGTTCGCAGACATTTATGGGCACATGGCGCATTATAAGCATCGTACAGCAATATATAGCCTTGTTTTAAGTTGCTTATAATACTAGGATTAATATATATAACTTTTAAATACGTTATAAGTAGGGAATATCTATGGGTAGTACTAAACGGTTTATTTCATCTTTACTTACTGCACTGCTTATTATGCAGTTGGCATTTCCTGTGAGTGCTGCCATGGCAACAGAGCGGGAGGGGGGTATTCCCAGACTGTCAACAGCTTTAGAGCAGCTAGCAACCAGTAGTGATACTTCTGTTTCTGCACCAGCGTCTGCAACGGATGAGCCATCAGTGGCTCCAACGCAGCCTCAGCCTGCTGCGTCTGCACCCACTTCTGCAACAACCGCAGCAGAAGACCGTTCTATTGCTGCAACAAACCAACCCGTCATAGAAGCGCGTTTGGTATCTACAGACGGCAAAACCAACTACGGATCACTTAGTGACCCCAAGACCGTACTCTCTCTTCCGAAGGGTCAGCAATTCAAGCTGCGTCTCCATGCGGTGTTCCCCTCCGCATCTGATAAGTCCATCGACGTGGCCTTGACCTACGGCATGGATTGGAATAATTCGAGCTTCAAATTCGACACGACAGCGGGCTGGTACGGAGAGCTTCAGAAAGACGGCATCATCACCCCGAATAAGCAGACCGAGGATTCCAAGAAGCCCGTTTCGGTGTACAACTGGAAATCCGCGGGCACGCTTACGCTGAAGTTCCAGGACACCACCCAGGAAGTCACCTTCGACGTGCCCATGGGCCTTCAGACCTACGATACGGGCCTTGCATCCATCTCCGATGCCATCACCGTCACCCAGAACTACACCAAGGAAGGTGAGGCTCCGACCGCATTTCGACTCAGCGCCGATATCGAGGTCACCAAGCGGGCTGCGCTTTCAAAAATCGGCTTCGGGGGGGGGATTACTCCCAGCTCTTGAACAGAAACGGCAATATCGAGGTTGGTTTGGATGATTCTCGCGGTACCGGCCACAATGTTTCCTGGATGGCCAATCTGGATGACGGCTGGGGCGTAAAGCGTGTGCTCGAAGACTACTTCTATGCGATGCTCGTCCCGGAGAAAGCGGAATATCTTGGTCGCTACAGCCCCGATGAGGACTATGGCGTAAAAGAGGCAGACCTCAAGGTTCTGAGCCCGGGCGAGAAGTTCACCATGAGCACCGGCGTTGAATATACCGTTCCTGCCGGCAAGAAACTCTACGTGTGGGAGCGCAAAGACAACATCACCACCCCGGTCATCGCCGATCAATATCAATTCAACCCCATGTGGCGCTTCCCCAAAAAGGACTTCCCCGTAGGGAGCATCGCAGAGATTAGCCAGTTTGATGTAGGGGTGAAGTACTACGACCCGACGGGCCAAAGCGCCTACCTGCCTTACGATGCAAGCCGTCTTAAGACGATGAGGTACGAGATCGTCGAACCCCAAGAAGACGTGTATGCAAACAGTACGTTCGTCGCTAAGGATACCAATCTAGAGCGGTGGGAAGGCTATATCGCCGATAACGAGGTATACCTGGGAGGTCCTGGCTTCGAGCATACGCAGGAGCGCACCCTCGGCTACTTTACGGTGGGAAACCGCGGCACGGGAAATAGCCGGCACAAAACCATCATCATCGATTACGATGTCAACGACACCAAGATCGCTGGTGTGACGGCGCAGGCGCTCCCGCTAATCTCTCGCAAGAAGAAGGACGGCACCCCGCCCACCCAGGTGAGCGATTTCAAGGTCACCCTTTGGAACAGCAAAACCGACGAGACTACGGACTATACGATCGAGGCATCAAAGCTCAAGCAGCGTTTCCGCGTGGAAGACGTATTGGGCAAGCACGTTGAGGGCATGTATATTAAGCATATCGAATACAAGATCGATACCATCCCTGCTCGGACTCCGCTGACTGCGTGGGGAAGGAGCGGTACCGGCAAAGAAACCACAGAGGAAGACGGATCTTTGTTTTTCTTCGGCAACGTCCTTACCAATGAGGTGCGTGAAAAGGGCCGCTGGGGAGACGATCCATCTCTGTTCAAGACCGTCATCCGTATTGAGAACACGGGTGCGGAAGAGCCGGATTGGACGTATCGCAATCAATACAAGTGGGACTTCGGCGACGGCAAGGGTGAAGTCGTGTTCCAATATCCCGGCCGCTCGGCGGATCATGTGACCATCGGTCACACTTTTACTGCCTTTACCGGCAAGAGCTTCATCCAAGGTCATGGCCCGGTAACCGGTTGGCATAATGGAACGTCATATCCGCTCGAGTTTGTGGTGGGCGATACGATTCGTGACCAGTACTTCAGTTATTTCACGCCGACTTGGGACGGCTGTGCGAGGGGCATCCAGACGCATAAGGCTATGTACTACATCAGCCCCTTGGGCGATGATCTGAGCTTCAATATGACCTACCGTTCCACTGGCTCCAAGGACGCTTGGTTGCAAAAGGGTGCCGATCCGAACAACATGAGCCTCAAGCAGCCCGACGTGTCGGAGGTACCGGCATCCGACGCCTTGAAGGAGGTCTATCCCAAGGCGAAGGTCTATAAGCTCGACTTCTCCAAACTCACGTCCGCCCAAGACATATACGATACGCGCGCCTACGGTCCGTCGGTGTACTGGAAAGAGTCTGCCGAGGCGATCCCCTATGCCATCAACGCGGGGTACTGGGCGTATACTGCTGATTTCACGCTTCATGTAAGCTTCGCCTCCGATCCTGCGAAGGACGTGCCGGGCGAGTATACCCAGCTGATGTGGCTCGAATACGATACCGATACCGACGAAGATCTCGTCTATGGTTCGGGTATGGTCAAAGACAAGTGGGATCTGAACGGCAACGGCAGTACCGAAGACATGATCGGCCGTCCCATGGGAAGATGGATCGTCAGCGCTCCGACCGATCTGGTCGTACGGTCTGCCGCCAAGATGGCGACGCAGCCCGATACGTCGTATGTCACCTACGACGGTATGTCCAAGACCCTGATAGGCGCCAACAGCACCGTCGACTATCGTTTGGTCGCGAACAATCCCACGCAGTCGGACGCCAACGGCCTGACGATGTACTGGCCTGTGCCGAAAAAAGATCAGAACTGGGGCAAGGCGCTCCAGCCCAACGGTGCCTTTCAGTTCGACTTATTCCTTAATGGAGGGCTTAAGAGTCAGCTTCCCGAAGGCTATACCATCTCGTATGCAAAAAATATAAAGCCAACTTCACAGGCGCTCGATTGGGATAGTTTTGAGTGGACCGATGAGAGCAATACTGCTTCTTGGACACAAGAAGACTGGGACGCCGTTAACTTTGTTCGTATTTCTTCCCCCAAGGATCGCGCTTTTAATGCTGGCACAAGTCAAGAATTTAAATTCAATCTAACGTTGCGTGACGTTGCTCCCGAGGATTTTGAAAAGAAGCTTGTTGATGTATTCACACCAGCTTATTTGCGGGACCTCGGTTCTGGAAAGGGCTATCGCTATGGTCAGCCCGTAGCCATGACCCCCACTTCTGGTGTGCTAAGGGGCATTGCTTGGGTGGATGCAGACTTTGATGGCACGATGGATGAAAGTGAGAAAGCTCACGTTGTCTCTGGTGTTAAGCTTGAGCTCTATAATTCATCCGGCAAACTGATGGACACAGCCGTAACGGATGAAACAGGAGCCTATGAGTTTAAGGGTCTTAAGACTTGGCCTTCGACTGCTTCTGGTGAGCTTGAGCCTTACACTATCAAGGCATATAACCCCACTGATCCTAAGTCTGCAGACGCTGGGAGTTTTGTGCGCTTCTCGCCAACAAAGGGCGATATGGTAATGACTGCCTCTGATGATCAAACTACAGCTACGGTAGAGGGCGTTTCTATAGACAAGAAAAATGCCACGAGCCTTAATATTGGTCTTTCGCGGGCAACCAAACTTTATGTAAAGAAGGTTTGGGTTGAGGGCAAAAATGCCGATGGCACAGATGGCACCGGTATTACACATGATCCGGTAGAGGTTTCGCTTCTTATGGACGGCAAAGCTGCTAAGAATTTTAATAATCAGGAAATATCGGTAGCTTCTCTTGCTGGCGCAAATGCTAGTCCTTGGGAAGCCTCTTTTACAGATCTCCTTGTAAACAATCCTGCTACTAATACTCTTGCCAAGTACACGGTTAAGGAAACATCTGTTCCTGAGGGCTATGCTGATTCGTATACATATGAGACTAAGGAATCTAAAGACGCACGGACTGGCGAGGCGTTGAGTTACACCGTGGCAACTGTTACCAATACGCGAATCCACGGTAGCATTGAGATTTCTAAGACTGATAAGACGGATGCCAAGAAACTTTTACCAAATGCCACCTTTGAACTCAGAAAAGATGGCGTTAAGGTACGCGAGGGTACAACTAACAATAAGGGTGTGCTCACATTTACCGATATTCCGTATGGCGACTACACCATAGTGGAGACCGCTGCTCCTAAAGGCTACCTACTTGATTCAACACCACAGTCTGTAAAGATTGAAACCCAAGATCAGGTTGCAAAGGTGACCTTTGGAGACGAGCAAATAAAAGGCACTGTTACTGTTACCAAGACTGACAGTGCTGATCAGCATATCAAGCTTAAAGGCGCCACCTTTGAGCTACGCCAAGGCGATAAGGTTGTTGATACTAAGACTACTGGTGATAACGGTGTAGCAACCTTCAAGGATGTCATCTATGGTGACTACACCGTAGTAGAAACCAAAGCCCCAGAAGGTTATGTCCTTGAGCAAACCGCTAAGCCTGTAGCTATCTCCGAGAACGGTAAGACGGTCAATGTAGATGCAACCAATGCCAAGATCAAAGGCACGGTAACTGTCACCAAGACCGATGCACAAGATGCGACTAAGACACTTGCTGGCGCTACGTTTGAGCTACGTCAGGGAGACAAGGTTGTTGACACCCAAACTACCGGTGACGATGGCATTGCTACCTTCAAGGATGTTGTATACGGCGACTACACACTGGTAGAAACTAAAGCCCCACAAGGCTATGAACTTGATCAAAAGCCTTTGTCTATCAAGATAGAAAAAGACAAAGTACTCCTTAAGTTTGAGGTGAAAAACGCCACCATACCCGCTAAGACAAAACCTGTGATAGGTATTCTTCCAAAGACAGGTGATGCAAATAGCAGCATTGTTCCCGTGTTGTTTGTATCTGCAGCGTCTGCTGCTTTTGCGTGGGTGCTTCGTAAAAAGAGGAAGCAGTCGTAGGAAACGTAATTACCTATGCGCTTGGTAGCTCGTGCGCAGAAATGCTAGATTCTCATGAGCCGTTGGGGTGTACTCTAGCGGCTCATTTTTACTTATTTACGCTTGGATTTTTGGCTGATCATACCAATGTGCTGCACTGCCATAATCCTATTGAACAATTTGTGTCCTTGGACGGAGTTTGATTAATAGGGTTGGGAGTCTAAGTAAGAGCCTCAGCGCTCTTAGTTGTGAGCTGCAAGCAAAGCTTGCATAGCATCACACCAGCCATCAGTGGATGGGCGTGTGGATACGTAGGTGTTGGGATGCTTGGTAAGTTTGGCTGCAGCATCAGTATGTTCAAAACCATTACTCATAAAGAGAAACGTGCCAACAAAGTCTGCCATTTCACAATCTGCTGGTGAATCACCCGCGGCGAGCATTTGGTCCTTTTCGATATGCAAGAGCTGGGCAAATTTACCAATGCCCGAGCCTTTGGTAAGGCCATGGGGCATGATGTGGTAGGTATGAATATCTTGGGGATGCGCCATATCTACATCCTGCAGCGTTGTACTGCCGTTCATGCGCTTGACCAGGCCATTATCAGCAAGATATAGAGGAAGAGGGCAGCTATCGAGTAGTGCCTGGACCTCAAAAGCCTCTACGCTGCCACGCAAAGCAACGCTTACCTCGCGGTATTCAAATCCCACGTAGTTGTCATGATAGGTTTCCAACTTGCCGGGATAGCGGGCAATAAGTTCGTCTACAATGCCCGTCTCGCAGATACGATCGTGCGGGGTCTTGAGGGATGCATGGTTGTAGGGCATGTCTCCGGTAAAGTAGACCCACTCGGGCTGGCTGCCGCTTTTGGTACAAATAAGGCCGCCCATCTCTGCAATCCAAGCGTCAAAGCCCAAAATGCGTGAGTCCTCAAAGGTCATGGCACGATTACGACCGGAAACGGGCACCACGATAATGCCAGCTCTGCGCAGGTCTATCAGGGTTTGGATAAGTCGTGCGCTGGGGAGGTGAGAGCTGTTTTGCACGGCCGAGGCGCCTGTAAGCATGGTGCCGTCCAAGTCCGTCATAACGTAGTGTATTTTTGCCAAGCGTGCCTTGTCCTGTGCGCTTATAGGGGCGGTGGGAAACGTTGGTGTTGCAAGGGTGCTGTCGGGGCTTTGAGCAGCAAAATGCAAAGTTGTATGCCGTGTAGGCGTGTTCATGTTATGCCTCTAGCTGCTTGGTGCGAGAGGCGGCCATAGCCTGTGCAAAAACATCGCCATCACAGGGCATGGGGACAAACGCATCTCCTCTATGCATCCGTGTTTCATCTCCCTTGGCAAGCAGACATACGATGCTGTCTTGCTCATAAGACTGTGCTACTGCAACAGCGCGCTCGATAGCAGCTGTGCGATCAACAATAATCTCGTAAGTAGCATCGACAGGTGTGTGAGTTGCCATTTGAGCACAGATCTTCTCGGCAGGCTCATTCCAGGGGTCCTCAGAGGTGTAGATCATAAGATCACACCACTTAGCGGCCTCTTCTGGTAGTTCCTGGCGACGCTCATAAGCTTTGCCGCCAGCACAGCCAAAAACAGCAACAATTTTGCGACCAGTAAACTCCTGTTTAACGGACGAGAAAAACTTCTTAAATGAGAGGCGATTGTGGGCGTAGTCAATCAGTCCCACAACATGGCTGGTAGAGGCGGGAGAAATTTCCATACGACCTGGCACCTGACAATGAGCCAGCCCTTCACAAATCTCTTGCTTGCTATAGCCCATTTGCTGTGCCATACCAATGGCACATAGGGCGTTATCTACGTTAAACAGACCGGCCATGCTCAAAAAGACGGTGTCGGTCCAGTGTGGGGTGTGACACACAAAGCTCAGCGACCCAAAGCCCGGCTCTATGTTTTTTGCCCAAAGGTCGGGCAAAACCGTGTGCACAGTGCCCTCCGCAGATTGATACCTGTGTGCAGAACAACCAGTGGCACTATAGGTGATTTGTTTCTCCAAGCTAGCTGCGGCGGTAAGCACGCGATCCAACTGATCTGTTTCTAGGTTAATCACGGCTGTGTTGGTAAGTGAGAAGAGCTTAAGCTTGCTGGAAAAGTAGTCCTCAAAGTCTGAGTGCTCGTTAGGCGAGATATGGTCTTGGCCAATGTTGAGCCATCCGGCTACGCCTACATGTAGCCCCAACACGCGATCATATTTAAGTGCCTGGCTAGAAACTTCCATAATCAGGGGGCTGTGGTCAGAAGCCTTGGCGTGGGCAAGGTGACGCCAGAGATCAGCGGCTTCAGGGGTGGTGTTGTGGCTTTCTTCACGCTCAATGCCGTCGTAGGTTTCAATGGAGCCCATAATAGAGGCGTGTGCATAGGCCGTGCCTTTATCGCAAATGCTGCGCAGCATGTATGCTACCGTGGACTTACCTTTGGTGCCGGTGATGCCTGCAATTTGGATGCTTTGATCGGGATAGTCCCATGCGGCAGCAGATAGATATGCCATGGCGCGGCGTATATCATTAACTACCAACACGGGTGTGTGGGGGGCCAGTGCTGCCAGCTTTGCATAGTCGGTATCTGCACAGGCGTATGCAACAGCGCCTGCCGCAAGGGCAGCCTGCAAGAACTGTGGTTTAAAGGCAGCGCCTTTGCAAATAAAAAGGTTGCCGTTTTGAACAGTACGAGAATCGCATGCAGCACCAAAGATGGACAACGGCGTGGTGGGGGAGCTTGGCGTGGCTTGTACAAGCAGCTGATGCTGGTCAAGTAAGGCGGCAAGCTCTGTAAATGTTGTTGTATTCATAGCTGTAAGTATACGAATTGTTTGTTGGGGCTGCATGGAGGTATAAAGAGTTTAACGGGACTTCAACAAAATTGTGGAGGAAGGTAAAATCATTTTGCATACGGGTTATGGTTTATGATAAAATTCTTTCCGCATTCGGGCGATTGGCGCAGCGGCTAGCGCAGGTGCCTTACACGCACAAGGTCGGGGGTTCAAATCCCTCATCGCCCACCATGTATATGTTTCGAGCCCGGTAGCTATGCTATTGGGCTCGTTTGCTATTTGGGGGTGCTGTTATGGTGCAACCTAGTTTTCCTATTGGTGTGTTTGATTCTGGACTTGGCGGTCTGACGGTTGCTCGTGCTCTGTCGGAGTATATGCCGTATGAATCTATTTGGTATGTGGGAGATACCAAGCGTTGCCCCTATGGTGTGCGTAATCAGGCAGAAGTAAAAAACTTTGCTCTGCAGATAGGCAAGTGGCTTGCTAAGCATGACGTCAAGCTTATGGTCATTGCCTGCAACACGGCTACAGCAGCAGCCTTCCATGCCTTACAAGAGCAGCTGCCCCTTCCCGTTATAGGTGTGATTGAACCTGGGGCGTCTGCAGCGTGTAGGGTTTCTCGCTCGCGTAACATTGGTGTGCTGGCTACGCAGGGAACTGTTACTTCCAATTCTTATGCGCAGGCGCTTCATGATTTGGATGCGACTATAAAGGTTACGCAGTGTGCTACGCCGCGCTTTGTACAAACGGTAGAAAGCGAGCTTGCACGTACCAACCATCTTTATCAGGGCTGGAAGCTTAATCCAGAGATTTTTGACACACCTGAGGTTCATGCCATGGTGCGTGAGGATATCTCACCCCTTCTTGATAAGGACATTGATACCGTGGTGTTGGGGTGTACGCATTTTCCTTTACTGTCTGCTCAGATTCAAGCGGTGCTGGGTGAGGACGTACATCTCGTAAATCCTGCCGACCAGACCGCGCGAGAGGTAAAGCAAACGCTTGAGCAGCTGGGTATGTTGGCAAGTCCTTCGGATGTGATTCGTGGCGTGCATGCAGAGCCTGCATATCGCTTTGCTACTACGTCGGACAACATCACCTCTTTTGCGGTGGCTGGTACTTTTGTTTTTGGCCACGACCTGGATTCTGTCGAGCATATTGAGCTTTCTGAGCTGGAAAATCTATAGGAGGATAGCGTGGCAGAGATGTTGAGAGCTACCGATACTACCGTCGAGTCTCCTGAGCTAACTGGGTCATCCGAATCACTCGGATTGGCTGGGCCGGAGCTGTCCGAGCGCTCTTTTGGACGAGCACAAAACCAAATGCGTCCTGTTACGCTTACGCGTGACGTTATGAAGAACGCTCAAGGCTCCTGTATGGCAGAATTTGGTGATACACGCGTGCTGTGTAGCGCCACTATTGAAGAGTCGGTTCCCAAGTGGCACCTGTCTTCTCGGGCGGGATGGGTAACGGCGGAGTATGCCATGCTGCCCGCTTCTACTAATAGACGCACCGCTCGTGAGTACAGGGGGCGCAAGGGTCGTTCTATGGAGATCGAGCGGCTTATTGGTCGCAGTTTGCGTACCGTTGTGGACTTACATGCCCTGGGAGAGATTACTGTTACGGTGGATTGTGACGTTATTCAAGCAGATGGTGGCACAAGAACAGCATCTGTAACAGGCGCTTGGGTTGCTTTGCATGATGCGCTGTTGGCATGGGTAGAAAAAGGTAAGCTTGCTCGACTGCCATTAAAAGATCAGGTAGCTGCTATTTCTATGGGTAAGGTTGGGGGCCAGCTTTTGCTGGATCTTGACTACGCAGAGGATAGACACGCGCAAGTAGACATGAACCTTATTGGCACCAGTGATGGTGGCATCATTGAGATTCAGGGTACCGGGGAGCAAACACCGTTTACCTGCGTTGAGCTCGCTGAGTTTATGAGCATGGGGCAACAAGGTATTGCTCAGCTGTTGGAACTGCAAAACAAAGTAACCAATTTTAGGGAGTAAGGAATTAACATGGCTGTAGAAGCGTCTGCGCTTGATCCCAACAACACCGTGGTAGTGGCAACGGGCAATGCACATAAAGTAGTAGAAATAGAGGCCATTTTGAGCGAAGTATTACCTGATGTGCGTTTTGTTGCGCTGAGTGAGTTAGGTGAGTTTCCCGAGCCGGTAGAAGACGGAGACAGCTTTACGGCCAACGCGCTCATTAAGGCACGCGCTGCTTTGGAGCAGACGGGTTTCTCGGCCATTGCAGACGACTCCGGCTTGGTGGTAGATGCATTGGATGGCGCACCTGGCATTTATAGCGCTCGGTATGCGGGTGAACATGGTAATGATGAGGCAAACAATAACAAGCTGCTTGGTGAGCTAACATTTGTGGATGACGAGCAACGCAGTGCGCATTTCCACTCCAGCGTGGTATTGGTAAAAAAGGACGGTACGGTTTTGGTGGGCGAGGGTAACTGTCCCGGTACGATTGGCTATGCTCCCAAAGGCGAGAATGGCTTTGGCTATGATTCGCTGTTTTTGCCGGACGCCATGCAGGGTTTGACCATGGCGCAGCTTACTCCTGAACAAAAAAACAGTATTTCTCACCGTTTTTATGCGCTTAAGGACTTGGCTTCTCAACTTTAAGCTGTTGTACTTGCATGTAGTGTGTCATTATGTGTGCATGTAGTTTTTATAGAGGAGGGCACAATGAAGATCATCCCTGCCAAAGACTATCAGGACATGAGTCGTAAGGCAGCAAACATTATTTCTGCCCAGGTTATTCTTAAACCTGAATCAGTTATTGGCCTTGCTACGGGTACAACGCCAATTGGTGCGTATAGCCAGCTTATTGAATGGTACAAAAAAGGTGATGTGGATTTTTCCCAAATGCGTACCTACAACTTGGATGAGTACCGTGGTCTTGAGCACGATGATCCTCAGAGCTATCACTTCTTTATGAATGATAAGTTCTTTAACCACATTAATATTGATCCCAACAATGTTCATGTGCCGGATGGTGCTAACCCCAATATTGAAGAGGCCTGTACTACCTACGATGACATGATCGAAGAGGCAGGTTTTTGCGATTTGCAACTACTGGGCATTGGCAACAATGGACATATTGGCTTTAATGAGCCGGATACCGCCTTTTCTAAGGGTACGCATTGTGTAGATCTTACCGAGTCAACTATTCAGGCCAATGCTCGCTTGTTTGATACGCCTGACGATGTTCCTCGCCAGGCCTACACCATGGGTGTTCAAACCATTATGATGGCTCGTTCCATTTTGGTAGTAGCGAGTGGTTCTGCTAAAGCGGATGCCGTGTATGACATGTGCTTTGGTCCTGTTACACCTCAAGTTCCTGCTTCTATCTTGCAGCTTCACACCAATTGCGTTGTTGTGGCAGATAGCGAAGCCTTGGCTCGTTGCGCTTGCTAAAAGTTTTTTTGCTAGGGGTTAGGCAAGGCAGCAGAGGGAACCATCGTGATTGATAAAACGTCTGCATATAATACATCGGTATATACACAAGAAGAACTCTCCATTGATCATGCATCAGTGGAGAGTTATCTTACGCACATTGCCTTTGTCTTTCTTATTGGCGGGCTTGCCGGGTGGCTGTACGAAGTATTTATCGGTGCACCGCTCAACGGTGAGCCCATAGATCTTGGCCATGGTGGCTTAGGCATACCCTTTTTGATGATTTACGCCATTGGTTCGGTGAGTATTGAACTTGTTTTTGGGTTGAACCGCAAACCGTTGCCCGCTGTTATACAGCTGTTGGGATCAACGCTGTTAGCAATAACTTTGGAGTACAGCTCGGGGCTTATCATGCTGCATGCATTGCAGGTGCAAGCTTGGGATTACCGGATACCGGGCTGGGATTTTTTGACCACACCTGACGGGCTTATTTGTTTGCGTGCCTCGCTTACCTTTGGCGTCATGGGATTATTGCAACTGCGTGTGATAGACAGGCTGTATGAATGGCTGGCTCGCAAAAACTTTTGGGTGCTTTTAGTAGTTGTGTGGGGCCTTATAGCTGCAGTTACGCTGGTTTTGCTCAACGCATTTTTGTTCCACGTCGTAGATGTGGGTGACATCTGGCGCTAATCATTATGGGCGACACATGGCCTTTCTTAACCACATGCCGCTCATCTTTATATTGGCCTTAGTGACTGGGATCAGTGCACTTGAATGAGCGTGTCTGACTCCGTACAGCTGTGCTTAGTGCAAAACTTAGTGCAAAATGGTGAACTCTTTGGGATATGAGTTCAAAATCTCGCAGCCATCTTCTGTGACAATCAGCAAGTCCTCAATGCGCACGCCTACCTTACCAGGGATGTATACGCCGGGTTCTATCGAGAAAACCTGACCAACCTGCACGGGTTCATCGTGAGTAGAAGAGACGTCACCAGGCTCGTGATCCACTAGACCAATCTGATGGCCCAGACGATGGGTAAAGTACTCACCCCAACCCTGAGCAGCAATAACGTCGCGGGCCGCTTTGTCAATCTCTGCAAAGCTAACGCCGGGGCGCACGATGGCCTCGGCTGCCTCATTTGCCTGGCGAACGGTTTCGTACACGCGGTAGGACAGATCGTCAGGCTCGATGTTTTTCTCGCCAGCAAACCAGAAGGTGCGGGTCATATCAGAGCAGTAGTCATCTTGCTTGCATCCCACGTCAAACAGCACGATCTGCCCGTCCTGCAAAACGGTATTGTCGGGTTCGTGATGAGGGTCTGCAGCGTTGGCACCAAAGCTTACGATAGGCTCAAACGAGTGGTCCTGTGCTCCCAGACGACGGTACTCGGCTAAAAGGCGCTCCGCAATGCTAAACTCCGTAACACCGGCCTTAACCTGCGAGCGTAGCCATGCCATGGCCTTATCGTTAGTGGCAGAAGCCGCGCGCATAGCCTGCTGCTCTGCGGTGTCCTTGATGGAGCGAGCGCCATCTACCGCATCAGAGGCAAGCAGGTAGTCCTGTGCAGCACCGGAGTGCATAAGGGGCAGCAACCACTTGGCAGCCAACTCTTTGTCTATGCCCAACGCCTGGTCATGTAGGCACTGATCTGCAAGCAGGGGAATGGGATCGTCCGTGTCATCAAACAGGATAACGTTGGTGCAAGCACCAGACGCATCGGGAAAGAGGCGATTACAAAACATAACGGGCTCTTTATCCGCTGCCAACAGCAAGCCGAAGAAGCGTTCAAAAGGCAGGGTGTAATACCCGGTAAGCCACTTGATGGACATGGGATCGCAAATAAAAATTTGCATAAGACCGCGCGCTTTCAGATTGGTCATTACGCGCGTTATGCGAACATCGTTCATAGCTGTCCTTTCACGGTATTGTCTAGGGCAATCTTACCCGTTTATCCAAAAAGCATCGTACTTAAAGGTTTGTTTAATTGGTGGTTGGGTTGAGGTCTGCAATTGAGCCTAGTATTATTCATCTTTAGCTAACTATGATTATTCTCACAAATCCGCAGTTGGCGGACTGGAGGTTTCTATGGAAAACGAGATGCCCCCTGCAAATAGGGTAGACCTGATTCGCGAGAAGCTCGAAGAGCTGCAGGGCCAGCGTTTGCGTGTGCGTGCAAATATGGGTCGCAGCCGTATTGTTGAGCGCACAGGTGTGCTTGTGGGCGCTCATCCGTCTTTGTTTATCGTGGAGGTAGAGGAGCGTCGTGGTCGCACGGCGCGTCAATCGTACCAGTATGTGGACGTTCTTACGGGTACGGTGGAGCTCTACAACAGTGATGATGGCGAGAAGATCTTTGATTTTGTCATCGAAGAGTAGCGTTGCGCATCTGACGCATCCAAAGTAGCTTCAACAGAGAGCATAGATCCTAGAGCATAGAGCACAGATCCAATCTGAAGACCCAACAATCCTATCAGGCAACCTTCCTATTAAGCATATCTCGTATGACAGACGATACCTCTCCATCGCAGTTGCGTTATGTGGCGCCGGCAAAAATCAATCTCTACCTGGGCGTCCATGAGGGACGCGACGCGCGCGGCTACCACGGCGTAGACTCCGTGATGGCAGCCATAGACTTTTGCGATACAGTAACGGTTGCTCCCGCGCCCAAGCTTTCCGTGAGCTGCCTGCCCGACGTGGGCTGTGTGGATTCATCCAACACCTGCTGGCGCGCTGCCGTTGCCATGGGCAAGTCCTTTGATTTTGAGCCGTCGTACGCCATTTGCGTGCACAAACACATTCCTCCACAGGCTGGTCTGGGTGGCTCGTCTTCCGATGCAGTGGCCACCATTTTGGCGCTGTGCGAGTTTAACCACCTTGATCCCACTGCCGAGAAGGTCGTGGAGGTAGCACGGAGCATTGGTGCAGACGTACCGTTCTTTTTACGGGGCATTCCCTGCTATCTGGACGGTTCGGGTGATACCCTGCGCGAAGAATTTAATATCCTGCAAGGCACGCCCGTTGTGCTGGTGTGTCCTTCTGGCTCTGTGGGTGTCTCGACGCCCGAGGCCTATGCAGCCTTTGATGCGTCTTGTGTGCCTACGGGGAATTTGCAGGCAGTGCTTGAGGCATTGCGCTCTGGCAACTGCGATGAGCTCTATGCAGGCATGGATAACAACCTTGGTCCCATTGCGTGTCATCTGTCTTCTGAGGTAGCAAGCAGTGCGCAGTGGCTTAAAGAGCAACAAGGTGTACGTGCCTCACTGGTAACGGGTTCGGGGAGTAGCTCCTTTGCGCTGTGTGAGTCCTCTGAGGTGGCGCGGCGCATTGCGCGCGATGCGCAAGCGTTGGGAATGGATGGGCTTGCTACGCGGATTATCAATCATGGTCCGCAAAGGATATAATTATTTGTTAGGATACTTCTGCTAGCATCATTGTGCTATTCATCGGGTTGTGGCTCAGCTTGGTAGAGCGCTCGGTTCGGGACCGAGAGGTCGTGCGTTCAAATCGCATCAACCCGACCATTGTATATTCAAGCCATCGCGTCTGCGGTGGCTTTTTTTGTTGCCTGGTTGGCAGGGTTGGCAGGGTCAGGCGCTGGGCAGACGGCTTGAATGGGCGTGCGCTGTGCCGTGCCACACTGCAACGTGTCGTGGCATATGTCGCACGATGTCGGAGCGTTATTAATATTAATAACGCTCCAACGGGTTTACAAACTAAAAGAAATGCCTCTGGAAATAAAGGAAATGCCGCTTGCATAATGGCACAATAGAAGAGAGCCAAATACACATGCTCAGCGCCCTATATCTCTGGAGGCAGTATGAAAATCGCTGTTGTTGGGACCGGACTTATTGCCAGCTATGCGCTGCCGCATCTGGCAAGCTGGGGCTGGGATGTGGTCGCCCTTGTGGGTACCGCTCGGTCCGCACAGAAAACCCGTGAGTTAGCAGCGGCCTATTATGCACAGGCGTTTGAGAGCTACGACGATTTTCTCGCTCTTGTGAAGCCCACCACCGCCAGCACTGCGAAGCTAACCGCCCCCACCACCACCTCCACTGCCAACACCGCGGAATCAACCGCCTCAGCTGCCCCCAGCCTTACCTGCGATACCGTGTATCTTGCAGTGCCTAATCACCTTCACTACCAGCTTGCTATGCAGGCTATACAGGCAGGGCTTAACGTTATTCTCGAGAAGCCCTTTGCAAGCAATGCCGCCCAAGCGCAAAAACTTGCTCAGGCATCGCGCGCCGTCGGTGTGTTTGTGTTGGAAGCCATTACTACGCTGTATCAGCCTAACTATCGTAAGCTGCAGGAATGGTTGCCGCGCATTGGCCAGGTGCATATTGCCTCGGTAAACTACAGTCAGTACAGCAGCCGGTACGATGCGTTTTGTGCGGGCAGTATTTTGCCCGTGTTTGACCCGCTAAAGTCCGGGGGTGCGCTCATGGATTTGGGAACGTATTGTATTTCTTGGCTGGTAGGCCTGTTTGGCAAGCCTGTATCCGTGCGCTACCAGGCAAACATTGAGCGCTCCATTGATACCTCGGGTATCACTACGCTGGACTACGGTCATTTTAAGGCGGTTGCTATTGCCGCTAAAGATTGCGCTGCGCCAAGCTCCAATGTTATCCAAGGCACCAAGGGCTATCTTACGCAAGAGCTGGCTCCGAGCATGGGCGGCGCTGTCACCCTGCATTTGAACGATGGCACTCAAGAGCACTATGATGCAGCGCTACCAAACCGCATGGAAGCGGAGTTTTGTGAGTTTGCTCGGATCATAGCTCAGAATGACCGTGCCGCTTATGAGCAGCGCCTTGAGCAGAGTTTAACCATAGCGCAGGTGCTTACAGAGGCACGGACCAGCGCTGGGATTGTGTTTCCCGCAGACGAGCTGAGCAACAAAATGGGCTCTTAGCAAAGTGAAGCCGGAAATGTAACGATTATGCGACGATATAGGTGCTTCGGGGCTGTTTTTCGGATAAGGATTGTATCGTTAGAGACATGAAATCAATTAAAGCAGTGTTTGCCAAAAAGGCACATCAAACAACTGAAGAAAAGTTTCATGAGATGATCGAGCGACCCATTGGACCTCTCATCACCTCTTTGGCAATCCCGTCCATTTTTGCCAACCTGGTTACCGCCATATACAACTTGGTGGACATGTATTTTGTGGGACATATCAGTACGGCTGCCTCTGGTGCTATCGGCATCTCATTTGTTGCTATGACCGCCATACAGGCGACAGGATTTTACTTTGGGCAAGGCACCGGTAACGCTATTTCGCGTTATTTGGGGGCCAAGCAACAGGAAAAAGCCAATATTATGGCATCCACAGGCATAGTATGCACGCTGACCGTTGGCTTGCTCATTGCCATATTGGGCAACCTCTTTATTGAGCCGCTGTGCATCCTTGCTGGTGCAACGCCCACCATTTTGCCGTATGCCAAAACATTTATCGGCATTATCTTGTGCGGGGCTCCCTGGATGGCAAGTTCTATTTTGCTTAATATGCAGCTTCGTTTTGAGGGCGAATCGCTCTTTTCCATGCTGGCAATTACGACAGGTGCTATTCTCAATGCCCTGCTTACACCTCTGCTGATTTATGGCTTCCATCTGGGCATTGCCGGAAGTGCTATCTCTACCATTGTGTGCGAGTTTATCGGCTTTGTTTTATTGTTGATTGAAACACAAAAGATTGGACTGGCGCCACTGTCTCTTACCTGGGTTCGCCCCAGCAAAGAGCTTTTCCGAGAAATAAATAACGGTGGTACGCCTTCGTTTGTACGTCAGTTGATGCTTGGCATTGCAACCACCCTGCTTAATAATGCGGCAGCGCCGTTTGGAGACGCTGCTGTTGCCGCTATGGCCATTGTGCAGCGCATTACTGGTTTTGCCAACTATATTCAGATTGGTATTGGTCAGGGCTACCAGCCGGTATTGGGATACAACATTGGGGCTCGGCATCATGAACGCGTACTTGCAGGCTATAGTTTTGCTTTGCGCGCTTCAACCATTGCGGTGCTCGCTATTGGTGTTTTTACCTGTATATTTGCGCCCCAGCTCATTTGGATTTTTAGGCAAGATCCGCAGGTGGTGACTATTGGTACCCTTACGCTGCGTCTGGCAAGCTTTTCTGCTGCGCTTACCGGCGTTGCCATGATGACCAACTTTATGCTGCAGACTTCAGGCCATGTGTGGAGCGCGTCCATCCTTGGTGCCTGCCGTTTGGGCTTGGTATTGGGTCCTGTCATAGTGGTAATGGCATACTTCTTTGGCCTGTTGGGCGTACAGCTTGCGCAGCCCGTTGCTGACCTTATTACCTTTTTTGTGGCAATCCCCTTTGCCAAGATTACCCTTTCACAATTTAATACCACAGCCAAGGTGGAAGAGAGCATCCGAGAAATTCAAGCGTGGATTTGGGAGTAGGGCACAGATACTCTGCGTAGCCATGCGGCTGCGTACGTAGTGTTTCTCTGTGTGACTGTCTTACTCTACGACGTAGGACCTCTTAGCAATCACGTCACGTTGCTACGGCACAGTGTTTCTCGCTCCCTTTTTCTTAAATCTAATACCAGTAACTATAAATAAACTGAAAAACAAGATAGATGGACCACCAAACGCCCTACAGAAAACACCCGCTTTGGTTTAAAAAGCACACAAGAGAGCGCCACATCTAAAACTGGTATTTCTTGTAAAATACCAGTAACTGCAGGTTATTTGAGTGAACGGCATGTTTTCTTCGGTAAGCGTTAGCTTGATAAAAACCAACACAAAAATGGTATCCACAGATAGCAGAAACGCTAAGATATGGTGTAAATGGTATGTGGTAGTAACCACTTATCTGGGGAGGCTTGCATGGTTGGCTTTATCATTACCGGGCATGGTGATTTTGCAACGGGGCTATACAGTGCGCTTGCGATGATCGCTGGCGAGCAAGACGGAGTGGTTGCAGTTACCTTCCACGAGGATGAAGCAGCAAGCTTTGGCAACAAGCTTACGGATGCAATAACAAACCTGCGCGCCACAACCGATGGCATTGTCATATTGTGTGACCTTATCGGTGGCACTCCCTTTAACCAGGCCATGTTGGCTGCTCAAGCCTTTGACAGCGTAGAGGTAGTGGCAGGCGTCAACCTGCCCATGCTGCTTGAGTGCATCATGGGACGCGAGATGGGTATTGGAGTGCGCGAGTTATGCGTCAACGCCGTGTCATCTGATGTGCTTGGTATCGCTCACATGTCAATTGATGCCGTTACGCAGGACGAAGCTTCGGATGCCGCTTGTTATGATGTCGATTTTGATGAAGAAGAAGGCATCTAATGACAACAGAATCCTTTACACAGTCGATCTTAGGTGCTTCAGTGGCGCTGCTTATCCTGTTTGCACTTATCGGCATAGTGCTGTTTATCGTTACGTTTATGCGTACCCGCAAAAAGAAGAATGCCTACGCACACGTGCATAAAAACATGGCGGTTGGCCAGCGTGTGCTTTTTGCTGGCGGTATCTACGGCACGCTGGTGCGCGTGGGCAAGCAGACCTGTGACGTAAAGATTAAATCGGGCGAAGTTATGGAAGTGTCTCGCTATGCCATTCAAGAGCTGGATGAGGACGCATAACGCATAACAGCTGTCGACACTGCCCAGGCAGCACCTAAGCAGCACTTAAGTAGTGTCCGGACAGCATCAAAGTAGATCAAAGCAAATACCTACGTAATCGCACGACGAGCTGGTCATAAGAGGAAAGGAGCAACCTATGGCGGAGCCAAATATCGTTCTTGTGAGGATTGATAACCGTTTGCTGCATGGTCAAGTTGCTACTCAGTGGGCAAAAAGTATTGACTGCAATCTTATTCTGGTGGCTAATGATGACATTGCGGGCAACAAAATGCGCCAAAACCTGTGCAACATGGCGGCCCCACAGGGCATGGCTACCAGGTATTTCTCGCTTCAGAAGACCATTGATGTCATTCACAAAGCCGCCCCTCGTCAGCATATTTTTATCGTTATTGAAACCCCGCAAGATGCGCTCAAGCTCGTTGAGGGTGGTGTGCCCATCAAAAAGATCAACATTGGCAACATGCACATGTCTGGCGATAAACGCCAGGTAGCAACCTCTGTTGCCGTTGATGATGAGGATGTTGCCACCTTCAAGAAGCTCCAAGAGCTGGGCGTTGAGCTCTTTATCCAACGTGTTCCCACGACGCCGGTTGAGTCTACCGAGAAGCTCTTTAGGTAGGCGTTATGTAGCTGTAGGTACGTATATGCACCTCTGATTGGTGTATCTACTCCCTTTCTTTTGGGCGTCGCATGCCGGCGCCCACCCCCTGGGTTGTGAGCGTGTGTCGTAGTGAAGGCAACGCACGCACGACAAAGTACTTCACATGGTCAAAAGCACGTATATATGAAAGGAGGTTCAAGGATGGATTATTCAGCTCTCCAAGTTATCCTGGTGTTCCTGGTAACATTTGTTGCTGCAATCGACCAGTTTAGCTTCCTCGAGTCCTTGTATCAGCCACTCGTCACTGGTATGGTGATTGGCCTCATCCTTGGCGACCTACCCACGGGCCTTATCGTCGGTGGTACGTATCAGCTTATGACGATTGGCAACATGCCTATCGGTGGAGCTCAGCCACCTAATGCCGTTGTTGGTGGCATTATGGCAACCGTTTTGGCAATTTCGCTCAAGCTTGAGCCTAACGCTGCTGTTGCTCTTGCTATTCCGTTCTCTTTGCTCGGTCAGTACGGTGTAACACTGATCTTTACGCTTATGTCTCCTCTTATGAGCAAGGCAGATCAGTACGCGGCCGATGCCAATTCCAAGGGCATTGAGCACATCAACTACCTGTCCATGTGCTTGCTTGGTGCTATTTTTGGCATCGTAGTAACCCTGTTCTTTATTGGTGGTTCCACCATGGGTCAGGCCGTTGTGGACTCGCTTCCCCAATGGCTCACAGACGGTCTTTCCGCTGCTGGCGGCATGATGCGCTTCGTTGGCTTTGCCGTGCTTCTTAAGTTCATGATGAACAAAGATATGTGGGGCTTCTACTTTATGGGCTTCGGTCTTGCCCTTGTCGTCTCCGGCATTGCAAGCTTAGCCACCCCCGCTCTGCTCATCCTCGCGCTTATCGGCTTTGGCATTGCCTACTGGGATTACCAGCAAAATACGCAGCTCAAGGGTGCTGTTGCTGGCTCTGATTTTGATGGAGGTGAAGAGGATGGCATCTAAGGAGGAACTCACACATTACAACAATCTAGAGCCTGCGGCCGACCTTGACCAAAAGACTCTTAACAAGATGGCATGGCGTTCCTGCTTCTTGCAGGCATCGTTTAACTACGAGCGTATGCAGGCTTCTGGCTGGCTGTACTCTATTCTTCCTGGCCTTGAGAAGATCCATACCGATAAGGACGATCTCGCCACATCCATGACGCATAACATGGAGTTCTTTAACATCCACCCCTTCTTGGTAACCTTTGCCATGGGCCTTATCCTGTCCATGGAGCAGAAAAAGGTGGATATTCCTACCATTCGTGCCGTGCGCGTCTCTTTGATGGGTCCACTTGGTGGTATTGGCGATGCCCTGTTTTGGATGACACTCGTGCCTATTACCGCGGGCATTTGTTCCAACATGGCCATTAGCGGCAATATCTTTGGCCCCATCCTGTTCTTGATCATCTTTAATGCGGTGCAATTTGCACTACGCTTTGGCCTGATGAACTGGTCCTACAAGTTTGGTATGACCGCTTTGGACTCCCTTATGGAGCACATGCAAGCCTTTACGCGTGCTGCTTCCATCCTGGGTGTATTTATCGTAGGCTGCTTGACCGTAACCATGGGCGGCACCCAAATTAAGGCAGTGATTCCCAACGGTACCACGCAGGCCTATGTTGCCCATGTTGCCACTGTTCCCACCAAGGACGTAGACAGCTTTAAGGTCATTACCAAGGGCGATAAGGACGTCACGCTTTCCGGTATGGTGGATGCAAATGGCGAGCCTCTTGCTGGTACCGATGCTGACGGCAACGCAGTTACCGCTGGTTCAAAGGACCTGGGCAACGGCATGAGTGAGGTCACGTACATGGAGATGGTTGAGTCTCCGGTAAACATTGACATTGCAAACATCTTGGATAGCATCTGCCCCAAGCTGGTGCCTTTGGCAATCGTTATGCTTCTGTACTTCCTCTTTGTTAAGAAAAACTTCACGCCTATCAAGGCTATTTGCCTTATCCTGCTAATTGGTATCTTGGGTGCAGGACCCTTTGGTCTGTGGCCCAGTATCTGGGGTTAAGCTCTAACCTTTAGATCTATGGGCGAGGTTTGAAGGCGTATGGGCACAGCGTCCATGCGCCTTTGTTTTGACACGAGGAAGGCATGTGGCTTATGGCTATGTCATCAAGAAAGCAACCGTTGTACGACCAGCTTGTGGATGTACTGCGAGAGAAGATTGAAACTGACATGGTTGCCAATGATCTGCTGCCATCTGAGCGTGAGCTCTCTGAGCAGTATGGTCTTTCTCGAACCACCGTACGCCTTGCTCTACAAGAGCTGGAATCCTTAGGACTGGTAACGCGCCAGCATGGTCGTGGTACCTTTGTAGCCGATATGACCAATCGCGCCACCGATCTTTCCAGAGCGTACAGCTTTACCGAGGAAATGCGCCGCCTTGGACGTACTCCGCAAATCAAGGTACTCGAGTTTAAGCTCATGCCCGCAGCAAAACATGCCAGTAGTATGCTGTGTTTGCACCTGGGTACCAAGGTGTTTAAGCTGAGGCGCCTGCGTCTTGCCGACGGCGTTCCCATGATGATTGAGCAAAGCTATCTTCCCGCAAGTGAGTTTGTCTCACTCTCGGAACAAGAGGTAGCTACCAAGCCTTTGTATGACATTGTCGAGAAGGACTACCACCAAAAGATCCGCCTTGCCAATGAAGAGTTTAGGGCCAGCACTGCCCGGCGTGAAGAGGGAGAGCTTTTGGGCATTCCCGAAGGTTCTGCTGTGCTTAGGCTTTCTCGCATTACCTTTAACGATAAGAACGTGGCCATTGAATATACGCACAGCGTTGCCAGGGCTGACCAGTTTAAATACAAAATAGTACACCGCAGGGGATAGTCCTGTGGCATAAGAGAGGAGTGCGTACATGTTTGACAAAGCTCGTGTTGAGTTCAAGGCTCTTGGCGCAGACATCACTACGCATGAAATTGCACAACAACCAGATCTTTGGTTGGATACCCTTGATATTTATTTTGCTAACAAGGAGAAGATCCACGCGTTTCTCAACTGCGCCAAGACCCTGGGTAAAGAAGGCATAACCGATATTATCTTTACGGGTGCTGGCACTTCTGCCTATGTGGGCGATACGCTGGTGCCATATTTACGTCGCGTGGGAGATGCTAGCGCTTTTGACTTCAAAGCAATCCCTTCAACCGACATTGTTTCTGCTCCGTATAACTTTTTGTGCCCCGAGCGTCCCTGCGTATTGGTGTCCTTCGCACGCAGCGGCAATAGCCCAGAAAGCTTGGCAGCCGTTGAGATCGCTCGCAGCGTTGTGCACAACATCATGTTTCTTAACATTACCTGCGCTCCCGATGGCAAGCTTGCTGTTCTGTCTGAAGGTGCTTCGGACACGCTGACCCTCCTTATCCCGGGTGCAAATGACCAAGGTTTTGCTATGACCGGCAGCTATAGCTGCATGGAGTTACTCAGCGCTTTGATTTTTGATGGAGCTAAGGATGATCAGAAGGCCTCATGGGTTGCCCAGGCAGCAGACATGGGCAAGCATGTTATAGCCCATGAGGACGAGGTTACCTCATGGCTCACGGATGATTTTGAACGCATTACCTACCTTGGTTCAGGTGCTTTGGGTGCCATGACGCGAGAAGCTCAGCTTAAGATTTTGGAGCTTACTGCAGGTAAGATTGCCACTTCCTTTGACACGTCTATGGGCTATCGTCACGGGCCAAAATCCTTTGTAAACCATCGGACGCTGGTATTTGTGTTTGTAAGTAATGACAGCTACACCCGTCACTATGATTTAGATATTTTGCACGAAATTGCGGCCGACAACATTGCGTTGCATACGGTTGCAATCCAGCAAAGCGCACAGACCATCTTTGAAGGGGATGCTATAACGTTTGCCAAGCACGCAACTCTGTTGCCCGATGCCTACCTTGCGCTGCCCTTTATTATGGTGGCGCAGACCATCTCTTTGTTTACCTCACTGAAGGTGGGTAATACCCCGGATACGCCTTCGCCCACCGGTACGGTCAACCGTGTGGTTAAGGGCGTTACCATCCACGAGTTCGAGGCGTAATGATTACCACAGTTACGCTCAATGCATCTATCGATAAGGCCTACCACATGGATCAGCAGGTGGTAGGTGGAACTGTCATGCGCGTGCATGCCGTAAAAAACAGCGCGGGCGGCAAGGGGCTTAATGTTGCCCGCGCGGCAAAGATTTGCGGCTCACGGGTGCAGGCAACGGGGCTTGTCGGTGGGTTTAATGGCCGTTATTTGGAACAGCTCACCGAGCAAGACGGTATTGTAAGCGCATTTGGTCACATTGCTGGAGAAACGCGGAGCTGCATCAATATTTTGGACGAGCGCTTCTCGTCTACGGAGTTTTTGGAACCCGGTTGTGAAGTGAGCGCACAGGAGTTAGAGGAATACCTGGAGGAGTTTCCCCGCATCATTGCTCAGTCTGCTGTGGTAACGATTTCCGGGAGCCTGCCTGTGGGTGTGCCCATACATACGTATAAGCTGCTGGTTGAGATGTGCAAGCAGGCCGATAAACCCATCATTTTAGATACGTCTGGTGAGGCGTTGCTGCAAGGTATCTCAGCACATCCTACGATGATAAAACCCAATCAAGATGAGCTTGAGGCACTGTTTGGCGTCTCGGCCCAGTCACGCGCCGATGTGCTTACCTGTGCACAGCGCCTGTATGAGGGCGGTATTGCGCAGGTAGTTATTTCTTTGGGTGGTCAGGGTGCTTTGCTGGTATGTGAGCAGGGGACGTTTCAGGCAATTCCGCCCGCCCTTACCGTTGTCAATACGGTTGGTTGCGGGGATTCGATGGTGGCTGCGTTTGCGGTTGGTTTTGAGCGAGGCATGAGCGCACCTGATGCCTTGGTGTATGCCGTGGCAGTTGCGAGTGCTGCAGCGCTATCTACGCGCACAGGACACTATGATCCTGCTCACCGAGATGAGATTTTGCCACAGATTGAGTTAAGAAAGCTGGCATAGGCTAAAAAGCTGGCGTAGGCTGGCAAGTTTTCGGTTGGTCAGGACGGTTGCGTATCAAGGTGGCTGCGTACCAAGGCGGCTGCGCGTGCAGTGTGGCTGTGTAGCCCCTACACCTCACGTCCGTTGTCAAACCTGCTCACATCCAAGGCCATGTCACAGGCAATCATCACGTTATTGGCGCGCCGACCAGGTTCATCTGCGGCTTCGGGCAGTAGGTATACGTGTGCAAATTCTTGCTTAAACGTCTCGAGGGTTTGGTACAGGTGCTGGGATTTTTTTCCCTCAAGCGGCGCAATCACGTTGGCTAGATACAGCCCCTTTTGTGTTAGGTGCTCATGAATAATACGAGCGCCCTCGGCAGTCCCCATGGGTCCCAGTGGTTTTGCGCCAGAAAAAGCATCGTTTATCACTATGTTAAAGCTGTGGTCACTGTTTTGTAGCCAGATCCAGCCATCGTCACACACCAGCTCCAGCCTGCCGCTTTTCTCGGTAGCATAGGTGTGAATAAGCTCATCCAAAAAGAAGTGTTCACGGGCAAGGGCAGTGATGGCAGGATCAATCTCCACTGCGCTTACCTGCATGTGGGGATAGTGGGTAATCAGATATTTGGGGAGAGAATATCCGCCGCCGCCAATAACGGCACAGCAATCTTGAGGCGTGGTGTTCTCGGTAAGGATAAGAACGCGCGCAAAGCTGCGGTGGTACTCGCATACCAGCTCATTGCGCAGCTCAGGGTCGGTGTAGGTGATGGATTGAAAGGTGTTGTGCACGTTGAGCAAGCGAATGGGCGTGCCGTCTTGGTCCTCAGAGTCAAAGATGAGCGCACGGCCAAACATGGTTTTGGGGATAAAGGTAATGCCACGCTTCTTAAGGCCCCAGGCAAGCAGGTGCTTAAACACCACTGCCATGACCGCCCAAAGAAGGAGGTTACCGCCCCAAAAAAGTATGGTAGATGTGTCTAGACTCATAAGTTTCCGCTCTGATGTGAATAGTGAGTACCATTTATAGTTCTACGTGGTAGGATAACTGAATGCGTAAATAAAGTTTGTGTGTTTTGCGCATATACCTTTTATACTGAAGAGTACAAAATTGTGTACAACGGGCCAAAGAGTCCATTTATACGGAGGTAGCTATGATTCTTGGAATGGGTCCCACCGAGCTTATCATTATCTTGGCAATTGTTCTGGTTATCTTTGGACCTAAGAATCTTCCTAAGCTTGGTAGTACCGTTGGCAAGACCGTTAAGAACATCCGCGAGGGCATGGAAGAGGACACCAAGTCCGCTAAGGATGAGGTAACAGAGGCTGAGGTTGTCGATAAGGACAACGAGTAAGCTCACTTTCTTATTGCTTGCAAATTTTGCGCCTATGCACAAGCTGCGCCGTGCCTTTTGCACGTCTGCAGGGTATCCACTAGTTATTTCGATTTAGAGAGCAGAGCATGGATAAAGAGATCATCCTTACTCCCGAAGGCCGACAGAAGCTTGTAGACGAGCTCGAATGGCGTGAGGGCGAGAAGCACACAGAGATTATCGCCGCCATTAAGGAAGCACGTGAGCAGGGCGACCTTTCGGAAAACGCCGAGTACGACGCTGCTAAAGAAGAGGAAGCTCAAAACGCAGCTCGCATTGGCGAGATCCGCAAGATCTTGTCCACCGCCAAACTTGCAGGGGCAAGCACGGGTCGCGCAAAGATAGTATCCATTGGCTCCACCGTTGAGGTTTCTAACGAGAAGGGCAAGAAGTCCTCTTACACCATCGTAGGTACCACAGAGACGGACTCGCTGTCCAACCGCATTTCTAATGAGTCCCCCGTTGGTGCTGCTCTTATCGGTGCCAAGATTGGTGAGACCGTAGAGTATGTAACTCCATCTGGTAAGACGCGCGCCTTTAAGGTTGAGAAAATATCGAGGTAAAAGGAATCCCATGGCAACAGATCAAGAGACGCCGGTAAATATCAACGATGAGCGTGCTATTCGTCGTTCCAAGCGCCAAGCTCTTATCGATGCCGGCATTGATCCCTATCCTGCTCGTTCTGTGGTAACTGCTCATGCCGCAGAGCTTATTACAAAGTACGCAGACTTAGCAGATGGCGAGAATACGGAGGACGTTCAATCCTTAACGGGTCGCATTCGCGCTTTTCGCCGTCAGGGCAAGTTGGCGTTTATTGTGCTGCAGGATGTAAGCGATTCTATTCAGCTGTTCTGCCGCTGTGACGTGTTGGGCGAGGCTGCGTGGGAGCTGCTAAAGCAGTTTGACGTAGGCGACATCATTGGGGTTACCGGCCCCGTTGTGCGCACCAAGCGCGGCGAACTTTCCATTGCGGCGCAAAACATCCAGATGTTGGCCAAGTCTTGCCGTCCGCTACCCAACAAGTGGAGCGGTCTTACGGACAAAGAAACCCGCTATCGTCAGCGCTACGCAGACCTTATCGTCAATCCTGACGTTATGGCTACCTTCCGCATGCGCTCGCGCATCATTTCTGCTATCCGCCGTTATATGGAGGAAAGCCAATCCTATATTGAGGTCGAGACTCCCATTTTGCAGGAGACCTTAGGCGGCGCTAACGCGCGCCCCTTTGAGACGCACTTTAATGCGCTTGACCAAGAGTGCTACCTGCGCATTGCTACCGAGCTCCACCTCAAGCGCTGCATTGTGGGCGGCATGGAGCGCGTGTTTGAGATTGGTCGTCAGTTCCGTAATGAGGGTATGGACCAAACACACAACCCCGAGTTTACCTCTATGGAGGCCTACTGCGCCTACTCTGACCTTGAGGGCATGAAGCGCTTAACGGAAGGCCTGTTCCAGGCGGTTGCTGCTGCGGTGGGCAAGGGCGAGGTCCTGAACTACCAGGGCCAGCAGATTAGCCTTGCTGTTCCATTCCGTTCCGCTTCCATGAGTGAGCTGGTCAGTGAGGTTGTGGGTGAGCAAGTTTCTATGGAGACGCCCCTTGAGCGGCTTCGCGCACTTCTTAATGCTCACAAGTTGCCCTACGAGAAGGAATGGGGTGTTGGCAGGCTTATCTTTACGCTCTACGATGAGCTGGTAGAGCAAACGCTGGTTAACCCCACCTTTGTGTGTGATTACCCCGTTGAGGTTTCCCCTCTGGCCAAGCGCAAGCCCGAAGACCCCCGTCTGACTGAGCGCTTTGAGCTGGTTGTGGCTGGTCATGAGTATGCCAACGCCTTTACCGAGCTCAATGATCCGGTAGACCAGGAAGCTCGCTTCCAAGCTCAGGTGGACGCAAAGGCTGCCGGTGACGATGAGGCCATGGAGTATGACTACGATTACGTTCGTGCGCTTGAGTACGGCATGCCTCCTACCGGTGGTGTTGGCTACGGCATTGACCGCATGGTCATGCTGTTTTGCGATGAGCCTTCCATTCGTGATGTGCTTTTGTTTCCTCACATGCGTCCCGAAGCCCTGGGTGCTGGCAGCAAAAAGCAGCAGCAAGCAGAGCAGGTGCTGGATGCAGGCATTTCTCGCGAGAAGGCCTTTGAGCTGCTCAAACAGTACAACAAGGATGACTATCACCTCCTGCATGGCCAGCAGGTAGAGGCTCTGATGTGCTACTTTGCTAAGCAGTATGATCCTGCCAATGAAGCGTTTTGGGGCATTGTGGGCTTGTTGCATGATCTGGATTGGGAAGTCTGTGGGGATGATGCGCAGCATACCGTAAAGGCTGCAGAATTGCTGGCAGAGGCTGGCGCCAATCCCGCTTTGGCTCATTGCATTCAGACGCATAATTACGATATAAATCCAGAGCTTCCCGAGCCGAGCCACAAGATGGAATGTGTCCTGTTTGCTGTGGACGAGCTGTCCGGGCTTATCAACGCCTGTGTGCGTATGCGGCCCAGCCACTCCGTGATGGACTTTGAGCTCAAGAGCCTTAAGAAGAAGTTCAAGAACAAGAGCTTTGCTGCCGGCTGTGATCGTGAGGTCATTAAAAAGGGTGCTGAGCTTATGGGTATGGAACTGGACGAGCTTTTCTCGGCAGTCATTGCTGCAGAAAAGGAGCTGGCCGGCACAACGGAGTGCTTTGAGTAGCCGGTCACAGCATTGTTCATAGAGCATGGTTGCTGTTGCTCACTAAAATTCATCTAACCAAGCAGCTCTGACAAAAGTCGGGGCTGCTTTTGTGTAGAAGTCCTTAGGCAGACGCTTGTGGGATGCTTGTAGGTATTGCAAAGCAGCATACGGGGTACACATCAAAGCAGCAAATCAGGTCATTGCATGCAATGACGGGAAGGGGCTATCCCATATGTTCGAAAAATTTACGGATAAAGCTAAGAAGGTCATGTCGCTGGCACAAGATGAGGCGCGCGGCCTTGGGCAAATGTATGTAGGTACCGAGCATCTGCTCCTAGCCCTTATCAAGGAGGGCGGCGGAATCGCTGCTCAGGCGCTGGAAAAGCTTGAGATTAGCTATGAGGAAGCACTGGCAACCATCAAGGAGCTGTCCAAGTCAGAGGAAAAAGAGGTTCCGGGCGGTCACATTCCTTTTACGCCACGTACCAAGCGCGTACTGGAAAACGCCTATCGTGAGACCATGCTGCACGGCCAAACCTACATCTCTACCGAGCACTTGCTGCTGGGCATTGTGCGCGAGGGTAACGGCAGCGCTATGACCGCGCTTGCACGCCTGGGTGTCTCGGCAGATGCGGTGCGCAACGCCGTCAACGACCTTATCGATAAGAGCCCGGAGTCCACCCGTCCCACGGCACAAGTGCGCATGGGTGGCGATCCTATGATGATGGGCTCTCAATCTACCGAAGGCTCCATGCTGGAAGAGTATGGTCGCAACCTTACTCAGTATGCTAGTGAAGGCAAGCTCGACCCGGTGATTGGTCGTGACCGTGAGATAGAGCGCGTTATGCAAATTTTGGCGCGCCGCCAGAAAAACAACCCGCTCATCTTGGGTGATCCCGGTGTTGGCAAAACTGCCATTGCAGAAGGCTTGGCGCAGCTTATTGCTGCTGATGAGGTGCCCGACATCCTGCGGGGTAAACAAGTTTGGACGCTGGATGTGGCCGCGCTGGTCGCCGGCTCTAAGTACCGCGGTGAGTTTGAGGAACGCCTCAAAAAGGTGGTTCAGGAAGTGAGCGAATCCGGTAATGACATCTTGTTCATTGACGAGATGCACACCATTATTGGTGCGGGTTCTGCCGAGGGTTCCATTGATGCGGCTTCTATCCTCAAGCCGCCTCTGTCACGCGGCGAGATCCAGGTTATTGGTGCAACCACAGCAGAGGAGTACCGCAAGCATATAGAGAAGGACTCCGCCCTTGAGCGCCGCTTCCAGCCCGTTATGATAGGCGAGCCTTCCATTGAGGATGCCATTGAAATCATCCGCGGTCTGCAGGACCGCTATGAGCAGCATCATCACGTGCGCTTCTCGCAAGGTGCCATTGAGGCTGCGGTTACGCTTGCAGATCGCTACATTCAAGATCGTTTCTTGCCCGATAAGGCCATTGATGTGATTGATGAGGCGGGTGCTCGCACGCGCATTCATACCATCAAGACGCCGGATTCCATTGTGGAAGTGCAAAATCAGCTCAAAGAGGTGACGTCCAAAAAGTCCGAGGCGGCATCTGCGCAGGAGTTTGAGGAAGCAGCACGCTTAAGGGATCAGGAGCGTGAGCTTACGGCCCATCTTGAGGAGCTAGAAAAAGCCTGGCGAGAAGAGCTTGACGCCAAGATCGTGGACATTACCGAGGGCGACATCGCAGACGTGGTAAGCAGCATTTCTCACGTTCCTGTTTCCACCCTTACGGAGACTGAGGCCTCCAGGCTTTTGCGCTCCGAAGAGGTGTTGCATCAGCGCGTTGTGGGTCAAAACGAGGCGGTTACCGCGGTGTCTAAGGCAATCCGTCGCAGTCGCTCGCCGCTCAAAGATCCGCGCAGACCTGGTGGTTCGTTCATCTTTTTGGGACCTTCGGGCGTGGGTAAGACCGAGCTTGCAAAGTCACTTGCCGAGTTTTTGTTTGGCAGCCAGGACGCTCTTATCAGCTTTGATATGTCTGAGTTTATGGAAAAGCACAGCGTGTCCAAGCTGGTTGGTGCCCCTCCGGGATACGTTGGCTATGACGAAGCTGGTGAGCTTACCAAGGCGGTGCGTCGTCGTCCTTATTCCGTCATTCTGTTTGATGAGATCGAGAAGGCCCATCCGGATGTCTTTAATGTCCTTTTGCAGATCTTGGACGAAGGTCGTCTGACTGATGGTCAGGGTCGCAAGGTAGACTTTTCCAACACGGTGGTTATCATGACCTCCAACATTGGTGCTCGTGAGATTGCCACCACCACTACCATGGGCTTTAGTGCCTCCGGTTCCAATGGTCTGTCCGATAAGGAAATTAATTCCCGCGTTATGGGCGAGCTCAAAAAACTCTTCCGCCCGGAATTCCTTAATCGTGTCGATGAGATCGTGGTCTTTAAGTCTCTGACCACTAAGCAGTTGCGCGGCATTGTTGATCTTATGGTCACGGACCTGCGCGATCGTATGATCAAAAACGGCATGTCCATCGAGCTTACCGATGCAGCGCGTGACCTTATCGCCAAAGAGGGTACGGATCCCATCTATGGTGCCCGTCCCTTGCGCCGTGCCATTCAGACCATGATTGAAGATCAGCTGGCAGAAGAAATGCTCCAGGGTAAGTGGCAAGCAGGAGATATTGTGCTGGTTGATTGTGATGGCGACAAGCTAAGCTTTACGCGCAGACAAGGTACCATCCCGCAGCTGTCCAAGCGGGTGCATATGGAGCTTCCTAGCGCACGCAACAGTTGGACTGCAGGAGCTCCTGCAAGCTCGCATCCATCGGGTACGGGTATCAGTGATTCGGACTTGTCTGCGGCAAGCGAGTAAGGCTGTCGATGTCTGCGTAGGGATTTGGCGGTTTGCACCAGGTCCCTGCGCCTGCACCAGGTCCCTGTGCTAGCTTCTGGGCCTGTGCTAGTAGGTCCCTGGTGCCGGCTTATGTGCAACAAAGGTTTTACAGAGAGATGCTGCACGGGGGAAAGCCCCTGCGCTTCAGGCGCTATACTAAATGTATCTGTCTATTGACAGCAGTGAGTGAAGCGTACTAACAACAAGGTAAAGGAGCACACATGGAGAAGCCTTTGGATGCCGCGGTTGAAGGTTCCCTTGATGAGGCCATCCGCCTTACTGCTCCCGGAACCGCCTTGCGCCACGCATTGGATATGATCATTGCGGCTAATCTGGGTGCTCTTATCTGCGTAGGAGATTCGGACCGCGTGCTAGCTGCGGGCAATGATGGCTTTCCGCTCAACATTTCTTTTACGGCAAACCGCCTGTTTGAGCTGTCAAAGATGGATGGTGCGATCGTTATCGATCACGACCTGACGCAAATTCTGCGTGCCAATTTTCATCTCAATCCAGATCCGTCTTTGCCTACAACAGAAACGGGCATGCGGCATCGTACAGCTGCTCGTATGAGTTTGCTTACCGACGCCATGGTTGTCTCGGTATCCGAACGCCGCCAAGTAGTGAACATCTACGTAAAGGGACGTTCATATCAGCTGCTTGGTGTTGCTGAGCTTATGACGCGTGTAAGCCAGCTTTTGGCAACGCTGCAAACAACGCGCCAAACCCTGGACCGTAGTTTGTTGCGTTTGACCTCGTTAGAGCTGGATAATTACGTAACGCTGGGCGATATTGTGAGCATCTACAACCAGTTTGAGCTGCTGAGCGTTACCGACCAAAGTTTGCAAGACATCATTGCACAGCTTGGCGCCGAGGGGCGTACGGTAGAGATGCAGCGCTTGCAGCTGGTAGGCAATATGGACAATGAGTATAACCTTATGATCCGTGACTACTCCAGCTGTTCTACCGTGGAGGAAGCGCACAATATTCGCAAGCAGTTCCAGGCATTGGCTGCCAAAAATGACCTGGACGCTAAAAATGTTGCTGCGGTGTTGGGATACACGGACCGCACAGAAGACAGCGTCATGATCCCCTTGGGTCTGCGTACCCTTTCGCGCATTTCCGTGGTGCGGGAAGGCATGGCCGATAAAATCGTGGATGAGTACGGCTCACTGCAAGAGTTGCTGGATGACATTCAACAAAATCCTGAGCATCTGGATGAGATTGGTGTTCGTAACTCGGTCATTTTGGCAGACAGCCTGCTTAAGATGCACGGAAAGCGCTAAGCGTGAGGTGCGCCGTAGAACAACAGGCTGTACAGCCGCTGGGTGGTTCTGTGCCACAGGTACAAGCACAGCCTCAGCCTTTGGATGGCTTTCAAACCAACCCAGATACCTGTGCCATTATTGTTGCTGGTGGTCGCGGTCTTCGCTTTGGGGGCCCGCGCTCAAAGCAGTTTGTGGATCTATGTGGGTTACCCCTTATTAGCTGGTCGATCCTTGCGTTTGATGAAGCACCCTCTATTTCTTGCATTGTGATCGTCTGCGCGCCACAACGCATGGATGAGGTACGTGCTCAGACGGTTGATATTCTCACGCTGCATAAGCCTGTCTATTTTGCTTCCGCGGGTGCAACGCGCCAAGAATCCTGCTATTCAGGTTTGTTACGCTCTCCGCAATCAGCGCAGTATGTGGCCATTCATGATGCGGCACGTCCTTTGGTAACGCCCGAAGGCATAGAGGACACCATTGCTCGCGTGCGCGCTGGTGCAGATGGAGCACTGCTTGCGCATCCTGCAACGGACACGCTTAAAATTGTCGAGCAGGGCACCGTGGTGCAAACCCCTGATCGCTCCTGCTATTGGTATGCACAAACTCCGCAGACTTTTGGTCGTGAAGCAATTCTTGATGCCCATAGGCAGGCGCGCGTGCACGCCCTTGTGGCTACAGATGATGCCTCGCTCATGGAACACTTTGGTGCGGTGGTAGAGGTGGTGGCCACCCCGGCTGCTAATATAAAGGTGACGGTCCCCGAAGATCTTATTCTTGCGGAGGCCGTGTTGCTGGATCGTTTTGCCAAGGCGGCAACCGGGGGTGAGCTGTAGTGCTTCGCATTGGACACGGCTATGATGTGCATCAGCTCGTGCAGGACCGCAAGCTTATTTTGGGCGGCGTAACCATTCCGCACTCCCACGGGCTTCTCGGCCACTCAGATGCAGATGTGCTCACCCATGCATTGGCAGATGCCATTTTGGGTGCGCTGCGCGAGGGCGATCTGGGCAAGCTGTTCCCCGATACCGATCCCGCCTACAAGGATGCAAATTCGTTGGAGCTTTTGCGCAACGTGGTTCTGCTCATGCGTACACGCGGGTTTGAGCTGGTAGATTGTGACTGCACCATTGCTGCCCAAGCTCCAAAATTGGCGCCGCATCGGGAGAAAATGCGCTGTAATTTGGCGCGTGCTATGGATGTTCCGGTAGAGTGTGTGGGTATCAAGGCCACTACTACCGAGAAACTCGGTTTTGTTGGGCAGGAACAGGGCATTGCGGCGTGGGCTGTTGCCCTTTTGCAAAAACAGTAAGTACCGCACGGAGTAAGCACTGCACGGAGTAAGCACTGTAAGTAAGCACGTAAACATAAGCAAGGAGACGTCATGCTTATATATAACAGCCAGCAGCATAAAAAAGAGGAGTTTGTGCCCCTTGAGCCTGGTAAGGTTCGCATGTATGTGTGCGGACCAACGGTATATGACCAGATTCACATTGGCAATGCTCGTACTTTTTTGTCGTTTGACGTCATCCGCCGCTACCTACAGTACAAGGGCTTTGACGTGGTCATGGCCCAAAATCTAACAGACGTGGACGACAAGATCATCAATCGTGCCAATGAAGAAGGTCGCAGCGCTGCTCAGGTGGCCGAGGAGTACTCCTGTGCGTTTATCGACATCATGCATGCCTTTGGAGTGGAAGACCCTACCATTCGGCCCCGTGCTACGCAAGAGATACAAGCCATGCAGGATATGATCCTGACGCTTATTAAGAAGGGCCACGCGTATGTGGCCGCTAACGGGGACGTTTATTTTTCTGTACGTTCCGAAAAGAACTACGGCATACTTTCTGGCCGTAATTTGGACCAGCTACGTGCGGGGGAGCGTGTGGAGGTAAACGAGGACAAGCACGATCCCTTTGACTTTGCCCTGTGGAAAGCCGCCAAACCTGGCGAGCCCAGCTGGCCAAGCCCCTGGGGAGAAGGTCGTCCTGGCTGGCACACAGAGTGCTGTGCCATGATTCATCGCTATCTGGGTACACCCATTGACATCCATGGGGGTGGACAGGATTTGGTATTCCCTCACCATGAAAATGAGACCGCGCAAGCTATGTGTGCTTGGGATGCGCCGCTGGCAAATACCTGGATGCACACGGGTATGCTGCGCGTGGATGGTGAGAAGATGTCCAAATCTCTGGGCAATTTTTACACGCTTAAAGAGGTACTGGACAAGTATCCTGCAGATGCTGTGCGTCTGCTCATGCTCCAAACGCATTATCGGGCTCCGTTGGACTTCTCATTTAGCCGCCTTGAGGGAACGTTGGGCACGCTAGAGCGCCTTAAGGGTTGCGTTCGCAATCTTATCTGGGCAGCTCAAGCCTCTGCGCATCCCGAGCATGAGCTTGCGGATGCGGACAACGCCTTAAATGCCGCTGTGGCGCAAGCTCGGACAGACTTTATCGCCCAGATGGACGATGACTTCAACACCGCAGGCGGTTTGGCTGCTATCTTTACGCTCACCACCGCCGCAAACACCTATCTGGATCACAATGCGGGCACAGTGGTGGCTGCTGTGGCCACAAATGCTGCAAATACCCTGGTAGAGCTGCTTGGCGTATTGGGCATCAAGCTCTCTACTTCCGCTCACGACGAGCTGCCGTCAGAGCTGCTTGGCCTTGCCGCTCAGCTTGCTAACTATGCGGGCACGTCTGTAGAGGAAGCCGCCAAGGCTCTGCTTGATGCCCGTCAGCAGGCACGTGCCGAGAAGAACTGGGCGCTTGCAGACTCCATCCGCGACGCCATTGCCGCGCTTGGACTCACCATAGAAGACACCGCCGCAGGTCCGCGCCTTACCGTAAAGGGGAGTACTGCTCGTGGCTAAGCCCAATTCGTCCAAGCGCCCCAGCGCTTTGCGCGCTGGCGGGAGCGCTCGCTCCAGCTCACGCTCCGGCAATGCTGCGCGGGGTAAGGGTCGTTCCGGGAAGTTTTCGCAAGAGCATACCCAGCGCCACGATCGTGCCCAGCGCAATGAGCAAGGCAAACGGCAAGAGCGCGCCCAGCGCTCAGGGGCTTCTCGCCATACGAAGCGCCCTGATGGCAAGGGATATGCCCAGCGTGCCACTCATGCGGCGGCTCGCGACACATCCTTGCTGTATGACCTTATCGAGGGCAGGCGTGCCTGTGTAGAAGCACTGGACACCGGTTTGCCCATTGCAAAAGCGTTGGTTTTGTCGGGAGCTACCGGGAGCAATGCGGCACAGGATGCGTCTCTTAAAGAGCTGGTAGATCGTCTGTCTTGTGCTGGTATTCCCCTAGAAGAGGTACCCCGCGCTATTTTGGATAGCCTGTCGTCTCACGGCGCTCATCAGGGGATTATTTTGCGCACACGTCCGTTCCAGTATGAGGAGCTTAGCACTATTCTTGAGCGTGCAAGCAGCAAAAATGAGCTCATTGTAGTGCTTGATCACGTAACGGACGAAGGCAATTTTGGTGCCATTGTGCGCAGCGCAGAGGTGGTTGGTGCAGCGGGTGTGATCATTGCAAAAGCACGTGCTGCTCGTGTGGGGACTGCTGCCTATAAAACGTCTGCAGGTGCCGTGCTGCATCTGCCTATCGCCCAAGTTTCTAACCTGGCTTCCGCCCTTGATGAGCTCAAGGCTGCTGGATTTTGGGTGGTAGGCTCTACGGAGCACGCAAGCCAAGGCGTGTGGGAATCTCCTATGAGTGGTCGTCTGGCCCTTGTTATGGGATCCGAAGGCAAAGGCATTTCTCAACTGGTGCTCAAGCACTGTGACTTTTGCTGCAAGTTGCCCCAGCGTGGCTCGGTAGAATCTCTCAACGTGGCCCAGGCTGCAACGGTTATGTGTTACGAATGGCTGCGTCAAAGCACTTTAGCTCAAACTGAGGCGGCGGCAGCCCAGGCCCAGACATCCCAGGCCCAGGGTGTAGCGCATGAGTAAAAAGCCCCTCGAACTTTTGGTGGTAGACGGCTATAACGTTATCTTTAAGACGCCGCGCTATACGGGCCTTATGGATACGCCTCCCGCAAAGGCTCTTTCGGCAGATCCCTTTGATCGGGCGCGTGAGCTGCTTATTTCTGATGTTGCTGCATATGCTCAGCGCCGTTTTGAACCCGTTATTGTGTTTGACGGTTCTGGTAACGTGAGCCCGGATCGCCCCAATCTTACCCGTGCAGGTGTACAGCTTATCTTCTCCAAAACGGGAGAGAGCGCGGACAGCGTTATTGAGCGCTTGGTGGTGCAGTGCCGCCTTGAGGAGCGCGACGTAACGGTGGTAACTTCAGACAACACCATCAGGGCTACGGTTGGTGGTATTCCTGTTACGCGTGTCTCCAGCACTGCTCTTATCAGCGATGTGCAGATAGATGAGGCAGAATCGCAGCAAACCATGGCCGACCAAGGACGCAAACATCTTACTGTTGCGGATCGTCTTGATGCAGCAACTATCGAGAAGCTTAACAAGCTGTTAGGTAAATAGAGCTACGCAAGCAGTTCTTCGAAACTTTCTATAAAGACTCAATAGCATATAAAGGAAGGTTTTTCATCCAGCCCTGGTCTTTGTAATGAGCAAGAGAAAAGCGTATGCAGTGAGAAAGAGCGTAGCTCTTTGCAAAGTATGCAAGGCTTTTACTTGTAACATTAGCTGCAGACTTTACTTCAAGAGGAATAACTTCTCCGTCACACTCACAGATAAAGTCAACTTCAGCTTTGTTCTGTTTTCCGTCTGCCGACCAATATGTGGGTTGCTTTTTTGAGGCTATGAGTTGTTGACAGATAAATTGTTCACTGTATACGCCCTTTGCGTGAGTAAAAAGGGCATCTCCATCAAAAAGCGTTTTTTCGTTAAGGTGTAATGCTGCGCCTAAAAGACCAATATCAAGAAGATAGAGCTTAAAATTGCTGGGGTCCTCGTAGGCAGATAAAGGAATTCCTGGCCTGGTAATTTTGTTAACCTTTGTTACAAGACCGGCATCCGCAAGCCAACTAATAGCATCTTTATAATCACGCCCACGGCCACCAGGACGCACTTGAGAGTATATAAACTTTTTACTGCCATTTTCTCGAGCAATTTGTAGAGGAACTGAACGCCAAGTCTCTCTTATGTGCTCTGCTTCAAGCGGTGAAGACACATGTTTTGAAAAGTCATGCTCATAGTCAATAAGAAGTGCATCTTGGATTTGGCGCGCTTCGCTCAACAATCCCGTAGAGATATAGGCTTGCACTGCGGCTGGCATGCCTCCCACATATAAATAACTACGGAGTGCATCTTCAAAAGACTCGCTCATGACGTGCATGAGTTCATAATCTTTTTGAGTGATCAAATCTGCCAATCTATCCTTGCCCAAAGCTCTCAGGAATTCCGAGAATGTCATAGGGAAGAGATCAAGATAGTTAACTTTTCCCACAGGCCACGAAATGCGGGTATCACTACCTGCATTGTTTTCTCTGTTAAGAGCTACTCCTAATAAGGACCCCGCTGCAATAACAGGTATGTGAGGCGTTTGTTCACAAAGCATTTTGAGCGACGTGATGGCACGCGGACATTCCTGTATTTCATCGAGAAAAAGAAGGGTTTTCCCATCAAATAGATTGGTGTTGGTATAGGCACCTAAGGCGGTAAGAATGCGCTTTGGTTCTAATGATCCCGAGAAAAGCTGTTGGATTGCCTCGTTATCAAGAAAGTTGATAGAGGCAAAATGCTTAAAATCTTGTTTAGCAAATTCTTCTACGAGCCATGTTTTTCCAACCTGGCGCGCGCCTCTAATGATTAGCGGCTTACGATGCATTGAATCATGCCAGGCTTTAAGCTTTTTAAGTGCATATCTTTGCACAGAGTAGCTCCATTCATGAGTGATTATCTTTTGTATATAGTATACCTAAACTTTCGGAATCAACCAAAATTGGTGGTTTCCGACATAGGAATCAACCAAAATTGGTTATTTCCGACATCGGAATCAACCAATACGGCTGAGTTTAGAACACTGTGTGCAGTGTTTGGATGAAGGTATTACGTAACCAATGCATAAAATAAAACTACATAACAAAATAAATGGGCCATTAAGTAGACTTGAAATGATCACTTAAAGTAATATAAAAAGCAAAAGATATACCTTCTGAATACAGATGGACTGCTCGAACTGCTTTGTTCGGGTTTGTAAGAATAGGGGAAACATGAAGCTGACCAAAAGGCTGCTAACGACAGTGCTTGCATTTTTGCTGGTGTTCTCGAGCATTCCTGTTCAAGCACTCGCCGAAGGACTGGGGGGGGTTCCGCTGATTCAGTAACAGCAGTGGAGCCAGATAACTCCACTACTGAAGAAGAGTCTCATCAGACTGATAACGTTTCTGCGGATAAACCGCAGGATATCAGTGCCCCAGAAGCTCCAGCAGCAAAAGAGCGTAGCTCAGCTCTAGCTGCAAATAATGACGATACCTCACGTGTAGATCTTCGTATTGGCTCTCTTAATGACAAGGCAGTTGTCGAGGGCGATACCACTCATTTAACCTTTGAGCAGATTGAAAATGTTGTTGACCTTGATATTTCAGGTGCAACGTATAAATTGGACAATCCTTCGCTGCTTGTTAAGGTTCCAAAGACCAAAAAAATCCAAAATCTTACCTTCACTAAGTCAGAAGTCGCTAAAGAAACAAAGAAGTGGGAAGACGATGATTTTTACTATTACCAGTTCTTCTTCACTAATCTCACCGGTGGCATGCGTTTGACTTATACGCTGAAGTTTCAGTTTGATGGTCATACGGCCGTAAACGGAGATACTATCAAAGTAGAGGCACAGCTTCTTGACTCAGCTGGTAAAGAGGTGACAAAGGCAACCAAGACCTTCACAGCAAAGACAGTGCCTTTTGCCGTATATTCAAGTGAGGGAATTTCAGGCCTCTCTAGTAAAAAGACAGACGCTGTTGATGGTGTAGCTATTCCAGAAGGCAATCCGGCTGGACTTGTGCCTAACGGACATCGCATGGAGTCAACAATGGTAGTTGACGATCCTACAAGCCCAACAGCACCACCTCTGGGTAAGTACAGCAGCAGGGCTGGGCGCCGTACAAATGTCTTTTTCTCGTTTTATCCCAATACACCTGCTGGTACGCCAGGGCTTGCTGGTATTGCGTATCCGAAGAATGCAAAGGTTGTTGTTACCCTGCCTGCTGGCGTTGTTGTTCCCCGTCTAAATGAAGGCGTGACTATCGAGAAGCGCTCTGACGGTAGCTCTGTTGTTACTTACCGTGTTGATAACCCACAATTTGACAGTGTCAATTTATCGCATGTCTTGCCGCATACAAACAACCGAGCTGCTGTACTGGCAAAAATCTCAGGCGATAGCCAAATCCTTGTTGATTTTAGCGATGTAGCACTAAATACTGATCTGCCCATTACTGCTGACTTTTATGTCAACACCAATGCTGATGGCTCTGGAGGAGAATACATTGGCAGTCGGAACGAGACGTTCTTTTTCAAGCCAGTTGCTTTCAAACAGAGCCCTGGAATTCTGAGCATGTCTCGTAATAGCGATTTTACCCTTTTCATGGATCTTCCAGGAAACATTGATACCAATGCACAAATATATTCCTATGGCAACAAGCGGATATTTGTTGGCTCGATAGATCGTACTGACGCAGGCATGGGGATCGAAACCTCTGTGTGCAACTCAAATAATGGAGGTAGTTCGTCAGATCCATATTCAGGAGGCGCCGCAAGCTTCATTAAAGAAATCGAGTTTATTCCCAGCGAAGATAATGCGAGCGGACTATTTTATAAGTCGTTTAAGTTTCTTGAAGTTAGGAATTGTGGAGATTTCTGGCCAAATGACCTGTGGTCCCCTCATCTGCAGAAGTTTATAGATGCAGTCAACAATAATGACAATACGAGTCTGTATGGCGTGACAGCCGACGGCGATGAAGAGTTGATTCAAAAAGGCGTAAAATACGGACAAGAAGTACAGATTAACGACACTGAGCGCAAATATGCCAAGCTTGTCCTGCACTTCGCTGATCCAGTAGAGTTCAATAACGACTATGCGGTATTTCGCGAGTATCTCGGTTTGACGGACGCTGAAACTCAGCGTCTCGATGCACTCAGTCAGGGCAGCACGCTCAAATATGAGTCGTGGGCGGTCGCATGGACCAAAGACCACAAGTCCGTCACGACTCGAGATGGCTACCAATATCGATCGGATTTATACGTAGGACCTGTTACTCCAGTGGTCGATGAGTACCTCAACAAAGATACATCTGTACCTAATTCAAACGAGAGCAAGGAGTTTACCCTCAAGGTCGGCCCCTTCCTTCCAGTTGCAAATGGATATGCGGGAGCAGGCGATCCATACCGTGTCTACAGCGCTTACGGCACGCTTAAAGAAATCAAGAAGATGCGCACCGTCACCCTCTTACCGGCAGGCATTAACTACAAGGGCTGGGAAAAAGCAGACGTCGGCAAAACGTTCGGTAAAAATCCAGAGACAAATAAGCCATGGGAGACTTGGGAGGGTCTCAAAGAGCCACAGGTTCGTTTTGTGTCAAATTACCAAAATACGGGCCAAGATGCCGTGGTTATTGATTACGGTGATGTTCCTGTAGGTCAACGTATGCCGATAAATCTCAAGCTTGAGGCATCTAAATATGCTGCGCCCGGTAAGAGTAATATCCCTACATACATGAGCTGGGATGATAACGACTATATTCGTCCTTATAAGTATGATCCCAATGCTGAGAACAAGGGTCCGAATACCTATGTAGATGCTCTTGATATCGACGGTGACGGCAATACGTCAGAACTCTTCATGGTGCGTTGGTCAACAGTGGACTATACGCCGCCGCGTGAGCTGCAGATGACGGACTTTACCGCTTTTGGTGATGCCACTGATCAGTCTCAGAAATTGAGCTATAGCATGGCCACGGTTGGCGATATTGGATATCCAGCCGCTCTACAACTAAAGATTTATAATAACTCGCTTAATGATGTGCAGTCCTTGAGCTTGATCGACGTGTTGCCCTATAAGGGAGATCACACGATTGTTGCAAATTCCGAGGGCACATATTCGGGGCGTGAATCGACCTTCTCAATGCCTTTGACATCAAGCATTGAGGATGCAAACACGTCTAAGGTCAATAAGAAGTTTGAGTTCTTCTATCAGCTGACACCACAAGGTGCCGATTTGGCTTCTGTGCGCGATGGTGAGTGGTTAACGGCGAGCGACATCACCGATAGAGGCCTGGACTGGGGTCTCGTAAAGTCGTTTAAGGTCGTGCTTCGTGAGCGGCAGTCAATTAAATCGCAGTCTGACGAGAGCATCATAATCCCGGTTAAGGTGCCCTTTGATAAGACGCTGACCGATGAGGATGTGGCGCACAACAGCGCGGCTTTCTCGGTAAATGGCGGTACCGACTATACCGAGGCAAACGTCACGGCGACAAGGGTAGCGCCATACAAGGTTGAGGGTCGGTATTTCTTTGATAAAGATAAGGACGGTATTTACGACAAGTCCAAGGGTGATGTTCCCTTAGCGGGTCGCACCCTAACCCTGGTGAAGGCAGGCCTTGCGGGTACGTCGTCTACTGGTGTGCCGGGTAAGGTAACAAATCCGGATGGGTCGGAGATTGAGCTGGTAACAGATGCCGATGGTTGGTATTCTGCAACGGTATATGGTCGTGGTGACTACCGCATCCATGCAACCAAAAATAACTACGAGGACTTTGTTACGACAACGTCTGATGAGGAAGAAGGCAATAACCTTGACCTCTCAACAGCAACAAGCAATGCTGCGACAACAACTGCTTTGGCGCTGAGTCCCATTGCTCGTACCGCTCGTCGAAATATTGCTGTTACCGCAACCATAGGTTCAATTACGGTTGAGAAAACTGCTGCGGATGAGGTAGACAACACAAATAAGGGCAAAGCGCTTGCTGGTGCTGAGTTTGCCTTGCAAGATGTAAATGGCAATCCCGCAACCGATATCTCGGGCAAGGTTGTTGCCAACCAAACCACCGATGCTAAGGGTAAGCTGAGCTTCTCAAATCTGCTGCTTGGTAGCTATAAGGTGGTCGAGGTAACTGCTCCTGCGGGGTATACCGTAGCCGATGCTCAGAACGTAACCCTTACCACGGATGCTCCTAATGGGACCTTGGCGTTTAAAGATAGCCTTGCGCGTACGAGCATCCCTGTCACTAAGATTTGGTCTGACACCAACAATCAAGATGGCACTAGACCAGAAAGCGTTAGCTTTACGCTTATCAGAAACGGTAAGGCAACCGATACCAAGCTTACGCTTACAAAGGCTAAAAACGCAGATGCCCAAGATCCCAATACCTGGAAGGGCGCGTTTACAAACCTTCCCGCCACCACTACAGCTGATGAGACCGTAGACGGAAAGACTATTCCTGCGGGAACTGCCATTAGCTATGGGGTAGAAGAAGATGCGATTAGCGCTTCTGCAGGGTATACGGCTACAACGTCTGGAAGCGTTACTGAGGGCTTTACGGTTACCAATACAAGAACTCCCGACACAGTCTCTGTAGACGTTACAAAGACCTGGGTAGGTATTCTTCCTGAGACTGCATCCCCCGTTACCGTACGACTTCTTGCCAATGGCAAAGATACGGGTAAGACGCAGGAGCTTACCAGTGATAATGCGTGGTCCGCGAGCTTCTCGGATCTTGCTAAGAATGAAGCAGGAAAAGCTATTACCTATACGGTTGTAGAAGATGGTGCAAGCAATGGGAAGATTACCCTTGCAGGCATTGACTACACGGTAGCGGTAAAAGAGGAAAACAGCTCAGGTAACCGCAGCTCTTGGTCTGTGACCAACACAATGACAAACCCAGAAGTGACCGTTCCCGTTAAGAAGGCCTGGAGCGACACCAACAACCAAGACGGTAAACAAACAGCTTCCGTAGAGGTATCTCTTGTCGCTCAGGTAGGAGAGACCAAACTTACTGACCTCAAGGACCTTGAAGGTCATGCAATCTCTAACCTTACCCTTGATAAGGATAACGACTGGCAAGCGAGCTTCTCTAAGCTTCCTACCTATACCAATAAGGGTGAGAAGATTAGCTACTCCATCAAGGAGGAGAACGTTCCTGCAGGCTATAAAGATACCGTTGAGATAAATGATGAAGGTGTCTATATCCTGACCAACTCCCATGAGTTGGAAACTATCAATGTTCCTGTTAAGAAAGTGTGGGTAGACAACAACAATGCTAAGGGGCTGAGGCCTCAGGCCATCAAGCTTACCTTGTATGCTGACGGTGTTGCTACCGATAAAACCCTTACCCTTGATGAGGCCAATAACTGGTCTGCCAGCTTTGATAAGCTGCTTAAGTACAAACAAGGCTCACAAGGCCAAGAAATTGTCTACACGGTTGTAGAGGACAAGGTTGATAACTACAGCGCAAGCTATACGGGAGACAATACCGCCCTTACTGTAACCAACACCCTGGTAGGCAAGGTATCTGTAGGCGTTACAAAGACCTGGGTTGGTATCAATAAAGAAGCAGCCCCATCAGTTGAAGTTCAGCTCTACGCTGACGGGAAAGCACAAGGTGCTCCTATAGCACTTACCAATGAGGGTGAGTGGAAACATAGCTTTGAGGGCCTTGATCAGTACACGGCTGCAGGCAAAGAGATTGCCTATACCCTACAAGAAGTAGGAGTAGATGCTAACAACAAGCTTGAGGCAGCTGGACACAGCTACTCGGTTGATATCCAAAACCCCTCAACGCACTCTTGGGTCATTACCAACACTCTAGACAATCCTCCTCAGGACATAGTTGTTAACAAGGTTTGGCAAGATCACAACAACCAAGACAATAAACGCCCCGATACTATTGTGATACGGCTTTTGGCAGACGGTGTTGAGCAGGCACACGAAACCCTGAGCACCGACAAGCAACACAACAACCAAAGCCATACCTTTAAGGACTTGCCTACCTATAACAACAAGGGTGAAAAGATTGTCTATACCGTCCAAGAGGATGCTGTAGATGGCTACACCACCAAGCTTGACCAAAACACCCTTACCATCACAAACACCCACGAGCTTGAAACGATTGCTGTTCCTGTCACAAAGACGTGGAAAGATAACAACAATGCCCTTGGGCTAAGACCTAACAAGGTTGTGGTTGAGCTCTTGGCTGATGGGACACCTACCAACAACACCCTTGAGCTTACGGCTGACAACAACTGGTCTGCAAGCTTTGAAGGTCTTGTTGCGTATCGCGCAAACAAGACGGGTGAGAGAGTTGTCTACACCGTGCGTGAGCAGCCTATGGAAAAGGTGGGTACGAGCGAGTACTACACCCAAACAGAGAACAAAAACGTCGGTACCACTGAGGCTCCCGCCTATAACATCACCAATACCTTAGAAGGCAAGATAGATATAAATGTCGCTAAGGTCTGGGAAGGCATTAACAAAGAAGCCGCCCCAGCAGTTGAGGTTCAGCTGTATGCCAATGGACAAAAGCACGGTGCGCCCCTCACGCTTAATCGTGATAATGACTGGAAGCTTGTTTACAAGGGACTTGATCAGTTCAAAGACGGACAAAAAATTGTCTATACGCTAGAAGAAGTAGGGACAAAGTCTCAAGATCTAGCCGATGGCACCCACACCCTTGTCTATCAAGCAAAAGACGGCCACAGCTACAATACGTCCATTGATCACACGGATGATGGATATACCTGGACTGTTACCAACACTCTTATAAACCCAAAGATGACCATCAAGGGCAAGAAGGTCTGGCAAGACCAGGACAACAAGGACGCCTCTAGGCCTCAAGACATTATCGTTACCCTGCTTGAAAACGGTAAGCCAACCGATAAGACCCAAAAGGTTACATCCTCCTCAGACGGCTCATTTAGCTTTGAAGACCTTCCTTCCTACGATATGGACGGAAAAGCTATTGTCTATACCGTAGACGAGCTTGAGGTGCCGCAGGGCTATGAGAAAAAGGTAGAAGGCAGCGCAGAGTCTGGCTTTACTATTACCAACTCTCATACTCCTAAGCCTACGCAGACCCCCAAGCCTGTACAAGCAATGCCAAAAACCGGAGACACTAGCCTAGGTGTGGCACTGCCATCGGTGGCAGCCATAGGACTTTTGGCGCTTGGCGCGGCGCTGCGGATGGGGCGTCGCTTGACAAAGAAACAAGATGAGTAAAAGTCTGCTCATCTAAGTAAGCTATCCTTAAGGCAAATACATGCCTTAAGGAACAACAAGAGCCTTGCTACGTGGTAGTGAGGCTCTTTTTGGGTGAGATGGTAAGTAGTCTGGTAAGTAACCCCACAGAGCTGCTTTTAGAACCAAACGTGGAAATATCCAAGTTCTTCTCGCCAGATGTTTAAAGATACGCTATTATTACTCACGCACAGCTTGTGCAACCAGTTTGCTGGTGTAGCTCAATGGTAGAGCCCTGGTTTTGTAAACCAGTTGTTGTAGGTTCGATCCCTATCACCAGCTCCAGGCGATGTACGGAGCCTTTGGCACGGGTGCTAAGGGCTCCGTTTTTATCTCGGTACTGCGCTTGGAAACATGCACGATTTATCTGCAATTGTGCAGGAAACGTGACAAGGTAACGCCCGGCTGGGTGGTATGTATTGACAACCTACCTATTCGGTCGTAATATTTCCTCCGCTTGCAAGGTTTTTTGTTCTGCAAAGCAGCTTGAAAATATATGGGGATATGGCACAGCGGCAACTGCGGCGGACTGTAAATCCGCTCCCTCTGGGTTCCTTGGTTCGAGTCCAAGTATCCCCACCATGCCCGTGTAGCTCAGTAGGTAGAGCACTTCGTTGGTAACGAAGAGGTCACCGGTTCAAATCCGGTCGCGGGCTCCATATTTCAAGCACCGCCATGCCGGCGTAGCTCAGCTGGTTAGAGCACACGGCTCATACCCGTGATGTCACTGGTTCGAATCCAGTCGCCGGTACCATGAATTCTTGCGGCCCTCTTGGGCCGTTTGGAATATATAAGCAAGTTATTCGTTGGATAGCCTACAAAGCTAGTTCCAAGAGGAGGATGGCACAATGGCCAAGGAGAAGTTTGATCGTTCCAAGCCACACGTAAACATTGGTACCATTGGTCACGTAGACCACGGTAAGACCACTCTTACCGCAGCAATCACCAAGGTTCTCTCCGAGACCGAGGGTTGCCATGCAGACTACACTGCTTTCGAGAACATCGACAAGGCTCCCGAAGAGCGTCAGCGTGGTATTACCATTTCTGTAGCTCACGTTGAGTATGAGACCTGGGAGCGCCACTACGCTCACGTAGACTGCCCTGGTCACGCTGACTACGTAAAGAACATGATTTCCGGTGCTGCACAGATGGACGGCGCTATCCTGGTAATCGCTGCTACCGATGGTCCTATGGCTCAGACCCGCGAGCACATCCTGCTTGCTCGTCAGGTAGGCGTACCTTACATCATCGTATTCCTTAACAAGTGCGACATGGTAGACGACGAGGAGCTCATCGACCTCGTAGAGATGGAGACCCGTGATCTTCTCTCCGAGTATGACTTCCCCGGCGACGACCTGCCTATCGTTCGTGGCTCCGCTCTTGGCGCTCTTAACGGTGAGCAGAAGTGGGTTGACTCTGTTGTAGAGCTTATGCACCAGGTAGACTCTTACATTCCTACCCCTGCTCGCGACAACGAGAAGCCCTTCTTGATGGCTATCGAGGACGTTATGACCATTTCTGGTCGTGGTACCGTTGCTACTGGTCGTGTAGAGCGCGGTCAGCTCAAGCTCAACGAGCCCGTCGAGATTGTCGGCATCAAGGACACCCAGAGCTCCGTATGCACCGGCATTGAGATGTTCCGTAAGACCATGGACTTCTGCGAGGCTGGCGATAACGTAGGTCTGTTGCTCCGTGGTATCAAGCGCGAGGACATCGAGCGCGGTCAGGTACTCTGCAAGCCCGGCTCTGTAACTCCTCACAAGAAGTTCACCGGTGAGATTTACGTACTGACCAAGGAAGAGGGCGGCCGTCACACCCCATTCTTCAATGGTTACCGTCCTCAGTTCTACTTCCGCACCACCGACGTAACCGGCTCCATCGAGCTCCCCGAGGGTGTAGAGATGGCTATGCCTGGTGACCACGTCACCATCAACGCTGAGCTTCTTTACCCCATCGCTATGGAGGAGGGCCTGCGCTTCGCTATCCGCGAGGGTGGCCACACCGTAGGTGATGGTCGTGTAGCTACCATCGTTGGATAAACGATTAAGCTGACGTTATCAGACCCGGCGTCTTCGCAAGAGGGCGTCGGGTTTCTTTTCTCTATTGGCCTTACCGTTTGTTTTGATTGTTTTGTCAAGGATAGTTGCAAGAAGCTCCTGGTGCTTGACAAGATAGGAAGCAAGATGGTAACGTATCCCACCGCGTATAACTGAGAAATACTCTCAGTTATTTGGGTAACTGGGAGGTTTCATGCGTACTATGGTCACCCTCGCATGCACCGAGTGCAAGCGTAGGAATTACACCACAGATAAAAACAAGAGCAACAACCCCGAGCGTATGGAGTTGAAGAAGTATTGCCCTTGGTGCCACAAGCACACAATTCATAAGGAAACCCGCTAGGTTTTTCTAATACGCCAGTAGTTCAATTGGTAGAGCATCGGTCTCCAAAACCGACTGTTGAGGGTTCGAGTCCTTCCTGGCGTGCCAGTCAATACACCGGCCCGTCCCTTACCGGGCGGGCCGGATTTATGAGATGGGGTCATATACCCGAAGGGATGAGTTCATGGCGAACAAGGAGCGCAATAAGAGGAGTGCCCGTAAGGCTCGTGCACAAGAGCGTGCTGAGCGTGAGGCTATCCAGGCTGATGCCGCTTCCAATTCCCAGACCAAGGCGACAGCTAAGCCTGAGGTAAGAAAGGCGGAGGCAAAGCCTAAGGCACACAAGCGTCCTGGCTTTATCAGGCGTTCGCTTGGTTGGTTTGGTGATGTCCGCACGGAGATGCGCAGGGTTACATGGCCTACTAAGCCAGAGCTTAAGAACTATACCGTTGGTGTGCTTGCCATGCTTGTTGTGTTTGGCATTGTCATTTGGGCGGTTGACTTAGGCATCGTTGCGCTTCTTTCTGCATATGCAGGGTTGGGGGCAAAGTAATGGCTAAGCGTTGGTATGTCATTCATACATATTCTGGCTACGAGAATAAAGTTAAGGCAGATCTCGAACATCGTATTGAGACCTTTGGTTTGGAAAACGTTGTTGTAGACATCCAGATTCCTACCGAGGAAGTAACCGAGCTCAAAGAGGGTGGCAAGCGCGAGACCAAGGAAAGCAAAGTATTCCCTGGCTATGTGCTTGTTCGTATGGAGATCGATGACAATTCTTGGGCTGTTGTCCGCAACACTCCGGGAGTTACAGGCTTTGTAGGCATTGATGGAAAGCCTACGCCCCTTTCTCGTGACGAGTTTAACAAGATTATGCGTCGCTCCAGCAAGAGCGCAGATGCTCCTCGTCCTACTTCTACAGATCTTGAGGTCGGACAGTCCATCCGCGTTGTTTCTGGTGCACTTGCAGACTTTGATGGCACCATTTCTGAGATTATGCTCGCTTCGGGCAAAGTTAAGGTTATGCTTGCTATCTTTGGTCGTGAGACGCCCGTTGAGCTTGATATAGACAAGGTCGCGGCAATTAACTAGCTATTCCACCTCTTGCTTCTTTCGGTGAGGAATGCTTCTGAGGCAAGAGCGTATATAGACTTTATTACAGGTAACTATAGGTACACAGGAGAACATCATGGCTGAGAAGAACGTAGTTAAGTTCATTAAGCTTCAGATTCCTGCTGGTCAAGCAAATCCTGCTCCTCCAGTAGGTCCTGCTCTGGGTGCTGCACAGGTAAACATCATGCAGTTCTGCCAGGCATTTAACGCAGAGACTAAGGATAAGGCTGGCGATATCATCCCCGTTGAGATTTCCGTATACGAGGATCGTAGTTTTAGCTTTGTCTGCAAGACCCCTCCCGCAGCCAAGCTCATCATTAAGGAGCTGGGCATCAAGGGTGGTTCTGGTGTTCCTCAGCGCGATAAGGTCGGTCAGCTTTCTCAGGATCAGCTTCGCAAGATTGCTGAGATCAAGATGCCTGATCTCAATGCTAATGATATCGATGCAGCAATGAAGATTGTTGCTGGCACCGCTCGTTCCATGGGCGTTACTATCGCAGAGTAATCTGCACACTCGTTTTTGCTTGCCTCACAAGGAGTGCAAGCTTTAGGTGGGAGGGCACGCCGCCCGCATGTACCACACAAGGAGGATTTATGGCAAAGCACGGTAAGAATTATCGCAACGCTTCTCAGAAGGTCTCTTCAGACCTCTACAGCCCCAAGGCTGCTCTTGAGCTCGTAAAGGAGCTTGCAAGTGCTAAATTCGATGAGACCATCGACGTTTCTATCCGTTTGGGCGTAGACACCCGTAAGGCAGATCAGAACGTTCGTGGCTCCATCTCCCTTCCTAACGGCACCGGCAAGACCGTTCGTGTTGCAGTATTTGCAGAGGGCGAGAAGGCCCGTGAGGCAGAGGCTGCTGGTGCAGACATCGTAGGCGCAGATGATCTGGTTGCTTCCATCCAGGCTGGCAACTTTGATTTTGACGCTGCCGTTGCAACTCCTAACATGATGGCTAAGGTTGGCCGCATTGGTAAGCTGCTTGGACCTCGTGGTCTGATGCCTAACCCCAAGCTTGGCACCGTAACCATGGATGTTGCAAAGATGGTTGGCGAGCTTAAGGCTGGTCGTGTAGAGTATCGTGCGGATCGTTACGGCATCTGCCACGTACCTCTGGGCAAGGCTTCCTTTGAGCTTGCTGCATTGGTAGAGAACTACCAGGCTCTTATCACCGAGATTTTGCGTGTTAAGCCTGCAACCGCTAAGGGTCGTTACGTTAAGTCTGTTGTGGTTTCTTCCACCATGGGACCTGGCGTTAAGGTAGACGGCACCAAGGTTCGCGCCCTTATGGAGGACTAGTACCGCCTAGGTATACCTGTTTTACTTTTTATCTCACCAAACCATCTTCCACTTTCTTTAGGCAAGAGAGGGAAGGTGGTTCTTTTTATGGCTCGTCTCACCAGTAAAGAGGAATGCAACCTATAAGCCTAAAGCTAATAGCCCTATTTTTGTAAGCCTCCTGATAGCCAGATGGTATAGACTTAAATAAAATAATAAAGAAATATTTTTGAGTTGTACTTCTGAAAAGCGGTTTGGGTAGGGGGTTTGTATGAAGAAGATTAGAAACCAGACTATTCGAATGGTTTGTTTTGTCATTATCGGAATCGTGACTTCTCTCATGGTGGTAGCGCATTCTTTTCTTGACACGTCCATCTTTAGAGGGGATGCAGCGCAGGCACTCTTTATAAGTGGTATAGTTTTGCCATTTATTCTAATGTACTACACCATTCGTCTTTGCGATGACACCTCTCAGGTAGTGTTACCAATAGCAAGTGTAAGCCTCATCCTCTTTACCATTGGAGTTTTTCTTTTTACTGAAAGTCTCTGCGAGCTCCTTAAGCTTCCCGTTTATCATGCTGAGTACGCTGAGTATACTTTAAATTCCAAAAATGTTGTTCGATCGCCGCACTTGCTTTATGTTGGCTGTACCATTTTGTTTTGTATAGTGGAATGCATTATTACGACTATTGTTGTGCGCTTAGGTAAACGCGGGAACTGGGGCGCTTCTGCTGCCAATGGCGTAGGGGTTACAGGTCCTTCTCAGTCCATGCAGTCGATGCATCAGCCGGCACAGCAAATGCAAATGCCAATGTCACCAATGCCGCAGGCACTAGTAGCGCCAACTGCACAGCAACCTCAACACGGCGATGGATCTTTTCAAAGAGCTGCTCAATCAGGCGATAAAAACTCAGATTACGATCTCGATTCTTTCTTAGGAAATTAGCGTAGCTGAGATAAGTATGCAGCCCTGCAATATGTATAGCTGCGGGATACCTGTTTATTCCTAAAGCACCTCATCTCACCGATGGGGTGTTTTTTTGTATAGCAAATACAGGTATTGTTTATGGTTGACGATAGGGTTTGGCAAATTTACTCAACAAGCTACGCTACTTAAGGCAAACACTAAAGTTTCTGATAATGACCATGAGAAAAAAGATAGTAAGTCTGCAGTAGATACCTATGGTGATGAGGCGGTAGCAAACTACCTTTATAACTTGATTCAAGAACCGAGTGCTTAAGCATGACAAAACTATGGAATAACAGCGCAGTACGCAGGACCTTCTCGCTTGTACTTGACGAGAAGACCGTCTCGTTGCAAAATAATCAATTGCTAAAACACAAGTTTTAGCAGACGTTTAGCACGTCCACTGCCAGAGACAGCTGGTGCCCACAAGGGCCTAAGGGGAGCAGTTGCACCCGCCCGCCGAGGTGGTCTAAAGAGCTTGTATCTTCTGACCCCGTCTGGCAAAAGTTGGCGGGGTCTTTGCATGCAAGGGCCCACCGTGCAGGTGGTTCGTGCCCGAGCTATGCATAAAGGAGGTGTCACATGCCAGCACAGTCCAAGTTCGATATGCTCGAGAAGGTATCTGCCTCTCTCGAGAATGCTGCAGGTCTTTTTGTAATCGACTATCGCGGTCTTTCTGTAAAGGAAGCACAGCAGCTTCGTCGTAACCTACGTGAAGCCAATGCAGAGATGAAGGTCTACAAGAACAACATCGTAAAGATTGCTCTTGAGAAGGCCGGTCTGCCTGCGATTGATGAGGTACTGATCGGTACCTGCGCATACGTTTTTTACGAGAACGACCCTGTAGATGCAGCTAAGGTCATCAAGGAGACAAGCAAGTCTCTGAAGAAGATTGAGTTCCTTGGCGGTATCGCAGACGGTAAGGCAGTTAACGCAGCAGAGGCAAACGCTATCGCAGATCTTCCTTCTCGCGAGGAGCTTATTGCCAAGTTCGTTGGTTGCATTTCCAATCCTCTTTCCGGCGTTGTCCGTGTACTCAATGGCCCCGCACAGGGTCTTCACACGGTGCTTTCCGCAGTGGAGGACCAGAAGAGCGCCGCATAGCAGCGTGATTCACCCAACTTTTACATTGAGCTAAGGGCATCAAGAGGGTGCCCCTAACAAAGGAGAATTGACATGGCTGTCACCAAGGATGAAATTATTGAGGCTCTCAAGGAGATGCCAGCGCTCGAGCTTTCCGAGCTTGTACACGAGCTTGAGGAGGTATTCGGCGTATCTGCAGCTGCTCCCGTTGCTGCTGTTGCTGCTCCCGTTGCTGCTGAGGCTGCTGAGGAGAAGACCAACTTTGACGTAGTTCTCGAGGGCTTTGGCGAGAACAAGATTGCTGTTATTAAGGTAGTTCGTGAGCTCACCTCTGCTGGTCTGAAGGAGGCCAAGGAGATGGTAGAGTCCGCTCCTAAGGCAATTCTTGAGGGCGCAAAGAAGGAAGACGCTGAGGCTGCTAAGGCTAAGCTCGAAGAGGCTGGCGCTGCTGTAACCCTTAAGTAAATCCTTTTTTGGATATACCTCTTACAAGCCTTACCGCTGTAAGAATAGGTGTGAGGGCAGTTAAGAGAGTAGCTTGTTCACAAGCAAAGACCCCTGGCCACATGCCGGGGGTCTTTTTTCGCTCTGATTTGCCAATAAAATCGTTCACAAAGCCAGCTGTTTGGTGTACACTAATAGGTCCACACGGTACCTACATATTCTTATTTTTGTTTAAGCAGGTAAACAGCTTGTCTGTTTTCTTTACTGTAAAAAACAGCTAAAGTCAAGCATTTTAATTGACCAAACCTACTTCCTTCGGTAAATTATTAGATTGCGATATTTGTCGCATTATGTCGTTCCGAAGGAGGAAACACCTGGTGCCTACCACAAAGATTTCCACTACTACCTCCGCAAATGCACGTGAGCGCGTGAGCTTTAGCAAAATTCGCTCTAACGTCGAGCCACCCAACCTCATTGAAGTTCAGAAGGAGTCGTTCCGTCGTTTTATGACGACCGGTTTGGACGAAGCCTTCGCAGAGGCATCTCCTATCGAGAATGCCGCTGGAACTATGGAGGTTTCGTTTGGCGAGCATCAGTTTGGAGATCCTGCGCACACCATAGCAGAATGCCGTGCAAAGGATATTTCTTATCAGGCTCCCATGCTTGTAGAGGTTCGCTTCGTCAACAAAGAGACAGGCGAAATTAAGGAGCAGCTCGTATTCATGGGTGATTTCCCACTCATGACCGAGCGTGGTACGTTTATTATCAATGGCTCTGAGCGCGTTGTTGTTTCTCAGCTTGTCCGTTCCCCAGGTGTGTATTTCTCTGAGGAGACGGATAGCGGTGTGCTGGTACACCGTGCCCAGTTTATCCCCGCCCGCGGTGCATGGCTGGAGTTTGAGGTCGATAAACGCGGTCAGCTTGTGGTATCTATCGATCGCAAGCGTCGTCAATCTGCAGCCTTGTTACTGCGCGCCCTGGGCATTGCAGAGTCCGATGATGACATTCTCAACCTGCTGGGTGATTCTGACGTAGTCCGCTCCACCATCGAGCGCGATTCCGTACAGACCCGCCAGGCTGCGCTAGAAGAGATTTATCGTCGTCAGCGTCCCGGCGAGCCCGTTACGGCAGATTCTGCTCGCTCGCTGCTTGATGGCCTGTTCTTTAACCCCATGCGCTATGACCTTGCTAAGGTCGGCCGCTACAAGATCAATAAAAAGCTGACGCTTGACACAGAGGCAGATGTCACCACGCTTACCGAGGAGGACATCGTCGTTGCTCTGCGTTATTTGCTTGCGTTGCATGCTGGCGATACTACCAAGAAGGTTGACGACATTGACCACTTTGGTAACCGTCGTGTACGCACGGTAGGCGAGCTGGTACAAAACCAGTTCCGTATCGGCATGAGCCGTATGGAGCGCGTCATTCGTGAGCGCATGGCTTCTCAGGATGCGGACGACATCACACCGCAATCCCTTATCAACATCCGTCCTATTGTGGCAGCAATCAAGGAGTTCTATGGCTCTTCTCAGCTGTCCCAATTTATGGACCAATCCAATCCGCTTGCTGGTCTTACCAATAAGCGTCGTCTTTCTGCGTTGGGACCTGGCGGTCTTGCGGGCCACAAGTCCGGCTCCAGCCGTCGTACCAATGTTCCTACGGCAGTGCGTGACGTTCACAACTCTCACTATGCTCGTATGTGTCCTATCGAGACCCCCGAAGGACCAAACATTGGTCTTATCGGCTCGTTGGCACTGTACGCCCATGTAAACGAGTACGGCTTTATTGAGTCTCCGTATCGTCGTGTTGTGGATGGCACCCTTACGGACGAGGTCGTATGGATGACAGCAGATGAGGAGGAGCAGCACAACATTGCTCCTGCTAACACCCCTGTTGATCCCAAGACGGGCGAGTTTATTGAGCTCGATCCTCTTACCGGCAAGCTTGCCAAGCCCACCCGCGTGGTTGCTCGTACCCGTGACTTTGACGGTTCCTTTGGTGCACCTGCACAGGTGCCCGTAGAGGACATTGACTTCATGGACGTTTCTGCCCGTCAGCTTTTGTCGGTAGCAGCAACGCTCATTCCCTTCCTTGAGCACGATGACGCTAAGCGTACCCTCATGGGTGCAAACATGCAGCGTCAGGCCGTGCCCCTGATCAGGGCATCCGCGCCTTTGGTAGGTACGGGCATGGAGGCTCGTGCGGCGCTTGATTCTGGCGAGATGATCTGCGCTGTTGAGGACGGTCGTGTTGTAGAGGTAGACGCGCTTCACGCAGTGGTTAAGGGTGCCAGTGGCGAGAAAAGCTACGAGTTCCCCAAGTTTGAGCGTTCCAACCAGTCCACCTGCATTAACCATCGCCCCGTTGTTAAGCTTGGCGATGACGTTGTGGCTGGTCAGCCTTTGGCAGACGGTACCTCTATTGATAAGGGTGAGCTTGCTTTGGGCAAGAACTTGCTGGTAGCGTACATGCCTTGGGAAGGCTTCAACTACGAGGACGGTATCGTTGTTTCCGAGCGTGTGGTAGAGGAAGACCTGCTTACCTCTATTAACATTTCTCGTCATGAGGTTGATGCCCGCGATACCAAGCTTGGCGCAGAGGAAATTACGCGTGAAATTCCTAACATGTCTGAGGACATGGTCGCCAACCTTGATGAGGACGGCATTATTCGCGTTGGTGCAGAGGTCGGCCCTGGTGACATTCTGGTTGGCAAGGTTACCCCTAAGGGCGAGACAGCCCTCACCGCAGAGGAGCGCTTGCTGCGCGCTATCTTTGGTGCCAAGGCCCATGATGTCCGCGACACCTCTTTGAAGATGCCTCATGGTTCCTACGGCCGCGTTGTAGAGGTAGTTCGCTTTAGCCGTGAAGCCGGCGACGATCTGCCCCCAGGAGTAAATGACCTGGTCCGCGTCTTTGTCGCCCAGCGTCGTAAGATCCAGCAGGGCGATAAGATCTCTGGCCGTCACGGTAACAAGGGCGTTGTATGTCGTGTTCTTCCCGTTGAGGATATGCCGTATATGGCAGACGGTACACCCATCGACGTGCTGCTCGACCCCCTGGGCGTTCCTTCTCGTATGAATGTGGGACAGCTGCTTGAGTGCCACCTTGGTTGGGCTGCAAGCAACGGTTGGGACACTACGTCGGATCAGTCTGATACCTACGTGCCCGGCCCCATGTTTGTCTCGACGCCCGTCTTTGATGGCGCCAATGATGAAGAAGTGGCAGAGGTGCTGCGTCGTGCCAACGTAAACTTGGTCAACAAGGCCAAGCAGGAGTATGGCGAGCATATCAACGAGGCCTTCATCCCTCAGCTCAATGACATGGGCAAGACCACGTTGTATGATGGCCGCACCGGCGAGCCCTTCCGCGATCAGATCACTGTGGGCACCAGCTATATCTTGAAGCTTGGGCACATGGTTGACGATAAGATCCACGCTCGTTCCACCGGTCCTTACAGTCTGGTAACCCAGCAGCCTTTGGGCGGTAAGGCTCAATTTGGTGGTCAGCGCTTTGGTGAGATGGAAGTTTGGGCTCTGTACGCATACGGCGCTGCCAATGTGCTCCAGGAGATTTTGACCGTTAAGTCCGATGACACCATTGGTCGTGTTAAGACCTACGAGTCTATCGTGAAGGATGAGAATGTACCTGCTGCAGGTACGCCTGAGTCCTTCAAGGTTCTTGTCAAGGAAATGCGTTCACTCGCACTTTCCATTGAGCCTATCAACTACAAGAAGGTTTCCAGGAACACCGCAGCCAACACCGTATCTGACCAGAGTGTGGACGATGTATTCTCCGCAGTAGATGAGGCTGCTTCCTTGATTGGGGACCTATCTAACGCTGCAGACGTCGAAGTTCTTGTCGGCGACGTCCAGAACGATAAGGAGTAACAAACGTGGCAGATTTCGATAGCACCGACTTCGATGCCATTAAGATCTCGCTTGCTTCTGCCGATCAGATCCGTAGCTGGTCTTTTGGTGAGGTAAAGAAGCCTGAGACGATTAACTACCGTACGCTCAAGCCAGAAAAAGATGGCTTGTTCTGCGAGAAGATCTTTGGACCAGTCAAGGACTGGGAGTGCTCTTGCGGTAAGTACAAGGGAATTCGTTTTAAGGGCATCGTATGCGAGCGCTGTGGCGTAGAGGTAACCAGTGCCAAGGTTCGTCGTGACCGCATGGGTCATATCGAGCTTGCCGCTCCTGTGAGCCATATCTGGTACTTCAAGTCTCCTAACAGCTTCCCTCTGGCTCGTTTGCTTGATGTTAAGGGCAAAGACCTTGAGAAAATTCTCTACTTTGCAAGCTATGTCATTACCGAGGTAGATACCGAGGCCCGTGAGGCCGATAAGGACGATCTGCGCGAGGAGCTTGCAGCCGATATTGAAGAGCTGGATGCAGAGCGCGATGAGCAGATTGCGCGCGTTCGTGAGCAGGGAGAAGACTCTGGCAACAGCTTTGATGATGTAGAGCCTCTGACCGCAGATGAGGTGCGCGCCGAGGTAGCAGACATCGAGGAAGAGTACGAGGAAGAAAAGAATCTTCGTCGTGAGGCGTATGAGCGCTTTATGCAGCTCAGCAAGCGTGATCTCATCTCTGATGAGTCCCTGTTCCGTGAGATGAAGCGCTACTATTCCATCTACTTTAAGGGAGGCATGGGCGCCGAGGCAGTACGTGATCTTCTGCGCTCCATTGACCTGGAGAAAGAGTCCAAAGAGCTGCGCGAGATCATCGCAGACGTAGATGGTCAGAAGGCCAAGCGCGAGAAGGCCGTCAAGCGTCTGGAAATTGTCGATGCCTTCCTGGAGGGTCGTAATGATCCTGCGGACATGATCTTGGATGTTATCCCTGTTATTCCGCCAGATCTGCGTCCTATGGTTCAGCTTGATGGTGGTCGCTTTGCCGCGTCCGACCTCAATGACCTGTATCGTCGCGTGATCAACCGCAACAATCGCCTCAAGCGCTTGCTTGATCTGGATGCTCCCGCAATCATTGTCAATAACGAGAAGCGCATGCTGCAAGAGGCGGTAGACGCGCTGTTTGATAATGGTCGTCGTGGTCGTCCGGTAACCGGTCGTGGTGGTCGTCCTCTGAAGTCTCTTGCAGAGGCACTCAAGGGCAAGCAGGGTCGCTTCCGTCAGAACCTGTTGGGTAAGCGCGTAGACTACTCTGGCCGTTCGGTAATCGTTGTAGACCCCCAGCTTAAGCTGCATCAGTGTGGCCTTCCCAAGGCTATGGCACTGGAGCTGTTTAAGCCCTTTGTCATGCGTCGTCTTGTTGAGCTTAACAAGGTTGAGAATATCAAGGGTGCTAAGCGCGCCATTGACCGCGCTATCCCTGCGGTATGGGACGTTTTGGAAGAGGTCATCCAGGACCGCCTGGTATTGCTCAACCGCGCCCCAACGCTGCACCGTCTTTCCATCCAGGCATTTGAGCCCGTTTTGGTAGAGGGTAAGGCTATCCACCTGCATCCTCTGGTTTGCGCACCCTTTAACGCAGACTTTGACGGCGACCAAATGTCGGTACACGTACCTCTTTCCACGCAGGCTCAGACCGAAGCACGCGTTTTGATGCTTTCGTCCAACAATGTCCGCAGTCCAGCCTCGGGCAAGGTGCTTACCGTTCCTTCTCAGGATATGGTCTTTGGCGTGTACTTCCTTACTACTTCCAAGGATGAGGTTGCTGGCCAGGGTCGCGTATTCTCCAACTTCGATGACGCTATGAGTGCGTACGATTCTCGTAGCGAGCTGGATATTCAGGCAAAGATTACGGTTCGTGTAACGGCTGCTGACGCTAACGTAGAGAAGAACGGCAAGAAGTTCTTCCGCGTTCGCAATGGCCGCAATGATGTTGTGGACTTTGATGTAACCGACGCCGCCGCTCGCTTTGAGACCACGGTTGGGCGCATTATCTTTAACCGTCAGTGCCTGCCTGCAGACTATCCCTTTATCAACTACAAGATGGTAAAGAGCGATATGAGCAAGCTGGTTAATGACTGCTGTGATCGCTACTCGCTCACAGAGGTAGAAGAGATTCTCGATAGCATCAAGTATGCTGGCTTCCACTTTGCAACCCGTGCAGGCCTTACGGTCTCTGTATGGGATGCGGTCATTCCTGATGACAAGGAGCAGATGCTTGAAGAAGCACAGACTGCGGTTAATGAGATCAACGAGAACTACGAGGATGGCCTTCTGTCCGAGCGTGAGCGTCACGCCGAGGTAATTCAGGCGTGGACGGCATGCACGGAGGAGCTGGGCTCTAAGATGTTGGATGGCTTTGCAGAGGACAACCCCATTTACATGATGGCTGATTCCGGTGCTCGTGGTTCTAAGACGCAGCTGCGCCAGCTTGCTGGTATGCGTGGTCTGATGGCAGACATGTCCGGCGATACCATCGACCTGCCCATTAAGGCAAACTTCCGTGAGGGCCTTGAGCCTTTGGAGTACTTCATCTCTACCTATGGTGCCCGTAAGGGTCTGGTAGATACCGCGTCTCACACCTCCGACTCCGGTTATCTAACCCGTCGTTTGGTCGATGTGGCCCAGGACGTTATTGTGCGCGAAGAGGACTGCGGTACTGATGAGGGCGTTACCTACAACCTTATCAAGCCTGGTACCACCGACCTCAACACGGATCTTATTGGCCGCTGCGCCCTTAATGACATCGTGGACGAGACGGGCAATGTGGTTCTTGCCAAGGATGAGTACCTTGAGTCCGCAGACGACATTCAAAAGCTTGTTGATGCGGGACTTAAACAGGTTGAGCTGCGCGCTTTGCTTACCTGCCGCTCCAAGTACGGCGTATGCCAGAAGTGCTACGGTTGGGATCTTTCCACCCGTCGTCCCGTCAACATTGGTACGGCAGTTGGTATTATCGCAGCTCAGTCCATTGGTGAGCCCGGTACTCAGCTTACGATGCGTACCATTCACTCCGGCGGCGTAGCAGGTGCAGACGATATTACGCAGGGTCTTCCTACCGTTGCTCGTATGTTTGACGTTGTAGGTAACGTTAACGAGAAGATCTTGGGTCGTGAAGCAGACCTGGCCGAGAACTCCGGCGTTCTTAAGATTATTCCTGAGACTACCGACTACATCCTTCAGATTGTGGATCCAGAAGACACCACCCGCATTATTGTGGAGAAGAAGGTTCCGGTATCTGTTCGCTTTATGCCTGGTATTGAGGACGGCTGTACGGTTCGTGCTGGTGACCAGATTACCAAGGGCTTTGTAAACTTCCGCCGTTTGCGCACGCTGACGGATATTGAATCTACGATGCACATCTTCGTAGAGTCTGTTAAGGATGTTTATACCAGCCAGGGCGTAGATTTGGACGACAAGCACATTGAGGTAATTGCTCGTCAGATGCTGCGTCGTGTTCAGATTACCAACCCCGGCTCTTCTCGCTATCTGCTTAACCAGTATGTGGACCGTTACGAGTTTGCGGATACGGTCAAGGAAATCCAGCTTGCTGGTGGCACGCCTCCCGAGGCAACCCCCGTTATCCTGGGTACCTTGCGCGTTGCAAGCTCTATCGATTCTTGGCTGTCCAGTGCATCGTTTATCCGTACTGCTGGCGTCCTTACCGACGGTGCCATTAGAGGCGAGGTTGACAACCTGCTCGACCTTAAGTCAAACGTTATTGTTGGTAAGCAGATTCCTGCTGGTACTGGTCTTTCCGCCTACAACGATGTTGAGCTTACCTATCACGGTACGCCCATTACTAAGTCAGCAAACGAGAAGACCTTGCCCGAATGGGCACCTGATATGCTTAAGGATATTGAGGAGAAACTCCCTCAGCATCTTGACTGGGTGGGCGATGAGTACCCCATGGGTGGCGTCTATTCCAAGAATGGCCGCACGCTTTCCAGCGAAGAAGCTAAGCTGTATCTGTTTGACGATCTGGGTGTATCTCAGCGTTGGACCAACAAGTTTAGCGAGGTTGGCATCGAGACCGTAGGTGATCTCATTGGTAAGACCGAGGATGATCTGCTACGCATTGATGGCATTGGTGCTAAGGCCATTGAGGAGTTGCGTGACGGTCTTGAGGCACATGACCTGCTGTATATTCTTGAGCCTGATGATGATGTTGCCGATGATGAGGACTTAGCACAGTTGCTTAACATGGTATTTAGTCCCGATGATGACGGCGATATCATGCTGGGCACGGCAGCTCCTGCAACACATCGCTTTACGGATGAGTTGATTGGTGCTCCTTCTTCTAGTGGTAGCTCTGACATGGAGGCTATCAATGAGGATCTGGATTCTCTTGATGACCTGTTAAGTCAGGTGGTTCGTCAGGAAGACGCAGCCGCAGCAGCTGATGACGAAGAAGAAGAGTAGGTCTTTGTAAGCTTTATCTGCTTACGACATAAGCGTGAACAACCTCCCGTTTTCTGTATTGAAAGCGGGAGGTTTTTTAATGTTTCTGTTGTACGTTCATAGCTTGTGGTGTGCAGTTCGTAGTTCAGGGCTCGTCGTTGCGTTATTAAAACTAATAATGCAACGACACAAAAAAATGTGCTCAGGCTGTGAAGTCAGGATACGCCCGGTACCGTGGTGTGTTGACGCTCAAGCTTAAGCGTTGTATCGTTCCACATTGCGACAATTCTAGGTGATGGTGCTGCGTCGCCTTTGAGGGTTAGCATATTTGTTTATCAATAGGTAAGAAGGAGAAAACTTTGCCTACAATTAATCAGCTCGTTCGCCAGGGCCGTGTGAGCGTCAAGGCCAAGTCTAAGAACGCTGCTCTCCAGCACAACCCACAAAAGCGTGGCGTGTGCACGCGTGTATTCACCACCACCCCTAAGAAGCCTAACTCGGCTCTCCGTAAGGTTGCTCGTGTACGCCTGGTAAATGGCATCGAGGTAACCGCATACATTCCTGGTGAGGGTCATAACCTTCAGGAGCACTCCATCGTGCTTATCCGTGGTGGCCGTGTTCGTGACCTTCCTGGTGTTCGTTACAAGATCGTCCGTGGTGCTTTCGACTGCGCAGCAGTTCAAAACCGTAAGCAGAGCCGCTCTCGCTACGGTGCTAAGCGTGGCTAATTAACCAAGGATTACACATTCGTTCCCTAAAGTTCTGAGGAGAAAATAATGCCGCGTCGTGCAGCAGCAGTTCGTCGTGAGGTTCAGCCTGATGCCGTTTATAACAACAGGCTGGTCACTCAACTTATTAACAAAATTTTGCTTGACGGCAAGAAGTCTACCGCCGAGCGCATCGTATACAGCGCCTTTGATCTGGTAGCCGAGAAGACCGGTGAGGATGCCCTTTCCGTATTCAAGAAGGCTATGGACAACGTACGTCCTACCCTTGAGGTTAAGCCTAAGCGTGTTGGTGGCGCTACCTACCAGGTACCAATGGAGGTTAACTCCCGTCGTGCTACTACCCTTGCAATCCGTTGGCTCGTTGGCTTTTCTCGCACCCGCAAGGAGAAGAGCATGTCAGAGCGTCTTGCAAATGAGATTGTGGATGCCTCCAATGGCGTTGGCGCTTCTATCAAGAAGCGTGAGGACGTATTCAAGATGGCAGAGGCTAACCGCGCCTTCTCCCACTACCGCTTCTAATTGGAGGGTCTGGAGTAATTTATGGCAAAGGTTAAGTATAAACTCGAAGATCTTCGTAATATCGGCATCATGGCTCACATTGATGCAGGTAAGACCACAACTACCGAGCGTATCCTTTACTACACCGGCAAGACCCACAAGATTGGTGAGGTTCATGACGGTGCAGCTACCATGGACTGGATGGTTCAGGAGCAGGAGCGCGGCGTAACCATTACGTCTGCTGCAACTACCTGCTTTTGGAAGGATCACGTCATTCAGATTATTGACACCCCAGGTCACGTAGACTTTACCGCTGAGGTAGAGCGCTGCTTGCGTGTTCTCGATGGTGCCGTAGCTGTCTTTGACGCTGTAGCAGGTGTACAGCCTCAGTCTGAGACCGTTTGGCGTCAGGCTTCTAACTACAATGTTCCTCGTATTGCGTTCATCAATAAGTTTGACCGCATTGGTGCAGACTTCTTCCATGCTATTGACACCATGAAGGAGCGCCTGTCCGCTAATGCAGTCGCCATTCAGATTCCAATGGGTGCAGAGGACCAGTTCTGGGGTCTTGTTGACCTTGTCACCATGGAAGCATGGGACTTCAAAGAGGACGCCAAGGGCATGATCTTCCCCGAGAAGATGGATGCTATTCCAGAGGAGTTTGCAGATCTTGCTGCCGAGAAGCGCGAAGAGCTTCTCGAGGCTGCTGCCACCTATGACGATGAGCTCATGGAGATGATCCTTGAGGATCAGGAGATTCCTGCAGATAAGCTCAAGAGCGCTATCCGTGCTGGTGTTCTCGCTAACGACCTTAACCCGGTATGCGTTGGTTCTGCATACAAGAACAAGGGCGTTCAGGAGCTGCTTGACGCGGTTATCGATTATCTGCCTAGCCCCTTGGACATTCCTGATGTTGAGGGCACTGATCCCAAGACCGGCAATACGCTCACCCGTAAGGCAGACACCAAGGAGCCCTTCTCGGCTCTTGCCTTTAAGGTTATGACTGACCCCTTCGTAGGTAAGCTCACGTATTTCCGCGTATATTCTGGTCAGGCAGAAGCTGGTAGCTACGTGTACAACTCCGTTAAGGATGGTCGCGAGCGTCTTGGCCGCATCCTTGAGATGAACGCTAATGACCGAGTAGATCGTGAAGAGTGCTCCGCAGGTGATATTGTTGCAGCCGTTGGTCTGAAGAACACCACCACTGGTGACACCCTGTGCGATGAGCACAACAAGATCATTCTCGAATCCATTGAGTTCTCTGATCCTGTAATTGACGTTGCGGTAGAGCCCAAGACCAAGGCCGAGCAGGACAAGATGAGTGTTGGTCTTGCCAAGCTTGCCGAGGAGGATCCAACCTTCCAGGTTCACACCGATCATGAGACCGGCCAGACCATTATTGCTGGTATGGGCGAACTCCACCTGGAGATCATCGTGGACCGTTTGCGTCGTGAGTTCAAGGTAGACGCAAACGTTGGTAAGCCTCAGGTTGCGTATCGTGAGACCGCTGGTCATGCTGTTCAGCATGCAGAGGGCAAGTTCGTACGTCAGTCCGGTGGTCGCGGTCAGTATGGTCATGCCATTATCGACATGGAACCAGCTCAGCCCGGTACCGGCTATGAGTTTGTTAACGCAATCGTTGGTGGTGTTATCCCCAAGGAGTACATTCCTTCTATCGACAAGGGCATCCAGGAAGCTCTGAACAGCGGCGTTGTAGCTGGCTATCCAGTAGTGGACATCAAGGTAACCCTCGTTGACGGTTCATACCATGAGGTTGACTCCTCTGAGGCAGCCTTCAAGATTGCTGGCTCTATGGCTATCAAGGATGCACTCAAGAAGTCCGATCCTGTTTTGCTTGAGCCTATCGAGGACGTCGTTGTCGAGACTCCCGAGCAGTACATGGGCGACGTCATGGGCAACCTGTCCAGCCGTCGTGGCAAGATTGAGGGCATGGAGGACCGCAAGGATACCAAGATTATCCGCGCTAAGGTGCCTCTGGGTGAGATGTTCGGCTATGCAACCGATCTTCGTTCCCAAACTCAGGGTCGCGCTAGCTATACCATGCAGTTCGGCTCTTATGAGGCAGTCCCCAAGGCTGTTGCCGAGGAGATTGTAAGCAAAGCCGGCGGTAACGCCTAAGAGACAAACCCTTACGAGCTCTAAGCTCAATGATGGAGGTACTTAAAGTGTCAAGCCAGAAGATTAGGATTCGCCTCAAGGGCTACGATCACGAGGTAGTAGATCAGTCCTCGAAGCTTATCGTTGATACCGCACAGAAGACTGGTGCTCGCGTTTCCGGCCCCATTCCTCTGCCCACCGAGCGCAATCTCTACACCGTGATTCGCTCACCCCACAAGGATAAGGACAGCCGTGAGCAGTTTGAGATGCGTACTCACAAGCGTCTCATCGACATTCTCGAGCCTACGTCCTCTACAGTCGATTCGCTTATGCGTCTTGATTTGCCAGCAGGCGTAGACATTCAGATTAAGCTCTAAGCAACCAGCTTAGTAAGCAGGTGTTACGTGCTAAGAGCCCTTGGGAAACCAGGGGCTCTTGTTGTATAGCCCATCTATAAGGAGTACCTATGTATTGTTCACAATGCGGCGCTCAAAATTCTGATGATGCAAAGTTTTGTACCAGTTGTGGTTCGGCGCTTCATGCTGTATCAGCCTCTGCTGCTACAAAAGGACCCGCTAACCCAGCAAAGGAGCCGGAGAAAGATTCGGTATCAGAGGCAAAAGCTTCTATGGGTCAGATGTTCAATTCTGCCGAGAAGGGCGTCCAGCAGGTTGCAGAAAACATTTCAAAGAAGCGCTACCGCGTATTTGAAGAGCCTAAAACAAAGCTTACTATCTGCATACTCATAGGGGTTATCGGCAGCGTGCTTGGCTGTATAATGCCCTATTTCACCGCAAGCTTTACGAGCTTTATGCGTGCTTCGCGCAGTGTTTCTCTCATCCAGAGCGGCGATGGCTTTTTGATCATCCTTGGGGCAGTTGTTACGTTTGTTTTGTATAACCTTCGCAAGGATAAGGCAGGTGCGGTGTGTAGTGGCGCTACCGCTGCAGTAGGCCTTATCAATATCTTCCATACCAACTCTGTTGTTGGTAATTCAGGTATGGGCATCTTTTTGTCGTATGGCATCGGTTATTATCTGCTGCTAGCGGCATCAGTGGTCTTTGCGATTGCGAGCTATCTTTTGTTCAAGGAGCTTAAAGCGAGCAAGTAAGCATGTAGGTAAATCTTATAGATACGCCCGACTACGTGGATATGTAAGCCGCAGGTAGATGCCAAGCTATTTATACGTAGACATTGTGAAGTCATAAAAATGCGTCTACAATAGTTAGGCTGCACCTATAGGGTTTATAGGCCTTGTGGGTGCAATCACACAGGTTGTGGTCCGCTGGGGAAGAGCGTAGGGTGCGCTCTGTAGGTCCTATGACCACCGAAGGTAAGGATTAGTATGGTCAGCACGATTCTCGGCCGCAAGCTTGGGATGACGCAGGTATTTGACGAGAATGACAATGTCGTACCTGTAACCGTAATCCAGGCAGGCCCCTGCGTTATTTCGCAGGTCAAGACCAAAGCAACAGACGGCTATGATGCTGTACAGATTGGCTTTGGTGACATCAAGTCCAAGCAGGTAAATAAGCCTATGGCAGGTCATTTTGCCAAGGCTGGCGTTGAGCCCATGCGCACGCTGCGTGAGGTTCGCGTTGAGGATGGTTCTCAGTTCAACACCGGTGACGTGATTTCTGTAGCCGATTTTGCTGAGGTTGCTTCTGTAGACGTTACCGGCACTTCCAAGGGTAAGGGCTTCCAGGGCACCATCAAGCGTTGGAACTTCCACCGTGGACCTATGACTCACGGTTCTCGTAACCAGCGCAAGCCCGGTTCTATTGGCCAGTGTGCATATCCTGCACGCGTCCGTAAGGGCCTCCACATGGCAGGTCACATGGGCGACGAGCGTGTAACCGTTAAGAACCTTAAGCTGGTTCAGGTTGACGCCGAGCAGAACATCATGCTCGTAAAGGGTGCTGTCCCTGGCGGTAAGAACGCTATCGTCTCTATCCGCATGGCCTAAGGCCACACAGTACCAAGTCTTTAGGCTAACAAGGAGAACATGATGTCTAAGATCGAAATCAAAAACGCTGAGGGGAAGGCTGTAGACACAGTCGAACTTTCCTCTGACGTTTATGGCATTGAGCCAAACATCCCTGTAGTACACCAGGTTGTGGTATGCCAGGCTGCTTCTATGCGTCAGGGCACTCACGCAACCAAGAATCGTTCTGCTGTTTCTGGCGGCGGCGTTAAGCCTTGGCGTCAGAAGGGCACCGGTCGTGCTCGTCAGGGTACCATCCGTGCTCCACAGTGGGCTGGCGGTGGCGTTGTCTTCGGACCTACCCCTCGCTCTCACGCACGTCGTACTAACGCTAAGGAAGTAAAGCTCGCACTGCGTTCCGTACTTTCTGGCAAGCTTGCGGACGCCGAGCTCGTAGTAGTGGACAGCCTCAACTTTGATGCACCCTCTACCAAGCAGGCTGTTGCTCTGCTTAAGAGCCTTGAGCTTGCGGGCAAGCGTGTTACCGTTGTTGTTTCTGACGAGGACATAAACACCTTCTTGTCCTTCCGTAATGTCGAGAAGGTCACGGTAATTGGTGCCTCTGAGGCAACGGCAGCATCTCTCATCGACAACAAGGCACTTATCATGAGTGTTGATGTTGCTAAGCACTTCGAGGAGGTGCTCGCATAATGAACTCTGCATATAACGTAATCATTCGCCCTGTCATTTCTGAGCGTTCTTTTGACCTTATGAGCCAGCATAAGTACACCTTTGAGGTAGCACAAAATGCTGCTAAGGAAGAGATTGCTGATGCCGTGGAGAAGCTTTTCAACGTTCGCGTTGTAAAGGTCAACACCATGTCAGTAAAGCCTAAGAACAAGCGTGTTCGCTACGTTACCGGCAAAACTCGCAGCTGGAAAAAGGCAATCGTTACCCTTGCCGAGGGTGATTCCATTGAGATTTTTGGCAACCAGCAGGTAGCCGAAGCGTAAGTTTGGTAGTAAGGCCCCCACAAACGTGGGGGCATACGTAATGTGTCGTGCGTTATATGGATACGCTCGGCACCGTGGTAATCCGGTGTTACTTCGCTCGAGGCGAAAGCCTCAATCCCTTAAACGAAGTGGCTAACGGATAAAGAAAGGGAAAGTTTTATGGGAGTTAAGCACCTTAAGCCCACAAGCGCGGGCCGTCGCTTCCAGACAATTTCGGATTTTGCCGAGATTACGACGGATAAGCCAGAGAAGTCCCTTCTCGCCCCGCTCTCTAAGCATGCAGGTCGCAACAACAATGGTCGCATTACCACCCGTCACCAGGGCGGCGGCCACAAGCGTCAGTACCGCATCATTGATTTTAAGCGCAACAAGGATGGCATTCCTGCTAAGGTTGCCACCATCGAGTACGATCCTAATCGTTCTGCTCGCATTGCACTGCTTCACTATGTAGACGGCGCAAAGGCATACATTCTTGCACCCAAGGGCCTCAACGTAGGTGATACCGTCATTTCCGGCACTGGTGCAGACATCAAGCCTGGCAACTGCCTGCCTTTGTCTGACATTCCAGTAGGTACCTTGGTACACGCTGTAGAGTTCCAGCCTGGTAAGGGCGCTGCAATTGCACGCTCCGCTGGTACCTCCATTCAGCTCATGGGTAAGGATAATGGCTACGCAGTACTTCGTATGCCTTCCTCTGAGCTTCGTCGCGTGCTGCTTACCTGCCGTGCAACCATCGGCGAGGTTGGCAATGCGGATCACTCCAACATTACGGGCGGTAAAGCTGGCCGTAGTCGTTGGCGCGGCATTCGTCCTACCGTACGTGGTACGGTCATGAACCCCGTTGATCACCCCCACGGCGGCGGCGAGGGCAAGAACCACACTTCTGGTCGTCCTTCTGTATCTCCTTGGGGCAAGCCATCCAAGGGTGCTAAGACACGTGACCCGAAGAAGGCTTCTAACCGTCTGATTATTCGTCGTCGTAAGACGAAGTAAACACGAGTAGTAGGAGATATTAAATGAGCAGAAGTCTCAAGAAGGGCCCGTTTGTGGAGACTCGCCTCCTTGCGCGTGTTGCTGCACAAAACGAGGCTGGCACCAAGGACGTAATCAAGACCTGGTCGCGTTCCTCTACCATCTTCCCCGAGATGGTTGGTCATACCATTGCTGTTCACGATGGTCGTAAGCATGTTCCCGTATACGTGACCGAGTCTATGGTTGGTCACAAATTGGGTGAGTTCGCACCAAGCCGCACATTCCGCGGCCACAAGGTTAAGTAGGGGAGGTAACGACAAATGGCAAACAACACCGCCTCTCAGGAGGTTCGCGCAACCGCCAAGTACGTCCGCGTTGCTCCCCGTAAGGCTCGTCTCGTCGTTGGTACGATTCGCAATCTGTCCGTCGATCGCGCTTTGGAGAAGCTCGCTTTTACCGAGCGCGCCGTTTCCGTTGATGTAGAGAAGGTACTGCGCTCTGCAATTGCAAATGCCGAGAATAACAATGGTCTTCGTCGCGAGAACCTCGTTGTTAAGGCTGCCTTCGTAGACGAGGGTCCTACGCTTAAGCGCATTCGTCCTCGTGCTAAGGGCTCCGCTTCACGCATCAACAAGCGCACGAGTCACATTACTGTAGTTGTCGCTCCACGAAAGGAGGCATAAGAGCATGGGTCAGAAAGTTCAACCTACTGGCTTCCGTCTTGGTATTACCGAGAACTGGCGTTCCCGCTGGTTTGCAGGAAGCAAAGAGTATGCTAAGAACCTCGGTAACGACCTCGAGATCCGTCGTTTTCTCGAGAAGCGTCTCGCTCGTGCTGCTCTCTCCCGCGTGGAGGTCGAGCGTGCCGGAGATAAGGTAAAGATCGCTATCTTTACCGCTCGTCCTGGTATTGTCATTGGTAAGAAGGGTTCCGAGATCGATGTGCTTCGCGCTGATCTCGAGAAGCTCTGCAAGGCCGAGAAGGGCCAGGTTACCGTAGACGTTGTAGAGGTAAAGCGTCCTGAGCTCGACGCAAACCTCGTTGCTCAGTCCATTGCTGAGCAGCTTGAGCAGCGTATTGCTTTCCGTCGTGCTATGCGTAAGGCTGTTCAGTCTGCTCGCAAGGCCGGCGCAAAGGGCATTCGTATTCAGTGCTCTGGTCGTCTTGGTGGCGCCGAGATGGGTCGTCGTGAGTGGTACCGCGAGGGTCGCGTACCTCTGCACACCCTGCGCGCAAAGATCGACTACGGCACCAGCACTGCTCGCACCACCATGGGTGCTTGTGGTGTAAAGGTTTGGATTTATCTTGGCGAGAAGCTTCCTGGTCAGCCTGCACCTAATCCTGCACTTGAAGGCACCAGCCGTCCTCGCCGTCGTGGCGAAAGGAGGAGCAAATAATGCTAGCTCCTAAGCGCGTACTGCACCGCAAGGTTCAGCGTGGCTCCATGAAGGGTGTTGCCAAGGGCGGCACCAAGCTCAACTTTGGTACCTATGGTATCCGTGCTGAGGAAGCCCACTGGATCACCAACCGTCAGATCGAGGCTGCTCGTATTGCTATCACCCGTCGCATGCGCCGTGGTGGTAAGGTCTGGATCACCATCTTCCCCGACAAGCCAATCTCTAAGAAGCCTGCCGAGACCCGCATGGGTAAGGGTAAGGGTAATCCCGAAGAGTGGGTAGCCGTAGTAAAGCCTGGTCGTATCATGTTTGAGATCACTGGCGTTGCTGACGACGTTGCTCGTGAGGCTTTGCGTCTTGCGCAGCACAAACTTCCTATTAAGACCAAGATTGTTACCCGCGCCGATCAGGACGGGGAGGATAAGTAATCATGAAATCGACTGAACTCCGCGAGCTCTCTGATGAAGAGCTTGCTCAAAAGCTTGAGGACGGCCGTGCTGAGCTGTTTAACCTCCGCTTCCAGATGGCTACCAGCCAGTTGGATAACACGGCGCGTGTAACCCTCGTTAAGCGTGACATTGCGCGCGTCCAAACAGAGATGCGTGCTCGTCAAATTGCAGCACAGTCTAAGTAGATCGCAGGAGATAAAATATGAGCGATATCGAATCCAGGAATTCGCGCAAGCTCCGCACTGGCGTCGTTACGTCTATCTCTGGCGAGAAGACCGTGACCATCCAGATTGTGGATCGCAAGCGTCATCCCAAGTACGGCAAGATGATGACCATCACCAAGAAGCTTCACTGCCATGATGAGAAGGGCGTTGCTGGTTTGGGCGACACCGTTCGCGTTATGGAGACTCGTCCTCTGTCTAAGACCAAGAGGTGGCGTGTCGTTGAGGTCGTTGAGAAGGCCAAGTAAGCACGATCTTTAAGTATTCCACTCCATGCCATGTGTGCCGCTCGATGGGCACACCTCTGGCAGGATATGTTCGGAGGATCTGATGATTCAAATGGAGACCATGCTCGCAGTTGCCGATAACTCCGGCGCGCGACGCGTGAAGTGCATCAAGATTCTGGGTGGTTCCAAGCGTCGTTACGCCGGCATTGGCGACGTCGTCATTGGTGCTGTTCAGGAGGCCACCCCTGGTGGCAATGTAAAGAAGGGCGATATCGTACGTTGCGTTATCGTTCGTACCGTTAAGGAGACCCGTCGTAAGGACGGTAGCTACATCCGTTTTGATCAGAACGCATGCGTTGTAATCAACAAGGATGGCAATCCTATCGGTACCCGTATCTTCGGGCCAGTGGCTCGTGAGCTGCGTGACCGCAAGTACATGAAGATCGTCTCTCTCGCACCTGAGACGCTGTAGGCAAGGGAGCGAACATGAAAATTAAGAAGGACGACCTCGTAGTAGTTCTCTCCGGTAAGGATAAGGGCAAGCAGGGCAAGGTTTTGCGTGCGCTTCCCTCTGAGAACAAGGTTGTTGTAGAGGGCGTTGCCATCATCAAGAAGGCTATGCGTCCCAACCAAACAAACCAGCAGGGCGGCATCGTATCCATGGAGGCTCCTATCGATGCTTCCAATGTTGCCCTCATTGATCCCAAGGATGGCAAGCCTACCCGTGTAGGTGTGCGTGTATCCGAGGATGGCACTAAGGTTCGCTATGCAAAGCGTTCCGGTGAGGAAATCTAAGCACACGCTTGATTTTTTTGATAACTTACAAGACCTCATCCATCTGGATGGGGTCTTTTGGTATATCAGGCACCCTCATCAAGTCACGGTAGCCATGCCTGTGCAGACAAGGTGTGAAAATATCGAGATAATCCACGAAATAGTGGCATTGTGCGATTCAAATCACTAGACTGTATCGGTGCATGTCTATGCAAAGTGGGCGTGCTATGGCCCTTTGCATGCCAAACAAAGGGGTGCGAGGTGGTCCCCGCGCATAAGCCACCATGAGTTAAGGAGACAACATGGCAGATCAGAAGGACAAAGTAGTCCCTCGCCTTAAGGAGCAGTACTTCGCCACCGTTCGTGACGAGCTCCAAAAGCAGTTTGGTTACACCAACGTAAACATGATCCCTAAGTTTGAGAAGATCGTGGTTAACATGGGTGTGGGTGAAGCTGCAACCGACGCTAAGGCAATTGACGGTGCTGTAGCAGACCTTCGTGTTATTACTGGTCAGCAGCCCATCGTTACCCGCGCTCGTAAGTCTATTGCAACCTTCCACCTGCGCGCCGGTATGCCCATTGGCGCTAAGGTCACGCTTCGCGGTGACCGCATGTGGGAGTTCCTCGATCGTTTGATCTCTGTTGCAATTCCTCGTATCCGCGACTTCCGCGGTATTTCCGATAAGAGCTTTGACGGCCGTGGTAATTTTTCCATGGGCGTAACCGAGCAGCTTATCTTCCCTGAGATTGATTTTGATAAGATGGATCACACGCGTGGCATGGATATCACTATCGTTACCACTGCTCATACAAACGAAGAGGGCAAGGCTCTTCTCGCCGCCTTTAACTTCCCCTTTAAGAAGGACTAAGGCATTTATTATTTTGGTAAGTCGCGCCTTGGTATCCACCAAGACGGCTTTATGAAGGAGGATTTGTGGCTAAGACATCGATGATCGTCAAGGCTTTGCGTGAGCCGAAGTACTCTACGCGCACCCAGAACCGTTGCCAGCGTTGTGGTCGTCCCCACTCCGTGTATCGCAAGTTTGGTCTGTGCCGTGTGTGCTTCCGTGAGCTTGCAAGCAAGGGCGAGCTTCCTGGCGTAAAAAAGGCCAGCTGGTAAGCAGCTGCTTGCTTAAGGAAGCAGCCATGTAAAGGCGCTTTTACCACGGGTTTAAGCGAACCAAACATGGAAATTCATCTCTAACAAAGGAGAAAACTACATGAACGTTACCGATCCTATTGCTGATATGCTTACGCGCATCCGCAATGCGAACTCTGCTGGTAAGGCAAGCGTATCCATGCCTTCCACCAAGGTTCTCGTTGAGATTGCTCGTGTTATTAGCGAAGAGGGCTACGTAGAGGGCTATGTCGTAGAGGACACCAAGCCCCAGAAGACCTTGACCATTACCTTGAAGTATGGTCAGCGTCGCGCTAAGACCATCAAGGGCATCCGTCGTATCTCAAAGCCTGGTCTGCGCATTTACTCTGCAGCGCAGGATCTGCCCCGTGTATTGGGTGGTCTTGGTACCGCAGTTATCTCTACCTCTAAGGGCATGATGTGTGACCGTGACGCACGCAAGAAGGGCGTTGGCGGCGAGGTCATCGCTTATATCTGGTAAGACTCTAAGGAATTAGGAAAGGAGACACCGTGTCTCGTATCGGTAAAAAGCCTGTCCAGATTCCTTCTGGAGTCACCGTGACAGTAGATGGTTCAAAGGTAAGCGTAAAGGGCTCCAAGGGCGAGCTTACACGTACCTTCTCTGAGCTAGTTAACATTGCTCAGGAGGGCGAAGAGATTTTGGTTTCACGCGTAGATGATTCCACCGAGTCCAACGCACAGCAGGGTCTTGTACGTACGCTTATCAACAACATGGTTATTGGCGTTTCCGCTGGTTTTGAGAAGCAGCTTGAGCTTACCGGTGTTGGTTACCGTGCCGCTCTGAAGGGCAAGGACCTTGAGCTTTCCTTGGGCTATTCTCATCCCGTACCGTATCCTGCACCTGAAGGCATTAGCTTTGAGGTACCCGATAACACTCACATTAACGTAAAGGGCATCTCTAAGGAGCAGGTTGGCCAAGTTGCAGCTGAGATTCGTGCCAAGCGCGCTCCAGAGCCTTACAAGGGCAAGGGTATCCACTATGTTGGTGAGCACATCCGTCGTAAGCTGGGTAAGGCTGCTAAGTAACCTCGCCTTGCGAATAAAAAAGACCGTCACCCCGTTAGGTGCCGGCATAAAAAGGAGTGTTAATGAACAAGTTTAAGGCAAAGCAGCTCGGACTTAAGCGCCGTCAGCGCCGTGTTCGTGCCAAGATTTCGGGTACTCCCGAGCGTCCTCGCTTGAGCGTACACCGCACCAATGCCAACATTTATGCACAGGTAATCGACGATGTCGCTGCCAACACCATCTGTGCTGCCTCCACGCTCGACCCTGAGTTCAAGGCAACCGGCAAGGTAGCTTCTAACATTGATGCTGCCACATTTGTAGGCGAGCTCGTTGCAAAGCGCGCTGTCGAGAAGGGCGTAACTGAGGTTACGTTTGATCGTGGTGGCCGTGTCTACCATGGTCGTGTCAAGGCACTCGCAGATGGCGCCCGCAACGCGGGCCTGAAGTTCTAGGAGGAATTTAGATGGCACGTGATCGTAAGCGCCAGCAAGAGACTGATCTTCAGGAGCGCGTAGTATTCATCCGCCGCGTTTCCAAGACCGTTAAGGGCGGCCGTCGTATGTCTTTAGTCGCACTCGTAGTCGTAGGCGATGGCAAGGGCAACGTAGGTCTTGGTTCAGGTCGTTCCGCTGAGGTGCCTCTGGCAATTCAGAAGGCAGTTGACGATGCTAAGAAGAACATGTTTAAGGTACCCATTACCGAGTCTGGTTCCGTACCTCATGCAGTAGAGGGCCACTATGGCGCAGGCCGCGTTCTTATTCAGCCTGCAGTAGAGGGTACCGGCGTTATTGCCGGCGGTCCTGTACGTCCTCTCTTTGAGCTTGCTGGTATCACCAACGTACTTGCAAACTCTCTTGGCACTAATAACGCACTTAACATGATTAAAGCAGCCGCAGAGGGTCTCAAGGAGCTTGAGAGCCCCGAGCAGACCGCTGAGCGTCGTGGCCTGACCGTCGGCGAGATGTTCGTCGGTAAGGAGAACTAATAATGGCAGACAAGACTCTTAAGGTTACGCTCGTTCGTAGCGCCGTAGCTTCTGTAAAGAAGGACCAGACGGCAACATGCCGTGCAATGGGCCTTCGTAAGATTAACGACGTAGCCGTACTTCCCGATAACCCCAGTGTCCGAGGCATGATCTTTAAGGTCAAGCACCTCGTGACTGTAGAAGAGAACTAGGAGTTAGCCACTATGCAACTCAACGATCTTCGTCCTGCAGAGGGTGCAAAGAAGGCCCGCAAGCGTGTGGGTCGCGGTAACTCCTCTGGTTATGGCACCACCGCTGGCCGCGGTCAAAACGGTCAGCTTTCCCGCGCTGGTGGCGGTAAGGGTTCAGGCTTTGAGGGTGGTCAGCAGCCTTTGGCTATGCGCCTTCCTAAGCTTCCTGGTTTCCGCAACATCAATCGTGTCGAGTACGCTGCTGTAAACGTATCTCGTCTCGATGGTCTTTTCTCCGATGGTGACACGGTTGACGGTGCCGCCTTGGTAGAGAAGGGCGTAATCAAGTCTGAGCTTGTTCCCGTTAAGGTCCTCGGTGACGGCGAGATTACTAAGAAGCTTACCGTCAAGGTGGATAAGGTTTCCGCTTCTGCTCAAGCTAAGATTGAAGCGGCTGGAGGAAAGGTTGATCTCCCGTGCTAAAGGGAATCGCCAACGCATTTCACATCAAAGAGCTCCGTGGCAAGATTTTGCTTACGTTGGGTATTTTGTTCCTGTACAGGATTGGCTCGCACATTCCTGTACCGGGCATTCCCCTTGCAGGCATGCTTGCTGCGTATAAGAATGCGGCTTCTAATGCAAGCTTTATTTCGGTGCTCGACCTGTTTTCAGGCGGCGCACTCTCTCGTGTTTCGCTGTTTAGCTTAGGCATCATGCCCTACATCACTGCAGAAATTATCATGCAGATGATGCAGACCGTTGTTCCTTCCTTGAGCGAACTTGCTAAAGAGGGCGAGTCCGGCCAGCGCAAGATCACACAGTATAACCGCTATATTACGATTGTACTTGCGTTTATCAGTGCTGTTGGCTACCTGTTCTTGTTCAAGAGTCCCGCTTTTGGTATCAACTTTGCAAACAGTGGCGCGCCCGAGCTTATCATGGACATTGTGGTTGTGGTAACCATGGTTACCGGTGCCATTATGATCATGTGGCTTGGTGAGGTTATCACTCAGCGCGGCATTGGTAATGGTATGTCTTTGATCATCTTTACCAACATTATGAGTGGCCTGCCTTCAGCAATTCAGGGTACCGTTCGTGCGTCCGATAAAGGCCTTTTGTATGCAGCGCTTACGGTATTGGTCATTGCGATCGTTATTCCGTTCATTGTATATATCGAGCGTGGACAGCGTCGTATTCCCATCCAGTATGCAAAGCGCGTTGTGGGTCGCAGGATTATGGGTGGTCAGTCTACCTATTTGCCCATTAAGGTAAATACGGCAGGCGTTGTACCCATCATCTTTGCTTCTGCAATTCTGTACTTCCCTGCACAGATTGCTGTGTTCTTCCCAGGTGTAGCTTGGATTAAAAACATGGCTAATGCGGTATCCGCAGGCTGGATAAACTGGACTCTTTCTGTTTTGCTGATCGTCTTCTTTGCGTACTTCTATACTTCCATGGTATTTAATCCAGAGGAGACAGCAGACAATCTTAAGAAGCAGGGTGGCTTTATTCCTGGCGTACGCCCCGGTGCCGCAACCGCTGCGTATATCAAGAGCACACTTGATCACATTACGCTGCCTGGTGCTATCTTTATGGCACTTATCGCAGTCGTTCCTTCTATTGCATTTACCTTTACGTCCAATGCGCTTATTAGGACGTTTGGTGGTACCTCAATCCTGATTATGGTTGGTGTTGCAATGGACACCATCTCTCAGCTTGAGGCACAGTTAAAGATGCACAACTACGAAGGCTTCTTTAAGTAAAGAAGGGTGACGCAGATGAACATCGTATTGCTCGGCGCTCCTGGCGCAGGAAAGGGAACCCAGGCACAAAAGCTGGTGGCTGAGTTTGGAGTAGCACACATCTCCACGGGTGACATGCTTCGTGCCGCCGTTAAAGCTCAAAGCCCCTTGGGTGTAAAAGCTAAGTCATTTATGGACGCAGGTACCTTGGTACCCGATGAGCTTATTATTGACTTGGTCAAAGAGCGCCTTAGTGCACAAGATGCACAAAAAGGCTTTATCCTGGACGGTTTCCCTCGCAATACTGCTCAGGCACTTGCTCTTGACGCTGCATTGGAAGCTATGGACAAGGCTATTGACGCTGCCTTGTTGGTAGATGTAGCTGCCGATGTTATTGTCGAGCGCTTGAGCGGGCGTCGCACCTGTAAAGTATGCGGATATACCGGTACCGCTGCAGATCATGCCTGTCCTCGCTGCGACGGAGAAATGTATCAGCGTGATGACGATAAGCCCCAGACCATTAGGCAGCGTCTTGCTGTCTATGAGGAGCAGACCTTGCCACTCATAGCGTACTATCAAGAGCGCGGTTTACTCAATAAGGTTGACGGCGATCGTCCTGTCGATGTTGTTTACTCGGATGTAAAGGATCAGCTCGGTTTATGATTATTATCAAAACACTGCAGCAGATCGAAGAAATGAAAGTCTCTGGAGCGCTGTCTAAGATGGCGCTCCGCCGCGTTGGCGCTGCAATCAAGCCGGGCGTGAGCACGCTTGAGCTTGATCAAATTGCGGAAAGCATCATTCGCATGCACGGCGGCACCCCAACCTTTAAGGGATACGGCGGCTTTCCAGGCTCTATTTGCGCAAGCATCAATGAGCAAGTAGTCCATGGCATTCCTTCTGCTGACGTTCGCCTTTCGGAAGGTGACATCATTTCTATTGATACGGGAGCAACGGTCAACGGTTGGGCGGGCGATAATGCCTGGACTTTCTTTGTTGGCGAGCCTTCTCGTGAAGCAAAGGCCTTGTGTGAGGTAACTCGCGATTGCCTTAAGGCAGCAATTGCGCAGGCACTCCCTGGCAATCACCTGGGAGATATCGGTAACGCTTGCCAAGAGCTTGCCGAGAAGAACGGCTTTGGCGTGTTGCGTGAGTATGTGGGTCATGGCGTTGGTCGTGATATGCACGAGGAGCCAAATGTTCCCAACTACGGCAAGCGCGGTCGTGGCGTTCGCCTGCAGGTTGGCATGGTAATTGCCATCGAGCCCATGATTACCTACGGAAGCCCCGTTGTTGAGGTAGCCCCTAACGGTTGGACCGTCTCTACGGTTGATCGTTCTTTGGCTGCACATTACGAGAATACCGTGGCAATTACCGAAGACGGTCCCGTAGTAGTTTCTGCCGACGATAAGGGCGCTTGGTGCTCCCTCTATGGTGGGCAACTTTAAAATCTGTGTTCAATTAGTGACGATTGGTCAAAATGCCTGCAGTTTAGGTATGATGTCTAATCGCCGATATTGTGCGAGGAGAGGTATACACCAGTGAGCAAACAGGACGCAATCGAGCTTGAGGGGAAAGTACTTGAGCCACTGCCCAATGCGATGTTCAAGGTTGAGCTCGAAAATGGAAGCACCATCCTGTGCACCATCTCGGGTAAGATCCGAATGAACTACATTCGCATTCTTCCTGGTGACAAGGTTGTAGTGGAGATTTCTCCCTACGATTTGACTCGTGGACGCATTACATACCGTTACAAGTAGGTAAGCGTCTTGTCCCCTGTGGACACAAACGGTTATTCACGCCTGCGGCTGGGCGAGTAGATAGCGCATGATCAGCTCCACCTGATCAGCCACCATAGCACGAGGGTTCGTAATAGAACTATCGAGAGGAACTAAAATGAAGGTACGTCCTTCCGTTAAAAAGATGTGCGATAAGTGCAAAGTCATTCGCCGTCACGGTAAGGTATACGTGATTTGCGAGAACCCGCGCCATAAGCAGCGCCAGGGCTAAGAGAGGAGCACGAAGTTGGCCCGTATTAACGGTGTTGACCTCCCACGCGAAAAGCGTGTCGAGATCGGTCTAACTTATATCTACGGCATTGGCCGCACCAGCGCTTCTAAAGTTTGTGAAGCTGCTGGAGTAAATCCAGATACTCATGTACGAGATCTTACTGAGGACGAAGTAACAAGGCTTCGTGACGCCATCGACGCTAACTACACCGTCGAGGGTGACCTTCGTCGTGAGGTTCGTCAGAACGTAGCCCGCTTGATGGAGATTGGCTGCTACCGTGGCCTTCGTCATCGTAAGGGTCTTCCTGTCCATGGTCAGCGCACCCACACGAACGCTCGTACCCGTAAGGGTAAGCGTCGTCAGGTCGGCGGCAAGAAGAAGTAGGGAGACTAGACAATGGCTACACAAAAGAAGAACGCTCGCACCCGCGTAAAGCGCTCTGAGCGTAAGAACATTGCTGTTGGACAGGCTCACATCAAGAGCACTTTTAACAACACAATTATTTCGATTACTGACCCTCAGGGTAACGTAATCGCATGGCAGTCCGCTGGTACCGTTGGCTTTAAGGGCTCTCGTAAGTCCACTCCTTTTGCTGCACAGATGGCAGCAGAGGCATGTGCCAAGGCAGCTATGGAGCACGGCCTGCACAAGGTTTCCGTGTTCGTAAAGGGCCCCGGCTCTGGTCGTGAGACCGCCATTCGTTCCCTCCAGGCTGCTGGCCTTGAGGTTTCGAGCATTCAGGACAAGACCCCCATTCCGCACAACGGTTGCCGTCCGTGCAAGCGTCGTCGCGTGTAGTAAGGAAGGATCACTAACATGGCAGTGGATAGGACGCCTGTTCTGAAGAGGTGCAGGTCTCTTGATATTGATCCCATCGTTATGGGCATCAATAAGAAGTCCAATCGTACGCCTAAGCGTACGCGCCGCAACGAGTCCGAGTACGGCCGTCAGCTGCGCGAGAAGCAAAAGGCTAAATTCATTTACGGTGTTCTCGAGAAGCAATTCCGTGGCTACTATGCCAAGGCTATTAAGATCGAGGGCATTACTGGTGACAACCTGATGACGATTCTTGAGAGTCGTCTTGATAATGTTGTCTTCCGTCTTGGTTTTGCACGCACTCGTAAGGAGGCGCGTCAGACGGTACGTCACGGTCACATTACCGTAAACGGTCATCGTGTTGACATTCCTTCCTATCGCGTAAAGGCTGGCGACGTTGTTGCCGTAGCTGCTAAGGCCAAGGATTTGCTTCCTATCAAGGAGGCTTTGATTTCCACCGAGCACATGGCTGTACCCGCCTGGCTTGAGGTTGATATTGAGAAGCTCCAGGGCAATGTACTGCAGCTTCCCACTCGTGATCAGATTGATCTCGACATCGACGCTCAGCTCATCGTCGAGCTCTACTCCAAGTAGTCCAGCTCTGGTTGGAGGTATACATGTCCGAATTCATCCGCCCTACCGTCTCTGTTGAGGAGATTAGCGACACCATTTCACGCGTCATTGTTGAGCCTTTGGAGCGTGGTTATGGTGACACCTTGGGTAACTCCCTGCGTCGCGTTCTTCTTTCCTCACTGGAAGGTGCGGCTGTTGAGGCAATCAGGATTGATGGCGTTCAGCATGAGTTCACTTCGGTAGAGGGCGCCTATGAAGACGTTACCGATATCGTTTTGAACGTAAAAGAGCTTGTCTTCCAGGCAATGGGAACAGGCGATGAGGCTGAGGCATCCATTAACATTGATGGTCCTGCAACAGTTACCGGTGGCGATTTCTCTGTACCAGCAGAGTTTAATCTTATCAACCCTGAGCACGTGATTTGCCACCTTGGCGAGGGTGCTCACCTGTCAATGTCTTTGCGCATTGGCACTGGCCGTGGTTACGTGAGTGGCGAGGACAACAAGCGTGATTCCGATCCTATCGGCATCATTCACATTGATTCTCGTTTCTCTCCTGTGCGTCGCTGCGCTAAGGCTGTAGAGCCTTGCCGCGTTGGCCAGCACACGGACTACGATCGTCTTATCCTCGAGGTAGAGACCGATGGCTCCATCGCACCTCGCGATGCTGTTGTTGAGGCCTCTAACATTATCAATCAGCATATGAGCGCCTTTATGGCTCTTGCTGAGCAGACCGAGGAGCCCGAAGAGCAGTCCATCTTTGCAGCCGAAGAGACGGACGACAACAGCGATCTTGATAAGCAGATTGAGGACTTGGATCTTTCCGTACGTTCTTATAACTGCCTCAAGCGTGCAGCAATTCATTCTGTACGTCAGCTTGTTGAGTTCTCCGAGAACGATCTTCTCAACATCCGTAACTTCGGCGTCAAGTCCATCGAAGAGGTTAAGGATAAGCTCGAATCGATGGGTCTTGGCCTTAAAGCTTAAACCCCGCCACTTACACGCTTAGAGGAGTAGTAAGAATGAGGCACAACAAAAAGCGCGGCATGAAGCTTGGTACCAACGCAAGCCACACCAAGGCCATTAAGAAGAGCCTGGTTTGCGCTTTGCTGGCTAATGACCGCATTAAGACTACACAGGAGCGCGCCAAGGCTATTCGCCCTGATGTTGATCGCGTAATTACCTGGGCTAAGAGAGGCGACCTTGCTGCTCGCCGTAATGCCATTGCTAAAATTGGTGATGCAGCTCTGGTTTCTGAGGTCTTTGATAAGGCAGCTCAGGGCTTGTGGGCAGACCGCAATGGTGGTTACACCCGCATTATGAAGCTGGGCGCTCGCAAGGGTGACAACGCTGAGGTTGTTATCATTGAGCTTGTGAACGAGCCTGTAGCTTCCAAGAAGGCTGCAAAGCCTGCAGCAAGCGTAAAGAAGGTTGCTCAGCCTGTGAAAAAGGTAGAGGAGCCTGCAGCAGAGCCTGAGGCAGACGCCACCAAGGATGAGGCTGTTGAGGCAGAAACTTCTGAGACTGAGACCACCGAGGTAGAGGCTTCTGAGACAGAGGCTACTGAGGCTGCTGACGCTGAGTAGCTTATAGCTAATGCATTGATAAGAGGTCCACTCAGGTGGGCCTCTTTTCTTATGTAAGGAGAGGAGGGCACGTGATCGAGTTTAAATCAGTGAACTATGCATATCCTCGTAGTGATACGAGCTCTGCTGCTTTACGTGCCCTCTCACTATCGGTAGCGCCGGGGGAACACGTATGCATTGTTGGAGCAAATGGCTCTGGCAAATCTACGCTGCTGCGCTTGGCTAATAAAACGTTGCTGTCAAGTTCTGGCAGTGTCGTGCTTGATGGGCAGGAGCTTGAAGCTCTATCTGCGGAAGAAGTCCACAGGCGCGTTGGCATGGTAAAGCAAGATCCTACCGTGCAGATTGTGGCTTCTCTGGTGTACGATGAAGTTGCTTTTGGCCCCCAAAACCTCGGGTTGTCCGCGTCCGAAAGAGACGCGCGTTGTAAAGAGGCATTGGAGCTCGTTGGCCTATCCGGCTTTGAACAAAGAAGCACGCATAGTCTTTCTGGCGGTGAGCAGCAGCGGCTTGCGCTTGCTGGCGTTTTAGCTATGAGGCCAGACTATATCCTGCTCGATGAAATTACCTCATATCTTGACTGGGGTTCTCGGCAGCGTATACGTCAGATCGTTGATGGTCTGGCACATGACGGCATGGCTGTGGCTGAGGTAACCCATTATGCACAGGACGTAAAACATGCCGATAAGATTGTCCTGTTGGAGCACGGCTGCATAAGTTGGCAAGGAGCAACAGAAGAGTTTTTGAGCTCACCAAAGTTGTTAGAGCGCTCATGCTTGGTGGGTACACCTGCCTGGGCTGGCTGCGGCTCTCGGTTCTTTGTTGGCACCCCTAAGGCTCAGCATGCGGCTAGCGATAAGCCAAGCGAGCAAGGCAGACAAGGCAAGCAAAGCGCACAAGGCGCACGAGAGGGGCAAGGAGCCTCTCAGAGGCAGGTGCTTCAGGCATCACAGCTGTGTATCGATGCCATCTTGCATGATGTTTCGCTTGAGGCAGGCAGGGGAGAGCTGCACATTATTGCTGGTAAATCAGGTGCAGGTAAGTCTACCCTTGCGCGAGTGCTATCGGGTCTGATTAGCCCTCATGCTGGGTGGGTTGTCTGTGAGGAAGCCAAGGTACGCCCTGGAGATGTAGGCTTAGCGTTTCAGCGTACGGCAGATCAGTTGTTTTGCGATACCGTGCTGGAAGACGTTATGTTTGGACCGCTGCAGCACGGTGCGTCAGAGGAACAAGCGCGTGATCGTGCTGTTGAGGCGCTGCAGCTATTGGGTATAGAACCACAATGGCATGAGCACAATCCGCTTAGTTTATCGGGTGGGCAGGCTCGGCGTGTGGCGCTTGCGGGCATTATTGCACTGCAGACGAAGGTATGCATCTTTGATGAGCCTACAGCTGGCCTTGATGCGCAAGGGCGAGCAGAGTTTCATGCCCTAGTGGCCTCGCTGTGCCAAGCAGGCCGTACCGTTCTTGTGATAACGCATGACCTTGAAGAATGGCTGGATCAGGCTAATGCTATAACACTGCTGAATAAGGGACGTATTGCGTGGTCGGGCGCCTCACACAAGGCAAGGACAGCACTGGCAGAGGCGGGGATTTTAGAAGACCGAGAAGCGCAATCCTGTTTGGGCAGGCGCTCATGAAACCGACGATACCATTTGGCTCCTACAGCCCTCAACAAAGCTGGCTCCATGCCCTTGATGCCCGCATAAAGGTCCTGTCCCTGATCGTGCTGCTCGTGGCAAGCCTGATGGTTCACTCGGGAGCAGGATTGGCGTGTCTTGCGGGATTGTTGCTTGGTGCGCTCGTGGTTTCACATGCCAGTCTTAGTAGCTTGCGGCAGGCAGCTCAACCCCTGGCCCTTATCACTGCAGTAAGCTTGCTGGTAAATGGGCTTGTTTTGGATGGAACGGGTACGCTTGTGCTGGTGGGGCCAGTTGGCCTGGCAACAGCGGGGCTTGCACGCAGTGCTCAAGCGTTGGCGCGAGTGTATATCTTACTTGGGTTTTTCTTGGTTATAGCCACAACAACTACTGCTTTACAGCTAGCAGAAGCGTGTGGAAGAGCTATCCAGCCCCTCGCGCGCTTCGGGCTACCTGTGGGCGACATCACCATGGTTTTATCGCTTGCACTGCGCTTTATGCCGCTGTGTGCCGAAGAATATCATCGGATCATGCTGGCGCAAAAAGTGCGCGGTGTCCGGTTTAATACAGGCAGCATTGCGCAGCGGCTGGAAAAATGGCTTTCTGTATTGGTGCCCGTGGTGGTTGGCTTGTTTTATAAGGCGGATGAGCTTGCCATTTCCATGCAGGATCGCTGTTATGCCAGTGCGGTAAGAAGGCATGAACCAAAGCCATTGGATGGTCGCGATGTTGCGCTGTTTGTGGTGGTTACATTGACAAGCGTACTTGCCTGTATGATGTAACAAACGTACAACAGAGGACGGGTAATGCAAGCAGTGCAAGAACATGAGGCAACTATGGTACTCAAACTGGGGTATCGTGGTGCGGGCTTTTCTGGTTTTGCAGCCCAGCCGGGTGATGTGCGCACCGTAGCTGGAGAGCTGAGTCGTGCACTGTCTGTGTACCTGCATAGACCCGTAGAGATTACCTGTGCAGGGCGCACGGATGCGGGTGTGCATGCGTTAGCGCAGCATGTGAGTTTGCCCGTGTATGAGCATGAGTTGAGCCTCAGTGGCCCGGTTATCAAGCGGGCGCTTAATGCCCTGGTGGGAGATGACATCTCCGTATCCGAAGTATATAAGGCACGTGCGGGTTTCTCGGCACGCTTTGACGCAGAAGCTCGCAGCTATCGCTATCGTATTGCAGACGGCTGGACAAGGCCGGTTATGGCATGGGATCATGCGTGGTGGCTGCGCACTCAGCCAGACGTTAAGGCCATGAATCGGGCGGCTCAAGCGCTGGTAGGGGAGCACGATTTTAAGAGTTTTTGTAAGGCGGCCTCTGCGGTAGACAAGCCAACACAGCGCCGGGTTTTGTCGGTAGGCGTGTCTCGCATTGAGGAGGCGGGCGAGCAGCTCATTGCGGTGGATATTACGGGCAATGCTTTTTTGCACTCCATGGTGCGTACGATTGTGGGCAGTCTGGTTGAGGTAGGCTGCGGTCGTAAAGAGGAACGCTGGATCCGCGAGGTGTTGGCACAGTGCGATAGGCGTGCGGCAGGTCAGTGTGCTCCAGCAAAGGGCCTGGTATTTACCGCAGTCCACTATCCTACGGATTCATTTGAGCCCTGGCTATAAGAGAAAGACTGAGGAAAGGTTGGGCATGAAACAGCGTAAGCGGTATGAACGAAGTGATGTTTCGGCACCGGGCGCGCATAAAACACGCAATGCGCTGGTCATACTGGCCGCTTTAGCGCTTGTGCTTGGTATTGGTATCTTTGCTCTGTGGAATCTTGCACAGAAAAATTCAAATTTGGGCGATACGGACTTATCGGGATCCATCAAAAAAGATGGCGGCAAAAATATTGCTACCGGCAACACGCAGCTTTCAGATCATGCCGTTACCACGGTGCTGGTGTTTATTCATGCTGATAATGACGAATCGACTCTGAGCTCTGTTAAGCTGCTGAGTCTTGATCAAAGTGCAGGTAAAGGCTATATAGTGAGCTTGCCCACAGACATGGTGGTCAGCTTGGATGGTGCGCAAACAACACTGGCTGAGGTGTTTAGCAAGCAGCAGTCTCGGGGCAGCATAGGTGTGGTTTCTGGGGCAACAGGGGTACAGATCTCGCACGTTATGGTGGTGGACTCGCAGGGCTGGGAAAAAGTGCTAGGGCTTTCCAGTGTTGGCGCTACGCAGCTTGCGAGACAAGCAAAGGATTTGCTCGGTTTGCTCCATACAGATATGTCGGCGCCCGACTTGCTTAATCTTGCAGAGACTGCCCATGGCATTGGGAGAAAAAATCTGGCCATAGTAGATGCTCCCTGCACCAGTGTTGCTGGGACGGATGGTGCAACCCAAACGGTAGTTGATCCTGAGCAGTTGGGATTAACCATCGGCACCTTGGTGGAAAAGTAGTAGGGTGGCAAGCCAGTAGGATAGCTGAATGGCAGGGCGCCAAGCAATCAGCCGGCCATTCAGCAAACCAACCAACTCATGCTTTTCTCGTTCCTCAACTGTTGGGTTCTCGTGATGCATCAAGCTACAGGTAAACTATTGTCATAATGATGTGGCAGATTGGTTGTAAAAACGTGACAGAAGCCGGGGGTTTTATGGCTCGCAATAATCCAAAAGTCTCGGTAATTATGCCCGTGTATAACGTTGCGGCGTATGTTGGTCGTGCAATAGAGAGCTTGCAAGCCCAGACTATGAGCGATTTTGAGCTATTGGTGATTGATGATGGCTCACAGGATCGCTCTGGGGATATTTGTGACCGTATGGCCGAGAAGGACGTTCGTATTGATGTCTTTCACACTCCTAATGGCGGAGCTCCGGCGGCGCGCAATTTGGCGCTGGATCATGCGCGTGGTCAGTACGTGTACTTTATGGATGCGGATGACTGGGCAGAACCGTCCATGCTCGAAGAGATGGTGGCCTTAGCAGATGAGCAGAGTGCACAGCTGGTTGTAGCTGGGTTTTATATTGATACCTTTTATGCCAAAAATAGTAACGAGCACCTCAGTGAGCTTAAGTCTCAGCCGTCTTGTGTGTATACAACACAGGAAGATTTTAGGGCCCAGGCCTATAAGCTATTCGATGAGAACCTACTCTATACGCCGTGGAATAAGCTGTTTTTGCGCGCGCGCATTGAAGAGATGAACCTGCGCTTTAGGCCTACGTTTTGGGATGATTTTCCCTACGTGCTGGACTATATCCGTGATATAGATAAGGTGGTCGTAACGGAAAAAGCCTACTATCACTTTATTCGCTCGCGCACGGAGTCAGAAACAGCACGGTGGCGCCCCCAGATGTACGAGAAACGCGAAGAAGAGCATGGCTGGATGCTGGATTTGCTTGAGCATTGGGGTCTATCAGAAGATGCCGCGAGTAAAGAAATGGTTATGCGCCGCTACGTTGAACGTCTTATTGGCTGCATAGAAAACGTGTGCAATCCCGCGGCACACCTAACGCGCACTCAAAAAGTGGAAGCCATCCGGCAGATGATCAGTACGCCGCAGGCGCAAGAAGCAGCACGTGTTGCTCAGCCTCGCTCACGGGTTATGCGTACGCTTATAAAGCCCATTATGCAAAAAAATGCAGTTCAGGCCTATATCGAAGGCTCGTTTATTTCATTGGTAAAACGTCACAATACCCGTATCTTTGCGACGCTTAAGGCTCATAGGTAGTATATGGCTTGTATTTTTGTTGTTGAGGATGATGCATCCGTTCGTGAGCAGCTTTGTGTACTGCTTAAAAATGCCGGTCACCGTGTTGTGCTCCCAAACAGTTTTGAAACCATCGTGGCAGACGTTTCTGTTGCCTCACCAGATATTGTTTTGCTCGATCTGGGGCTTCCAGGTACGGACGGGCAGTATGTGCTGCGGGAGCTGCGTCAAAAGTCTACGGTACCTGCTATGGTATTGACCAGCAGGGCCTCGGAGCTGGATGAGCTTATGAGCATGAGCTTGGGGGCAGACGGGTTTCTCGCCAAGCCCTATAATGGGCAAATATTGTTGGCCCATATAGATGCCATCATGCGTCGAACACAGTCTGCAAACGCGAACTCTCGGACGCTCAGTTTTGGGGGCATAACCTTGGATCTTTCCCGCTCATTTGTGTCCATGGGCGAGAAAAGCGTGGAGCTGACCAAAAATGAGCTACGTATCTTAGAGACGTTGCTGCAGGGTAAGGGCGCTATTGTGTCGCGCGAGACCATTATGGAAGTGCTTTGGAACTCCGATGAGTTTGTGGACGACAATACCCTTACGGTTAACATGAATCGCCTGCGTCGCACCCTGGATAAGGTCGATGCGGGAGGGCTGATTGTTACTCACCGCGGCCAGGGTTATTCCATAGCAACACAGTCATAGCAACTATAGAGGCAGCGCTATGCTTTTTTCGTACGGTAAATCTCATGTGTCATCATTGGTGTGCTGCTTGCTAGCAGCTGCTATACCGGCGCTGTTAGCATATGTTGCTGGCATGAGCCTCGACTTTTGCTTGTTGTGCATGCTGCTGGTCCTTATGATGCTTGCCATTGCTGGGGCGGTCAATTATCTGCGCGTTGCTTCTTTTTTGCGCTCACTTGAACGCATTGCGCAGCAAACCAAAGATGTTCCTGCAGCCCATGCCGCAATTGAGCTGCTGGAAAGACCAGACTTTTACGAGGGAGAACTTGCTTATAACGCATTGCGCACCATTGTTTTGGGGTCGCAGCGTCAAACTGCAGAGGCTCAAGCGCAAATGAATCAATATCGTGATTATATTGAGACCTGGGTGCATGAGATTAAAACGCCGCTTGCCGCGGCACGGCTTATGTTGCAAAACGAACCAACGTCTTATGCCCGTGGTTTGCAGGCAGAGCTGTCGCGTACAGAGGAACTTGCCGAGCAGGCTTTGTATCTGGCACGCAGTACCTCTGTCGAGAAGGACTATGTCATTTGCCAGACATCACTTACCACGGTGGTAAACACGGCTATTAAATCCCGCATGCATACCCTCATTGCAGCGGGCATGCACGTGGACACATCTGATGTAGTGGCACAAGATTTACAAGTAGCCTGTGATTCCAAGTGGCTTGTATTTATTATTGGGCAGCTTATTGATAATGCCGTGCGTTATCGTAAAGAGCAATCGCAAAGTGCCGACATGCAAGAAGCCGCTACGCAAAGTGCCAGCGCGCAAGGCGCCAGCACGCAAGATGCCAGCGCGCAAGACGCCGGTGCGCAGAACAGCACGTGTGCACCAACCGTGCGCTTCTCGGCACGTATATGCAACGACAATACCGCCTATGAGCGCATAGATCTCCACATATGGGACAACGGTTGCGGCATTGCGCCAGAGGATATCAGCCGAGTATTTGACCGTGGGTTTACGGGTCAAAATGGTCGCAAACACGCGCGTAGCACCGGTATCGGCCTGTATTTAGTGGCACAGTTGTGTTGTAAAATGGGTCAGACCGTAACGCTTACCAGCTTGCAAGGCGAGTGGACCGATGTTTGTATCGGCCTGCCAAACTTACAAAAGTGAAAGCCAAGCGTAAGCTAATTCGATGGCATCAGATGCTTGAACATCCGATGATAGGAGTGTCAATAAAGCCGCTTGGCTCGTAAGTCCCAGCAAGCCGTCTGACAAGGCATCCGGCACGCAGCCTAGCGCAATCTATTTGGAGGACACTCTATGAATAAGCATATGATGAACACCCCAAGAAGCTACACCAATGCCTGTCCTGCGCTTGTGGTTTCTCAGGTAGAAAAAATCTATGGCGGTGCTGACACTTCCACGCGTGCTTTAGCAGGTGTTAGTTTTACGGTGCAGTCGGGAGAGATGGTCGCCATCATGGGTCCTTCCGGTTCTGGTAAATCCACCCTGCTTAATTGCATTTCCACCATTGACATGCCAACAGCAGGTACTGTCGCCATTGGCGGACAGGAAACCGCAACGCTTTCCCAAAAGAAACTGGCAGCATTTCGTCGTGAAAGCCTAGGCTTTGTTTTCCAGGATTCTAATCTGCTCGATACCCTGACTGCCCGAGAAAATATTGCCCTGCCACTCTCTATTGGACGTGTCCCTGCGGCTCAGATTCAGGATAGCGTGACTCGCGTTTCTACCATCCTTGGCGTTACGGATGTTTTGGATAAATATCCTCATCAAATGAGTGGCGGCCAGCGTCAGCGCGTTGCTGCTGCACGCGCCATCGTAACCAACCCCACTCTCATTTTGGCAGACGAGCCTACTGGTGCTCTGGACTCTAAAAACGCCCGTATCCTACTTGAGTGCTTTGAAAAACTCAACACCACCCAACAAGCAACAGTGCTTATGGTTACCCATGATGAGTATGCGGCAAGTTGGTGCCAGCGCGTCATTTTTATTCGTGATGGCAAGCTATTTGCCGAGCTGGTTCGTGGCGATAAACCCCGTCGTGAGTTCTTCGATCGTATTATTGAGGTTGTGGCTACGATTGGTGGTGACGTAGATGCTCGTTAAGTTAGCATTTCGTAATGTACGTCGCTCTGCCCGTGATTACCTGGTGTACTTCTTCACGCTTACCATTAGCGTTGCTGTCTTTTATGCTTTCAATACGATTGCCGTGCAAGCAGATTTTTTGAAGACTGATGCGCGCGAAATGGTAAAAGCAATCTATGGTCTTATCGTAGGATTGACCGTTTTTCTAGCGATTATCACTGGTTTCTTGATGGTATATGCCAACAACTTCCTTATGCGTCATCGCAAAAAAGAGCTGGGTTTGTACCAAGTGTTAGGCATGCCTCGTTCTATGGTGGCTCGAACCATTACTTTGGAAACCCTGCTTGTCGCTGCTGCAGCGCTGGTAATTGGTTTTTCTACAGGCGCCCTTCTCTCTCAGGTGCTGTTGTTTGTAACTGCCGCGCTGTTTGGTTCTAAGGTTGAAGAATTTAAATTTTTCTTCTCATCGCAGGCATTTTTAACTACCTTTTTCTGCTTTGCCGTCATCTTTATCATCATGGTGTTCTTTAATTTGCGTTCCCTGCGCAAAGTTCAGCTGGTAGAGCTTATGAGCGCCCAAAAGAAAGCCGAGAAAACCCACGTAAAGAGCTTGTTTTTTCCTACTCTTGTGTTTGTTGTTGGCGTGGTGTGCGTGGGCGTTGCCTACTGGCGTCTTAACACGCATGGCTTCCCTAAACTTGGTGGCTCCGGAACTGAAGTGGATTTTCTTGTTACTACGCTGCTTGTGTCAATTGGTACACTCATTTTGTTCTATGGTTTAGCGGGAGCTCTTACCGCGCTTGCAAGACGTTCTAAGAGCTATTATTTCTCGGGATTGCACAGCTTTAGTGTACGAGAGATATCCAGCCAAATTAACACCAACTCCATCTCCATGGGCTTTGTTTCTCTGATTTTGTTTTTAGCTATTACTTCAGTTACAACTGGTATGAGCATTACTAGTGCTTTGCAGGCTGCTCAAAACGCAGCGCTTCCTTACAGCGCAAGTATCCTTGCATATGGTGGTGCCCAAGAAGACGGCGCTGCAGATTTTATGGGTGCTTCTGAGCGCCTTAAGGCTGCTGGCTATGATCTGTCTAAGCTTGGCAAGGTGTCTACTATGCTACTGCGCATGCCCAAGGGTTGGGAAACCAACGATCCCAGCATTGCTTCTCTTACCTTAGGTAGTTTTACTGAGGCCGCTCATATGAAGCTACCTTCCGCCTTTAAAGACGCAGATGTAGCGAGCAAGGCGCTTCAGGCTATCAGCTTGGATGAGTACAATGCTCAGCGCGAAATGATGAACATGGAACCCATTACCTTGGCTTCTGATGAGTACCTGGTTACATCTAATATGGATGATGTTAATCAAATTTATGCAGCAGCTCTCAAAAATGGCTATATCATTGAGGTTGCTGGGACCAAGCTTAAGCCCTCTGGCTTGGGTGCTATTTCTGATGTTTCTGCCAACCTCATGAATTTCTCGATTGCAAGCAATTCAGGTACCTTAGTTGTTCCCAATGAGCTGATTGATGCTTTTATTCCTCGTATAAGCGTTATTAACGTGGCATATGCCTCGACAAGTGCTGCCGATATTGCTAAGAATGATGAGTCTATTAAACAAATCGGAGACCTTGATAGCGCTACGTTGTCTTCGCTGATATATAACAAAGAAGGCTATTCAACAAACGCCATTCAGATATTAACGCGCACTGATATGCTTGAGACAGCTAAGGGGCTGCGTGGCGTGGTAACGTATCTGGTGTTGTATATAGGCTTTGTATTGACCGTTATCTGTGCTGCAATTTTGGCTATTCAGCGCTTAAGTGCAGCTTCTGAATCAAGTGCTCGCTTCCGTATCTTGAATGATCTTGGTGCTTCCGAGAAGGACCTGCTGAGTTCTCTGAGGTTCCAAACAGTTCTGTCTTTTGTGGCTCCTTTGCTGGTAGGTATAGCTCATTCAATCTGTGCATTGGTTGTGATCGTTGAGATTATCCGCTCTTTGGGTGGGGTAAACATTGCTACCAACTCGTTGCTGATCGCAGGCATCTTTATAGTGGTGTACGGTGGTTATTTGGCGCTTACCTATGGTATGTCCCGCCGCATGGTGCTCAATGCGCTCAGTGTCAAGCGTCATAGCTTGTAAGTCCAAAAGGTTTTATTGATACGAGCTCTTTCAACAACAGCCCGTAGCTCATTTAAAAACAGCTCGTAGCTCATTTGAACTGCGGGCTGTTTATGTATCTGTATGTGCCGGCGGATAGGTAAGGAAATGCGCAGTGAGCATGAGATTGGGTGTTTGGTCTAAAACCGCTACCTGGATGCTTACTCAGCGAGGATGCAACTACGTTTTTCTGAGCTTATACAGGTCTGAGTATATATAGTGCCTCCTAGATGTTTCTCAATAAGGGTGGCAAGTTGACAGAGAGCTTCTGCCATTTCTTGGGTGCGTTTAGGATCTACGCACTCAGTGACGATAAACGCATTGCGAGTTGTATCGGTGATGGCGGTACGTTGCCCATCTCGCCAATTAAGGCAGCGGCATACTGCGCCAGTATCATCGAGGTAAGCTAACTCACCGGGAAGTGTAGGATCCGATCCTTCTCCTAGAGGATCAAACTCGTCTCCACCATCGGTTATAGTGAGGACAAGGTTGCCAACAAAGCTATCTACATCCTCTGCCCCAAAGGGCAGGGCATAGCGTAAAGAGCAGGCATTGTAGATATCTACGAGCGGTGTAATATCGCCTATAGGATTTCCTTTGGATACGCGCTTGAGGAGATTCTCAATAGAAGCGCGAGCACCCTTCTTTGTTTTGAATTTCTGATAGGCTTCTCGCCATACAGCAATAACACTATTTTTAGAAATCTGAGGGTCTTCTATCCATGTTTCTGCTTTAAGGTTGGCGTGAACAAGCAGGCTATGTATAGCCGCTTTATCCTCATGAGATAGTTCATGAGGAGTTTTAAGCCCTGTTGCCACAACAACGCCTAATTGAGCCATAGGAAAGATCTGCCAAAATGAGTCGTCTACGATGAACTGTTTCATGAGTACCCCTTCTGTCGTATCGAGATCAGTACATGACGTCATAGACATCCTCTGCTATTTGTCTTGGTGCGCTGAGTATCTGTTTATGTATTGAGCGTCCGCTTATGTGATTTATTCCTCCCGTACCCGAATTAAAACATGAGTTGAATAAACTAATAGTACTATTGGTGTATATGCAAAAAGATAGGTATATATGGGAGTAAGTATGGCTATTCCTCGTCGTTGCAATGAAAGTGATCGCACCAAGGTTTTGGAATATATTGCCAAAGATCCTGAGGTCACCACCTTTATTATGGGTGATATAGAGCAATTTGGTATGGGTGATCCCGTGCGTGTGTTTGCCCTTGTCAATGATGACGGCAGCTGGGATAGCATAGTGCTTATGTTCTACGCCAATTATGTATGCTATAGCCAAAATCAGCTGTTTGATGCGCTGGGCATGGCACAACTCATTAAAGAAGAAATGAGCGAGCTGTTCTATGGCAGCATCAACGGACCTTATGAGGTTATCTCTGCAATCGCTCCTTTTTTTGACGAGCTGTCGATAACCTCTTCTAATCTTGCGCGTTTAACTGCGCTTAATACCAATAAAATTGCGCCCGCGCCAGACGGCACGAGCATTCGTCCTCTTACGGAACAAGATTATGATGAGCTCTTTGCCCTTTTAGGCAGCACCGATGAGTATCATGAGCTGTACCGTGATGCTCGTTCTATAGCAATGGCAAAGCAACAAAAAATAGCAAACGCTGCTCATGGCTGCCTTACGTATGGAGCATTTTATGAGGGCAAGCTTGTCTCAACAGCTTCCACCAGCGCAAACAACTCTCTTTCATCTATGATCATTGGTGTGTGCACGCGTAAAGATATGCGCAATTATGGATTAGCGACGGCCGTGGTGGCCCAACTCTGCACGGATGAATTAGCAGCGGGCAAGAAGTTTTTGACGCTGTTTTATGATAATCCCACGGCAGGCCACATTTACAAGCGCATTGGCTTTGAAGAGGTAGCACAATACGCTATATTGCGTTAACCGCGAATACCTAATGATTGAGAAACAACAAGATATGCAAACTATGCGGGCTATGCAAACCATGCATGGCACAAGGGACTATGAGTGAGTAGGTAATAGCAAAGTAATGACAAAGATTAAAGCTGTATTTTTTGATGTAGACGGTACACTCTTTTCCTTTAAAGATCATGCAGAACCCCAGTCCACACGCCAAGCGGTGCGCAAGTTACGCACAGCGGGTATTATGCCTATTTTGGCAACGGGCCGTCCGACCTATCAATTTAACGGCCTGGATCTTGAGCCCTTTGAAACCTTTATTACGCTTAACGGACAGCTCTGTTTTTCGGGTGACGACGTGTATCGTAAGGTAACCGTAAGCCCAGAAGATGTACGAGTTATTGTCGAGCGCACGCAGGCTGGCTTGCATCCTACCTTGTTTATGGAGCGCGAGAAGTTCTACGTTTTTGAGCATACCGATCGTGTGAGCGCAGTAGAGGATCTGGTAGGGATTACCTTCCCCTCAGGTGATGCCTCTTGGGCCTTAGGCAGCGATATTTACCAGTTCAACATCTATCAGGATCCTTCGCTGGATCAGGATATTTTGGACTGTACGTCCAGTGTTACCATTACGCGCTGGACGGATTTGTTTGCCGATGTATTCCCCAAAGGTGGCGGTAAGGCCGCAGCGATTGCTCAGACCTTAGAGTATTTGGGCATTACTCCGCAAGAGACCATTGCGTTTGGTGATGGCGGCAATGATTTGTCCATGTTTGAGCTGGTGGGTACTGCTGTAGCAATGGGTAATGCGTCTGATGAGGTAAAGGCTGCCGCTGATGTAATTACTGACGATGTTGATCATGATGGCATTTATAATGCCTGTGTCCGACTTGGTCTTATCGACGCATGACGTATAAAACGATGCGTGCGGACACTATCTACCAAAGGCAAGCTATAAAGAAAGATACAGCAGGCAGAAGAGCTTTATGGTTATCTTAGGTGCGTTAGTTAATGGCATTGCTGCTGTTGTAGGTGGTGTGCTGGGTGTGGCGGTAGGCACAAAGCTCAAGCAGGACCTAGGCGATTTTCTTATGGTGGGCATGGGTCTGTGCATTGTTCTTACGGGCGTGCAGGGCATGGCCGCTGGAGGGTCTGTACTACAGGTAACTCTTGCCATTACTTTGGGTGGCATTATTGGGCATCTTCTTAATTTGGATGGCATCATTCACCATTTTGGCGACCGCATCCAAGGCCGTATGCAAGCTTTTACTGAGGGCAATCCTGTGTTTGCCAACATCTCTGCTGGTTTTGTTAACGCAACCCTCGTGATCTGCATTGGCTCTATGGCCATTGTGGGTTCGCTGCAAAGTGGGTTGACCTTAAATCATGCTACCTTATTTGCAAAGTCTCTGATGGACATGGTTATTACCATGTTGATGGCCACCACTATGGGAGCGGGTGTTATCCTCTCCGGCATTGTGGTATTTGTCTATGAGGCTCTGCTTAGCCTTGCGGCAAACGTTATTGCCCCATACCTAACACAGGCGGTTATTACACAAATGCTGGCAACGGGTTCCTTGCTTTTGTTTGCCGTTGGCTTAAACCTGGCAAAAATTACTGACATCAAGGTAGCCAATTTTCTTCCGGCCTGTTTTCTGCCCATTGTGCTGGTGCCTATACTTATGGCCTGTGGGTTGATGTAGCGTCATGTAGTGTTGTTTATGCCGTGCTGTGTCGTAGCGTTATTAATTTTAATAACGCTACGACAGGTTGAAAAGACAGGTCGAAAACTAAGGCGGCTTGAAAACTAAGGCAGCTTTGCCTGTGTGAAACAGTCTTTTGTTGTTATGCCTCCGTGGCGGCGCCCATCAGGGGAACGATCGTCAAATCAAGCTTCGATGTCTCAAGTAAAGCTTGACTACCAAAAACGCAGATTCCGCGCTTCTCACTGAGGTCAGAAAGTGCTTCTGCACGTTCACGGACCTTCTCGACAGTGGCATGAAGTGCCTCTTCACGATGGCGGAGACGCACTTGAGGATCTTGACCGCTCATGCGCATAAGATCTTGTCTACGAACCAGTGCGTGGGGCTTGGTGGGCGTGTCAAAACTAGAAACGGTGCTTACCACGTAGCCAGTAAACTCGTCATCGCTGGGGCTCCAGGTCTTGAGCCATTGAGCGGTGTTTTCATAGCGCTGGATCGTGGCATCTACGTTTGGATCGCGGTAGGAGAAGAAGCGTGCAACGCCGGTATTGGTAGTGTCAAAGCTGCAGCCATACGCACCACCACGTACACGGACCTCATTCCATAGGTAGTCTAGGATGATTGCGCGGTTTGCAACAGCCCAAACGCCATCAGAAACACAGCCATCTGCCTGGCCGTCCTTGCCCTCAACCACAAATACGACATTGCCAGGAATGGCAAAAGCCTCATTCTTAATACGTGGCTCGGGGATCTGCAGCTTAGACGTAGTATTGAGGCCTGTGTTGGAGTCCTGACCGTTGCCGGCGGGTATGGATGCGCCTGTGGGCACGGGCACGGGTGCTGCAGTTGCAAATTCTCCTATGGCTTCCCACCAGCGAGCAAGTTCATCATCGCTTCCGGTAAAGCTCAGCTCCATGGTATCAGCGGTAAATATGTCGTGAGTCATGCGCTCAAGGGTGGCACAGAGCTCATCCGCACGTTCATCAAAGTGGTCGATAAGGTCGCAGAGGAACTGATAAAAATCAACACCATTGAGCTGCTCGGTAACCAACGCATTCTTACGGAAGTAAGAGAGCATGCGGTTGATGGCGCACGAATGGCCAGCGCCAATAAAGGCTTGCTCCATACTAATGCGGCGCTGTTGAAGGGCATTAAGGATGCGATCCTTATCTATGAATTGGGTGGAAGACCAGATTTCTGCAGGAATATGCGCAGCGTAAGGGAGCTTCTCGCTCAGAGACGCACTGCTTACAACAAGTCTTGGGCACGCGGCGTGCACGTCATCTACTCTGCCCGTGCTTTCCACAAAGAACGAAAGCCTGCCAAGGTTGGTCTCTATGAGTGTGTCGAGCTCAGCGGCACTGTGCTTGGCGGTTTCCAGCTTACCCAAAAGGTCGCTCAGGATACTTACGTAGGGCAGGTCATCCCAGGCAATGTTGCGCAGGTCAAAGTAGCTGTAGATATAGTTGATGTGTTTGGTGGGTACCTCGTGCACATAGCTGGGAGCCGGATAGCTATCCACCAGGTGCACGCCGGGTTCAGGAGCGGCAGGGCCAATGTCCTCTATGCCGAGTATGGGCAAGCTGGCAAGTGCCTCGGGGCTGTCCGGTGCATCCTGTTCTGCGCGCAGAGCTGCTGCTTCACGGGAGATGTCTGCAAGCTGTTCGCTCGTACGTGTGGCTGCAAAGGCTGCGAGCTCTTGTACTTCTGCGTCTGCATCGCCCTTCTCGGTAGGAACAAGCTCAACCTGAGCGGAGTGAACAGAAGAGCAGATGAGCTCGTCCAGCAGTGTTTCATACCAGCTGTTTTCCAGCGCTTGGCGCAAAAAGGCCAACGAGTCCTCATAATGCAGGTAGCTGATAGGGTTAGCGTCGTCATACAGCCAGCTGTTGAGAGCTTGCATGGCTAAAGCCACTCCGTCAGGGTAGCCGCCCCACTCGCTTTCTCGCAGATTAAACTCTGCCTGCGCTAAAGAGGCACCGATGAGGTGGTTGCCAATGCCTTTGTCGATCAGCTCACGGCAGGTGGTATACACCAGCTCGCGGAACGCGTCTGCGACGTCCGGCTTGGCGCCCTTGAGCTCAATGAGCACAAAGGGCTGAGCTACGCTATCCACGAGGTAGCTCACCACGTCATCGCCCAGATTGGCGTTAAGGATTGCACGTTTGAGGGGCGCCTCGTTGGATCCCATGAGCGCGTCCATGAGAATATCCACGCCGAGCACGCGCGTACGATCCTTTGCCCCGCCGATAACAAAGCCCAGGGTAACGCTGGCATTGTCGGGCGTGGTGGCCATGGTTATCTGCGCCGGGGAAGCTACAACGGGCTGCTGGATAGCCAAGGGGTTGGGAGCGTTGGTAGTGCGTGTGGGTGCTGCACTGTAGCGCGTATCGAGAAACGCAAGAGCACGCTTGATGTCCAGGTTTCCGTACAAAATGGTGTAGCTATTGGAGAGCGAGTAGTGACGTGCGTGGGTGTCGATAAACTCGTCATAGGAGAGTTGCGGGATAGCGCGAGGATTGCCACCAGATTCAAAGCGATACGCTGTGTTAGGGAAGAGCTGGCGGTTCATCTCGGCTATCATGATTTCGTCAGGATCAGACAGGGCGCCTTTCATCTCATTAAAGACAACGCCATTGTAGCTGAGCGTTTTGCCATCATCTGACAGCTCGTAATGCCAGCCTTCTTGCTCCAGAATGCGAGGACGCTTATAAATGGCTGGGAAGAGCACGGCATCAATATACACGTCCATGAGGTTATACAAGTCTTGCTCATTGGTGGACGCTACGGGATACATGGTTTTATCGGGGAAGGTCATGGCGTTTAAAAACGTCTGCATGGAGGTCTTAAGCAGGTTGGTAAAGGGTTCTTTTACTGGAAACTTATCCGAGCCGCAGAGCACTGAGTGCTCCAAAATGTGAAATACACCGGTGTCATTTGTTGGGGGAGTTTTAAACGCAATGCTAAAGGCCTTGTTGCTGTCTGCATTTGCCAGCCACAACGTGCGTGCACCCGTAGGATTATGGCGTATGACATAGGCTCCACCTGAGATTTCTTCAATTGTCTCAAAGCGCTCGACGGTAAAGTTGGCAATGGTTGTGCCGTCTGCAAGCTCTGGGAGCTGTTCTGTGTAGTCCTGAGTGTTCAGTGTGCTGGTCGGAATATTCCTATCTGTGGTAGTATCCATGCGTTCCTTTCATACGTGACAAAGATATGCCCCGTGCATGTTTGAGCATGTTGACGCTCATTTTTGTCTGGCTAGATGGTACCCTCTTTTTGGCATTTGAAATCATTTTATTGGACTGGGGGCAGCGTGACCAACAAGCTACCACAAGAATATACAGATACCGAGGTAAAACTGGAGTCGAGCAAGACAGCACAGAAGCGGCTTTTGCGGGGCGTGCTTATTACACTTGCTGGTGGCGCATGTTGGGGTATTAACGGTACCTTTGTAAAGATTTTGCTTGAGGTATACAACATACCTGAGCTATGGCTGGCATGTGTACGTGAATTGTTTGCGAGTGTGTTGTTTTTAGCTACGGCCTACGTGGTTAATCGGAGCAGTCTTACGAGCATTCTCAAAAATAAAAAAGACCTGTTTAATCTAGCGTGGATTTCTATCGTATCCATCCTGATGTCCAACGTCTCATATGTCATGACCATTAGCTATACCAATTCGGCTACCGCTACGGTATTACAGGCGCTGAGCGTGGTCCTTGTCCTGTTTTATGTGTGCGTACACAATCGGCGGCAACCACGAGGTCGTGAGCTTATAGGTATTGTGTTGGCAATTGGCGGCACGTACTTATTGGCAACGGGAGGTAATCCGTCTGAGCTTAACGTGCCACTCTTGGGTCTTATATGGGGCGGAGCATGCGCGCTTTCTGCTGCTGCGTTAGCAATTTTGCCGAACGATCTGCTCAATAGATGGGGAAGCTTTGTGGTAAATGGCTATGCCATGCTCTTCTCGGGCCTTGTCCTTGCGCTGTATGTGCAGCCATGGAATTACATCCCTAGCATTGATGCAGCTGGTTGGGTACTCATTGTGTTTTCAATTGTGGTGGGAACCTATGGTGCCTACGCCCTGTTTTTGCAGGGCCTGCATGAGGTGGGCTCTGTACGTGCAAGTATGCTGAGCACTTCCGAACCCTTGGTTGCTATGATCTCATCCATCTTGCTCTTGGGTACGAGCTTTTCAGTTACCGACCTCATTGCCTTTGCCATGATTATTGTGATGGTGTACCTAACGGCATAGACCTTGCAGGTGCTGAAGGGTTGGCGCGTGCCTAAGGCTTGCGCAGGCCTCGAGTTTGCGCACACAGACCTTGCAGGTGCTTAAGAGCTTGTGGATTTATTTAACAACTAGGATGTCACAGGAAGTTGCACGGAGCAAAAACGTAGAGATGGACCCCAACAGGGCATACTTGATGGGGGACAAACCACGAGCACCACAAATGACAAGATCCGGATCAATGGGATCGAGAAGCTCCTCTTTGAGGGTCTCGCGAACACGCCCGTACTTTACAACAACCTCAACGCCATTGATATCTGGGTCATTTTGCACGGCTTCAACGGTTGTCTCGATAGACTTGCGGAAGAGATCTTCGAGCTTAGGGATGAGGTCAATAGGATACGTACCTGCGGTTTCCAGCGCTGTGGAATCCATAACATGGCCAATGTAGAGCTTGGCATGATTGTTTTTTGCTACAGCAACAGCGCGGTTGAGTACCGTATCCTGCTCCTCGGTGCCGTCCAGCGCAACAAAAACTTTGTTGTATCCTAGGCTTTCATAGTTTGACATGTTGCCTCCTCCGTCCGTGGAGTTGTTGTTATAGCTATCGTACCCTTGTTGTGCCTTTGGTATTTAGGATTTTTGTTAGTGGTAACACAGGCGGCTTTGCGCGCGGAGCTTTGCGCGTACCATGGATGGGAAAGCAACGTAGTGGCGTTGGGGTACGACCAATCAGAAAGAGAAGCTCGTGGACCTGCTTATAGAGATTCTTAAATCTATCCTTTTTGGCATTGTGGAAGGCATTACCGAATGGCTGCCCGTTTCATCCACAGGTCATATGTTATTGCTGAGTCAGTTTGTAACGTTGAACGTAAGCAAGGACTTCTGGGACATGTTTTTGGTGGTTATCCAGCTGGGCGCCATCCTTGCGGTTGTAATTTTATTCTTTAGCAAGCTCAATCCTTTATCGCGTACCAAAGATGCCGCCGAGCGCACTAACACTTGGAAGCTTTGGGCCAAGATCGTTGTTGCCTGCGTTCCTGCCGCTGTTGTTGGCATTCCGCTGGACAACTGGATGGAGGAGCATCTGGGAGGTCCCTTTGTTATTGCCGGTGCTTTGATTGTGTATGGAATTATCTTTATTGTTATCGAGAAATACCGAGAAGTTCGTGCAAAGGCACTGTTGGCACAGGGCGAGAAAGCCGTGGCGGCAGCGCTTGTTGGGAAGGGGGCTGCATCGGGAGCCTCAGCTCCCAAGCACATGGCAGTGCCCAACATACATGATGTGAGCGTATCCGAGCTGGCCGATACTGAAGCCAAGATTTCCGATGTATTCCAGATGACCTGGCCTGTGGCTTTGGGTATTGGTGCATTCCAGGTACTCTCTATAATTCCAGGTACTTCTCGATCCGGTTCCACCATTATTGGTGGTTTGCTCCTTGGCTGTTCTCGTGCGGTGGCCGCAGAGTTTACCTTCTTTTTGGCAATTCCTGTCATGTTTGGTGCAAGCCTGTTGCGCTTGGTAAAGTTTTTCCTTAAAGGCAATGCCTTTACGAGCGCTGAGCTTATGATTTTGGGCACTGGGTGTTTGGTGGCGTTTGTGCTGTCGTTGCTTACGGTTCGCTTTCTCATGAGCTTTGTAAAGCGTCACAACTTCCAGCCTTTTGGCGTGTATCGAATTGTGCTAGGAGCTTTGGTTATTGCATACTTTGCGCTGGTCTAACGCGTGCCAAAGGTTTGGACAAAAGTATTGAGAAGCCAGCGATGAAACCGGCACGACCAGGGAGGGTTTGATGTCGAGAAAACCGACAAAAACGTTGAAGATCCTGTTTGTGTGCTATGGTAACATCTGCAGGTCAACCATGGCGCAATACGTCATGCAAGACTTGGTGGAAAAAGCCGGACTGAGCGATGCCTTCTTTATTGATTCTGCTGCTACTTCCACAGAGGAGATTGGTAATCCGGTTGACCTTCGCACACGTTATCAGCTGGAGCAAAAGGGTATTTTTTGCGGGAACCATCGTGCACGTCAGATGACAAAGGCAGATTATGCATCATTTGACTATCTTATCGGCATGGACTCAAATAATCGACGCAATATGATGCGCATACTTGGCACAGACCCCGAGCATAAGGTTTCTTTGCTGCTGGATTGGTCGGGCGCTTGCCGCGGCATTGCAGACCCCTGGTATACCGGGGATTTTGCTACTACCTACGATGATGTTCTCGAAGGCTGCACTGCCGTTCTTACAGCCCTTCAAAGCCAGCTATAAAGCTTAACGCACAAGTATTACGCTAGCCAATCGGGGAGTTCAAGGCTGATCACCTGCGCAGCGCCACGAGCAATCCTGCGAGCAACTACGTTTACCAACTCATAGCCCTTCTCGACAGGCGTGAGCACAAGAGCGTAGGCGTCAAGACCTGCAGTCTGTAGAGGAAGTGCGACAAGCGTCTGATTAAGCTCGGTGCTATAGACGGGCGCGATGAGTCGATAGTTGCGCTGAGCCGCTTTAAAAGCCGTGGTGCACGCATCAAAAAAGTCCTGCTTTGACAAGGTTTCCAAGATGGAGTCGGGCAGCATATTTGCAAGGTGCTTGGCCGGGATTTCCAGTTGGGCGTTTGTCGCAATATAAAGCAGCTGTGCATCCATCTCAAAATGGGGAGCTTGGGGTAGCTGAGGTAGAGCAGCAAGCTGTTCTTGCAGGCCAGGCGTGTGCGTGGTGCTAAAACCAGCAAATTGCCAAGGAGTTGCCTTTGCAGATGGCGTAAAGCACAGGTATATATCCTCATTAAAGGGTGTGAGCAGGCCAGTGTTAAAGGCGGCAAAAGTGCCGTCAGCGGTTTCAGACAAGCGCTCACTGTGCTGCGCACGATAAAACACCGCACTGAGATACGAGCACAATTCATGCGGTGTAAAGCTATGAGCAGGCATGAAGTCTTTGAGTGCTGAGGCCACATTTTCCCAGCTACCAATTAGTGCATACTGAGCAAGAGCAGTGAGTGCAGCAGCTTGAGGCTGGGCTGAGGTACGAGTAATGAGTAGCTCATCACAGGCGCAAGAAAGTGTCTGGTTAGTATCATCTGTCTGCCGATAAGCGCTGTCTGAGGTGCGGTTATTGTTAGTGATAATACTTGTGACTTTCCAGGGCTTGCTGGTAGTGGAAGCCCGATTTTTTTGGATGGTAACCAAGGTATTAGTGCTGGTTGTAAGAACAAAAGAAATTGTGCTGCGTGTTCCGCTGAGAGATCCGGTGGAGCGTGCAACAGTCCAGCTAGTTTGCAACAGTTCAAGTGCGTTGGTATTAGCGGGGGTACAGTCGTAGATTTTTTCGAGCAGATCGGTGGGGCAGGCAACGTCGTTGATAAAGTCTTGAGGTAATGAGGACTGCAACACTACTGGAATATAGGCTTCTACCTGAGATGGTACTGCAAAAGTTTGTGCAGGGATCGCAGGCTCACCGCTTTGTTGTTGAGGGGTGTGAGTAATGTTGAGCGAGATTGTTGGCGCGGGTATAGAGGGGGCTTCTGGTATTGGTGCGGGAGCTGGCTCAGGAGTGAGATCGGGTTCGGACTCAGGATCAGTTGTTGGATCGGGTGTGAGTTCGGACTCGTAAGTGGGTGCAAGATCAGGAGTAGGCTCAGGCTCGGGTTCAGTTGTTGTTACAGCTATGGTCTTAGCCTCGACGTCAACTTCGACTGTAGTCATGGTTTCAGGCTCAGGTTCAGCTATGGGTTTGGAAGCTGGTACTTCCTTATGGCGTGGTTTTTGTGGGCGAAGTGCTTTTGCACTGTGCCTACGCTTCCAAGGTTTTCTTTTTGCGGCAGCTTTATCAGCAGCGCTGGGTTCATCGAGCTTATCGAGAGCAGAGTCAAATTCCTCGTTAGGTATGATGGTTACAAAAACACGACCCTTTTTAAAAACGGTTAGTTTCACAAAATCGGGTAGTGCTGTCATAAGCGCATTGATATCTGCACAATCTAAATCTACTGGAGTAATTTCATCGGCCATCAATATGGCTTCAACCGTGGACAAGGGAGTTTGTATGCCACACCCCAGCTCCTCTTTGAGAAGTTTGTACAGGTAGAGAGCATTATTTTTAGAAATTGTAGCCATGGATGACCTTTCATAAAAAGTCTTAGTTCTTTTAAGCATAAAGTACCTTGCTGTCTGTAACATCAACTTTTAACAATTATTGCTCTCGCATACGCTTGACAGGCCTCTTTCCAGAGGAATATTATTATTCATGAACATATGAGCAAGTATTCATATAAAGAGGAGATAGGGGTCCTAATGTCTTGCTCTTGCCATACAGATCATAAGCATGAGGTAGATATGCAGGGTGAGCATACCCTTGAGCATGAACACAAGCATGAGTGTTGTTCACACGAGCACCAGCATGACCATGCGCATGAGCACCAGCATGGTCACGAGTGCTGCTCGCATGAACATCATCACGATCACAGCCACGCTCATGGTCATCAGCATGCACATAACCACCGTACGCATGATCATCAGTATAGCCATCATCATAACCATGAAGAGAGCTGTGCTTGTGGTTGTGGACACAGCCATTCACATGGTGAGGAAGAAGAAAATAAAATTCCGCGTATCATAGCGTCAGCAATTTTGTTGGTAGCTGCCTTTGTGTTTACTAAACTCATAGACCTGTCTCCAGCGTTGCAGCTGCTGACATACCTTCCGGCATATTTAGTTGCAGGGTATGACGCGTTGCGTGAGGCAGGGGAGTCCATTATTGAGCGTCAGCCCTTTAATGAAACTCTGCTTATGGCTATTGCAACAGTGGGAGCCTTGCTTATAGGTTTTATTCCCGGAGGTGCTCCGGAGTTTGCAGAAGCCGTGTTTGTCATGCTGTTCTTCCAGGTAGGAGAAGCATTTGAGGATGCCGCACAAGACAAAAGTCGTGATGCAGTTTCTGCCTTAGTGGACATCCGTCCTGATGTAGCAAACCTGTTGGTAGCAGAAGAGGTGCATACCGTATCTCCGACTCAGGTTCACCCTGGTGACGTGATTGTAGTACGTCCTGGTGAGCGCGTCCCTCTCGATGGTGTAGTAACAGAGGGCACGTCAAACCTAGATACCGTAGCGCTGACAGGTGAGTCTGTTCCGCGTAACGTTGTTGTGGGAGACAGCGTTTTGTCCGGTTGCGTTAATCTGAACGGCGTTTTACAGGTAAGAGTTACCAAGGAGTTTGGTGAATCCACTGCATCTCGCATTCTTGATTTGGTAGAAAACGCCTCCAGAGGCAAGTCCACTTCCGAGCGCTTTATCACGCGTTTTGCCCGTGTGTATACGCCTCTTGTTGTAGGGGCAGCGTTGCTGGTTGCTGTTGTTCCTCCGCTGCTGTCAGGTGATTTTGTTGCGCATTTTGCAACCTGGTTGCTACGTGCACTCACCTTCCTCATCGTGTCCTGCCCCTGCGCACTGGTTGTCTCGGTACCCCTGTCCTTCTTTGGCGGTATTGGCGCAGCGTCCAAAAAGGGTGTGCTCATTAAGGGTTCCAACTATCTTGAGGCGCTGTCTCATGCAGACACCATTGTCTTTGATAAGACGGGTACGCTTACCCAGGGCATCTTTAAGGTGCGCGTTGTTCATCCCGAGAACATTAGCCCCGACGAGCTCCTGCATCTTGCGGCTCATGTAGAGCGCCACTCCACGCACCCCATTGCCGCTGCTTTGCGCGAAGCCTATCCAAATGAGCAGGACTCTTGCAGCATCTCCAATATTCAGGAGCATTCTGGCGAAGGTATTATCGCCCAGGTTAACGACAAGAGCGTTGCGGTTGGTAATCATAAGCTCATGGAGAGCCTTGGCGCTCACTGGCATGAATGCAGCTTTAGCGGTACTACCATCCATGTGGCAATCAATGGTGTCTATGCTGGCCATATTGTCATCTCTGACGAGGCTAAGCCCGAAGCTGCTCAGGACCTGGCCGCTCTGCGTAAGCTGGGTATTCGCAAGACTGTCATGCTTTCTGGTGATCACACAGAGGTCGCTGCGGTTGTTGCAAAAAACCTTGGTCTGGACGAGTTCCATGCCAATTTGCTGCCTGATCAGAAGGTTGATCAAGTGGAGGAACTGCTCCATCACAAGCCTGCCGATAAAACCCTTGTGTTTGTAGGCGATGGCATAAATGATGCACCTGTGTTGGCTCGTGCTGATGTTGGCATTGCCATGGGTGCTATGGGCAGTGATGCTGCTATTGAGGCAGCTGATATCGTGCTTATGGACGATAGTCTACACAGCATTGCCGATGCCATTATGCTGTCTCGACGCACTGTGCAGATTGCTCGTCAAAACATTGTTTTTGCCATTGGGGTTAAGCTGCTTATTCTTGTTTTGGCTGCCTTTGGCCTTGCACCCATTTGGCTGGCTGTGTTTGGTGACGTAGGCGTTATGGTTTTGTGTGTGCTCAACGCTTCAAGGGCATTGCAGGCGTAAGCAGTGGTTTAGTGGCGGTGTTGCGCCATCACTATGCAGCTTCGCGAGGAAAATGAATCGTAGTTTTTAGCTGCTGTACCTTTTGTTTTTGGAGCGGAATTGCCTGTTACGCAGGTTGGTGACGGTACCTTCCATACCGTGAGGAATATACTCGAGTTCGGATAGATCTTTTGGTAGATAGTCCACAAGACTCATCGACATGGGTAAATCAATTGAAGTGGGGCGTTTACCAGGCATAATTTCAAAACCATGTACGGAAGCACCTCGAGCAGTCAGACGCAATTCATAGCCAGTTATCGGCTCATCAGGAAGCAGCTCTCGTACGTTATCGCTCTTCCAGATAAGTTTATAGCCTGCGGGCTCTATTTGTGTAAGGCTAAACTGATACAGCGGAACGCTGTCTGTTTTTAGGCATACCCGTCCTGTAGGTGCAAGAATTTCTCTATAGCCATCCAACATGTGAGCATGGGTAAGGCGATGAGCGCATTCCTTTTTACGTGGGTGGGGTGTGGGAAAGTTAAGGTATATGTGGTCGATCTCGCCAGCCGAGAAGTACGTATTGAGTGCCGTGGCATTACCAGGAACAAAGAGCACGTTGGGTAACTGGGTCTTATAGGCACGTTCGGCGGCATAGGCTATGCAAATAGGTTCATAGTCCATACCAATAAAGAGGATGTTGGGATGTTGTGTTGCACTCTTGCAGGTAAATGCTCCTTTGCCACAACCTAAGTCAAGGTATACCGCATCAAAGCGCGGGGGCTTGGTAGCAGAAATGCTGGCGGTAGCACCCAAGGAGGGATAGCACGCCTCAGCCCAGTGGCCTTTAAGCGTCCAAGGTGCAGGTTCAATATACGTGCTAAAGCGCTCAAGGCGCTCCTCAAGAACAAAGTTTTTTGGTAAGCGTGCATGGAGTGCGTGCATGGCGCTATCCTTATCGGCTTAACAGCTCGTCGAGGGTTGAGCCATACGGAGGTAAAAACTCTGCTACAAAGTCTGCCACTTCCGGCAGCTCAGAAGCGAGGGCATCCACACATGCTTGGCAGGTTTGTTGTGCGCAAGCAAATTCTGCGTTGCCTGCCTGGGCTTCTTCGATGCATTTGATGAGCGCAGAGATCTTATCGGCAGCCTTAACCAGACGGCGTAGATAGAGCTCGTCTTCAGAAGGTTCCTGTGCTTGGTATAGGTCTGCATAGACGGCGCGCAAGTCCTCTGGCAGCGTGTTGATGAGGGATTCTTCTGCCAAGGCCTCCACGTCTTTGTAAGCGTCATGAATGCGACCGTTAGCGTATTTTACGGGGGTGGGCATATCACCCGTGATGATCTCGGACGAGTCATGCAACAGCGCAATGACGGCTGCGCGATTTGCATCAAGAGTGCGGCCATAGCGCACGCAAGCAAGCGTGGCAAGTACATGGGCAATCAGGGCAACATCCAGTGAGTGCTCGGACAGGTTTTCCTCGCGAGAATTGCGCATGAGGGCCCAGCGATTGATGTATTTCATGCGGGATACAATGGCCAAAAAGGTAGATTGCTGCCGAGCGTGTTGTTGCTGAGCGTGCTGCTGTTGCGTACGCGTCTGCTGGGCATGTTGTTGGTCTTGTCGTTGGCTATGAGGTTGCGCCATGAAGCTTCTCCTGCGCGTTGGTGGTGGGTACGATCAAGCTACGTACTTTGAGTAACACGCAGCACTATAAGCATATACTGTCTGCAAAGCTGGCGTCGGCGCGATAAAAGAAGGACATGAAATCGTACGATATTTGACGATATTTGCACCTATAGAGCAGCGGTCTCCTGAGCTGGCCTGTGCAAAAGCTCGCTTACAGCAGCCCCTCCTACAATGAGAAGCGCACCTAAGGCGCGCGCTGGTGTCATAGTCTCACCGAGCAACAGTACAGATAGGAGTACGGCGCTCAGCGGTTCCAAATATCCCAATACAGCAACCTGCTGTACGGGCAGCTGTGCAATGGATGAAAAATAGAGATAGCAGCCAAGGCCGGTGTTTACGAGTCCAATAGTTACTATGCATACAAGTGACACCAGGTCATGGGGCAGAGCAAAAGGCACGCCGTTTCCAAGCTGTATAAGGCTATAGAGTCCTACAACAATAAAACTTGCACTCATCTGGATGGTAGCGTTAGCAAGTCCCGTAATGGAAGGTGCTTTGCGAGAAAAGATAACCATAACAGCATACATACAGGCGGAGCCTAAGCCCAAGGCCAGTCCATAAGGGTTGAGCGTGTAGCCTGTGTTAGTGCCCACTACCAGTGCAGCTCCTATAAGAACGGTACAGAATCCAGCTATGCGAGCCGGCGTGAGTTTCTCGCCAAATAATAAAGGAGAAAGTGCCATAACCAGCACCGGACCGCAGTAGTAGGCCAACGATGCAATACCCACGCCTACCAAGGTGTATGCCTCAAACAAAAAGAGCCATCCGATCCCTAGCGCGGCACCAGAAAGAGCCAACAAGGCGAGTTCTTTACGGTTAATCCCGACAAGTGCTTGGCGATTGGATGCAAAGAGCAGGCCTGCTAAGCTGAGCGCTCCCAGAAAGGTGCGGGCCAATACAATCTGACTGCTGGTAAGCGCTATGCCTGCAGCAACAATGCCATTAGAACCAAAGAGCAGCAAAGCAAGCAGGTATTTATTGCGCGGTGTACACATACGTAATCCTTGGGGTTGTAGCACTGGGCGTGTTGTTGTGAGCAGTGGAACAAAAACCTCATGCATAGTAAGTGTCGTATCTCTGCAAGCTCAAGAAAAGCGAATACTTTGCATAGGATGTATGACAAAATAGCATTGTTGTCATATACACAAGTGTTCAGTTAGGTGTAGATGCCCCTAAGGTATGCAGAGGTGGGACACAATGGAGCAAAACATCACAAAATACCAGGCGTTTATAGAAACTGCCCGGCAAGGTAGTTTTACGCGTGCGGCACGCAGGCTGGCATATTCCCAGTCTGGTGTAAGCCGTATGGTTAATGATCTAGAGCAGGAGTGGGGTATTCGCTTATTGGAGCGCGGTAAGCATGGCGCTCGTTTAACTCCAGATGGTCAGCGTATTTTACCGCGCATTGAGCAAATCTGCAGTGATCAGCGCTTGCTTCAGGCAGAGGTGGATAACATCACCGGTATGCTTACGGGCAGTATTCGTATTGGTACATTTTCCAGTGTGGCTACTCATTGGCTGCCCCGTGCTATTAAGAGGTTTCGTGATGACTACCCCGGCATAGACTATGAGCTGCTTATGGGTGACTACTCCGAGATAGAAGCCTGGGTGGATGAAGGCCGTGTGGACATTGGGTTTTTGGCCTATGCCCCTCAAAAACCAACGCTTACCTTTGAGCCTCTGGGTACGGATGAACTCATGGCGGTTCTTCCCGAGAAACACCGTCTAGCACATACATCTACTGTTAACATTGCAGATCTTACGCGCGAGCCCTTCTTATTGTTGGAGCGTAAAGGCGTAGATGAAATTACGCCACTCTTCGTAAAGGCGGGCGTTGAACTCCGCCCTGCACTTTCTACCTGGGATGACTACACTATTATGTCCATGGTGGAATCAGGCTTGGGCCTCTCCATTTTGCCTGCGCTTATCTTAAGGAGAAATCCGTATCGTTTGGCAATTCGCCCCTTAACACAGCGTGCGCACCGTACCATAGGGTTGGTACACCGCGGTCAAGACAACCTGAGTGTGGCTGCACTGCGCTTTTGTGAGTATTTGAGCCGCGTATCACAAATAAGGCGCCGCTAACACGGCTAGACAAAGAGGCTAAAGCAAAAGACCAAAACAAAGGATGGGTGCGTCCGTCCTGGTATGAGGAGAGTAAAGACACTATGGCAGAGTTTATTTATCAGATGTATAAGGTTCGCAAGGCCTATGATGGCAAAACCATTCTGGATGATGTAACCATGGGTTTTTACCCCGGAGCCAAGATTGGTGTTGTGGGGCCAAATGGCATGGGAAAATCTACCCTGCTTAAAATCATGGCAGGAACCGAGGACGTTTCTAACGGAGAAGCCCGTCTTGCTGCGGGCTATACCGTGGGCTTGCTGCAGCAAGAGCCACCGCTGGATGAAAGTAAAACGGTTAAAGAAAATATCGAGCTTGCGTTTGCAGACCTGCTTGCAAAGATTGACCGCTTTAATGAGATTGGCAACCTCATGGCCGATCCCGATGCAGACTTTGATGCCCTCATGGCAGAGATGGGCAAGCTGCAGGATGAGATCGATGCCGCCAATGGTTGGGATTTGGACAGCCAGCTTTCTCAGGCTATGGATGCGCTGCAGTGTCCCGACGCGGATGAAAATGTGGCTCACCTCTCCGGTGGTGAGCGTCGTCGTGTGGCGCTGTGCAAGCTTTTGCTTGAGGCACCTGATCTGCTGCTACTTGACGAGCCAACTAACCATTTGGATGCCGAATCCGTTCTATGGCTTGAGCAGTTCCTCAAAAATTATCCCGGTGCCGTTTTGGCGGTAACCCACGATCGTTACTTCTTGGACAATGTGGCCCAATGGATCTGCGAGGTTGATCGCGGAACGCTGTACCCCTATGAGGGTAACTACTCCACCTATCTGGAGACTAAGGCTCAGCGTCTGGAGATGGAGTCCCGCCAAAATGAGAAACGCGCCCGTAAGATGAAGTCCGAGCTTGAGTGGGTTCGTTCTTCTCAGAAGGCTCGTCAGGCCAAAAGCAAGGCTCGCCTGGCTGCATATGAGCAAATGGAGGCAGAGGCTCGTCGCACCACCAAGGTAGATTTTACAGACATTCACATCCCTGTGGGTCCTCGTCTGGGCACCAAGGTTTTGGAAGTTGAGCACCTGCACAAGTCCTTTGGTGACCGCGTGCTCATAGAGGACCTAAGCTTTACCTTGCCACGCAACGGCATTGTTGGCGTGATTGGCCCCAACGGCGTGGGCAAGTCTACGCTCTTCAAAATGATTACCGGCTCCGAGCAGCCCACTTCTGGTGCACTTACCGTTGGTGAGACTGTTGCGCTTTCCTACGTTGATCAGGGTCGAACCGGTCTTGATGCCGAGAAAACCGTGTGGGAAGTTGTGTCTGACGGCAATGATGTGATCCATGTAGGAGAGACAGAAATTCCCAGCCGCGCCTATGTAAGCGCGTTTGGCTTTAAGGGTACGGATCAACAAAAGCGAGCCGGCGTGTTATCCGGTGGTGAGCGCAATCGTCTTAATTTAGCGCTTACGCTCAAACAAGGCGGCAACCTGCTCCTTTTGGACGAGCCCACCAATGACCTAGATACTGAGACCCTAGAGAGTCTGGAAGAGGCTCTTCTGGAGTTTCCGGGGTGCGTAGTGATTACCAGTCACGACCGCTGGTTTATGGACCGTATTTGTACACACATCCTGGCATGGGAAGGCACGGATGAAGCGCCTGGTACCTGGCATTGGTTTGAGGGTAACTTTGCGGATTACCAGAAAGACCGCGTAGCTCGACTGGGTGCAGAGGCAGCTCGTCCTCACCGTCTGCACCGTAAGCTCACGCGCAATTAACGTACCAGTTAGGATTTTTCTATGGCTTATAAGTCGAAACAGATGATTGTTATGCGTCGCGATTTGCATATGCGCAAGGGAAAAATTGCAGCTCAAGCTAGTCATGCTTGCGTGGAAGCCATTCTCATGGCGTTGGCTCGCGAGAAACGCTTGGACCAGGTGCGTGTTGCTCACGACAACTGGGTGTATTTGGACGAAGGCGACCAAGAGCCTACGCCCTTGTCTGCTTGGTTTGAAGCAGGAGTTGCCAAGGTTTGCGTGTACGTAGACTCCGAAGAAGAGTTGCTGGAGCTTGCAGCACGTGCCAAAGAGCAGGGATTTGTGTGCGCTTTGGTGCGTGATGCGGGGCTTACGGAGTTTCATGGTGAACCAACGTTTACCTGTTTGGCGCTTGAGCCGTTGTTGCCAGAACAGGTAGATCCGCTCACGGGAGAGCTGCCTTTGTTCTAAGGCTACTAAAAAGGGAGTAAGAAAGTAGATTGCCATTTTGGTTGGCACTTGGGGTAACAATACCTATCTTGCGTTGTGTCGTGTCATTATTAATTTTGATAATGACACGACACATCAAGAACTAAAGATACTGTGGGGGATTGAAGAGCACAGCAGCGCTAAAAAATAAAGGGACTGATGCCAGAAGATGCTCTGGAACCAGTCCCTTATCAGTAAGCTCAAGCTTTAGTTCACGCTGTCGTTAATCCAGCATGTCGGTAAGCGTGGACATCAAAGGAGGCGTGACTTGCTTCTTGCGGCTTACTACGCCGTGCAAAACAGCCATGCTATCAACAGGCTTTACGCCAAAAGCACGCTCAATGACTTCTTCTGCGTTGTCGCCCCAATACAAAAGCTCAGAGGTTTGGGACTTAACGTCGGTAAACAGGTAGAAGACCAGAGGAATGTCGTTAGCAGCGGCACCATCCTTGAGGTAGGGGCCAACCAAAGCCTCTGCGGCCTTGCGGCTATTCTCGGTCATGAAGCTTGCCTGACCAACGCCAAAGCGCACCTTGCCGCGCGAGAAGACCTTGAAGTCACCACCAAAAACGTCCTCAGCGGTACGACCGGTAAGGTCTGCGCCGGCATCAAACATGGCGTCGGAGTACGCGTCCACGTCCTCACCGCAAAGGGCAGCGAGAGCGCGACCCGCCTCAATATCGCGAGGAGTGCAGGTGGGGGAGCGGAAGCAAAGGGTGTCGGACAGGATGGCGCTCATCATCAAACCAGCAATGTTGGCGGGAATTTCCACGCCTTTCTCCTGGTAGATGCTGTACAAGATGGTGCAGGTGCAGCCCACGGGCTCAAGGCGCATGCGAATGGGGCCGTCAGTCTCAATGGAGCCCAGGCGGTGGTGGTCAACAATCTCCATAAGCTCGGCCTGCTCAAGACCATCAATGGCCTGACTGCGCTCATTAAAGTCAACCAAAATAACGTGCTTCTTGCTGGGATTGAGCAAATCGGGCGAGCTTACCATGCCGGCGTACTTGCCCTTCTCGTCCAACACGGGGAAGAAGCGGTGCTTGGACGTAGTGATAATTTCCTTGGCGTCATCAATCGCGGTGTTTACCGAGAAGTGCAACAGCTCTGCCGCGGGACGCATCTGGCTGGAAACAGGCATGCTCATGGCGTTGGCACGGTCCTCTTCCAGGCTGTCCAGGTTTGCAAAGGCGATGTCTCGGATGGCGATAAGCCCTTCAAGCTCGCCGTCTTTATCGACTATGCACAGAGAGCTGACGTTGTTGTCGCGCATGCCTGCCCAGGCTTCTGCCAGAGTGGTGTCGGCAGAAATGCCCGGGACTGCCTGGATCTGGGCGTCCTTGATTTGAGGCGTAACGGTGGTAATGAGCTGTGGCTCGTTAAAACCAAAGTGCTTGAGTACCCATGCGGTTTCGCGGTTAAGAGCACCACAGCGGCGGGCTTCATAGATGGGCTTGTCAATCTGATTTTTGAGATATGCATAGGAAATAGCTGCACAGATGCTGTCGGTATCGGGGTGCAAGTGTCCAAAAACGTTGACCTTGCGAATATCGTCGGTCATGTGACCTCCTTGTCGTGTTTGTACTGTTTTGTGAGCGCGCGTAAAGTACGCGGCACAGTTCTTAAACACGTCGATTTTGCCACTAAATGCCATATACGTGCGGGTTTTCGCCTAATGAACATACAAATGGGCGTTATATAGGTATGAAGCCAATGCCAAGCAAGCACCAAGCCAGTGCTACACGTCCGTGCGGTCATGGTTTATGGGGGTGTAAAACAGCTGGGCACGCTTTTGCGGACTGTCTGCTTGCCCCAGTACCCACATGGTTTTGGCAACCAAGGCCTCGGTAGACATGTCCGCAGCACGTAAAATGCCCGGATGGTTGGCATAAGCTCGACCCACCTCGTAGACTCCCAAATCCAAACCTTCCTCATCTACCTGTGTGGTGATAACAAGTGTTCGGCCGGAGTCAACCCAATCAAAAATTGCTTTCTCGTAGGAAGCATCCGTGTGTTCCGGGATGCCACCAATGCCAAAGGTTTCCAGAATAATGGCGGAATAATCACGTTTAAGCAGCTCAAAGATGGATGGATTGAGCTCGGGAGTGAGTTTGAGCACCAAGACCTTCTCGTCTAGCTGGCGATAAAAGCGTGGATGCGCAACAGTCCCTTTGAGAGCCTGGTCGCTCGTGTGTGCAGAAGTGCGAATGATTTTGTCGTTACGAATAACCGCTATAGCAGGGAAATTCATGCTGTTAAACGCATTAAAGCTCATGGTGCGCTGCTTGTGTGCGCGGGTGCCGCAGATAACCTGGCCGCTAAACACAATAGACACATCCCGCGAGGCATCATCGTAAGCGTACAGCAAAGATTGATACATATTGAGCTTAGCGTCGGTAAAGGGGTTGCCTATGGGCTGCTGCGAGCCGGTAAGCACAATGGGCTTGGGTGAGTCTTGAATAAGATAGGATAGCGCCGCTGCTGTGTAGGCCATGGTGTCTGTGCCGTGCAGTACTACAAAGCCATCATAGGCGTCGTAGTTTTTCTGAATGAGCCCAGCAATTTCCAGCCAGTTGCGCGGGCGCATGTTAGTGCTGTCAATATTCATGGGCTGCACGTAATCCAGATGACATAGGCCGTCAAGGAGAGGAACTTCTTGTACAAGTTCATGCCCGGAAAGCGTGGGTGTAAGTTCGCCGGGCTGACCGGTGGAGGCAATGGTGCCGCCCGTGGCAATCATGAGGATAGTTTTCATAGCTCACAGCCTTGCTCGTTAGATGCTCAGACGAAGTAATCACGGATACAGTGGGTAGGACACGTGCTTGGAGAACCGCTTGGAGAACTGCTTGAGTCAGATGCCTGTAAAGACATCCAGAGGGCAGCTCGATACAAAATAATACCTGTATTTGACTCACAACAAAATAAGGACCTGAGAGATAATGAAGATGCGAGAGATAGAGGTGGAGGCAGGGAGGTTTCATGAACGATTTTGTATACTACACGCCTACACAAGTGGTATTTGGTCGTCACTCTGAAGAGAAGCTCGCCGAGCTGGTGTCTGCTGCGGGTGCGCATAAGGTGTTGTTGCATTATGGATCGGGCAGCGTACAACGCACAGGCGTATTGGACCGTGCAAGGCAGTCTTTGTCTGAGGCAGGCATTGCGTTTGTAGAGCTTGGCGGTGTGGTGCCCAACCCGCGCTTATCGCTTGTACGTACAGGTATTGAGCTTGCGCGCACCAATCAGGTTGACTTTATTGTTGCCTTGGGCGGTGGCTCTGTTATTGATTCTGCCAAGGCTATTGGCTATGGCGTTGCCAATGAGGGGGACGTGTGGGACTTTTATTTGCGTCGTCGTAAGCCCAGCGCCTGTTTGCCCCTTGGGGTGGTGCTTACGATAAGTGCTTCGGGTTCTGAGATGTCCAACAGTTCTGTGATTACAGATGACTCATGTGCGGACAAGCGTAGCTGCAACACAAACTTCTCGAGGCCAGTATTTGCCATCATGAACCCCGAGCTACTCTATACCTTACCAGCGTATCAAACGGCGTGTGGAACTACGGACATCTTGATGCATACGATGGAGCGCTATTTTACGAGCGGCCCAACCATGAAGCTTACGGATGAACTTGCCGAGGGTCTTATGCGTACCGTGCTGGATGCGGGGCTGGTAGTAGTTTCCGATCCCTCTAACTATGATGCACGTGCCGAGCTCATGTGGGCGGGTTCACTGTCCCATAATGGCCTGACGGGCTGTGGTGGTGACGGTGGAGACTTTGTTTCTCATAACCTTGAACACCAGATGAGTGGCATGTTTGATGTTGCCCATGGTGCTGGGCTTGCTGCTATTTGGGGTAGTTGGGCGCGGTATGTGTATAAGGATTGCTTGGATCGCTTTGTCCGCTTTGCACGCAAAGTGATGCTCATTTCAGATGTCACGTTATCTGAGGAGGATACCGCCCTTGCGGGTATCTGTGCTATGGAGAATTATTTTCATCGTATTGGCATGCCAACCACCATGCATGAACTGGGAATAACGCCAACAGATGAACAGTTGCAAGAAATGGCTCGCCAATGCGCTAAAGTAAACGGTGGTTGTAAAGGTTCGGCAAAGCGCTTATACGAGCAAGACTTTTTGGCTATTTATCGCATGGCGCTGTAGTGTTGTGTGCGGATAAGGAGAGATGCATGTCTCGTTTACAAAGACAGTTCAAAATTTCATGTCTTGTGCTACTGTGCCTTGGCCTGGCGGCAGTAGTATTTGGTCTGGTAGGAGGGCTTGCTCACTTCAGCACCCCTATAGGCATTGCAGCAAGTTTAGTGCTTGGCGCGCTGAGCGTTTTTTATGGTTACAACAGCGCCATGGCAGCCAATGTCCCCGCTCAAGCAATTGGCCAGCGTAACAACTTAGGCATGGTACTTCTGCTTTCCATCATTGTTGTGTTTGCTACGCTGAGCGGAAATGTGATGGGGCAAAAACTTCCCTTTACGGTAATGGGCTGCGTCCTTGCTGTAAGTGCTCTTGTGTGCATTGTGCTGTGCAACAAATTAGCATCGGAAGTTGATCGATAAGAGCTTAGAACGTACAAGAAGCAAGAAGTTCCTGACGAGAAGTTCTATTGCTGCGCGCTGGCCTCTTTGGCTGGCGCGTTTGTTTTAGCTACCAACTTTGTTGGCAGCTAAAACAGCGCCAAACTCCACAACAAAACAGCGCCAAACTCCACAACAAAACAGCGCCAAACTCCACAACAAAACAGCGCCAAACTCCACAACAAAACAGCGCCAAACTCCACAACAAAACAGCGCCAAACTCCACAACAAAACAGCGCCAAACTCCACAACAAAATGACTGTATGCTATAATTACCTGCATAAATATAGCAGAGGAGCAATTATGAAGAAGTATATGCCACGCATTGCAGATGAAGTATTAACAAGGAGGCTTGAGGCGCGTGGTGCGGTGCTCATCCAAGGGCCAAAGTGGTGTGGTAAATCCACTACTGCAGAGCAGCTGGCACAAAGTACGATTTATATGCAAGATCCCTCGACACGTGAGCAAAATATGATGCTTGCAAAGGCTGATGCTTCTCGTTTCTTGTCAGGAAAAACTCCTAAACTTATTGATGAATGGCAGATTATACCTTTTATTTGGGATGCAATCCGTTTTGAGGTGGATAAGCGCGGTGAGTTTGGTCAATTCATTCTTACCGGGTCAGTTACCCCTCCAAGCTCAGAGGAAATAACTCACAGTGGCACAGGACGCATTTCTTGCATGACCATGCATACCATGTCTCTTTTTGAGTCTGGTGACTCTAGCGGAGAACTATCTTTGCAGCAGCTCTTTGAAGGCACAAATGAAATACAAGGTACCTCAAATAAAAACTTAGAAGACCTCGCTTTTCTTACCTGCCGAGGTGGGTGGCCTATGGCAATTGGGCAAAAGAGAAACGTAGCACTACAACAGGCAATTGATTACGTAGAGAGTTTGGTGCAAAGCGACTATTCCAAGGTTGATGGTATTTCTAGAGATCCACGTCGCATGATTCTAATCTTAAAGTCATACGCACGAAATCTCGGTACACAAGCAAATTACTCAACAATAAAGTCTGATATTGCTGCTAATGAAGAAAATTCAATTAACGAGAATACCATTGCTTCATATATTTCGGTTCTTATTAAGCTGTTTGTAACAGAAGATCTTTGTGCTTGGAATCCAAACATCAGATCAAAAACTGCTATTCGCACTTCAAACACTCGGCATTTTACAGATCCGTCTATTGCAGCAGCAGTGTTAGGTTTGGGACCTAATGATTTAATGAATGATCTCAAGACGTTTGGGTTCTTCTTTGAATCACTATGCGTAAGAGATTTACGCATATATGCCCAGCGCCTTAATGGCGAGGTGTATCACTATCGGGATAAAACTGGTCTCGAATCCGATGCTGTTGTTCATCTTCGTGATGGACGGTATGGCTTGGTAGAAGTGAAGCTTTTCTCGCAAGATCATATTGATGAAGCTGCAGCTAATCTGCTTAAGCTACAAAACAAGATTGATACTTCGCGCATGAAAAAAGCATCCTTCCTCATGGTGCTTACAGGCACACCGTATGCCTATAAACGCGAGGATGGAGTTATTGTCGCTCCACTTACTACCTTAGCCCCCTAGGTGCCAAACTCCACAACAAAACAGCGCCAAATGGTGGCACCGCTTTACTTGTGGTAGTAGGCACCACTCTCAAATCGAGGCTCGCAGCATACGTTAATGCCCAGTTGCCTATATACGCGCTCATCCGTAGCGGAGATAATGACAGAGAAGTATGCGTCACAGCCATACAGCTTGCTTGTGGCCTCAATAACGCGCTTAGCCTCTGTGTTGGTAGCAGAGCTAATGGAAAGCGCGATCAGCGTCTCATCCGAATGCAGACGAGGATTGTGACTATGCAGATGCTCCGTCTTAAGACGACCAATGGGCGCCAGTGCCTCATTGCTCACCACATAGGTGTCTTTATCTACCCCCGCAACACGCTTTAGGGCGTTGAGCAGCAAAGAAGATGCAGCACCCAGCAAAGAGGATGTCTTGCCCGTAACGACCGTGCCGTCTGGCAAAACCATAGCTCCAGCAGGTGCGCCTGTCTCGGTAGCTTTTTGTAAAGCCGCGCTGTGAGCAGGCGAGAAGTTCTCGTCTACGCCAACCTCTTTCATGAGCAAGCGAGCTTTGTCCAGCTGAGAAGTGCCAACACCGGTGCGCTCGATCTTCTCGGCACAATGGAAGTAACGGCGCACGATCTCATTTTTTGCAGCAACGCGGCAGATCTCGTCATCACTGATGCAGTAGCCCACCATGTTTACGCCCATGTCCGTGGGGGAGGAATAGGGGCAGGTGCCCAAAATGCGCTCCATAATGGTCTTGAGCACGGGGAACGTTTCTACGTCGCGGTTGTAGTTAACCGTGACTTCACCATGCGCTTCCAGATGGAAGGGGTCAATAATATTGTTGTCACCCAAGTCCAGTGTGGCGGCCTCGTAGGCGATATTAACGGGATGCGCCAAAGGCAGGTTCCAAACAGGGAAGGTTTCAAACTTGGCATAGCCTGCGTTGGTTCCATGTTTGTGCTCGTTATACAGCTGAGAAAGGCAAACAGCTAGCTTGCCAGAACCAGGGCCAGGAGCCGTTACCACCACAAGCGGGTGTGTGGTCTTTGCAAACTCGTCCTTACCAAAGCCCTCATCGCTGGCGATAAGATCTACATTGGAGGGATACTCAGGGATGGGGTAGTGCCTGTAAACTGCAATACCCATATTTTTCAGCATGGCCTTGTATTGCTCAGCTTTTTGCTGACCGCTCCACTGTGTGATAACAACACCACCAATGGCCAAGCCCATGGTACGAAAGACGTCCATCAGACGCAAAACGTCCTCTGCATAGGTTATGCCAATGTCACTACGACGTTTGCCATGCTCGATATCATTAGCGTTAATGGCAAATAATACCTCGGCCTCATTGGCTAAGGTAGCCAACATGCGTGCCTTAGAATCAGGAGCAAAGCCGGGCAATACGCGTGAAGCATGATAGTCATCAAGCAGCTTGCCACCAAACTCTAAGTACAACTTACCGCCAAAATGTGCAATACGATTTCTAATACGTTCCGCCTGCATTGATAGATACTGGTTGTTATCAAAACCAAGCTGCATACATGCCTCCGATAGCAATTTTGCTCACACCGCGCTTTTACATACGCTAAAAAGTCTCTCACACTGACACGAGGAATGAGTGCTCGCAATACAATCTCATCCAAAAATTCGATTATAAAATCAATGTGAGGAAGCAGCGGACAGCATGAGCCGTGGCAGAAGACAGCATGGGCTGTGGCAGCGGACAGCATGAGCCATGGCGGTAACAGCCAGCATGGGTCGCTGCGTCAAACAGTAGGAACTGCAGCAGTAAACAAAACCTTATTTTTAAATGAGCTTTCCTACATTTTTTAAATCATAGCAATAAGGTGGGAATAAAAGTGGCATACTAAAACTGCAAGCGCACGCGAAAGGTACACGCACAAGCGCGTTATCCTTGCAACCAGTCGGGGTTGGAGAGCCCCATAGGAAGGAACAATTATAAAGATTGCTCAGCATATTGAGGGTCTTGTCGGCAAGACCCCTCTCGTAGATCTCTCTGCTTTTGGTTCTGATACCACTTACATTTTTGCAAAATACGAAGCAACAAATCCCGGAGGCTCCGTCAAGGATCGTGTAGCTCAGTCTATGGTTGACGCTGCCGAGAAGGACGATTCTCTTGTGGCGGGGGGCACTATCATTGAGCCAACATCGGGCAATACCGGCGTTGGTTTGGCAATGATTGCAGCAGCTCGTGGGTATCACATGGTTTTGGTAATGCCAGAAACCATGTCCGTTGAGCGTCGTAAGCTTGCTGCATCCTACGGCGCACAGATTGTGCTCACCCCCGGTAGCGAGGGGATGAAGGGATCCATTGCAAAGGCTCATGAGCTGCAACAGGCTACGCCCAATTCGGTGGTGCTTGGTCAGTTTGATAACCCCGCAAATCCTCGTGCACATTACCTTACCACTGGCCCAGAAATTTGGTCTGATACTGAGGGCAGTGTAGATGTACTGGTAGCCGGCGTTGGTACCGGTGGAACTATTTCTGGTACCGCTCAGTACCTCAAGGAGCTCAAACCGCAGCTGCTTGCCGTTGCCGTGGAGCCTGCAGAATCTCCCGTGCTGTCTGGTGGTAAGCCGGGCCCTCATAAGATCCAAGGTATTGGTGCCGGCTTTGTTCCTCAAAACTATAATGCTCGTCTGGTCGATGAGGTTCTTACGGTGACCTCAGCTGATGCCATCGCAAGCAAAAAATCTTTGGCAGAGGCGGGACTTTTGGTGGGCATCTCCTCCGGAGCAGCCGTTGCGGCAGCAATAAGGCTCTCTTTGCGACCAGAGCTTGCGGGCAAAACTATTGTGACGATACTTCCAGATACGGGTGAGCGCTACCTGTCCATGGAACTCTAAGAGGCTGCCATGGCCTTGTTATTTAGGAGTTTCTCGTCTTCTGCTGAGGCCGAGAAACCTATGACCTCCACAGCTTTTACTCAAGACAATGTGTCTGCAATGCCCTCGACGCTACAACTTATCAGGGAGGATCTTAATGTTTTTTTAGCATATGATCCTTCTACAAGTTCTAAGCTTGAAAGCCTTGGTATTCTCTACAGGCTTTAGAGCGGTACTGGGGCATAGAGTTGAATATGCGTTATGGCAAAACGGGCATACGGTGCTTGCTCGTATGCTTGCAAAACACACCCGCAGAAAAACAGGAATAGAAATCCATCCTGCCGCGCAATTTGGTAGACGTGTCATTATTGATCATGGCATGGGGGGTTGTTATTGGCTCAACGGTTATTGTTGGTGATGACGTTTTGATCTACCAGGGTGTAACGCTTGGCGCAAGCGATCCTCATCAAGATGGACGCCGCCATCCAAAGCTGGGAAATGGGGTGTTGGTGGGCGCTAATGCGGTTGTACTTGGTGGGATTGAAGTAGGCGACAATGTCAAAATTGGGGCTGGTGCCGTTGTGGTTAAAGATGTGCCTGCAGGGCTTACTGTAGTGGGAGTGCCTGTCCACAAATCACAGCTGCGTGATGTTGTAGAGCAATAGGACAAAATTAAATCAAAAAGAGAGACTTGGCAGGCAACCAAGTCTCTCTTACCGATATGCTACGAAGTGTAGGTCGTATCGTGTTATAAAGCGTGGGTCTTACGCAAGTGCTTTGGTAATGGCAGCAGCCGCAGTTTTGCCTGCGCCCATTGCCAAAATAACCGTTGCGGCACCTGTTACAATGTCGCCGCCAGCCCAAATGCGCTTATCGGAAGTCTGGCCATCTTCATCAGCCTCAATGTAGCCCCACTTGTTTAGTTTCATGTCTCCAATCATGGGGGCAAAGGGGTTGGCATTGGTGCCAATAGCAGAAATGGCTACATCACAAGGGATTTCCTCGATTGCACCCTCAATGGGTACCGGGCGCCTACGGCCATCTGCATCGGGCTCGCCCAGCTCCATTTTCTGCACGCGTACCGCGGCTACAGCGCCATCCTCGCCAGCAACAAACTCCAGGGGAGAAACAAGAGGCATGACCTCCACGCCCTCTGCCTTTGCATGATGCAATTCCGCCTTACGAGCAGGCATTTCTTCCTCGGTACGACGATACGCAATGATGGCATGTTCTGCACCTAAGCGCTTAGCGGTGCGAACAGCATCCATAGCTACATTGCCGCCACCAAATACCACAACATTCTTACCATGCTTGGTGGGCGTATCATACTCGGGGAATTGGTTGGCCTTCATCAGATTAACGCGGGTGAGGTACTCATTGGCAAAGAATACATTGGGTAGGTTTTCACCAGGGACATTAAGGAACTTAGGCAGGCCTGCGCCCGTTGCTACGTAAATAGCATCAAAGCCCTTCTCAAACAGCTCAGACGCATCGGTAATGCGGCCTACTACGGCGTTGTACTCAAACTTAACGCCCAGCTGTGCCAAAGAGTCAATTTCACGCTTTACAACGGCCTTGGGCAGACGGAACTCAGGAATGCCATAGACCAAAACGCCACCACCGGTAAAGAATGCCTCATAAACGGTAACGTCAAAGCCATTGCGGGCAAGTTCACCTGCGCAAGTGATGCCAGAAGGGCCAGATCCTACGACGGCAACTTTCTTGCCATTAGCAGGGGCAATGGCAGGCTCAGAAGCAAGCTCTGGCTGATCGCCAATAAAGCGCTCCAGCTGACCGATGGCAACGGGATCGCCTCTACGGCCAAGGATGCATTTGCCCTCACATTGGTTTTCTTGAGGGCATACACGGCCGCAAATTGCGGGCAGCATAGAGTCCTCGTGGATGATGTCAAGAGCGCCGCCAAAGTCTTCCTCGCGGATTTTCTCGATAAAACGAGGGATCTGAATGTTTACCGGGCAGCCATCCACGCAGAGGGGCTTTTTGCAGTTAAGGCAACGGTTTGCCTCGGTGATCGCCATCTCGGGGGTATAGCCCTTATCAACAGGACGAAAATCCTTTGCGCGCTCGGCAGCGGGTTCTTCATTATCAGGCGTACGGGGCGCCTTAGCATTGGGTACGTACCTTCCATTTACCTGTGGCATGCGCACGTCGCCTCCTCGTAAGCTTTGAGTGATTGACCTTCCTCGGTAAGGTAGGATGCCTGACGCATGCGCAAGTCATCCCAGTTAACCTTGGTTGCATCAAAGTCGGGGCCGTCAACGCAAGCAAACTTGGTCTCGCCGCCAATTTCTACACGGCAGCAACCGCACATACCGGTGCCGTCAACCATAATGGGGTTGAGAGAAGCGGTAATGGGGGTATTGTACTTCTGCGCGGTAAGCGTAGAGAACTTCATCATAGGCACAGGACCAACGCAAAATACCTGGTCAATTGCGCCTTCCTGGAGCAAACGCTCCAAAGGTGCTGTTACCACGCCCTGCTCGCCATAGGATCCATCATCAGTGGTGATGTGAACATGATCTGCATCTAAAATCTCACGGAACTGGTCTTCTAACAGCAGAAGACCCTTGGTGCGAGCGCCCATAATAGCGTGGACTTCATTGCCAGCAGCAGCCAAAGAACGAGCTACAGGGTAGGCAATTGCCAAACCCACGCCGCCGCCAATAACGGCATAACGACCCTTGCCCATCTCGGTAGGCATTCCCAAAGGTCCCGTTACATCCTGCAGCACATCGCCCGGTTCATAGGTGGATAGAAGGCGCGTGGTCTTGCCAATCACCATAAAGATGAATTCAACCCAGCCTTCTTCGTCACTCCAGTCTGCGAAGGTAAAGGGCACGCGCTCGCCCATTTCATTTGCACGAACCATCAAGAATTGACCAGCATGTGCATGCTTTGCCATCTCGGGTGCCTCGATGCGAAACTTGAATACCTTCTCAGAGAACTGCGTCTTTTCGAGGATTTTATACATTAACCGTACTCCTCTCCGCTTTCTCCATACGGCGTGATACACCCTCTCCTTAAGAGCGCATCATTTTTCCTTCCAAGCTGTGTACTTATGCATAAAAGCACATGCACAGCTCCGTATATTTTATACCAGAGTATGTGACTAGGTATATTAAATTGCGTAGATATATATAATCAGCTTTTAGAGCAGGGTTTGTATACCGGCAGAAATACACGTTTGACAGAGGTCTGCACCTGCCTGTGCATTAAACATAAACTCCTTGCGCGCGGCACCCTTAAGCTCACGCAAGACATAGCTTGCTACATCCATCTTTCCGGGCGGGCGACCAATCCCCATGCGCATCCGAGCAAACTCTTTGGTTGTAAGTTTGTCCGCGATAGAGCGCAAACCGTTGTGCGCATTAAGCCCGCCTCCAAACTTTATGCGATTTTGACCTGCGGGCAAATCTACCTCATCATGGATAACTAAAATTTCCGCAGGGGTAATCTTATGAGCGCGCGCCACCTTAGAAAGCGGACCGCCACTTGTATTCATATAGCTTTGTGGCTTAACGAGAAGAACGGGTCTGTTGGCAATGGTAAGCTCTGCAACGTGTGCGCCCGCTTCGTTCTTCCAATAGTGCACGTTGTATGCCTGGGCAAGAGCATCTACTACGGCAAATCCAATGTTGTGATAGGTAAACGCGTACTGCGGCTCGGGATTGCCCAAGCCGCAGATAAGCCGAATCTCTTTTGTGTTTACGCGAGACTTGTTTGAAGCAGACATATGCAAAACAGGCAGTGTCTTACATCTCGGAATTGCCGCCGTGCACGCCACTGACGGTTTTATCGGCGTATACGGCGTAAATAGCATCTGCTAGCTCTTGTGCTACAGAAATGGATTTAATCTTGGAGCCCTCTGTATTGGCAATAGCGCAGGGGATAGCATCGGTTACTACGCACTCCTCAATGGGAGCCGTCTCCAAGCGCTCAATAGCAGCGCCGGAGAAGATGCCGTGGGTTGCGCAGACATAGATGTCACCCGCGCCCATTTCTTTAAGCTTGCCAATAGAGCCACACAGAGTGCCTGCGGTGTCGATCATATCGTCATTGATGATGCAGGTCTTGCCCTTAATATTGCCGATAATACCCATGACCTCTGCAGCATTGTGCTTGGGACGGCTTTTGTGAGCAATGGCAACCTCACAGCCCAAATAATCGGACAGCCTCTTAGCTACCTTTGCGCGGCCCATGTCAGGAGACACAACAACCGTGTTGTTCATGTCAAAGCCCTTGGTCTTAAAGTAGTCACCAAAGCGATAAAGTGCAGTAAGATGGGTTACCGGGATGTCAAAGAAGCCTTGAATCTGACCGGAGTGCAGATCGAGGGTAATAATGCGATCAATGCTGGCAGCTTCAAGCAGGTTTGCAACAAGACGGGCGGTAATGGGCTCGCGGCTGGCAGCCTTACGATCCTGACGAGCATAACCATAGTGGGGAATAACAGCCGTAAAGTTGCTGGCGGATGCGCGGTGCGCAGCGTCGGCAACAATAAGGGTTTCCATGAGCAGGTCATTGACGTTAGCACCTGCAATGGATTGTACGAAAAATACCTCACTGCCACGAACGGTCTCTTCAAAACGGGCGTAGATCTCGCCGTTAGAGAACTTCTCTATTTTAAGACCAGACAGCTCAAGGTGTAGAACATTTGCAATGCGCTGAGCAAGCAGTGGATTGCCGGTACCAGTGTAGAGCCTGATTTGTTTCTCTACGTTAAGGGGCTGGCACAGAGTTTCGTACATTACTTGTCGCCTTTCTCGAGTCGTTGCTGCCTTGCGGCTGCGTAGCCTTCCTTTATGACCTCACGGGAGCGCTCAATACCAAGCGCGCCGGCGGGGACGTCCTCATAAATGCAAGAACTTGCTCCGGTAATGGCGCCTTCTCCAATAGTTACGGGAGCTACCATCATAGTATCCGAGCCTATGAAGGCATTGTCACCAATTATGGTCTTATTTTTGTGAACGCCATCATAATTGCAGGTAATGGAACCGCCGCCAATATTGACGCCGCTGCCCATAGTAGTGTCCCCAATGTAGGACAGATGAGGTACCTTGGAGCCATTGCCCACGGTGGAGTTTTTAAGCTCAACATGGGTACCGGCTTTGGCACCATCCATAAGATGAGTACCACCACGCAGATATGCGCGCGGCCCGCAGCTCACATTGTTGTCAATGGTGGAATCTACAATAATGCTCTCATCTACCAAGCAGTTATCGCCTACGCTTGCGTTGGTAAGGCGTGTATTGGGGCCGAGGGTGCAGTTAGTGCCAATGCTCGTACGACCAAACAACAGGGTGTTGGGCAAGATCTCCGTGTCTTGTCCAATGTGTACCTCAGGTCCAATCCATACACTGGTAGGATCAAGCATGGTAACGCCTTGTTCCATGTGCCGATGGTTGATGCGCTGCTGCATAATGTTAGTGGCCTGGGCAAGTTGTACACGAGAATTAACGCCCAAAAGCTCACGGTAGTCTTCACAATGCACGGCAGAAACCGCGAGGTGGCGACTATTGAGCCAGGCAACCATATCGGTCAGATAATATTCACCTTGAGCGTTATTGTTGGATAGTTTTGTAAGGCCTTCCGCAAGGGCATTGCCCTCAAAGCAGTAGATACCAGAGTTGCATTCACGCAGCTCTTCTCGTTGTTCTGGGGTGCAGTCCTTATGCTCGATAATGGCTTTAACCTGTCCGTCTTCTGTATAGATGCGGCCATAACCCTCAGGATTGGGAGGGGTCATAGTAAGTACGGTACAGCCGTCATAGCGCTCAGTGGACTGAGCAGCAAGCCAAGAAATAGTTTCTGGACGTACGAGGGGTGTATCTCCGTACAAAACAACAAAACGGCCATGGGCGGCAAAGGCATTGCGGTTGGGATACAAGGCTTCAAAGACGCAGCGTACGGCATGACCGGTTCCGAGCTGTTGGGGTTGCTCGACAAACTCGACGTCATCAAAGTTACTCAGATAGTCGCGCACCTCTTGTCCGCCATGTCCCACCACCACAATAATGCGGTCGCAGCCAGCACGACGTGCGGCATCAACAGCCCAGCCTACAAGGGGACGATCAAGCAATGTGTGCATAACTTTAGGATGACGGGACTTCATGCGCGTACCCTCGCCTGCTGCGAGGACTATCGCGGTGAGTGGCATTACTATGCCTCCAAGGAAAAGATTAAGCCGTCAAAATGCGACTGGCTGGGGCAGAGGGAGTCGAACCCCCATTACAGGCACCAAAAACCCGTGTCTTAACCATTGGACGATGCCCCAGTGCGCGTTACTAGTGTATACGACAAGTAGTGTTTTTTGCTACTACTAATTTGAAAATGCTTCGCAAATCGCATCAAGTAACATAACTGCCAACGTTTGCGCGTCAGAAGCGGAGAACGTTCCGTCATATTCCGCGCCAATGGGAAGCTCAAGGCGCACTAGAGGGTGAGCCAAGCGAGAGCTTTCACAAGCGGTGCGAATGCGACGGGGGAGCGTTTCTAAGTCATCTACTTCTACGTTGGGAATGTTGGTATTGTACGGAAGCATGCTGGGCGAGAGCAAAAAGACCGTCTTGCTGAGCTTGGTATGCTCATCCACAGAATCGATAAGCTCAATATCTGCGTCGGTTACGGTTGCCTGAGCAAGGTTCCACAGGCGGCCGGCAACGTTGCGTGAGATGGGATCTGCTGCGCTAAAGGCCAGGTGTGCGTGCTCCAGCACAGATGCAGCGCGCGCAAAGCTCATGCCTATCTGAGGATGAGGGCCTGTGGCAGGTTTGCCATTCCATACATGGTGCAGGCGCATGATGGCGTCAAAGGTATCCGAGAAGGCCATACCATCGGCGAGAAGCCCAACGTTTTCCTGAAATTGTTTGACCGCAGCTTCTGTATGTACGCCGTAATAGCCATCGGGTTGACCGCAGGAAAATCCTAAAACGTTAAGGCGCTCTTGCAGGATTTTAATGTCACGTCCGTGGAAATTGGGAAGGCGCAAATACAGGGTGCGCTCACCAAACTCCCAGCTCTCATCTACCAGTTTTGCCCAGCACGCTGCATCCACCTCACTGGAGAGCGACAGCTCATGATCCAGCCTAAAACGAGTGACTGCCGTGGCGGTTGAACTGCCAAACGTTGCATTGCGGCGCTCGGCATCGTTGATGCTGTAGCCAAGATTAACCAGGCGCTCCTGGATATCTTCCACGGCAACTCCGCTCATGCCCTCACGAATGGGATCCATCTATCCTCCTCATGTACCCGACAACGGTGCCCTCAAAGCACCTAGCCCAGGCGTTCAATAAAATAGTCTGCCATAGAGTATAAAATTTGCTGTGCATCGGTGGCTAGTTGAGCGCCATCCAGAGCAGCCTTTGCCTCAGCTACCAGCGTGCGTGCATAGGATTGCACATAGGCAATGCTGCCTGCTTGTTCCATAAGCTCCACGGCATGTGCAAGCTGGGTTTGATCAGTGGTTTTGCTGCAGAGAAGTGCTATGAGCTTTGCGCGGGGTTTCTCGCCAAGCTGAGAAAGCGCATGCACTACACACAGTGTACGCTTGCCTTCCGTGATGTCACTGCGCCAATCTTTGCCCTGATCGGCAGCGTTTCCTATCAGATTGAGAAGATCATCTTGCAGTTGGAAGGCAAGACCCGCCTTCATGCCAAACGTGTTGAGCGTATGGAGTTGTGCATGAGTTGCCTTACTCGTGCACAGCGCACCTGCAACTAAAGGAATTGCTGCAGAATAGTAGGCTGTTTTGTGGGCAGCCATATACAGGTAGTCAGCTTCAGCGATATCCCAGCGATCATCATGCGTCCAGCCCAGATCCAGCGCCTGGCCTTCTAGGGTGTGTTCCTGCATTTGGCAGAGAAGGTCGATGAGCTGCACCTTTATAGAGTCAGACAGCTGTGTGCTACGCACGATGCGTGCAGTTACGTTAACCAAGGCGAGGTCACCAATGTTGATGGCACCACCGATACCTTGCGTGAGATGCACACAAGGCTTTCCGCGGCGTAGTTGGCTTTGATCTGCGATGTCATCGTGAATAAGCGCTGCACTTTGGAAGTCTTCAATGGCTGCAGCAACGCTGAGCGCATCTTTTTCATTTCCGCCAACAGCAAGAGCGCCTAACAAACACAGCGCCGGACGAGTTCGCTTGCCGCCTTGGGCTGTAAATGCCTGGAGTGGGGCGTACAAGAAGCTGTCCAAATCGTTTGCGGGACTGGTCTGCTGGGCAGAAGAAACCCGCGGTGCGCTAGTCTGCAAATAGGCATCAATGTGCATGCGTGTATCGGCAAGGTAGTGTGCAAAAGCGCTGCCTTTGTCTGATGCAGGCGTGGATGCAGGCGTAGGCTCAGGCACATGCGCGGTTGCAGGCGTATGTGGAGTTGCAGGTTCGGGCGTGCTTGAAGACGTGGTCATGAACTAGCCCTCATAGCCATTGGGGTTATGAGACTGCCAATTCCAGGAGTCACGGCACATGTCGTCCAAATCATACTGTGCCTCCCAGCCCATGAGCTGCTTAGCTTTGATGCAGTTGGCATAGTTGGCGGTAACATCTCCAGCACGGCGCGGCTCAATGACATACGGCAACTCTTTGCCGCAGGCTGCCGAGAAGGACTTGATAACGTCCAAAACAGAGCTTCCCTTGCCTGTACCCAGATTGAAGATCTCAACGCCGGTGCGACTTTCCATCCACGCAAGTGCTGCTGCATGACCGCTTGCCAGGTCACAAACATGGATGTAGTCACGTACACCGGTGCCGTCATGCGTGTCATAGTCATTGCCATATACGTGAACGGCCTCGCGTTTGCCTACGGCTACCTGAGCAACATAGGGCACAAGGTTGTTGGGAATACCCTTGGGATCCTCACCCATAAGTCCTGAAGGGTGAGCGCCGATGGGGTTAAAGTAGCGCAGTAACACTACATTCCACTCGGGGTCAGCGGTGTGTAGGTCGGTTAAAATCTGTTCAATCATCCACTTGGTCCAACCGTATGGGTTGGTAGCGTTTTTCTTGGGGCTGGCCTCGGTAAGAGGCAGCGCATCGGGATCGCCATATACCGTGGCAGAGCTGGAGAAGATAATAGACTTGCAACCATGCTCACGCATGACATCTACCAGCGTTAACGTGGATGTGAGGTTGTTGGTATAGTATTCAATGGGTTTAACCACAGACTCACCAACCGCTTTGTACCCGGCAAAGTGAATAACAGAACTGATGGTATTGTCGTCAAAAATGCTGCTGAGCGCTTCTCGGTCACATACGTTTGCATGATAGAACGAGAGTTTCTTGGCCGCTTGCTCGCCTACGATAGCATCAATGCGGTCCAAGACTTTCTCACTTGCATTGGATAGGTCATCTATAACCACAACGTTGTAGCCACTTTTAAGCAGCTCAACGACGGTGTGACTGCCGATAAAACCCGCACCACCGGTTACGAGTATGCAGGGCTTGTGTGCGGTCGTTGCAGTATCCATGTTTCCTCCGAGCCTCGCGGAAGCCAGGTGGGCAACCGCAAACTGTTAACGTTTCTTTGCAAGTATAAGCGAGCTACATGAATTGCATGTGCATAGACAAAACAAGGTGCTAACATGCATCCATTACATACAAACGATAGCGAGGTATAACATGGCGTTTGACTTCATGCGCAGGCTGCCTATCCCACAAGAAATCCGCGAGATGATGCCCTTGTCGGCAGATGCCAAGCAGCGCAAGCTGGTATTTGATGAGGCAGTGGCCAACGTGTTGCGCGGTAAAGATACACGCAAGTTGCTTATTATTGGTCCGTGTTCAGCTGACCGCGAGGACGCCGTTTTGGATTATATGCTGCGTCTAGCTGCGGTTTCCGAGCAGGTTGCCGATAAGCTCATTCTCATTCCGCGCGTGTATACCAACAAGCCTCGCACCAAGGGCACCGGTTATAAGGGCTTGCTGCACAATCCTAATCCGCAAGCGGGGGATGATTTGTTGGAGGGCGTGAAGGCCATTCGTCGCATGCACCTGCGCGTGATCGAAGAGACGGGCATGTACACGGCGGACGAGATGCTCTATCCCGCTAATTATCAGTTTCTCAAGGATCTGCTGGCGTACAGCGCGGTGGGCGCGCGTTCTGTAGAAAATCAGGAGCATCGTTTGGTTGCTAGCGGCATTCCTGGTCCTGTGGGCATGAAAAACCCCACGGGCGGCAGTTTGGATGTGATGCTTAACTCCATTTATGCAGCTCAGCAGTCACAGACCTTCATTTATCGTAACTGGGAAGTCAAGACGAGCGGTAACGACTTGGCTCATGCCATCTTGCGTGGCTATGTTGGTTCCGATGGACGTACCCATGCAAATTACCACTACGAGCATCTTGAGCGCTTGGCCGATTGTTACACCCCCGATATGTATGCCAATCCTGCAGTTATTATCGACTGTAATCATGACAACTCGGGTAAGCGTCCGCACGAGCAGGTGCGTATTTGCAATGAGGTGTTGGACAGCATGGAGCGCTCCCGTAAGGTTTCGGGGCTGTTTTGTGGCTTCATGGTGGAGAGCTATTTGGAGGATGGTAACCAGCCTGTTAATGGGGGCGTGTATGGCAAGTCCATTACCGATGCCTGCCTTGGCTGGGATGCGTCCGAGCGCTTGATTTTCTCGATGGCCGAGCGTCTTTAGCACGCATGGTTGGTGAGCTGCTGGCACATGGATAGCGCGTGCAGCTAAAACCCGCAGCTAAACAAAGGCAAGGATTCCTAACATAAAGCAATACAAAAGCGTGATGCCGCAGGCAAGGGCGTCACGTTTTTTGTAGCGTAGGGGATGCCAGTGAGAACGGGTGGATCCACCCTCATAGCAGCGTGCATCCAGTGAACGTGCCAGCCCGTTGGCATGACGCAAGGAGCTTGCAAGCAGCGCAATGATGACAGGAATAAGAGATTTGATACGGGTGTGTACGTGTCCCTTATGTATGCTGGCGCCGCGGATGGTCTGCGCGTCCATGATGGAGCTGGCTTCTTCTGCAAGCAGGGGGATAAAGCGCAACATGAGCGAGAAAACCATCGCAAGTTCATGTGCAGGAAGGCCCAGCTTGTTTAAGGGTGAAAGCAGAGCATCAAAAGCGTCGGTAAGCTGAGTGGGCGTGGTGGTAAGAAGCAAGATTGCTGCAGCTACAATGGCAACAATCATGCGCAAAGAATACAGCAGCGCCACACGGATGCCCTCATCGGTAATGTTGAGCACGCCCCAGCTAATAAGGGTTTCTCCACGGTGCACCATAAGCATGTTAATGAGACCGAGGGCAAAAAGCATGGCGATAAGAGGCTTTATTGAGTCAAGCAGCTTGCCGGCAGGAAGGCGTGTAGCACGGCTGAGCGCCACGATGTAAAGCAGGCCAAATACAAGCTGAATAGGCGTTTGAATAAAAAAGGCGGAGATCATAAGTACCAGCGCTGCCAAAATTTTTGTACGTGGATCAAGCTTGTGGATGGCAGAAGTACCAGCGAGATATTGACCAATGTTTAAGCGAAAGGCCATGGGTTTCTCACCGCCCTTGTATGAACAGCTGCAGAAGCTGTGTCAGGAATAGCAGGTGAGAGTAGGTGTATCAAGGTTTGTATGAGCTCATTCATGGTGAGCGGCTGGCCAAGGCTGAGATGAGGAACTTCTGCTTCAAGCGCGTTCGCAAAAATAAGCGGATACGGCAAGTCAAGTCCCGCTGCGCGCAGGCACGCACGATTATGCGGCTGATAGATCTCGCGCGGTGTTGCACACATCAGGATGCGCGACTGATCCAACACAATAAGCCTATCGCTTGTAGCAGCGTCTTCCATGGAGTGAGTGATTTGCACAACGGTAGTACCGCGCTGATTGATATGTACCAGCAGTCTGTGAAGGGTTTCTCGGCCAGCAGGGTCAAGGCCTGCAGTGGGCTCATCCAGCAACAAAATTTTTGGCTGCATGGCCAAAATTCCCGCAATGACACACAGGCGCGCTTGACCACCAGACAGCTCAAAGGGGGAAGCGTCTTGTTTGTGGAGCAGCCCAACTTCTTGGAGTGCTTGCCGTGCCTTTTTGTTGGCTTCTTGTGTCGAGAAGCCCAAGTTCTTGGGGCCGTATGCCACGTCTTCCAACACTGTTTGAGCAAAAAGTTGTCGTTCCGGATGCTGCATAACGTAGCCTACCTGGCCATGCAGTTTGTGTCGATCTCGCTTGTTGGTCAGGTTAAGCGGGCCAACAAACAGCTCGCCCGAATCTGGATGTTCGAGACCACAGATGAGGCGAGCGAGAGTGGATTTACCAGAGCCAGTTTGGCCAATGATTGAAGTATATGCTCCTTGGGGGATCGTAAAACTTACCTCATTAAGCGCAACGGAATCGCTGTGTGAGCTGCTTTTTGCGTAGGAATAGCTGAGCTTGCGTGCTTGGACGGCTGGGACGTCAGACGTAGTGGGAGTAACGGGTGTGCCGGACGCAGTGGGTGCACCGGACGCCGTGGGTGTGTTGGATGCGCCACTACGACTACGGTCTGTTGTGCTGACGGATTGCAGCTGCAAGGCAAGCTGTTGGCAGAGGTTTTTCTCGTCACAGGTCCAAGAGACAGGCACGCCTTCCTGTACAAGCTTGGCAGAAAGCTGGGCGATAAAGGGCTCCTCTAACTCGAGCTGCGCCAGCTGATCTACCTGAGAAAAGACTACTTGTGGCGTGCCATCCAGCACGATCTTGCCTTTGGAAAGTACGAGAACGCGGCTTGCTTTGAGCGCTTCTTCCATGAAATGAGTGACGTGCACAATGGTGGTGCCCTGTGCGCTGAGCGCATTCATAACGTGCATAATGCCACGTCGGCCGCGCACATCAAGCAAGGCTCCTGGTTCATCCAGTACCAAAAGTTTTGGTTCCATGGCAAGCGCACCTGCAATGGCAACACGCTGCTTTTGTCCGCCAGAAAGATGTGAAGGATTTGCTTTGGCATAGGCATCTAAGGCAACACGATGAAGCTCGCGTGTAACACGCTGTGTGATCTCTTGCGGATCTACGCCAAGATTTTCTGGGCCAAACGCAATATCGTCCTCCACGATGGAAGTAACAATCTGATCATCCGGATTTTGAAACACCAGGCCCAGCCAGCGACGAGCCTTCCTATAGGCTGCAAAGTTAGTAGAGCCTTTTGTGCATACTGCCTGGTCTATAAGCGTAACGCTGCCTTCATCTGGTGCAAGCAGACCACAAAGCACAGAGGCGAGACTCGATTTGCCAGAACCATTTGCGCCTAGAACACAAATGCGCTCGCCTGGGTTTATCGACAGATTTATGGCATCAAGAGCCGTCTGATTCTTGTACCGTAGGCTTACCTCGCTCAGATGTGCAATAGGTTTATTTGATAAGGTGTATGAGCTGTGCGCGTTTGACATGCGTAGTGGCTTACTCTGACAAAGCCTTGGTAACCGGCTTATATATAAGGGCGGTAACCACGCAGTTGATCAGCACCTTTACCAGGTTAAAGGGCAGCAGCGCGGGGACGATAAGCGCTACAACATCATTAAAACTGGCGCCCATGTACAACGGGGTCAAGATAAGGTTGCCCACAATACAAACAGCAATGCTGCAAATGGCGCCAACCACCATAGCGATAAGGGCACCCATGCGTGTAGGTTTGCGCTGATACACAATGGTTGCAGGCACTGCGAGTGAAATAGTTGCCAATACCGCCATAATCACACCATAAAATCCAGATTGCGTTGCAAAGTGCACGAGGTAGGGCAAGATTGAGACCACTACGGCAGTTGCTGGACCAAATGCAAAGCCTGAGATAAGTGCTACGATGCCCGAAGGGTCATATTTTAAGAACTCAAGACCAGGCAAGAGGGGAAACTCTAAGAGCAGCGTACAGATAGCCGAAACCGCACAAAGCAGTGATGTAATGGCAATACGCTTGGTAGTCCACGTACCTTGAGCGGTGGTGGAATGAGAATCGTGACGCATATTTGAAGTGGGTTGTGCCATAAGGCGCTCCGTTTCTTCCATCCGGACTATACCGTTGGCTCTGGATTTGCACCAGATCAGCCGATCTTTTCGGCGCGCGGGCTTGGCAAAGCGCCTTACCGCCAGTGGGGAATTGCACCCCGCCCTGAAACTGTGAGTAAGAGTATAGCATGTAAGGCTTTTGCTGAATGGGTTATACTCGTGTGCAAGTTTTTTAATTAAGGAGTGAATCTTTAGCATGTCTGATTCGGGTAACGATAAGCCCTCACTTGCCGAGCGTTTAGTAAGTATTGCCGGCGAGGATAACGTCTATTTTAATGAGCCTTTAAGTGAGCACACAACTTTTGCCGTTGGTGGTCCTGCGGATATATACGTAGTTCCCGACACGCTGGATCGTGTGCGCGTGCTGATTGCTGCCTGTCGCGAGTTTGATACTGACTATTTTGTTTTGGGTCGCGGCAGTGATCTGCTTGTTTCCGATAAGGGATATCGCGGTGTCATTATTGGTATGGCAGATGCCTTAGATGATCTTACGGTAGAGGGTGAGCGTGTTATTGCCCAAGCTGGTGTTTCTCTTGCGGACGCGGCAGAAATGGCCTGTGCTTTGAGCCTTACTGGCATGGAGTTTGCCTGCGGCATTCCTGGTACGGTGGGCGGAGCCGCCTTTATGAACGCTGGTGCCTATGATGGCTGCATGGCAGATATTATTGAGTCTGCACGTGTGCTTACACCGCAAGGCGAGATCTTGACGCTTTCCAATGAGGAGCTTGAACTGGGATATCGTTCCAGCCGCATCAGCAAGGAAGGCCTGGTGGTTTTAGAAGTCACGTATCTGTTGCACGAGGGCAATGAGGCGGAGATTCGTGCCAAGATGGATGATTTAACTGCTCGTCGTGAGTCCAAGCAGCCTCTTGAGCTGCCCAGCGCTGGCTCTACCTTTAAGCGTCCCGAGGGATACTTTGCGGGCAAGCTCATTATGGATGCTGGCATGCAGGGATATCGCGTGGGTGGTGCCGAGGTCTCCACCAAGCATGCTGGCTTTGTGGTTAATGTGGACCATGCAAGCGCGGCTGACGTACGAGGCGTTATTGCGCATGTTCAGGAGGAAGTGCAGCGTCTGTTTGGCGTGCATCTAGAGCCTGAAGTGCGCTTCTTGGGCGAGGAATAGCTAGGCAGGGGGGCGTGGCAGACTGTGGTAGACCATAGTAAGCTGAGCTAGCTTACAGACTGTCGATAAACCACAGCCCGCTCGATCGTTTAGTTCTTAAGTGAGTTCAGCGGTGCTGGGAAGCGTCCACCACGGTGTGCTAACACTGTTCCTGCATTGGGGTTGACATGCATAACCGGTGCAGAACCAAACAGGCCGCCAAATTCCAGCACATCGCCCTCTTTGCAGCCAATAGCGGGAATGACGCGTACGGCAGTGGTCTTGTTGTTAATAACGCCAATGGCCATTTCATCTGCAATAATGCCAGCAATTGCCTCGACGGGTGTATCGCCAGGAATAGCAATCATATCCAAACCTACGGAGCAAACGCAGGTCATAGCTTCGAGCTTCTCTAAAGAGAGCGTGCCAGATTCGGCAGCTGCAATCATACCAGCATCCTCGGATACGGGGATAAAAGCACCAGACAAGCCGCCAACGGATGATGATGCCATAACACCACCTTTTTTAACGGCATCATTAAGCATAGCAAGCGCGCAGGTGGTACCAGGACCGCCCGTAGTACCTACGCCAATGATTTCCAAGATGCGTGCAACGGAGTCTCCAACTGCGGGGGTAGGAGCAAGGGACAGATCTACGATGCCCTTCTCGACACCCAAACGCTGCGCTGCCTCACGGCTCATGAGCTCGCCCGTGCGGGTGATTTTGAAAGCGGTCTGCTTGATGCGCTCTGCCACGTCCATCATATTTGCACTGGTAGGAAGGCTTTCCAGAGCACTTGCCATAACACCAGGTCCAGAAACACCTACGTTAATAACGGCGTCTGCTTCACCCGTGCCATGAACAGCGCCTGCCATAAAGGGTGAATCCTCAACCATGTTAGAGAAAACTACAAGCTTGGCGGCACCATAACATTGAATGTCGGTGGTTAGTTTTGCAGCCTCTACAATCTTTTGAGCCATGAGTAAAACAGCGTCCATGTTAATGCCGGCGCGCAAGCTCGCCACGTTTACCGACGAACAAACGCGTTCAGTGGTTGCCAGTGCTTGGGGAATGGAGTTGATAAGCCGGCGGTCACCATCACCAATGCCCTTATGAACAAGAGCAGAAAAGCCGCCCATAAAGTCAATGCCCAGTGTTTTTGCAGCGCGATCCATGGCATGAGCCAAAGGAGTGAGATCTTCATTGGGGCAGGCGGCAGCAATTTGTGCAATGGGTGTTACCGAGACACGCTTATTGACAATGGGAATGCCGTACTCTCGCTCCAAGGCCTGTGCCGTTGGTACCAGATTTTGCGCTGTGGTGGTAATGCGGTCATATACTTTGGTGCACATGCGTTCGAGATTCTCGTCTGCGCATCCACCCAGGTTAATACCCATGGTAATAGTACGAATATCCAAATGCTGGTCCAAAACCATGCTGCGAGTTTCTGCAATTTCTTCAAGTGAGATGTCCATGGATGTCCTTTCGATGGCAGCGTAGCGCCCGTATGGTACGCAAGAGAGGTACGTTATACGGTAGATAGCATAGTCAATAACGGACTATTTTTCCAAAGAGTTTACTGTGCCTGTGTGAACTGCCGCTTATAGAGCAAACTACACCGCTGAAGTGCTTGCTTCACGCAGTAATTACTCGGTGCCAGGTAAGGTGGTTGAGCTTGTGTAGGCTAGCTTTGTGCTGCCACCACACATACGACCATGTGCTGCATTAAGCGCATCCTCAAGAGGGAAGAGGGCGTCAAAATCTTCTGGTGCATCGGACATGACTACAAATATATAGGGTCCGCAGTCCGAGAAAACCACGCCGGCATCTACGGTTGCCTCAGAGTTGGTGCCGTCCTTTGGATACCAGCCAGCCTTAGCCCATACGGTATAGTAATCGCGCAAAAGTCCACCCATGGAAGTGTGGTTTGACTGGGCTAAGAAGCCGGTAAACTCTTGAGCACCCTTCTCGCCAGACGTCCCATAGCGATAAATTTCTTGCCATACATTGGATAGCTCTGTGGCACTAATTTCGGGGTAGTAGTGTACGTATGCTATTTTTCCTGCATTGGGTGCGCCGTTTTTGGTAAGCCAATCGCCATAGCTAGACAGGCCAAATGTTTGGATAAGCCTATGGAAGGATTCATTATCGGAGTTGACAATGCAGTTTTCTGCTGTGTTGGATAGTCCTCCAGCGCCGCCGTGTATCTCGTACACCATGGCCGTGTAGGCAGCTTTGATAGCGCTTGCAGGGTATAGAGGTGTGTCGCTGTTGTAGGCAAGAGATCGGTTGGTGTTGATGTCCAAAAGCGAGAAACTCAGCGTATAGCCATGCGCTTCAAACGTTTTTATGGCGCTCACAAGCTGGTTATACGTAGAGGTATCCGTAAATCCTTCAGGGACGTGTGCCGTTATGTTGTCTTGGTTGTAATCTACGATGGTGGCATTTTTACTCGTGTTAAGAGTATCGGCGCTATCAGAGTTGCCGGTAGAAGCTGTAGTAGTAGCTTCGTGTTCCGTGCTGTTATTTGGATCCTTGCCAGCCGTTTGACGCGCGTTGCAAGAAATAAGAACAATACACAAGCCTACGATACTCAGAAGCCCCACGACAAGAGCTATAGCTATGGGTAATAAACGGCTGCGTTCTGGGATGCGTTCTGGACTGCGTTTTGGTGAGCGAGAAGCAGCTGTGGTAGTCGGGGTTTTGCGGGTATGCTGCGCACGTGTAGTGCGTTTAGTATGTGGAGCGCTTGCAGTGCGTGATTGGTACTGCTGAACGCTGCGTGCCTGTGCCGCTTGTCCAAGCGTTGAAGACCGGCGAGCGTTGTAGGGGTTGTTACGAGGCAAAGTCAGTTCCTTTATTGACCGTTTGAACTGGTGTGCTGCACGACTTTCTTTTGAAATACAGGCTATGAAGCAAAGTGACTCATACAAAGCAAGCTATCAGTATAACAGCACTTGAGCTGGACTGTAGCAGTTTCGTGTTTTTGTTGTCAGATACAACATAAAGGGTTCTGAGTGGTGCAATACTACACAAACTGTTACTTACTATACATAGTGTGTAATAAGTAATACTTTTATTTCATAAGGAAGGACACTTTGAGCGCTTACGTAAAGGGGAGTATGTATGCGTACAAGGACTGTCTGTAAATCTACACCAGCCGTGTTGGATGCAGCAGGCGCGTTGGATGCATCAACTGTGTCAGTCGCGTCAACCGCACCAACCGTACCAACTGCACCGGATGTGTCATCTCGGTCCACTCGTACAGTAAGCATTGATAGGCGTATTGTTCGGACACGTCGTGCCCTGCGGGATGCCTTGGCAACAGAAATTGAGAAAACCGGGGATTTATCGCAGGTAACGGTTACGGCCGTGTGCAACAGCGCCCAGATTACGCGCCGTACGTTTTACTCTCATTTTAAGGATATTCCTGATCTGGTACGCGTTACCGAAGAGGACACGTTGGAAAGCTTACGCCCTTATATTGTGCGCATTGCAGCAACAAATTTAGAAGAGTTGCAGGATGCTATCTCGCACTTGCAGCCCTGCCCAGGTGCTGTTGAGGCTTTAGAGTTTCTCAAAGAACGCGGTAAATATATGTCGGCGCTGCTGGGCAATGGCGGAGATCCGGGCTTTACCCACCGCATAGAGCTTCTCGTTCGTGATGTTGTGCAGGATCGTGCAGCTAAGGGCATCAATGAATACGTAGGGGAAGCACTTTTGGATTACTACCTCACCTATGCAATTTCTGCTGAAGTAGGCGTTTTGGTGAGGTGGCTTACGTGCGGCATGCAAGAGGATGTAGAGATTGTTTCTCGCATGATGACAGCACTTATGTTTGTGCGCCCTGGAGATCTGTACAACAGGCAAATGAATTTTAACGTAGGCGCGCTTGGTGCAGCTATTGCGTTTTATGAGGGGGAATAACTATGACAAACCATGAACTCTCTAATCGTGAGCAGGCACGAGCAGCGCGTCCACTGGACTTGGTGGCACAGGGCGCAGAGCTTCACCCTGCACATCCTACCGATTTTTCTCATGCTTGTTTGCGTTTGGGCATTGATGTTGGTTCTACCACAGTAAAGCTGGCTATTATTGACGAGAATGGCCAGCTGGTGTACGCAAACTATCAGCGTCACCACACCGATGTACGCGCAACGGCACGTGAGCTGTTTGAAAAAGCACAAACCTATATGCTTGGCGCACGTATGCGTGCATCAATTACTGGTTCCGGTGGTTTGCTGCTGGCAAAGTGGTTGGAACTTGAATTTGTTCAGGAAGTTATCGCCTCTAAGCGCGCGGTAGAAACTCTGATTCCTCAAACCGACTGCGCCATTGAGCTGGGCGGTGAGGACGCTAAGATTATCTATTTTGATAACGGCATTGAGCAGCGCATGAACGGTACTTGCGCGGGCGGTACGGGTGCATTTATTGACCAGATGGCAACCTTGCTCAAGACGGACGCATCTGGTCTCAATGAGCTGGCCAAAGATGCTACGCATATCTATCCCATTGCAAGCCGCTGCGGCGTTTTTGCAAAATCGGATGTGCAGCCACTGTTGAATGAAGGCGCGGCTCCCGCCGATATTGCTGCATCTATTTTTCAGTCGGTAGCCAATCAGACGGTGTCTGGTTTGGCTTGTGGACATCCCATTCGTGGCTATGTGGCCTTTTTGGGAGGTCCTCTCAATTACCTGTCTGAGCTGCGTAATCGTTTTTACGAGACGCTCAAGTTGGATGAGGAGCATCGCATTGTTCCCGACAATGCTCATTTGTTTGTGGCAACGGGTGCCGCACTGGCGGGTGAATCTGAGCAAACGATAAGTTTAGGCGAGCTCATAGACCTTCTCGACAATTTGGGGGACGTACAGGGCAGCGAGGTTGCGCGCCTAGAGCCCTTATTTACTACGGATGAGGAGTACCAGAAGTTTCGTGAGCGCCATGATAAGCAAGTGGTAGCTAAAGGCGATTTGTCTGCTTATGCAGGACGTGTCTTTTTGGGTATTGATGCTGGTTCTACCACGATGAAAGCCGCTGCGGTGGGAGAAGATGGCCAGCTTCTGTACACCTGGTACGGCAATAATGGTGGTGATATTTTAGGCACTGCCCAAAAGATTATGGATGACTTTTATAGCAAGCTGCCCGCGGGCTGCGCTATTGGTCATGTCACCACCACGGGCTACGGAGAAGCCCTGCTCATTGAGGCTTTACGTGCAGATTCAGGAGAGATTGAGACCGTAGCTCACCTCCGTGGTGCCAAAGCATTTATCCCCAAGGTGGACTTTATTCTGGACATTGGTGGCCAGGATATGAAGTGCTTGCAGGTCAAGGACGGTGTGATTGAGCATATTATGCTCAATGAGGCCTGTTCTGCGGGCTGTGGTTCATTCATAGAAAGCTTTGCGGTCTCGATGGGCATGGATGTGCGCGAGTTTGCAGCCCATGCCGTTAAGGCAACGGGCCCAGTGGATTTGGGTAGTCGTTGCACCGTATTTATGAATTCTCGTGTAAAGCAGGCACAAAAAGAGGGTGCAAGTGTTGGCGATATTGCCTCGGGCTTGTCGTATTCGGTCATCAAAAACGCGCTGTTTAAGGTCATTAAACTGCGCGACTTTTCCGAGATTGGTGACTACGTAGTGGTACAGGGCGGCACCTTTATGTCCGATGCTACCCTGCGTGCTTTTGAGCTGCTCACCGGCAGGGATGTTATCCGACCTGACATTGCCGGTTGTATGGGTGCCTACGGCGCCGCGCTTCTCGCCCGCGATCGTGCCGGAGAAGACGGAACCTCCACTTTGTTGGATCGTGAGTCCATTGCAACGCTTAAGGTCAAACACTCCAATGCCCATTGCGGTCTGTGCTCCAATAACTGCTTGCTTACCATTTCTAATTTTGGCAATGGGCATAGGTTTATTACGGGTAACCGCTGTGAGCGTGGAGCGGGCAATAAGAAAAAGAAATCCGACGCCCCCAACCTGTTTGCGTATAAAAACAAGCTGCTGTTTGATCGACCATCGCTGGATAAGGATAGTGCGCCGCGCGGCAGTGTAGGTATCCCTCGCGCGCTTAACATGTATGAGAATTACCCGTTTTGGCATACGTTCTTTACGGAGCTGGGCTTTAGCGTGGTGTTGTCCGACCCCTCTTCTAAAAAGCTATATGAGTCCGGTATAGAATCCATGCCTTCGGAAAGCGTATGCTATCCCGCCAAGCTTTCGCACGGTCATGTGATGAACTTGCTCAAAAAGAAGCCGGACTTTATTTGGATGCCCTGTATTCGCTGGGAGCGTATTGAGGATACGAGTGCGGGCAACCACTATAACTGCCCCATTGTTATGAGCTATCCTCAAGCGCTAAGCCTTAATATGGATGAGCTTTCCGCTCCTGACGTGCAGTTTATGGCTCCGTTTATTCCGTATGACAACAAAAAGGAGCTCAAACGTCGCCTGTATGAGCTGGTGTCTGTCCAGCGCGAGCAAGATGCAAAGCAGGGCAAGGGTGTCTTTCGTGGCAAGCATATTACGCGTGCAGAGATTGATAAAGCGGTTAATGCTGCTTGGCAGGCAGATCTTGACTTTAAGGAAACCATGCACCAAAAGGGTGATAAGGCACTGGCGTGGCTCGAAGCCCATGATGGCCATGGTATTGTTTTGGCTGGTCGTCCCTATCATAACGATGGCGAGATTAACCACGCTATCCCAGAGCTTATCGCTTCCTTTGGGTTTGCCGTTTTAACCGAAGACTCCATTGCGCACAAGATGCAGCCTGAGCGTCCCATTCGTGTGGTTGACCAGTGGATGTATCACAGCCGCTTGTACAGGGCAGCACGTTTTGTGGCCAGCAGAAATGACCTGGATTTGATCCAGCTTAACAGCTTTGGCTGCGGTTTGGACGCTCTGACTACCGATCAGGTGCAGGAGATCTTGGAAGCGTCGGGCAAGATCTATACCGTGCTTAAAATTGACGAGGTATCCAACTTGGGTGCCGCACGTATTCGTATCCGCTCTTTGATGGCGGCCTTGAGCGAACAGCGTGCAGAGCTTGAGCGTAGCGTGGGTGAGGGCCAGCCCGTACCAACGCAGCGCCCGGCAGCAAGCGCAGCGTGGCAGAAGCAAGAATTTACGAAGCAAATGTTTGATGAGGGTTATACCATTTTGGTTCCCCAAATGGCGCCCATCCACTTTGATATTCTCGCCGAGCTGCTGCGCCAGTATAAGTACAACGTTGTTCTGCTGCCTTCTGTAGATCATGGCGCTATTGAGGCTGGCCTGCGCTATGTAAACAATGACATTTGCTATCCCTCCATTTTGGTAATAGGTCAGATTATGGAGGCCATTGAGTCTGGTACGTATGACCTTAATAAGACAGCTGTTCTTATTTCTCAAACGGGTGGTGGCTGCCGCGCAACCAACTACATTGCCCTTATCCGTAAGGCTCTGCATGACGCCGGACATGATCAGGTGCCGGTTATCTCGCTTTCTGTAGCAAAGAGTCTGGACGAGAATAACGCTGGCTTTAGCATCATGAAGCCTGGTTTGATTTTGCGTGCTGGCTTTACGCTGCTCTTTGGTGACCTTATCATGCAGCTTTTGTACCGCACGCGTCCCTATGAGACGGTTGCAGGATCGGCGGATGCGCTGTACGAGAAGTTCATGGAGCGCGCGCGTAAAGAAATACCTACGATTAGCCGGCGTGCCTTTTATGCGCTGTGTCAGGACGTGGTTGACGCGTTTGAGGCCCTGCCTCTTACCAATGACCGCTCCAAGCCTCGTGTGGGTGTGGTGGGTGAGATTCTTGTTAAGTTCCACCCCACAGCCAATAACGAGCTGGTTAAGGTTATTGAGGCCGAAGGCTGTGAAGCCAATGTGCCCAACCTCATGGACTTTTTCTTGTTGGGTCTGTCCAATCAGATCAACATGAAGGATGAGCTGGGAACCAAACTTTCAAGCAGAATGGCCAATGCGGCTGGCATCAACGTGGTGCAGGGGCTTCGCCAGCCCATCAACGACATGCTGGAAAAGAGCACGCGCTTTGAGTCCTACGGGTCCATCTATGAGTTGGCGGAGAAGGCCAGCCAGATTTTATCGTTGTGCAACACCATGGGTGAGGGATGGTTGCTCACAGCCGAGATGGTAGATCTTATCGACAGCGGTACGCCCAATATTGTGTGTGCCCAGCCGTTTGCTTGCTTGCCCAATCACGTGGTTGGTAAGGCGGTTATCAAGCGCTTGCGCCAGATGCATCCCGAGTCTAATATTGTGGCCGTGGATTACGATCCAGGTGCATCCGAGGTAAACCAGCTTAACCGCATTAAGCTCATGATCTCTGTTGCAAAAGAGAATTATCGTAACAATCCTCAGGGCGGGTTTAAGCTGGAAAATCCTGTCGATCCAACGCGTCACGTGGTGGCTCCCTATGTGGACGAGAAACGCGGCGGGTTTGAGCTACCGGATACGCTGACCGTTGGAGATGGCGATGCGTGTGGCACGGGCTGTGGCACGCATGGCGGTTCGTACTGTGACGTAAGCGCTGTGAGTGATGACGCTGCAGGAGATGCAGACTTTGCTGCGACGGAAGGCATGGGGATGATGCTCAGTCCCGAGCAGTTGGCGCGGCTTAAAGCCGCTAAGAAGGCTGCGGCTCAACGTGCTCGCCAGCGGTCGCACAGTAAGGATTGATTTGCTGCCGTTGCCGTAAGGGATGCAAAATCTAAGGGATATCTTGTCCGCATTCCTCTAAACTGGGATGCGGATATTGGTATTGGCTTGCAAATGCGTTTGCAAACAAAGGAGTAGGTATGACGGATAGTACGACCCCCCAAAATTACACAGGTACGCCCATTCCAGAAGGAGTTTCTGATGTAGTTGCTCGTTTTATGCGTTATGTACAGGTTTATACGACGTCTGATCCCAACAATGACACGCAGGTGCCTTCCACAGCAACGCAGTTTGATATGGCTCGCATGCTGGAAGCAGATTTGCTGGAGCTGGGCTGTGAGGATGTAGCGGTAGATGAACATGCCTATGTTACGGCTACGGTTCCTGCTTCTGCTGACGCTCAAGGTCTGCCGGCACTTGGCTTGTGTGCGCACATGGACAGCGCGCCCGATGCACCTGGTAAGGGCGTTGCTCCTCATATTGTTCATTACGAGGGCGGACCTTTGGTAAGCGGCATTGTTAACGGTGAGCCCGTGCAGTCTACGCCAGAGCAGGTGCCTGACCTCGATAAATTCGTAGGTATGGACATCGTGTGCTCTGACGGTACGACGCTGCTTTCCGCTGATGATAAGGCCGGCGTTGCAGAGATTATGTCTCTTATCGCACGCCTGAAGGAGCATCCGGAGATTGCGCACCCTACGCTCAAGATTGCGTTTGTACCAGATGAGGAAATTGGTCACGGTGCGGAGTTGCTGGATCTGGACAGCTTTGGTGCAGCATGGTGCTATACCGTAGATGGCGAAACCTTGGGTGAGGTCAACTACGAGACCTTCTCGGCCTGCGAGGCCAACATTACCTTTACCGGTGTGATGGTACATCCGGGTTCTGCCAAGGACATTATGGTTAATGCCATTACGGTAGCGCGTGAGTTTGATGCCTTGTTGCCAGCTCATGAGCGCCCCGAGCACACTGAGGGATACGAGGGATTCTTTATGCCCACCGAGATTTCCGGTGACGCTAATGTGGTTAAGCTGCAGTATATTGTGCGCGACTTTGACTCTGCTAAGTTTGAGGCTCGCCAGCAGTTGCTGTTTGAGATTGCCGATTTTCTCAACAAGCGCCACGGTGAGGGTACGGTAGAGATTTCTATCAAGCCTGAGTACCGCAACATGGCTGAGTGCTTTGAGGGTCTGGAATTTTTGGTAGACAATGCACTAGAGGCTAATCGTGAGGCGGGCATTACAGATGCTCATTGTGTGGCGGTTCGTGGTGGCACCGATGGCAGCCAGCTTACGTTCCGCGGCCTGCCTTGTCCCAACATTGCAACGGGCGGATACAACGCCCACTCCGTGCGTGAGTTTGTGCCTGTACCCAGCTTGGAGATTACTGTTGACGTGCTGGAACATTTGGTTACAAAGTTTGCGGTGGCTCAACAATAAGTTGCCTGTGTGGCGCCGCTGGCAAAGCGGCGCCATTCTTTTTTAGATTGCTTAGATTGCTAGATTGCTTGGATCGCGTGGAATGAGTTCTTCATGATAAAGCTTGTATTAACTGATATGGACAATACCCTGCTGCCCTTTGGAGATGCGCAGATATCTCAGGATACGGTTTGCGCAATCCACAGGCTTCTTGATGAAGGAATTCATTTTGCGCCAGCAACGGGGCGTGGTTATCAGGATTTATCGGCATTTTTTAAGCCCGATCCTAGCATCTTAACCACGGCGATTGCCTGCAACGCTTTGGAAGTTTGGCTGGATAATAAGCCGGTATTCCAAAAGTTTTTCTCGGCAGAGGATTTGCAGATCATTGCCCGCTGTCTGTCTGATATTGATGACGCGGGGCTTGTGATAACAGCTGACGATCCGCGACCGTGGATTGTTGGTTTGCATGTCAAAGACACGAGCAAACTCGATAGCCCGGGAGCGTTTCCCAGTGGCTACATTTTGACCGATACCATCCCTGAGGTACAGACTTTAAATGTAGGTGTGGTGTTTGATTCTGAGCGCATAGACCCGCAGGATATGCAAAAAAGGTTGGCGCAAGTGGCACCTACGCTTGATTTTCTCTACACCTATACGGACTGGCTTGACGTTGCTCCTAAGGGATGGTCTAAAGCTGACGGCGTGCCTATTTTGATGGATGCGCTGCATATCACCAAGGATGAAATTGTGGTTTTTGGTGACGGTATCAATGATCTTTCCATCATGCGTGCGCTGCCAAATTCCGTTGCTGTTGCCAATGCGGTGCCAGAGGTTGCAGCGGCTGCCAGGTATCATATAGCAAGCAGCTCAGAGTATGCAGTTGCACGGGCTTGTCACCAGATTGCAGATGCTGCAAAAACGGGAATGCTTCCCGAATTTATGCGCTCGTAGTTGGCTGCAGATGGTTATAGTTGGTTTATAGATAGCCATAGTTGGTTGAAAGGTGTGCACATGATTAAACTTATTGCCTCTGACATGGATGGCACCCTGCTTAATGAGCATAGCGAGGTTCCGCCGGAGACGTTTGACCTGATTATGGCTCTGCGCGAGAAGGGCGTGCATTTTGCGGCGTCTTCTGGCCGTCGGTACGACACGCTGTGCAAGTTTTTTGCACCCGTGCGTGAGTACATGGACTTTGTCGCCTCCAATGGAGCGCAAGTTTTTGTGAACGGCGAGGTCGTGGATCGTGAGGTTATGAGTCATGCATCGCTCTTGCGCCTGATTGAGGTTGTGCGTCGTTTTGATTGCTTGCATGTGGCTTTGTCCGACAGGGCCCACACCTTTTTGTATGACGACTACGAGGTGTATGAGCGAGAGATAGACAAGGACCTTCCCGATGCCCACCGCATTTATGATGAACTGAGTCCTAACGTCAACATTCTCAAGGCATCCATCTACTGTGATACCGCCGAGTACTTGATGGACATGCAGTATGCGCTTTCTCGCGAGCTGGGAGACAAGTTTGCTTTTACGCCTTCTGGCAAAAAGTGGATTGATGCCAATCAGCTTGGCGTGACTAAGGCAACCGGAATTGCGCAGGTCATGCGTGCTCACGGTATTGCACGTGAGGACGTCATGGCATTTGGCGACGCCATGAACGACTACGAGATCCTGAGCTTTGTTGGCCATTCTCGCGCGATGGGCAATGCGCGTTATGCCATCAAACAGATTGCCGATAAGGTTATCGAGACAAACGTGGAGCATGGTGTTCAACACGAGATGCGTGCGCTGCTGGAGAGTCTGTCGTAGGGTTTGATCGCGCTTGCAAAACAACGACAAACAGCATCTCTGAAGAGGCAAAACAAAACGCTGTAAAGAGGTCGTTGGATGTTTTTCGACGACCTCTTTTTTGATATACATTTTGCATTTTAATACCAAAAATATGTTGGTGCTAAAGGGTACACTAGTATGATTAATTAAAAGATAAATGATTGAGAGGTGACTTTATGAAAGCATTAGACATTGCAAACGCCTTTATCGTTTCGCATGCAGACGATGGCTTTATTACAAATATGAAACTGAATAAGCTTGTGTATTTTGCCTACGCTACTGCCCTGCGCGATGGCGTCACCCTTTTTGATGATGAAATAGAAGCATGGCAGTATGGCGCTGTTATTCCTGAGGTGTATAGTGCTTTCTCTCGTTATCGTTCTCAGAAAATAGATACACCAACATATATGCCACCAAAAGATGCGTTTAAGTACATACAACGCATTTGGAGCGCATACGGGTCTTTAACGGCTATTGATATTATGAAGTTTTCTCATCGTGATGGTGGTGCTTGGATTAAAGTCTATGGCCATAGTAAAGCTATAACTGATAGCGATATCCTTGCCTCTTCCGATGGTGTTGACATGCCTGATATTGCTCACTCGCTAAGTGCAGCAATGAGTCGCTCGGTCAAGCGTTACGCTAACGTGCTTGAGCGTCTTGCTACGAGCTAATATGGATATCTTTACCAAACGACTTGTTTTTGATCAAGAAGAGCTTGATGCAGTCGTTGAATCAGTATTGCAACTACATGATGAAGTATTGGCAAGCACAGACTTTTTAACCTATAACGCACATCGAGAAAATGAAGAAGACGCTGTTAGCTCAGCAGCTTATAGCGTCTTTTGTGTGCCCTGCTTTGATAAACGATATGCAACAGCGATTAATCAAATAGCATCTTTTTGCGTCCGCTTAGCAAAAGATCATGCCTTTGCTGATGGCAACAAGCGCACTGCATCCATGGTGCCGCCTGCTATGATTGCATATTATTCAAATGGTAAGTGTACCTTATGTATTAATGATGACGAACTGTATGAATGTATAGAAGGTGCTGCAACAGGGCAGATAGACGAACTGGCATTTGCAGAAATTCTCTTAAGCAAAATCAAAATGCAATAGCATACAAGCTATCTCTTGGTAGGATTGAGGTCTATAAATAAAGAGTACAGATAACTGGTGCCACTCGTGTATGGGTAAACGATTAGCAAAAGTAGCTCTATGGACTCTATAAAGAGGTCGTTGGATGTTTTTCGACGGCCTCTTTATGCTTGAGAGTCTTGCTATAAGTTCATCGAAGAAAATGTAAAGAGACAAGCACTGAATAAATCTGCTCAAAAATGAGTATAACAGTACTAACGAAGCCCGTTGTTTGTAAACAGGGTACGGGCGGCGCAGATCGTAAAAAAGACTAGTTGCCGCTAGTCTTTTTTTATTGATGGTTTTACGTCTTCCGCGTAGCGTCTGACATTCCTTGATACGGACTTCGTTAACCCTAACAGCATAGAGCTTTGGATAAACTCAGAATTAAACAAATAACTAGCTTAGAACTAACAAAATAAAGCGAAGACGCAATGGCGCTGTTATTTAAGTAGCTAATTTCTAAATGATTTATCAAGTAAGCGCTTCTCATTGACGCGGGACAAAGAGAGGTTCCCTTATAGGTATTCATAATTTCGTCATGTTTTGCCAGCTATTATTGACAAAAGAAGGGTGAGCGCATAATATTATCAATTGCGCTTTGGCGCTCTTATAGTGCGGGGTGGAGCAGTCTGGTAGCTCGTCGGGCTCATAACCCGAAGGTCGTTGGTTCAAATCCGGCCCCCGCGACCAAAATCAAAGCCCTGACCTGCGAAAACAGGTCAGGGTTTTATTTTGATCGATATCTGGTTGCCAACCTGGCCGACATTTTATCGTCAAAAATTTTTCGTGGGTAGTCAAAAACGCCGTGAAAACCGCTCTCTGGTTGTGGTGCGACGCAAGCATTAGTTGTTAATATGCGCCCTAGCGCAAATATGATTGCGTCACAAAGAAGTCTTTTGTGCTCCAACGCAAGAAACCAAGGGCGAATTTACACCCTGGAGCTCGTGAAGAGTGGTGATAGAACTGCCTGAAAAGAAATTAAAAAAAGCTAAATGAGACAGACAAGTAACCGGTGCTCTTTCTACCAGCAACACCGGCACCAATGGTTTATTTGGCGCTATCATCATTGGTCTGCTTGCGGTAGTTATCTTTATCAAAATATCTGGTGTCGAGAAGCTCAAGGTCAATCTTGGTGAGGGTGTACCTCCTGCGGTATCAAACTCATTTAACGTATTGATTCCCATGCTTATCACCCTGTCCATTTTTGGTTTGCTCTCCGCTCTTCTTGCTGTGTGCGCCGAAACTGACCTGCTTACCATCATTGCTACTTGGATTTCCACTCCGCTTAAGAGCATCATGAACGCCGGACCTTGGGCGGTTATTGTTATCTATACGTTTGCAAACTTGCTGTTCTGCGTGGGTATTCATCAGTCCACTATCTCGGGCGTTACGGTAGAGCCCATTCTTACCATTCTTATTGTGGACAATATGGCTACCTTTGCTTCTGGTGGAACCATTGCTCCTGACCACTATATGAACATGCAAATCATCAACAGCTTTGCTCTTATTGGTGGTTCAGGCTGCACCTTTATGCTTCTGCTGGATACGTTCTTCTTCTCTAAGTCAAAGACCAGTAAGACTGTGGCAGCAATGTCTATTTTGCCTGGCATCTTTAATATTAACGAGCCAGTTATTTACGGGTACCCCATTGTTTACAACATTGCGCTCATGATCCCGTTTGTTATCATTCCAGATCTGTTTATTGGCATTACGTATGGTCTTACCTGTGCAGGCATCATCAGCCCTTGCATTGCTCAGGTGCCCTGGACTACGCCTCCCGTGCTTTCTGCTCTGCTGGCTACTGGGTTCGACTGGCGTGCTGCCGTTTGGCAAGTGCTCGAGATTATTATTGGCATGGCAATCTACCTGCCCTTTATGAAGATTTCTGAGCGCGCAACTGTTCAGCAAGAGCAGCTTGCCGAAGCCAATGAGGCATAAAAGAACTCATCTTTGTGGCGCTGGATGTTGCCTCTAAAGACGTCCAGCGTCTTTCTTTGTATTCCTTTTTGTTCTACCTTTTGTATGAACGGTATATAAACAGCGATAAAAGCATCCGCAGGCGAGAAAGGAAGCCACCTATGAAAAAGATTTTGTTGTGCTGCAATGCTGGGATGTCCACCAGCCTGCTAGTGCAAAAGATGCAAAAGGATGCAACGGATCGAAACCTTGATGTATTGATTGAGGCTCGTCCACTTAATGAGGCAATGGATCATCTAGAGGCTGATGTCATCCTGCTTGGCCCACAGATTGGTTATACCAAGGGCGATTTTGAGAAGGCCACAGATATTCCCGTAGAGGTTATTTCCATGCTTGATTATGGCCGCATGAATGCAAGCGGTATTAATGATTTTGCTTTAAAACTGATGGGGGAGTAGCCATGACAGCAGAAGATCTCGAGGCTTTGCAACTTACCTGTTTTGAGATCATTGGGTATGTGGGTGCTGCTAAGTCTAGCTATGTAGGCTCGATTGCCAAGGCAAAAGAGGGTGATTTTGAAGGCGCTGAATCATTGATCCGCGAAGGTGATGACAATTACAACAGGGGTCATTCTGTTCATATGAAGCTGTTACAGGCAGACGCTGCGGGCGATCGTGATCCCGTTGCTCCACTTATTTTGCTTCATGCAGAAGATCAAATGGCAAGTGCTGAAACCGTCAAGATCTTAGCTACCAATTTGATTGCTGTTTACCAGGAGCTTAAAGAGCTGCAGAAGTCATAAAACAAGCTGTAGCAAACTAAGGTTGAGCAAATAAAATCTCAGGTTCGTGGCTATCATACCGGCGCCTACTTCAAACTAACTGTCAGTTTTACAGGGTTATGATCCGTGTATTCAAAACCGGTATCAATGGTCTTTACCGTATCAATTTGCACATTATCAGACACAATAAAGCCGTCGATCATATAAAACTGGAAGTTCTTATCGTTAGCGTCGTAAGGGCGGTCAAGTGAACGACAGCTTGGGGTGGTGGTATCCATAACAGCAGTAAAACCATCACTAAACTGACTGGTATCCAGCATGCCTGCTTGCCAGAGCTTACTGCCTCGGGCGGGATACGCACTGGTATCTATATTGCTAAAGGATTGATTGAGGTCACCACCAGCAATGACATAATTGCCTTTTGCACGCTCCTGCTTCATAAGGTTTGCAAGCTGAGCAGTTTGGGCGGCTTTGCCTTCGCCTTCATCGTAGGCCTCTAAATGGAGGTTAATCAAAACGAGTTCGGCAGTACTGCCCTGTATGGGAAAGCGTTCAACAAGCAAACAACGCTTGAGATTGCTCATGCTCACTGGCCATTTGAAGGGAATGGGAAGCTGAATGCGTTCAGCCTCGCGGGGTTGGGCGCTTGCTAGTGTTTGAATGCCACTCTCTACATGACCAATGGGAGGTAGGGGGTAGGGCACAAAGCCTACCTGGAAGTTGCGAGCAAATGCATACGTCCAACCATCGGGGAATGCGGTTTGGAGATCCTTCTCCTCGTTGATGCCGTAGGAGCGGTTGGAATTGGCGTCCACTTCCTGTAAAAACACAAAGTCTGGGTTTAGTGACTGTAGGGTGCTTTTGATGTGGGTAATGTTGGATTGAACGCCATCCTTTGAGACACTGGTGACGTTTTTCCCGCCGTCCATAAAGAAGTCCGCCTCTTTGGAAAGTCCACCATAGCCAATATTCCAGCTCACAATGCTGAATGCCTTGTCTTTAGAAATGGTGCTGCCAGCATCACCGGCATTGCCCTCCACGGTAACAGCCTCTGTGTCTGCAGGCTTGAACTCGGTGATAGAAAGCCAGCCGATAAAAGCAAGAGCGGCTAGAACAATGGCGCAAACAAGTATGCCAAGCGTCTTTAGAACTTTGCGTATCATGCGTAAGCTCTCCTTACGGTCAAACAACCTTACGGTCAAACAACCTTACGGTCAAACAAGTTAATCGCGGACATCAAAACAAACTCCCGGCAAAATGACGCGCTTCCGACAAGATGACTCGCGGTGTTTGAATTGAACCACTTCTTTAATTGTCCCATTATAAGGGTATATGCATGTCAGAAAGAAACATAGGTGTGCAGGCGAGAAACGCTATAGGTGAGAGGTCGTCAATTTCATGAAAACACAGGTGGGTTCACGTGTTCGGCAGTTCTTTTTTAGTGTATTTATGGGCATGCTTCCAGATACGCAACAAAAGATTTCTGGCCCCGGCTCTTTACTTAAAAGTATAGATTTGCTGGTACAAAAAGACGTGCACACTATTTTGTTGGTTACCGCCCCCGGAATGCTTAAGCGCGGCATGCTTACTGAGCTGCTGGATGGCTTGGCAGCTCAAAACATAGCTGTTCATATCTTTAGCGATGTGCCGCCTGATCCAACGGACGAAAGTGCTCTGCTTTGCGCTCAACAGTATGTGCATCATACCTGCCAGGCACTTTTAGCTATTGGCGGTGGTTCGGTTATTGACTGTGCAAAGATTGCTGGTGCGCTTGTGGTAAATCCCGGAAAGTCCGTAGCAGATATTTCTGGATCCATGCAGGTAAAAAAGAGCCTGCCCTATTTTATTGCCGTTCCTACAACAGCGGGAACGGGATCTGAGGTAACGGCTGGTGCGGTGATTACAAGCACAAAAACGACTGCCGATGCACGTGCACAAACAGACTCTCATGTAGACGCAGGCACGGGCACAGGTAGTCATTTTAAACATCCGGTCAATGACCTGCATTTGGTTCCCGATGTGGCGCTTTTAGATCCTCAGCTCACGCTTAGCATGCCTGCAAAGCTCACGGCGTATACCGGGATTGATGCTCTGTCCCATGCGGTAGAAGCATATACCAACAAATTTGCTCAGCCAAAGACCAAGCGTGCAGCATGCCGAGCAGTACAGGCGATTTTTGCAAATTTACCGCAAGCATATGAGAATGGGCAGGATTTGCATGCACGAACAGAGCTGCTTGAAGCATCGTACGATGCGGGGTATGCCATTACACACAACTACGTGGGGTATGTCCATGCTATCTCTCATGCACTTGGCGCGTTGTATGGACTGCCGCATGGGTATATCAATGCGATACTTATGCCTCAGGTGCTGCAAAAATATGGCCTCGCCGCATATGATTCACTTGCGAAGTTGGCTCAGTGTGCGGGCGTGGCGCAAGCAGATGCGTCTGCCAAACAAAATGCCGAGGCCTTCATTAAGGCGTTAGAGCAGCTTAACAAGCAGCTTGGTATTCCGCGGTCTTTGGATCAGCTTGCTAAGAAGGACTTTGACTTGATAGCCACGCGTGCACTTGCAGAAGGAAACCCCACCTATCCAGTTCCGGTTATGTGGAACAAGCAAGACATTATTGAAGTGTTGGAAGCCGTTGCTCGTGGATGAGGTTGACATGGATAAGCCGATGTATCGTTGTGGGTGGGGCAATTACGATGAGTATTCTCGGGCCTATCATGATGAGCGCTGGTGTAAGCCCGTCCATGACGATGATGAACTGTTTGCCATGCTTGTGTTGGAAGGAATGCAAGCAGGCCTGTCGTGGAACTTGATTCTTAAGCGAGAGACCGGAATTCGTGAGGCATGCGATGGACTGCGACCGACACAAGTAGCGCTCTATGATGAAGCCAAGATCCAGGAACTTCTCGATAATCCCGCGATGATTCGCAGCGTTCGTAAAATTCGTGCGATGGTGGAAAACGCTCAAGCATTTTTGCGTGTGCAAAAGGAATATGGCAGCTTCGATGCCTATATTTGGAGTTTTGTGAGCGGGCAACAGATCGACCATCAGCTGGTATCCGAGAAGGATATGCCGGCAAGCAGTGAGCTTTCTGAGGCGGTAAGCAAGGATCTCAAAAAGCGTGGATTTAAATTTGTAGGCCCCGTTATTGCGTACTCATATATTCAGGGTATTGGCCTGATAAATGACCACGTGTTGGACTGCTCATTTCGCTAGTACCGCTGGCGGAATACTGGCGTTTAACACCCCAATACTTGGATTTAGCTGGGCTACTATTGGGACAGTTAAAAGCGTTTGGGGGGTTGTAATGTCTGCAAAGAACAATCAGAAGCTTAAATTGCTGCATGTTATGCGCATTTTACAGACGGAGACCGACCCAGACCATGGACTGACCATGCCGCAGATCATTGAGCGCCTGGAGGAGTGCGGCATTTCTTCCGAGCGCAAAAGTATTTATGCAGATATTAGTGTACTTACGGACTTTGGTTGGGATATTCGCAAGCTTCCCACACAGCCTGTTTCCTACGCATTGGCGGAGCGTGATTTTGAAATTAGTCAGCTTATGCTGCTTATAGATGCGGTGCAGTCAAGCAGGTTTTTATCGGAAGGCAGCTCTCGTGCACTGGTAAAATCCATTAAGCAGATGGCGTCAAGTCATGAGCAAAACAAGCTTAACAAGCAGGTACATGTGCATGGTCGTCCCAAAATGCAAACACAGTCAGATTTTATTGTGGTCGATAAACTCCAAGAGGCAATTGCACGTAAGCGTGAAGTTTCATTCCATTATTTTATGTATAACGCGACAAAAAAGCGTGTGGCTCGTAAAGACGGCGCGGCGCATGTGGTGACGCCTGTCAACCTCACCTATTCTGATGGCAATTATTATTTGGTTGCGTACAGTGATACGGATGAGCAGATTCGCAATTATCGAGTGGATCGCATGGACTGCATTACCATCTGCGATCAGGAGACACAGTGCAACGATGTCATTCGCTCATATGACCCAGATGAAGTGGGTAAATGTGCATTTAGCATGTATGATGGCAAACGGGTGATGGCAACGCTGCGCGTAGATGCAGACGTGATGAATGTACTAATCGACCGTTTTGGGGCGGATGTATCGGCCGTTCCTATAGATGATGGCGCTGCTGCTCGAGTAACCGTAGCAGTTAAGGAGAGTCCCGTCTTTTACGGCTGGCTTGCTACGCTGGGCACAAAGGTGACTGTCGAGAAACCCGCGTCATTGCGTACGTCATACGCCGACTGGCTCAAAGCGATTGTCGGCAGGTATGCGTAGGTCTTCTCGATAGAGACAAAGCTTCTTAACAGTGATAAATCCTCTCAGCAGAGACAAAACTCCTCAGTAGAGACAAATCTTCTCAATACAGGTAAAGTTTGCTTGACATTTATGTCAGACAGGGTAATACTATCTTCAACAAGTATGTAAAGGACGCTTTACATATAGCTCTAGAGCAGTGCGACAAAAAGTAGTAATCGGACAAACGGGCAAACGCAAGAGCGCTGTTTGCAGTGTTCTTCGGCAAGTGGTTTACAGGGAGGCGTAATGGAAAATAGGATCGTTTCTCTCAGACAAAAGCATGGACTTACTCAACAGGGATTGGCACAAAAGGTTCAAGTGACGAGGCAGACGATTATCTCACTAGAAAAAGGCAAATACGATCCGTCGATTGGGTTGGCGCATAAGATTGCGCGTGTGTTTGGCCTGCGTATTGAGGACGTCTTCATCTTTGAGGAGGACAACTAATGAATATCAAAAGGCAGTTTTTGAGTACTGTCCTTCTGTTTGCGGCGGGTGCAGTGCTCATAGGTGTATTCAATTTTGCGGTTCACAATAGCTCCTTGCTTGGCGCAGGCTGTGGCTGTATTGTTGTTGGTTGCATCAGCGCATATCAGTTATTTCGGCGTCAAACAGATAGTGCGTATGCCAACAACCAGGATGTTGTCAGCCATGATGAACGTAACCTTATGCTGATGGAGCGTGCTCAATCAAAAACATTTGTTATTATCGCAGTAGGATTAGCTATTGGCATGATCGTTTCTAGTCTGATGGGACAAGAACTTATTGCGCAAGTTATATCGATCATTTTTGGACTGATATTTGCTACGTATGTAGTGGTCTACTGGATTATACGTAAAAATAGCTAGCGAGAAACTCTATGAAAACCCGTTAGTGCTTCTAGCTTGCGTGTATGTACAACAAGCAGCTGCCTCTCTTTTAGGGGCAGCTGCTATTTTAAGGTCAACTGGTAAATAACTTGCAAGGGCTAAAAGCCGGCTACATCACCAATTTCATAGTGATCAACTTCATCAGGTTTGATGCCAAATCCAACTGCTTCAAACTTCCATGTGCCGCCACCCTTGAGGTTATTTGTGTTGGCAAGAGCTGTGCCAATTTGATTTCCGTCTTTATCGTAGAGGACATAGCTGACTTGAACATAGTGTGCTTCTGAGTCGGTGTTATTAGTAAGAATACCGCTCATCTTCCATGAGTAGCTATCGGATGTAACCGTTTCATCGCTAATGCTATATTTTTCCTTCTGCTCTGTTTGAGCTTGTGTAGTTGCAGCTTGCTCAGAAGAGGTATTTCCAGCATCAGAGGATTTGTTACCTTGTCCTCCGACAATTGCGCCAATAGCAACTATGGCTACTACGACAATGACAATAAACTTAAGCTTGCCACTCTTTTTCTTCTCATCGGCCATGATTTTCCTCCTACGAGTTGATGAATGCCATTGCTAACTACGTTAAAAAATACGGGGGGGGGGGTATTCAAGGAAAAAAAATAAAAATCGGCCAACGGATTATTAAATACAGCTAAAAAATGTGAACAAACAAAAATGCAGCCAGTACAAAAGACATTGTACTGGCTGCACTAGATTTGTTGGAGACAAGTTCGGATTGAATGTCCCTAAGATAGGACGGCTGAGACGACTTACCTAATCAGATCGAGCATCTCGTCAATATTTTTACGACCAAATTCAACCTTCTCGCCATCGTTAATGATGATGCACGGCACGCTCATAACGTTGTAGCGATCTTTGAGCGCGGGGAAGTGACCCGCATCATATACGTGCGCTGTGACGTTAGAATTAAGCGATGCAATGCGCTGAGCTGCACTTACGGTGTCGGGGCACATCGTACAGGTGAGCGAGGTGAGCACCTGGATCTTTGTGGGGGTCGCCAGCTCCTGAATAGCCGCGCGTGTAGCCTCGGGCAGAGCCTGGCCTGGCCCACTCACGTTATAGATTCCCAGTACAAACGGGGTAAACTCGTGTCCGCCTGGCACACCATGGAAGGCAAGTCCAGAGTCTGCACCTTCAGCCGTGCACACGTGAACGCAGGGCGCGTCAGTGTTGTTTGTATCGCTGGTAGTGCCGGTAGCGCCATCAGCACCGTCCTGACCTGCTGTGCTTTGGACGGTCGTGCGCTCTACGCGAATCTTATCGCTTAGCGACGCCAGCTCAGAGCAGTAGGCGTCGAGCTCTGCAGAAATGGGTCGGTCGTCCAGCTCTAGCTTGAGCGTTACGGGTTTCTCCATACGGGCAAATACCGCATTGAGCTGGGCTACCATGTCTGCCGAGAAAAGCGTGGAGCTTGTGTCATGTGCGTCAGTCGTAGCAGAGTCTGTATCTGCACCGGGTTTCTCGGTAGCTGCTTGTTGCGACTGATTGGTGTTTTGGGTAGGACGCTGGGGTACAATGCCTGTCTTGTGCTGCATAGCTGCCAAGTGGTGTTCCATTTGGGTGGCGGCACCTGCGGCTTCGCCCACAGCGGTTGTTACCTGACGCAGATCCTTTACGCATACATCGCCCGCAGCATAAATGCCTGGTGCAGAGGTTTGGCACTGCTTGTTGGTAATGATGTTGCCGCGAGGATCAAGCTCAACAATATCCTTAATAAGGCCCGTTGCGGGAGTGTATCCTGCTAGAACAAACACACCAAAGGCATCACCTTCGGGTGCCTGGTAGTGGGTGAGCTCACCTGTTTTCATGTTGCGATAGGTAAGTGAGCGAGGCATGGAATCACCAGTAAGCTCAACGACTTCGGTATTGGTGTGGATGGTGATCTTATCGTTAGCGCGCGCCGCCTCTGTAGAGGCTTGAGCGCAGGTAAAGTCATCGGTAATCATGAGGATGTGAACATGCTTGGCATACTTGGTCAAGAAGACGCTTTCCTCGGCTGCGGCAAAACCGCCTCCTACCACAAAGACATCCTTGCCCGTGAAGAACTCTCCGTCGCAGGTAGCACAGTATGCAACGCCATGACCCTTAAACTGGGATTCACCCGTAAAGCCAATTTCGCGCGGCTTGCAACCAAGAGCCAGCAGGATACCAAAGCAAGAAAAATCACCGGCGCTTGTATGGACAGTCTTGATGTCACCCTCTGCCTCAAAACCGGTAGCTTCTGCGAGCTTGAGTTCGGCGCCAAAAGCCTGTGCCTGCTCACGCATGGTTTTGGTGAGCGCGCGTCCCGAAGTGCGGCCAATGCCGGGGTAGTTAACGATCTCTTCTGTGATGTTAATCTGGCCGCCAAACTCGTCCTTCTCGATAACCAAGACGCGGTAGCGTGCACGAGCCAGATAGATTGCTGCGGTAAGGCCAGCAACGCCTCCGCCGACAATAACGGCGTCGTACATGATGTCTGTAGATACTGCAGCGGGTGCGGTAGCAGTGGCATCCGCGGAGGATTGTGTCATGGAGTCTCCTTTGCAATGACGATAAAAAGCCCGGCGCACCAGCACCGGGCTTTGAGCAATGTTCCCGGATGAGGGAAGTAAACGTGTGGCTGCACGCAGCCTCAAGCGTGCTCGTCGTAAGTGCGTGCCCTTAGGCGCGCACGGATCTAGTAAGGCTTACAGCATGCCTACCAAATCAAGGCTGGGCTTAAGGGTCTCGCCACCGGGCTGCCACTTAGCGGGGCATACCTGGTCACCGTGCTCGGCAACAAACTTTGCAGCCTGAACCAAGCGCAGCAGCTCCTTGGCGTTACGACCAATACCACCAGCGGTTACCTCGTATACCTGGATGCGACCCTCGGGGTCTACGATAAAGGCACCGCGCTCTGCCAGACCGTCATTCTCGATAAGAACCTCAAAGTCCTGGGCCAAGACGTGAGCGGGGTCAGCCAGCATAGGATAGGTGACCTTAGCAATGCGCTCGGACTCCTCGTGCCAAGCCTTGTGGACAAAGTGCGTATCACAGGACACGGAGTAGACCTCACAGCCCTCAGCCTGGAAATCTGCATAAATCTCAGCCAATTCTTCTAGCTCAGTGGGGCAAACAAAGGTGAAGTCTGCGGGATAGAAGAAGAACAAAGACCACTTACCAAGTACGTCAGCCTTGGTAACAGTTTTGAAATCGTCGTTTACGTATGCCTGGACAGAAAAATCACTAATTTCTTTACCAATGAGAGACATAGTACCTCCTAAAAAACGCTGTGTTCTTGTACTGCGGGGTGCAGCACCATGCGTAGTGTACTGCATCCACAAACAGTATTTATCCTAAAGTTACCCTTTTCTTACCGTTATTGATATGAGAAAAGTAACATTTTTAGTTAAATTACACTAACATTTATGCAATGTCATATCGTGTCATATTGAGACAGTGTAGTATGAGAGGTAGTTTTGTTGGTGCTCGATTGCAAAGGAGAAGAGCATGACATTCGATTTTACAGGCAAGCTTGTGCTTGTTACTGGTGGTAACTCTGGCATTGGTGCAGAGATTTCCAAGGGTGTTGTAGCAGGCGGCGGGCATGTTGTTGTGTGCTCATTCGATAAGGAAGAAGTGGGCCAGCAGTTTGTCAAGGATCTTGGCGAGGGCAACTACTTCTACTTTATGGACATTTCTGACGCTGACGCTGTTAAGAAAACGGTTGCACGCATTCTTGAGGAGTGTGGCGATGTTAACGTGCTTATCAACTGCGCTGGGCGCGTAAGCACCGTTCCCTTTGCAGAGGTAGACGACGAGGAGTGGGCAAAGACCATCAATACCAACCTCACGGGTACCTACAACCTGACACACGCTTTGTGGCAGCACTTCATTGACCGTGGTGGCGCACGTATCGTTAACGTTTCTTCTGTTGCCGGTAAGATTGGCGGCGGCTTGCTTGGTACCGTTGCATATGCTTCCTCCAAGGCTGGAGTTAACGGCTTTACTAAGGCCATTGCCAAGGAAGGTGGCAAATACGGCATTTCCTGTAACGCGGTTTGCCCTTCATTTACCATCACTGGTATGACCACGGCTCTTTCCAATGATCCCGAGAAGTACAACAAGGTTATTAGTATTATTCCTCTGGGTCGTCCCGCTCAGCCTTCTGAGCCTGCCCAAATGATTCTGTTCTTTGCTTCTGATGCTGCAAGCTTTGTCAATGGTGAAATTGGCGATTGCGACGGCGGCATTGTAATGGACTAGGTGGAGCTTTATGGCAGAAAAAGAACCGCTTTTCATCCATCATCCTTTTAAGGCTTTGGGCCGCATTCCAGGTGCAAACATTTTGGTGCCCCTGTTGCTTGGCGTTGCTATGAACACATTTCTTCCCGACGTGTTTCCCACGTTGGGTAGTTTTACTTTGGCAATGACCAATAAGGGCACTGCTGCACTTGTTGGTGCTTTTATGCTTTGCGTAGGCGCAACTATTTCATTTAAGAGCGCCCCTAAAGCGGCTCTTCGCGGTGCCATTATTATTATCTCTAAGGTAATCTTCTGCGTTGCCTTAGGGCTTGCGGTATTGTTCTTGTTTAACGATAACCTCTTTGGATTGTCTGCGATGGTTATTCTTGCCGCTTGTTCTGGTGCCAATAATGCAATGTATTCTGGCCTTATGGCTGATTACGGCAATGAGTACGAGCAGGGTGCTGTTGCCATTACTACCTTAGTGGTTGGTCCTCCAGTAACCATGATTACCCTTGGTGCGGCTGGTCAAGCTCCTCTTGGGTGGTCTTTACTTGGTGCTGTTCTACCAATTCTTACCGGTATTGTGCTTGGTAATTGCTTCCCCAGCATGAAGAAGATGCTTACCAGTGCCCTTCCTGCCATTATTGTTATGACTTTCTTTTCAATGGGTTGTGGCATGAAGTTTGATGCGCTTATCGACGCTGGTCCTTCTGGCATCTTGTTGGGTATCATTTGTTCATGCGTTGGCGGCTTTATTAACTTCTTTGTAGATCGTGCAACAGGCGGTACTGGTATTGCAGGTGTTGGCATCTCTAGTTGTGCTGGCGCTAACGCTCTTACTCCGGCCGCCATGGCCGAGGTAAGCCCCGCTGTTTATGGCGGAGCAGCTCTTGCAGTTGCAAATGCTCAGGTTGCTGCCTGTGTTATTGTGACGGCAATTCTGACGCCACTTATTACAGGTTATGTTGCAGAGCATTTTGCCAAGAAACAAGAGGTTGCTTCCGAAACCGCATAAGCGCAGATGTTGGCGCAGCGCCTAGCGCAGTGATAAGCACAGCGATAAGCGCGACGATAAGTACGGCGATAAGGAAAGCAACTCTGATAGGTGCCCCTTTGTTGGATGGCCAGCAAAGGGGCACTTTTGTGTACTGGAGGTAGGGTTGTAGCCAGGTATGCAAATACAGCCAGGCATACAAAAGAGGTTACGCTAAAAGCTCGTGCCAACTGAGTAGCGAGTAGTACTAGCTGCACTAGTTGCAATGCTGGCAGGGCCTATAACCTTTGGCGATAAGATTTTGTAGGGTGTCATGCACGTATAGTTTATTGCTTTCTTTCATGCGTGCTACATCTCTGCAGCCAGGCTGATGAATCACCCTTGTTTTCTTGTTGACAATCCAATCCTGCGCCTGCTCTTCTGGCTAGCTTACTGATGAGGTACCGGCCTCTGTTGTACCCGTTGCTTCATTGGTATTCTCGGCAGGCTTAGATTCTTCTACTGGCTTAGGAGCTTCTTCAACGACTACGGTATAAGAGGTGCTGCCAACGAGATTATTGCCATGTTTGTCACTGCCTGTAATGGTAACTGTATACGAACCAGTGATGGAGGTATCGACAGCGCTTACTTTTTCACCAGTGGGAGAGGTAATTTCTAAGGTATACCAGCCGGTTTTATAAGCAGTCTTTGTAGAGTCTGTCTTTATTGGCGTAGGCTGTTGTTCAACAAGAGCAAGTGCTCCGTCAACAGGATCTTTTACCTCTATGTTGCTTGTAGGATCAAAAGTATCGCCCTGAGTGATTTTTACCGTTGGTTTTTTAACTTGACACGTTGGCCCCTGTGTATCCTTCACAACACACGTGATAGAGCCAGTGCGTTTACCAGCATTATTAGAAAGCGTATAGCTAATTGTTTGCTCACCAAGCTTTGAGCAATCAATTTTTCCATCTACGGATGCCTGTACATTCTTATCGGAGCTACGAAAAACATCGGAAGCGGTCAGTGTGTTTGTATTGTATTCAAATACGTATGAGGTACCATCTTTTTGTGGTGTAGGCTGGATATCGCTGAGCTCAATTTCAGCTTTTGCGAGAGCAGTTTTGAGTTGTTCAGCTTGGTGCGCGTTGGTGCATGCACTAACAAACACTATTGCAAGAATAAGACTTTACAATACCAGCAATAATTTTCCTTTGCCGCGGCATAAGTTTTAGACCTCCTTGGATAGCTTTATTATCCGGTACTTTTTCTACAAGCATGCGCCAGACATAGCGCAGTAAAAATCAGAAAGCAGCTGCAATAACCACAGGTAGAAGGATGGGGGCCAAACTGGCAAATACTGCAAGAATAAGGCAGATGACTATGACGTGAATGCACCAACCAGCAGCACTAAGTTTTTGAGGCTCGCCTTTAAGGTTGACTCTGCCTAATAACCAGTCTAGCAACATGTTCCTCTCCCTGAGTTGGTTTAAAGGTGGTCTCAACAGTGATAGTTTACGGTACCTTATCGGCAGTGTTTCTCAGTCCTATAGCCAAATCGGTATTAGGTAGTTGCTATAAGGTAGATTCAGCTTATATGGTTATAGCTGTATGGTAGTGATGGTACGAAAACGATTTTTGGTGGCCTTGTCGTTACAGGATTGCCAGTTCAGGTGCGGTATAGCGGTCCTGCATAAGCTGTAGGTGATGCTCCATATCTGTTGCAGCACGGGCGGCTTCTCCTACGGCGGTAGCTACCTGACGGAGCTTTTTGATGCAGACATCGCCTGCTGCATAAACGCCCTCAACGGAGGTGCGGCAGTTGCTGTCTGTGACAATGGATCCGCGCTCGTTGAGTTCCACTACGCCCTTGACCAGTGAAGTGTCTGGGGTGTAGCCAGCTAAAATAAATACGCCAAAGGTGTCACCATTTGGAGCGAGGTATTCCTTGCATTCACCTGTTTTGGTGTTACGGGTAAGTAAGCGACGGGGAACTGCATCACCCGTTACCTCCAGGACTTCTGTATTGGGATGGATTGAAATCTTTTCATGTGCGCGGGTTTTCTCGGTAGCTGCTGCCGCGCAAGTGAAGTCATCTGTGACCATGAGGATGTGAACATGTTTGGCAAATTGGGCCAGATAGACGCTTTCCTCGGCCGCGGCAAACCCACCGCCAATAACAAAGATGTCCTTGTCCTTAAAGGACGCTCCATCGCAGGTAGCACAGTACGTTACGCCGCAGCCCTTGTACTTTGCCTCCCCGGGGAAGCCAAGGGAGCGCGGCGCACAGCCAATGGTCAGAAGAACTCCGTAGCTTCTAAAGTCTCCGGCAGTGGTGTGTACGGTTTTGATATCTCCCTGCACGTCTATGCTGGTGGCCTCCGCAATGAGCAGGGTGGCACCAAAGGATTTCGCCTGTTTTTGCATAGCGCGGGTAAGCTCTCGACCGCTGGTGCGCTCGATGCCGGGGTAGTTAATGACCTCTTCCGTGATGTTAATCTGGCCACCAAACTCTTTTTTCTCAACGAGCAAAATTCGGTAACGTGAGCGAGCAAGATAAATAGCGGCAGTAAGTCCGGCAGGACCGCCTCCAATAATGATGGCATCAAAAAAGTTGTTGTCGGCAGCGGTTGTGCCGTTGTCGTTTGCGCTGCTGGTGATTGTATTTGTGCTGGTAGTACTAGTGTCAGCGGTAGTGCTGGTGGACATGAAAGGCTCCTTTGTTAAGCATGCTTAATGCTGGCGATAAAAGAAAAGTGCTTTGCAGTTCCATCGTTCAGTTTTGTCGTTCTATACGATTTTGTAGTGCGATTAATGTTTCTGTTGTCTTTCAATCAGGAGATTAGGCCAATACTTTGACCTTCAAATAATCTGTATAGTATTTGCGCTGTGTGGTAGAAATTTGCGGGTGAACGCACGCAACATATGAATGAATTTGTTTGAATTATGTATATGTTGGCTGCTGAGCGTGTCGTTTTGCAACGGTTCCGTATGTGTGGTGTTCCAGTCTGATTTGTTGCTTTACCAAGTAAGCTAACACGATGTTTTAATCGTCAAATAAACTCTTTTCAAAGCCGTGGATAGCTTCTGTAAGTGGCTTATACCTGTAGTTATAAAACAATCTAAGCCTGTGAGATCTGTCTTTGTTTGGTGTATAAACAACGGTTTTGAAATTACAATAGGCATCAAGCTTGTTACGTCGTGCTGTGGTGATAATGGATCCACATGCTACGGCTTCCGTAAGATCACAGCCTACTATTTTCTTATCGAGAATATCAGCTTTCAGTTGCATCCATAAAGGATTTTTGATAGCTGGTCCAATAACTTTAATAGTTTCATAGCCAGAGAGTGCCATATGAGAATACAGCCCATATAGTTCGCATGCTATACCAAGGTGTATAGCAAATAGGAGATCGGTGCGGCGTGTATTCTCGGTAAGGCCATAGAACACCCCCTGAGCTTTGCTTGATCGTACTGGGGGTCCGCTACCACGAAGGTGGGGGATAAAGATTTCATTGGGAAGAGTAAAGTTCTTGCTCAGATAGACATCACGTAACTGTGGAAGAATAGTTTGATTAAATACATCTAGAGGAATGTCGAGCATATCAAGAGCCCATTCAAATGACAATCCCGCAGCAGGCAATGACGCATACAGAGAATATGTGCCATCATTAAGATACATGCCATTAGTAATCTGATATTCATGTTGATGGCTGCCGATTTTTGGCTTTTCTGCAACAGCTAAAATGCCCTCGGATGTACCGGTGGAATTGAGTAGTTCTGTATCTGGCTGAAGCAGACAAGCAATTGAGCCAGACATGTGGTCATGTCCGGTTACTGCAATTTGGCAGTTGGAGGATATGCCGGTGGTCCGAGCGATTGAGTCCTTAATGACGCCTCTGAAAGTTCCGCTTTTGACAAGAGGTGGAAAAAGTGTATGAGGCAGATCAAAATAGTCCAAAATTTCAGCCGATATTTCAAGACTATTGATGTCGAGAACGGCGGTCCGAGAAGCAAGAGTGATATCTTGACCAACAGCGCCGCATAAGACCCAAGCGATAAAATCAGCCATGGGAAGCCAGGTTTTCTTCTCGTTTACCGTTCATTTGCCGCCATTTGCTGTTTTTGAATACAACAAATTTGTTTTTCCTATAGTTAGCTCCAGTTAACTATATAATTAGTTTTTATCGACGTATGCGTCGGTATGGTGGGAAAGTAACGAGTGCTGGATGGTAAAAGAGAGAACTTGGTATGGTTGCAAAAGAACGTTTAAATCCACAGGATAGAAAAAAGGAAATTAAACAGGCTGCCGCCCAAGTTTTTATCGAGAAGAATTTTATACACACCACTATGGAGGACGTGATTGCAAGAACCACGCTTTCAAAAGGTGGCGTATACCACTATTACAAAAGTACCACGGACATTTTGTACGACATCATGCTGGATGGTATTGACTATAGAAATGATGTCATAAAAAGCACCATGGATGACCTTGTCGAGGGTAAAGAAGACGAGTTTATGGTGTGGCAGATGTACAAAAAGATTATTGATGATACTCCTTCGATGGAAATCTATGTTCAATTTTTGCTTGCCAAAAGAGATAACCCCAAGCTTGAAGCGTTGTTTAAGGAGCTTCAGGAAAAGACGCGAGAAGGACTGTCCAAAACTATGGGGCATGGTGCTGATGCAATGCACTCCGATGAGTTTTTTGACTTTCAAACGTACCTTATCAATTCATTCATTCTCGGAGCGGTAGTTCTTGGAGGGAGAGACAGCTTCAAAAAGAATAGTCCACAGCTTTTGGCTGGTCTTGCTGCGCTAATGGCGCCAGCCAAGCAATAAACACTACATGCCAAAGATGGCATCGCGGCATTGTAATAGACAGGAGAAAGTAGGCGATATGAACATATATAAGCGGATGTTTGCATATGTCCCCAAATCCAAGTGGAAGGGGTATTTAGCAGTCCTCTTTTCCGGCGTATCAGCACTTATGATTGTTGTCGGATACTTTTTTGTATACCGAATTCTGGTTGAGCTGTTGGCGACACAGAACCTCACACAAGCACGAAATCTTGCTCTTACGACTATGGTAGTCCTTACGCTTGGAGGTGTTCTCTACTTCCTGTCCGGCTTGTTTTCACACATGCTTGGTTTTCGTCTTGAGACCAACCTTAGGAAAAAGGGCATTGATGGCATCAGTAAGGCTAGCTTTAGGTTTTTTGATACCCATCAATCTGGCGTGGTGCGTAAAACCATTGACGATAATGCCGTTAAGACGCATACCTCTGTAGCGCATATGATTCCCGATATGGGACAGGCGTTCCTTACTCCCATCTGCGTGTTTATCATCAGCTTCATCATAGACTGGAAGCTCTTTGTAGCACTTCTTGTCATGACGGCGCTGGGCGTGGGCCTGATGGCAAAAATGATGGGTGGAGAAACCAGCTTCATGCAAATCTATCAGGACGCCCTGCAGAAGCTGAGTGGTGAAACCGTTGAATACGTCCGAGGTATCCAGGTTATCAAGATTTTTAAGGCTGACGTAAAGTCCTTCAAGGCGCTCTACGAAGCAATACAAAACTATGCAAAATATGCCTATGCCTACGCGCAAAGTTGTCAGATTCCGTATGTGACCTATCAGTGGCTCTTTTATGGGATTGCTGCAATTGTCATTATTCCAGTTGTCCTGTTTTTATCGGTGTTTTCTGATCCCGTCTTTCTGATGGTTGACCTCATTATGCTGCTCTTCTTGTCCGGCATCATCTCGGTGTGTTGCATGAGAATTATGTATGCAAGCCAGTATATCTTTGAGGCAACCTATGCACTCGACACCCTTGAGAAGCTTTACGCAGAAATGTTTGAGGACAAGCTCTCCTTTGGCACAGAGACCGCGTTTTCTTCCTACGACATTGCCTTTGATCAAGTTTCATTTTCCTATGGCGAGAAAAGCGTCTTTTCTGATCTATCCTTCTCGCTAGAACAAGGGAAAACCTATGCACTGGTAGGATCGTCCGGTTCTGGTAAGTCTACCATTGCAAAGCTTTTGAGCGGCTTCTATAAGGTTGATTCTGGTGCCATCAAGATTGGTGGAAAGAGCATTGAGTCCTACACAGAAGAGACAATGACAGAGGCTGTTTCGTTTGTCTTCCAAGATCCCAAGCTTTTTAAGCTGTCGATTTATGACAACGTTGCCCTGGCAAAGAAGCATGCCACGCACGATGAAGTTATGCAGGCGCTTTATCTTGCCGGCTGTGACGATATTCTCGATAAATTCCCCGAGAGAGAGCGTACGCTTATTGGGTCTAAGGGTGTTTATCTCTCTGGTGGAGAAAAACAGCGCATTGCCATTGCCCGTGCCATGCTTAAAAATTCCCCTATTGTAGTCATGGATGAGGCATCAGCTGCTATTGATGCAGATAACGAATACAAGCTCCAGCAATCGTTTAAGAACTTGATGAAAGATAAGACCGTCATTATGATTGCTCACCGCCTGTCGAGCATCCAGGATGTCGATGAAATCATCGTCCTTGAACAGGGTGCTCTTGTTGAGCGTGGTAGCCATGCTGAGCTTATGGCACAGGATAGTACGTATAAACAGCTGGTTGAACTCTATAACACAACCAACGATTGGAGGTTGTAGGATATGAGAGAGCATCTTAAAAAGAAATTTCAGCTCACAGATGAGGGCGTAAAAGGGACGCTCCATGCTATTAAGCTGTCATTCATAGTGTATTGTCTTCTTTTGGCTCCAGTGTGCCTTCTTATGCTTTTAGGCAATCAGCTCATTTTAGGAAACGTGTCAAGTACCTGGGAGTATATTGGCATTGCCGTGGTGGCTTTGGCGCTGTTGTTTATTGCACTCTATTTTGAATATGACGCTATGTTTAATGCCTCGTATAGGGAAAGCGCTAATTTGCGCATTGATATCGCAAAGACACTGGCCAATCTGCCCTTGAGTTATTTTTCCAAGCACGATCTGTCAGATCTTGCCCAATCCATCATGCAAGATGTTGCAACTATTGAACATGCCATGAGCCATTCAATTCCTAAGATATATGCATTCTATCTTTTTATTCCTGTTATAGGGTTTATGCTGCTCTCAGGAAATGTGTGGATGGGGCTTGCTGTTATCGTTCCAGCTCTTTTGCGCGTCCTTGTGCTCGTGATATTTCAAGATCAAATAGTTTCTGGAAACGCCCAATACCATCAGGTGCTGAGGGATAATTCGGAAAAATTCCAAGAAGTCATTGAAATGCACCAGGAAATTAAGGGATATAACCTATCGCAAAAGATCCAGTCTGAGCTTAATGCCCAGATGGAGTATAGCGAGAAGGTCCATTTGGCTAGTGAGACTAAAGCCATTATCGCGCTCTCTACTTCTTCTCTCTTCTCGTTTATAAGTCTTGGTGTTGTCCTGGCAGTGGGCACACAGCTCCTTATTGGTGGCCAGATCAACATCTTGTATCTGCTGGGCTATGTACTTGCTGCCATGAAGATTAAAGAAGTGGTTGATGTTTCAAGCGAAGGCTTCATGGAAATTCTTTATGTAGCAGCTCCTGTTGCTCGCATTAAAGAGATTAAAGAGGCAGTTTTGCAAGAGGGTCAGGATGTAGATTTGAGCTCGTTTGATATTGAGCTCAACCACGTTTCTTTTGCCTATGACGAGGACACGCCCGTTTTGAAGGATGTCTCATTTACCGCCAAGCAGGGCGAAGTCACAGCGCTTGTGGGTGCATCCGGCTGTGGTAAGAGTACGCTGCTTAAGCTTATTTCTCGTTTGTATGACTATGACGCGGGCTCAATTTGCATTGACGGCCAAGATATCAAAGCTATCAGCACAGATTCTTTGTTTGATAAGACGTCCATTGTGTTTCAGGATGTCATCCTCTTTAATACCTCCGTCATGGAAAACATTCGTATTGGTAGGCCAGACGCAACAGATGAGGAGGTGATTGAAGCAGCACAGCTTGCCAACTGCATTGAATTTATCGATAAAATGCCCGAAGGTTTTGATACCTCTATTGGCGAGAATGGCGCAGAACTCTCAGGCGGAGAACGTCAGCGTTTGTCTATTGCTCGTGCCTTCTTAAAGAATGCGCCAATTTTGATTCTTGATGAAATTGCGGCAAGCTTAGACGTTGAAAATGAGCAGAAGATTCAGGATAGCTTGAATAAGCTCATTCAGAACAAGACGGTTATTGTTATTTCTCATCGTTTGAAATCGGTGGAAAACGTTAACAAGATCGTTGTGTTAGATGATGGTCACGTTGAAAGCGTGGGGAGCCATCAAGAACTGATGTCTACGTCAGCGATATATCAAAACCTGATACAAAAGTCTCAACTGGCTGAAACATTCAGCTATTAAGGAGTGTTTATATATGGATACGCAAAAACTAAAGGTCAAGGACCTGGTCACCATTGGTGTTTTTGCTATCATTTATTGTCTACTATGCAGTGGGCATGATTGGACTCGTTCCCATTTTGTACTTGGTGTTCCCCGCAGTATTTGCTGTTGTGGGAGGCGTTATTGTAATGCTATTCATGGCAAAGGAACAAAAGCCATGGGCGTTCTTCATTTTTGGTACGCTTCCTGCTCTTATCGGCTTTATAGCAGGCCATACGATTCTTTTCCTTGGCCTGTCAGCTCTTTTGGCGCTTATTGCTGAGTTTATTCGTCGTCAAGGTAACTACAAGTCTTTCAAGTACAACATGCTTGCCTATGCTATTTACAGCATGTGGCCTGCTGGCTCTTTAATGCAGATTCTTTTAATTCCTAGCATTGTGGACTTGCTTTCTCAAGCGATGGGTGCAGAGTATACCAACGCTTTGTTCATGCTTGTTACCTGGCCAAATATGGCTCTGGTCTATGCATCAGCATTTGTTTGCGGTATTGCAGGTGCCTACATTGGAAAGTTCTTCCTCAAGAAGCACTTTGAAAAAGCAGGAATTGTTTAATGAGAGCGTTCCTACAAAAGATCGCCAATCCAAACCCAGTAACAAAGCTCCTGGTAGTTTTGTTACTGGGTGGTACTATGGTCAGGCTGGTACCAAATATGTGGGCGCTTGCCATTGTGGCTATCATTTCTTGCTATTTTTGCCTACACGGATTTGTTAAAGATGGCATAGTCCTCATGGTTATATCAGTGATTCTTTATGAAATTCCCAACTATGATGTTGTATTTCACCTTCCATTTGCGCTTAAGGTAATACTTTCGTTAGTGATAACACTGCGAGTACTCCTACTTCCAATTGTGGCGGGTAGTTTTTTGATACGAACCTCTGATGTGGGAACCATTCTTTCGTCAATGGACATGCTAAAGATTCCTCAGGCGATTTCCATTCCCATTGCGGTAATGTTTCGCTTCTTCCCCTCATTTCATGAGGAGAGAAAACATATCAAGTGGGCTTTGCAAATCAGAGGTATAGCTGTTTCTAATCCACTTTCGTATCTTGAGTACGTAACCGTGCCTCTGTTGGTTATCTCTTCCAATATCGCAGATGATATTGCCAAGGCAGCAGAGGTCAAATGTATAGAAAACCCTGTTAAAAAAACGAGGTATATCAAGGTGCCGTTTGGTGTGGCAGACCTTCTCTATCCTGGGTTGATTATCTCTTGTGTGATGATGGGTTGGCTATGGTAGAAATCAAAGATATGAGCCTTGCTTACAATCAAGATGCTCCGGTCATTTCAAAGCTTTCTCTGGACGTAGCTCCCGGGGAGTGTGTTTTGATTGCTGGTACAAGCGGCTCAGGTAAATCCTCAATCATAAATGCCATCAACGGCCTCGCAACGAGATACGATGGGGCAGCAGTAACTAGGAGTGTTGCCTACAACAACAAAGATATTTCTCAGATGCAGATCTTTGAAATAGCTCAGCTTATCTCGACTGTTTTTCAGAATCCAAAAACGTATTTCTTTAACGTTAATACCACGCTTGAGCTGCTTTTCTACCTTGAAAACCTGGGTCTTTCTCGAGAAGAGATGGACAAGCGCATGCACAAGATGCTCTCGCTTTTCCCGATTGAGCATCTACTAGACCGCGATATCTTCCAGCTGTCTGGAGGAGAAAAGCAAATCTTGTGTGTTGCCTCCTGTTATATGGCAGGCACGCAAACAATTTTGCTTGATGAGCCTTCTTCCAATCTTGATGGCGCGTATATAGATCTTTTGGGAGAGGTTCTCAAGCTGCTTAAAGCCGAAGGTATCACGCTTATTTTGGCGGAGCATAGGCTCTATTACGCCATGGATATTGTTGACAGAATCGTGTATGTGGACTCAGGCGCCATTACTCAGAGCTTTACCAAAGCTGAGTTCATGGATTTGTCGGAAGATGAGCGAAAGGCATTGGGTCTCAGAGCAGCCAAAAAGCCAACACTGTGCTTGGATTTGGATACTCAGGAAGGTGATCTGTGCGTTCAGAAGCTTACCCGTCCCTTTAAGACTCAAAAGAGCTGTTTGGAGATAGATGAGCTTTCCTTTAGCTTGGGAAAGATCTATGGAATCGTGGGCAATAACGGCTGTGGAAAATCGACCTTTGTGAGGTCTTTGATTGGTGTCGAGAAGGAATCGAAGGAAATCGTTTCTTTTAAGGGGAAGCCTCTTTCAAAAAAGGAGCGCATCAAGCTATCTTCTCTTGTCATGCAGGACGTCAATCATCAGCTGTTTTCTGATGAAGTATCCAGTGAGGTTGCCCTTGGCACAAAGCAGGTAGATACGGACAAAGTCCTCAACTTGCTAGAGCATCTGAACCTTTCTGAGTATAAAGAACGTCACCCTTTAAGCCTTTCGGGCGGTCAAAAGCAGCGCCTTGCCATTGCCTCGGTACTCTACGATGAATCAACGTTCATCTTTTTTGATGAGCCAACAAGTGGTATGGACTTTGCCAATATGGTGCAAATTTCTAAGCTTATTAAGGAAGCCTCTCACGAGAATAACATTATCTTTATCATCTCTCATGACGTTGAGTTTTTGAATATGACAGCAGATTACGTGGTAGACATGAGCGTTTATCGACACTAGCTGCTGGAGCGCTTAAAAATATCTGTTCAGAGTCTGTTTGATGAAGGATACCGCATTCGCTCATGTCCGGCGCAAGAACCCAAACGTGAAGGGCATTAGTGAGCGCCAGATAAAAGCATATATGCTTTCCTATATTTTTCCACGCGCTTAAGATCTGCCACAGTAATCTGTGGAAGACGCTCCAAGTTCATGTTGTCACACAAATCAGCCATTTTTACCGCTTTTGCATCTGTGTCACACGCTATGTTCTCGACATACTCCATGTAGAGGACGCCTTGTTCATGAGTAAGCAACTCCACAATCTGAACGATACGTTCACTAATACCCTGAGCAAGTAAATCATCTGCAGTAATGGAAGTGTCTTCAATGACATCGTGGAGTAGTGCTGCTGCTTTTTGCGTATCAGTAGCACAGTTTGCAGCTACACGCTTTGGGTGGTCTATATAGGGCTTGCCTGCTTTATCAACCTGTCCAGCATGAGCTTTAGTAGCTATAGATAGGCTCAGTTCGACTTGTGATTGCATGGCTGGTCCTCTCGCTTTGCCATATACGCAAGATTATTAAGCAAGATCAAGGATAGACACCCAAATATACTCTCGCTGTAATAAGAGCAGGCACTACGTATAGGAGCTTCTCATTTTAGGTAATGCCAAGAGAGATGCCGTACTTTGAGGCAAACTCATCCTTAATTTCATCAGGCGATACCTGCAGGGCAGCTGCAAGCTCAAAGAGACAACGAGAGCTTGCCAATTTAAAAATACGCTGATGGTAGATGGAGGGCCGCTTATTTTGCGACCGTGCTTGAGAAATGCGTGACCTGAAAGTCTTTGCAATGCGTAGCACATCTTCACATGAGCCTTCACGAATTGCCTGCTTATAATACGACTCTTCAAGCGAGGCATTCTTTTGTTCACAGACAGTGAGCTTGACATTGGGATATTCTTCAATCAACGAGCGAGCGTCCTCTTGAGAAATAACAGACCTCAAACGACCTTCTTGTGCCAAAGGAAACGTAATCTGAGTGTTGTGTTTTTTACTCAAGGGGACAAGACAATACGAATCGGATTGCTGATGCGAGACATCGATTACTTGACAAACTCCTTGACCGGGATGAACGACAAAGTCACCAACGCTATACATAACTTAACCCCCTTCGGATTAAGATAATTATAGCAAAATTTGTAAAAATAGGCACATTAACTGCACAAATATTAATTACTGAATAAAAATATGAAGCATTCTTATTTACAAAATATAAAAAATGTGCGCAAAAATATTCTTTTTTGAGAGATGTAGGAGCTTATTTGTCTGGAACTCAATCGCAGGTGCTAAACAGTTTTAGTCTGATGCGCCCTGCGCTTCGGTTTGAGCGGCTTGGGCGGCAGGCACGTTTGCGTTGGGCTGATTTACAGGCTTGTTGGCAAGGTATAGGGCAACAAGAATGCCAAAAATAATAAGCCCAACAAGTCCTATGGTGCCGGTCTTTTTATACGTACTTACTGGTACCGGTCTTTCCGAACAACGGGACATGACATACCCCCTTACAAGGCAAAATGCTGCAGAGGCACAAGCAGTAAAACACTTCTATATACATCATAGACATTTGCAGCCAGCATTAAAACAACAGCTTAGAACGTATAGAGCGCCTCAGTTTTTGGGCATAAAGGTGTAACAAAGCTTATATTTATCGGAGATGATTGCTATGTCTTTAGCGCCCACAACCAATAGTATGGAGCTTATCCGTCAGAGGCATGCGGTTCGTTCGTATACCGCCCAGCCTCTGCCACAAAGCATAGTTCAAGCACTGCAGTATGAGGTAGATCAGGTAAATGCAGAGTCTGGTCTATCCTTCAAGCTTATGGTCAATGAACCTACTGCCTTTGCTGGTTTCTTGGCCCATTATGGTAAGTTTTCCGGTGTGTCTAACTACCTTGTCATTGCAGGACCTCAAGACAAACATCTTGATGAGCTCTGTGGTTACTATGGCGAGAAGGTCGAGCTTAAAGCAGTAGAGCTAGGCCTTAATTCATGCTGGGTGGCGCTGACGTTCTCTAAAGCAAAAGTAAAACAACTAGTAGCTTCTGGGCATAGACTTTTGTGCGTCATAGCACTGGGTTTTGGCACTACTCAGGGCGTACAGCATGCCTTTAAGTCAGCAGCATCGCGTTTTGTGGGACTTCCCTCTACTGCGGCTTCCTCTAATAAGAAGGAGCGTACGTGGTTTGAGGCTGGTTGTGAAGCTGCAAAATACGCACCAACCGTGCTTAATCAGCAGGCCTATTGCATTACTCAAACGTCAGAAACTACCGCCCGGATAGAAAACAAAGGCGGCCCTAGTTCTGGCATTGATTTAGGAATTGTGCGCTATCATTTTGAGCTGGGTGCAGCACATGGAGCAGGTCAAACCACTTTTGTGTGGGACAATCCACTTCCTCGGCTGATAATAAAATAAAAAAGATAGAGTTTCCAGAAGCTAACTTTGATACTATACATATTTACCACGGCTAACTTTTTATAACATATGCCCGTACGCGCAGATGTTTGCTGCGTTTGTCGGTGACAAAAATAAAGTAGCCATATCTATAGGTCTCATGTTAGACGATTGGAGAATCATGCCGCCAAGTTCACTTGGGAGCTCAAGGCAGCTTATGCGTAAGATCTGCGTAGCTGCTGCGAGCTTTTTGTTTGCTCTTATACTTTGTGCCCTTCCTTCAACTGGGGCATATGCTGCCGTACCAAGTACGGTTGTTCAAAAGCAAGACACGCAACAGCCAGCGTTGCCAGAAGGGATGGCAACCTATGTTGTAACGCTTAAAGATGCTTCGCCAGATATTGCTGCTGGTCAAACACCCGATCAATATATTGCGTCCTTGCAACAGCATGCGCAAACTACACAAGCAGACCTCATAGCGTTTCTCGATAGTAAACAAGCTACTCAAGAGGTACACTCCTATAAATCGTTTTATATTATCAACAGCCTCAGTGTGGTAACTACCGCCGATGTAGCAGAGCAGCTGCGTGCTCGTCAGGATGTTGCGCAGGTTGTTGTGAGCGGAGAAGTGCATACGCAAAAGCCGGTAGAGGGCAAGACCGCAAAGCCGAGTTTGCGTTCTGATTTCTCGCTTTTTGATATGTTCAGTGCCAAGGCATACGTTCCTTGGAACCTTAAAACCATCATGGCAGATAAGGCGCAGGCAGAAGGTATGAATGGTGCCGGTGTTGTCGTTGGAATTATTGACTCCGGCGTAGATGCAACACATCCTGCTATCAAGAATGCATGGCGTGGTAACACTCCGGGTATGGAAGCTACCAGCTGGTTTGATGCGAACAATCCCTCTGATCGCACATCGCTTCCAACCGATGCTACGGGTCATGGCACCCATGTTGCAGGTACCATTTTAGGAACTGATCCCCAGAACAAGTCGCTGTTAGGCGTAGCTCCAAAAGCCCAGTGGATTGCCGCCAAGGTTTTTGACTCAGAAGGTGAAACCTCACTTGACAGGCTTATTGCAGCCGGTGAGTGGATGATGGCACCCACAGACGAGAAGGGCATTGCGCACCCAGAACTCCGTCCTCAGGTTATCAACAGCTCCTGGGGTGGCAAGTCAGAAAATGAGTTCTATAGGGACATCCTTAAAAAGTGGCGCGCCGTTGGTATTTTGCCGGTTTTCTCGGCAGGTAACGTAAGCAGTTCAAATGCCGGTGGTGAGGGTTCTATTGGAACGCCTGCAAGCTACCCCGAGGCCTTTGCAGTTGGCGCGCTTCGTAAAGACGACAAGATTGCTAAGTTCTCTTTGCGCGGGCCTTCCGACTATGAAGGGGACATCAAGCCTGATATCAGTGCTCCGGGCGTTAACATTTTGTCGTCTGTTCCCAACAATCTGTACGCCTTGCGCTCTGGTACCTCTATGGCAAGCCCCCATGTTGCTGGCGTTGCTGCTTTGGTATATCAAGCAAATCCTCAGCTGACGCCAGACCAGGTAGAGCAAATCATCACATCTACCGCAACACCCTTGTCCGATGAGGAAAATGTATCTAAGCCTAACCATGCGTACGGCTATGGCAAGATCAATGCGTACAATGCCGTTAAAGCAGCTCAAAAAGCTAAGGAGAGCGGTTCGGCAGACGTAAACAACAACGGTCTTGCTACGCTTAGCGGTAAAATCTTGGCTCCCGGTCAGGACGAGGGAGCAGCCACCATCAAGCATTCTACGCTCAAGACCATGTTTAACTCTGCCAACTTTGACGTGCAGGCACAGGTGTCTGACGACAATGGCGTTAAGAGTGTGGTGTTGTATCTTGCCAAGGACGGCTCTGACAATTATACCGAGCACCCCATGACCCTCATAAAGGGCAGCAAGAAGGATGGCGTGTATTCGGCAACGCTCAAGCCCTCTGATCTTGCGGCTACGGGTGGTAGCGTAACCTACTATATTGCCGCGGTAGATGTAACCGATAAGACCAGCAAAACTACTACAGCTACCTGTGCCGTTAAAGATGGTATTGGAATTGGTTACAAGAATGACTTTGAGGAAGAAGTAGACGGCTTTGAGTTTGGTGGTAAGACACCTATGTGGGAGTGGGGCACGCCACACTCCGGTCCTAACTCTGCAGCTTCTGGCTCCAAACTGGTAGCAACTAAGCTCGATGGTACCTATAAAGGTCTTAAAGACACCCTGCTCATCACTCCTGTTATTGACTTGAGTAAGGAATCTCGCTCTGCGGTGCTGCGGTTTAAGCATTGGTATGAGCTTGGTGTTGGAGATAATGCCTTTAACGACACCGCTGAGGTGTGGGTAGGCGAGCTCCAAAATGAGGGTACGGATAGCGAGAAGTACAGCTATAAAAACGTACAGCTTTACAAGTACTCTTCTCATAATGAGTGGAAAGACGAGTATATAGACCTTTCTGCCTATAAGGGTAAGAAGGTAGTTGTGATGTTTGCTCTTCGTCATGGTGGCGGCTTTAGTGAGCGCACAGAAGCCGGTTGGTACATTGACGACCTGGCTATTGAAGAGGCATCAAATGAAATGCCCGCAACGCCTTCTGGTAATGTGGACCTTAGGGTGAGGAATAACTACCGCGTATCCTATGAGTTTGATCCTTTGGACAATCCTAAGATTACGCAGTACAACCTCTATCGTTCCACCTCTCCAACAGGTGATTTTGTAAAGGTTAGCTCTATTGATAAGCGCACTGCAGGCAGCTATACGGCCAGGCTTGTTGATGAGCCCACGCCACAAGAAGGCACGTACTACTACTGTGCTACTGCACAAATTGGTGAGCGCGAAAGCGCAAAGTCTGAGGTTAAATCTGTAACGTTTACCCAGGGCACTAAAGTTTTGAGCTACAACTTTGAGAAGGACGACGACGGATGGACATCTCCCGCGGATGCCAAGGGCACTGCTTGGACACGCGGTACGGTGGACAGCCCCAATCCCTTCCCAGATTCCAAGGTTGGTTCCATGCCTTCTCCCGATCAGGCAAAGGGTAAAAATCCCGATAGTCCTACGGTGTGGGGAACAGAGCTCAACACCTTCCGTAAGGCAAATGCAACCTACACGCTTGTCTCGCCAACCATGGACTTGTCCAAACTGACGAGTGCGCGCGTGTATATGCAAATGTGGTACAACACTACGGGTCGCAAGGGCGCTGATGAGTGGAGCGTCTATGATGATGACCGCGGCAAGATCTTAATCAGTGCCGATAACGGCAAGACGTGGGAAGAGCTCTTTAACCTTGACGATAAAACGGTTGAAGAGAAGAACATCAATGGTCGTAATCGACTCAAGAACTACTGGTTCCTCGATGGTTTTGATATTCCTCAGAAGTATCTGACCAACAGCTTTAAGATGAAGTTTGAGCTGTCTACAGGCTCTGAAGTGGACGGCGCAACCGCTGGCGGTTGGTATATTGATGATGTTTCTATCTTTGATACCGCGCCAAAGAATGAGATTGTTCCTCATGCAGCTGGCGCACAACAGGATGCGGGTGATGACGCATCCACTGCTTTGGCAGTTCCTGAGACCGCTCATGAAAGTCACACCGCTTTGGCCCTTAGTTCAACTTCCGGGACCTTTGCTCCCACGCAAAAGCCTCTTATTCCTGTAGAGGGCACTGTTACGCTCAAGGAATTGGGTACCAAGGTGTCCAGTGAGCCTGGCAGCGGCAACTATAGCCTACAAGCTCCTGCTGGAACCTATACGGCAGTGGTAGAGGCAGAAGGTTATAGCACCAAGGAAGTTCCTGTTACGCTTACAGAAAAAACAACGACGGTACAAGATGTCATATTGTCTGATATCAAGTTGGGTTCTGTGAGCCTTACGGTAACCGATGGTTCCAACAAGTCCATTCCTGAAGCACAGGTCAAGTTGTATCGTGACAATGTTGGAGACCCATCGTATGCAACCTCTGCAGCTTTTCCTGCGACGATAGAAAAGGTATATCCCGGCAGCTATACCATGGTGGTTTCTGCTCGTGGTTATCAGAGCGTTACACAAACTATTACTGTGGCAGAAGATCAAAAGCTGCAGCTTGAGCCTATCAAACTGGCTCAGTTGGATACCTCTGGAGATAACGGCAAGACCAGCACCCTGTCACACGATGATGGCAGTGCAGAGTCCTATCTCACCGACGTAAAGGACGGCAGGAGCCTTGGCGTGCTTGTCTCTAACGATAAGCCCGTGGAGATCAAATCTGTTCTTATGTATCTTGCGCCTCAAGATGGTGCTGCGCCGTCAACGCAAAAGTTCAAGGTGAGCATTTACGATAAGAATCAGCCCGACGGCTATCCTGGTAAGGTTTTGTTTGGACCGTATGAGGTAGAGGTACAGCCAAAGCAGGGTTGGAATGAGGTTGTGTTACCGGAATCGGTGCAGGTAAATGGCGATTTTGTCATTGCTTACACCCAAGTAGGGGATGAGAAGCAAGGGCCTCGCATGTGTGTTGATGAGAGCACGGCCGGTCTTGGCCATTCTTATCGCATGGTAAATGGTGCGTGGAATGATCCAGATGATAAGGGTTCGTATATGATGCGCGCAGTGGTGGCGCCGGTGGTAGCTTTGCCGCTGCCAGATGATCCGTCTACACCGGATGACCCCTCTACACCCGACACGCCCGACACTCCGGATAATCCTGACAATCCGAGCAACCCATCCACGCCGGATACGCCCGACAATCCCTCTACGCCGGATGTACCTTCTACACCCGACACTCCATCCACTCCTGACACCCCTCAGGATCCGGGCACCAGCCAGCCTTCTGGAAAGACGGCTGCTAATCAAACAGCTCAGTCTCGTGCTGGCAGCATGAAGACAAAGTCTTCCTCAGTGTTGCCAAACACTGCAGACAGCTCTTCCAAACAGGCATCACTTGTTGTAATGAGTGCAGCACTGCTAGCACTTGGAAGCGCTTATTTGCTACATAAAAAGCTGTATGAGCAGGAGTAATGCCAATACAGTACTGAGTTAGTAGGAAGCTCTCGAGGAGGTTGAACTTCTCGAGAGCTTTCGTTTTTAGATAGGCTCGATGATCCGGACAATATCGATAAGCTAGATGACTTCGTTTCGTAAAACCTCAACGACGCTAGTAGCGCGTGTCTTGCGCAGTGCATATACCACACTGAGGATCAGAACCACAATGACACAAACCGACGCATCCAAAAGTAAAGAAACTGGCACTTTGAAGGTTGCAAAATTGCTGCTCAGTGCTGACATATGGACTTCTGCAATTACTGACTTCCAAAAAATCCAACAGGCACCAAGAGAAATCACTGCTCCTATCGCCAGTCCACGCAAGGCATAGCTGAGACACTCACACACTATCATGCGTTTAAACTGTTTCTCGTCCATACCAATAGAATGGAGCACTGCAAATTCACGCGTGCGCAGCAGTATGGAGTTGCACAAGGTGTTAAACACGTTTGCAATGGCGATAAGAACCATGATGGCAGTAAAGAGAACAAGAAAGAGGAGCAAAGTTTGGGTGACGAGCTGGGCATTACGACGGTTGGTGCTCAGATCGGCAAGCTCATACGCATTGCTTTTAAGGCCAGCATCACGCAGGGCATCACAGAGTTTTTCTGCTGCCTCAGCGGAGTTTTGTGCCGTGTAAAACAGGTGCATCATAGTGTTGTCATTGGCGGGCATGAGCTTTTTGCCAAGCTCTGGTGCGAGATACATCACCAGGTCGCTGCCGGACCCTTGCGGTAGGTAAGGAGCTTCGGTTTTAATGTTTTGTACCTTTGCAATGCTGGTTAGCTTGGTGACGGAGATCTCGTTGCTCAACGTGTCAAGTGTCACATAGCTGGGTTGATCAGTGGTCTTAGAGGTATGGGAACTTGTGTTCACGCCAGAGCCGGTATTGGTATCAGAACCGTTTGCGCTTGCTTGTTGTTCATCAGGATAGATGGGCGTAACCATGCGACCAGCGGAATCGAGCAACAAAGGAAGGCTGCGTTCACGTGACCAGCTATAGAGCTCCATAGTAGTAGGTGAGTCAAACGGTTCAATCATCTGCTGATTCTCGTCTATAAACGCGACAAGGGAGTTCTGTACCAGTGCGCCATTTGTTTTGTCTACCTTATATTTTTCTGCAAGCTTGTTCCAGCTTGCTTGACTCGGAACACGTATCGAAAGAGGAGCTACAAACACATTGCTCTGTTTGTCGTAGTTTGTGTAGCCCTGTGGCGTTGATCTAAAGTTTTCAGGAGAATCGCTGAGGTATGAGCGCATACTCTGTGTGAGTGAACTGCCATCTATTGCAGCTGATGCTTGAAAATCAATTTCGCTTTCCTGGCGGGTCAGTCCTGCAATGCCACTCTCAACACGCTCAACAATCTTGGCGGATTCCAGCGCAGTATAGTCCTTGCTGGAATACAGAGAAAGACTCAGATCTGCATCAGAATAGCTATTTTGTACATTGATGAGGGGCACTATAGTCCGAATAAAATTACCGGTAATAACGATAAGTGCCACGCTTATTGCTAGAGAGACCACAATGGTAGTTCCACGAGAGCTTTTGCGTGAGAGATTGCGTGAACTCAGCATGCCTGCAACACCAGCAAAATGCGCATACCATCCGTGTGCCTTTGAGCTCAGCTTGCGGACGCGCCGCTTGCTCATCTTGATGTCGGCTGTTTGGCGAATAGCGCTTATGGGAGATTGCCTGCTGGCCCGTGCTGCAGGAACAGCGGCTCCAATGAGAAGTACCAGCAGTTCAAAGATAGCGGCGAGGGCTAAAGCAAAACCATTTACATGTAAGCTGACCGTTTGGTTAGTACCGTAATTGAGCAATGCCGTAAAGCCTTGCTTAGTAAGCTGTAAGGTAAGAGCAACGCCGCAAATTCCAAACACAATACCAAGAGGAATGCCAATGATGCCAATCAGCAGAGACTCCAAGTAAACGCAACGCCACATCTGTTTTTTGGAAGCGCCCAATGAGGACAATAAACCAAATTGACGGGTGCGCTCTGCAACGGAAATAGCAAAGAAGTTATAGATCAATACGATTGATGCGATACTAATAAGTACGGCAAGGAACAGGCCAAAGTTCCACAGGGCATCCCAGTTTGAGGATTGCCCGCGCAAACCCTGGTACTTCATTAAGTTGGTATGAAAAATCGTTCGTGTGACGTCGTTAGGATCCTCTAAGGAAGTGGAGGACTCGTTGTTAGATGCACCATTAGTATTGGTACCGGTGCTTGGGCCAAGAATGTTTTGCACAAAGTCTGTTACTTCATCCTGTGTTGAGAAGTCCGTCATCTCAAACCAGACCATGCCTTTACCCTGAGTGGCATAATTGGCAGACTGAGAAGAGGCAAGGGCTACCAGTATGTTATCTCCGGCAACCAATGAGTCCCCATAAAACGCGGTTGAGGTTTCGTAAAAGCCACTTACGGTGTAACTTTGGGTTTGTGTGCTATTGGTGTCGCTGTCGGAGTCGTCGTTGGCATGACTGCTATCAGCGCCTGTGCTGTTAGTTGGTTTGACATAGATGGTGCTACCAACGCCGATCTTCTCGTCAGACCACAGGTTGGGATCTGTAAATTTGACATCCTTATAGCGTTCGGGGAGGACTACTTCATTGGTTTGCGAGGGATAGGAGCCTTCTGTAATGGTAGGCGTAATGGTCAAGCCGCGCGCAGCATCCGCTGTTCCTTTGAGCTGTTGTGGGAGGGTGCGGATTTGAAACGTACCATTGTCAGATCTGGTATAGGTATCACCAGAAAGGCGCGTGCTACTGAGCACCGTGGAGCTTGCTGCAGTTTTGGTGTGTTGGCTTGCCACCAGCTCATCAACTTTTTTGGGATCCACATTTTGTGACATAGCACTCCATGATCCCTCATAAGCAATGGTGCGCTTGAGCATGGCTGCATGGAGGCTCGTTACTGTGGTAAATACTCCACAGATAAGTGCGGTGGACAATACCACGCCCACAATAGAAACAGCGGTGCGAGTTTTATTAGCGCTGAGTGAGCGCTTGGTAAAATTAAACAAAATGGAGTTCTTCATGGCTGTCACCGCCTATAAAGAACGCGAGGAACTATGACGCTCATCAGAAACAATGCGTCCATCTTCTATGGCAATAACGCGCGATGCCATGAGCGCCACATCCTCGTCGTGTGTAATTATGACTAAGGTCTGATTCAGATTTTTGTTACTCGAACGAAGGAGCTGCATAATCTCGGCAGAGTTTTTACTGTCCAAATTGCCCGTAGGCTCATCGGCTAAAACAATAGCTGGCTCATTCATCAGGGCGCGCCCAATTGCCACGCGCTGCTGCTGTCCGCCAGAAAGTTGATTGGGCAGGTAGTTCTCATAGCCGTTGAGGTTGAGTGCATACAACAGCGTCTTGAGTCGCTCATCGTTTACCTTACGACCGTCTAAACGCATGGGCAAGGTCATGTTTTCCGTGGCGGTAAGCACCGGAATCAGATTATAAAACTGATACACCAGGCCCACTTCACGACGGCGGAAAATAGCGAGCTGTTCATCATTGCGTGCATAGACATCTTCACCATTAAGGCGCACTGTGCCTGAAGTGGGACGATCAACACCGCCCAAAAGGTGCATCAGAGTTGATTTTCCTGAGCCTGAGCTGCCGATAATAGCAACAAACTCGCCGCGTTCAATCTCAAAGCTCACATCGTTTAAGGCGGTGGTCTGTGCTTGGCCACTGCCGTATACCTTACTTAAATGTTCAACCGTAAGAAAGCTCATCGTTCCTCCCTTAACAGATGGATGGTTAGGTTCCATCCTGCCAAACCAGTCTGTCAATTGCGTGACAAGCAGATGACAGTTTTGTCATTGTGAGCGTGTGCTTGGTTGGATGCGTAGTTTTATCTGGCGGTTTCAGCGGCTCCAGCGACTCTAGCGGCGTAGGCTTGCTCAGTTACCGTATGTTCTTAGCTGCGCGACCTTGTTTAGACAACGGCTTTATAAAACGCAATCTCAAAGCAGGCACCCGTAACCTGCCCGTTAGCATCCTTGTTATTAAAGGCACGGATGCGCCCATCTTGCGCAAAAATTATTGCCTGTGTTAAGGAAAGGCCAATGCCTACCCCTGCCGGGTTAACGGCAGAGCTCGTCTCATCCACAGGAGTTGTGCCCCGATAAAAGCGCTCAAAAATATGGGGGAGTTCTTGTTCATCAAAGCCACTACCAGTATCGGTAATACTAATGCGACAGGCCAAAGTATCTTCCGTGGCAGTTACGGTAATGCTGCCACCTGCAGGGGTGTGCTCAAGACAATTTTTAAAGATGTTTTGCAGCGCCTCGCTAGACCAGGCGGGATCGCCCTTAAAGCTGATGTCTTTATCGATAGACTGCACAACGGTAATATCGGCCAAATCTAGTGCTACTTCTAAGGGGCGTAGAGCGTTGCGTACTAAGCCGCGTACCTCGACATCCTTTTGCTCCAAGTGAATGGTTCCGGCGTCAATGCGCGCTAGGCGCAAGAGGGTTTCTATGAGCCAACACATGCGGTCAATCAGGCGCTCACCATGACGCAAACGACGTGCAATCTCGGGGTCTGACGTGTGCTTGCGGATAAGTTCCAGTTCAAGACCTAGACTGGTCATGGGCGTGCGCAGTTGATGACTAATGTCTGCTAATGAGTCTGCCAAAGATTGGCGCTCGGCTTCTAGCTGGGTATTTAAGCGCACGAGCTTGCCAAAGGTTTTATCAATTTGGCTACCCAACAAAGCTAGCTGCCCTTCACGCATATCTGCAAAGGAGAGCGGCTTGTCCGTGTGCAAAGCATCATCAATGCGCTGGGTTAGCTTGGCGATCTGTTTGGTATGCCACAGCATACAGCCCAAGTGCACGCAGCTCAGAAGCAGTGCCATGATGCCTACGATAAGCGCGCTCTTCTCGCCAGCTAACAGAGCAGCAACAAGTGTACACAGCAATCCCACAGCCAACAGACAGCCAAGCTCTATGCGCAAATGTTTGTTATGCAGCATTAGTTCCATGCTTCAGCCGCCTTATAGCCACGCCCGCGCACCGTTAGAATAATGCGAGGCTCTACTGGGTCGTCTTCCAACTTTTGGCGCAAGCGCTTTATATATACAGAAATGGTGTTGTCTCCTACGTAGGCACCCGCATCATCCCAAAGCGCTTCTCGCAAGGCATCGCGTGTTATGAGGGTTCCGGGATGCGCAGCAAGTACAAGCAGTAGGCGATACTCAATAGCGGAAAGATCAATTTCTGCACCGGCCTTGCTTACACGGGCTCGGGCTGTATCAATGATCACGTCACCCGTTTTAAGTAAGGATTCTGCTGCGGGGCGCTGTCGGCGCAAAATTGCAGCAATACGCGCCAGAAGCTCGCGAGACCTAAACGGCTTGGCAATGTAGTCATCGGCTCCCATGGACAGTCCCGTTACGGTGTTAAATTCATCACCTGATGCCGTCAAAAAGACCACGGGCAGATTGGGCTGAGCAGCTTTGATGGCTGAGCAGGCGGCAAAACCGTTGCCTTGCGTCAGACTAATATCCATAAGAACAATATCAAATGCCGCAGCCGTGGGTTTCTCGTGAGCAGTCGTAAGCTGCATCCTATTGCCACGCTGTATCTCACTACCAGGCTGTGCGCCGGTGGCGTAGGCAATGGCCGCGTCTTGCGTGTCACAGCACACTACCTGTGCGCCCTCGCTTATCAAGAGTTCAGAAAGCGTACGCACAATATCTCGGTCATCTTCTACCAACAAAATTCGGGCTTTCATGATGTGTCCTTATCTCTTTTCCTTATGCATACTTTATCTGAATTTGGAAATAAGCTTGTAGACGGATCCATGTACAAGCTGGTATAGAGCGTTTATATCCAAAGTATTAAGTAAATCCCACTTAACTTTAGGAAATTATCGAAAAAATAACTCACTCTATGCAGAATTTTCTTTTTTGGAACTGCTGTGCATGGAGTATTATTGAAGGGCATGGGCGTACCTTTAAGAAGGAAGGGTCGGCCATGTGCTTTATGAATGCTTTATTGATGCCGCTTGCATACGAGTGGTTCGCTATGTTCTAAGGAGAGGAAATGGCGAGAAAATTCAAATCCATGGACGGCAATGAGGCCGCCGCATGGGTGTCGTACGCTTTTACGGAAGTCGCAGGTATTTATCCCATTACGCCTTCTAGCCCCATGGCAGATCATGTAGATCAGTGGTCGGCGCGCGGGCTTAAAAACATCTTTGGAACCCCTGTCAATGTTGTAGAGATGGAGTCCGAGGGCGGTGCTGCTGGTACGATTCACGGATCTTTGGGTGCTGGTGCTCTTACCACCACCTATACCGCTTCCCAGGGCTTGCTCCTTATGATTCCTAATATGTACAAGATTGCTGCAGAGGGTCTTCCTGCGGTATTTCATGTGAGCGCCCGTACCATAGCTACGCATGCTCTTAATATCTTTGGTGATCATTCCGATGTTATGGCTGCTCGCCAAACCGGTTTTGCCATGCTTGCAGAAGGCAACGTGCAAGAAGTTATGGATCTTTCTCCTGTTGCACACCTTTCTGCCATCTCTGGCAAGGTGCCTTTTGTAAACTTCTTTGACGGTTTCCGCACGTCTCATGAGATCCAAAAGGTTGCTACCTGGGATTTTGATGATTTAGCAACCATGCTTGACCGTGATGCTGTCCAGGAATTCCGTGATCATGCTCTCAATCCAGAGCATCCAGCAGCTCGTGGTTCTCATGAAAATGGTGATATCTTCTTCCAGCATCGTGAGGCCTGCAACACTACCTATACTGAGCTTCCTGCCATTGTTCAGGGCTATATGGACAAGATCAATGGGAAGCTTGGCACCAGCTATCACCTGTTTGATTACTATGGCGCTGCCGATGCAGATCGCGTTGTCGTGTGTATGGGTTCTTTCTGTGACACTCTGGAAGAGGTTATCGACTACCTCAATGCTCATGGCGAGAAGGTCGGTCTGGTAAAGGTACGTCTATATCGTCCTTGGTCGGTCAAAGATTTTGTTGCCGCGCTTCCTGCAAGCGTTAAAAAGGTTGCGGTTTTGGATCGTACCAAAGAGCCTGGTTCCATTGGTGAGCCTCTGTATCAGGATGTAGTCTCTGCCTTGTATGAGGCTGGCAAGACTGAACTTGTTGTTGTGGGTGGCCGCTATGGTTTGGGTTCCAAGGATGAGCCCCCTGCGGCAGCCTTCTCCGTCTATGAAGAGCTTAAAAAAGACGCACCTCAGCGTGAGTTTACGATTGGCATTGTGGATGACGTTACCAACCTGTCCCTGCCCATGGATCCTGATGCTCCTAATACGGCCGCACAGGGTACTATTGAGTGCAAGTTCTGGGGTCTTGGTGGCGACGGTACCGTTGGCGCAAACAAGAACTCCATCAAGATCATTGGTGACCATACCGACAAGTACGTACAGGCCTACTTCCAGTATGACTCCAAAAAGACGGGTGGCGTAACCATTTCTCACCTGCGCTTTGGTGATGCACCTATTCGCTCTCCGTACTATGTAACCAAGGCAGACTTTGTTGCTTGTCATAACCCCAGCTACGTCATTAAGGGCTTCAAGATGGTCCGTGACGTTAAGCCTGGCGGCGCCTTCCTGCTTAACTGCCAGTGGAGTGATGAGGAGTTTAACAAGCACTTCCCAGCAAATGCTAAGCGCTATGTTGCCAAGAACAACATTTCTATCTACCTCATTGATGCAACTGATCTTGCTGCCAAGGTTGGCATGGGCAAGCGCACCAACACCGTATTGCAATCCGCATTCTTTGCGCTGGCAAACATTTTGCCTGCTGCCGATGCTTTGCAGTACATGAAGGATGCTGCCGAGAAGAGCTATGCTAAGAAGGGCCAGGCTATCGTCGAAGCTAACTGGAAGGCTATTGATGCTGGCGCTACCGCATTCCACAAGTTTGATGTTCCTGCGGATTGGGCAGACGCAAGTGATGAGCCCAGCCACCTGAGCCTTAAGGGCCGTGAGGCCATTGTAAAGCAGGTAAAGGAACTGCTTACCCCCATCAACCTTATGGATGGCGATTCCTTGCCCGTATCTGCCTTTGCTCACAACGCAGATGGTCAGTGGGAGCTTGGTGCGTCCCAGTACGAGAAGCGCGGCACTGCCGTATTGGTTCCTCATTGGGATGAAACCAAGTGCATCCAGTGCAACCAGTGCGCTTATGTGTGCCCTCACGCAACCATTCGTCCCTTTGCCATGACTGAGCAAGAGGCTGCAGCTGCTCCTGAAGCTACCCGTATGGTTGATCTCAAGATGCCTAAGAATACCGGCTATAAGTTTGGTATCACGGTCAGTCCTTTGGACTGCATGGGTTGCCACAACTGTGCAAACATCTGCCCTGCAGGAGCTCTGAGCATGGTTGCCCAGGAAGATGAGCTTGAACAGCAGCCCGTTTGGGATTACATCTATAGTGAGGTAAAGCAAAAGGACGAGCTGTTCTCCTCAAAGAACGTAAAGTCCTCTCAGTTCCACAAGCCTCTGCTTGAGTTCTCTGGCTCCTGTGCTGGCTGCGCAGAAACCAGCTATGCTCGTTTGGTAACGCAGTTGTTTGGCGATCGTATGTACATCTCCAACGCTACTGGCTGCTCTTCTATTTGGGGTAATCCTGCAGCTACATCGCCCTTTACGGTTACCGCTTGCGGTCATGGTCCTGCATGGAATAACTCTTTGTTTGAAGACAATGCAGAGCATGGCATGGGCTTTGAGCTTGGCTATGAGTCCCAGCAAAATCGTCTGGTTGCGGCAACACAGGCGTTGCTTGAGTCCGGTACGGTATCTGATGAGTTTGTAGAGGCTGCTACTGCTTGGATAGAGAACCGCAATGACAACGGTCGTTCACAGGATGTATCTGCGGCCTACATTGCTGCTCTTGAGGATAATGGTTCTGAGGCAGCTCAGGCAATTCTGGCAGACAAGTCCTTCCTCTCCAAGAAGTCCTTCTGGATCTTTGGTGGCGACGGCTGGGCCTACGACATTGGCTTTGGCGGCTTAGACCATGTTTTGGCATCTGGTCGTAACGTTAACGTCTTTGTCTTTGATACTGAGGTTTACTCCAACACCGGTGGCCAGGCTTCCAAGGCATCTAACTTTGGCCAGGTGGCACAGTTTGCTGCCGCCGGTAAGGACGTAAAGAAGAAGTCTCTTACAGAGATTGCCATGAGCTATGGCTATGTATACGTTGCTCAGGTAGCAATGGGTGCAAATCAGTCTCAGACGCTCAAGGCAATTGCCGAGGCAGAGGCATACGATGGTCCTTCTCTGATTGTTGGTTACAGCCCCTGCGAGATGCACTCCATCAAGAAGGGTGGCATGCAGCACGCACAGGAAGAGATGAAGAAGGCAGTCGAGTGCGGCTACTGGAACCTCTTCCGCTTTAACCCAGAGGCCGAGAAGGGCAAGAAGTTTAGCTTGGACTCCAAGGCTCCTAAGGAAGGCTACCGTGACTTCCTCATGAATGAGGCTCGTTATGCTCGCCTTACTACCGAGTTCCCCGAGCGTGCAGAAGAGCTCTTTGCTCGCAACGAGCAGGCAGCTATGGAGCGCTATGAGCACTTGCTCAAACTTAAGGAACTGTATGCCGAGCTGTAAGGTGTCTAAGTTCTAGTCTGCACATATAGGTGTTTCTTAAGAGCCGGAGGACAGATGTCTTCCGGCTTTTTTGCAAAAGGGGAACATCAGTAACGCGCAATGTCTTATATAACAATGTTCCTTTTTGCTATACTTATGCTATAGCTCTTAATGAATGGGGGTTGAGCAGCATGAAGACCTGGACCCTAAGAATATCCCTTGCCCTCCTTGGCTTGCTCGCCATAGTGGGAATCATTTTTTCATTTGGAGCGGTTCAAGAACTAACGTTCTTGAAAGAGGGATCTGTTAATGGGTTTAAGATTGATGACTCATATAGCGATCATAAAAGCGGTTTAGGCGATCCTTCCTTCCATACAGAAGATACCAGTAGCCGTTGGCAGCTGGTTGATACAAAGCAAAACATTACCAACGGAACGTTTGAGGCAACAGAAGACCCCAATATATTTCTGCTCAAAGATACAGAGGGAAATGAGTATGGTGTTGCGCACCTAGCCTATGCCTCAGGTAAAGGAGATCAGGGCTGTTTGTATCTCAAAAATAAGTCTGGTACAGCACTGTTCGATAAAGTAAGTAAGCATTCCAAGTTTTATGAAATCCGTGGTAAAGACGTCGTAACAGTGTATTCATAGTGTTTTGAACCATACCTTCTGACATAACCACTCGCTTTGCGGGTGGCTATGTCGTTTAAGATGCCTTTGTATCATATTTTTTGCCAGGTTTGGTGAGCAGTTCATAGAGTGAGAAAATAGAACTATCGATCATATACCTTCATAAGGAGTTTTGTATGAATCAGTTGGTTTCTCGCCGTGAAGCGCTTGGTTTGTTTGGTGCTGGCTGCCTCTTAACACTATCGGCGTGTTCCTCCACGTCTAAAAATAAAGACTCAGCTCCAAAAACCGAACAAGCTGCTAGCACGGTAACGGTACGCGTTGCCGCGCTTAAAGGCCCTACTGCTATTGGCCTTTTGCCCATGATGAAAGACACCTCCGGTATTCCTACAGCGGATAGTGCCACCACGCCACAAAAAGCTGAAGGCATTACCTATTCCTATACCATTTCTGGTGCGCCCGATCAGGTACTACCTCTTGTTATCAAAGGGGATACCGATATTGCTTTGGTACCCTCCAATGTTGCGTCGGTGCTTTATAACAAGACTAAGGGTGCTGTACAGGTTATAGACATCAATACCTTAGGTGTGCTGTCCATTGTTAGTGCCGACACATCCATCTCTACATTTGCAGACTTAGCAGGTCGTACCGTATACCTTGCTGGTCAGGGTGCAAGTCCTGAGTATACCTTCCGCTACCTGCTCAACCAAGCTGGTCTTGCCGATAAGGTTACGCTTGAGTTTAAGAGTGAGCATACCGAGTGCGTAGCACTTCTTTCGTCTGATCCCCAAGCTGTGGCCATTCTTCCTCAGCCTTTTACCACTGCCGCTATGGCAAAAAATACCAGTCTCAAGGCTCCCATCGCACTGGCTGATGTTTGGAGTGAATATGCAAAGGATACGGGCAGCCAATTTGTTACGGGTGTAACGGTGGTCCGTAAGGAATTTGCCCAGCAATATCCCGATGCTATCACAGATTTTCTCGCTCGCCATACACGTTCGGTTGATGCCGTCAACAATGATCCTGCTTCTGCTGCAGCCCTAGTGGTGGAGGCCGGCATTGTTGCTAACGAGAAGATTGCCGAGGCTGCAATTCCAAACTGCAACATCGTGAGTGTGACGGGAGAAGCCATGAAGAAGGCACTTTCTGGCTATCTGAGTGTGCTTAATGAGTTTGATCCCACTTCCGTGGGCGGCAAACTTCCCGATGATGATTTTTATTACAGTGTTTAGAACGGCATCATGAGGAATTTGAAACTATTCACTATATCTGACAGTGCCTGTAACAAGGTGCTATCACGTATTGGCGCCATTATGCTGTGGCTTATAGTTTGGTTGCTCATTGCGCTGGCAGTTGATAATGATTTGATTTTAGTAAGTCCCTTTGTTGCCCTTGCACGTTTAGGGCGCATCGTTTGTTCTGCCGCCTTTGCAAGCGCCGTGGGCTTCTCGTTTGTGCGCATTGTGCTTGGTTTTAGCGTTGGGTTTGCTGCTGCATTTGCTCTAGGCATTGGAGCTGCGCACTCACGGCTTCTTAAAACCGTGCTTGAACCTGCTGTCTTAGCGCTTAAAAGCACACCCATTGTGTGCATCATTGTGTTGTTGCTTATGTGGGTGGGATCCAAAGGCGTTTCTGCCCTTGCCGTGTTTCTTGTTGTATTTCCTGCAATCTACCTTGCAACACTACAGGGCATGGAAAGTTCTTCGGATGATCTGCAGCGCCTGTTGGAAGTATTTGGCGTTGCTTCTGCTCGCCAGTTTTTAGCCGATGGCTACCAACAAGTGCTCCCATACCTGATTGCTGCCAGTAAACATGCCTGTGGCATGGCTTGGAAAGCCGGAGTGGCGGCAGAGCTAATTGGCACACCCACAGGCTCTATGGGGTATTTCATATACCAGGCAAAAGTTTTGTTTGAAGTAGGCGATGTATTTGCTTGGACCATTGCCGTGGTAGCTTTATCGTGGTTAGGCGAGAAGTGCTTTGTGTGGTTGCTTGCGCAATCTGGCGGCTGGGCTCTAAAACTGTCTTTGCTAGGGCTTACGCCGTCTCGTGCCACTGCTGGGCAGCCTACTGCTGGTGATCGGTTTGTTGTTAAGACAAGCGCCACTGGTAATCGACCTACTGCTGGGGGAGTAGAGCTTGTGCGTTTGTGTGATGCCGTACTGGGATACGACTGCAGCTATGCAACAGATGCTTTTAATTTTGTCCTACACCAAGCTGAATGCCTTGTGATCTGTGATCCTTCTGGTGCAGGAAAAACCACGTTCATTAATAGCATTGCAGGACTTCTTCCTGTTTTAGAAGGCCAAAGACATGTTGCTCCTTGGCTAAGGTTCTCTCTCATGAGCCAGCAAACCTTATTGGTAGAAGCACTGTCTGCCGTGCAAAATGTTCAGTTGGTATGCGGAGCATATGTATCAGAGCACAAGATTCGTACCGTGTTGGGCGAGCTACTGATGCATGATGAGTCTGAAGCTGTGTTAGATAAGCCTGTTTGTCAGTTATCTGGCGGTCAGCGCCGTCGTGTGGAGCTTGTCCGTGCGCTGTTGCATGATTCAAATGTGGTGCTGCTGGATGAGCCATTTTCATCATTGGATTATAAGACGCATGAACACGCAGCACAGTTTGTGAAGGACTATTTAAAGGGCCGTGCTTTGTTGGTGGCTTCTCATGCTTCAAATGAAGCGCGGCTGCTTGATGCAACCGCGCTGGAACTATTTTGTAAGAATAGCTCTGATTTGTAAGGGTGGCTCTGATCGAGCATTACAAGTTTGAACTATACCGTAAGGTGGCAGTAATCCCGTAAGGCAGCATTAAACAGCACTGTCAACAGCACTGTCCGCAAGTGCTTCCTGTAATGCGGGACTGAGCGTTCCCTGAGATAAGATGGTTACCTGGTGCATAGCTCGACTGATGGCAGTGTACAGGCGGCGGCGAGATAGATCTGAGTTGTCATACTCCGTTGCCTGAGCATCGGGATGATGACCTCGTCAAATTCTAAGCCTTTAGCCAGCGCAAGATCAATAAGAATAACGCCCTCTTTAGGAAGTGGCTCATTATCGCGTACGCGCACCACGGTATCACCGAGCTGCTTGGCCAGCCAAAAGACGCGATCCTTGTGGGCACAAAGTACTGCTGTTAGACCTTCACGTTCATGGGCTTGCGCTACTGCTTGGCGTATGCACGCCAGATATTCATCGGTATTCTCGATAGCCATAACTTGGGGTTTAACACCGGGACGATGAATGGAGCGTAGGGTACGTCGTTCGCTGGGATCCAACAAGTGGCCAAAGAGTTGCGTAATCTCTGGAGAAGAACGGTAGCTGGTGGTGAGCTTGATGGCCTCGATAGCACCATGGCTTTGCACAAAGATGTCTTTGATCTCCTCAAAGCTAGCAGTGCCCTCAAAGATTGCCTGATGTTTGTCACCAAGCAGCATAAAATGAGCGCGTTTAAAGTAACGCGAAAGCACAATGAGCTGCGTGGCGGTGTAGTCCTGCACCTCATCAATAAGAACAAAGCGAGCATCACGAGCGTTTATGCCAGTAATGAGCATCTTAAGGTAGAGCCACTCCGCTGCAGTCAGGTGATCTGTTTTGAGCATACGCATACCAATGCGATCAAAGCGCAGCCAGTTTACCTTCTCGATCTCTTCGTGGGCATCCGAGAAACGCAGGTCAACATAGCGTTTGGCATAGGCTTGCGTTTCCTCGTCATTGACGGGATTGAGGGATTCTCCAAACAGCTCTACCTGCTCTTCGAGACTAAGAGAAAGCATTTCCTCTTGAAGGTCTTCGTTTTTAGCAAGCTGGCCTAGGCGGCGATTCAGCCGCTCATGCAGCTCATCCTTGGTAAGGGCAATGAGCTTAGGACTGGGTGGGAACTGAGAAAACTTTGCAAGGGCTGAGGCGATTTGTTGGGACTTAAGGAGCACCGTGTCATGCATGCGGATTTCTTTGAAGTCTTCATCTTGGAAGCTCAGACCAGATAGGGCTGCTTGTAGAGCAACAAGACTTTCTGGAGAATCATCAGCACCGGAATTGCGCTCGGATAAGCCAAGCTGGGACATGAAGCTCTTCCAAGTAAAGACCTGTGGATTAGACTCGCCAAGGGAGGGGAGTACTTGGTCAATGTAAGACTCAAAGACACTGTTGGGTGTAAAGAGATACACCTGGTCAGGGCGTAGTGTTTCTCGCTCTTGATAGAACAAATAGGCAATGCGCTGCAACAAAACGGAGGTCTTGCCAGAGCCTGCAATACCATCAACGAGCAGAGCTGGGACATCGGCATGCCGAACAATTTGGTTTTGTTCACGCTGAATGGTTGCGGTGATTGCTTGGAGCTTCTCGGAGTGATGCCGCTTGAGGGTATTGAGCAGCATGGAGTCTTGGATGGCAACCGTGGTATCAAAGTAGTTATGCAGCGTGTTACGAAAGATGTCATACTGCCGACGCAGCTCCAGCGTAACCCTGCGCTCTTTCCCGTCCACCAGATAGGACGTTTTACCCATTTGCTGGTTGTAGTAGGTTTCCGCCACGGGGGAGCGCCAGTCCACAATGAGAGGGCGACGTGCATTATCGGTCACTCCTGCAGCGCCAATGTAGATGTCACGCGCAGGTTGGTTGGGGCGCATCTGCAGACGTACCATGGCAAAGTAGGGGCGCTGGAGCGCAAGAAGGATACGCCGTAGTTTGTCTACCGAGAAATCATGGTATTGGTTATAGGCATCAATGACCGCATTAAGCGTTTCTATTGCTGCCAAGGTTTCCATGGTTTCATCCGCGCCACCAAAGTCTATGCGGATCTCATCCGAAAGGTCTCGCAGGTCTTGAGCAGCACCTTTGTGAGCGGTTTCTAGCTCTGAGTTAAGGGCATCGCGCAGCTCGACCAGCGTGTTATAGGTTTGCGTTAGGTGCTCTTGCTCGGCAACAAATATGGGATCTTGTTGCGTGAGCTGATCAGCGGCATGAGCGGTGTTGGAGGCATCAGCGGTATGAGCGGCATGAGCGGCGTCGGCGTGTGGACTGCCCTCGCTGGGATCAAATGTATCTTGAGACATATAACCTTTTTCTATTAGTCTTCTTCTACGGCGTTGGCAATAAAGCGCTTGAGTTCATCCAAACCTTGTCCCGTTTCCGAAGAGGTAATGACCATAGCCATACGGTCCAAGCCAAACTGTTTGGCAAGGGCGTTTGCCTGGGCATTTTGTTTATTCTTACTCAGTTTGTCTGCCTTGGTGAGGGCAACAATAAAGGGAATTTGATTTGCTGTTAAGAAATGCAACATCTGTACATCCAGCTTTTGAGCATCGTGGCGAATATCCACCAAAGCAATAACCAGGTTAAAGCTGCGATTATCGCTAAAGTAACCATCGATAAGATCTGCCCAGCGCTGACGTTCACCCTTGTTGACCTTTGCAAAACCGTAGCCGGGAAGGTCTACAAAACGAATCCCATCCGCCTCAAAAAAGTTGATAGTTGCGGTCTTGCCAGGCTGAGAAGAAACTCGAGCCAGTGCTTTGCGACTAAACAGCTTATTGAGCAGCGAAGATTTGCCTACATTGGAGCGGCCAGCAAACGCAATCTCTGGAGTTGTGGACTCTGGAAGCTGCGCGGCAGTGCCAAAAGAGGCTTCGTAGCGCGCATTTTGGTAGTTGATAGCCATGAGGTCCTCTCAAAAGCAAACATACTAGGAGATAGATAATTCTACCAGCCAAAATATTAGCGGGACTGAACATCCTCAAAAAAGCCCACACGATAGTTGGTAAAGATGGTTGAGCCTTCCTGTTGTGTGGCATCCAAGTCTACATCTGCCCAAATGCCAAAATCATGATCGCCTTTGGGATCACTAAAGATTTGGTGAACATGCCAAACATGTGCGCTTTTCTCGTCAGATTCATCAATGGAGAGATAAGCGGTGCTGCGTGCGTCTGCGTCCAGCAGGATTTCTGTGTGCACCTCAAAATACGCATCAAGTGCCTGTTGCCACACCAGTTGGCGCCAGCCCCAATCGGAGTCAAGATCGCCGAGTTTATCGGTACGACCAAAGGCGGCAAGGCGCACGCGCGCAAACAGGGAGTTGCGCACCAAAAGGGTAGTGCCATGACGATCAACCACAACGGCATCGGGGGCATGAGGAGCGGCATACTGTGCCCCCTGGTCCTGTGAGCTATCCTGAGACCATTCATCAATAAGGCTGGAGTCCGTGGTGCGCACCACAATAGAAAGCCAGCTAATGATGTCGGCCAGACGCTCATCTATGAAGTGCTCGGGAATGGTGTGTGCGAGCGTACGATACGCATCGGATAGATAGCGCAAAAGCGTTCCCTCGGAGCGGGAAAGCTTGTAACAGCTGCTATAGGTTTTAAAGTCAGAAGCGGACTCAACCATTTGGCGCAGTATGCTCTTGGGGGCTAGGGCATAGTCTGCTGCCCAGGGCACCTGCTCACAATAGCTGGCAAAAGCCTGTGTAAGCAGCTCTTCTAGAGGTTTGGGATAGGTGATTTCCTGTACCTGTTGCATGCGCTCGTCATATTCCACACCTTGTGCTTTGAGCGTTGCCAGTGCTTTGCTGCGCAGCTCTTTTTCTTGAGCGCGCAAAATCTGGCTGGGATTGTCCAGCGTTGCCTCCACCATGGAAATAAGGTCGAGGGCATAGTTGGTATCTTGGGGATCGAGCAACTCAAGGGCAGCCAACATAAAGGGCGAGAGAGGCTGGGTAAGCAGGAAGTTTTGTGGCAGATCGGTCTCAAGGGCGTAGTTGGCAGGACCAAGGGGTGTGTCTGCAGGAACGTCTCGAGAGATCACTTGTGCGTCTAACAGTGTTGCCAGCACCTCATCTATATGCTGAGAAAGCTCCGCTTTTTGAGCATCTGTCTGCGCAGATTCATCCACGAGCGCATGAAGGCGACTCCACGCATCAGCGCCTTGTTCCACCCCTGCAAGCACTATGGAGTTGGTAATTTTGAGGTGTGGGCGAAGAGGCTCTGGTGTAGCTGCAATGAGCCGTTCAAAGGTTTTGTTGTTCCAGCTGACAAAGTCGTGCGGTGGTGTTTTAGGTTTAATCTTGCGGATCTTCTTGGGATCTCCAGCTGCCTTAAGAAGCGCACGTGCACGCTCAATGTCATATTCATTTGCCTGAGCAATAACGCGACCCTCTGTATCAAAGCCAGACCGCCCTGCACGTCCAGCAATCTGATGGAATTCTCGTGCGTTAAGCCGTCGCATACGATGGCCATCAAATTTGGTGAGTTGTGTGAGCAGCACGGTGTGTATGGGCACGTTAATCCCCACGCCCAAGGTATCGGTTCCGCAAATAACGGGGATAAGTCCTTGCTGTGCAAGCCGTTCTACCAGTAGGCGATAGCGTGGCAGCATGCCTGCATGGTGTACTCCAACGCCGGTAAGTAAGAGCCGTTTAAGGGTTTTGCCAAAGGCCGTGTTAAAACGAGCACCTTTAAGCGCGTCTTTAATCTGATCACGCTGTTCTTTGGTGGATACGCCATAACTGGCTAAGGCTTGGGCACTTTTAACTGCAGCTTCTTGCGAGAAATGCACAATGTAGAGTGGGGCATCCCCGTCGCGCAGCGCGAGCTCTACCGTGGCCTCCAGGGGTGTCTCGACAAACTCATACGATAAGGGCACGGGACGCGGTGCCGTAAGTACCAGATCAACGGCACGACCTGTATGTTTCTCCAGAGCTTGTGTGATGGCATTCACGTCACCCAAGGTGGCGCTCATCAGTAAGAATTGTGTATGCGGTAGCGTGAGCAGTGGAACCTGCCAGGCCCAACCACGATCAGAGTCGCCATAGTAGTGGAACTCATCCATAACCACGCAGCCTATGTCTGCTTGCATACCAAAGCGTAGAGCATCCTGTGCAAGGATTTCTGCGGTACAACAAATAATGGGTGCCTGTGCGTTTATGACCACATCACCGGTAATCATGCCCACATTGTCTTTGCCAAGCACGTCACACAGGGCAAAGAACTTCTCGGAAACCAACGCCTTAATAGGGGCAGTGTAATAGGCGCGACGATCGGTGCACACCGCAAGAAAGCATAGACCCAACGCCACCAGAGATTTTCCTGAGCCGGTAGGCGTGCCCAAGATTACATGGTTGCCTGCCGCAAGATCGAGAAGCGCTTCTAGCTGGTGATCCCAGGGTTCAATAGCTTGGTCTGCAACCCAGTCAAGGTACAGATCCAGCGCTTCATCTGCGGGGATATTTGCATAGCTCTCATCATCGGGCCAAGGAATGCGCTCACCTAGTGTTACTTGGGCGGGGCAGTCGGTCATAGTAAGCCTTTCTTGCTTGAAGGTGTCGGTTTAATCCTACTCCACCACCCAGACATATAAGGCCACAAGCGCATATACTTATACAGGCGTACTGTTCTGCAGACGTACTATAGACGTATTGTTGTGCTGTACCTTGTTTAGCTAAGCTCAAAGGAGCATTCATGGATAAAATTGCAAGTTTTACGGTTAATCACTTGGTCTTAGAACCAGGACTGTATGTATCGCGTAAGGATCAAGATAGTACAACCGGGTCGGTTATTACCACCTTTGATCTGCGCATGACCGCTCCTAATAGGGAGCCTGTTATGAATACGGCAGAGCTGCATACCATTGAGCATCTAGGTGCTACGTTTTTGCGTAATGATGAGCAGTGGTCTAGCAAAGTGGTGTACTTTGGACCAATGGGGTGCCGTACTGGTTGTTACTTGGTGGTGTTTGGTGACTATAGCTCGCGCGAGGTACTTGATCTGGTAATACGTATGTTTGAGTTTATACGAGACTTTACCGGAGACATTCCTGGCGCGGCGCCTGAAGAATGTGGCAACTACCTTGATCAAAACCTTGGGATGGCTCGGTGGCTTGCACGGCGGTATTTGGATAACACACTGTATGTCATTGACGATAAACACCTTGTCTACCAGGACTAGTCCAGGACTAGTAAGAGCAACCGTACAATGCTGTATACGCAACAGGAGCACGGGTTTCTCGTCCGTGTTATGTGCGGTATTTTGCGGTATAGTAGTCCGGTTCGAGTAAGCAACCGTGAGGATGTATATGGTCATTCCAGATTTACAGCTGTACTATCGCCCTACCTGTCCGTTTTGCGTTAAGGTTCTGCGCTTTATGGAGCGTCACAACATCACTATAGGCTTGCATAATGTGAGTGAAAGCCCTGATGACCTTGCCTTTCTTGTGACAAAAGGTGGCAAGCAGCAAGTGCCCTGTTTGTTCATAGATGGGGCGGCTCTGTACGAGTCTGATGCCATTATTGAATATCTTGATCGTGTTTTTGCGTAGCAACTACGATTGATAAGCGGCTTTCGGGTCGCTTTTTTTGTGCTACTTGGTATAGTCTGACTAAGGATGAAAGGCGTGCATCGTGAGTAATCAATCAACTGGTCAGTCATGGCATGTGGCTTCTAAAAAACCTGCTACAACGGCAAACAAAGCACTTGAACAACTGGTGCAAACAGCTCAAGAAGCGCTTGTTTCTGGCAAAGCGGTACCAGAGGCCTTGGATGCGCTACAAGCAAACGCTGCATTGCTTGATGCAGTAAGCTGCGTGGATTTGTTGGAACGTGCGGCATGTTTAGGCAATCTGGCCATACTGCAACGTTTGTGGAGCATGCTGGCACCGTTTGCCTATTCATCATGGGCGCTTGCTTTGGCATTGCGCTGCGGACATGAGGATTGTGCGCGCTGGCTGCTTATGCAGGGCGTGGATCTTTTGGCCGATCCTAACCCGCAGGTGCGTCGTGATATTGCCATGTCCGTGCACGATGGTGTGTATACGCGCTTTGATCTGGTCCGTTCTAGTCCTACGCTGTTTTTAAACCTGATGGATCAGACGGTTGCGACCGAGATCTTTGAGGACTTTAGTGCTCATGAGGCCTTGACGGGCGCCGCCTACACGTTTCCCACCAATCTACAAACCACCTGTGACGTTGTGTACACCTTAGCCTCTGAGGGGCTGTTTGATGCAACGGTTTTTGATGACGTCTACCGAGCCTGTGTGGTGCGTGCGTGGCATAGCATTAGGCACGCCTCCGAGCGCGATGACGTTACAGCAGATATATGTTTTGATTTGGCGCGCAAACTGCTTGTTTTGTATAACAGCCATGAGATGGGTTCTCCTGTTATAAAGCAGGTCATGGGTGCGCTGGTGGTGCCGCGTGCGGATAGCCGTGTGGTGCGCTTTGTGTGTCAACAGATGCCCTCTGTTTTTCTAGGGCGCCTCACTGCACTTACGTGGCTGCAGGCAGATATTGATCTTGTGGTAGAGATGGTTGGCTACCTACGTCCCAGCAAGCGCATTGACGCCAATACCACACTTTTGTGTGTGCTCGCAAAAAATGGCAAAATTGCCCAGCTCGAACAGGTTGGCAATTGGCCTGACGCCTTTGATGAGAAAAGCTTTGATAAAGCCATAGATGCCGCATCCCAAGCGGGCTATGCAGAGGCAGCAACGTGGCTTCTCAGCCGCAAGCACCAGCTTTTCTCGCCCGTTGTGTCGGATGATTTTCTCGATGAGTTCTTGTTGTAGTACGTTTGTGGGCTACAGCCTGTAAAAGGAGGTAGACGTGGATTCGCAAGAGTCTGCTTTGGCGCAGCGCATTATGCAGCTTACGCAAGGCATGCTGGTGGCAAACAACCATTTTCTGGCGGGTTCTTTGGGGCTCTTGCAGCTGGAGCTACGTGAGCAAAAGCAGAGCTTTTCTACGAATGGCTCAGTATTGTTTGTAGATACTCACCGTGTCATTACTACCTATTTGGAGGAGCAGCAACCTCCTTTGCACGATTACGTTCATGTTTTGGCACACTGTTTGTTTTTGCATCCCTTTGTGGGCAGTCATGTGCACAGCGCTGCATGGAGTTTGGCGTGTGACATCATTGCAGAGATGATCGTGGCAGATATTGTGGGTGCACGTCCCGGAGAGCGTGGCGATAAGATCGAGGCTGTTCTTGAGGCTCTCTATGATGATTTTGCTGGAAAGTTAACTGCTGAGCGCCTCTATCACAGCTTTAGTACGGGCGGCTATGCCAATATGCGCTCCATATGGCAGCCCTTGTTCTTTGTAGATGACCATGAGGCATGGTTTGCTTCTCATGCGCAGTCGCTGCCACAGCAACAATCGGGTTCTCGTAGTGAGTCCAGCAATCAAGGCCCTGGTGGCACAAAAGCTGGTCAACAGGATTTTAGTGCTCTACCACAGGACTCAGGCACCTCTGACTCAAAAAGCCAAAGCTCAGAAGCTGCAAAAGACGGTTCTGACTCGTATAGGGATTCGGGTGAGGAGCTGGATAGGGAGCTGGATGAGCCTGCTAATCTTGAGCAAGCATCCCAGCTTGACCAGGCACGTGAGCAAGAGAATGCTGCACTGTCCGAGCCGGACCATACCCAGCAGCAAAGCGCCACGATCAAAGAAAAAGAGGCCCAGCTTTCGCTTACGCCAGAGCAAATGAAGCGTGCAGAGGAGAGTTGGTCAAAAGCTGCGCGTTCTATGCGCGTGGACTTGGAGACGCTTTCGCGTGAACGCGGCTCTAAGCTGCGCGGACTTATGCACCAGCTTACTGTAAGTCAACATGAAGAGATAGACTACCGGGAGTTTTTGCGGCAGTTTGCAACCTATCAAGAGGATATGCGCTTATCGGAAGATGAGTTTGACTACATTTTTTACACCTACGGGCTGTCACTCTATAAGGATATGCCGCTGATAGAGCCGCTGGAGTACAGCAATAAAAACCGTATTCGGGACTTTGTCATTGTGCTGGATACCTCCAGTTCGGTCACAGGCAAAATCGTGCAGCAATTTGTGGACACCACCTATGACGTGCTGTGCAGTACAGAGTCTTTCTTTGAGAAGATAAACGTACACATCATCCAGTGCGATCTACAGGTGCGCAGCGATACCAAAATCACGAGCGTGCAGGAAATGAACCAGTGGCGACAAAAAATTGATCTGCATGGCTTTAGTGGTACCGATTTTAGGCCGGCATTTCGCTATATTCAGGAGTTGCGTCAAAAAGGTGAATTTGATGATCTTGCGGGCGTCATTTATTTTACCGATGGCTGGGGCATATATCCAGAAACTATGCCACCATTTAAGGCAGCTTTCATCTTTTATGATGAAGACCATCGTCCTGATTTGGTTCCCGCATGGGCCATTCAGCTCACTATAAATTCTGGTCAGTTTGAGTCTCTGTCCGTTTATTAAGCTCACACAAGGAGCCGTGTATGAACATCAGCGAAGCAACATCCCAGGTAGAAGGTGCAATTAAAGCATACTTGTCCAAAGATGAGTTTGGTGCGTATCGCATTCCGTTTATGATGCAGCGTCCGCTTATTCTTATGGGACCTCCAGGTATTGGTAAAACGGCTGTTGTTGCTCAGATTGCTCAGCGCATGCACATCAATTTTGTGAGTTATTCCATCACGCACCATACGCGTCAGTCTGCGTTAGGCTTGCCCTATATTGATACATCCGAATTTGCCGGCCAGCAGTATCGCGTTTCTCGCTATACCATGAGCGAGATCATTGCGGCGGTTCATGATGCCATTCAAAAAACGGGCATTTCCGAGGGCATCCTCTTTTTGGATGAGATTAACTGTGCAAGTGAAACGCTCATGCCGGCGATGTTGCAATTTTTGCAGTATAAGACTTTTGGCCAGCATCAGCTTCCAGCGGGTTGGGTTATTGTGTGTGCTGGTAATCCGCCCGAGTATAATCGCGCGGCGCGTGAGTTTGACCCCGCTATGATGGACCGTATGAAGCGTATAGACATTGAGGCAAACCTAGATGTTTGGCAAAAGTATGCGGTTACTTCTGGCGTTCATCCAGCTATTACTACCTTCCTATCCAATAAACCCGAGGCGTTTTACAAGGTTCGTGCCGCAGCAACAGGTGCACGCATTGTTACGGCTCGTGGTTGGGAAGACCTCTCACGCATGATCTATGCCTACGATGCCGAGAAAATCAAGGTTGACCTCAATCTTATTTCTCAGTACATCCAAGACGGGCGCATTGCAGAAGACTTCTCCTTGTACCTTGATCTGTTTCGCAAGTATGAAGATGACTACAAGGTGGCTGATATCTTAGATGGTTCGGTAGACAGCAGCATTGTGTCTCGTGCTGCGGACGCACCGTTTGATGAGCGCATTGCCGTAGTCAACTTGCTCATAAGCGTCATTCTTAACGAAGTGCATGCGCAGCAGATATACGAGCAGTCCTGTCGAGCACTTAAAAACCAGCTTGTGGCTTTAGCACCTACGGCCACCAGCAGCTCTGACATGCCCGTGCTTACCAAGATAGACGAGTGTGCTTCTCAGGCTACAACCAAGCTGGTGGATGCACAAAATGAAGGCAAGGTATCTTCCGAGCAGCTATCCAAGCTCACGAGTAGCGCCTCGCTTTGGGAGCAAATTCGCATGCAAGCACATCGTGCGGCGATGGAGCCTGCCGTCCAAAGCGCTTCTGTTCAAGATGCTAACGCCATGGTTTTCTCGGCAGCAAAGGAAGCATTCAATGATGCCTGTCGCGTGATGGCACAAGACGTCCATACCATTACAACGCATGTGAACAATGGACTGGCATTTTTGGAGGCTTCTTTTGGGAGTGCTCAAGAAATGCTGGTTTTGGTGAGTCGTCTGTCCTGTGACCATGTCTTTATGGCCTTTGTTTGCGCACATCCCATTGAGGCATTTGTACAACAAAGCAAAGCCCTCATGTTCCATGAACGTGGTCTGGATCTGTTAGAAGAGGCTCAAGCGCTTGTTCAAGATCAGGAGATTATTCTGTAGCGACATGTTTTAAAGCCGTAGATTATATTGGTTATATACTAGGTGCTATCTATCATATAAAAACCTTTGTAGAAAGGACAAGATAATGGCTTGTACAACTATTTTGGTAGGTAAGAAGGCCTCACTTGATGGCTCTACCATCATTGCACGCAATGAGGATTCTGGTTCCACTGAGTTTAACCCCAAAAAGTTTAAGGTGATTCAGCCATCAGATCAGCCTACTACGTATACCAGCGTTTTGAGCCACGTATCCATTCCTCTGCCCAACAATCCCATGCGGTACACCTCGGTACCAGAGGCTGTGGATGGCCATGGCATCTGGGCTGCTGCCGGTGTAAACGAGAAGAACATTGGCATGACAGCAACAGAGACCATCACCTCTAATGAGCGCGTTTTGGGTGCCGATCCTTTGGTTGAGTATCGTCCTGCCAAGGGCAAGCCTGGTGATGCGGACTGTCAGCCTGAAGTTGTGGGCGGCATTGGTGAGGAAGACATGGTTACCCTGGTGCTTCCTTACATTAATTCTGCTCGTGAGGGCGTGACGCGCCTGGGTGCTTTGCTGGAGCAGTACGGTACCTATGAGATGAACGGCATTGCTTTTTCTGATACCGATGAGATTTGGTGGCTTGAAACCATTGGTGGCCATCACTGGATTGCTCGTCGTGTCCCGGATGAGATGTATGTAACAATGCCCAACCAGCTGGGCATTGACGCCTTTGATTTGGACGACGCAGAGGGTGAGCAGCGCATTTGTATGGCAAGCGCCGATCTTCGTGAGTTTATCAAAAAGTATCGTCTGGATAAGTTGGATGGTACCAATGAGCTGAGCCTTGGTTGGATTGATGTAGATCCTGAGGCGGGCCATACCGTCTTTAATCCTCGTCTTGCGTTTGGCAGCAAGTCCGATGCGGATCACGTATACAACACGCCTCGCGCTTGGAATATGCACCGCGTGCTTAACCCTCATATGGAGTGGGATCAGAAGGGTACGGGTTGGCTGCCTGAGGAGGATGACATTCCTTGGTGCCTTGAGCCCGAGAACCCCATTAGCATTGAGGACGTCAAGTATGTGCTGTCCCTGCACTACCAGGGAACACCCTACGATCCCTACAGCCACTATGGTGATGACTCACAGCGTGGTAAGTATCGCCCCATTGGCATTAACCGCAACGGAGAGCTTTTGGTTATCCAGTTGCGCCCCTACATGCCTCAGGCAATTCAGGCGGTCGAATGGCTGGCCTATGGCTCCAACGTGTTTAACGTTTTGGTACCGTTGTATGCCAATACTAACGAGAACCCCGAGTATCTTTCTAACACTACAGCACGCGTAACCAGTGAGAGCTTCTACTGGGCCAACCGTCTGGTGGCTGCTTTGGCAGATGCCCACTATCGTGAGTGCGCATCCCATATTGAGCGTTACCAGGAAGCCTTTGGTGCTGCTGCTCGTGCTTCGCTCAATCGCTGCGATGACGCAATTATCGAGAAGGACCTTTCCTATGAAGCTGCTGCTTCTGAGCTTGCTCTTGCCAACCAAAAACTGGTAGACGAACTCAAAGTACAGACCGACGACTTGCTGGACAAGGTTTTGTTTGACGCAAGTCTTGGAATGCGCAATGGGTATTCTCGCTCTGATGCCTAGCGATAAGGAATAGTGTGCGCTATCCGCATCCGCTTGGACCCTCTCAAACAATCGGTGTAGTAGCTCCTTCCTTTGGAGCTACTACTGAGCCGTATATATCTGCTACAGCCTCTGCATACAAGCAGTTTGCGCAGCGTGGATACGCGGTACATGAGTGGAGCTGTGTTCGTGCTAGTGATGGCATAGGCATTTCTTCTACACCTTTGCGATGTGCACAAGAACTCATGGATGCCTATTGCGGCTCTGAGGATGATGTCCTGATTTCTGCAGGGGGCGGCGAGCTTATGAATGAGGTTATCTCTCATCTTGATTTTGAGAGACTTAACGTCGCCCAGCCTAAGTGGTTTATGGGGTATTCGGATAACACCAACTTTGGGTTTTTGCTCCCAACGCTTTGTGATATTGCTAGTCTGTATGCTCCCTGTGTTTCAAGTTTTGGGATGCAGCCTTGGCATGGTGCTCTAGAAGATGCGTGGGAGGTGTTTACCACAGCTCAGGCAGGTAAAACCCTTCGGGTTCATTCATATGAGTGCTGGGAGCTTGACTCACACAAGGATGAACAGCATCCGCTTGTACCGTATAACACGACTGAGCCATCAGATATTCTCGGCTTTGTACAGGGGGTTCCTGAACCTACGATAGCTGCTCAAGGTCGCTTGTTGGGTGGGTGTTTGGATATCCTTATCAATCTGTGTGGTACGCGTTTTGACAGTGTCGCTCGCTTTAATGAGCGTTATGCTTCCGATGGCGTGATATGGTTTTTGGAAGCCTGTGATCTTGGCCCTCTCCAAGTGCGCCGGGCGCTTTGGCAACTGGCAGAGGCGGGATGGTTTGCTTGTGCACGGGCGCTTGTGTTTGGTCGTCCCTTGCGTAAGTTTGACCAGGCATTTGGGCTTACACAGGAACAAGCGGTTCTTGGTGCCTGTGCTGAGTTGGGCATTACGGTTCCCGTTATTCTTAATGCAGATATTGGGCACCTCCCTCCTATGATGCCTTTGGTTTGCGGGAGCGTCGGGGATCTTAGGTTTGAAGATACTTCTTTACACGTCACGATGACGTTGATATAAGCAGCTTGTGAGGTTTGTTATATGAGTAAGGTTCTTGTGGCAATGAGCGGTGGCGTGGATTCTTCCGTTGCTGCCCAGTTATTGCTTGAACAAGGACATGAGTGTATTGGTGCCACTATGATGTTGGCGCGCAATAGCACCTGCTGTCGTTTGGAAGATGCTATTGATGCAAAGTCCGTGTGTATAAAATTAGGAATTCCTCATCTTACCTTTGATCTCACCCGCGAGTTTGACCAAGAAGTCATTAGGCGTTTTGTAGAGGGATATGCTGCCGGTGCTACTCCCAATCCTTGTATTCAATGTAATCGCTGGCTTAAGTTTGGTTTGTTTTGGCAGCGTGCCCAGGCATTGGGCTGTGAATACATTGCAACGGGCCATTACGCACGTGCACAACGAGACGAACAAGGTATCATGCAGCTGTATACTGCTGCAGACACGCTTAAAGACCAAAGCTATGTGCTGTATCCTTCGGTGCCTGAGGTGCTGGAACATTTGCTTTTGCCTTTGGGAGATATCGCATCAAAAGATGAGGTACGCGCTATTGCCCAGCGCTGTGGATTTGACAATGCCCACAAGCACGATAGCCAAGACATATGTTTTGTGCCCGATGGAGATTACGCCGCCTTTCTCGAGCGCCAAGATGGATTTGATTCGAGTGAGGGTGACATTGTCGATATGAACGGTAAGGTGCTTGGTCGTCATAAGGGTATTGGTCACTACACCATTGGTCAGCGCAAGGGCCTTAACGTTTCTCTGGGGAAGCGCATGTATGTAGTGGATATTGATCCTGTATCCAATACGGTTGTGATGGGGGACACCAGCGCCTTAATGAGTCAAGATTTTGATGCAATTCAAGCGCTCTGGCCTTCCGGTGTTGCCCAGGATGTTATTCATGCGGATGCAGTGGTGTCCTATCATGGCTATCGGCATCCCGCTACCATTACAAGAACGGGACAAGAAAGTTTTCATGTGCACACAGATGAGCCAATCCGTGCTATTGCGCCTGGTCAATCTGCTGTGATTTACGATGGCGACCGCGTTGTTTGCGGCGGCATTATCATAAAGGGGAACCATGTACGCGCTTAAAACAGAAGCTGCTTTTGATTCAGCACACTTCCTCACAGACTATTACGGCAAATGCGAAAATCTCCATGGACATCGCTGGCGTGTTGTTGTGTATATCCAGCAAGAAAGTCTGCAACAAGAAGGAACGATGAAAGATATGGTTGTGGACTTTGGTGTGTTTAAAAAGGAGGTTCGTGCTTTAGCGGACAGCCTTGACCATACATTCTTGATTGAAGAGGGTTCCCTTAAGCAAAAGACCCTCGATTGTTTGGTAGACGAGGGCTTCTCGCTTACCCTGCTGCCTTTCCGTACCACGGCAGAAAATCTTGCACGCTACTTTGCTCAACAGCTCCAGCAAAAGGGCTTGCCCGTCTCGCAGGTGGATATGTATGAAACTCCTCTTAATTGTGCGAGCTATTACAGCGCATAGCCATATTGCTATGAAACTGTAGTAAGGTAGGACTACTACTCAGGTAAAGGAGGCATCAATGGCGCACAAAGCACTGCAAGGCGTAAATCTTGACGGCTGGCTTATGCTTGAGTTATGGGTAACCCCCGAGCTCTTTGCAAAGACCTCAACCCTTGATCCTATTGCTTTGGCAAACAAACTGGGTAGTGAGGCGTATGCCAAGCTCATGCATGACCATGAAGAGAGCTTTATTACAGAGTTTGACTTTAAGCAGATGGCAGCTCGTGGCTACAATGCGGTGCGCTTGCCCGTGCCTTGGTATGTGTTTGGCAAAGATGGTCCGCTGCCCGGGTTTCATACAGGCTCCATTGCGTATGTCGATAAAGCCTTTGAGTGGGCAGAACAGTCGGGCATCAAGATTTTGATCAATATTGTTTTGGCGCCAGGTGCCGATAAAACCGGCAATGCGCTCAGGATGAAAACAGACTTTACCCCTGCTCGTCGTAAGGCCCTATTGGAAATTGTGGGTATGCTTGCTGCACGTTATGTGGGACGCAGCTCATTTTTGGGCATTGAGCCCTTGGATGAGGTTGTTACCATGTGTCGTCGGGGTCTTAACGTGGAGCCGGGCATGCCTTTATCGCACTTGCGCAATCTGTATCGTGATGCCTATGCGGAAATCCGTAGATGTGCTGGTAACGGTCCTGTTATTGTCTTTTCCGATGCTGGTCGTCATGGTAACTGGAAGCATTTTATGGCATCGAGCCGTTATGAGAATGTGTGGCTGGATACGCATCTGTATCGTCCAACCTCGCTGCCACTCTCAACAGCGGGGGCAAATGCCCAACAGCTCTTGAGCGCCAGCAGAGAAGCGCTTGCTCAAGCACGTACCAGCGGGCTGCCCGTTATGGTGGGCGAGTGGTCTGCTGCGCTTTCTGTACCAGGAAAAACTACCACGCTTGAAGGACGCATTGCGCAAGAGCGCCTCTTTGTTGCACAGCAAATGAGCTTGCTGTCCGTTTGTCCTGCGTGGTTTTTCCAAACGTGGAAGACTTCGAATAGGCTGCCTGGCTGGGACGCGCGTGTTGCACTATCAAACTTTGAGCGTGATATGCTTCGCTAGGATTCTGTAGTATGTCAAAACACGCAGGTCAAACAACAGAGCAGCATACGCAAACGATAGGTTCTGCACATACAGGTATCCTGTCCATTGTGGGCACGCCCATTGGCAATTTGTCAGATACATCACCGCGGGTCATGCAAACCCTAAAGGATGCCGATGTGGTGTTGTGTGAGGATACGCGCGTTACTGCTAAGCTTATGAACCACTTTGACATTCATGTGCCGTTGGAGCGCTGCGATGATAACGTTATTGCTTCTCGTACGCCGGTGGTGCTCGAGCGTTTGCATGCGGGGCAACGCATTGCTTTTGTTTCTGATGCAGGCATGCCCGGCGTATCTGATCCAGGTCAGTATTTGGTGGATGCTGCCTTGGACGCGCAGCTGCGCGTTGAGGTTATCCCTGGTCCTTCTGCGGTCATTTGTGCATTGGTGGCTTCAGGCTTTGCCATGGATCACTTCTTCTTTGAGGGTTTTCTTCCTCGCAAAGCATCGGAGCAGCGTAAGCGTCTTGCTTGCTTATCAACCATTCCTGCTGCATTGGTATTGTATGAATCTCCACATCGTGTAGTGGCCACGCTTGCATGTATTGCACAAGTATTTCCTCAGCGGCAGGTGGCGTTGGTGCGCGAGCTTACCAAGGTGCATGAGGAGGTAGTGCGCGCGTCTGCTCCTCAACTTGCGCACATGATTGCACAAAGGCAGACCTTGCGCGGGGAGTGCGTTATTGTCATTGCGCAGCCCTCAGAGCAAGAGCTTTCTTTGGCGCAGGTAGATGATGCCAAGGCTCTAGCCCATCCCGCTACGATACAGGAGGCTATCGAGCAAGGCGTGCAGGAGGGCGAGTCAAAATCAGCGCTTGCAAAGCGTATTTCAAAACAATTTGAACTCTCACGTTCTGAAGTATACGACCGTATCGTGCAGTACAATCAGAACTTGCAATAAGCATGTTGTATCATCCATGCCAAGTCCGTCATTAGGAGATTTACGTTATGGCAGATAAAAAGCCTTTTTACATCACAACACCCATCTATTATGTAAACGCAGCGCCCCATCTGGGAACCGCGTACTGTACCATCTTGGCAGATGTTCAGGCACGGTATCGCCGGGCAATGGGCTATGACGTTAAGTTTTTAACGGGCATGGATGAGCATGGTCAGAAGGTGGCAGAGGCCGCAGCTAACCATGGTATGTCCCCCCAAGAGTGGTGTGACAGACAGGTTCCTTTATTTAAGGATTTGTGGACACAGCTTGAGGTTTCTAATGATGACTTTATCCGTACCACGGATAAGCGTCAGTTTAAGGCGGTCCAGCATCTTTGGAACAAGATGCAGGAATCCGGATACCTCTATAAGGGCAGTTATGACGGCTGGTACTGTGTTCCAGAAGAGACCTATTTTACGGAAAATCAGGTCCGTAAGTCCGATGAAGAGCACCAAACAATAGGCGAGCATCTCTGCCCCGATTGCGGTCGTCCTTTGGAGCGCGTGCAGGAAGAGTCCTATTTCTTCAAGCTTTCCGCATTTCAGGAGCCACTGCTCAAATTGTTTGAAGAGCACCCCGATTTTATACAGCCTTCGTTTCGTATGAACGAGGTTCGCAGTTTTGTAGAAGGCGGCTTGCAGGATCTTTCCGTTTCTCGTACGAGTTTTGATTGGGGCATTCCTGTTCCCTTTGATACCAAACATGTTACCTACGTTTGGTTTGATGCCCTTCTCAACTACATGACTGCAGTTGGCTATGGCGCGGATACGCAAGAAGCACGGGCTCAGCTTGCCCATTTTTGGCCTGCTCAATACCACATTGTGGGTAAGGATATCATTCGCTTTCACTGCGTTATTTGGCCGGCTATGCTTATGGCAATCGGTGCTCCGTTGCCCGATCATGTTTTTGCGCATGGCTTCCTTACGGTGCGTAATCCCCAAACCGGGGCTGCCGAGAAAATGTCTAAGAGTCGCGGCAATGCCATTGCTCCTTCTGATGTTATGGACCTGTTGGGCATTGAGGGGTATCGCTATTACTTTATGACCGATGTCTCCCATGGCGAGGACAGTGCTATTAGCTTTGAGCGTATGGAACAGGTCTACAACGCGGATCTAGCAAATAGCTGGGGCAACTTGGTTTCTCGCGCTTTTAACATGAGCGCAAAGTATTTTGATGGCGCTACGCCCGAGCTTAATGGCTGGCTGGATCATACGGGCACGCTCCGCCAAACAGCTACTGGTTTGGTTGAGCAGTATTGTGCTTGTATGGAGCAGCTGGATTATGTTGGTGCTAAAAATGCGGTCATGAAACTTGTCCATGCAGCCAATCATTTTATTGAAGAGAGCGCTCCTTGGAACGTTGCCAAGGATGAATCTCGGGCAGAAGAGCTCCGTAATATTATTGCAGACCTTTTGGAAAGTATTCGTATCAGTGCCTTGTTGTTCATGCCATTTATGCCTAGGACCTCTGCAGAGGTTTTGCGTCGCATGAGCCTTGAAGAGCAGATTGTGTGTGACAATCTTGTTCAGGCATGTGCGTGGGGTGGCCTTGTAGGCGAGGTAGTTATAACTAAAGGCGACGCTCTCTTTCCTAGGATTGCTGCTAAAAAGGAGTAGCTTGTGTATTCGCCGTATGCAACGCCGCGTGCAACACGGGCTGTTTTGGAGGCATTTGGCCTTGCTACCAAAAAGCGTCTTGGGCAGAACTTTTTAGTAAATGACCAGGTTATTGGTCATATCTGTGACTTAGCTGAACTAGATGGTAGCTCAAGCATTGTGTTGGAGGTTGGTCCTGGAATCGGTACCCTTACAGCAGCACTCTTACCTCGCTGTAAGGCGCTGTGTGCCATAGAGGCAGACCCCGAGCTTTCACAGGTGTATGCCTCTACCTTGGCACCCTATACTAAGCGCTTTGCTTTGGTACAGGCTGATGCTCTTAAGGTAACGCCAGCTATGATTGCGCAGGCCTTGTCGTCTTTAGAGGGCGTTGTGCAAAATACGCTGCCTACTATCTTTGTGGCAAATTTGCCTTATCAAATTGCTGCAACCGTACTGCTTAAGTTCTTCCAGCAGATCCCCAGCTTTCGCGTGCGGTGGTCATGGTTCAAGCAGAAGTAGCGGACCGCATAACTGCTGTTCCTGGTACTAAAGCGTATGGTGCTTATACTGCAAAGCTGTCATTGTATGGCACCACTACGGGCAGATTCGAGGTTGGACCTGGCAATTTCTTCCCACCACCTCATGTTAACTCTGCTGTTGTGCGCATAGACCGGGCGATGGCCGCGCATCCAAAAACCCAGGTACCGCTTACACAGCATGAGCTACAGCAGGTGGCACAGGTTATTGATGCTGCTTTTGCACAGCGTCGTAAAACCTTGCGTAACTCACTGGCCTCATCGGGATTTGCAAAAGAAGCTATCGATAAGGCTTGTGAAGCTTGTGGCACCAACGCGGGTTCTCGCGCAGAAACACTGTCTACCACTGATTTTATTTCGCTTGCATTTGCGCTGGCACACAGCAAGCCTCGCGCGTAAGGGAGATGTATGACAACACAGAGTCAAGAGCTATGGGCTTCTCAGCAAGAGGCCCTGTATGCTGCCATACAAAAGCAAGGAGTACTGGCCGCTCTTGGTATCAAGGATGGTACGCTCTTTTTTGATAAGAAACATCGTCCAGCTCCCGCTGCACAGCCTTTGGCGCCGGTAGCAGATACACATGGGCACCTGACAAGCTTTGAGCAGACCACTGCTGCGGCAGCCCTTGCTCGTGCTGCTTTGGCAGGCGTGCGTATGCTGGTGGTGCCACTGGATCAGATAGATGAAATCCCACGGCTCTTTACAACGGTGGCAGACTGCATCGCTTGGCTTGATGCACAGGTAGAAGAGGCGCATGAGCTTTTGGAGCTGTGTGCGCATGAGGGGCTGACTGCCCCCGAGATAGCTGGGTATGAAACTGTGCCGCCACTGCTGGATAGTGTCTATATAGTCGCAGGGGCGCATCCGTATTCCGCACAGGTATATATGGATGAGCCAGCTCAAGCACGCGCTAAGCTTGAGGAGTTTCTCGCCAGTCCACGCTGCGTAGGAGTGGGGGAGATTGGCATTGATTTCGGGCTGTATAATACCTTGCCTGCTCAGGTTCAAAAGCAGGCGCTGCTCGATCAGCTGCGAATAGCGCAAGAGCATCAACTGTGCGTAGAGCTGCATATACGTGATGCAAATGAACCAAACAATGCACAGGCTCATGAACTGGTGCTGGAAGTATTAGAGGAAGTGGGTGTGCCTAAACAGGGTATTGAACTGCATTGTTACACGGATGGGCCAAAGGTGTTGCAGCCCTTTATCGACAAGGGCGTCTATGCAGCATTTGGAGGTGCCTGTACGTTTAAGCGCTCAGATGATGTTCGTGAAGCTTTGGCACTGATGCCTCTGGATCGTGTATTATCCGAGACGGACTGTCCGTATATGGCGCCTGTTCCTCTGCGTGGTAAAGAATGCGAGCCGTCTATGATTATGCATACGGTGGACTGTATCGCACGGGTTAAGCAGGACACAGCGCAGCTGCCGCGCGAGCAAATATATAAGTCTTTGTGGGATAACGCTCATAGATTTTTTGCGTTGTAACAAAAGTGGGACTATCGTAGGCAGTCAAGGCTGAGCTACCGTAAGTAGCAAAGCTTACTGAGCTTAGCAAAAGAATAAGAGCAAACTATACAACCAATGAGGACGACGATTCATGACCTATTTTGTTAAACCACATCGCCGCTTTATGCTTACGCTGTGCATACTCTCATTTGCATTGCTTCAGGTACTTGGTATTGCTGTTGTGATTGTATATTCCATAGCTAGATATATCCTCACTCGCACTGAACCTAGTACCACTGCCATTATGTTGGTGGTTATTGGTTCGTCAGCGCTAGCAGGTATTTTCCTTCTCTCTTTGCTGGGGAGCAAGCGCGCTATTGCGTTTCATAAAGAAGATGTGCGGTATGCACTTGGTAAAAGCAAGTACCTCATCGTGCTGGCGTTTCTTCAGTTGATCATTTCTATTGTCGGGATAGTCACAGAAAAGCAAGCAATCATAAGTACGTGGCCGATTGCCATGCTGCAGACTTTTGTACTGTGCGTGTTTGTAGGCATTTCTGAGGAAGCAATCTACCGCGGTATCGTGCTGGGAGGATTATTAGCGCGCTTTGGTAAAACGCGCAAAGGGTTTTATGGAGCTCTTTTTGTTGCGGCACTCATCTTTGGTGTTATGCATATTACGCCTGGTACAGAGCTTACGAGTATTACCATTGCGCAGCTTGTGCTCAAAGTTTTGCAAACAGGTATCCTGGGGTTGTTCTTCTCGGCCTTGGTCGTTAAGCGCGTAAACTTCTGGGGTGCTGCATTCATTCACTTTTTGTGGGACTTCATTTTGTTGTCCAGCGAAGCGCTGGTGCAGCAGTCTATCGAAATAAACTATGTCTCCAGCGGAGAAGACGGCATGGCAGTTGTTTTCTATTATGTCGTGATTATTGCGCTGCAGATTCCGCTTGTTGTAAGCGCGCTGCGTACCTTTAAGCAGACGGCAACACCGTATTGTGGCTGGCTTTCTGACATTGTGGTGCTAAACGAGCAGGGCAATGAAGTTGTGGTAACCAACCCAGAGCTTGTGGCTGCATGCAATACTGGTGAGCAAGCAGCACAAGCAGTGCTTGCCCGGCTAGATCCAGCACAACCACAGCCTGCGGGTGTTGCACGCTTTGTCAGCAGTGCTGCAACAACGCCTTCTCATAACGGATCGGTCCCTACGCCGCCGGCAGGTTTTTATGATCTTTCAAAGCTAGAGGATTCTGCACCTGTTGCACCCACTGCGCCTGTTACCCCTGCTGCGCCCAATGCACCTGCTGCCCCTGTTTCATCCGACCTGCCTCACAGCGCAGCTTCTGGTTCTGCCATCCAACAGCCAGATGACCGTCCGCCTAGACCTGCAGGCATGTAAGACCCCACAAGCATAAAAGTAGCTATAGTAGAAATACGACTCCTTTGCTTATGACAGGGGAGTCGTATGTCATTATTATCAGCACAAATGCCAGCGCCATCAGTGGTGCCAGAGTCCTTGGCAGTGCCAGCATCACAGCAACCATCGCTTTTCTCGTCATTACTCAGCACCACAAGTGAAATACTGTGGCCAACACGCTGTATTAGTTGTAATGCTCCAGGGGAGCTTTTGTGTGCACACTGCCGAGAAGCGCTTGCATGGATAAACCAACGTTGGGCATGTGTGGATTGTGGAGCGCCCTTTGGCTGGCTTACCTGCTCCTCTTGTGACCATAGTTGGGAAGCACTGGACGGGGTGGTGTGTGCCACTTCATTTGTGGGAACCTGTGCGCGTATGGTCGTTGCACTTAAAGATGAACATGAGACACGGCTGGCGCCCATACTGGCGGCAGCTATGGCAACTGCACTGGATGAAGCGCAGGGTTGGCAGCATATTAATTTAGCTGTCTTCGATGCCCTTATGTTTGTGCCGGCTACGCACAAAGCTTTTGTGCGTCGTGGCTTTGATCACATGGAGCTTGTCGCCTCCGCATTGAGTGCATTTATCGATATTCCGCTGGTAGACGTATTGGTCCGTCGTCAGGCGCACGATCAAAGAAAGCTCAACAAAACTCAGCGCGCGGCAAATCTTGCAGGTACCATAGAACTTATCGATGATGTGCGTGCAGCAAATGTATTGCTGGTAGACGATGTAGTAACCACGGGTGCGAGTATGTGTGCTTGTGCTCAGGCGCTTAAGACTTCAGGAGTAAATCAGGTTATTGGATGCGGCTTTTCACGAGTGTGGTAGCTGCTGGTATAATGTGCTGGTCTTTCATCAGGCTGTGGTTGCGGGTGTCAAGGAGATGCCCTAGTCCAAGGCAGACGAGGTCAAAAGGATCCACGTAAGTTTGGGTGTGCGCACGCAAGCGAGCATGGCTCGTCCTAGAAGTAAGTCGTACCGTCCGTACTATATGAGAGGCATACCGTCTCGCGGGCGAGAGAGTTAGTAGTAAGCATGTTGCGGCATGTACGCAAACGCTCCAGTATGCGAGTGTGGGGTCAAATACCAGGTCAGCTGGTGAAAGGCATCTGATTAAACGAATAGGTAAAAGGATTTTGCAATGTCTACAAAGCCGCGTCTCCTCTTTGCTGTACCGCTTATTGCTGCTTGCATAACCGGCTTAGCTGGTTGTTCTATTCCGCTTGTGGGTGAGCTTACACAAACATCGGTAAACGATGCATACCAGACGCAGGTTAATGCCTTGACTCCGCGCGTATCGGATGCCTCTTTAGTGACTGAGCATACGCTCACCGTTGGTTTAACGGCTGCATCTACGGTAGCTCCCTATGCAAGCTCTTCACAGAATAACTCCTATCAGGGCATTGATATTGATCTTGCGTCTATGATTGCGGAACAGCTGGGTTTGCAGGTTAAGTTTGTAGCGGTAGGCAGTACGGATGAGCTTGGTCAGACCTGCGACATTGTTATGAACGTGCCTGCGGACACCACTTCTTCTGACTTTAGCGTGGTGGGTACGTATACGGCTGCTGCAACAGGGTTTTTTACCAAGGGCGAGGCAACTACAACCAAGGCAACGGATATTTCCGGGAAAAAAGTTGGTGTACAAAGCGGGTCGGCTACCAAGACCGTGCTTGAGGGGTCTTCTCTTAAGGTGATAGAGCAGGAGTATCAAAACTTAGATGAGGCATTTAAAGGTCTGGAAAACGGCGAGGTAGACTATGTTTTGTGTGATGTCCGTCCCGGTGCTGCACTAGCACATAGCTATTCTGATATAAGCTTTGTGGCTACGCTTGATGACCCGTCTTTTATGGGCATTGCGGTACTTGATTCTAACTCTGAGCTCAAGGGTGCCTTGGATACCGCATGCAAAACGCTTGCCGATAAGGGCTTGCAAAAGTTGGCAGTGACGCGCTGGATTGGTGATATGCCTTCACTTTCTGATCAAACCAAATTGAGCGACGTTCTTCTCAATGTCAATAAGACAACTACCAGCGCAAATACGGATACATCATCCACACAGACCACTACTAATTCCTCTGCAGATGATGGTTCAACCGCCGGTTCCAATGCGGCAGTCCTGTAGCTTTTGTGAGAGCAGCACAGAGTGGTTGTTGGGATTGTCCGTAGGCGTATTTATGCCAAAACGGATGAAACATCAACACAGGTTTAGGGTACGTCTTAACTAAGAAGATGCTTACATCCGAGTAAGCATTTTTTACAAACAGGGAGGCACGTTATGGTTGATATCAAGGTATCTGGGCGTAAAACCACGGTTACCGATGCTTTGCATACAGCAGTGGTAGAAAAAATTGGCGATGCCCTTAAGGTTTTTGATATTTCTCCAATGTCTTGTGACGTTGTTTTGCGTGTAGATAAAAATCCTTCTAATCCCACTGCTCAGACGGTTGAGGTTACGGTTTTTGTTCGTGATAATGTAGTACGTGTAGTGGCTTCGTCTACAGATATGTACTCTGCTATTGATGAGGCTGCTAATAAGGTTTCTCGTCAGCTTCGTAAGTACAAGACACGTGTTATTGATCGTCGTCAGCGTGCTGCTGCTCCTGAGTTTGAGTCCAATGTTTCTGATTTGTCAGAGCTGTTGGAGCCAGAGGATGACGAGTTAGTTCGCGAGAAGGTCGTGGATTTGACGCCTATGACAGAAGAAGAGGCGCTGGTCCAAACCGATCTTATCGGTCACGATTTCTATGTTTTTGAGAACGCAACTACCGGCCTTATTAATGTGGTGTATCGCCGTCATAACGGTGGATACGGCATCATTAAGCCTAAGATTGAGGATGTAAATGAGTAATTCTTCCGAGGTAACATCTGGCTCTATCATGGACTTGGCGGGCGATGATATCAAACGTTTTCAAGCGCACAGAACCTGTCACATCATTGTAGATTCATGTGCGGACTTTGATCCTGATGTAGTAAGCCAGCTGGGTGTTGAGGTTATTGAGTTTCCCTATGTCATAGACGGTGTTGAGCACTTTGATGGTAGCTGGAAATCCATGTCGGCTCACGATTTTTATGACCGCATGCGTAAGGGTGCTCGTGCAACTACCTCTGCTATAACACCCGGGCATTACTTGGAAGTGTTTACTAAGGCAGCTCAAAATGGTCTGCCCACCTTGTATCTTGGTTTTACTGGTGGCCTGTCGTCCAGCATCGATGCTGCGCGGCAGGCTGCCGCTCTGCTTAAAGAGAGCTATCCAGATTTTGAGCTGTACGTGCTGGACAACCTGTGTCCCTCTCTTGCGGCCGAGCTTTTGGCCATTGAAGTAGTGCGCCTTGCTGGCAATGGTCTTTCTGCGCGTGAGTTGTATGAGTGGGCTTGTGACGCTCGCTATTTTATTCAAGGCTATTTTACCTTGGATAGCTTTAGTGCTCTGGCTGCTGGTGGTCGTATTCCTCCTGCCGCAGCTCAGGTTGGTGGTAAGCTGGATATCAAACCTGAGCTATCCTACGATCTCAATGGCTCTCTTGTCTTGCGAGGCATGTGCCGCGGCCGTAAAAAGGCCTTGCGTGCCATTATTAAGGACTTTAAGGAAAACTATTCACACGATCCTTCGCTTCCCATTGCCATTGCTACCGCGGATTCCGAGAAGGATGGGGGCTGGATAGAAAAAGAAATTCGCAAAGAGCCTGGTTGCGAGGATGTAGTCATTATTCGTAGTCAAATTAGCCCGGTCATTGGTTCTCATGTGGGTCCGGGAATGGTTGCACTGGCTTTCTGGGGCGGAGATCGTCGAGAAAAGATTTCTCTTACCGATCGTATTGCTCGCAAGATTAAGAATTCAAAGTAATGGTAAAGCGCAGGTATAATGGCACATTCAAAGATTGAGCACGTTGCTTTTATTGGTACTGGAACAATGGGCGCGCCCATTGCAGGCCATATGTTGGATGCGGGATATACACTCACGGTCTATAACCGCAGTAAGGATCGAGCGCAAGCTTTGATCGACCGTGGTGCTACTTGGGCATCTTCTGTTGCACAAGCCGTACAGCAGGCGGATGTGGTCTTTACCATGCTTGGCTACCCTGCAGATGTAGAAGAGGTATATCTGGCAAGTGACGGCTTGCTCAAACTTGCTAAGCAAGGGGCATGGTTGGTGGATCTTACCACCTCTGCTCCAAGCCTTGCGCGTGATATTCATGATGCGGCAGAGGTGCTGGGCATGCATGCATTTGATTGTCCTGTTACCGGAGGACAGGCTGGTGCACAAGCCGGAACGCTGAGCGCTATTGCCGGTATTTCTGAACAAGATGCTTCACCTGTTGTAGACCTGCTCAAAACCTTTACGAGTAAGATTTTCTACTTTGGTGCTGCGGGTAAGGGTCAGGCAGCAAAGCTGTGCAACCAGGTATCCCTTGCTTCATGTATGGTAGGCATGGCAGATGCTATGGCTTTGGCTCAGCAAAGCGGTCTTGACGTGCAGCAGGTATTACAGATGATTGGCAGCGGCATGGGTGCTTCTCGTGCTCTTGTGGAGCTTGGTCCTCAAGCAGCGCAGGGTGATTATCGCCCCGGTTTCTTTACGGAGCACATGCGTAAAGATATTTCTCTTGCCTTGGCAGAAGCTCAGGATATGGATCTTGCCCTACCAGGCGCGGAAACTGCGTATACACTCTATGATCTTCTCTGCCAGATCCATGGTGATCGTTTGGGTACTCAGGCGCTTACTTTGCTGTATGCAGAAGAAGCGGATGCCGTAGCCGCTGGTCTTGATTGGTCTGTCTTAGACATGGATGACAAAGACACTACTGCTGACACATGCGATTGCGGTCATACGCATGCTCACAACAATACCCATGAATGCGGCTGTGGCCATACGCATGCTCACGACGAGCATTGCCATCACCACCATCATTAGGAGTTTAGAGCGTGGGAGATTCTTTGCAACAAGCCGCAGGAAGCAACCTCAGTTTTGGAGTTGCCATTGTTGCGCTGGTGCTTTTTGTTTTTGGCACTGTTTTAGGCGAGCACCTTGCTGAGTCATGGGGCTACAAACTGGTGACTCGTCGTGACTACCTTTTAGCAAACATAGCCTGGTTTATGGCTGGCGTTGTGTTGTCTAGTCTTGTGTGGGTAACAGGGTGGACTACCTTAGCCGCCTTTAGCTTTGGTATGATTGCCGGAGGGATGGCTGGTTTTAAAATTGCATTTGGTGAGTCTGTTGGTCCTTGGAAGTTTGTAGACCAGCTCTTCAACACCAATAAGCGCCACGTAGCTGCAGCACAAGATCATCAATCAGTTGCTCGCAGAGAAGCGCGGCGTAAGTGGAAAGAAGGCAAAGGTCCTGAACCAGAACTGATGAGTGTGCAGCAGCCCGCTCATTCCGATTCCAAGACGTCCAAAGAATCCAAGAAAGGATAGTCCTTTTTGTGAATGATATAAGTCAAAGCTCTATGGCCGTGTTTATCGATTACGAGAACTTGGCACTCGGTACAGGTAAACGTAAGCGTAATGGTCATCAAGAGCCCGGTCCCGCCCCTGAAGTTAAGCGGATTTTTGAGCGCTTGGTAGATAAGGGCAGGATTGTAGTAAAGCGTGCCTACTGTGATTGGCAGCGCTTTGATACGGCAATAACGCCTTTGCATGAGTTGGGCATAGAGCTCATTGAGATCCCTGATCGTGCATTTACCGGCAAAAATTCTGCAGATATTCGCTTGGCTGTGGATGCTGTAGAGATGTGCTTGAATCGTGAGCACATTGATACTTTTGCCATTTTGTCGGGTGACTCAGACTTTTCTCCCTTGGTATCTAAGCTTAAGGAGTTTGGTAAACAAGTCATTGGTGTGGGCATGAAGGCATCCACCAGTTCCTTGCTGGCAGAAAACTGCGATGAGTTTATGTACTACGAGGACATTATGAGCGCAGGGCGTATTCCTGACTTCACCGCTAAAGTTCCTGCCGAGAAACACGAGTGCTATCAGCTGCTGTTTGAAACCATTGATGCCGTGCAGTCGGAGAGTGACTCTGCCATCTTTGCATCGCAGCTTAAAAGCACCATGCGCCGTAAGCGTCCACAGTTCTCAGAGCGCAGTTTTGGGTACCGTAGTTTTACCAAGCTTCTCAATGAAGCAAGCTCTTACGGTTTTATTAAAATTCATACTGATCAAAAGAGTGGAACAGCTGTTGTAGACGGTTTTTGCGAGTAGGATGTCCTGCTCGTTGTGATACGAGATATAAGTGCGTAAGGGGATGTAGTATGTCTCATAGTTCTTCCGAGCAGATTGAGCAGCTTGTTGATGCACTTTCTGGTTCTGTGCGTCGTGAGCGTCAAGAAGCGGCTCATACCTTGGCTACGATCACCAGGCAGGACAGTTCTGCCATGGCAAAACACGTAGATGCCCTGGTAAAGGCCTTACGTGTTCCCGAGGCACAGACCCGTTGGGAAGTGTTGGACGCGCTGTCCATCTTGTGTGCCGAGAACCCCGATAAGGTAGCCAGTGCCTTTGCGGGAGCCGAGGACTCATTGTTTGACGAAGCATCTTCCACGGTGCGCCTGTCTGCATTTCGCATGCTCACCCGCGTAGGATCAACATCGAGCGCACGCTCTAAGAAAGCATGGCCTTTGTTGGATGAGGCCATCCAATGCTTCCATGGTGATGCCGAATATCGTGATATGCTGGCCTGCCTGCTTGAGTTTGCACAGGGAGATATTGCTGCCGATGTACGCGATGCCCTGGTTCAGCGTGTAGCATTTGACGCAGAGTCTGCTCATGGCTACATCCAGTCTTTCTCGCAAAATATCATTGATGCCACAAAACAAAAGGCTGCAAAGACGGGTAAAACTACCAAATCAAAAACTCAGTCAGCTGCTAAAGGCTCAAAGCGCGCTAAGGTTGCGTCAAAGAAAAAGGCAGCTGAGCTTAAGCTTAACGAGGAATAAATAGAGGTTGTTCTCGCTCTATGAATGTTCATTGATGCTACACAACACGACATGGCGGTCGTGTTAGCCTTATTACCCGAGTAACGTTTGTATGCACTATTTCTAATGAAAGGTACGTGTATGACAGAGCCCGAAAAGACGGATTCTACAGAGAAGGATCCTATTGAGCAGGATTCTGCAAAGAATGATTCCATGAAGAAGGATCCTGTTAAGAAGGATTCTACAAAGAAAGATTCCGCTAAAAAGAATTCCTCCAAGAAGAGTTCTTCCTTTGCAAAGAAGTCTGTTTCTTTGCCGGTTTACATTTTTGTAGTCGTACTTGCCTTGGTTTTGGGTGGCGTAATTGGTCATTTTGCCCTTGGTTCCGCTGGTTCTGCTACTGGCAAGACCACGCTGAGCGAGAAGGACTTGGATTTCGTAGTAGGTACCATGACCTATAAGGGTAAGACAGAGAAGATCACTGCTCGTCAGGCAATTGAGGCAACAAGCTCCCTTAACGCTGCCAAGAATGACAAGGGTGAGTATAACGCTCCTTCTGCAGACAGCGTACTTGCCGTTGCTCGCAATAAGATCCTTGCAGATGCGGTAGAAAAAGAGGGCATCCAGGTATCTGATGATGACATCAAGGCCTTTGCAGAGTCCACGCTCAAGACCAGCGACTTCAAGGCTTTGGCTTCTAAGTATTCTATGACCGAGGATCAAGTCAAGGAGCTTGTTAAGAAGTCCGCTTCAGTAAAGAAGTTGCGCGACAAGATTGTGGAGGCTGATAAGCTTACCGCCCCCACCGCACCGACCGCTCCTTCGGATGGCAACAATGATACCGCCACTGCAGAGTATGGTGAGTACATCATTGATCTGCTGGGTGACGAGTGGGATGCCGATAAGGGTGACTGGGCTAAGACGGACGGTGCATACTACGCCGTTCTTAAGGATGAGAAGTTCAGTGCAGATTCTGCAACCTACACGCAGGCACAGGCTGCGTATCGTGTTGCATACCAGAAGTACTCCGCTGAGTTCTCCAATGTCAACGCTAAGTGGACTAAGTATGTAAACGAGCGCCTTTCTCAGGCCTCTATCCAGATCAACTCTCTGACTTCCTAAGTGTGATTTTTACAGCGAATGCTTAATACATACGCTACAGTACAGAGACGGGGGCTTTGGTTCCCGTCTCTTTTTATCGAGAAGCTCAAGGAGGATGGTATGCGTGCACTTATCAGTAGCTGTCTGTTGGGCGCGCGTTGCCGTTATGATGGGGGAGCTAAGCGCTGTGAGCCTGTCGTAGACTTTGCTAGTAAGACAACTACGCTTGCTATTTGTCCAGAGCTTGCCGCTCAACTGCCTGTGCCTCGTCCGCCAGCAGAGCAACGAGGGTCGTGCGTGGTATTTAAAGATGGTACGGACGTAACGAATGAGTTTGTAAAAGGCGCACAGCAAGAACTTATGCGCGTAAAGGATTTTGACCTTTGCATTGCTATCCTTAAAGCAAAAAGTCCCTCTTGCGGAGTAAATAGGGTCTTTGACGGGAGTTTTACGGGCAATTTGGCCTCAGGTGATGGAATATTTACTCAACTACTAAAACAGGAGGGGATTTGCGTGGTTACAGAAGAAGTACTGCAAGACGTTAAGCCCTCGGTCGAGCATCCCGTGGCTATTATTTTGGGTACAGGCCTAGGTCATCTGGCAAGTTTAGTAACGCCTGTCCGCCGCATTGATTATTACGATATTGATGGCTTTCCTACGGCGGCAGAACCAGTAAGCGGTCACAAGTTTGAGGCAACTGTTGGTACGGTAGATGGTGTACCCGTTGTGGTCTATCCTGGCAGAATCCATCTCTATCAGGGATACTCTGCGGCTGAGGTTGTGTCACTGGTGCGTCATGCCCATCATTTGGGCTGCAAAGACATTATCTTTGCGTGCGCTACTGGCGTGGTTTCCGGCAACGCTCGTCCTGGTTTGGGCGTTTTGACAGACCATATCAACTTTACCGGAGCAAATCCTCTGGCTGATAAGGATATGCTGCGCGATCTTGATACGCCCTTTGTAGGCATGCAGGATGCCTATTCTCCTTATTTGCGCTCACTAGCCAAGGGGGTTGCAAAGGATATGGGCATTACGCTACAAGAGGGTGTCTATGCGGGCACGCTTGGCCCAAGCTTTGAAACCGCTGCTGAAGTCAATGTGTTGCGCAGCTTTGGTGTGAGCTATGTGGGTATGTCCACCGTGTGTGAGGTCATCATGGCACATGCGCTGGGTATGAACGTGCTTGGCCTGACTCTGGCTACCAATGATGCGGGTGATCCCACGGTTGATCACGAGACTATTCGTATTCAGGCCGAGAAGCATGCGGATGATTTTGAACGTTTGGTTCGTGGTGTACTTCACTTATTGTAGTTTGTGATAAGGCCTTGCATGAAAAGCGATTTATACGTATAGTTATCAGTCGCACGCCAGCTTAGCTCAGTTGGTAGAGCACCGCTCTCGTAAAGCGGGGGTCACCAGTTCAAGTCTGGTAGCTGGCTCCATATTTGCACAGGTAGATGGCTTATCGCTGTCTACCTTTTTTGTTTTACAGTTAAGCGAACAGTTAATTACTAGTTAAACTATCCAGCACTACTAGCACTGTGATCATCTCTATTTGGGTATAACGGCAGTAACGTACAACCAAAACGCTCAGCACCTCACATGCGTTCGCGTTTAAGATTGGAGATATCATGGCAAGCTCTGATTTGCAGCTTTATATCAAAAATGGCTGTCCTTTCTGTCACAAAGTCATAGCCTTCATGGAGGACAACAATATCGTATTGCCGCTGCATAACATTTCTGAGTCTGATAAAGATCGTGACTTTTTGGTAGAGCACGGCGGTAAGCGCCAAGTTCCCTGTCTGTTTATTGATGGCAATGCTCTGTATGAGTCCGGCGACATCATCGCTTATCTGGCCAAGACCTATGACGTATCTGCTGCCACAGAGTCTACCGAGAAAACAGTGGAGCCTGCAGATACTATGCCAGAAGGCGCTAGCTGCACTATTGGTGGTGGCTGCAGCTTCTAAGGCGTAAGCTGCCTCCCCATATTCGGATATTCAGTTGCTTGTTTAACGTGCTATCTGCATGGAATGTTCTAGTCATGGAGATAGCACGTAATTCTTCTTAATCGTATATAAATTGAACTACTTTGAACTTTTTACTGCACAGTAGTGCTATTCTAATTCCTAAGTTGAACTTATGTACACAGAGATTGAACTTTTGAGAGAAAAGTCTGTTTATCTGTGGGATAAATTGAACTTGTGCTTGTTGTATTCGTACCTGCATCCGTATAAGCATATCGGCAACTTTGGAGTGACATGCAAACAACTTTTGCAACGCGTCTTAAACAGGCCATGGGGAACAAATCACTCAAGCAAGTGGATCTGATTCGCATCGCTACAGCTAAGGGCGTTAAACTTGGAAAAAGTCAGCTCTCTCAGTATGTGAGTGGCAAAACAATTCCCCGTCAAGAGATTCTTGATTTTTTGGCACGTGAACTTGAGGTAAGTTCAAGTTGGCTTGAACAGGGCATTCCTATGGGTATCAGTTCATTTAACTTTACTGCTGCTGAGGAAGCAAAAATCAGTACGGGTGTACCTACAGCAAGCAAGGATGTTCATTCTCAAGGTATGTTGCAGCATTCAAGTTTGTCCAAGGCATCAACGGAGGCACCAATCATGCGCGAATATAAGAAGTCCAGTAAGCTCGATTCCGTCTTGTATGATGTCCGCGGTCCTGTAGTGGATGAGGCAAACCGCATGGAGGATCAGGGTATTCACGTTTTGAAGCTCAACATTGGTAATCCTGCACCATTTGGTTTTCGTGCGCCTGATGAAGTTGTAGCAGATATGCGTGACCAGCTTACGGATACCGAAGGCTATTCTGCAAGCCGCGGTCTTTTCTCGGCACGTAAAGCAATTATGCAGTATGACCAGATCAAGCATATTCCCAATGTGCAAATGGAAGATATTTATACGGGTAATGGTGTTTCTGAGCTTATCAACCTGACCATGTCTGCGCTCTTAGATACGGGTGATGAAATTCTCATTCCGAGCCCCGATTATCCTTTGTGGACGGCCTGCGCCACTCTTGCAGGCGGTACGGTTGTACATTATTTGTGCGATGAGAAAGCGGAATGGTATCCGGACTTGGATGATATCCGTTCTAAGATTACGTCTAACACCAAGGCTCTTGTCATTATCAACCCCAACAACCCTACGGGTGCCTTGTATCCACGTGAGTTGCTGGAAGAAATTGTAGAGATTGCCCGTGAGCATCAACTCATTCTCTTGTCAGACGAGATTTACGACCGCTTGGTTATGGATGGGGAAGAGCATGTCTCTATTGCCTCTCTTGCTCCGGATTTGTTCTGCATTACCTACAATGGTCTTTCTAAGTCCCACATGGTGGCTGGATACCGCATTGGTTGGATGACGCTTTCCGGCAATAAACGAGCCGCGCGCGATCTTATGTTGGGCATTAACATGCTGTCTAACATGCGTTTGTGTTCTAATGTTCCCGCACAGTCCATTGTTCAGACCGCTTTGGGTGGACACCAGAGTGTTAAGGATTATCTTATTCCTGGTGGGCGCGTATATGATCAGCGTGAATATGTATACAACGCCCTCAAGGACATGCCTGGCGTTAGTATAGTTAAGCCCAAAGCTGCTTTCTATGCCTTCCCCAAGCTTGATCCAAAACGCTTTAACATTACTGACGATGAGCGCTTTGCTCTTGATTTGCTGAGCGACAAAAAAGTTCTTATCGTGCATGGTAAAGGCTTTAATTGGGAGACTCCTGGATATTTCCGTATTGTTTATTTGCCTCGTTTACAAACTCTGGAAGATGCTATGGGTAAACTTGCTGATTTCCTGAGCTACTATAGTCAGTAAGAGTGGAATTTTGTTGTGAGACGTGCAAATGGGAGCAGGTAGCTGTTCCATGTATGCATAACCAAGAGCATAAGCGTTTGTTCAAAGTACGTATAACCCTATCGGTGGTCAGACATTTGATGGCCGCCGATAGGGTTATTTGCTCTCTGTAATAAGCCTTTTTGTTGTGCGGTACTATAAGAAGTAGCAAAAAGTGAAGTCTGCTCTTGTGGCGGAGTGCATCTTCCCGTACACTTGCACAATAGCTCTTTTTGCTTGTAGCCGTCCAACTCTTGGAGAGATAGCATATGATTGATTTTGGGCAGTTTATTGGCATGCTCCAGACCAATCCCTTTTTAGCAATAGTTATGTTTTTGGTGCTGGGCACCATTTTTGTGAATGGCGCAACCGACGCCGCAAATGCAATCGCTGAACCTGTTGGTACCCGTGCAATCAACGTGGACTCTGCGATTATCATGAGTGTCGTATGTAACTTCATTGGCCTTATCGGTATGACGTTTATTTCTACTGCGGTCGCAAATACCATAAGCGGTATGGTGGATTTTGGCGGTGATACCCATGCTGCATTGATTGCGCTGGCCGCCGCAACGGTAGGCATTGTAACCTGGGCATCTATTGCATGGGTGTTTGGGATTCCCACCTCCGAAAGTCATGCGCTCATTGCCGGCTTGACCGGTGCTGCTTTGGCGGTTCATGGTGGGTTTGGTGGCGTTAATGCGCACGAGTGGATTAAGGTTATTTACGGCCTTGTGTTTTCTACATTGCTCGGCTTTTTTGCGGGCTGGGCGCTCTCCAAGATCATTCCGCTTTTGTGTCGTAATGCAAACCGCATACAAGCAAACGAGTGGTTTCGTAAGATGCAGGTAGTTGGTGCTGCTGGTATGGCAACCATGCATGGTGCTCAGGATGGACAAAAGTTTATGTCTACCGCCATGCTCGCTGTGTTGTTCTCGGAGGGCATGAGCCCTGATGGCGCAACGTTTCCGCTCTGGCTGATGGTGTTGTGCGCTGCCATTATGGCAATTGGCACCGCAATTGGCGGCAAGCGCATTATTAAAAAAGTTGGTATGGATATGGTAAAGCTTGAGCAGTACCAGGGGTTTGCAGCGTCTTTGAGCGCTACCTGTGCCTTGCTTTTGGCCACGCTTACGGGCTTGCCCGTTTCTACCACCCATACTTCGTCCGCTGCTATGATGGGGGCGGGCGCAGCAAAAAATCCCCGTTCAGTTAACTGGAGTGTAGCAAAGGAAATGGCCTTTGCATGGCTCTTCACCTTTCCTGGATGTGGTTTTATCGGTTTTGCCCTTGCTAAGGTATTCCTCATATTGTTCTAAGGAGAACACATGCCTCGCATGAAGAAAGAAGATCAGTTTTATACCATGCTCAAGGACCTTGCTCAGACCTTGTCTGATGCCGCCGATGAGTACGTAACCATCTTTGAGGATTACCCTGCGTCGGAGTCTCATATCCCTCAGATGAAGGTATATGAAAATCAGTGCGATCAGAAGGTCTCTCATATTCTCAAGGAGCTCTACTCTTCCTTTATCACGCCTTTTGAGCGAGAAGATATCTCTGCTTTAGCGTTTGCTATGGACGATATTATCGATAATATGAATGCTGCAGCTATGCTTTTTGATCTGTTTAGCATTAGTGATATGCGCAAAGAGGCACCCCAAATGGCTCGTCTTACCAAGCGTGCGGTGGATGAGGTTAAAACCATGATCGATCACCTGCCCAATTACAAGACTGACAGGTTGGTAATGGAGATGTCCATTGCTATTGGTAGTGTTGAGGATGAGGGCGACGTCATTTATCAAAATGCCATGCGTCGTTTGTTTACTGATGAAGAGGCAGGTAGATATACCCTTGCATGGGTGAGGATGTTTGAGATCATGGAAAAATGTATGGATGCCTGTGATCATACCGCCGGTGTTGTTCGCTCTGTTGTTATGAAGAGCGCCTAGCATACGTTTCATCCTCTGTTGTGCGTTTGATGCTCTATACAAAAAAGCCCGGTTGCTTATAGCGAGCAATCGGGCTTTCTTATGAGTTCTATTCTCTTGAATGTTCTCTTGAGAAGTTTGGTGCGAGATACAACGGTAGATCTTAGGCAGCCAAACTCTCCTTGGCCAAACGAACATCGTCGTAGCGTGCAAGACCCATGAGCTGTGCGCTTTTTGATTCGACAAATTCAGGGTGACGATGCTCATAGGTAGAAAGCACGATAGTCCAAGCAGGAATAAAGGCAACATAGAGAGCAAAGAGAACGCTGGTAGCAGGAGCACCAACAAAGGCAAGAATACCAATGACAGAGGTTGACCAAGGAACCAAAGCGGGAATGACTGCGCTACTGTTCTCAATATCCAAAGCAAGTGCTTTGTTAGAACCCTCACACCCGTCGCACAGCTGAGCGGTAAGCATGATGCAAACCACCTGGTCACATGCGATGATAGAGGTAATGATTGCGGTTAACAAAACACCAATAAAGGGTGTGGTGTGCTCAGCAATCTTTTGAACCATGCCACGAAGATTATCCAAAAGACCAGTACCGTTAAAGATGCCAGAGTAGGTGGAAGCAACACCTACAAGGCAGACTAAGTGAAACATGCTCATGATGCCGCCACCATTAACCATAGAGGCAATGGCATGATCGGTGGTTTTAAAGCCAAAGAGCAGCAGACTAGGAATGTCCAGAATGCTCATACGCTGCACAAGTACACAGATAACAAGAGCACTCATGAGACTTACGATCATGGTCTTCTTTACGTTTACATGCAGGAATGAAAAGACAAGCACAATAGCAATGGGGATCAATGCAAGAGGAGTCAAGGTAAAGACAGAACTAAATTTCTGACCAAAATCAGGAGCCATAGATGCACCAGTACCGCTCATGCCCAAAAGGGTAAAGACAAGGCAAGTCAAGATAAGAGGAACAAGTGCGGTACGCATCATACGGCCAATATTATCTTGGACATTGGTGCGGGTAAGATTGCCAACCAAGGCTGCTGAAGAACTCATAGGAGAGCAGCGATCACCAAAGAAGCAACCACTTAAGATAGCTCCGCCCAACATAGCAGGGTTAGCACCCATAACCTGACCAATAGTAAAGCAAGCAACACCGGCAGTTGCTGCAGTGCCAAAAGAGCTGCCGCACAAAAAGCTCATGCCGCAGCAAATCAAAAATGCTGCAACAAGAATGGTAGAAGGCCTCACCAATACAGCAGACCAACTTGTGATGTAGGGAATGGTTCCCGCTGCACGCCATGCTGCCGTGAGCATGCCAATGATGGCAAACAAGATGAGTACGTGTGAAACGGTTTTTACTCCAGACAAGGACATATGCAGTATTTCTTTTGCAGAATGTCCGCGCCAGAGACCATATCCTACAAATAAGGCTAAGCCAATGAGAAGTGAGGTAAGAAGGGGGGTTCCAATAATGATTCCTGAAATAAGAACTGACGCAAATGCGATAAGAACTATGGTTTCTACCATAAGACTGTTGCAACTCCCAAATGCTCGTTTCTTGCCGAATTATTCTTGCACCTGATAAGATACGAGCGAATATATAGTAAGTCCAACTGTTAATATTGATATGAGTTACAAAAAGTACTTGTAATCAGTAATCAATGGGCAATGAGCGTGCAGAACGGTACAAAACAATACGTAAACGGTGCTGTATTGTCTCTGAACGGTTTGTGAAAAGGCGGCATCTATGAATTTCCAAAGTATGGACTATTTCGTGGCTATCGCAGAAGAGCAGAGTTTTACAAGGGCTGCAAAGCGTCTGCATATCACCCAGCAAACGCTTTCTGCCCATATTGCGGCGCTAGAAAAAGAGTTGCGCGTAAAACTTGTTAATCGCAGAGTTCCGCTTTCGCTTACGGCTTCGGGTCAGGAGTTTTTGAACTATGCGCGTCGCTTTAGAAACCAAGAGCGTGATTTGCGCCATGTTTTTGATGACATCGCAGGCGATAAACGAGGCCTGTTAGGTGTGGGCATTGCCTCTACTCGCGGCCACATCATTATGCCCGATGCTATCACGCGTTACCGCAGCAAGTATCCAGACATTCGTGTGCGTATATACGAAGGCGAGAATACCGAGCTTATCGAGCTTCTCAAAGAGGGTCGCATAGATATGGCAGTCAGCACGTTAAGCTCTGCGCAGTCTCAACTGATTGTGCGTGATCTGTATGAAGAAAACATTGCGCTGGTGGTATCCAATCAGCTGCTCCAGTCATTGTATGGAGATGATGCCCAGGCTAAGGTAGCGGAGGTAAAGCGCAGCGGTAGTCTCAAGCCGCTCAAGGAGTTGCCTTATTTGTTGCTAGGCGAGAAGGACGTCCCCGGCAAGATTGCTCGTCTTGAATTTGAGCTTGCTGGCTTTAGGCCTAACGTTGCCGTGTATTCAACCAACTCAGAAACACTGTTTGCACTTGCTCAGCGTGGGGTGGGCGCAGCATTTTGTCCCAAGGAAATGGTTAAGGTAAAGTTGCAGTCCAATCCCAATCCAGATTTGCGTACCATTGAGCTGTCTGATCGGGCGCGCTTCAAGGTATCAGCGGCATGGCTTAAAACGGACCACGTGTGGAGCGTTATCGAAAGCTTTTATACCACGCTCGTGGAACTCACAAACGATCGTCGAAAGAAAGATCTTTAGGGGTATACTTCATCCTCAATCAGCATGGAAGGTGTGTTGGCATCCGCTTATACATTTGTGGCCATGCTGTGAGATGCACTAGAGGTGCAGGAGAGGGGTCATCATGGCTCAAAAAGTTCAGGGTACCGAGGATTTATATGGCGGCTACATGCGTGCTTGGCAATATATGCAGGCGATTGCGCATGAGCTCTTTGATACATATGGATTTGACCTGATAGAAACCCCAGCGCTTGAGCAGCTGGACACCTTTGTCCATGGCATTGGTGAGTCCACAGATGTGGTTCGTAAGGAAATGTTCCGCGTTGTATCGGGTGCTTTGTTAGAAAGACTGCTGGGGGAGGGCAGCGAGAACAGCCTTAAGCCACGTCAACGTCTTGCTTTACGTCCCGAGGGAACCGCTGGTATTGTACGTGCCGTTGTGGAGAACAACATGGTGCCCCAAGGTTCCTCGCCAGTAAAACTGTGGTATGCCGAGCCAATGTTTCGCGGTGAGCGTACGCAAAAGGGTCGTCTGCGTCAATTTCATCAGGTTGGTCTTGAGTGGTTGGGTGCTCCGGATCCTGCAGCAGATGCCGAGTGCATCATTATGCTCATGGAATTTTATTACCGCTTAGGCTTTGATATGTCCAAGCTGCGCTTGTCAATCAATTCGATGGGTGATTTGTCTTGTCGTCCCGCCTATCGCGAGAAGGTCAAGCAGTTTATTTATGATCACAAAGATGAAATGTGTGAAGACTGCCTTGAGCGTGCACAGATCAATCCGCTCCGGAGTTTTGACTGTAAGAACGAGCACTGCCATACGATTATGCAGTCTGCTCCGTTGGTGACAGATAATCTTTGTGAGGACTGTGCAGCGCATTATGCACAGGTAAAAGCATATTTAGATGCTGCTGGTATCGCGTATGTGGAAGATCCTACGCTGGTACGCGGTTTAGATTATTACACCCGCACGGTCTTTGAGGTAGAAGTGCTGGATGCGGGTGTTGGCGCTATTGGTGGCGGCGGTCGTTACGATGGCTTGGTGGAACTTGAGGGCGGTAAGCCCACGCCTGGCGTTGGTTTTGCTGTTGGCTTTGAGCGCATCGTGCTTGCATTGGCAGCCCAGGGTGTTGACCTGCAGGGAGATGAGCCCAGCTGTGTCTATGTTGCTTGTGCAGCTCCCGAGCAGCGCCCTGCCGTCTTTGAAGCAACCCTTGCTCTGCGTGATGCCGGCTTGCGCGTAGAGGCAGACTACCAGGGTCGCTCGCTTAAGAGCCAATTCAAACAGGCCGATAAGCTCAACGCTTCTGTATGTGTGATCATTGGTGCAGATGAGCTTGCGCATAACAGCTATACCCTGCGCAATATGAACACACATGAACAAATAAGCATTGCAAAAGATGCGCTTATCGATGAAGTTATTGAACTTATATACGGTGCTGAGTTTGAAGATGATGCAGAACTTTAGCCAGCGCTCTACCTGCTAATTTGCGCAGTGCTTAGACCGGGGCGCGTGCTTAGGCCTAAGCATATATTACAAAAAGCTGCTGTCTCTTCTCGATACAATTACTAGGGATGTCACTATGGTGGCATCCCTGAATTGAGTACTATCCCTTACACCGTAAAATCAGTTACATTTTGTCCCGTTACCAGAGGTGGACCAGTCCCTCGATGGCATACCAGGCTAACAAAATTGTGAGAATGACATTAACAACAGTTTCAGCCTTTGTGAGTGTTTTTCTTTCCTGTTTAAGCTGCACTATAGCAACGATAGTTGCCATTGTTGCTGCTATACATTGGAATAAATACATATTGGTGTGGAAATAAAAGGTACAGGCTGCATAGGCAATGATGCTTACAATAAAGAGCAGATTAAAAACCTTGATTGCAACTTTTTTAATGTTGGCATCCATAAGTAAGCATCCTCCTCAGTTTTTGATTACAGGAAGCTGTTTTTGTGCTCAAGCTTTTGCAGGTCGCCTACGCACTGCTCTACATACTACTTTGTGACTTAGATTTTATTACATAGTCATATTTTTTGACCATACCCGCTCAAAGCTTTGTAATGCTACGGGTTATCGTCGTCTAACTGTTTCAAGCCTTGCTATGATGTACAGCAAAGAACTCATGGATCTAAAGGGGAGGAGAGATACATGAGTAATACCATGCGTGGAGTGTATACCAATCTAACGGAAATTCGCCGCAAGGTATTTAGGGAAGTTGCGGCTATTGCTTACGGCAACACAGATGATGAAGCGACGAGTTTGGAAGAGTTGCCTTACAAGATTATTCCCGGTGAGATTGCTACATACCGAGAAAGCGTATTTTTGGAGCGCGCTATTGTCGCCGAGCGTATTCGTTTGGCGTTGGGTCTACCTTTGCAAGGCATTGATAAGCCTGCGCCACTGACAGATGGTATTGAAGCTGCATTGAAGCCAGAGACGTACTATGAACCTCCTCTTATTAACATTATTAAGTTTGCATGTAATGCCTGTGCGGACAACGTTTATCGAGTAACCGATGGTTGTCAGGGCTGTTTGGCGCATCCATGTCGTGAAATTTGCCCCAAAGGTGCCATTAGCTTTGTGGACAAAAAGGCCTATATCGATCAGGAAAAGTGCATCAAGTGCGGGCGTTGTTTTGAGGTGTGCCCCTACCATGCCATTGCTCACCATGAGCGTCCTTGTAGTGCAGCATGTGGCATGCACGCCATTTCTTCCGACAAGAACGGTCATGCAGATATTGACTATGACAAGTGTGTGTCGTGTGGTCAGTGTTTAGTTAACTGTCCATTTGGTGCCATTGCCGATAAAAGCCAGATCTTTCAAGTTATACAGGCTATGCACTGTGGCGAGGAAGTCATCGCTGCAGTAGCTCCTTCCTTTGTCGGTCAGTTTGGTGGTAAAGGCAATGTAGGAAAGTTGCGTGAAGCCTTTAAACAACTGGGCTTTAGCGGTGTAGAAGAAGTTGCTTTGGGTGCAGATTTGTGCTCTGTAGAAGAGGCACATATGTTTTTGGAAGAGGTGCCCGAAAAGCAATCCTTTATGGCTACCTCGTGCTGCCCTGCTTGGTCTGTTATGGCAAAAAAGGAATTTCCAAAGTATGCCAGCAATGTAAGTATGGCGCTTACGCCTATGACGCTTACTGCGCGCATGATTCGCCGCGAACATCCTGATGCAAAGATTGTTTTTGTTGGGCCTTGTTCCGCAAAAAAGCTTGAGGCTATGAGAAAATCCGTGCGCTCAGAGGTTGATTTTGTTCTAACCTTTGAAGAGGTAGCGGGCATGATGGAAGCAAAACATATTGATTATGCCAGCTTGGAAGATGACAACAACTCAGACTTTAACGTAGCTTCTCACAATGGCCGTGCATTTGCTATTTCCGGAGGTGTAGCAGCAGCGGTTAAAAACGTTATCCAGTCTGAGCATCCAGAGATGGAGGTTGCCGTACAAACGGCGGATGGTTTAGAAGAATGCCGCTCGCTTATGAAGGCGGCCACTAAGGGCAAGTATGATGGGTATCTGCTTGAGGGTATGGCTTGTCCCGGTGGTTGTGTTGCGGGAGCGGGTACCATTAACGCCATTAAGAAGTCTGCTGCCTTGGTAAGCGCCTATTCGCGCAAGTCTCCGCACAAGATTGCTTCTGAATCCGGGTTGGAACAATATTTGCCAGAGCTTGAACGCGACAATGACTACATTGTGATGGGTCAAACTGAGGTTGCAGAATCCGATGAGGCAACGCGTCCTGTGCAGTAATGGTTACGTACGCATAACGATACATGCACAAAAAGAAATTGAAAGTTCGTAGAAGCAGCTGTCCTTAATAAAGGGCAGCTGCAAAAGAAATCGTGATAAAGCAGGCATTACATAGTCCATAACTTTTTATTAGAAATGGCAAACAGAGGAATGGTGCGCATCCAATCTTGTTTTCGGTAGTTGGATAGGCTAAATCGCAAGGCTAAAACTTCTGGGTTTTTATCGACAAATGAACGAAGACATTTTGATCGCAAATTTTCTTCCGCCTTCACTTCGATGGCGCAAATCATATTTGCGTCTTGAACGAGAAAGTCAATTTCACCGCGGGAATTCTCTGCAGACCAATAATAGGGTGTAAGACCGCATTCACTGATAAGCTGTTGGCACACGTATTGCTCGGTAAGAGCACCTTTAAACTCCGTAAAGACACGATTACCATCGATAATGGTGTATCTATCGAGGCCAGACATGGCGCTCAACAAGCCAACATCTGATAAGAATAATTTAAAAGCAGTGTTATCCATATAGGGACGTAAGGGTAAACCCGGCTTGGATATACGTTGTACGGCAGTGGCAATGCCAGCCTGTGTTAACCAGGTAATACCAGATTGATAGTTTTTAGCACGGCTTCCTTTTGCAACATGACCAAAAACAAATTTCTTGTTCTCTCTACCTAGATGAGCAGGTATAGAATGCCACGCGGCAAGAGCATATTCTGTTTGCATTCCACTCAAATGTTTGGAAATATCAAATTCATAACCCCGTAGTATGTCTCCTTGCACAATACGGGCATCTTCAGGCAATCCTCGATTTAAAAAAGCATTAACAGCTTCAGGCATACCTCCAACGTAATAGTACAGACGTAAAAGCGGTATTAATTTGCTGGAAAATGAGTTAATCATGGCAACATCGGCAGTATCGATAAGCTTACACAAGTTTGCGTGCTGTGTTGCTACAAGAAATTCTCGAAAGCTTAAAGGATATAAATCCAGGGTCGTAACCTTGCCAACAGGATAACCTGTACCCTTATGAAGGGTAATCCCTAAAAGAGAACCTGCGGCTGCTATTGCATATTCGGGTTCGTCTTCGCAGAAATACTTAAGCGAAGTGAGTGCTTTGGGGCATTCTTGTATCTCATCTAAGATGATAAGCGTTTCATTTTTTATGATTGGTTGGTTTGTCTCAAACTGAATGGCAGAAATAATTCTTGATACATCATATCCCTGTTCAAATTGCTCTCTCATCGCGGCGTTAACATCAAGATTGATATATGCAATGTTTTTAAAATTGAGTCTACCAAACTCTTTAAGGAGCCAGGTTTTTCCCACTTGGCGTGCACCATTTAAAATAAGAGGCTTTCGATGAGGACTATTCTTCCAATCCAGCAGTTGAGTCATAAGAAATCTATCCATAGTGTGCCTGACCTCCTCATCTCTTGTATTGATGCTGTGCGTTCTCTCTTTGTGGTGCTAGGCATACAGTCGTAAATACATCCTTATTTTTGCATATATTTACAAAAATAAGGACTTAAGAATGTAGAAAATAACATTTTTAAGGACATAAAAATGTCAAATTGCTTTTAATTTAAACATTGTGACAGCGTTTATGCATAGCGGCTGCAAAGTGTGAGATAGATACAAGAAAGCTGCCCTCGTGTATATAACAAGAGGACAGCTTTTGTGTGAGAAGTGCGCTACCGTGTAATAATGTTAGTCGCATACGTGCGAAAGTCGAAGTGCGCTATTCCTTCTCACCTTTAACCGAAGCATAAAATTTGGCAGAATCAAATACATCCTTAATGGTATTTCCGCCAACAAAGGGGATAGCAAGAAATTCATCTACCGTAGGTACAAGGTCACTGCAATCAATATAGTGGTTCTTCTCATTGCGTTTACTGGTGTCTTGAGCCCTCCATGCCTGGAAGTTTGCATCGGTAAGGTAATACATCGCGCTGCCAACCTTCATGTAAATGGAGTGTTTGGTATGGAGGTAATCTACCAGTGCATCGTAATCCAAATCCAGAGTCTCACTAGCCCTCTTTCCCATGGTTGGTCCTTTCCTAGTAGGGACAAGTTCCATTACCCAAATCTTACCGCTCTATGCGCGTATCTTTCACGGCTGTAAGACCTTCTCGGGAAACGGAATGTTAGTTAGGTAGAAGGTAGCGCAAGCGTAGAGGTTTCATTTCTTTTTTGTTCTAGGTATGAAGGCCTTTGTATGCTGCTACCATAGGAAAAATGTGCGCAACTCACGCTGTCTACGCCGGTTGCGTCGTCTGAAGGTATAGGTCACCCGGACCGACACGGGGTGATCCAGACGAAAGGAACACTATGCATTCTATGCACACGCACGACTGTGGTCAGCTTCGCAGCTCCGATATTGGAACTACGGTAACCCTTACTGGTTGGGTGTGGCGTCGTCGTGATCACGGCGGGCTTATCTTTATTGACCTGCGCGATCGTGCAGGTGTAACCCAGATTTCTTTTGACCCTGATCACTCTGGTGGTTCGGCATTTCATCAGGCCGAGAAGGTCCGTTCTGAATGGCCCATCAAGGTGGTTGGTATTGTCCGCAGTCGTCCAGAGGGTATGAATAACCCCAAGCTTCAAACGGGCGATATTGAGGTACTGGTATCAGAAATTGAGGTACTCAACACGTCAAAGACGCCTCCGTTCCCCATTGAGGATCGTCTGGACAGCTCTGAGGATGTGCGTTTGCGCTATCGCTATTTGGATCTGCGCCGCCCTCACATGATGAGCAATTTGCAACTGCGCTCTGATTTTACTTTTGCGTTGCGTCAAGCCTTCCATGACCAAGACTTTATGGAAGTAGAAACTCCGGCACTCTTTAAGTCTACGCCCGAAGGCGCTCGCGACTTCTTGGTTCCCAGCCGCGTGCAGCCTGGCCATTTTTATGCGCTGCCACAGTCGCCTCAGCTGCTTAAGCAGATGCTTATGGTTGCCGGTGTTGAGCGCTACTACCAAGTGGCAAAGTGTTTCCGTGACGAGGATTTGCGTGCGGATCGTCAACCTGAGTTTAGCCAGGTGGACATAGAGATGAGCTTTGTGTCTGAGGACGACGTGATGTCGTCTTTGGAAGAGATCTTGTCCAGTGCCTTTGCCAAGGTGGGCGTAGATATGCCCGTGCCTTTGCGTCGTATTTCTTATTGGGATGCCATGGATACCTATGGTGTCGATAAGCCCGACACACGCTTTGACATGACCTTGCATGATGTGAGTGACATATTTTCTCAGTCTCAATTTAAGTTGTTTGGTAGCGCCGCTACCACCGATGGTCAATACGTCAAGGCTCTTAATGCCAAGGGCGCTGGCAAGTGGCCTCGTGCTCAGATTGATAAGCTCGCAGATGCTGCCGCTGGTTTTGGTGCCAAGGGTCTTGCTTACATAGCATTTCGCGAGGATGGTTCTGTTACCAGCCCCATTGTAAAGTTCTTCTCCGAGGAAGAGATGACAAATCTACGTGAGGCTATGGAAGTGGAGCCAGGAGATTTGGTCATGTTTGCTGTGGGTAGTCGTCTTGATACGGATACCATTTTGGGCGGCATGCGTACACACATGGCTAACGCTTTGGACATCAAGCGAGAAGGTCATGACTTCTTGTGGGTTGTTGACTTCCCCCTGTTCCACTGGGATGAGGACCGCAAAGCCTATGCGGCAGAACATCAGCCCTTTACTCAGCCACTTGAGGATCAAATTGAGCTTTTGGATAGCGATCCTTTAGCCATTGGTTCTCATACCTACGACTTTGTCATGGATGGATACGAGGCTGGCGGCGGTGGCATGCGTATTCATGACGCTGCTCTTCAGATGCGTATTCTAGAGAAGCTTGGGTTTGATGAGCACAGCGCGCGTGAGCAATTTGGCTTCCTCATGGAAGCCCTGGAGTTTGGTGCTCCTCCTATGGGTGGTTTTGCCTTGGGCTTGGATCGCGTTTGTATGCTGTTAGCTGGTTGTGATTCCATTCGTGATGTTATGGCATTCCCTAAGACGAGTTCCGGCTCTGATCTTATGAGCGCTGCCCCGAGTGAAGTCTCCACGCAACAGCTTAAGGAAGTATCTTTGCGTATACGCTAGCCTTAAACGACCTTGCAGATGATCTCAGCGACTTTGCGGGCACGTCTGGATATAAGCTTTGAACCTGAGCTTTGAACAGAGGCTTTGGGCATTAGTTTGATACCGAGAAAATCCTGTGGTTCAGTGTGAGCTACAGGATTTTTCTTTCTCTTTTATGTTGTTCTCGCTGTGCTATGAAGCAGGGGTATCAGTAGGGCTACAAGGTAGGCGCATCAGTAAAGTACTGAGGGAACCGTTCCATAACAACATCAAGTTTTTGTACTGAGCTGTTAATTTCTGATTGGATAGCTTGGTTAATACCAATACTGTCATTAATTCCCAGATATAAATACTTATACAGCTGCTGACAATAGTGTGTATTGGGCTCTATAAGCTTGGTAAGAAGCAGGATATAACGCAGACGCTCTAGGGGCACCGTCGCCTGATAGAGCAATTCCCACAGATAGCCTTTGTGGGCCGCAGTATAAAGCAACTCCCAAAACTCACTGGTAACTTGAGTGTATAAATAAATATCTGCAGAGCTCTCTACTAGCTGTTTTTGTACTTGAATATTTTTGTTTAGTTTTTGTAAGAACTCATCAGATACATTGCCTACCAGCTGAGAAATAATTATTGGTTCAATAACAGAGCGCAAAAAAATGCCTTGTCGTAGAGCATCAATACTAATAAGGGAGACATGGGTGGCACTTTGGGGTGCCACATCAACCAGACGGCGATCGCGCAACAAGCCAATTGCTTCATGAACAGGCGTGCGAGATACAGCGAGCTTATCGGCAATAAGGCGTTCTCGTATCCATGCGCCAGGAGTCATGTGCAGCATGAGAATGTTGTATTCCAATACACGGTAGGCGTATGCGGAACCGGTCTCACTCTCTATACGAGGAAGCACTACCAGAGAATCGGTAATGGACTCAGGTTTTTGATTGCCTCCAATGGTTGTTGCGCTCATAGCACACCTAGCTTCTTTGCTGTTTCAGTCTGTTGTCATAGCGCAAATATATCAATTACGTATAAATCTGAGCGATATAGTGGAGCGTTTTTCGATTATTGGAGGTAGAAGACTCGTAAGCGTTGCTTTTTAGTTAATGGTTAGGAGTGTGTATACAAGAGCATCGTTTGTACACACACGTTCAATGACTTCTTCTCGTGGTGTTAGGGCAATATGGTTCTTGTTGAGTCTCGTAACATTACAGGAGAAAGCGGGGGTGTAATTTAACGACAACCCACTCTTACCTACCGCTCTGCGCAAAAATTATTACATAAAAATAGTTAACCACGGTTGCCATTAGTGTTTAATCAGGTTAACATTGTCTCTCAGTCCAAGTTAACACTATCAATGTTACTGTGGATTAGGAGTAGGTATATCTGTTTGGAGCAGGAAATGAGTAGCAATTTTACTGATGGTACGCGTACCTCTGTTTCTGCTACACCACAAATGCCCTTATCGCTCATTCATGATGGTGGGATTGTGCATGTTGCCCGTATCAAAGGCTCACCGTCTATGCGTCAGCATCTTTCAGAGCTCGGCTTTGTAGAGGGAGCTGAGATTAAGGTTTTATCCCGCATCAATGGCGATGTAGTTGTAGGCATCAAGGGATCCACCTTTGGACTTGACCGCAAAATGGCATCTCACATTTATGTAAATTAGCTTTTACCTTATAGATAGCTTTTAATTTGTGTATTAGTGACGCGATGGAAGGAAGGAATATGCCAACACTTCGCGATGTTAACGTTGGTGAAGCTTGCACAGTAGTCAAGCTTACAGGCACTGGTGCAATTAAGCGCCGTATTATGGACATGGGCCTTACTAAGGGTACAAGGGTTCTTGTTCATAAGGTCGCACCACTTGGTGACCCAATTGAGGTAACCGTACGTGGGTATGAGTTGACTCTGCGCAAAGATGAGGCTCAGGTAATTGAAGTGACCGATATTGTCGATACGGTCGATGTTGTAGATACAGCCGATGATGTTGTTACAGAAGCGTAGGTAGGGAATTATGGCAGATATGATCAATATTGCACTTGCTGGTAACCCTAACTGCGGTAAAACCACGCTGTTCAATGAGCTAACTGGATCAAATGGCTACGTGGGTAACTGGCCTGGCGTTACGGTTGAGAAAAAAGAGGCTACCTGGAAGAAGGACAAGAACGTTCTGTTTACCGACCTTCCCGGCATCTACTCGATGAGTCCTTACTCTCCTGAAGAGGTAGTCTCGCGTGACTTTGTCATTAACGAGAAGCCCGATGCTGTTATTAACCTGATCGATGTAACCAACATCGAGCGCAGCCTGTATTTGGCAACGCAGATGCTCGAGACCGGCCGTCCTGTTGTTGTCGGCCTTAACATGTGCGACCTTCTCAAAGAGCGTGGCGATGTAATTAACGCCGCACTGCTCTCCGAGCGTTTGGGTGTGGATGTTCTTGAGATCTCTGCTCTGCGCAACACCAACGTTACCGAGCTGGTAAACGCCGCAATTGATGCTGGCAAGCAGCATAAGGTTAGCCAGGGTATTAAGCTGTTTACTCCTGAGGTTGAGTCTGCATTGCAGGCCATTGCTTCTGAGATCAAGGACAAGGTTGAGCCCCACACTCTGCGTTGGTATTCCATCAAGCTGTTTGAGCGTGACGTAGAGGCAATTAAGCCCCTTAACCTGTCTGAAGAATCTCTTGCTAAGATCGAGACGCTTATTACCCCTGTGGAAGAGGCGCGCGATGATGACTCTGAGTCCATCATTACCTCAGATCGCTATGAGTGGATTTCTTCCATCATGGAGGAGTGCGTAACCAAGGCTCCTGCTCGGCTTACTATCTCTCAAAAGATCGACAAGGTCGTTACCTCTCGTTTGCTGGGTATTCCCATCTTTATTGCAGTCATGTCCTTCATGTACTGGTTTGCGCTGGTAGCTGTAGGTACTCCTGCCAGTGACTGGGTTAACGATAATCTGTTTAGTGACGGTTTCTTTATCTCTGCTTCTGGTTCCAATGCCTACACAGAGGCCAAGGAAGCTTGGGATGGCGAGCACTATGGCGATAAGGTCGAGGGCTATATTGCCGCTGCCGAAGAGGCTGGTGTTGACACCGAGGGTGTTGCAGATGCAGTTTCCGAGGGTGACACTGAGGCCGTTACTACGTTTGCTGCCGCTGCTAAAGAGACAGGCGTTGTTGCCAAGGATGTTCCCATCCATGATGAGGATGGCAACCTTGTAGATGTTGATGACGAGCCTGTAACTAAGGTTGATGCAGAAGGTATGCCTGCCGATAAGAGCGTTCAGCTCCAAACTATCGAAAAGATTGACGCAGATGACTTTGTGGCAGCTGCTGAAGGCGCTGCAAATGAGCCTGCTGCCGAGGATTACGAGGGCTTTGTTCCTTCCATTCCTACTGCTATCGAGGGCTGGCTTACCAATGCTGGCGCATCTCCTATGATGGTCTCTTTGGTTACAGAGGGTATTGTCGGTGGCGTTGGTGCTGTTTTGGGCTTCATTCCTCAGATGTTTGTCCTGTTTGTTTTGCTGTGCTTCCTTGAGGACTGCGGCTACATGAGTCGTGTTGCCTTTGTTATGGACCGTGTGTTTCGTCGCTTTGGTCTGTCTGGTAAGTCCTTCATTCCTATACTGGTTTCTTCTGGTTGTGGCGTTCCTGGCGTTCTGGCAACTAAGACCATTGAGAACGAGAATGACCGTCGTATGACCGCAATGCTTACTACCATGATTCCTTGTGGTGCTAAGCAGCCCATCATTGCACTGGTTATGGGCGTTTTGCTGGGTGGCTCTAAGGCCTGGTGGATTGCTCCTATGTTCTACTTCTTGGGTCTTTTGTCCATCATTATCTCTGCAATCATGCTAAAGAAGACCAAGCCCTTCTCAGGCGATCCTGCCCCATTTGTAATGGAGCTTCCTGATTATCACCTTCCAGCACTGAAGTCTTGGTGGCTGCATGTTTGGGAGCGCGTAAGCGCATATGTTAAGAAGGCTGGTACCATCATCTTCTTGGCTGCTGTAGGCATTTGGGTTCTGTCTCGTTTTGGTTGGGCTACCTGGGATGGCGGCAGCGGTGCCTTTGGTTTCCTTGAGAGCCTTGACGGTGCTCCTGAGGAGTACATGGATTACTCCCTGCTGGCTGCTGTTGGTAACTGGGTTGGTACTATCTTCATTCCTCTGGGTAACAATTCTTGGCAGGCTGCCTCTGCATCCATCTCTGCACTTATCGCTAAGGAGAACCTGGTTTCTACCTTTGGTGCCCTGTATGGTTTGGGTGATGCTGGCGAGAACTCGGTATCTATGTGGAACGGCTTTGCCAACATGTTTACCTTTGGCGGTACGTTAAATCTGGGTGCTATGTTGGCGTTTGTAGCGTTCAACATGCTTAATGCACCTTGTTTTGCTGCTATGGGTACCATCCGCAAGCAAATGGATGATCCTAAGTGGTTCTGGTTTGCCATTGGCTATGAGTGCGGCTTTGGTTGGGTAGTTGGTATGATTATCTACCAGCTGTACGAACTGGCCACCACTGGGCATTTTGGTGTATGGACTGTTATCGCGATTGTTGCCTTGGCTGGCATGTTGTTCCAGCTGTTCCGTCCTATGCCAAAGCACGAGCATACTGACGACAAGATCGTAGAGAAGCTTGCGTAATCTACTACCTCTGGCCAGCCTTGTTCTAACGACGAGGGTGTGTGCAAGCGCCTGGTCAAACTGAATATTCCTCGCATCATGGCATTACTGTTATGGTGCGAGGTTTTTGTATAGGTGAAGACCGTGTTTTGAGTTGTTTGCGTCGGGTCCTTTTTTGTGGGTGGAGATGGACTATACTATACGAACATATGTACGAAAATAAGAGAACATATTCGCATGACTATCTTAAATCCGACGAGGAGCGTATATCTCGAGCGGTGAGTATTGCGCGAGAAATCTTGGCCAAAATTGCTGCTGGAGAGATTAGTGCGTTTAGCAAGAGGGAGTATTGCGATAAGCCCCTTATACGTACGGGCAGGCAGTTGTTACAGGATAAGGAGCGGGACAAACCGCGGCCAACACCTCAGCGTATTTTAGAGATGCGTGGTTTAGCCAAACGAGCTGGATGGCATAACTATCATTATGGGGGCTCTCAACTGTTTTATGAACAGGCATCCTTTATGGCAGATTTTGAGGATGATTGTGACTACACCAGTCATTTTTCCTGCTATTACCCTACGTATGAAGATATGAGTAACTTGGATGCGCGCGCATATTTTAGCTGGCGTACCAAATTGAAAAACCATACCATTACGCATGCTCCACTCTCTTTTTTGTTTGTGTATGCCTATGAGCTGCTGTGTAAAGTAGGCGTGGCATCTGCTCAGCAAGCTATGACTATGCTTGGCGTTTTGCGCGACAGCTTTTGCAAAGATGGAGCCAACAGAGTTCTTGATGCCTATCTGCAGGCCTGGATGTTGGATTTTGCCGTATGGCATGACTTGCCCCTAGAGTATGCCCATGCTTCTTTTATGCACTTCAACGCAGTATACGAGTTACGAGAGCTGGAACAAAAGCTTGTACAGGCGCAACTTACTTCCTCACAGGCCTCACAGATTAATGAGGGGCAGTTGTTTGAGTTGTTGTGTAGTGTGAGTTCATATCATTTAGAAAAATCAAAACTCTATACTGTCTATCCCGCATTGGTACAACAAGCGTGTGCACGTGTGTTTATTAAGATGGTTAATCACTGCAAAACGCGCAGGAAAACGGGGTATATTGACGGTCTGTTTGGGCCAGCTGTGTGTGAACCCTACACTATGTTTTCCGGTGCCATTTTTTATACACCGCAGGCACATGCAGATCAAGTACGAGCAACTCCTTGGCATGTGGTGTATAGCTGCCATGATGGGCGCTGGACTATTTCCAAGCCTTGCAAGGCCAAGAAGAAAAGTGGTGAACTTGGTAATCTCTTGTATGAAATAGATGTAGCCTTGCGCCAGACCCTACAAGAGGTAACAGCACTTAAGCCGCGTGAGATTCCAAAGTATCAACGCTCGTATGTTACCGAGGCGGTTCAGCAGGTAGTGGAAGAGAAAAACCGTATTGAGGCTGCTCAGGTAAGTATTAATCTAGACTCTTTAGCTGCTATTCGTAGTGATGCCGCTCAAATATGTGAGGTATTGTTAGTAGAGGAAGAACGCGCGCTTGAGTCTGAGTGTGAGCTCGCGTTTGCAGCTCAGGCTTCAGAAGAGACTCGGCAGATGAGCTTATTGGTGGATGAAGCAGGTATGCCCTTAGAATCCAAAATAAATAATGCAGCAAACATAAGGCTTCTCGGCAATTACCAAAAGCAGCTGCTGCAAGCTGTCTTAGAAGGCAAACCTCTTCCAAAAGCAGACGTGGGTAGCATGCTTTCAGTTGAGGTTGACCACATCAATGAGCTGCTCTATGATCTGGTGGATGATACCGTTTTAGAGTTTGATGGGCAGCGGGTAAGCTTGGTAGAGGACTATCGCAAAGACGTAGAGGAGTTTTTACGTGCCAACTAATTCAGTTCGTGTGCCTAAGCGCATTGCCGGTGTTCTCATCAATTCCCTTAAGGGTGGCGTAGTGCCGCGCGTGGGGCTGCCCTACATTACGGTTGGGCGTAAGGATGAGATTGCCGCGCTGCTTCGTGATTTGTCTATGGTGGCAGATGGTGGTGTATCGTGCAGGTTTGTTGTTGGTCGCTACGGAAGTGGCAAGAGTTTTTTGCTGCAAACCATGCGCAATCATGCAATGGGAAACAATTTTGTAGTTGCGGATGCAGATCTTTCGCCCGAGCGTCGTCTTCAGGGAACGCGTGGTCAGGGTCTTGCTACCTACCGTGAGCTCATTTCAAACTTATCTACCAAAACGCGCCCAGAAGGTGGTGCACTGACGCTTATTTTGGATCGTTGGGTTACGACGGCTCAGTCCAAGGTGATTGCTGCGGGTGTATTGCCCGAAGACGCCCGTTTTGTAGATGAGGTCCAAAAGGAAATATATGCCTCATTGGCTGATTTGCAAGAGCTGGTACATGGTTTTGATTTTGCCAAGCTTTTATCATCATATTTTCGTGCGTATATGGAGGGTAATGATGAGCTTAAAGCACATGTTATCCGTTGGTTCCGCGGTGAGTATCGTACTAAGTCTGAAGCGCGCGCCGAGCTTGGTGTAACAGCAATTATTACGGATGATGATTGGTATGACTATCTCAAGTTGTTTGCACGCTTCTTGCGTGGTGCCGGCTATGAAGGTTTGCTCATCCTCATAGATGAGCTGGTTAATCTGTATAAGATTCCTCATGCTGTCTCGAGGCAATACAACTATGAGAAGCTCTTAACCATATATAACGATGCTCTTCAGGGCCGTGCTCAGTACCTTGGCATTATTATGGGTGGAACACCACAGACAGTAGAGGATAGGCGTCGTGGTTTGTATTCGTATGAAGCGCTGCGCTCACGCTTGACGCAAGGGCGTTTTGGTCGTGAGGGAATGTCTGACCTGTTGGCTCCTGTAATTCGTTTAACAGCACTCACGCCTGAGGAACTTCTGGTTCTTATCGAGAAACTCGCGGGTATTCATGCGGGATTATTTGAATATGACCGTCGTCTTAATGAGGCTCAGTTAGCAAGGTTTTTAGAGGTAGAACTATCCCGTGTAGGTGCACAAACACACATCACGCCTCGTGAAGTAATTCGCGATTTTATCGAGTTGCTGGACATCATGTTTCAAGACCCTACTGTGACGATAGAGTCTCTTTTGGCAGATGGATCTTTTGGACAGCATGGTTTTCTGGAAGCTACAACAAGTGGTGATTCTGGCAGTTCTGATTCTGGCGGCTCTTATGGCACTTCAGATGAGGCATCGGGATTTGCCGAGTTCACCATTTAGGGTGTTTTTTGCATAACATTTTGCCTACAAAACTGTAAAAAAGATATATTATTCTAACTTTTAGCAATATACTAGAGCGAGAGGTTTACTTAAGGTAACTTTTGTAACAGTATAGGGGCAAAGCATGGACGTGCAAAAAACAGTACAAACAGATCAAAAAGATTTTATTTGCGTATCTGATGTATGTAAAAGCTACGGTCAGGCAGATGCCAAAGTAAGTGTTCTTACTGGTATTACCACCACCATACACCAAGGTGAAATGTGCGTTTTATTTGGGCCATCTGGCTCAGGCAAATCCACCTTCCTTAACTTGCTTGGCGGTTTGGAATCGGCTGACGCTGGTTCTATTGTGGTGGATGAGCAAGACATTACCCAACTGTCTGCTAAACAGCTGGTGGAGTATCGTCGCAAAGAATTAGGATTCATCTTCCAGTTTTATAACCTCATACCAGACTTAACCATTCGCGAGAATATCGAGGTAGGTGCCTACGTTTCCAAGGCTTCCTTACCCATAGATGAGCTATTGCACAATTTGGGGCTTTGGGAACATCGAAATAAGTTTCCCAACCAGGTATCTGGTGGCCAACAACAACGCTGTTCCATCGGTCGTGCGCTGGTAAAAAATCCTCGTCTTTTGCTGTGTGACGAACCTACGGGTGCATTGGACTATACAACCTCCAAGGAAATCTTGCAGCTTATGGAACAGGTAAATCGTCAATATAGCTGCACTATGGTCATAGTTACTCATAACGATGCTATTAGGCATATGTCACATCACGTTTTGCGTCTGCATGATGGCCATTTGGTAGAGGATTACCTACAAACACAGCTGGTGCCTGCTAAGAATTTGGAATGGTAGGTAGGTATGTCACCGCTTATTAAACGACTTCCGCGTGATTTTGTTCACAATTTAGGTAAGTACCTAGGATTGTTTTTCTTGCTCACCATTACCATTGCTATGGTGTCGAGCTTTCTGACGGGTGCAAGTTCCATCCAAAAACTCATTGCACAAAATAGAGCCGTAAGCAATCTTGAAGATTTTTATATCACTACGCAGTTTAAGATTCCTCAAGACGTCATTACAAAGATTCAAAATCAGGGGTCTAACTGCAAGGTGTATGAGAACTTCTACACTGATGTTCAATTTACGGCCCCGGGAGCACATAAACAAACTACGGCGCGCCTGTTCAAAAACCGTACTGACTTTAATAAGGTTAGTTATGTAGAGGGTAGGGCCCCACAACAAGATACAGAGATTGCTCTTTCGCGTACCTACTGCAATAACAACAATTTGCAGATTGGGGACAAAGTTTCTTTGGATGGGCATACGTTTACGATTACGGGTTTTGTAAGCCTGCCTGATTATCAAGTATTAGAAAAGAAAAATACCGATTTGCTCTTTGACGGAGTGACCTTTACCTTAGCCCAGGTTACCAATGAGGCATATGATCAACTGGCAAAGACGTCTGTATATAGATACTCAGTCGTGTTGGATGACAAGACCATGAGCTTGAGTGATCGCGTGACGTATGAACGTGACGTGGCTCAATTGCTTACCAACAATCAGGTGTCTTTAACTGAGGTAATAGATAAAGAAGACAACAGTGCCTATAACTATGCCGATAAGGACCTTGTAGGAGACAAAAAAGGCTGGATAGTTGCAGGTGCAATCTTGTTGGTGGTAGTTTCATTTGTCTTTGTGGTACTTACCAAGGCTACTATTCTGTCTGAAAGTGCTGCTATTGGCACCCTTCTTGCTTCAGGTTATCGCAAGCATGAGCTTATTGCGCACTACATGGTCTTGCCAACGCTTACGGGGCTGCTGGCGGCAGCGGTGGGCAATGGTATTTGCTACAGCGGTTTTGCTGAGTTTATGGCATCAAACTACTATCGGTCATATGATATCGTGTCCTTTACGCCGATTTTCTCGATAGAGATTTTTGTCTTTATGTCTGTTATACCAGTGCTTTTACTAATGAGCGTTAATTTTATTGGTATTGCCGCCAGCCTGAAGGCAACGCCATTAGAGTTTTTGCGCCAAGAAACGCGCCACCATACGCGCAGGAGCAAGCTGGTATTTCCGGACCGTTGGAAGTTTTTACGCCGTTTTCGTGCACGTGTTTTGGCAAGAAATGCGCCGCAGTTTCTTATTTTGTTTTTGGGAATTGTGTTTTCAAATATCTTACTGCTTATGTGTCTGTGTATAGTGCCTTTGGTGGAAGAGTATGCTACACAGATGACCAAGATGGTACCTGCGCAGCATATATATACGCTTAAGGCGCCGTTGGAGATTGATGTTACACCTGCTCAGGCAGATGCCGCCTCCGCTCTTAGCATGTTGCACAAATACGAGCATCCAGAAGATGAGTTAAGCGCTGCTCGATACTACGATTTGCTCATGCGAGCATCCGCGTTAGAGTCCGATTCATATACTGCGGCTGGCCATCCCGTAAACATGTATTCCAATGCAGCTAAGACTATCGAGAAGTCCGAAAAGTTTGCTGTAACAACGCTTGAAATACCACGTGCAATTTCTGGCAAAGGCGAGGAAGTGAGCGTATACGGAATTGATCTTAACTCTGATTACTGGAAGTATGATGTGTCGGGTGGCAAGATTGTTATTGGTCGCGGATTAGCACAAAAATGTGGTCTTGTTCGAGGGGAGCAGTATACCTTTACGGATCGATATACCTCAGATACCTATGTGATTGCGCCTGATGTTATTGCAGGTAGTCAGACAGATATGAATGTGTATATGAGCCGTACTACATGGTGTGAAATCTTTGGTAAGCCAGCTGATTACTTTAATGGATATGCTTCTAACAAACCACTGCTGTTGGACGAAACCTATCTTGTAGCGCAAACAACGCCTGACCAAATGGCTTCTGCAGGCGAGCAAATGAGCCTTTCTATGGGCGGCGTGCTTTCTATGCTTATGTGGGTTGCCATCCCCGTTTCTGTATTGCTTATTTTCTTGCTTACTAAAACAAGCATCGAGCAGTCTGCACGCTCTATCTCCTATATGAAGGTTTTTGGATATACCGAGAAGGAAATTCGCTCGTTATATTTGCATCCTATAACGCTTGCGGTTCTTGTATCTGAAGTGTTGTCCATTCCAATAATCATTGCACTTGTGAATGAGCTTATGCGTCAAATGATGGCTGATTATGCGGGTAATTTCCCGCTTAATTACCGCCCAGAACTGCTTACTCAGGTATTGGCAATTGGCATTGCAACGTATGTAGTGGCAGCTTGTATTCATATGTGGAATATCCACAAGATCAGTCTAGCTGAGGCACTTAAAGTGTACGAGTAGTATACTACGAACAAGTGTACTGTTTTGTTCGTAAGGAGTTGCGCATGCCAGATGTATTTGAGCAATACGCTCCATTTGTGCGTGACTTTATCTACGAGCATGAGTGGGAATCCTTGCGGGCGATTCAACTTGCTGCTGCAGATGCCATTTTCAATACTACGAGCAACGTATTGCTTACCTCTTCTACCGCTTCAGGTAAAACTGAGGCAGCATTTTTTCCAATCCTTACTGAGCTGTGGGAGAATCCTCCTACCTCAGTGGGTGCTTTGTATATTGGTCCGCTTAAGGCGCTTATAAATGATCAATTTTATAGACTTGAAGATTTATGTGCTCAGGCGGATATTCCAGTTTGGCATTGGCATGGGGATGTAAGCGCTTCTCATAAAACAAAGCTGCTTAACCATCCCTGTGGTGTTTTGCAAATTACACCAGAGTCTCTTGAGGCACTACTTTTGCGGCGGCACGCAGAAATTCCAGCACTCTTTCATGATTTGCGTTATGTAGTTATAGATGAAGTTCATTCACTGTTGCGCGGGGATCGTGGCATGCAAACACTTTGCTTGATTGAGCGCCTTTCTCGCTTAGCAGATGTGAATCCACGAAGAATTGGACTGTCTGCCACCATTGGTGACCCTCAGTCTATGGCTGCTGTTCTTGCGGCAGATACAGGGCGCGCAACCGTTATCCCCCGTGTGGTTGGACCTCGCCAAACCTGGCGTCTTTGTATGGAGCATTTTTATACTTCTGGTCCTCAGGCAACAGAGTTGCACAAAGAGGCAGGTCAGGATCAAGATAGTAGTTCGCAAGCAGAACTATCATCAGAAAAAACAAATGGTGCGCCAGCGCTTGCCGATCCTGGCCTTGGTTATATTTACGAGCATACCCGTGGCAAAAAGTGTCTTGTCTTTTCTAATTCTCGGGAAGAGTGTGAGGCCGTTACGAGTACCTTGCGTTCATATTGCGAGTATAACCACGAGCCAGATAGGTTTTTAATTCATCATGGCAATTTGTCCTCCAGTCTCCGCGAAAGTGCGGAAGATCGTATGCGTGATGATGACGTAGCTCTTACTACTTGTGCTACCGCTACTCTTGAGCTTGGTATTGATATTGGTCGCCTAGAACGGGCATTTCAAATAGATGCGCCCTTTACGGTTTCCAGCTTTTTGCAGCGTATGGGCCGTACGGGCAGGCGTGGTTTGCCACCACAGATGTGGTTTGTCATGCGAGAAGATCAGCCAGAACCGCGCAGCTTAGTGCCTGCAACAATACCTTGGAAATTGCTACAGGGCATTGCCTTGGTGCAGTTATACATAGAAGAGCGTTGGGTGGAACCTGTACGAGAAGGTCGCTTGCCTTATAGTTTGCTCTATCATCAAACCATGGCAATATTGGCATCTTCTGGTGATCTAACACCGGCTCAATTAGCTGGTCGGGTACTTAGTCTTTCTCCCTTTAAAACAGTGAGCACAGATGATTACAAACTGCTGTTACATCACCTTTTGCAGACGGAGCATATTCAGAAAACAGAAGAGGGTACCATACTGCTCGGGCTGGCAGGGGAGCGCGTTACCAATACCTTCCGCTTTTACGGCGTGTTTGTAGAAAACGAAGAATACACCGTTCGCTGCGAAAGTCAGGAGCTGGGCACGGTCGTGCAGCCACCTCCTGTAGGGGAAAAGCTGGCTATTGCTGGGCATGTTTGGCTGGTAGAAGAGCTAGACTACAAGCGCAAACTTGTGTATGTAACCCTAGTTAAAGCTAAGGTACCAGCTTATTTTGGTAACGTTGCAGGAGATGTTCACACACGTATTTTGGAGCGTATGAAGCAGGTGCTCCAAGAGCAAACAGACTATGCCTATATGCTTCCTCAAGCACGGGCGCGTCTTTTACAGGCGCGGGATGTGGCACAGGCAGCTCTTATTAGCGATAAGCCTCTGATCAATCTAGGTGGTGATACTTGGGTATTATTTCCCTGGTTAGGCACCTATGCGTTTTTGGCTCTTGAGCGCATTATAAAGCGAAAGCTTCCAGCACGCTTGGGGCTTAAAGGTATAGATGTATACCGTCCCTATTACTTTCAATTTAGAATGAATGCAACTCCAGAAGAGTTTTTTGAGACTCTATCTGAAGTTGCATTGGCAGATCTTGATCCTATGGAATTACTCTTTGATTCAGAGCTTCCCTTATTTGATAAGTACGATGAATACCTTCCCCGTGAACTCGTACGCAAAAGCTTTGCCCATGGCGTGCTTGACATACAGACTGCGCGTGCACGCATTATGCAGTGGATACAAAGCGAGTTGGGGGCGCACAAAAACTGAGCTCTGGTGCCGGACGCTTCCTACCGCTTCTTTTGCTCCTCGGCTTCACGGCGCTCATCTGCACCACGGCGATTATCGCCCTCAATTTCTTGAATGGGAGCAATGTCTTGAGTGGTTTCCAGAGCGCCAAGATAGGTGCCATCCTGGTCACGTACGGCAAAATAGCGGATGTAGAGGAATTTGCCGTGCAGATGAATCCAAAACTCGTACGAGTCACGAGCACCGCTCTTAAAGTCATCAAATACTTGATGTACCATCGCTTGACTGCGCGGTGGGTGGCAATCATATACGTCTCTACCTAGGCAACTCATGGGACGCGGGAATGCGCGAGTGTCTCCATGGCTAAAATAGCTGGTCTTATCGTCTGCATCGACAAAGGTAATATCCAAAGGAATGGTGTTGAGAACAGCGTCAAGCTGTGCGGCGGTAAACTCTCCGGTAGAAAGCTTAATCTTCTCAACAGATGTGGTATGAGTAGCATCAGAATCTGCGGATGTAGCACGCTTCTTTTCCATACTACGTACGGCGGCATCGGCAAGGTCCATCGCAGTGGCACGCCATGTTGGAGGCTGCTCGATAAATGCCCAGCCGTACTCTTTTTCCTCGCTGGCAATTTGAGTCCAGTCGCGTGCATTGAGCGTTTCTAAAGATAGAGGTATTAGTACATTTTCTTCCTTGCTTACCATGGACTCCATGCCATCTACCGCTTCGGTCAAAGGAGTTACCACGCGCACAATAAAGGCCTTGGCAGGAACAAGCAGTGCACGCTCAGAACTGTGACGAGCGGCAGCAAGAGCTTCTCGGACCTCATCGTCCTTTGCCCACATAACCTTGGAAGGACCAGAAATATCATTTTTTTCTAGGTGCGGGAAGAGTAGCTCTTCCTTGCGCTTATAGTGGATGGACACGGGGGCAAGAAATTCAATGTCATCTACTATTTTCTGCGCAAGCTGCGGGTCACGCAGCTCTTCATCCATGGCGTTTGCTTGCGCAATGTCTGCACGCACCCGGGCGATGCGCTCAAGAATTTTTTTATTTTCCTCGCGCATGGTATGCACAGGGTGGCCGGGCTTTTCTTCGGGAGATCCAGAGAGAGGAACACAGCTTACCGCACCCTCAAACAACGTGGCATGTACATCGCAAAGCTTCTGCACACGCTCAATGGGTGTGCCAGCGGCAATGAGTTCTTGTTCTGCTTCGGCAATTTCAGAGCCGCTTACCTGAGCAAAGGCTGCGGCAAAGTCCTTTTGTACACTCTCAAGAGACTCGCCCTTATCGAGACGATCAAGGTAAGAGTGGAGCAGCGCCTTGCGCTCGGAAGCAGACGCAGGCTCATCTGTGCTGGCAGATGCTTCTTGAGTTGGTGTCTCAACAAAAGCCTCAGCGCTATCCTCGACGGACTTAGCGGCAGCTTTCGTGGCTGACGGCGTGGAAGAGGCACCGTATACAGTACCGTCTTCACCAAGTACCGTAAAACCAGCCTCGACAAAGGCAGCTATGATATCAGAAAGCGCAAGCTCTTTATACTCACAGCCGCGAGGTATGGTCATGAAACGACCCACAGACTGCAAGCGTCCGGGCTTGGTAATTTCATCAAAGCCGATGTCTGCCATGAGACCTTTGACCTCGGGGTATTTTTTGCATATATCATAAACGGATGAACTAAGAGCAATAGTCTTATCCATGTGCGCTCCTTTGCGATCGTATGGACAGTTGTTTGGTAGGGCTTACTTTAGGGATAGTATTTCCGCCAAACATTGCGTGTACGCAACGTTTTTCCTTTCTCACAAAGTTTCTGTATATCCTACCAAAGTGGGGGTATTTAAAAACTAGTGTACTAAAAAGCCGTACAGCCGTATAGGAAGGAATTAATATGGAGGATACAAGCGCTCCTGCACCAGATGTAGTGGGCCAACCAGAAGGCCCTATAAAAAATATTGCAATTGCGCATCCGCTGGTGCTTAAGGATCAAGTCGATTATGCGCCAGCTCAGATAGTGAGCAAGACGCTTGTGCAAAATGATCAGGTAAGCATCACGCTCTTCTCGTTTGATGCGGGCCAGCAGATTGCTTCTCACATAGCTGGTGGTGATGCATTTGCTACGGTACTAGAGGGGCAGGGCAGCATCACTATTGACGATGCGCAGTACTTTGTGAGTGAAGGCCAATCGCTGATAATGCCTTTGGGTCACCCCCATGCTGTTTGTGCGGTTACTAACTTTAAGATGCTTTTAGTTGTTGTGTATCCATCCAAATGATGTATTACCATCAAAATGTTGTATTCCAAAGATATCAGCAGATAAAAGGCCTAGGTATGCAAAGCTAAATAAAGAGTTTTCAAATTTTTCGAATTTGTGCTGTACAAAAGTTAGTCATAGTGTACTATACGGATAGTCAAAAGTTAACTAACGGTGATATTTTATGCGGGTTCCTAATGAACAGGTAAAACGCAGTTCACCGATTAAAGAGGCGATTATAATATGAGCGAAATTATTGATGTTCTTGCACGTGAGGTACTTGATTCTCGCGGCAATCCTACCGTTGAGGTAGAGGTCCTTTTGGAGGACGGCTCTTTTGGCAGGGCAATGGTTCCTTCCGGTGCATCTACGGGTGAGTTTGAGGCTGTAGAGCTGCGCGATGGCGATAAGGACCGCTATCTTGGTAAGGGCGTCTTGAATGCTGTAAGCCATGTAAACAATGAACTTCATGATGTTATTGTTGGCATGGATGCAACTGATCAGCGTGCAGTAGATGCAGCACTTATGGCTGCAGATGGCACAGATAACAAGGGTAAGTATGGCGCAAATGCAATCCTTGGTTGTTCTTTGGCAGTTGCTCGCGCTGCAGCTCAGTCTGCCGACCTTCCGCTCTATGCTTATTTGGGGGGTACCAACGGTCACACCCTGCCCATTCCTATGATGAACGTACTTAATGGTGGTGTTCACGCCGATAATAACGTGGACTTCCAGGAGTTCATGATCATGCCTGTTGGCGCTCCCAACTTCCGCGAAGCGCTTCGTTGGTGTGCTGAGGTATATCACACGCTTAAGGACGTTCTTAAGGAGTCCGGTCTTTCTACTGGTGTTGGCGATGAGGGTGGTTTTGCTCCCAACTTGGTCAACAATGCCGAGCCCTTAGAGTACCTTATGAAGGCGGTCCAGCGTGCTGGCTTTACCCCTGGTAAGGACTTCATGTTTGCTATGGATCCTGCTACCAGTGAGGTATATGACAAGGAGCGCGGTGTCTACGTGCTTGCAGGTGAAGGTCGCGAGCTTACCAGTTCTCAGTTGGTAGATTACTGGGAGGAGCTTGTTAACAAGTATCCCATCATCTCCATTGAGGATGGTCTTGCAGAAGAAGACTGGAATGGCTGGATTGAGCTGACCCAGCGTTTGGGCAAGCGTGTACAGCTTGTTGGTGATGACTTGTTTGTAACCAACACCAAGCGCCTTGAGAAGGGCATTGAGGTTGGAGCTGCAAACGCCATCCTGATTAAAGTCAACCAAATCGGTACGCTTACCGAGACGCTCGATGCTATCGAGACAGCAAAGCGTGCTGGTTATACAGCGGTTGTATCTCATCGTTCGGGCGAGACTGAGGATACTACCATTGCAGATTTGGCAGTCGCTACCAATGCAGGCCAAATCAAGACTGGTGCACCTTGTCGCTCTGATCGTGTGGCTAAATACAATCAACTTCTGCGCATTGAGGACGCGCTTGAAGCCTCTGCAGAATTTGGTGGTAGCAAGGCATTTTATAACCTGCGTTAATTTGAGTTCATTCGTTTACCTCTGTCGAATCAAGATTAACTCCTCTCCTAAACGTCTTGAGTTCGACCACTTTAGCGCCGGTGGTGTTCCTCCTTCCTTCACCACCGGCGCTCTTTTTGTATCAAGTCAGAGTACGGTTTGTATGTAGTATTTGGGTTGGAGGTTTGCTTGAGCGGTGCCAGTATTTTGGATGTCCGTGGTGACTCAGAATATGTATCTTCACTTGAGCCCTATGGACCCCTGCTATGCCATGCGTTTATTTCAACCTTTGTTCGCTGTGCTTCTGGTGTTATTGCAGGTGTAAAGCCTGCTGCATTGTTTAACTTTAGGCCTCAGGCTGCATGCTGTATGTGGCAGGGTCCCCGTCTGCGCGCAAAAACCTGTGAACTTTTCCGTGGCTTTACCAAGGAGATTTCTGCCTATGGCGTAAGATGCATGACGGCTGGTAGTTGTCGTGATCGTATAGCACTGGTGGCGTATCGTCCAGAACTGGTTGATGCGATTCTTCAGGAGTCTGATATACGCGCATTTTTGCATGATGCAGGCTATCCCACTACGTCATCTACGGAGCTTATGCGCGCGTTTAGATTGCGTTTGGCTCAGTATTATCAAGCAAAAGCCCAGGCAAAATCTGCCAGCCAGCCCTTAGAGTTTGTGGCTGATGGCGGCTCTGCACCAGCTATCCCCGTTGAATTTCCCCATGAAATGGGCGTGGTATTTGGATATCCGCTTGAAGACGTGCTTGGGTTTATCCACAAGCAGCCCTGCAGTTGTAGGGGTGCTTGGTGTGCCTACGGAAATGTTGAGCGAGCACGTCAACGCTTTGCGCAGCTTGCCTGCTTGGAAGGAGCGTGCCTCAATCGTTTTAGATCAGGCACAAGCCTTATGGAACTTCTCGTAAGCTCAGGTGGGTAGCCACGGGCTTTGGAAGCTAAGTATCTAGGTGTTAGACGGCAAAAAGGAGCCGACTACATAAAGAAGGAGGAAGTTATGAGTAAGGTAGCAGTTGTATTTTGGAGCCAGACTGGCAATACCGAGGCCATGGCCCAGGCTATAGCTCAGGGTGCTGACACTGACATCATTGATTACAGTGATTTCTCTGGCGCAAAGGTTGCTGACTACGATGCTTTTGCTTTTGGTTGCCCTGCAATGGGTGACGAGGAGCTTGATCCCGACTTTGAGGAGCTTTGGGATGAGTGCGTTGGTGAGTTTGGCGAGAAGCCCGTGGTGCTGTTTGGTTCGTATGACTGGGGCACGGGCGAGTGGATGGACAGCTGGAAGGAGCGCGCTGAATCTGCTGGCGTAAACGTCATTGATGCCATTATCGCCAACCTTGAGCCTGAGGACGATGTGTTGGATGCACTTCGTTCTGCTGGCGAGAAGCTCGCTGAGTAGTCAGGTATATCTTCACAGCTGTTAGTAAGCTGTGTTTGATTGAGTATGACAAGCCGCTGTCTTACGATGGCGGCTTTTTCTTTTTTGTGAGTGTGGCTTACTCTGGTTGTGAGGAAGCATTACAGCATTTGTTAGGATTGCTGGCTCTGATCAGCACGTTTTATACTGGCGAGAATCCTTGTGCGCCAATCAGAGTTCTTTGCGCTGGTATAGGCCAGCATCTCTGAAGCCTTGTGCTCGATAGTATGCGCGGGTGCCCACAGAGCTGATCACATTGAGGCTGGTATAACCCGCGTTTGCAGCAATCGTACTTGCCTGAATAAGCAATTTTTGACCAAGCCCTTGATGCTGCGCCGAGGCCCCTTCTGTACCCAATGACAGCGCTTGCCCATACACATGCAGCTCTCGAACCATGGCTTGACCTGGTTGGACTACCAGCTCATCAGCGCGCACGTCACAGGTACCGGCCAACAATTGGTCCCAATGGGGTAGTGAGAGCCTACAAAAACCAGCAATCTTGTTGGTGGTTGTTACCCATTGCAAGAAGTGCTCCTCACTCACCGCCGTGTCATAGCTATGGTCTTGCAGGGTGAGTTCTTTTGCCTGTACCTGTTGTTGATTAATTTCTCTAAATCGAATTTCCTGTACCTGGCAAGCCTGCTCTTGTGCAGCAAGGCGCTGTTCGACCATTTGCCGCAGGTTGGTGTGCTTGTTGCCTACCAAAATATCAGTGGAACTAATATCGCGAATCATGCGAGAAATGCGTACATACGCAGGAGCTGCCATCACGTCATGTACCAGTACGTCCACCAATTCCTCTTGAGAGTAGGGGTGCCAGCTACCAGCTTGGTATGCTTTAACCAGCTGTGTCCCCTCTACCAGTGCACAAGGGTAGAGCTTGATCTCATCTGGAAGGTAACCAGGATCAGTTACAAACGTTGTAAAATCGTTCTTGTCCGCCTCAGGTGTGGCGCCTAAAAGATTGATCATCAGATGGGAATGAATTTTAAACCCATACAGGCGTATAAGTGAAAAAGCACGCTTTATTTGCGCGGTGGTCATCTGACGTAGGTTAGCGTCAAGAATTTCTTGGCGTGTGCTTTGGATGCCAATTTGGATTTTAGTACAGCCAAGCTGCCTAAACATTGTGAGTGTTCTTGCTGTAATGGTATCCGGACGTGTTTCTATAACAAGACCCACTACGCGACAAGCAGCTGTCTCATTTTTTTGCTGCTGGTAAAGAAGCTCTTCAAGGGTGGCACTCATGTGCGACCATGCCTCTTGATGGGGGTACTTGTGTCGTATAGCTTGTGAAATGCCTGGTTATAGCTGGCTGTTCCTGCATCAACAGCAGCCTGTTGGTTGGCAACAAAGCTGCGGAGGGCTTCTTCTGCGTTGTGCATTCCGTAAGAGCGGTACCAGTCCAAGCGCTTCTCGATAGCCTGTGGCGAGGCGGGCCAGTCATTGAGTGCACGAAAGAGCTCATGCACAAACCAGTATTGATAGCTTGTAGGGTAGTCACTCCAGGTGCCGCCCAGAACAATGAGCTCGACCTTATCGATAGAATGGCCCATTTGATGCAAGGCACGCAGGCGAGCGGCAACCTGTATATAGGGATCAAAAAAGGCCTGTTCCGCGCGCTGACAGGCGGGCTCATTGGCAATATAGCTTTTGGGCATGCGCAAATCGCAGGGGCAGTACAGACAATTGCTCGAGCAGCTATGGGGGCGCGTAATAACCGTAATAGTTGCTACTCCAGAGGCTGTGCGCCGCGGCTTCATGCGCACCGAGCGTACAAAGCGCGCTTCCAACTGAGGCGTGACCTCCCACGATTGCCAGAGCTTAACGTCCTGATTTTTGACTTGTAAAAAGTAGGGCAGGATGGCCCGCTTGGGAATTTGCTTGTTGCGAGGAGTGCTGTGAGCGCGCAGCAGTGCCTCGAGCTGGTGGACATCAAGAGTGGTATCGGGATGGGCGCGCAGCTGCTGTAATATGTCTACTATGAGTTCATTCATACTCGCATTATACGCAGCCAGCCTCATGTGCGCGTACCGCAGCAGCAACAGGAGAGTAAAATTCACGTATGAATACTTCTTGGGACACGTCAAACACAAGGCCAGCGATCTCTTTGCAAGCTGCTCGTCAGCTCAACCAGATTACGTCTGAGTTTTATAAACAGCAGGCATTGAGTTTTTCTGCCACACGACAGCTGCCTTGGCAAGGATGGCAGTCCTGTTTGGATGCTATGCCCGCGCTCATGGCTGTCGAGAAACTCCTTGTGCTTGATATGGGCTGTGGCAATCTACGCTTTGCTCGCTTTTTAACAGGGCAAACACTGGTGCATCCTGGGGCATATTATGCGGTGGATAATTGTGAACCGTTGGTTCATAGTACAGAGGTTAACGCTCAATGTAGTTTTATTAAGCTGGATATAATTACCAGCCTTCTGGATGGTACCTTGGCAGCCCAATTAGAGGTGCCGCTTTGTGATGTAGTGGTAGCCTTTGGCTTTATGCATCATGTGCCGGGTAGGCAAAATCGCTCACAGCTCCTGCAGCTTTTGGTAGAGAAGACCAAGCCAAAAGGATATCTTTGCGTTTCATTTTGGCAATTTATGAACAGCGTAAAACTTGCTGGAAAAGCACGGCAGACCACCGAGCAAGCCTTGCAGCAGTTGCAGCTTGATCCCAGTGTATTAGAGGAAAATGACTACCTCATAGGCTGGCAAAATCAAGGACACACTTGGCGCTATTGTCATCACACTACACAAAACGAACTCAAAGATCTTGTCGCCTCTCTTGGTACTCAAGTTCGTATCTGTGCGCAATTTAGCGCCGATGGTAAGGAAAACAACCTCAACCGCTATTTGGTATTACAGCGTCTATAGTGCGCAAGTATAGTTTGACACAGGGATAAGGTTGGACGCGCAGCTAAGAATCCCTTTTTTATTAATTTGTCAAGTCAAAAACGGTAAAGTAATAAATGTATGCTCATTTATTCATAGCTACGTATAATCAAATCATAAGTTAGCAGGTATTAACTTAGGTGCTCGGTAAGGTAGATCAGGGATAGGAGTTTGTTTAAAAAGAAAGAGGGGTGAACAATGCCAGAGAAAGCTGCTTCAGGTGGAGAAATGAAGAAAGAGCTTACGTTGTTTAACTTCTTCACCATTGGTTTTGGTGCTATTATCGGCACTGGCTGGGTTCTTCTTGTAGGCGATTGGATGGTACTTGGCGGAGGTCCATTCCCCGCTATGATTGCATTTGCAATCGGTGCCTTGTTCTTGGTCCCCATTGGCATGTGTTTTGGGGAGCTTACGGCTGCCATTCCCATTTCGGGTGGCATTATTGAGTACGTAGAACGTACATTTGGGCGCAAACTTGGTTTTCTTACGGGTTGGATGTTGCTTTTAGGCAATGCTCCCTTGTGTCCTTGGGAAGCAATTGCCATATCAAAACTTCTTGCAGATCGCTTCTCACAGTTTGAGGCCCTTTCATGGCTTACATCGGTAAAGCTCTACTCAATAATGGGTGCTGATGTTTATTTGTGGCCAACCGTTATTTCACTTTGTTTTGCAGTCCTTGTTATCTATTTAAATTTCCACGGCGCAAGTGCTGCAGCAAAACTCTCATCATTTCTTACGAAAGCCTTACTTACCGGCATGATTTTGGCGATGGTCATATCGTTTGCAACAGGCTCTCCTTCTAATGCTGGCCCTATCTTCTCCCAGGTATCTGGTGCTGCAGGTGGCAAGGCAACCGAAGCAACCAGTTTGTTGGGCGGCATTATGGCCGTGCTTGTTATGACGCCGTTTTTCTATGCAGGCTTTGATACTATTCCTCAGCAGGCAGAAGAGGCCTCTGAGGGGCTAGACTGGAAGAAATTTGGTTTGGTTCCCGCAATTGCTTTGCTTGCATCTGGCGTATTTTATCTTATCTGCATTTATGCCTTTGGTAGCATCATTGATTGGCATGAGTTTGTTAAGGCATCGGTACCTGCTCTTGCGGTACTGCAAAAGATCAATATTTTCTTCTATATCGCAATGCTCATCATTGCAACACTTGGACCTCTTGGCCCCATGAACGCATTTTTTGGTGCTTCCACCCGTCTGATGCTTGCTCTTGGCCGTAAGGAAATGCTTCCTGCATCCTTTGCGGAACTTGATCCTGCATCTGGAACTCCAAAGAAAGCAAATATTGTACTTGCGGTGCTTACCCTCATTGGACCCTTCCTTGGTGGCAATATGCTGCTCCCGCTTACAGCCGTTGCATCTCTTGGCTTTATCTTTGCGTGCACCATGGCTGGATTTGCCTGCCTCAAGCTGCGCAAGACTGAGCCTGGTCTCAACCGTCCCTATAAGGTAAACGGTGGTAAGGCTGGAATCTTGGCGGCCATAGCAGCAGGCTTGATCATCATTCTTTTGATGGTTGTTCCTATGAGCCCAGCAGCGCTCAAGCCAGTTGAGTGGATTATCACCATTGTGTGGATTGTTGTTGGCTTTGCAATTTTCTTCATCTTTGGCAAACCGAGTGCTACGAAAGACCCCTCGTCACAGGCTGCAAGTCCAACCAATGTTGCGCAGTAAGCGCAGGTCTTTTGTGAGCTCTCTTTGGTTCGCATAGCGTTATGAGCACCACCTTGTTCTACCTGTTTTACCGGCACGTATGTTTCGTCAGTTACACAGAAAGGATTTGGAGGAAACATCATGGCTAAGTACGCAATTGTAGGAGGAATGCTCGTTGACGGTACTGGCGCTGCGCCAATTAACGACGCGCTTGTTCTCATTGACGACGACAAGATTACGTATGCTGGCAAGTCTACTGAGGTTCCCGCTGGTTATGAGGTCATTGACGCTACAGGTAAAACTGTCATGCCTGGTCTTATCGACACGCACCTACACTTCTCGGGCAATTTGACCGATAACGACAATGACTGGGTTATCGAGAGCGTTGCTCAGAAGCAGGCATGCGCCGTTAAGCAGGCCTATGACGCTTTGAGCCACGGCCTTACTACGGTAGGCGAGATTGGTCGTAACGGTATTGCTATTCGTGACCTCGTTAATATGGGCGTTATGAATGGTCCTCGTATCTTTGCAACCGGTCTTGGTTTCTGCCGCGTAGCCGGCCATGGCGATTCACACCACCTGCCTCTGCAGATCTCCAAGGATTCTCACCCTTGGGGCTTCCAGGCTGATGGCCCATGGGAGCTGCGCAAGGCTATTCGTATGCGCCTGCGTGAGAACCCCGATGCAATCAAGATTTGGGCAACCGGCGGCGGCATTTGGCGCTGGGACTCCGACCGTCTGCAGCTGTTCTGCACCGAGGAAATCAAGGCTATTGCCGACGAGTGCCGCATGGTAGGAATTCCTCTGTGGGCGCACTCTTATAACAACTTTGATGCAGCGTATGACTGCGTACGTTTTGGCTGCACCCAGCTTATTCATGGCTTTGAGCTTGACGACAGGACTATGAACCTGATGGCCGAGAATGGCACTTACTTTACGCCTACCATTGGCTTTTTGCCCACCTGGTACTCCACCTATCCACCTGAGTGGACGCCCGAGCTGGATAAGTTCCCCGGTGAGACGGTTGTCGAGAAGGGCCTTGAGCGCACCTACGCTAACCTGCGTCGTGCTCACGAACTCAACGTGCCTCTTACTATTGGTTCTGACTCCTTCTCCTTTGTTACCCCGTATGGCTACATTACGATCGAAGAGATGTACGCCTTTGTCGAGAAGGCTGGCATTTCCATTCTTGACACCATCAAGGCAGCCACGCTTAATGGCGCTAAGATGTTGGGTCACGAGGATGAGTTTGGTTCTCTCGAGGCTGGTAAGTCTGCTGACGTTCTTGTGGTTAAGGGCGATGTCGCAGCGGATATTCACAACCTCACGCCTGATAACATGGACGTTATCATGAAAGAGGGCAATATTGTTGTTACAGGCGCCCTCTAAGGCTGCCGCCTAGGGTTATTGCGGACCTCGGTGTCTTTATGGTTCCAACCGAGGTACGGTTGTCTTTGTTTGTTGCTATGCGCACCGTCTGGTGCGCATAGCGCCCATCTGCTGGGTGCCTTGATCGTGTTTAAGGAATGGGGAGTTCACATGGCCGATCCAAAGAATGTCAAAATTGCGCTTATTACCGGCTACCTTGGCGCGGGCAAGACTACCGTATTAAATCGTATTCTTGCCAACACTGAGGGCATTAAAGCTGCGGTTATCGTCAACGATATTGGTGAGATAAACGTAGATGCCAGCCTTATTAAAGAGGGTGGCTTTGCCAATGGTGACGAGGTTATCCCTCTGACTAACGGCTGCTTGTGCTGTACCTTATCGAATGATCTTAATTTGCAGCTTGGTGATATAGCTGATTCAGGCGATTTTGATTACATCTTTATCGAAGCATCTGGCATTTGTGAACCCATCCCCATTACCTATACCATTACGGCGTTTTGCAATCAGAGTCAGAAATCTGATAGGCATGCTCATCTTGAGCTTGATAACATTGTGGCCGTGGTTGACTGTGCGCGCATGTATGACGAGTTTAATGGCGGCAAGGCGCTGCTTTCTGATGAGCTCGAAGAAGACGATCTAGAGAATTTGCTTATCCAGCAGATCGAGTTTTGCACGACACTTATTCTCAACAAGAGTGATCTGGTAACACCAGAGCAGATGAATGAGCTCAAAGCCATTATCCGCGGTTTGCAGCGTGATGCCACTATTGTTGAGGCAGTAAGGGGAGAAGTCCCCATGAGCGAGCTTGTGAGTACCGATCGCTTTGATTTTGATAAGGCGTATCGCTCTGCCGTTTGGATGGATGCCATGGAGCATCCCGAGGAGCATGACGATCCCGAGGTGTTGGAATATGAAATTTCCACCTTTGTGTATGATCGCCGCCAGCCCTTTGATATTGATCGCTTCAATGATTTTGTGAGCAGTTGGCCAGAAAGCATTATTCGTGTAAAGGGTAAAGCTTGGCTGAGCTGCGATTATGACATGAGCTATGTATTTGAGCAGGCCGGAAAGCAGGTTCAGCTATACGAGAATGGTCTGTTCTATGATTCCTTCCCAGAAGAGGAAAAACAGCAGATGCTGCTTGAGCATCCTGAACTGCTGGAAGACTGGGATTCCGAGTACGGTGACCGCGTAATCAAACTCTGCTTTATCGGCCGTCATATGGATAAGGAAGAGATTATAAGAGAGCTTGACGCTTGCCTTACCGCTTATCCTTCTGAAGGGTGAGAAACCCGTACATTTGTCAGTACCTTATCGAGAAGATAACGCAGCTCTCTTGCCTCATCTGATGTGAAATCAAAGCAGTCAGCCATGGCAAGAGGGATGCTTTGTGCCTGCTTTTTGAGATCATGGCCGGCTTGAGTTAGCTCAACCGTGAGCACACGTTGATCTTGCTGGTCATGATCGCGCACAAGCAAGCCCTTTGCTTCCATCTTACGCAGCAGGGGAGTAAGGGTACCAGAGTCCAAGTAGAGGCGCTCGCCAAGAGATTTTGCGGTGGTCTTTTTGAGCTCCCATAGCACCATCATGACAAGATACTGTGTGTACGTCAGTCCCAGCGGCTCTAAAAAAGGGGTATAGCGACGCACCACTTCTTTTGCACTAGCATATAAAGAAAAACACAGCTGATTATCTAGCTTAAGCATCTGATCTGCAGCGTTGTTATTCATATCAGGCATTAGAGTTGAGCCTTTACCGCAGCTTTAACCTCATCCATGGCAACGGTGGGCTCAAAACGAGCAACCAGCTTACCTTCACGGTCAATCAAAAACTTGGTGAAGTTCCACATGATATAGGCTTTATCGCCAAACTTCTTATTGTTGACAGATGCAAACTTCTCAAGACCCTTAGCTTTAAGACCATGGCCAAAGCCCTGGAAGGGCATTTGAGTTGCGAGTGAGACAAACAGAGGGTCTGCGTCCTCTCCATTAACGTCAATCTTCTTGAACTGGGGAAACTCAGTGCCAAACTTCATGGTACAAAATGCATGGATCTCATCATCGGATTCAGGAGCTTGGCCGGCAAATTGATTGCAGGGGAAGTCGAGAATTTCAAAGCCCTGATCACGAAACTCAGCGTACATTGCCTCAAGATCCTCATACTGAGGGGTAAAGCCACAGCCAGTTGCCGTGTTTACCACAAGTAAGACCTTGCCTTCATACTCAGAAAGGGAGGTAGTGCTGCCATCAGGATTGGTAACGGTAAAATCATAAACAGACATAAAGAGTTCCTTCCTTTAGGGCGTACCACTATGGTAAGCGCCTTTTCTGCTTAGCTCTATTTTAGTTGTGTACAACTTAATTGTGTACAATTATTTTAGAATATAGAGGAATTACATTTTTATAAAGGCCTGCACGATAAAACATGATATTGCCTATAGGCGTTTGAATAGAGATACTACAATCTAGTTACTATAGATTCTCTGTATTGATATGTAGGGGTAGTAGTATGAAAACCTATACAGAAGAGCTTGAGGTTGATGTTCCAGCAGCTATTGCTTGGGAGTCACTTACAAGAATGAATGTCTGGCTTAAGCGTTTAAGCACCAATAAAGATGTGACTTATGCTAACGATCAGATGCCTTTTTGTGTGAGTGGTAGAACCTACGTAGTCACCACTAAAGAGGGTCTTGAGATGAACTCTGTTTTAACTGAGGTTAATCCACAGGAGCTTACCGTACGCATCAAAGCCGAACATAAGCCCCTTGTCTCGTGCTTGAGCTGTAAAGTTGTGCCCCTTTCTGATTCTCGTGTAAAGCTCATTCGTACCCAATCTTATCCTGGGGTGTTTGGAGCAATATTCACTTTGTTTTATAATCGGCGTGAGTCTACAGAAACCAGTGAGTACCTTGAAGTTTGGGCAGCAGATGCAAGAGAGCTTCTGTCAAAGCAGCGTGTAAGCTAAATACTCCAATAAGGGTCCATAGATTTTTATGTGCCCTCTTAAAAGCATACACAAGTAATTAACTGTCATCTGTTTAGTATGGTGCAGGGTAGTTTCCAATGCGGTAGCGTCATGTTCCTACATAAGTAAGGCTTTGCTTGAGATAAAGAGTTAGGTATTGTCGAAATTTAAACTTGTCTAGCAAGTCCTTTAGTTTATTTACAGCTTATTTAAATATTTGAATAGATGGAGAAATACCCGGTACGTATTTTTATTTACCAATAAAAATATACGTTCACATGAATGTGGATTAATTGTTATCTTTTACGTAGTAATATAGTAAGTGTTCTTAATTATAGGAAGCCGTATGGCCATAAAGGTCTTAGTGACCAAGGAAAGGTGCCGCTTATGAGTAAGATTGTCGTTATTGGTGCAAATCATGCAGGTACTGCAGCAAGCAATACCATTCTTGACCTTTATAAGGGCAACGAGCTGACTATTATCGACCAAAATTCCAACATCAGCTTCCTAGGCTGTGGCATGGCACTTTGGATTGGCAAGCAGATTTCTGGCTCTGATGGCCTGTTTTATCAAACCAAAGAGGGCTTTGAGTCAAAGGGTGCCCAGGTGTTTATGGAGACCCGTGTTGACTCTATTGATTACGATGCCAAGAAGGTTCATGCCATTAGGAAAGATGGTAGTGAGATCGAGGAAAGCTATGACAAGCTTATCCTAGCTACGGGTTCTCTGCCTATTATTCCTCCCTTTGAGGGGCGAGATCTTGAGAATATCCAGCAGGTTAAGCTCTTCCAAGATGCTCAGGCTGTTATTGACAAACTAAAAGATCCCTCCATTCGCAAAGTTACTGTCTTGGGTGCTGGCTATATTGGCGTTGAGCTGGCAGAGGCTTTTGAGCGCAATGGTCGTGAGGTTGATCTTATCGACATGGCTCCTACCTGCTTAACCGGCAACTTTGACCGCGAGTTTTCTGATCTTATGGCAGATGAGCTTGAGCGTGGCGGCGTAAAGCTGCACTTTGGTGAGGCTGTGTTGCGCTTTGAGGGTAAGAATGGCAAGGTGTCTCGTGTTGTTATCGATAAGGGCGGTTACGATGCAGACATGGTGGTTATCTGCACTGGCTTTAAGCCTAACACGGAGCTTTTTGCTAACCAAGGCTTTGAAATGCTCAAGAACGGCGCGCTGGTGGTTGACCATCATCAGAAGACCAGCAAAGATGATGTGTACGCTATTGGTGACTGCTCTGCTACCTTCTTTAATGCCAAGGACGGTGAGGAGAGTTATATTGCTCTTGCTACTAATGCCGTTCGTTCTGGTATTGTTGCAGGTCACAATGTGTGTGGTACTGCTCTTGAATCCATTGGTGTTCAGGGTTCTTCTGGTATAAACATCTATGACCTTAAGATGGTTTCTACCGGTCTTACTGAGGAACATGCAAAGGCTGCTGGTTTTGATGCTAAGGTGAGCGATTTTACTGCTGCTCAGAAGGCGCTCTTTATGGAGACCGACAACCCTGAGGTAAAGATTCGCATTGTATACGATGCAACCACTCGTAAAGTTTTAGGTGCTCAGATGGCCTCTACCTATGATATGACTGCCGGCATCCATATGTATTCTTTGGCCATTCAGGAAGGCATTACCATTGATCGACTTGCTTTGCTCGATGTCTTTTTCCTTCCTCATTTCAACCAGCCTTACAACTTCTATACCATGGCAGCCTACAGCGCCGTACTTAATGGCTAATGATCATAATGGCTCATGATCACATGAGCCTAGAGCTTATATAAGCTACAGAAAACAGCATAGGTAAGATGCAAAAACGCAGCTCTTTTGTGGGCTGCGTTTTTTAGCTCTACTAATGAGAAGATCCGTCTGAAAGTACACCATACGTATCAACAATCGTAAATCCAATTTTGAGATAGATACTTGCTGCAAGAGGATTATCAAAGTAAAGAACTAGTTTTTTGAGTCCAGCTTCTTTACAGGCTTGGCAGAGCTGTTTGACTGTGTGGGTGACAAGGCCACGATTACGATATGCTTTTAGCGTCGCTACTCCAATGATCATGGCTCCATAGGGAGATACTGCAGAGATAGAAGCAGTAGATACAAAGCGGTTGTCCATCTTTGTGGCAAGGGCAATACAGCCGTGAGCAAGAGAAGCACATTTTTTAGTTACGAATATCAAGGTGCTGCTGCAAGAGTTTTAAAAGCTCAGGATTACCGCTGATATATTTAATGCCTACTTGCTGTTTGCTCACGATGATTTCTAAAATCTCACTGTTTGTGAGTCCCTTGTATCCCAAAGCCCAATTGTCCAAGCAATAAACGCTACTTCTGAGAAGGGTGTAGTTGTAGGGGGTGTCGAAAGAGGTTCTTGGTAGGCATAAAGAGGTGCTGAAAATTATATTATGACAAATATAAAGAAACGATAGAATTATCACGAAGACAGGTTTATGGAACGAGGCTCCTTATGGATGATTTATTTGAAGAGGTACACGTCACACTTTACAAGGATGATGTAGAGTGCGAAAAAGTATTCAAAGGCAAGTTAGTTGGTAGATGTCAACAACATGTTGAGGGCTTCGAAATAGTATATCGCCTCTACGAAACGCCACGTCAAAAACTGGCCTGTGTAGTTCGAAAAAATCCTGCTTGGAGTGCATCTGCCTCATTTAAGGATGAAACATGGGGAGAAATGGCCCAGGATTCAAATTGGTGGAAACCACAATATCAGCTACATATCGCTGATAACTATGAGGAATTAGAGCAACTCATAGGACAAGATGTTGTTCATGTACTACAAAAGAGTTCGGCTCCGAAAAAGGTCGAATATCTCGACATTTAAAAAGCTTAAGTACGAGTTGCGGGCTAACATACCATTATCAACAAAGATGCCCACCAAATCCTAGAGCGACTCGTTCTCAGTGCATCTTTGGTAGGCTTCAATTTGCTTGGCTAAAGACGAGCTTTGCTTTTTATTCGCCGTAGATACACGTACGTAGACAGCAACCTGTAGTCAATTCTTAAACGTTTCTTTAGAGGAAGTTTTTCAAAGTCACCCATTTATAACTCCTGCGGTACCTAATGTGTTAAATCGTGTGTATACGTCACTCACCTGGAAGCTAATAGCAGGCAAAAAGGCAGGTAAAATCCAAGATGAACGTTTGTAGCGCCAAGCGATATAACCGTGGTGACTACAAAACTTTTGATGTATGTGCGTCGATTTTGAAAAGGCCCTATGACACATTTGACAGTGCTTTGGATGTTCATATTCTTGTTGCTTCATCCATGCTTTGTGACGGCAGCTATCTGAGCAAAACTTAGCAAGATCTGAGTGTCCACCTAGAGAAGCCTCACGCATTGGCACACATGAGTCACCAGTTCATGTTTACTTTCAAGGCGATGTGTTGCACAAAAGCTTCTCACCTCATCGTGTGTAAGCCTACAGAAATTAGTTATAGCCTTATAATCCCAACCACAAGCTCTTAGGTTTTGATATGTAACTCATTAATGGGTGATATGACAGGTCACCTCATAGCTTTGACGCGTGATATACGGACTTTGAGTAAGTTGTATGAACGCCGCCGATAGGCGCTCATACACATCCTGTTTGATGACTTTTGCTTTGATGAGACGTGTGCAGATAAGCTCAGCTTCACTGAACTGAATTTGCAAGTCTACATCAAAAGGCTCTGTTGGCATATTCATGTACTGTCCTTTCAATAGATCTCTCTACTTGGGACAGCCACTTGACTGGAAAACTTAACCTCATAAGAGTTTCTTTAGCCCTTTTGAATATTCATACGCCACAGATTTGTCTTACAAGAAAAAAGCGGATGCACCAGACCTCATAAGATCTAGCACACCCGCACGCCCTCATATGCTATGAGAGCTTCTCGTTTACTCGTCTTTGTACCTTATGATAGAGCGCACCAAGTCTTTGATTGCGCTCCTCACCGTTTCCAAACTCGCCATGGATGATTACAGCCTCAGCCAGTGCTTGAATGTTTGTGCTTGGCCCAGAAGGAGTACTTGAGGCTTGTACAGGTGCTGGAGTGGTGCCTCCTAGATATGGAGCTAGTACTTCACTTGGTGGATAGTAGCGACCAGGACATCCTGTTGAGACGATGTCTTTGTGGCCGACCATAGCCAGATTCCCATAGCGTGCTCGGATATTCTTGACAAGCTCAGCTACCGTACGTTTATCGCTTGAAGAGCAGCTCGGATTACATTTAATGCCGATGGATTCGAGGGTAGCTACCCAGTCTCCTGCATGCCACACGGCCGTCTTCTACTACGTAGTGTGCAGAGTTTCGTCCTCGCTCTGACACAAACCATGAAAGGACTCCATCAAAGCTTGGTGCCTTTTCTGGATCGTCCCAGTGGTGAATGACAATGCGTTTAATGCTGTGTCCTTGGCGTCCGCGTGTGAAGCATTTAGCGCCAAATCGCACGATGTATTCGTAGCTCATGGTTTTCTCCAATCAAGTGAGTCGAGATGTATGCTGACGTGCTCAATGAGTCCTTATTCACCCTGCTTAGGCATGACATCTGCTTCATCTGTTGAGGGTGTTTCAATCGGTGTTCTATTCTTGTGGGAAATTGAGGTAAGAGCATCGGATAGCCCCTCTGGAATCTTAAGTCCGAGCGCCGTGGCATTTTCTAAAAGCGAGATACCCTCATTTGAGAGGTAAAAACAGATGGTGGCAAAACGAAGTGCATCACCTTGACCGAGCACATAGACATCCAAAAGATTTGCTGCTCCCACCAAAACAAAGATGGTGAACTTGCGAGCAATGCCCTTAAAACCCTCTTTGGAAGAAAGCCTGTGGTTGATAAAAGCTGCTGCCACACCTGTCACGTAGTCGATAATCACAAAGGCTAAAAGGCAGTAGAAAAAGCCTGTGTATTCACCTAAATACCAACCGAACACACCTCCTGATACTGCTGCGAGTGCCTGTACATTTGCCCAGGTAGTTTTTGCGTCCATGAGTTTTCTCCTTAAAAAATAAGCACCTTAAGATGCGGTGCTTGAACTTTCAGTATTTTTCTGCGCGGCTTACCGCTTCATCAATAAGCGTGCAACCCGTCTTGGTTTTGAGGTAGCTTAGATTACTTGCAAGTAGAACTCTCTTTGAGGGTAGTTACATCAGCTGTACCAGCTATCGTAAGCTCAGCAGTTTCTGCCATGAGTTTTTTCTCGCTCGGCAATAAACTCATATGCAGACGCACTGTCAGGAAAGCTGCTCTTACTTTCATTCGAGATTTCAGGTTTACCAAACTTGGGCTGAAGGTTAGGCGATAATAACGATAGAAGGTATGACCTATTACTATCTCCCTACCTTTAAATAAACCTTTTTAGCTTTGCAGATGTACTGGTAAATACTTCTGTCAGTACATCTGCATTTTCCTTTGCGGGTAATCCCGCAATCAAATCATGAATAGCAGTTGGTTGGGTAGAGATGTGTTTGATACGGATTCAGGGCAAAATATCTCTCAGCAAGTTAATATAAAGAAGCTATAAAGAAGCAGCTTAGCATGGGAGACAAGATGGGCTTAGTGAAGAAGAATGCTAATAAAGGTGGGTACGCCGTTACGTTACTGATCTTATTAGTTTACACCTATATTTTCTTTTGTTCAGGAGCTCTATATTCTGAAACGAGCCTATTCAACAAGCCTCTAATCCTCTTTCAATGATTCATCAATACTAATTATCTCATACTGCTTTTTACGTTGGCATTGCTTGTGGGAAACCTATACTTTTCAGTATTGATTGCTCAGAGTGGTTTTTTAAGATTAATAAAATGGCTGTTGAATGTCATAGTCACTTTTGTTTTTATCATTAGCTCTGGTTTGTTGCTGTTCTCAACTGAAAACTTATATGAAATTCCTCTTAGTGGAGATGTGGGTCACATAAGAATTATTTGCTCTGATTTTTATTTTGTAGGAGATCATAAAGGAGATATTTATCTTTTGTCCCGTCTATATTGGCCTAGGGCAACACTCTGGTTATCACTGGGACGGTCAAGACGATATTCGCTATGACAATCCCAGTGAGATTTGGACTGCAACTTTTCAAGATGGTGTTGTACAGATTCAAACGAATGGAGTTTTTGACATTGGTCTTAACCAGCGTCAGCTTGAAATAAAAGTTCCTTAGCTATAGAGCAGTTTTGTAGCAAAGGAACGCGCTAAAATATATGCTTCATCCTTATTGGGCAAACGTTTAGCCTTTGAAATTAGTTTGTAAATCTCTTCTGTAGCGTAAGGAATTGGTTGTTTTTCCATCATATACCAGAACGCATCTTGAACGTTTTGTCTGCTTCCGCCAAAACGTTTAATAAAAAACTCAAAACGCCTAGCCTTTGGACTAATGCTTCTCATATCATTTAGTGCCTGCGAAAAGGACTTCTTGCCTTTCCAATATGCATGCACAAGTAGATATGCATCGACATCTGCCTGTAGGTCATCATTTCCAAAACCATAATTTTTACTTCCAAGGTATGAGTTACAAAAAGTATCTAAATCCATACCTCCTTCCTGATTCAGATAATCGCCCCAGAATTGCAAAGTATCAAATGCCCAACCGCCAAAATCGCCAAGCCCCATCTCGTTCTGAGGAATGTCACTTCCCCAAGTTAAATAGCCAAGAGATGTTGCAGCAAAGTGTGGGACATCTTCTGGACGGAGGCTACTCACAATATCTCCAGCTGATTTACAAGCGATTGCAACATTTTCCCTTTCTGCAACAGCAGAGTCTTCTTCTGTTTCAGGTGTGTAAACCATCCAAGCAAGGCTCGTATAACTTTTATCCCAGTATGTCGGTTTTCTTAGGGTCTCAAGAATATTTCTGCCAATAATATAGTCAGGCTGTTGATTATTCGAAAGAGTTACGTATTTGTCTTTTACCTACTCAGCCCATAATGCAAACCGATCTTTATTTTCTTGAATACTTGATGTGGAGCTGCAGGCTGGATAGGCACCTGAGTATGCTACACGATCTAAGTCCCATTTACTGCCATAGCCACTAATCTCATGGAATTGATCAAACACCCAGTCTTTAGGAATGGGAAAGCCCAGGTTTCCAGAAAAGCCCGTGCTCATATCTGATACAAATGCTGCCTCTGCAAATCCTGCATTAATTACCCTTGTACAAATATTTCTTGAAGCATAGATTCCAACACTATATCCGTTTCCTAAATTATCAGACACCGCTTTAAAATATGGAATAATGTTTGAACTTACCTCAGGATCGGTTGCGTCATAATCTACTGCAAAATAGATGATCGTTGGAGGAACACCAAGTCGCTTAGCAGCTGCAAGTGCTTTTTTAGCATGCTGAGTACCGTTTTGGGAAGAAAAATGCTCCAATCGCGTTGAGTATTCTTGCAAGATTGGAAAATACTTTAAACCGTGGGTAATAATGCGTTCAAGTTCTCCTGTTCTAAGTGCCTTGAAATAATCACTTTCATTCTTAGAATCTTGCTCGGGCTCGCTAAGGTACCTACCAACGATTTTATAACCATCAGCACGCAGTCGATTTGCTAGCTCATCTGTAATTTCAAATCGTGTGTCACACGCGATGCAGGGTCTATCGGGATTCCCTTTAGACGTTAATAAGCTCATCCACGTGTTTTTATCTACCACATGAGATACGGGAAGTACATAATCCACTTGGAATTTATGAACTGCACGATATGTGCCCTCGGTCCAGGTATTGGATGATGGTGCGTCATAACCATTACAGACTAACGCAGCATTTGCCAACCAAACCCACTCGCTCGTACCTGAAGAAATTGTTTTTAAATTAGATCTAGTTCCGTTTCCAAAATATCCCGTTGCTTGAGATGGCGTGTATCCTTCAATTTTTTGAAGCACTTGAATCATTGCTGTATTCATTTCACGGCCATATAAACCGTCGGTAGGTACGATGTCTGTATATCCACGATAAGACCTATTGATGGTTTGTTGAATCGAGCGGATGGGTTCTTTGCCACCATATACGCTGAGTAGCTTGAATTGTTTCATTGAGAGAAGCGTCATCATGATATCGAGATCAATCATCCATTCACCACCGATACCCATGTCCTTTTTCATGGTTCTAATGGAACTTTTCATACCCTCAGTAAAGTCTTGAGTGACCTTCTTACCATAAACGGCAGGATAGCCCTTACACCAAAGAGCACCCTGAACAATCGAGTAAATGTTTGATGTAGGGGCTTGTGCAAGAACGGTGTCGTTAATGCCATTTGGGTACTTTGCTTTAAAGCGAGATTGTGTTCCAGGACCAAAATTATTTGCGGTAGAAGTAATTCCGAGTTCAATTTGAAGCGCACGAATAAGACCGTAAATGGTGTCCCAACCAGTGCTTCCACTCTCTTTTACTGAGCCAAAATTTGAATTATTTCCATAGGTTTTATTGAGCCATTGTTGAGTTCTTAATACCATCGGATCTGCCATAACAAACTCCTTCACGTCTGAGTTTTATAAAATGAAATGCATCTCTTACTGATGTAAGAGATGCATTAAAAAACATGTTGAATTGGTTTACCTACCAAACCGTAACACGTTTACTATACGTAGTTCCTTGACCACCGCCTTTGTAGGTAACTGTTCTTCCTGTTCCAGGTTTACCTAAACAGATGTCTTCGGTACAACCAGATGAGCCAATTTTCCAATTGTTAAAATTGCCGTATTTAATACCTCTCGTACTACCGCCAGGTGACGATAGTGAAGCTGACATACCGTCTGAGTAGCTGCTTCCTTCACGGATAGTCACTCTAACCCAGACCCAGATACCGTTGTTATAGGTACCCGAGGCGATTTTTAAACCCCTCAAGTATCCTCACGAACACTCAAGTTTTTTGAATTTTTGGAAAGGAGCAGGTCAGAGTGAATTTTTCTGAGTTATTTGACCTGCTTTATGGATTTCTGTGGAGCGGTACGAAAAAGGAATACCTGTTGGAACTTGTTGCTGAGCTTACTGATGAGCCTAAGATTCAGGCTCAATTTAATGGCAACAAAAAGCTAAAAAAGCTGTGGGAGCAAATTACTACCGATGCTGGCGTAGGTGTGACGGATAAAGATGCAGAAAACTGGCTTGCTCGAGGGTTTTCAGCAGAGGTAAGTTCCTTGATTATTAGAAATTTAAACTCTGCACCATTTGTTTTGTCTATCGAAACTCTTTCTGATGGAGCCAAGCAAGAGATGATAGAAGAATTTTCAAAAAGAGGTGTTGTCTTTTCAAAACAGAATCTTGGTAAACAAGTCAAGAACTATCTGCTGAAGTACATTAAGAAGAATGCTGGCATTCCAGTAACCGAAACATCAACCGATGACTATCTAGCGGATACTAGGGAACTATCTAGCCAGCTAAAGCGTATTCACGGCTCTTACTTACTGTGTGAAGCCAATAATACATGTTCTAACCCTGGATGCGCTAAGAAACTCATTGCTGTTTCTGGCTCTAACGTTGCGCCTTTGTACGAAGTGGCGGAGATTAATCCAAAACTAAAAAATGCAGAAGCCGTTACAAATCTAGTTGCCCTATGTCCCGATTGTTTTGCACAATTCGTGATGAGTGGCACTCCGAAATTGGCAAAAGAAATAAAGAAGGTTAAAGAAGCGCAGTCTATTGAATTGGCTCTAGAGGCTGCGATTAACGATATCAACCTAGGAGGTCAAATATCTGCTGCGGTTCGTAAGCTTTCAGACGCAGATCTAACGGCGGATGCCTCACAGGTATTTACGGCTGTTTCTGTTGATCGGAAATTTAATGAGAGCCTATATGAGGAAGAGAAGGACCAAATAAGAAATTCCGTCATTAAAAGCTACATAAAAGTTCATGCAGAGCTTACTGTTCTGTGTCAATCTGGTGAATGTGACTGGGATGTACTGAGGTCAAAAATGCACGGTCTTTACGTTCAGCTGAAGTTGAAAACTGAGAACCAGTCCAAAATTTTCAACACCATATGCAGCACCATCCAAAAAGCTGGTAAATGTCGACAGAGCATCAGTATCATCCTGACATCCTTCTTTATACAGATGTGCGACATTTTTGATGAGCAAACTAAAGCATCATCGTCTACAGTCGATCCAAAGAAGGTGATGTAGTGTGATTTTGCCAAACAAACTCTTCTCGTATGAAAAAAGCACGCTAGCCCTTTTACCTGTTGTGCTAAATGCACTCGGAAGTGAACCAGTGAACCCAAGCGCACTTCAGAATATGCTTCCCCTCAGCAGTTCTCAATTTTTGGATACTCTTACGTGCCTTTTTGCCCTGAATGCAATTGATATTGATGACGAAAATAGGATTTATTTATGCTTGTAGAACTACATTCACCCGCTTTTAGGTCTAACGGCACTGAACGTGGAATTATTAAATTTCATGCAGGATTGAATGTCATCTTAGGCCAATCTAATGGTGCAAACTCTATCGGTAAATCAACAGCACTTCTAGCCATCGATTTCTTATTTGGCGGCTCTACATACAACTCCGAACAAATAATCAAAAATGTAGGACACCACACCATTTACGGTTGTTTCGAGTTTAACGGTTGTCAAACCTATGTCGGAAGAAGCACCGACAAAGATAACTTATATCTATATTGCAATTCCCAGTATGATGCGACTGGTCAAACCATTTCTAAAGACGATTTTGTGGAGTGGCTACAGACTCAGTATGGCATGAATTTGCCTGAGCTGGGTTTTAGAGACTCTCTATCTGCTGCTTTTAGAATCTACGGTAAAAAGAACTGTGACGACAAAGACCCTTTACTGCATCGAGTGGGAACAGGTCAAGAAAATAGTCTGAAGGCATTTGCAAAAATATTTGACGTATACAGTGTAATTGCACCATTTTCTGAGAAGAAAAAAGAATCAGCTGATGCACTGACTACGTTTAATAAAGCTCAGGGTATGCAGTTTATTCGGTCTCGCATCAAGTCTACAGCTCAGCGAGAAAAGTACTTGAAAGATAAAGAAATTTTAAGTAGAAGATTTCAAGAGCTCCAAGCCGGTGACTATTCTTCACCATCACGTGAAGTACTCGATGAGGAGGATAGGCGCAGTGCGTTGGAGGCGAAAATCATTAGCATTAATTCCCAACATGTAGATTTAAAGCGTAATCTTCAGCTTGTAGAATTATCTATGAGCTATGGTTTGCTGCCTTCTGCAGCCGACCTTGATGCTTTAGCCAGATTCTTTCCAACTGTAAATCTAAAGGCAATATATGAAGTAGAGTCTTTTCATCGCAAGCTTGCAGGAGTTTTGTCTGAAAACTTTAAAGCCGAGATGAGCGGCTTAACTGATAAGATTCAGGAATTGGAAGATGAGCTTTTTAGGCTAAAGAGCGAGCTTGAAATAATTGAACCAAATGCTACTTACAGTCAAGGATTCTTACGCGAATATTCATCGGTACAGAAAAATTTAGAGATTATCACTCAGGAAATAGATACGTGGGATAAGCATGAGAACCTCGTTCTTGAAAAGAATGCAGCTGCAGATGCGCTAAATAGAGCTTTTGCAGAAGCAGTAAAAAATGCAGTTGCACAGTTGAATGCTGAGTTGGAGCGACTATCGGCAAGAGTTTCAGGCGCTGACAGAAATGCGCCGTACTTAGCAGTGGAAAGTGCTACTAAGTATGATTTTTATACTCCAGATGATGATGGAACAGGTACTAACTATAAAGGATTAATTCTCTATGACCTAGCCCTATTAAACCTAACAGTGCTACCTGCTATTGCACACGACTCATTTCTTTTAAAGGACATAGAAGATCCATCTATAGAGCAGATTCTTGCCTTGTATCAACAAAGCCCAAAGCAAATCTTTCTGGCCTTTGATAAAGCAGGCAGCTATACATCAGAAGCGAAAACGATACTGCAAAGCAATGCTGTTCTAGAACTCTCCCGTGGTGGCAACGAGCTGTATGGACGTAGTTGGAATGTAAAAGGTTAGGTAGTTGGAATGGAAAAATTTATTCTGCAGTGCATAAAAAATAACTTAGGAAATAAAAAGCCAGAAGATATTTTCAATGCTTCGTATTTAATCCAATATCTTGACAGAAAAATGGGTTCAGTTCATAAATCGTCTAAATCTAGAAGCTCTTTTGGAAATATCTATGCCATTTATGTATTGACCGAAGACTATCTTAATTGTACAACGAACTACAGCCGGTACAAAGGTATGGCTTTCACTGATGCTTTAGATAGAACTAGATCTCTACCATTTGGCGCAAAGATTCAAAACCATCCTTTAAATAATCGCTGCAATGACGAATTTAGAAAATTTTTTAATAAAGATACGCAAGAAATTCCAATTATTTGTGATTTAAATACTAAAAGATACTGGATTAATGAGAAGCTATTAGTAATTAACCTTGAAGGGGAGAATATAAAAATTGTTAAGCACGATGCATGACGGCGCAATGTGACGTTTTGTTACGCGCTGTGTGGCTCAGAGAATGCTTTTAGGCTCGTGCGATATCAAACACGCTAACACTCGTACTACACTTGTAAGCCACACGTAACACACACGTAATCCACTCGTACTACACAAGCCCGAGATAACAAAAAAGGTTGATACCAAAAATAGTATCAACCTGTGCGTTAAACTGGTGGCGGGGAAGGGAATCGAACCCCTGACACGAGGATTTTCAGTCCTCTGCTCTACCAACTGAGCTACCCAGCCAAGTACTGCGTAAATCACAGCTCAATAAATATAGCAAACTCAGACAGAACGTCAAGTCATATTTCGCTTTGTTTGCAAAACTTATGTATGCACGTATCAAGCAAATGTGCGCTGTCCTGTAGACAGAGCTGCATAACCACAGTTACTCCGTTCTCTCTGAGCTGCTTTTTGAGTGAGAGTTGACGGTTTTCTCGCCCTTATCTTGCCCTGCAAGGAGCTGTTTGGTTGGCCATACCTTCTCGACCAATTTAGCGGGTACTGCAACTGCTGCCGCCCGACGTTTCCGGTCCTTGTACTCTTGCATCTCTTCAAGGGAAGGGGGTGTGGGAGAGTTCAAAAGCTCTTCGTAGTTTGCAGAAGGCATACTAAACTGCTGGAGCGATTGGCTCACACTCTTGTTAAGCGGTGCTAAGGAGTCGCTCACTACCTGGCCAACGAGAGCCTTAATGAGTTCAAAAATGACTTCCTTATCGGGATCCTCCAGCGCACTAACGGCTTCCCAAATCTTGCGGATACTCTCGGTTCCAATAGCTGTCAACTCGTTGGTGGTGACAGCTCCAGAGGCTTCAACGCAGCCAAATAACATGTCAGCAAAGTGCTTGCGTTCATCCTTGGTGCGCTTCTCGACAACCGCATTAAACAGGGAGCACACATGCTGTGCTGCGACAGAAGGCGCTTGACTGCGTACAAAGCGCGGACCAAGTATCTGCCAGGTAAAGGCGTCGTGCTGCATGATGTCTGCGTCAGATGTCTGCGCGTGTATGACCTGAGGGGTAGCAGCATGGTGCATAAGACCACTTACAAGGCAGTATTCTGGCGTCAAAAGCACGGTTTTATCGACAAGGGCAGCGAGTTTGGAGAAGGGAACCACATCTTCCAAAAAGCCAGGGGAGTCATTGCACCAGAGCTTTGTTATGCGCTTTTGGATGGCGGGATCTGCTAAAGCTGCGGCATAAGCAGCAAGGTTTCCACCCTTGGAGTGACCTCCCACCTGCAGATTTCCGGATACGTTTGCAGAGACGTGCGATAGATACTCCAGCGCGTCGGTCTGAGCTGCTACGGTTTGGAAGCTAATGTTGAGGTCTTCTCGCCAGCCATGAATGGTGCCGTCGGTGCCGCGGAAAGAGAGGTAATAGCTTCCATCAGGCAATGCAAAGGTAAGCGCTCCAAATTGCTCCTGAGCTTGGGGGTTGTCTTTTTCCTGGTAAAAGCCGGCGCGTACGCTTTTAAAGCGCTTTGAGGCTGCGGCTTTTTGGAGCAAAAAAGAGGTATGTGCAGAGACAAACCCGCTCGCTTCATAAATCTGCACCTTAGTGCGGCTTTTAAAGTACGTGGCGCTTACGGCTTCCAGCGTGTCTTGGTCACGGGGAGCGCCTGTAGGCACGCAACCCGCAAGATCCAAATAGGAGAGCTGCGCTAAGATGAGATTATCAACTTCATTAAATGCAGAGCCTGCAAAGCTTACGTCACCAAACCAGTCGAGATAATCAAGCACGTTTGCCATAGCTTAGCCCCTCAGCCAGAAGATTTTTCCCGTGGTTGGATCAAACTCCACCTGCTTGCCACGTTGTTCAAAATAGTCTCGTATGCGACGCTGAGCGTAGGTAAGGTCGTACTCTCCCTGGGCATTGCGCGGGCGGTCTGGGTCAAGTCCCTCCACCTTAATCTCTATGCTGCAGGTTTGTTTGCCGCAGGCATCGTGCAGGTGAATTTGAGGTGCAGCATTTGGGTTATCTTCAGACGCGTCATCTGCAAACTGGTGGTTGAGCTCAACGACGTCGCCAATTTTAATTACGTCCATGCGCACTCGCTTTCTGCCGGGGGTATCTTTTTTGTTTGTGTCTGCTTTGTTGTATACCCATATTTGTATATCACGAGACTTTTAGCGATGAGATACTACAGGGTATAAACTAGAAGACTACTATATCCTGCAACAAGGAGTACGTTATGAGCGTATCCACCAACGTATCCAGGCGCGGCTTTCTTGCTCTTACGTCCGCGAGTGCCTTAGCGGCACTTTCTGCCTGTGCTAAAGCTAAAAGTAAGCCTTCTCAGCAAACGTCTGCAGATACGCGTGACCTGAACAAATACGCAGATCTAGCCATCAAAATGGATGCTTGGAACTATGACGAGACAAACGATGTGTGGTGGCAAAATGGTTTGCAATACTGTCTAACGCCTGCCACCAAAACCTATGAACGCTTGGCAATCTATGTTCCTGGCCCCTTCTTTAAAGGCGAGAAAAACGGCAAGACATATACCTGTACGCTTGATACAGAAGCTCAGGTGGGCAACTTTAAAGCATCTGAAGCGCCGGTAGTGATGCCCCTTAACCCCGTAAGTTTTACGGGGCAAAGTGCTCCTACGGCCTACTCCTTTGATGGGCTGGCTCCCTATCTGTCTGCTGGTTTTATTTATGTGTATGCAGGATTTCGTGGACGCAACAATGGCTATGACTCCGATGCCAATGCAACCTTTGTTGGAGGAGCACCCTGGAGTGTAGTTGATCTTAAGGCGGCAATCCGCTATTTGCGCTACAACGCAGAAAGTCTTCCTGGCAATCTTGAGAAAATCGTACCCTTTGGCGCTGGTTCTTCTGGTGCTATGGCTTGTATCTTGGGCGCTACGGGCAATTCCAATCTGTACGATGATTATCTGGAGACCTTAGGTGCGGCAAGCTATGATGCCAAGGGTAACAACCTTTCTGATGGTGTATATGCAGTGCGCGCATGGTCACCTACCTTGGTTTCGCTTGGTTGCGACGGCGCATATGAGTGGTATTGCGGACAGTATTCTCAGGAGAATACGCGTGCAGAAGGCACGTGGACTGCTGCCCTGTCTGGAGATTTGTCTCGTGCGTTTGCCGAGAACCTCAACTCACTGGGGCTTACCAATGAGGGTAATGCGCTCACTCTTGAGAACACTGCCGGTGGCATCTATGCAGATGGTAGCTATTATCGCTATCTTTTGGGTTTGGTAGAGGATGCGGCTTCTGCCTTTTTAAGCACAGCTACCTTTCCCTATACACCCAGCAACACAGCTTTGAGATTGGGTGGTTTCCCCGGAGATGGCAATCTTAAGACAGATGAAGCAAACGTCATTGCCAAGGCTGCTGCCGGCGATGATGATTCTAAGGTTGCCTCTGTTACCTATAGCACGCGTAACGACTATATCAAGGCATTAAATACTAGCTATACCTGGATTAGGTTTAATGAGCTTACCAGCAAAGCAACCATTACTGATCTTGGTGCCTTTATTTCACACGTTCGTGCTGCTTCCGAGGATGTTTGCGCCTACGATGGTATTACTCATGTTACGGCCTTTAACCAGCTCTTTGGCAATGCGGATAGCGATGCTTTGCACTTTGATGGTATGGTGCTGTCTAAACTTACAGAAAATCAGAACAGCTATGAGCAGCTTACGGGATGGGACGCTGAAATTATAGAAACCTGGAAGTCCAATCTCGAACAGACAGATGCTCTTAAAAGTACTACGGTACAGCGTATGCAAATGAGTGACCCACTGTATTATTTATCGGGCAATTACGAGGGCTTTGGTAAGGCAAAAGTTGCTCCGTATTGGGCAATCCAAACCGGACTGTTCCAAAATAATGTGAACTTTACCTCTGAAGCAAATTTGGCCGCTGCGCTTAAGGCATATGATGGTGTTAAGCAGGTAACCCTAACGCCTGTGTGGGGCGAAGGACTTTCCATGAACGAATTAGGCTCAGATCCGATTGAGAGCTTTATAGCTTGGGTCAATGCTGACTTTGAAAAATAGGAAGAGTGTATGATAATGGCGCATCACGAAACCAAGTATTCTGAAGCACTGGCAGGCTTTCAGGCCCAAAAAAATTCTCGTCGTAGTCTTGATTTTGTCATGTGGCTTATGGCAATCATCGTGTCTTTATCGCTTATTTTTCTGAGCGCTTGCTCACCACAGACGAATAGCAAGCATGCTTCGGATACTCCTGCTCAAACAACAGAGCAGTCTCAAGATGCAGCTACAACAAAGGACAGCTTATATACACCTGCTGCAGATGATGTGTATGCCAAAGGAACACATCATGCGACCATTGAGGTAGCTAACTATGGCAGCATTGAGCTGGAGCTTAATGCGGATGTTGCGCCTATTACGGTATCAAATTTTTGTCATCTGGCTAAGGATGACTTTTATAATGACTTGACATTCCATCGCGTTATCAAGGGCTTTATGATTCAAGGTGGAGACCCCAATGGTAATGGTACAGGCGGCGCTTCCCAAAATATCAAGGGTGAGTTTTCTGCTAATGGCGTGGTCAATCCTCTTGAGCATAAGCGTGGCGTGATTTCTATGGCACGTTCCAGCGCTGCAGATTCTGCCAGCTCGCAGTTCTTTATTATGCAAAAAGATACCGCTTCTTTGGATGGCCAGTATGCAGCATTTGGCCAGGTAACCAAGGGTATGGACGTGGTAGACGCTATCTGTGACAAGGTTGCGGTACAAGACAACAATGGTACGGTTGCTTCTGCAGATCAGCCGGTCATTACAAAAATTACCATTACCGACTAAGTATCAATCCATCGAGAAGCAAGTGCGTGCTTGAGCTGTTGTACAGCTGCTGTGCGGTAGCTCTTGTTTGCGATATGTTCAAGCCAGCTGGTGTGTTGTGCATACCAGTGTAGTGTATCGAGCAGTTTTTCCTGTACGTTGCTGCCTGCTTGCCAGCCAAGCTCCTGGGCTGCTTTGGATGCATTGCTGGCATAGCGCAGATCATGATGCTGTCTATCGCCTACATGGCAAATAAGGCTTTGGGAGATAGCGGGGTCGTGCATGTAGACAGCAAGCTCATCTACCAGGGCGGTTACCAGAGCAAGATTGGTGATCTCAACGCCAGAGCTCAGATTGTAAACCTGAGCTGTACTACCATGGTAGGCTGCAGCAAGTATTCCCTTTACATGGTCTGCTACATACATCCATTCACGCGTTTGTAAACCGGTGCCATACACGGGGATATGCTGATGATTCATGGCTTTGCTCAGCACTACGGGGATAAGCTTCTCGGGAAATTGATGAGAGCCAAAGGCATTACAGCAGCGTACTATCACTGCATCCAAACCCTGAGCAAGCTGAGCTTGAATGACCTTCTCGGCCGCCAGCTTGCTTTGTGAGTAAGGGCTGGTTGGCGCACCTGCATAGGTTTCAAAAACGGGCGCATGATCGGCGGGAATAGCTCCGTACACCTCATCCGTAGAGACGTGAAGCATGCGACAAAAGCCTTCTGATTGAGCAAGCTCACGCACGCAGGTGGCAATGCTGTGGGTGCCGTCAACATTCGTGCGCTTAAAGGGGTAGGGGTGAGCAAAGGATCGGTCAACGTGGCTTTCTGCAGCCAGGTGAAAAACAATGCGGGGCTTAAACCGTGTAAAAAGTGCACGAACAGCGTCCGTATCGCAGACATCTACCTGGGCAAAGTAGAGGAGCTGTGCCGTATAAGGATCAGTTGCTATGTCCAGTAGATTTTCTGGATTGCCCGCATAGCTCAGAGCATCAAGAACCACCACGCGCGCAGGCTGCTGTGCTGTTAGCAAGGCTCGTGTCAGGTGAGAGCCAATAAAACCAGCGCCACCTGTGACAAAGTATGTTGCTAAAGCTTGTTGAGCCATAGGTTTTGAAGGATCCTTACGCTGTAAAAGATGTGCAGTATTTGCACCATACCGCACAGTTGGTAACTTGTACAATAAGCATACTGTGACTTTCTAAGCTTAATCAAATGAAGGGTACATCCATGGTGAATACTTCTACACCTCAAACCGAGCACGCCATCATTAGTGTCCTTGGCGCTGATAGACCAGGTATTGTAGCAGCGGTTTCGGCGGTATTGGCTGAGAGCAAGGTCAATATTCTGGATATTTCTCAAACCATTTTGCAAGGTACGTTTACCATGACTATGCTGGTAGACCTGCAAAATGCAGAGCGTGATTTTGCCTGCATCCAAGATACGCTGGCAGAACTTTCGGACAGCTTGGGCGTCCAGATCTCCATGCAGCGCAAAGACGTTTTTACGTATATGTATCGTTTGTAAAGAAACCGTCTACAGAAAAATTGACTGTATGAGCATGCCGACAAACCCAAAAACCGCGTCAAATCCGTCAAGCCCTTATAGCCTGATGGTCTTCTCGGACATGGATGGCACCTTTGTGTCTGACGAGAAAACCATACCATCGGACAACTTACAAAGCTTAACTGCCCTGTACGAAGCCGGTGGTTGCTTTGTTCCGTGCACGGGTAGACCAACGGCCGGATTGCCAAAACTGTTGTTGGAACATCCCTGCACTCGTTACGCCATATGCAATAATGGCGCGCAGATACTAGAGGTGCATCCCAGCGCTACCGGCTTACACATAACGCTTTTACATGAGGTAAACCTGGGACATGAGCGGGCGCACAAGCTTGTAGACATGCTGGAGTCATTTGATGTCATATTGGATATCTTTACGGATTCACATGCGGTGGAGGCACAGTTTGATAGTCCCCATCTGCATGAATTTATTCCTGATCCGCATACACTTGCCTTTGCAAAACAGCTGCGTCGTAGTGTAGCTGTTGCTAACTATCATGAGTTGGTGGATGCCAGCGATACGGTAGCACGCATAAGCGTAGTTTTTCGTGACCCTCACACTGCTCAGTTGTTGCGCAAGCTCATAGCACAAGATCCCTGTTTGGTGTGTGTGAGCTCGGCAGATTGGAACATAGAAATCTCTGACGCAAGCTGTACCAAGGGTGCGGCTCTTAGCTGGCTGTGTGAGCACCTATCTCAAGAGGTGGATCGTACCGTTGCGTTTGGCGATTCTTTTAATGATGTATCCATGCTTCAAGCGGCTGGTACTGGCATTGCCATGGCTAATTCCATGGGTGGCATAGCTTCTTATGCCACCACTCAGCTTACGTGGACCAACAATGAAGCTGGCGTAGGCAAGTGCCTGAGCCAGCTTATTGAACGGTATTCTCGCTAGGTATTCTTGTTAGTTATTCTCGTTAGCTTCATAGCTGGAGGAAGTATCGTCCTCTTCTTCCTCATCTTCGTCCTCATCCAGCACCAGGGGGGGCAAAGCTTGCTGTGTCGCCACCCACCAACTCGTTGGTAGCGTGAGCAAAGTTTTCAGAGCGCTCGTCCTCTACGGCTGCAGAGAAAATATCATCATCGTCATTGACCGTTGTGCTTGCTACACTCTTTTGAGCTGCAATAACGGGAATAGCTGTTCGTATGCGCTTAGTATCCGTTGGATTAAAGGGCTTGCGAATCAGCTTGTTGCACTGCTTGACCTTAGAGAACAAAGGAACGTACTCAAACAGCACGTCGGAACCCTCGAGGCCATACCACCGGGCAGGAGATCCGCATACGCGACGAATAAGATACTTAAGCGTAATAACATGCTGGTCAAAGCCGGAAATGTCGGTTTCTGGGGAGAGCATTTTGCGCAGCAGGCAAAAACGGAAGTCGCCCACCTTGGAATGCTCGCGATAAATTGAGTATTTATGCTCTTGCGCCGCAAGCTGACCAGAGCTCATAAGATCCTCAACAATTTGATACAGATAGGTATTGATGCGCTGGTTAACCTTAAAACCAAGGCGAATCTGCACCTTAAAGAGAAAGTCCGTATTAAAACTGTTGACCACAAACTCATGTGTGTAGGGCTCATCGGTTACCTGCACGTTAAGGAAGTAGTATGCCTTTGCACGCTTGGGGCGCTTATCCAAAATAGAGTACAAGATGTCACGATCCAGCTTGTCAAAGGATGAGTCATTGGTCAAAAAGACCAAGTTGTCTGCGGTCATGGGGTAGTCATCATCATGGATAAGGTCATAAATTTGGTCTAGGTAGCTTGCAACAGGCAGGTAGACGGATTGGGTACGCTCTACGGCAGTGCCGCGACGCCATACGTACATGACTACAAAGAGCGAGAAGCCCAATAAAACCGTTACATAACCACCATGGAAGAACTTCGTGAGGCTGGAGAAGAAGAACATAAGCTCAATGGCACCAAAGACGCAGACAAAGGCCACTGCAAACGGCATTTGATGTAGGTTCCTGCCAATATAGGTAAACAGCAAGATGGTGGTCATAAGCATGGTAACCGTGATTGCCAAGCCGTAAGCAGCTTCCATATGGCTAGAGCTTTGGAAGAGCAACACAACGCCAATGCAGCCCGCCCACATAATGTTGTTAACCAGCGGAATATAAATCTGACCCTTGGTTTCTGAAGGATAGCTAATCTTTAAATGAGGCATAAGATTCAGGCGAATGGCCTCAGAAACAATGGAGTATGAGCCGGTAATAAGTGCCTGAGAAGCAATGATTGCAGCAAAGGTGGAAAGGATAACGGCAAAGGCACGCAGCTCTTCTGGCAACATTTGGAAGAACGGATTAAGGTCATTGATGGTGGCTAAGGCCGCATCGCCGCGGTGAGCTAAAATCCATGCGCCCTGACCCAGGTAGTTAAGAATAAGACAGGCTTTTACAAACGGCCAACTGACATAAATGTTGGGTTTGCCAACATGGCCCATATCGGAGTACAGAGCCTCTGCACCGGTAGTACACAAAAATACATTGCCTAAAACCATCAGGCCGGCGTGGTTAATGGAGCCGTCAAACAAAAAGACAAGACCACGCATGGGGTTTAAGGCGCGCAAGACGTTAAAATCTACTGTTAGATTAAGGAATCCACTCACGCCCAGGTACAAAAACCATATGGTCATGATGGGGCCAAAAGCCTTACCAATGGTAGAGGTGCCGGCGCGCTGCATAACAAACAAGCCGCATAAAATGGCAATGGTAATAGCAACCACAATGGACTGGTTGTTGCCAATTACCGCATAAATGGGGTCAACGGTACGCAGGCCTTCAATGGCGGTAGTAACGGTAACGGCAGGAGTAAGAATGCCGTCTGCCAACAGAGCTGCACCACCCATCATGGCGGGGATGATCAACCATTTAGCGTTACGTTTAACCAAGCTGTACAGTGCAAAAATACCACCCTCGTTGTGGTTGTCGGCACGCATGGCTACCAGCACATATTTAACGGTCGTAATAAGCGTAAGGGTCCAGATAATCAAAGACAGTGCACCCAATACGGTATTCTCGCTCATGGTAGCAAGGCCGCCATTACCAGTCATAATAGCCTTGAGGGTGTACATAGGACTGGTGCCGATGTCACCGTACACGATGCCCAAGGTAACCAGAATCATTCCTGCCGACAGGGGAATGGAGTTTGACTTACGCCTCTTAAGAGAGGCATTTTTACTAGCTTGCACGGCTTCTCCTGTAGTTTTTTCATAACCGTTCTTATTAGGTAATTTCTCATTGTAATCCATGCCACTAGACTTTCAACTGCATTTGATGGGTAATAAACTAGAAGCAAGAACGTAATGAGGGGCAAGATAGTCTACCCAGAATCATTTTAGGAGTAATGCGTGGCTGATATCAAAGAAACTACAACAATAAATCATGAAAAGGCAGATGAGTTTCGTACCGTTGCTGCAGATCCTCGACCTGCGGTTCCTGAGGCAAAATCTGCCAAGCTTAGCTGGTCTGGCAATGGTCAGGTCATAGACTATGTGGTAACGGCTGGACATCTAGACGTGCGTGAGGATGCCGGAGCACTGTTAGCACAGATGTTTTCTATAAGTTACGTTGCCACCAAAGATGGGCAGCCTGATCCTGCTCGTCCGGTAACCTTTGCCTTTAATGGCGGGCCTGGCTGTGCATCGGTGCCCGTAAATGTTGGTGGCATTGGTCCGGTGCGCGTAGAGACAAACGGAGTAAAGCACGTAGGCAATCCAAAGCTGAGCGATAATCCCTACACCTTGCTTCAGCAGTCTGACCTCGTCTTTTTAGATGCTCCTGGTACGGGTTGGTCTACGCTTGCAGATGGCGTGGATCCCAAGAAGATCTTTGGCATTGATGGAGATGCCAGTGCCTTTGCCCGTGCTATTCAAGAGTGGCTTGAGAAGAACAATCGCTGGGGCAGCCCGCTGTATCTGTTTGGCGAGTCCTATGGCACTGTTAGAAACTCCCAGCTCATGCGCTTGTTGGGCGAGCAGGGCGTCCACGTTAGCGGTGTTGTGATGCTTTCTGCGATCTTTAACTGGGTGCAGACGCTTCCGGGAGAGGATCTGTACTATCTGGGTATGGTACCAACATATGCTGCTACCGCTCAGTTCTTTGGTAAGGTTGGCAAGAACCACGATGAGGATAGCTGGTTTGACGCTGCCATGGCCTTTACGGAAGATGTTTTGGCGCCTGCCTTACTTAAGGGAGACCGTCTGAGTGCCCAAGATGAGCTTGCCGTGGCAAAGCAATTGGCTGATTATATTGGCTTACCAGCTCAATTTATTGCAGCTCAGCACCTGCGTGTGGATCTGGAAACCTTCCGTGCCAAGCTTTTGGAGGATGAAGCCAAGATTGTGGGTCGTCTGGATACTCGATTCACCTCTGATGCCTACCATCCCGCTCAAGCTTCCCATGAATTCTTGGCTCTGGAAGACGCCGCTCTTGATGCGCTTGACGCGCCCTGGAATGTTGCCCTGCGCAACTTCCTTCGCGAGGAGGTCGGCTATGTTGCACCTACCCGCTATCTGGGGAGCAACTATATGACCATTGGCGTCAATTGGGACTGGAACCATGCTTGTGCAGGTACCGATGGTAAAGTAGGGGCGCCTAACGTAAGCTTTGATATTGCTACCGCGCTGCGTCGTAGCCCAACTACCAAGCTTGCCATTTTGGGCGGTCGTTTTGATGCTGCCACTACCTACTGGAACGTCATACATGACATGAGCACCCAGTTCTTGTCTGATGAGATCAAGCAAAACATTGAGTGGCACCGCTACGGTTGCGGGCATATGGCTTATGCAGATGTTCCTACGCTGGTGGCTATGTATGAGGATCTCAAGAACTTCTACGAGAAGGACGTACAATAGTAGAAATAATGGTGGTATCTACCTAAACAGTCAGCATGTGGCTGCCTTATACGAACCAATACGAAGAAGAAAAGTACTATGAATACACCAGCTAACCTGTGGATTGTTATTCCTTGCTACAATGAACAAGAGGTGCTGCCATTGACGGCACCTCTTTTTCTCGATGAGCTCGAACAGCTTATTGCGACAGGAAAGATTGCTTCTTCTAGTAAGATTTGTTTTATCAATGATGGCTCTGCCGATAAAACTTGGGAGATTATACAGGGCCTTGCTGCAACAAACGAGCACTACGAGGGCATATCGCTTTCGCGTAATCGAGGCCATCAAAATGCGCTTCTCGCTGGCTTGATGGAGGCTCGCAAACACTGTGATGCGTGCATTTCTGCGGATTGTGATGGTCAAGATGATATTCACGCCATTGCAAAGATGGTTGATGCGTGGCGCTCTGGCTTTGACGTGGTATATGGCGTACGTTCCAAGCGTGAGACCGACACTGCGTTTAAGCGTATGACCGCCGAGGGCTATTACAAGGTGCTTAATGCACTGGGTGCGGAGATCGTGTTTAACCATGCAGATTATCGTTTGCTGAGCGCTCGTGCTTTGGATGGTCTTGCAGAATTTAATGAGGTCAATCTCTTCTTGCGCGGGCTTGTGCCCTTAGTTGGTTATACGTCAACTACCGTGAGGTATGAGCGTTCTGAGCGGGTGGCAGGTACCAGCCATTATCCGCTTACTAAGATGCTGTCACTTGCTTTTGATGGCATTACAAGCCTATCCATTAAGCCCATTCACCTTATTGCGTCGCTAGGCGCCGTGTTTAGCGTGGCGGGTTTTATCAGCATTATCTGGGCTATCGTAAGTGAGTTTGTTGGATACACCATCCCAGGATGGGCGAGCATGATCTGCTTTATCTGTCTGTTTGGTGGCCTACAGCTTTTAGCTCTGGGTATTATCGGCGAGTATATCGGCAAGATTTACCTTGAGGTAAAAAGCCGTCCTCGCTTTATTATCGCCGAGCGTACTTGGGATAAGCAGTAATGTCCAAAAAGATTTCCCTGTCTACCTTCTTACAATCAGTATTGTGGTTTTTTAAAAAGGTATCTCTTGTATATATGGCGTGCGCCTTGTTGTTTGCAGTCTGTGCAGCTCCGTTCATTACGTTTGTGAGTAAACGCCTTTTTGTGGGACTTAACCCCGTTCTGTTTGTATTTGCGAGTGCTTTTGGTATGTGTCTGTGCGCTGTATTTACCTATGCGCGTAGTAAAAGCTGGAGATTTGTAGGTAATAAATCGCGGGTTTTCACCATACTGAGCCCTGCAATTTGTCTACTGCTCTTTGCGCTCCAGCTCTTTATTGTTAAGCATGCTTGGTTCTATTCTGGCTGGGATGTTGCCGCTATTACTAATTTTGAACAGCCGAGTAGCTCATATTTTTCCACGTTTCCAAACCAACTGTTTCTTGCAGGCCTTTTTAGAAGCATTGCGACGTTTGGTCAACTGATTGGGATTCAGACGGGATATATAAGTGTAACCATAGGTAGTTGCGTGTGCGTTACGAGTTCTATCTGGCTTTGTGCACAGGTTGCAAAGCGTATGGCAGGATATGTTGTTGGCTATGCAACGCTTCTGTTCTCTTGTATTTTTATTGGTCTGTCTCCTTGGATTTTGGTTCCTTATTCAGATACCTATGGAATGCTTTTTGTCTCGCTCCTGCTGTTTCTTTATGTGTATATGCGAGCAGGGTATGTCAAGAACTTTATGATTGTATTTTTGACCCTGGTTGGCATATTTATAAAGCCAACTGTTATATTTGTCACAATGGCAATCATAGCGATTGAGCTTGTCAATCGTATACGTCAAAAACAAGCTGTTCTATCCATACAACAGTTCATCAAGAAGCCCTTACGCTGCATAGGTACGATTGCGGTTATTACTGCTGCTGTGGGTTGTGGTGTGGGAGTGAGAGCAGCTCTCATTCCTTCTACGCTTACTATCGATAAAAACGAGGCAATTCCTATGGCACATTATTTAATGATGGGATTTAATCCTGCTGATATGGGAATTTTTTCTGCTGAAGATTATAGATACATATTTCAGTTTTCAACGCCACAAGAAAAGAGTGCTCATGCTCTCCAAAGATGGCACGAGCGTGTTCAGGCTATGGGCGTTGCGGGGGCAGCAAAGCAATTCTTTAATAAAACACTTATTGACTATACAGATGGTAGTTTTGGGTGGAAGGTAGAGGGCAGTCCTATCAAACAGATTATGGGAGATAGTACCGCACTGAATACGTGGTATGGCATCAGCTACACCACCACAACCATTGCCCCGTTTGAAGTGCTTCATCAGCTGTTGTGGTTTGTGGTTCTTATAGGCATTGCCCTGAAGTGTTTTGTGCGCAATCAGTGCAATCAAAATGATATAGAAACGGTCATGCTCATTGCCTTACTAGCACTTAATGTCTTTCTGCTGTTATTTGAATGCCGTTCTCGATACCTGTTCCTCTACATGCCTTTCTTTGTTGCCCTTGGCATGATGGGATGGAGCCAAGTAGCTCAGTGGACTCAACAAGAGCACTAGCTTATTACGCGGTTTTAGGAGGTCTTGGGTGCGCGAGAAACACCTTTAGCTCGTCCAGCCCTTCTTACGATATAGCAGTGGTGAATCTTGCTTGTGCGCGCAAAGTCTTCTGGGATGGTCTTATCGGTAATATCTTCCAGCTCAACGCCATACTTAGTGAGCGCCTCCATGTCAGGCTTAAAGCTACGCAGGTTACAAGAAAATACACATATACCTGTTTTGGTAAGCATACGCGATAAGGAAATGAGCAATTCCACATGGTCGCGCTGCACATCCCAGCCACGCTTACGCATGCGAGAAGAGTTAGAAAACGTGGGAGGGTCGCAAAAGATAAGGTCATATCGGTGAGCGCTGTGACGCTCGGCATCAATCCATTGCAGTACGTCTGACTGGACAAACTTGTGGGTGTTCTCGGTAAAACCATTGCGACGCATATTGCGCTGAGCCCACTCCAAATAGGTTTTAGACATATCTACCGTTGTGGTGTTGCGCGCCCCGCCATCTGCGGCGTAGCAGGTGGCGCTGCCGGTATAGGCAAACAAGTTGCAAAAGTAGCCATGCTCAGGAACCTTTTTGGCAAGCTCTCGCAGCAGGGAGCGCGTGTCTCGATGGTCTAAAAACAGGCCTGTATCCAGGTAGTCTTCAAAATTAACTTCAAAGGTCAAGCCATTCTCGTCCACCAAATGACTGCGGCGACGATCGGTTTCTTTTTGCTGTGCGCCGGCAGCATACTGCGAGCCGCCCTTGGAGTGCATGCGCGTCTTGACATACACCTGCTTGGGATCAAGCTTACAGATCAGGGGAGTAAGGGTGAGAATGTCCAGCAGGCGCCTGTGGGCAAGAGCGGGGTCTACCGTCTTGGGAGCGGCATATTCTGCAATCACAGCCCAGCGCTGCGGTGCTTGCAGCACGCCCCCGCGATGGTAGGGCAGACCTTCATACAGATCAATGGCGGCAGCGTAGTCGGGCAGATCTGCATCGTATACACGGTAGCAGCTTATGTATTCACGCTTAGCCCACTTTTTGCGCAGCCTATACATCTTAGAAAGGCGGGCAGCAAACTGATTGGACGCTTCCATTAGGACAGCTACCTGCTTGTTGTCACCATAGCTGACCAGCGGCGGGGTTTGTGTACGCTGCTTGAGGTTATAGGTGCGCAAAGAGGCACTGTCTTGTCCCAGTAAAAGAGCAAGCTGCTGTGTAGCTTCCATTCCCAGTGCAGCATCCAGTGTTGCACTGCTATCTATTGCGCTGAGCGAAACCTCATCGGGAAGTGCCGCAACAGCACTGCGCACACTGCTGAGGGCGCGTGCTTCCACCACTAAGCTATCTGCCGAGAAAAAACTGAGGTCGCAGACACAAACACTTGGATTGCTCAGCGCGGCAGCTGTTTGTGTGAGTGCAGTACAGCTTATGAGCTGAGGCATATATGAAATACCTGCAGCGCGCATGGTCTGCCGGGCAGCAGATTCCCAACCAGAGCGATCATCGGCGCCAATCAGTGTAAAGCTGGTTGCTGCACCCTTTTGAGCACGGGCATCTGCTTCTTCTAGCAGCTGTGTCCATACTTTGGCATCGTGACCCAGCCAGCCCTTAAAGCCCCAGCGGTTACGTAGCAAACCAGGAGCACGATCAAGTGCGTAAGCAGCAGCTTCTGCAAGAACGGTGCCTGCGCCGCTATATACGCTCAGCAGGGTAGGATTGGTGTGACGACATGCATCCATCCAACCTGCCTGTGTTAGCAGTGCAGCAGCATAATCGGGGCGCAGTGGTGCTAGGGGTTGACGAGCAGATTTGCCCATCTCATAGCCACGCCGAAAGAGGGGAGTGCCAGATAGATCAATGCCAACCATGGCTGTTGTATTGCGCAGGCGCAGCGTAATGCGTAAATCAGGATGGGAGGGATCGGTAGAAAGACGAATGGCCTTCTTAGCCAGCATACGGTCAGAAATGGCATCTTTGGTACGCAGGGCACTAAATTGTGTATTGCGCAGCTCTTCATTCATGCCATGAGCATTTACGGCAATGCTTGCCGTGGTAGGAATGTGCTCTTCCCAGGGCAGTGCATAGATGCCCTCATAAAGTTGGTTTGCATCAGCAGCGTCTATACGTGCCAGAATAAGCGTGACGCGAGAAGCCAGACGAGACCACAAGCATACACGATATGCGCAGCTCAGCATGCCATCAAAACTTACCTGACCCGTAAGAGGACGTACGTGTTTGCAGTCCAGCGCGCTCAGCTCATGAGCTAAGAGCTGTTCAAAACCCTTGGGGCAGGTTGCTATAAATTCCATCGGGACACCTTTCGCCCGTTTTATGTTTACCGAGTAAAGTGTATCCGATAGACGGATAAATCTGAGTATTTACATCTTCTGCTGACAAGTACGCTGATAAATAAGGTGCATACGCTACCATGTAAATAATAGGTATACAGCGATTGTATAGGTATGTAACGGCGCGCATGCGCTAACGGAATGATTATAACCCTCTGGTAAGGAGACACGCTCATGGATCAGAACATCAAACCTACGGTTGATCAGTGGTTGGATAACCTTACAGAACAAGATTTGCTCGATGAGCTTAAGGCCCTTGTTGCTGCCGATACGGATGAGCTGTATGACGCATTTTATCGCAGCTTGGAATTTGGTACGGCCGGTCTTCGCGGAGTCATTGGTGTGGGCACCAATCGCATGAATGTACACGTGGTTGCCCAAGCAACACAGGGCGTGGCAGATTATCTTAACGCTCATTACAGCAATCCTAGCGTTGCTCTGGCACGCGATTCTCGCAATAAGGGCGAGGAGTTCCAGCGTGTAGCAGCTGGCGTTTTGGCAGCTAATGGCGTCCATGTGTATGTGTATCCCCGCATTGAGCCTGTTCCAGCACTCTCGTTTGCTGTGCGTCGTTTGGGCACCAGTGCTGGTATTGTGCTTACTGCAAGCCATAATCCTGCAAAGTACAACGGCTATAAAGTCTACAATGAAAACGGCGGCCAGATTGCTAATGAAGCCGCAGATGAGATCAGCGCCTTTATTGCAAAGACACCGCTGTTTGGCGCTGTAAAGTGCATGGATTTTGATGAGGCTCTCCAACAGAGCTTGATCGAGTGGACGCCCGAGTACGTGCTCGATGATTTTATCAGCGCTATCAAGCAAGTTTCCATTCCGGGCTTTAAGGCATCCGAAGGCTACAAGGTTGTGTACACTCCGCTCAATGGTACGGGCATGGAGTGCGTAAGCCGTATTCTGTCCGAGATTGGCGTCAATGACGTAACGGTTGTTTCCGAGCAGTCCCAGCCCGATGGAGATTTCCCCACCTGCCCTTACCCCAATCCCGAGTTTCGTGAGGCGTTGGAGTTGGGTCTTAAACTGGCAGATGAGGTTAAGCCTCAGCTCTTGGTAGCAACTGATCCCGATGCAGATCGTATGGGTACCGCCATCCCTCATAAGGGGGAGTACAAGCTTCTTTCTGGCAATGAGATGGGCGTTTTGCTCATGGATTGGCTCTCAACCATGGCTCAGCACAATGGGGAGGACGTATCGTCCAAGGTAGCGGTTACCACCATTGTTTCCAGCTCCATGTGTGATGCCTTGGCTGTCGATAAGGGCTTTGAGTTGCGTCGTGTTCTTACAGGCTTCAAGTATGTTGGTGAGCAAATTGATCTGCTTACCGCGGCAGGGGAGTCTCAGCGTTTCTTGATGGGCTTTGAGGAGTCTTACGGCTATTTGGTTGGCACACACGCTCGCGATAAGGACGCTATTGTCGCAACCATGTTGTGTGTAGAAATGGCATCTGACTATGCCTCAAAGGGCATGGATCTGTATGAGGCTATGGAAGCGCTGTATCAAAAGTATGGCTACTACCTCAATGGCACGGTAAATGCTAGCTTCCCTGGTGCAGCAGGTGCCGAGCATATGGCGCAGATTATGGATGATTTGCGCGCCAATCCTCCCGCAGAAATTGCTGGTTATAAGGTGCTTGCTACGACAGATTTTGCAACCGGTCCTCAAATGCCTCGCGTTTCTGGTCTGCAAAAAGAAGCAGCTCAGACGCTGCCTACCTCCAATGTTATTGAGTTTGCACTTGAGGGCAATAATAAGGTGATCTTCCGTCCTTCCGGTACCGAGCCTAAGGTAAAGGCCTACTTGTTCTCAAAGGGAGCTACACGTGCAGAGTCTGAGGCGGTTCGCGCTGCTTTGCAGCAGGCTGCCGAGAAGCTCTTGTCGTAAGGCTTAGTTTTGTTATAAGACTGAGGCCATGCCATAAGGTCAAGGCAACTTTCGTTATGAAACAGCCCCACTCTCAGGTATGAGGGTGGGGCTTTTGCTATAAGCCCGCTAAGAGCTAGCTTAGTTAGTTAGAAGCGTTGCTCTTGCTGTCCTTTGAACTCGTAGAGCTGATATTTGAGCCACTAGAACTCTTGGATGTATTGGAGCCTCCTTGCGAGTCTTTTGAATCCTTTGAACCTTGCGCACCCTGCGAATCCTGTGAGGCGGCATGCATAACCATCATTTTGCTGGATGTGTATCCCAAGATGGTTTGTGCTGCCCATGGACGAGTGCTCACAAGGCTGTTGGTGGGGTCGTATACATTTACGGTGCCGTCGGCATTAAGGCTTGCCAGTACTACGTAGTGCTGGTGCTTGGTAAAGGTATTATCGTTTGCCAAAACAATAATAGGATGGTTGTTCTTAAGGGATCCCGTAATCTCTTCCATAGACGCATCTACGGATTCTGCAGATAGACCCAAATCCTTGGCCTTATCGCTAAAGAAGCTGAGGTCAGTAAAGGCATCGCCAGTGGCATAGTTATTATCTGTGGCAAGCTTGGCGATGGTTGCGGGGGTCTGGTCATTCTTGCCGGTTAAAGACATGTACGCCATAGCAAGAGCCGTAGGACCAGAACCGGTTACTCCCAAAGGAGCGCCTGCATAGTCTACAAATCCCCAGCGTGTGTCATAGCTATACAGCAGGGGAACCGTGTTTTGGGTAACCGTATCGGAGTAGGTCTGAGCCTCCTTGGAAGCTGTGGGGACTTTGGCGACAAAGTCTACTGCTGCCGGATCTTCTAGCGCCAGTTCTATAGTGCGCTCATTGCTGTACTTATCGGCATTTTTAGCAATGGTTTTCCAGTTGTCGCCGGTAGCAAGTTGGGTTTCCAAGCTCTTGCTGAGCTCCGCAGAAATTCCCGTGGCAATACCATTTTCATTTTGAGTGGCTTCCACGGTTTCTTTTTTAGGGGCAGTACAGCCGCGTACACAGCTTGTGATGCCTACGATAAGCAAAATTAGGATGATAATGCCCGCCGCAAGAACCGCAAGTGCGCGCGGGTTGTAGCCACTCAGAATGCTGCGCCTGTTTAGATTAACCCGCTGTCCGCGCAAGGAATATTCGCCCGAACCATCATTGCGTGGCGGACGGCCCGCGCCAGAAACACTAACTGATTGCCTGCGCTGACGTTGTGATGTGCGTGCTTGACGAGCTCGCTGTGAAGACGCTGGCCTTGATGAGCGAGGTTGTTGTGAGTACGGCATAGGGCTCCTTTGTTTAACCAACCAGGCTGCATGCGGGTTTACATGCTTTATTGATACTTAATATAGCTTTAATATAGCGCGGATTCGCCATAAGCGCACGTGTATTATGATATTGGCTTCATATAAAACGACAGAAGGTACTTTAGGTATGAATAAATTGTTGGCACAGATTGTAAAGTTTGGCGTTGTGGGCGTTCTGGCCACCTTTGTGGACTTTGCCGTTCTGATTGCTTTACATGAATGGCTGGGCATGAACCCCATTCTTGCCTCCGCTATCTCCTTTACTCTGTCTGCAATTTTTAACTACCTTGCATCTATGCGGTATGTATTTACTCACCGAGAAGATCTCTCTAAAACACGCGAGTTTATCATCTTCTTTGTGCTCTCCGTTATAGGCTTGCTTCTTAATTCGCTTATCATGTGGCTGGGTGAGCTTGCTTTTGGTGCTGTAGGCATCGACTATGCACATGGTCCTTACTATGTAGGAGTAAAGGTAGTTGCCACAGGTCTTGTTATGGTGTGGAACTTTGTGTCTCGTAAAGTCTGGTTGGATGCAGGTGCTTCTCATGAAGCTGATGTAGCTGGCGATAAGGCTGACGCAGCTACCAGTGAATAAGCTACCGCGAAGGCCTTAGCTATGCAATTTTTTGAGTACATACGTCAGCATCTTTATAGCGTAGTTCTTGGCGCGCTGGTGGGTGCACTCATTGGTGGTGTTGCAGCTTGGTATGTGGGTGGAGTGCCGCTGCCTTCAGGTAAATCATTTGAGTTGTGTACCTATGAGGTACAGGCTGCTCCTTCATACAGGGTAAGTCCTCGAGAAGTAGCGCGTAACTTTGTCACTTTACGTGCACAAAAACAGTTTAAGCAGGCTTGGATGGAACAGAGTGCTGCATGGATGTATCTGTATTCCAAACATGATGGCTGTATCTATGCCCTTATCGGTGCCAATTCCTCAGAGCAGCAAAGGTTTACTCAGCAGCAGCTGGCGGATAAGGCAACTCAATTCTTTGAACATGCCTATGCATCAAGCGATGGAACGTATACCTTAGTAGCACAGCAAGCACAAAGCGTGACTTCCTTAGATGCTGCTACCATTTTGGCACCTGTCTTTTGTGCATGGGTTGTTAGCTTTAGCCTTGCCGGCGCGGCGTTGTTTGCGGCAATTGCTCTGTATGTTCATAAACCCAAGGAGCAAGACAAATGCTGATATACGCCTCTCTTGCATTTCTGAGCTGTGCTTTTATTTGGTATGCACAAACAGTGCGGTGTACCAAGCGTCAGCAGCAGCTCTTGTGGGCAGTCGCGTTTGTGCTTATGTGGCTTCCTGCAGCCGTCCGTCTTGATATTGGCGTTGATTATTCTCGCTTCCAGGGCTATTCCGAGCTATATACCATCTATGGCTCTGGAGGTTCTATTCCACAGGGTATGGACATTGGTTTTGTTTTGCTTATACGTGTCTTGTGGAGTATCAGCACATCGCCCCAGTTGTTATTTGCTGTGAGTTCCGCCTTTATTTATCTGCTTATGCTGCGCGCCTGCAAACGACTTTCTATTCATCCTACCTTTACCCTTGCTCTCTTTTTTGTCGCAGGCTTTTACTTTGAGACCTACAACATCATTCGCCAATGGATGGCCTTGGCATGTATCTTTAACGCCCTGGAATGGATTGATCCATCGGCATTTGTCCAGCATGCCTGTACGGAGCAAAGCGCTGCTACCGATAAAAACAATGCGTTAGAACAACCCTACCGTGCGCTTGGATACTTCGCTCGGTATACGGTTTGGGTTGTCGTAGCCGCATCGTTTCACGCAAGTGCTCTTATCTTTTTGCTGGTGTGGCCCTTGTATTTCTTGAAGCTTAACGCTCGGCGAGCTGTGGTTTTGTTGGCTGTGCTGTTGGCGGTGGGCTATGTAGCTAAAAATGTCAGTAAAATCTTGCTTGCCGCCACTCGGTATGCATATTACTTATCCGATAGCGCTACAGGGTATGCAGCTGTTTCTCCTCATTGGGACAGCATTATTGTGATGAGCATCTGTCTTGCCTTTATGCTTTGGCAATTAAGAGGAAAACAGAAGCTTTCACGCTGGGATAACGCGTTGCTGCTCCTGAGTGTTTTAGGTTGTGCATCTGCAGTTGCTGGTCTGTATATGCCCTTTATTTTTGAGCGCATTGCTCGTTATTTTGCCCCCTTTGTTGTACTGCAATTACCTGTTGCCGTTATGAAAGAAAAGTCCCTCAATAAGCGTTATGCATATATTCTTGCAATTATGGCTTGTTGGCTTCTTGCAACGTTTATTCGCGTATACTTTGGAGGACAATTTGGGGTTTTGCCATTTCAGAGTATATTTCTGCATGCTTAATGCAATAAAAATGAAATATATGTCAATTCAGGGTATAAATCGTGCGCTTTCATAGAATTATTTCTTGCATTTGCATACATCTTTGCTAGTGTTTTATGCGTTAAAAGATACATGACTACGGAATAGTGATCAAGCTTGATTATCCAATAATTAAGCTGTTTCAATAAGGAGTTGTCGTTCATGGTTAAAAAGCGCAACAGCAGGCAAGATGCTATTCGCGACATTGTCCGAAGCAAGTCCATCCGTACGCAACGTGCCCTTGTGCAGGAGCTTATGGATGACGGCTATAACTGCACGCAAGCAACCGTCTCGCGTGACATTGCAGATATGGGTTTGCGGAAGCTCCCTGAGGGGATTTACGTTCTTGCAGAGGACCTGCATCTTCAGCGTATGGTGTCTGAGCTGGTACAGAGTGTTCGTCGCGTAGATAACCAGGTTTTGATTAAAGCCCAGCCAGGTACTGCCCCTGGTATTGCCGCCGCTATTGACGCAGCAGATCTTCCTACTGTTGTTGGTTCTCTGGCAGGCAATGACACCATCTTGGTGGTTACCGATGCCGCAAAGACCGGTGCTGATTTTGAGGTATTGGTAAATAAGCTGCGCAATGCTTAAACTGCGGCTTAAGACCCAGTGTAGCTGCAGCTTAGAATTCAGTGCATGTTACAGCGTGCGGATATGAGCTGTATGCGTAATTGATTGCTTATCGGTTATAAAAATTCCTCACCCTGTAGGTACAGGATGAGGGATTTGCTTGTGTATGCAGAGGTGTATTACTCGTCCCCAGCGGCCTCATCAGAAGAATTGGAATCAGGAGCGGTAGAGGTGGTGGGTTCGGTATCATCCGTGTCTTGCTGATCTGTCTCTTCCTCTGTTTGAGAGTTGTCTTCCAGTGTTTGTGCAAGAGTTTCTGGCTTTTGATACTTAGCAAACGGCCATGAACTAGCGGGTTTGTAGGTTGGTGCAGGGCTAGAAGTAAATTCCTGGCGCTCGGCACCTGCTAAGGTCATTTCCAAATACCTACCAAGAATGGGACAGGAGGTGTTGGAGGGGTGGCCAGCAGAGCCATGCACATAGATGGTCTTTTCTTCTCTAAAGCCAGTCCAAACGGCAACGGTAGTTTGAGGCGTATAGCCTACAAACCACAGGTCGCGAGCGTTTTCTGTAGTACCCGTTTTACCAGCAATAGGCTGGTTAACATGGGGAGCATAGCTGCGTACAGCCGTAGCGGTACCGTTGGAAACAACACCTTGCAGTACCTGTGTGGTTGCATAGGCTACTTCACCAGAAATGGCTTGAGAGCTTTGCTCCTTATGCTCATATACCGTGTTATTGTTGCGGTCCTCAATCTTAGTAATGGCAACCGCATTACGGTGAATGCCGTTGTTAGCCAAGGTGGAATAGGCCTCTGCCATCTGTATGGGTGGAACACCAATGGTACCCAAAGTAATAGATGCGTACGAGGGAATGTCTACTCCAATACCCATACTCTTTGCGGTACTAGAAATAGCAGAGCCACCAATAGCCTGCGCAACTTGTACATAGCCCGTGTTGGAAGAAATCTCTGTTGCGCGTGCAAAAGAGATGGTGCCATAGTTGGTATTGCCATAGTTTTGAACGCGCCACGTAGGCGTTACCTGGATGGGTGAGTTGCAGTTAAGGTAGGTTTGAGGATTAAGTCCCTGGGAAATAGCTGCAGCTAACGTAAAGGCCTTAAAGCTGGAGCCCGGTTGACGGCGAGCCTGTGTTGCCAGGTTAAATTGGTTGGTGTCATAGTCACGTCCACCTACCATGGCATCAATGTAGCCATTCTTGTTGTTGATGGCCACCAAAGCGCTTTCCAGCTCTTTATTACCAATGGAATCAAGCTGTGCCTGGACGGCCTTCTCGGCAGCTTCCTGCTTGTCTGGATCGAGCGTGGTGTATACCTTCATACCACCCTGATAGATGGTCTTAGCATCAAAATCCTCGGATAACAGCGATGCAATATAGCTGGTAAAGTATGGGTACTTGCCCTTCTCGCTGGTTACAGACTGACCACGGTTAAGTACGATGTCTTCCTGAGAAGCTGCGTCATACTCTTCTTGCGTAATGTCGCCCTGCTTGAGCATACGCTTAAGAACGAGGTTGCGACGGGCTTTGGAGTCATTGGGGTTAACCGTAGGGTCGTAGGCAGTAGGGGAGTTGGGAATACCCACAAGAGTTGCTGCTTCTGCAAGCGTTAGCTCATTAGCGTGCTTGTTAAAGTACGTAATAGAGGCAGCCTCAATACCGTAGGCTCCCTGGCCATAGTAAATGGTATTGAGGTACATCATAAGAATCTGATCTTTGGTGTAGGTCTTTTCCATCTCTACAGCAATGTAGGCCTCACGTACTTTACGCTTGATAGTCTTATCAAACTGTTCGTCCGACAAAACAGTGTTGCGAACGAGCTGCTGCGTAATGGTGGATGCACCTTCTGATCCACCAGAGGCATTAGAAAATATCGCGCGCATAATGCCATAGGGGTCCACGCCGTTGTGCTTGTAAAAACGAAGGTCCTCGGTATCTACGGTACCTTTAAGAACGTAGGGGGAGACGTCTTCCATGGTTACACTTTTACGGTTTTGTAGGTAAAAGTTGGCAATAACATTGCCCTTGACGTCATATACGGTGGTTGGTTCTGCAACCAAGTAGGCATCTGCAGATTTGTAATCTGGCAGGTCAGTTAGCCAAAAGGCCATAAGCGAACCCAAGGAGACCATGAGTGCAATACCCAACAGTCCAATAAAACCAAAGACGCCAAGTACACCAAAGCCAAAAGCATGAGTTTGAGCATGCCTATGAGCTCTCCGTGTGCGAACACCCATTAAAACCCTCCTCTTGTTCGCCCATTGGAAGATAGTCTGTCTGCCTTTATGACAGGATGCGAACGTAAGTAACTCTTAATTGTGAACTATCTTGCCCCATAAAGTGAGCGTCAATAGAAAATGTATTTGTGTTACCTAGCATTTTACTGTGAATTCCACAGGCGTATCACACTCAGAATGCTTGCTCCAGCTATGGTCTATAAGAGGATATGGTAAAACGTAGAGAGGCAAAGCAGGTAAAGGAGCAGGTGTGGAGACACAACACCAACAGGTAGCTGATCGTGGTGTGCACTCTGTGACAAAGTGCGCAGATTTTCTCGCCTTGGGTGTAGGAAGCATCGGTATGCTGTGTATAGTGCTGCTTCCCCTGCTTGTCATTTCTCTTTTTAATCATTCGTATGCGGATGACTGGCACTACGGCGTATGGGCCCATCTTGCCTTGCAGCAATCGGGCGGCAACGTGGGGGCAGCGCTGGCAGAAGCCTTAAGACAGGTTGTGGTTGCGTGGTTTGATTGGCAGGGTACCTATTCTGCTATTTTTTTAATGGCAATCCAGCCAGGGGTTTTCTCGGAAAGTGCTTACATAGTGAGCGCCTGGCTTGTTCTTGCTTTGCTGGTTGGGTGTACGTTTTATTTTGTACATGCCGGCATGCAGCTGTGTTTGTCCGATCACAGTTATGCCTGGTTAAGTGTGGCATCGGCAGTGCTTATCATACAGATATTGCTGCAACCAAGCCCGGTAGAGGGCATCTTTTGGTACAACAGCGCTTTGTACTACACGGGCTATCATGCATTGCTGCTTTTGCTTATTGGGTTTGTTATCCGAACTATGGCTGTCGATAAACCCTGGGTGCTTGCTGTGCGGGTTTTTGTTGCAACGCTCTTGGCGCTCTTTGTTGCCGGCGGTAACTTTGTCACACTGCTTGTGGCGCTTGAAGTGGGAATCATTGCAACTTTGGTGGCAGTGGTAAAGCGCAGTAGCAAGGTGGCTTGTATAGCAATTCCTACCATTGCGCTGGTGCTTGGTGCCCTTGTGAGTTTTTCTGCGCCGGGCAACGACGTGCGTCAGCAAACGCAATTTCCCGATACCAAGCTGGGGGTAGTGGACACGCTTGTGCAGTCTGTGGTTGCAGGGCTGAGGTATCTCACGGAGTGGTCGAGCGGGTTTGTACTGCTTATGCTGCTATTTTTACTCCCACTAGTGGTGTATGTGTTACACCATAGTGGCGCTGCAAAAACATGGAGCTTTAGCTATCCAGGGTTGGTAAGCATAGCAAGTGTAGCACTGTTTGTTTCCAGTTTTACCCCTACGTTTTATTCTATGGGCACCGCAGGTCCTGGTCGCGTGCAAAATTGTCGCTTTGATCTTATGGTTGTGCTGGGAGTTATAAATCTTATCTGGTGGACGGGCTGGGTAGTGCATAGGCGTCTCACTGAAGAAGCTGCCGTGCCGGGCAGTGCCGCCGCGGTGCGGGATGTTGTCGCCGTACATGATCTCGCTGTTGCCGTGCAGGATGTGGACAGCCGTTCTGGCAACGTAGCTTTTGGGCACGGAGATCCTCAACACGCAAGCCCAAGCCCGCACTTGCCTTTCTCGGCACAAAAGGCGAGCAGCATCTGTGCAGCTATAGGGCTTATTTTTGCAGTAAGCTTAGGCGCTATCTACCTAGACGATGGGTATCGAGAAAAGCTGTCAAGTTTGTCCGCTTTGCATTCCGTGGTTACCGGCCAGGCACAGGCATATGACAAGCAAGTATCTCATCGCATCTATTTGATTGAAACCTCGCACGAACAAGAACTAAAGGTGCCTTTCTATCAAAATGTTCCTCACGTTTTGCTGATGGGTGATATCCGGGATACCATGGACAACTACATCAATTATCGCTTGGCGCAGTGGTATGGGAAAAAGTCAATTATCGGGTATTCTCCGTATCCATCACAGGTCAAGAAGGCTTCTCGCTAATTACGGTTACTAATTACGGTTTTATTTAATCGTGTCTGTTGTGAGCGCTTGATTTGTTCTTGTGCGCTATCCTAAAAAATAAGGTTTGGGCGCGTGGGTTTCTCGCGCGTCTTTTTGTACGGTACGTCATACAACCCATGGAGGGTAGAGCAGTGCTTTCTGTTGATGAGCAACTCAAAATAATTACGTCTGGAACCATGCAGATTGTTCCCTTGGATGAACTCAAAAAGAAGCTCGAGAAGGGCTGCGCACTCAATATTAAGCTTGGCGTAGATCCAACCAGTCCTGACCTGCATTTGGGGCATGCAGTTCCCCTGCGCAAAATGCGTCAGTTCCAAGATTTGGGCCACAAAGTAACGCTCATTATTGGTAATGGCACCGCTTTGATTGGTGATCCCTCGGGTCGTGACTCCACTCGTCCTCCTCTGACTGAGCAGCAGGTAGAAGAAAATGCTAAAACCTACGTTGCTCAGGCTATGAAGGTGTTGGACCCAGAAAAAACCACTATTGTGTACAACGGCGAATGGCTCAAGCCCATGCAGCTTTCTGACATGTTGGGCCTTATGAGTCAGTTTAACGTTGCCCGTATTTTGGAGCGCGAGGACTTCCACAATCGCTATACCAATGGCATGTCCATTTCTTTGCATGAGTTCATTTACCCTGTGCTGCAGGCGTATGATTCCGTAGTGATTAATGCAGATGTAGAGATGGGCGGCAATGATCAGATCTTTAACCTGCTTGCCGGCCGCGATCTCATGCGTGCTCAGGGCATGGAGCCGCAGGTTGCTCTGACCATGCCGCTGCTTGTTGGTCTAGATGGCAGCAAAAAGATGTCCAAGAGCTACAAAAACTATGTTGGCCTTACCGATCCTGCGGACGATATGTATGGCAAGCTCATGTCCATTGCAGATGAGCTCATCCCCATGTACTTCCGCCTGTGCTCTACGCTTTCTGTGGATGAGGTCGAGAAGATCGATGCACAGTTTGCCGATGGCAGTGCTGATCCCTATGCCCTTAAGCGCATGCTTGCACGTAATATCTGCGATCTGTATCACGGTGCGGGTGCTGGTGAGGCAGCACAAGCCGCTTTTGATGCAACCTTTAAGCGTAATGAGATTCCCGAGAATATCGCCGAGTTTGCCCTTAGTACGGTTGAGACAAACGACGAAGGTATGGTGTACCTTGCCAAGCTTATGGTGGACGTGCAGATTGCAAAGACTGCAGGTGAGGCACGCCGTCTGATTGATGGTGGTGGCGTTAAGATTAACGGTGAGTCCGTTGCGCCGCATTGCTATAACGTAGCCCCCGAGCTCTTCTCTGCAGGAACCACTATTCAGGCTGGTAAGCGCCGTTGGGCTCGCTTGGTTTAAGTTCACTGTGCTGAGCTGTGCTGCGTTGACCTGCGGTTAGGTTACACTGCGCCGTGCTACGTTGAGCTGCGTTTTTTCAGCGTGCCTTGTTCGTAGCTCTTGTACACTTTACCGTTTGCTTTTGGTGCCTGTCTTGGAGTTGTGTAACTCTGAGGCAGGCATTTTTTGTATGACTTTCGCTAGGGCCTGTTGTGTCCTAGACCCGTCGGACCATTATTAATACTAATAATGGTCCGACATATCAAAAAAAGTAATAGCTAGGGTACTAGCTAAGCGCTTAGGTAGGAGCTGATTGGTTGTTTGGACGGCAGCCGGCAGCTGACATCCGTACCAGCTCTGTGCACCAGTCTCGGTCGCATCAAACACAACAGTAAGCTTTTGCTTCTTGCTTCGTTTATAGAAAACTCATCTAGCGACCATGGAAGTTCCTGCCAATACGCTACACTAGCGAGTAATAAAAATACGTGTTTGGAGTTATAACTATGGCACTGATCTCTTGTGTAGTACCTGCCTATAACATTGAGAAGTATATTGGTCGTTGCTTAAACAGCATTAAAAATCAGACATTGAATGACTTTGAGGTCATCGTTGTAGATGATGCGAGCACTGATGCCACTGCACAAGAGATTGATAAGGTTGCATATGGTGATAGTCGTTTTGTAGTGGTGCGCCATGAGGAAAATCGTGGCTCACATCTTGCACGTAAGTCTGGTGTTGCAGCCGCAAAGGGCGATTACCTCATTTTTATTGATGGTGATGACGAGCTAACAGATGCTAACGTTTTAGAAAATCTTGTTAACGAACTGCGTCTTTCTCAGAAAGATATTCTTCGTTTTGGCCTTAAAGTCCAGGCAGACGATGGTATGGATAGCTCTGCCGCTACTGGTTTTGAGCGGTGGTCAAACTTTGCTTGTGCGGAGGTAACAAGAGAAGAACTTCTCGCTAACGTATTTAGCGCAAGCAATGAGTTTGTTTGTCCCTGGCATATGACGCATCGAGTATTTCAAACCAAGCTTGTCCGCAATGCCTTTGCTTGCATGACCGCAGAGCGTCTTGAGCGCGCAGAAGATGCCTACGAGTTTTTTGTAGTCGCAAACCTTTCACAGGGGGAGACAACAGTATCTATCCCTGGTTACTTGTATCACATGGGCATTGGCGTTACGAATGTTCATACAATGAGTGCTTCGGTGTTTGAGAAAGAGGCACAGCAGGTTTACAAGTGCTATACAGCGATCGACGCGTATGCACAAACGCAATCCGATGCTACACTTTCTTGTCTTGCTGCTGACGTAACCGCCAAACTACTGGAATCTTTAGGAAACTCGCTGGCAGAGCGCGTGGCAGATGAAGATGTGCTCAGTGCAGCCAATGCATTTGCAAAGGTTTGCGGCGTCGGTAACGCTTCTGTAGAGTTGTGGCGTTTTGTGCGCGACCGCGCATACCATTTTGTTGCAAAGGGAATTTTGCCACAGGACAACGACCGTCTTTATCTATATGAGCAGGCAGTGCAGTCCATGCATGTGACCACTACCAGTGCAGAGGTTTTACAGCGTTTGAAACCCATGCGACAAATAGCTCAGAGCCATATGAATCAGCTTTGCGGTATGCTCAAAAGGCAGGAGTATGAGGCTCAAGATCTGCGCATTTTTGTTACCACCCACAAACAGGTGGATCTGCCTGAGTCTGCTGTGTTCCAGCCGGTGCAGGTAGGAGATCTTCTCAAGAATCCAGCCACGCGTTTTGCGGATGCCTTCCATGATGATGAGGGCGATAATATCAGCGCCCAGAATCCGCTGTACTGTGAGATGACGGTTCAGTACTGGGCATGGAAGCATGCCATGGCAGACTACGTGGGCTTTTGTCATTATCGTCGCTACTTTAATTTCTCAGAAACTGAGTATGAGGAAAACGAGTTTGGCGAGGTCATGGATAGCTTTATTGATGCCAATGCCATTGCTAAATATGGTTTGGATTCTCAAAGCGCTCACGCTTGTATTGAGGGGTATGACGTACTCACTACCAAGTTCCATAACTTGCGTCACATGCCCGGCAGCTATGCCACGCCGTATGAGCAGTATAAGGCCGCCCCTTTGCTGCATATCGAGGATATAGAGCTTTTGGTGAGTATCATTGGTGAGCAGCAGCCTGATTATCTGGAGGATGCACAAGCCTTCTTTACGGGTCACGAGAGCTGTTTTTGCAACATGTATATCATGCGCGGACAGATTTTTGCGGATTACTGCGCATGGGTATTTCCCCTTTTGGAGCAGTACTGCCAGGAAGCCCATATGGAGCACTACAGCAAAGAAGCGTTGCGTACGCCCGGGCATCTAGCAGAGCGTCTCTTTAACATTTACTACAAGCACGCACTGCGTACCAACGCTGGTTGGAAGACAAAACAGCTGCAGTGTGTTCACTTTGAGCAGCCGGATGTGTCTTTTGACCTGCAACCTATCGTGGACGTCTGCCCCGATGCTGTGGGTAAAAAGGTTGTACCTGTGGTCTTTGCCTCGGACAATAACTATGTGCCCATGCTGAGTACCACCATGTTTTCTATGTTGCGCAATGCTAATCCCTCCAATTTTTATGACATTGTCGTGCTGGAGCGTAATATTGATGGTGCTCGCCGAGATGCCATCAAAGAGATGGTGGCAAGCTTTGGTAATGCATCCGTGCGTTTTTATAACGTCTCGCGCATGATCCGTGGCTATAATCTGTCCACCAACAACGAGCATATTTCACTGGAAACGTACTATCGCTTCCTCGTGCAAGAGATTTTGTCGTTTTACGATAAGGTCCTGTATCTGGACTCTGACCTTATTGTGCGCGGCGATGTGTCCGAGCTGTTTGATACAGAGCTGGGCGACACCCTGCTTGCTGCTGCACATGATGTGGACTACCTGGGCAACCTCAACATGAATGATGGCAAGCGCATGAAGTATACCGTGTCGGATCTGGGTCTTTCAGATCCGTATGCCTACTTCCAGGCTGGAGTGCTTGTGCTTAACACTGCTCAGATGCGTAAGCTCCATACGGTGACCGAGTGGATGGACATTGTTTCTGAGGCAGACTATATCTACGATGATCAAGATATTCTTAACGTGGAATGCCAGGGCCGCGTAACCTATCTTCCCTTTGATTGGAACGTAATGCATGATTGCGGTGGCCGTGTAGCTTCCGTTTTCCGTTTTGCACCCAGTGCATCGTTTGATGCGTACAACGCCTCACGCGCTAATCCCAAGATCATCCACTATGCCGGTTGGGAAAAGCCCTGGGTTAATACGCGCTGCGACTTTGCTACCGAATACTGGCGTTATGCACGGGCTATGCCATTTTATGAGGAGCTCATTTCTCAAATGATTTCCTCGTTCGTTCCTGCGCAGGACGTCGCACACATGCCCATACACGATAAGGTGGTGTCTCCCGATAGCGGTCTGCGCAAACTGGTAGATCCCATTGCTCCTTTTGGCACTGCTCGCCGAGAAGTTCTTAAATCTTTGGGACGTGCCGCACTAGGCAAGAAGTAGGGTATGACACACAGACGTAATCGCACCATGCCGGAGCTGTTGGCGCCCGCTGGCAGCCCCGAGGCATTTCGTGCTGCCCTTGCAGCGGGAGCTGATGCCATTTATTGTGCTTTGGGCAATGACTTTAATGCGCGCCGTGGCGCTACAAACTTTGATGATGCCTCCTTTGCTGCTGCCTGCGATGAAGCCCATGTGGCGGGTGTGCGCGTGTATGTGGCCATCAACATTGTTATCCAGTCGTCCGAGATGGCCGCGGCTTCGGAACTCATTTTTCGTGCCTATACGCTGGGGGCAGACGCGTTTATCATCCAAGACTGGGGCTTGCTAGCAGAAGTGCACAAGTGCTGGCCTCAGATTGAATGCCATATTTCTACACAGGCAAACGTCCATGATGCCCGAGCAACGCGCTGGTGTAATCAGCTGGGTGCTCATCGGGTAACGCTTTCTCGTGAGCTTTCGCTGCCAGAGATTAAAACTATTTCCGCTACCGGTGTAGAGACGGAAGTCTTTGGTCATGGAGCGCTGTGCTATTGCTACTCGGGCGTTTGCATGATGTCTTCCATGTCTGGTGGCCGATCGGCAAATCGTGGTATGTGTGCCCAGCCTTGTCGTTTGCTCTATGACCTTATTGACGAGAAGGGCAACTCACTAGAAGCACAGGGCCGTACTCGTCCGCTTTGCCCCAAGGATGCTTGTTCCTTTACTGATCTCAATGCCCTGATGGATGCTGGTGCCGGCTCGCTTAAAGTAGAGGGACGCATGAAGGCGCCCGACTATGTATACTCTGTCATTTCTGCATATCGTGCTCAGTTGGATGATAGTGCCGCGGGTCGCCCTGTGGCTTTGACAGATAGTCAGGCCCGCAAGCGCCTTTTGCTGCGCTCATTTAATCGTGACTTTACCAATGCGTATTTACACGGCACGGCCGGTGACGAGATGATGAGCTATGAGCGCTCTAACAATCGCGGACAGCTGGTGGGGCGAGTTATTTCTTCTCGGCGTTTACCCGATGTGGTAACAACATCCCGCGGTGCCAATGGTGGTAGAGAGCGCAAGCGTACCACCACGCGTGCCCAGCTGATAGTTCAGCTTGATGAGCCGGTAGGAAAGGGTGATTTATTGGAGTTTCGCCCCCAATATGACCCTTCTCAATTCCTTACGTCTCATGTTGCAGCGGATGCGCTGCCTGGCGAGAAAATCGAGTGCATTGCTGCTCGTCCCATGCCGGCAGACTGCCCTGTGCGGGTTATCAGAAGTCAGGCTGCGTTGGATGCTGCAGCGCGTGTAGCCTCTCTTGATATCGTGCGCAGGCGTTTAGTGCAGGTGCAGGTAAGCTGCCATATTGGTAAGCCGTTTACCGTAACCATGACCACTGCTGATGGGCTGGTAACGGCACGGGCAGAAGGCTTTGTAGTTGAGGCAGCCCGGACACGTGCGGTATGTAAAGAAGATTTGGTGCAGCATGTAGGACGCATGGGTTCCACGCCCTTTGTTGCACAGGACATTGTTGTTGATCTGGACGAAGGTTGTGGCATGAGCTTCTCGGCCGTGCACGCCGTCCGTGCTCAAGCGGCACAAAACTTGATTGCGGCAATTCTTGAGCCCTGGCATAGCCGTAAGAATGAGTTGGCTTGTGCGCCTACACAAGACCAGCTTGAGCCTGTTTGTACGGATACGTTGGTGCAAATGCCAACACCTGTACGGACGGGTGCGCCTGCATCTGAGCTAGCAATTACAGCGCCGCAGGTGCCACAGCTATGTGTACTTGCAACAACACCCGAGGTTGCTCGTGCAGCTCTTGCATTTGGGGCGGTGCGTGTGTATGTTCCTGGAGATGAACTTGCTGCGGCAGACTTTCCTCAACCGTGCATTCCTGTGCTGGATGAGGTTTGCCGTGAGATTGATCACAGTCGTATCGATCCGTTCATTTACGCGGGAACTACCGTTGCTGTGGGCAATGTCAGCGAGCTGGTGCTGGCAAAGCAACAAGGAGCGGCGGCAGAGGTCCGCTCGTGTATTCCCGTGCATAATCGTGCATGCATTCATGCCTTAGAGGCGGCGGGAGCACAGGGCTTTTGGCTTTCTCCCGAACTGACACTTGCTCAGATTGCGCAGCTAGCCCCAGCAGCAACGACACCCGTCGGCTTTGTTGTGTATGGTCGTCCGCGCGTTATGACCGCACAGCATTGTGTGCTTATGGCAGCACGTCGCTGTATCCACGATTGCGCGCGCTGCGAGTTGCGTCAGCGCGGGTTGGCAATACGCAATGACCAAGGTGCTATCATGCCTGTTCATACGGACTTGCAGGCACGATCACGTATCTATGCCGCGCAGCCCATAGATGCAATTCCGCAGGTGGCGGACCTCATTCATGCGGGGGTTTCTCGGCTTGCTATTGATGCGACGCTTTTATCGCCTCAGGCATGTATCCACCAGCTCAAGCGACTTACGCAAGCCATAGCAGCCGCGCAGGGTACAGCTAAGGCTCCTGTGCGTGAGCGTGGAGCCAGTTCGGGGCATTTATATAGTGGCATTGAGTAAGTTTGTAAGAGCGGTCGCTGGTTGGGTAAAATGCCACTGTTACAACATAAATGAGGCGTGCCTTGGCACGTGGGGAGGTTTCGTATGGATCAGCAAACTCAGGATACTCAGTCCACTCAGTCCACGCAGGACATTCAGTCCACGCAGGATACTCAGGACACTTCTTCTAACGAGAAGGTCAAGGTGGATGAGATTCTTCTTAAAGAAATTCTCGAGATTATCCGCCCGAGCTTGATAGCGGATGGTGGAGACATGGAATACGTTAGCGTAGATGACGATGGTGTGGTAACCCTGCGTCTTACCGGTGCATGCTCGGGTTGTCCTATGAGTTCTTTGACGCTTTCCATGGGCATTGAGCGCATTTTGCGTGAACACGTGCCAGGTGTTACACGCGTTCAAGCGGAAATGTAAGTAAGGCGATAGTGAAATAGTAGCTATGTGGCTTAACGAGATATATCTGCATTTAGATCCTGTGGCCTTTTCTGTAGGCCCTCTTAGTGTGAGATGGTATGGCATTGCCTACCTGTTGGGATTTGTCTGTGCTGGCATAGTAATGTGGAAGACTGCCAAACGCTGGGGATTAGGCCTTGTCTTGGATGATTTGCTTTCACTTATTGTGGGTATTGCCTTTGGTGTTATCTTGGGCGGCCGACTTGGTTACGTGCTGTTTTACGGTGCAGGCTATTATTTGGCTCATCCGCTTTCTATCTTTATGCTCAGTGAAGGCGGCATGAGTTTTCATGGGGGCTTAGCGGGCGCACTTATTGGTGGTGCTCTCGCGTGTAAGTTCATGCGTTTGTCTGTGCGCACCATGGCTGATCTTGCAGTCATTGGTGCTCCGCTTGGTCTGTTTTTTGGACGCTGTGCCAATTTTATCAACGGTGAGCTTTGGGGTAAGCCAACCAATCTACCCTGGGGCGTTATCTTTGTGCAGGGTGATGTAGCACGCCATCCCTCTCAGCTTTACGAAGGCCTTCTCGAAGGCTTAGTGTTGTTTATCGTTTTGTTAGTGCTTTCCTACCGTGGTACACATGGGGAAGTGCAGCAGAGATCTGCAGTTCATGGGCCTGCTGTTACTGCTCCCACGTCAGCTGCTCAGAAACCAGGCAGTCACACAGTCCGGGCTGCCGCTGCGTTTGAGCCGTATCCTCAAGGTACGTTTTTGGGAGTATTTTTGCTGTTGTACGGCGTTTTTAGATTCCTTATTGAGTTTGTGCGCCTGCCCGATGAGCAGTTGGGATACCTTTTGGGTACCAACTGGCTTACCATGGGCATGGTTTTAAGCATCCCTCTTATACTTGCAGGAATAGTTGAGCTTGCTTTGGCTCGCAAACGCGGTATATCCCAAATTGGGTATTTTTAAACTATTCACTAAAATATAGTAATGTAATAATATTACGAGGGGAATTTATAATCCTTATTTTTAAACCTCGTTAAAATCTTTTGCTATGTGAACGTTTGAGGACTGTGACTGCATGAGTTATACCTTGCGCAACATATATAACACATATGTAAAGCTCCTAAGCCTTTCTTGGATACTCACAACTGTCCTTTTGTCATACCAACTTATGCCTACGTTAGTGGTAGTAGCTTGGGCTGCCTCTCCAGCTTCTCCCGGTGGCGTTGGAACAGCACAGCCGTTCTTGAGTCAGATTGATACCAAAGAGGTCATACAGTACAACGGCATCGGCCATGAGGTGCAGGCTGCCACACCAACGTCTTTAGTATCGGTGCAGTGGAAGACGCAGCTGGCACCTGCTGGCGCTGCATTGAGCGAGCCGCTTTTTATCAATGGTTACGTGGTGGTAGTTGCAAACAATACGCTTAACGTGGTGGACGCAAAGTCCAAAGAGGGACGTGTTGTGAGTTCCCTCGAGCTTGATGGTGTGATTGATCACCAGGCGCGACCCCTGTTTGTAAACAATACCTACTACATTGCCCTGCAAGATGGTCGCGTACAGGCAGTAGATTTGTCTACTATGCACAAGCCACAAAAGCTGTGGACTTCATCCAATACGTTTGCCTCTGGTACGCATACAACTACGAGCCTGCGTCTTATTAAGCTTGTGGGTACGACGCTTATTTCTTTTGGTACTGTTTGCTATGACGATGCTGGCCAGATTATTGGTGGAGAGTCGGCTGCGGTTTTTGCACAGACGGGCGCTCTGGCATGGACCATTTCTTCGGGAGGATCTGCTGGCTTTTATCGCAATGATATCCCTCAGTTTGGTGCGTATATACTACGGTCAGATACCTGGGGCACCATCTGTGTTTGTGATCCGCAAACGGGTGAGGTAGTAGGGTCTTGTATCAATACGGGCTCTGGCATCACAAGCGATTTCACACCGCTGAATGCTACAGAAGCCGTCTATACCTCATATGACGGCCAGGTACATAGGCTACTGTCGAGAAGAACGGTGGGCTAAGCGATTTCTCATCGAGCGTGTTTGCTTACGCTTCCTCTGCCCCAACGATTACCGGCAATCTTGCGGTTGCTACTGGCGTTGGAGCTTCTCATGAAACTCAGTTGGCTGTTGTGGATCTGAGTACCATGGAGGCTGACAAGCTGGTCTCAAGTACTCCTGAAGGTCCACTTCCCCAAGATGGCTTTACGACACCGGCGCTTCTTGTTAAGCAGGGCAGTGATGTGTATGCGTATTTTACTGTTTATACAGATAAACAGGCTGATCCTCACGCTCAAAGCTATAAAACGGGCAGCAATGTATACGTATACAAATTGGGTGATGATACGGCCAAACTGCTCTGGGCGTCTGCGCAAGCTGGCGCAAACACCAGCCCGTTAGCACTCATCAATGACCCCGAGGGTAATTTGTACCATCTTGATACGTCTGGTTTCTTGGTAAAACTGAGTGCTTCTCGACCACCGGATCCTCGGCCATCGGATCCTACCAATCCTAGCAAGCCCACGCCAAAACCTACAGATCCCGTAAAGCCTGATGTATCCCCAACGGATCCCATCGAGCCCAAGTCAACATATCCACAAGCAGAAGATGCTTTTCCGGGTACTCGTACACAGCTCAACAAACCACGGGATATGGTTAGCTTGCTACATAATGCTGCAATCAAGGCTCAGCCAGCACCCATAGAGCAGCAAGAAGACAGTGCTACATCCATACAAGACCTCTTAGCAGATGCAGCACCATCAGATGCTGAGGATGCAGATAAGCAAGTCTTGTTTGTTCCTGTAAGCGATTTTCCTATAACGCCTGCAGTTGCCCTTGGAGCCGTTGGAGTTGTTACACTGTCAGCGCTCGCGTGGTTTGTATTTGCCAAACCGTAAGCACTAATCCATCTGAGTAAAATCCAAAAATGGCTCTTCGTCAGCTTCTTCCAAATCCGCAAAATCAATGTTGGGGTCATCAAATTCGGTTTGGAAGTCCTCGTCATCGTCGTCTACAAAGGTATAGGCACAGCCAACAGATTCATCGGAGGCGGGCAGGGCAGAAGAAATAGAGGAAAGGCCGTTTTCTGTAACAGCAATCTTTTGCCAGCTCAGCATGACGGGTTTGCTCTCTTCAGCACTCAGCTCCACCAAAGAGTCAAGGTAGATATAGTCCGCATCGGACACAATGGTGCCTTCTTCATGCAGGGAAATGAGCTGAGATGCAAATTTATCCAAGGCTTCGTCTACTGTGTCGGCTACAACCAGGCAAGGAATGAGGCAATAATTATCAGTTTCGTCGGTATTGTCGTTATAGCTAAAGTTGCCTACGTAAATCATGATGTCTCCTTGGTTGGGTAGGTACTGCTGCTACTCGTATTATCCGCATAACTGATGAAAGCCGCTAGCTTTGTTCCTCTTCATCATTGTGAATTTCGCCCGGCGTTTTGGGCTTTGGGGTAAACGGTTGGGATATCCTGCCTTGTTTGTCGGGAAGAGCCATATGATGAGGAAGGGCCAAGTATTCGGTGGACGAGAAACGCCTCCCTCGGCGCTTCTCACGCAAGCGCTCCTCCATAAAGTGACGGCGCTCCACCCGTATGGCAGCCTGGCGCTCGTGCAAAACCTGTGCTGCCTCACTGGGGTGCTCGATAACCTTTTGAATGGACGCTATGGGCTTGGCGGCCAATACGGTTGTGGTAACAGAAGTAATGAGTGGAATAACTAAAACGGTAAGGGCACCAGCAGCTACTAGTACAGAAGCCATACTTTCTGTCATGGCGTTTGAAGAGACGGCGGACTCGGTGAGTGCCACGATAAGCGGAAGCGCCATGGTGCAATACAGCGATGCCGAGAACTTCTCTCCAATAGAGAGCGCGCGTGTTTCTGGAAAGAGGGTAAGTGAGATGCCCATTACCAGTCCACGCACCATAAGCAGCAAAAACATATACAAGAACAAGAGCTGCGGGTTGTTCATGATAGCAGCCGGGTTAATGGTAATGCCAGAAATGACAAAGAAGATTGGTACAAAAAATCCGTTGCCAATGGTTTGAATGCGGGTGGTAATGGAGTGATCTTCGGGAACAATGCCGCGCAAAATAAAACCAGCTGCAAACGCTCCCAAAACTGCATCGAGTGCAAAGAATTGGGATAGCAACAAAAGACTTACCATGAGTAACACAATGGCACGAACGGTAGGTTGGGAAGCTGCTTCAGAGTTTTCATGCAAGAAACGAGAAAGTGCGCTGCCTATGCGGCGAGCACGGTCTGCTTGGGCTGTGATAACAATACATATCACGGTAAAGAGGATAAGTACTACAACGTTGAGCAGCAGACTGCGGTTGGGAGTAAGGGCAAGCGTCATCATCACAACGGGTAGCAGCTCACCCATAGCGCCATACGATTTTATGACCTTACCAACGCTGGTTTGGGCAATGCCACGCTCATTGATAATGGGTATGAGGGTGCCGTATGCCGTGGTAGTAAGGGCAATAGCAAATGCTATGGTACCGGTTTTGGAAAGTCCTAAGTTAAGCAAGGGGATGACGATAAGTGCACCCCCAAGAGAAACTGCCCAGCTAAGCGCTGCATGCCGTCCACGTTTTCCAATAAGTTCTTGCGGGTTGAGCTCGTAGCCAGCCATAAGAAACAAAAAACCCAAGCCAAGGCGAGACAACAAAGAAATAGCGCTGGTATTTTGAATAAATTGCAGACCATACGGACCAAACAGGGTACCAAAAAAGACAAAAAAGACTACCTCAGGGATTGGCCTACCAGGGATAAGGCTTGCCACAAATGAGGAAAGGAGCACTCCTGATAAAATAAAAAAGAGAGTAAGTAGGTTAATCGTCATACAGCGACCACTTTCAACCTTTTGTATACGGTGTACCTAGTTTAGTGCATATGCGCTTTTGTAGGTGTGACGCGTGGAGGATGTAGGTTATTCGCACATAAGTAACCGCACTTCTCGTCAGACCTTAACAAGAGTAATATGTACAAGGTTAATGAGTTTCGTATTAGTAAGTTTTATGCTCATGCGTATGGTGGTTTGTCGTATACAGAGGCAAACTCGTTTGATTGTAAGGAGACATGCATGTCCGGACACTCTAAGTGGGCTACCACAAAGCATAAGAAGGCTGCGATTGACGCAAAACGTTCCTCGCTCTTCTCTAAGCTTTCCCGTAACATTACCGTTGCAGCTAAGCTCGGTGGCGATCCCAACCCGGATAATAACGCTACGCTTGCTGCTGCAGTAGCGCGTGCCCGCATGGTTTCCATGCCAAACGCTAAGATTAAGGCAGCTATCGATAAGGCCTTTGGCTCTGGTGCAGACGCTGCGGTATATGAAAATATCTCCTATGAAGGCTATGGTCCTGCGGGCGTAGCAGTATATGTAGAGTGCCTTACGGATAATCGTAACCGTACAGCTGCAGATGTTCGCTCCTCGTTTAGCCACTCTGGCGGCAATTTGGGCACCACCGGCTCTGTTGCATTCCAGTTTGAGCGCAAAGGTTCTATCGCTGTCGATAAGATCATTGTGAGCGAGGACAAAAAGGTTCCCAATAAGGAAAACGCCGTGGACGAGGACGAGTTCATGATGGCGGTTGCCGAGGCTGAGGGAGATGACTACGAGGACGCTGGCGAGCAGTGGATTGTGTACACTGCCTATGACAAGATGCAGGACGTCCAGAAGGCTCTTGAGGCTCAAGGCATTGAGGTAAAGGGTAGCGAGCTTACCATGGTTCCCACCACACCAACCGATGTTTCTGTGTCTGACGCAAAGAAGGTTCAGCGCCTGATTGATCGTCTTGAAGAGCTGGATGACGTACAAAACGTGTACAGCACCATGAATATCACAGATGAAATTGCAGAGGCTCTTGCTGAGGAAGAATAAGTAACCAAGCTATGACGTATGCGCCTCGGTCGCAGGTTGGCAACAACCATTGACCGAGGCGTTTTTGTATATCTCGTATATATCGCACGTATATCGTGTACATATCGTGCACACGGCTTAGTAATGTCCAAGCTAAAGGGTATCCTTTAGATATAAAATCCGAAGGGAGTGGTAATGAGCTCATTTAAAAGATTTTGTCTCTTTGTATACTCGCTAGCTGGTCTTTTGCTGTTTGCGCTTGCTGCACTTACCCATGCAAGTCCGTGGGCAGAGCAAATGCGTGCACTGGTGCTCATTCCTGAGTATGTATATGCACTTTTGGTACTTGCAACGCTTACGATAATTGGGCTGTTAGTTAGCTTTATTGTTGCGTGTACCGGTCGTGCAACCACCACGTTGCTTGTTGCTCAGACTGATGAGGGTGACATTACGGTTTCTCGGGAGGCCATTGCATCTCAGGCGGCTCATATTGTGATGGCGGCAGGAGACGCACAGGCGCGTGATGTCTATGTGCAGATCAACCGCAATAACAAGGTAGACGTGTTTGTAAAGGTTGAGCCGTTTGCCTCTATGGATATTGTGACGCGTGGCCCCGAGCTCATGGAGCAGCTTACTACCAATCTTGCGCTGTTGTGCGGAAAAGAGCAGCTAGGAAGCGTGCACCTAAGCTATATTGACGCCAAACAAGCTACGGTTCTTGTCGAGAAGGACAACCAGAAACAGGCCGAGAAGGACACAGATGCTGCTGCTGCCGCGGATCTTGATAACCCAGACGATTTTGATGCCACGCTGGATAGTTCCACTGCAAGCAAGGCATCGCGTCGTTCCAGCTATGATCAAATCGTGTATATCCCTACGTCTACAGCACAGGGGTCCGGCACCACAACGACTGAGGAGGGCAACTAATGGCAACGCAACACAATGACTCACAGTCGCACAAAGCGACTAATCCACAGATCGATACAAATTCCAGTGCTCATGCCACTCAGAGCTCTGCGGATACCTCCACGGCAAATCAGGCACAGCCAGGTGTCAAGGATGCTGCTCAAGATGCGGCACGTAAGGCAACAACGTGGCTGGGCAAAACTTTTCCTGGTAAAAGCAATGCTATTTTGTTCGCCTGCCTTGGTTTGGTAGCTGCCCTTGCGTTTATTGTGATTGGCTTTTGGCGTTCGCTTTTGCTCATCATCTTTGTTGTGTCAGGTTACGCGTTTGGACAAAGTTTGGACGGCAATTCAACCATCATTAACACGGTAAAAAGAACCCTCAAAGATCTCTTTTCTTCTCGTAATCATCGCTAGAAAGGCAGCAGGTATATGACCACTACTCAAAACAATGACAAGCTCGAAGCTAAGGCAGCTCCGGCCTCTACCACCTCTGAGGCAGAAGAGTACGGTACATCCATTTCTGTTGCATCTGAGGATGCCGCCCCAGAAGACGCTCCTGGCACAGAGCCTGAGCCCTTTGACGAGGATCTAGACAGTGAGGATTCCCTTACCTTCTCCAATGGGGTTATCGAGAAGATCGTGGCGCTTGCCGTGCGCGATGTGGATGGTGTTTTGGGCATGCGCGGCGGCTGGGTTAATCGCGTATATGAAACCTTTGGTGCTGTCAGTCCTACGCGCGGCGTTACGGTAGAGGTTACACCGGACAACGCGGTGCGCGTAAACATTGCGGTACTCATAGAGTATGGCGTATATGCTCCTCAGGTGTTTGAGGACGTCAAAAAGGTTGTGGTTAAGCAAATAACTGGTATGACAGGCCTTGAGGTTGCTGGCGTTAATCTGCGCATAGAAGACGTTCTGACGGCAGATGAGTTTGAGGCCGATAAGCGCGAGGATGCCGCGAAGCTTGCCGCCGCCGCCTCCGAGTCTGGCGAGAAACCCCAAGACTAGGAACCCCTCAAGCTATGCCAAACGCACGCTATAACGAAAGTTGTACTGTATGAATATCCGCACCAAAGCTGCCGCTACAGCAGGAAGGCTTGTGTCGTGGGGCTTACGGAGCATAGCCCACAGCAATGCTTCCCAGCTGCCCGGTAGGGTATCGCTGAGCCTCGATCCGCAGGTTATTGCAGGTCTGTCCACTAAGCTTTCTGAAGGCTCAATTGTGGTATGCGGCACTAATGGTAAAACTACAAGCAATAATATTGTGGCAGCTGCCATAGAGGCGTCCGGTAAACAGGTGCTGTGTAACCGTGCTGGCGCCAATATGGCCGCCGGGGTTGCTGCAGCATTGTTACCAACAGCAGCAGCCCATTGGGCTGTGTTAGAGGCAGATGAACTGTCCACAATACATATTTTGCCACAGCTACAACCTGCATATTTGGTGCTTCTCAACCTGTTTCGTGATCAGCTGGATCGGGCGGGAGAGATCGATCATATTCAAGAGGTGCTGGTACAAGCACTTGTCTCTTCTCCTCATACCACGCTTATTGTTTGTGGTGATGATCCTTTGAGTATGGGTGTTGCCCTGCGTGCACAACAACAGGGGATCAAGGTTGTGAGTTTTGGTATTGGAGAGGATCTTCATCTACCGCAGGATCGGGTGCCCGAGGCTAAGTTTTGTCAGGTATGCGGTGAGGAGCTACAGTATTCGTATCGCAGCTATGCACAGCTGGGTAACTTTGCATGTCCCAAAGGGGATTTTGCACGCCCTCAACTGGATTTTGTGGCAACCAAGGTTCATGCAGGCCGAGAAGGAATACGTTTTACCGTTACTACAGCTACAGGCGTCTCGCATGAGGTGCATGCCAATTTTGGTGGCGTTTACATGGTATATAACCTTCTTGCTGCCTATGCGGCCGCAAGCTTTGCTGGGGTAGATGCAGCAACGTTTCAAAAGGTGCTTGATGGCTATCATCCGCAAAATGGGCGCTTGCAACGCTTTATGGTTGACGGCAGGAAAGTGACGCTTAACTTAGCTAAGAATCCTACGGGCTTTAATCAGAATCTTTCTCTGCTGGCAGCAGATGAACGCGCTAAGCATGTGTTTATCGCCATCAATGATAACTTTAACGATGGCAAAGATATTTCTTGGATTTGGGACGTGGATTTTGAGCGTCTTGCACAAGCAAACTGCGCCACACTTTACTGCAGTGGCTTGCGCGCTCATGATGTTCAGCTAAGGCTTAAATACGCAGGTATTCAGGCTCATTTGACCGAAAACGTGCAAGATTTTATGAGTGAGATTGCCTCAAGTAATCCCCAACAGCCTGCGTATGTACTCACTAACTACTCTGCATTGTGGCCTGCAAAAGCCGAGCTGGAGAAGATGGGGGAGCGCATATGAGTTCCAAACCACTTGTTGTTGCACACCTCTTTCCCGAACTACTTAACCTTTACGGTGATTCTGGCAACATGCTGTGCCTTAAAAAGCGTATGGAATGGCGCGGTATTCAGGTGCACATGCGCGAGGTGCATCTGGGGGACACACCGTCTTTTGCCGATGTAGACATTGCTTTTATCGGCGGTGGGTCGGATCGCGAGCAAAAAATTGTGTGCGATAAGCTCCTGGCTGTTGGTAGTGAGCTGCGCTCGTTTGTAGAAGACGGCGGCGTGCTTATGGCGGTATGCGGCGGATATCAACTTTTAGGCCATAGCTATCTTATGGGGGACGAGAAGGTCCAAGGTTTGTCTCTTGTGGATTTGTATACAGACCATGGGGACCCGCGCCTGATTGGCAATATTGTGGTGGAAAGCTCTCTATGTACGCATAAGGTTGTGGGATATGAAAACCATGCTGGTCGTACGCATCTTGGTGCAGATGTTACGCCGTTTGGCAAAGTCTTGTATGGGCACGGCAATGATGGGATTACAGGGTACGAAGGCGCGCTGTATAAAAACGTTATTGGTACGTATATTCATGGACCCTTGCTGCCCAAAAATCCTGGCATTGCAGACCATGCAATTGCTCGCGCACAAGAGCGTGCTTGGGGGCAAAGCACGTTAGAGCCGCTGGATGATGCTGTTGAGCTTTTAGCTAACAGCACTATGGTAGATCGGCTGCTTTCTGGTGAGGTCCAGGAAGCGTAAGCGCTACTGTTAAAAACCTTGCTCACCTTGCTTTACAAACCCACAAACGCGCTATAATAAAGTACATAAAAAGGGAGCTGCGAGTATGGCGCGGCTGAGAGGAACGGTCCACCCGTTTGACCTTCAAACCTGATCTGGATAATGCCAGCGTAGGGATAAAGCAGCTAGAGCAATCTATTGCATCCTTTCGCATGGCGGAAGGATTTTTTATATGGCTTGCGAGCATAAGCAACATAAGCGGCGGTGGCAGCAGCAAAAGTATAAAAAGACGCTGTACCCAACGCTGTCTTTGGCGGGAGTATTGCTTATTTGGCAGCTCATTGTTGTGTGTGGTTTCGTACCAAATTACTTGCTTCCTACGCCGCTGCAGGTGTTGGGAGCATTGGGTAAAGAAGCAGCTCTGCTTGCCATGCACACCCAAACCACGCTTATAGAGGCGCTTATCGGTCTTGTTATTGGAACAGCAATAGGTAGTGCCTTTGCCATTTTAATGGATCGCTTTGAGGGTTTTTATCTGGCCTTTGAGCCCTTAGTGACCATTTCTCAAACCATTCCAACCATTGCTATTGCACCGCTTTTGGTGTTGTGGCTGGGATATGGCTTGTTACCAAAAATTGTGCTTGTAGCGCTTACTACTTTTTTCCCTGTTCTTGTCTCTTTGCTGGCGGGCTTGCGTTCTGTAGATCCAGATATGATTGATCTTATGCGCGTGATGCATGCTTCCCGCTGGCAAATTTTTATACATGTCAAATTGCCTGCTGCTGCAGAACAATTTTTTGCGGGGCTTTCTATAGCCGGTGCCTATGCCATTGTAGGTGCTGTTATTGCAGAATGGCTTGGCGGTATTTCTGGTTTGGGCGTGTATATGACGCGAGTACGTAAGTCATTCTCGTACGACCGTATGTTTGCGGCAATTTTTGTTATTTCTGCTATTTCGCTGGTACTTATGGGTGTAATCCGAGCGCTGGAGCGCGCGGCTATGCCTTGGAAACAACAGACAGCTAAGAAGAAAGGTGCTGTTCATGACCAAGTTTGATGTGAGTAAAACCACTATTTCGCGTAAGTCCTTTATTGCCACAGCAGGTGCCTCACTTGCTGTAGCGGCTATGGGTCTTGCTGGCTGTAGTTCTAAATCTGGTACCAATGCCGATAAGCCCAAAGAGCTTACCAAGGTAACGCTGTGCTTGGATTATACGCCCAACACCAATCACACGGGTATTTATGTGGCGCAGTCTAAGAATTTCTTTGCAGATGAAGGTCTTGAAGTAGAGATTGTTCAGCCGGCAGAAAACTCGTGTGAGGCTATGGTTGGTTCTGGCCAAGCTCAACTGGGAGTTTCATACCAGGATTATCTGGCAAGCTCTCTTTCACAGGCAGAGCCGTTTCCCCTTACCGCTATTGCGGCTATTATCCAGCACAATACCTCGGGTATTATGAGTCGTGCCGAGGATGGTATTACCTCTGCCAAGGGTATGGAAAATCATACCTATGCAACTTGGAATATCCCGGTTGAACAGGCAACCATTAAGCAGGTGGTTACCGCTGACGGTGGAGACTTCTCCAAGGTCAAGATGGTTCCCTACGAGACGGACGATGAGGTTGCTGGTCTTAAAGCAAACATGTTTGATACCGTGTGGGTGTATGAGGGCTGGGCGTATCAGAACGCTCAGATCCAGGATTACGATGTCAATTATTTCTCGTTTGTCTCCATGGATCAGGTGTTTGATTACTACACGCCTATTTTTGTATCAAACAATGATTACCTCAAGGACCATGCAGATCAGGCCAAAGCGTTCTTGCGCGCCGTGAAGAAGGGCTATGAGTTTGCCATTTCCAACCCTGATGACGCGGCGTCCATTTTGCTCAAAGCCGTTCCCGAGCTTGACGAGAAGCTCGTGCGTGCCAGTGCACAATTCTTGGCTGGCGAGTATCAAAAGGATGCTTCAAGCTGGGGCGTTATCGACTCTACACGGTGGTCTCGTTACTTTGGTTGGCTCAACGATAACAACTTGGTAGAAAATAAATTGGATGTTAACTCTGGTTGGACCATGGACTATCTTGAGGCTGGTAAATAGTGAGTGACGCTGGCACGCTTATACAAGACCAGATGGATGGGCAGCCTGCGCTTGAAGCAAAGGAGCTCACACTGAGCTGGGAACATACTGAGGTGGTGCACAAGGTATCCCTCAAATTGTTTGTGGGCGAGCTCGTGTGTATTATTGGCCGGTCTGGTTGTGGTAAAACTACCTTGCTCCACGCGTTGGCGGGACTCACACAGCCAACGGCAGGCCGGGTAGTGGTGCAAGGTCACGACTGTACAAACCAACCGGGTGCGGTCAGCTACATGCTACAAAAGGACTTACTTATACCCAGCAAGCGCGTGATTGATAATGTTAGCTTGCCACTGGTTATTGCAGGCAAAAGCCCCCAAGAAGCGCGCCAGCAGGTGGTAGATTTATTCTGCAAGTTTGGTCTTGAGGGCTGTGAAGATAAGTGGCCGAGTCAACTTTCTGGTGGCATGCGTCAGCGAGCAGCGTTTTTGCGTACCTATGTTATGGGCAATCAGGTAGTGCTTTTAGATGAGCCTTTCTCGGCTTTGGATGCACTTACCCGTGTTGAGCTGCGTGATTGGTATAGACAGGTATCTCGTGAGCTACAGTTGGCATCATTGATAATCACACACGACGTTGATGAGGCCATCTCTTTGGCGGATCGAGTGTATGTATTGCATGCGAATGAAGGCGAGCCTTCTACCATTAGTTTTGAACTACCGATTAAGCGCCCGTCTGACGAGAAGTTTGAGTTGTCTCAGCAATTTTTGGACTATAAAGCTCAGTTATTGGCGCAGCTATAGCTGCTGTAGAGACTGGAGTTACAAACAACAGCTATAGGAGCTTGGACTAGCTGTGAGAAGTGCACCGCTTTGTTGTTTTGGACATACATCAAAAACAAGCAGGTTTGGAATTCCAAGCCTGCTTGTTGTACTTACTGTTTTGTTGCACTTACGGTAATATTTTTTGACCAAAAAACAAGGTGAGAAGAATCATGACAAAAGCCATTACAACCAAAACCACTGATTGTCGTAGTGCTCTATGGAGAGCTACTCCTTTAAGTCCTGGGTATGGTATGAGGAGTGTAATAAGAAGTAAGGCACACATAAGTAAGGTACTCTGTAAATTGAAAAGCTGTGACGGTAATGAAAAAATCTTTTGTACTCCTGCCAGGACATACAGGATAAAAAGCCCTCTCATAACAAGTGAGGCATACCAGATGTACTTGTATGAGCTTGAATAATATAGCTTCTTAAGAGTGTGTAACATTTGGCATCACATCCGACATGTAGGATATAGGTTCTTCTGATGAACGTATATCGTTATTTTTGCACAACAAACAGACTTAGAATTCCAGGTTTGTTCGTTTTCCTCATTAGCTTGTTTATTTTTATGCCTATATTTCAGTCAAGTGCTCTACTGCTGTGTAGCGGTAGAACTTGTATCATCTTTGTTGCTTTTAGAAGTGGTGTCCGAGCTCGATGAATGAGAGGAACTGCCAGTATCCGATGACTCTTCCGTAGACTTATTTGTATTATCGGTGCTGTCTTTCGTAGAGTTGTTTGTGTTGGTCTTGGTATCTTCTGATGTGTTGCTAGTGCTCTCACCTGCAGTGTCGCTATTAGATTGCGTGCTTTCACTGGTGCTGGTGGAGTTGGTATCGGTATTGGTAGTGGTCTGGGCAGAGCTGGTGTCTGTGCTGTGCTTGTTGGTAGATGTGTCTGAAGTGGTGGCCTGTTCATTTTGTGCTGTAGGCACAAGGGTTAGACGGGTGCCAATGCCTTGACCAGCAGAAAGAACATTAATAGCAAAGGCTGTGATTGCTACGGCCAGCACTGCGGCTGCACTTGTTGCAACGAGCGCCCAACGGCGTTTACGTGCTTGTTCTGCTTGAAGCTGTCGATAATAGTCAGGAGCAACGCGACCACCAGACTGTATGATTTCAGCGGTAGTCGAGGGAGTCACAGACGCAGCCGGTGATTCACCTGCCGTGTCTGGGGTGGAAGGAGTTGCTGCGTCTACCCAATCCGGTGCAACTTCACGGATTTTATCGGCACTGGCATTGAGAAGACCCTTAAAAATTTGATATGCGGCCGCAGCTACTGCAGCTCCTACCGCGGCTCCTACTAAGCCGCCTATCAAGCCAATCTTTGAGGAGAGCAGGGCAGAAGTGAGGGTGGAAAGCACGGACGCAATAATCTGTGCGACGGAAAAATCTTCAAACACACGACGACGTGTGGGAGTGGTTTGCTTGTCTTGCAAAGCGTTTGGCATAACATCTCCAATGCATTGACAGAAGCCAGAGTATACGGCTTGCGTGTGAAGGTCGTTTGTATACTCTGTTGGCAAAGCCTGTAATTATGTCTGCAGCGTTTGCTTTTGTTCGGTTTGATTGGTGCACAGAATAAAGAGCTTGTGCTACAATCTCTATCCTATTTTTGGAGAGGATAAAGGAGAGATCTTGCACCTTATTGAAATTTTACTTTTAGGTGCAGCGCTTTCTGCCGATGCTTTTGCTGTTACGTTATCCGATACCTTTGCGTATCAGAATGAGTCTCGAGCAAAAATGTTGGTATTGCCCGTTGCTTTTGGTGTATTCCAGGTGCTCATGCCCCTGTTAGGTTATTTTTTGAGCGGAGCTTTTGCTCAGATAATTACGATGTATGCCGGCGTTGTTACCTTCATCATGCTGGGAATTATTGGGGCAACATGGTGCGAGAAGGTGTCATGGCACTATATCGTGGTATAGATGCTAATGCAATTACTGCCTGTGTAACAACCGACTCCCAGCATCCTGCGTGTAGCCTGACCTATAAAACCATTGTGTTCCAGGCGATTGCTACTGCGCTTGATGCGTTTGCTATTGGGATTAGTTTGCGTGCACAGGAAGTAGCTATTGTACCTACGGTAGCTCTTATTGGGTGTACAACGCTTTCCTTATCGCTGGTTGCTCTTGCCATTGGAAGCAGGTTTGGCAAGCTTTTGGGTGATAAGGCAGAGATTGTCGGCGGCATAGTGCTGCTGTGCATTGGCATCAAAGCCTTGGTGTTCTAAGCCGTTAGGTATCCCTGGCTTTTGAGTTATGCAATCGATGTACGGGCTTCTTCTTTTTTACGGGCAACGGTAAGCCAGCGGCCACTGCGATAGTACACAATGTAAATGCCGGTGGTTAGAATCCACGTAAGGGGATAGCTCATCAAAATGGTTTCCATGCTATGGAACACCGGAACAACCATGAGTAGCCATGCAATACGCAGTATGCAGGTGCCAAACAGAGTAATAAGCATGGGTCGCACGCTTTCACCTGCACCACGAATAATGCCTGAGATGTTAGAAGAAATGGTATAGACCACATAAAACGGGGCAATGTAGCGAACCATGAGCGCAGACCACTCTGCCACTGTGGCATCTGGTAAAAAGAACATGCTAATAGGCTCTACAAACACAAACAACAGGGCAGACAAGGCTCCCACTAATGCCAGCGACATAGCTATGGAAACCTTAAGACTTGAATGCATGCGGTCATATTTGCGCGCACCAAAGTTTTGTGCCGCAAACGTGGTTACGGCAACACCAAGTGAATCGCCGCTTTGCCATATAATGCCATCAACACGAGCAGATAGCCCCCAGCCCGTTACGGCATCTGCGCCAAAAGAATTAACAGCAGTTTGCGCAATGATATTAGAAATGGAATACGCGGCAGACTGTACGCCCAAGGGCAAGCCCGTAACCAACATAATGCGTGCGATCTTACGATCAATGCGAATACGTTTCAGGTTTACTTGCCAGGGGCCATGTGCATGAGATAGCTTATAGAGCACCAAAGAAGCAGCCACAATATAGGCAAGGGCCGTTGCAATACCAGCTCCTAGGGTGGCAAGGTTCAATCCCGCAACAAAAATCAGATCTAAAATCAGGTTGCATGCCAGCGCAATTCCTAAAATAATGGATGGGGTACGAGAATCGCCAATAGCGCGCATAAGACCAGAGCCCATGTTATATATGAGCGAGAAAACCAGCGCACCAAAATACCAATGTCCATACAGTAATGCATCGGGCATAAGATGCTCTGGAGTACCCATGATGTGCAATACGGGTCCAACGCAGAGCACGCCTACAACAGAGAATAACACGCCACCCACAACAGAAATACCAATGGCCGTGTGTACAGAAGCCGACAGGCGGGTATCGTCATGAGCACCAAAATACTGACCTACAATAACGGCACAGCCAGCACCAACACCCACAGCAAAACCAACGGCTAAATCGGTGAGTGCTTGGGTTACCTGTATGCCGCCAACAGCAGCTTTGCCAGCAAACTGCCCCACAATCCACGTGTTCATAAGGGTGTAAAGCTGCTGCATAAAGGCGCTCAGGAAGATGGGGATATACAGTTGTAGGAGCTGCTTCCAGATAACGCCCGACGTTACGTCAAGCGTTTCTACTTGCGCTTCTTCCGATACGTGATGCTCGTTATTCTCAACAGCCTGTGCCATGCCTGCTACATACCTGCAATCTTAGATGTAAAAGAGCATCTTGTTGTAAGAAGGAACAGGCCAGAAGTCATGACTGCAAAGTTGCTCCATGGTGTCCACCGCATCGCGCAGCCTGCTCATAGCGGGCAAAACGGTGTCGCGGTAGGCGTTGTCTTGTTCGGCAACGTTGGAAATGGCACCAGCTTGGGCATTGAGCTGCTCCAGCTCATCCACAGCGTCGTAGATAAGATCAATGCCATCAGTGAGGCGCACAATCATGTCCTTCTCGGCACGCGCTTTAAGACCCAGATCCATCTTAGTGGCTACACCGGCGGCAATGTCACCAGAGTAGTCGATAAGGGCGGGAAGATACATGTGGCGCACCATATAACTCATGGTATTAGCTTCAATATTGATAAGCTTGGCGTATTGCTCTGCATAGGAAACGTAGCGAGCGCGCAGCTCAGACTCATTAAGCACGCCATATTGAGCAAAGAAATCAATGTTGTCTTGTGTAATTAAGCAGGGAAGCGCATCAGGTGTGGTGGGGTAGTTGGGCAAGCCGCGACGCTGAGCTTCCTGCGTCCACTCATCGGAATAGCCGTTGCCATCAAAAATAACGCGCTGATGCTCCGTAAGGCTTTGCTTAATCCAAGCCATGGTTTGAGTAACAAAATCATCTTGGGTAGCATGGGCTAAATCAGTGGCAAATTTGTCCAGTTGTTCTGCTACAGCAGTGTTGAGTACCGTATTGGAATCAGAGATATTTTGTTGGCTTCCGCACATGCGGAATTCAAACTTATTACCGGTAAAGGCAAATGCACTCGTACGGTTGCGGTCTGTAGTGTCTTGGGTAATGTCTGCTAGCTGAGGCACTCCCAAATCCATCTTGGTGCGATTGGCAGAGCTAAGGCTTTCACCATGGATGATGCCACTCACAATGCCAGAAAGATCATCGCCCAAGAAGATGGAGATGATAGCAGGAGGAGCTTCATTAGCACCTAGACGATGGTCATTGCCAGCAGAAGCAACGCTGGCGCGCAATAGGTCTGCATGCTTATCTACTGCGGCAATGACGCAGGTAAGGAATACGAGGAACTGCAGATTTTCTTCGGGGTTATCGGAAGGATCGAGCAGGTTCTTACCGTCTGCAGTCATGGACCAGTTGTCATGCTTGCCAGAGCCATTTACGTATTCAAAGGGACGCTCATGCTGTAGGCATACCAAGTTATGGTGAGAGGCAAGCAGGCGCATCTTTTCCATGGTGAGCAGGTTATTATCGACAGCAACAGAGCCCTCTTCAAAAATAGGAGCAAGCTCATGCTGGCAAGGGGCAACCTCATTATGCTTGGTCCGTGCAGGGATGGCCAGCTTCCACAGCTCGTCATCCAGCTCTTTCATAAATTCATTGACGGTAGGACGGATAGCACCAAAATAGTGCTCTTCCAGCTCCTGGCCCTTAACGGGAGCACAACCAAAAAGGGTGCGACCCGTCATAATCAAATCGGGACGAGCAGCAAAGTCATCCTCACGGATGAGGAAGTATTCCTGCTCGGGACCAACTGTGGTAGCTATGCGAACAGGATTTTTGCCAAACAGGGCAAGCGCACGTTTAGCCTGTTTGTCTAGGACAACCATAGAGCGCAAAAGCGGAGTTTTTTTGTCCAGTGCTTCTCCCGTGTAGGAGATAAACGCGGTAGGGATACACAAAACCTCATCTTTAATAAAGACAGGGCTACCGGGATCCCAAGCAGTGTATCCGCGGGCTTCAAAGGTGGCACGCAAGCCACCGGAGGGAAAGCTCGATGCATCGGGCTCACCTTGAATGAGTTCTTTTCCCGAGAAGGTCATGAGGGTTGTACCATCGCGCTTGGGTGTAAGAAAGCTGTCGTGCTTCTCGGACGTAATGCCGGTGAGCGGTTGGAACCAATGGGTGTAGTGGGTTGCACCTTTTTCTAGTGCCCATTCCTTCATGGCATGTGCTACTTCATTTGCAATGTCCAGGTCAAGGGCACGACCTTCGTGGATAACCTTGGAAAGCGCTTTATACGTAGGCTTAGGAAGACGTTCCTGCATTACAACATCGCTAAATACAAGACTGCCAAACTCTTCCGAGACCCTGTTTTTAAGCATATGAAACCCACTTTCCCTTGCAAAGTTTTGCTTATGTACAACCGTGGTTTATTATTGCAAAACGCACAGCAAAAAGTATGGCACGGCTGTATGAATATGTGCATGTGATTGTTGCATCCCTAAAGTATCTAAGTAATATTTCTAGACGATAACCACGAAAGAAAAAATGCAGCTTCTCTACATTTTTCTCTGCGCTCTTCATGCGGTCTCTTAGCGCTTCTTTTATAGCTCTCTGGTTGTGTTCGCAAGATTTTTTCGTACTGGTTTGACAGCACAGAGTGTGAGAGTGATAATGGCATTCGCGTTTATAAGTCTTTGCCTGCTGTAAAGTTTTGCTTGCTTGGCAGTTGCTTGCTGCTTACTGCAAAGCGTTTCACCGAAATGGGGATGTAGCTCAGTTGGGAGAGCGCGGCGTTCGCAACGCCGAGGCCGAGGGTTCGATCCCCTTCATCTCCACTACGAGCACACTGAGTTGATACAATTTCGCAAAACTAGGGTTTTGCGCAAAGGTGCGCGCAAAATTTGAAAACGTGCGCAAAATCTAAAAGTCCTGCTCACAAGCATAAAAATAGGGCTGACTACCTGAACGGTGGTCAGCCCTTTTGTTTTGCGTGGCTCTAATAGCTATCTGCTGGAACCTCTATTTGGGGCTAATACCTAAATTTGGGGATATTTTGGGTTAATACCCAAATGGGCATTAGCCCAATAGAAAGCCAGCAACCGAAATGATCGGTGCTGGCTTTTGGGTTTTGAGCTTTGCTGCTATTGCTCTGGTGTGCTGGGTCTCGTGTCATAATAATGGCAGAGGTAAATAGTTCAGTTAGATCAAAGGTTTTGAAGCTTCTACCAAAGTTAAAAACCGAAGAACTGGAAAGAGAGAATGATGAAAAGTATAATAACAAAATATATAACTTTTTGCTTATACGATAAGCATAATAAAGCTAGGTTATCGATGTATTTGCCGATGCAATATTCTTTAGCTGATATATTACATATTATAAGTGAATATACAGATTATAAAAACAAATTTAGTTGGAATATCCATAATCCTTATAGAAAAGAATTAGTTATAAAAAATGCTATGGAAAAAGATGAGCTGGATCATATTTCATTTGCACAATTTAGAGACACAACACCGGGGATTGTTATAACATATGGCTCAACTTGTATATTAGTTGAATCTCGTAAAACGAAAAAAAGTAGCAAAGTGTATCCATTTGAAATTAAAGCAAGCGGAAACTTCCCAAATGAAGAAAAGGTTTCAAAAAAAGAATTATCAGAAAAATTTTTGTACGATTATAATAAATTGCATAATCTTATTTTAGACGTGAGTTCAGAAACATTCTGTAGAGATGATGACGGCTTTAATGATTTTCAGTTAGCTATCGTAACATATTTTAAAAATAAATATTATCTTTCAGATGAAATAATAGACGGTTTTTTCGGAAAAGAAAATGAATTGAAAATGCTAAAATGGTAGAGCAGAAATTTCCTTTTTATGATGTTTCCTTTTTATGATGAGCCAAATACAGCAGCTATTTTATGTAGTCATGTAATAAATAGAGATGAACCAATTTTATTTGTATCACATGATGAAGATGATGGTTCATGCCGCACTCGTTGTGATACAAACCGAACCAAATCCAGTTGTAAATGGGTAGGCGATCTTCCTCTTTCATCATCTCGGCAAAGCCCTCATAAAAGCGAGGCTCAAATACCACTCCACTGGTGAAAACACCAGTGGCATATTCTTGTTTGCAGCACACGGCCAGCGCTTTGGTAAACAGCTTGCCCTTTTCGAGAAGACTAGACTCCTCACCCAACACAGCGACCATGATATGCGCTTGATGCGCCCCCGCTACCTCAACAGCTTCCGGCCACATGTAGTTGTTCTCGGCGTTAAGCTCGGCTTCATTATCGGGAATACGGAAATCGAACAACGACACCACAAGCCGCATATCATCAACCTGCATCAGCACAGTAGTATCGTCATCTTCCTCGGACTTATCCGACCCCTGATCCACGATTCCCCATTGCTCGTACAGGTCGCGAATGAACTGCTCCTTGTCCCACTGCGCAGCAGAAAGAAGCACCGAGCCAGCAAACTCACCCAATCGACCGCTTTCTTCCGCCTCACTGGCCGAATCATGTTCCTAATCTTTCAAGTTTACCGGGGCTGTTGCGCGGCGGAAGGTGTGGAAATTAGCCCACGGAATCTCGCTGTGCTCAAAGAACTCGTGCGCTCTTTCAAGAACTGCTTTGATATCCCAGGCAATGAAATCGACATAGCCGCAGTACAGTCCAGTAGCGCCGCCAGTAAGAGTGAGAATCTCCGCGCCGTCCCCGCTGGTGAGCGCTGCTTCTAAAGAATCCCTAAAATCAAAAATCTTCTGAGTGCTTTCGTTATCACGCAAAGACTCCAAGGGATAACACAAGAACCCTGCCACCGCACCGTCAGAATGAAGATTATCCACGTAAACATCATCGCTATTGAGATAGCCGTTGATTAGCTGAGGGCAGCACGTAGAACCAGCCATCACGTCCAACCGCCAGTCAGCCTCCGGACCCTCATCGGGCTGCATCTCATACCCGATATAGGAATCGAGCAAGGCTTGCGGATTGGCAGAGAGTTCGATCCCTGTTTCTGCCAGTTTGGACGGAAGTTCAGAAAGCAGAATCGAAGGTTCAGATTTCGGTTCGCGCAACACGTCAAAGCCGTCAATGTAACGCATGTGTGAGATCTCGCCCAACGTCTGGTCGGTGAGCGTGGAGATCAACCACCACGCCCGACCTTCTTCCTCGCCAAGCATCGGCAGTAGCTTCTCGCAGTAGGTAGAGATAGTGAAGCTGTGTTCTCCTAGCTGCTCCACCCAGATCTGGACATCATCGGTGTTAAGCTCCCACCCATCCTCAGTGCGCAAGCCGATGCGTCCACAAGCCTGACGACCCACCACAACATTCCAATGCGCTAATACTTCACTAGGTGCGTGGTTCTGGAAATACACCAGCTCAAACAACTTGACCCTGTCGCCCTCTGGAGTAAGGGTCAACTCAAACTTTCCGCCGTTAAAGCCCATCTCGATAGTAATCTCATCGAAAGCCAAGGCGAGAATATCGTGAACGCGACCCACGATTTCTGAGCCCCGTATGTGGTCCTCATCCTCGATCAACTCCTGACGGATTTCTGCTTCCACTGAGGCGAAAGCCTGCCAGCAGCCCTCCACCCGCTCCCGGAAACACTGCGAAAATCGTGGCAGCACAATGACGCGCTTACAGGAGTCGATAAGCTCTTCAATTTCCTGCCTGGTGTTGAAGCGTGGGTCATCACCAGGATGCAGTTCCAAAGCCTTCTCCAAAAAAGGCAGGGCACGCCCCTCCTGATCCAGATAATACAAGGCGTAGCCCATGCGGAAATTCCACGAATATGTATCGCCCAGTTCGCCTTCGTGTGGTCGCATCAACTCCAACGCCCGGCGAAGTAGCTTCATGCCCGCTAACTCACCAACATCAGCCAGATTGTTGTAAGCACGCGCCAAATCCATATCCATCTGCGCCGTCCGCTCAGCCTCGGGAACTGCCTCCAACGCGTCAACGATTTTCTGGTGTTGTTCTTCTTCATGCCACTGCTGGCACTGCTGCAAAATATCCATACTTTTGCTCTTCCTCGCCAGTTCTCGACCATCTTCATTCGATGTGCTAAAACCTGCGCTTCGTTACGTAAAGGAGCAAGACGGTAATCCCCCCCATTATCTTCCAAGGGGCTCACTTAATCAAGAAAACCTTAACCCGAATCCCCGCTGGAGCATCTCAACTGAACTCCCGTCCTCTACTCCCGAACCCACCCTGAACGCACGAAACCCCCCGTTTTCCGCGTTTTACCTAGTAAAACTCGGAACCCGAGGGGTTCTGTTTGCACTCACACTTTTGTATCCAAAAGTGAGTACAAAAGGTATGTGGCAATTCTTATGCGGAAAAACACACGAAGCAGAGGACGCTAAACTAGTTTCTTTACAGTCTGTATTTGAGTTAGATAATTCGATAGGAACTTTGGTAGAAATGCCTTGTGGATGTTGCGCAACAAGGAAAAATCAAGAGGCTAAATGGATAATCAGAGAACTTTAAATCCCAGTTTGTCTAACTGAATAATAAATTGTTCTTAAATATAATGATTGGAGGAAGAGAAGAATGGGTTTATTCGGACTTTTTGGAAGGGAAAAAGAATTTGAATTAGATAAAGTAAAAGATGTCAAAAAAGAAAAGTTTTTGAGAGAATATAGTGATAATAATACAGAAGAAATATTGTACTTTGATAATTTGAATTTCAAACTGGCTATAGTTGAAGTGTTGATGTATGAGTTGAATTTATTAGAGCCTCGTTTTGATATTTATGATTTTGCTGATAAATACAAAGAGAAAGAGATAGATACAGACAGTTATACTGTAATAGAACCAGCCCTTAATTTCTTTAGAGAAATTTCTATTCCAAAGAAATTTGCACAGTATGTGGAACAAATCTACATGGATGGTGGAAATGAAGTATATATGAATATAATTCCACAGTGGGATGGAGAAGATGACTGTTTTGATTTAAATAATGTGACTATTTCAGAATTAAGTCAATTTCCAAATCTTAGAAAAGCAACAATAATGAGCAGCGATTTTGATAAAGTAAAGGAAATTTTTGATGCTGAAAATATTGATGTCGAATTGCTTTAAATAAATTGCTACATACAACTCCCAGTTTGTCGAGCTGAATAAAATTAAATACTGAAGATACAAGGCGATTAAGAAATAGAATTCTTAGTCGCTTTTTCTGGGTTAATACCCACGTGACGCTTATCTTGAAATGATTGGTGCTGGCTTTTGATTTCTGGGCTTTGGCGCTATTGCTCTGGTGTGCTGGTTCCGTCTTTCCAGATCACGGTTGCTTTGCCACTTGGTGCTATCTCGATGCGTTGGCACAGGGCGTGGAAGGTAGCGGGCCTAAAGTCGCCTACACTGTCTAGTGTGGTGAGGGTGCGCCGGTAGTGGTTGAGTGTGGCTTTGATGCCTGTGCGACGCTCAATCTCCGCCGTGGTTGCTTCGTAGGCGTCGATGGCTTCGCGCTGGCGTTGTTCCAGCTTCTTGAAGCGCTGGTGGTAGTCGTCTTGGTTTTGGGATTGATGCGCATTCGTGTTGATAGCTTGCTCGATCAGTTTCGTGGCAATCTCGATTTCAGCAGCTTGCTCAGCAGCTTTGGTTTCCAGCTCGCTGGTGTCGGTGAGTATGGTTTGCAAGAGTTTCCAGTCGATGAGGCCGCGTTGCTCGATGATCTGGGCGAGCGCTGTTTGGAAGATTGTTTGCAGCTGATTATCGCGTAGGATCGGCATTTTGGCGGGGTGGGGTGTGGAGAATTTGTGGTTGCATTGCCAGATGATAGCCCGGTATTTATCAGTGGAGTGCCAGGTTTTGCTGCCATAGGCTGAGCCGCAGTGGGTACAGTAGACCATACCGGTGAAGGCACGCTCGCGTCGGCCTTGGTTCGTGTTTTTTGCTAGCTCGTAGTGCACGAGTTCCCAGGTTTCAGGGTCGATGATGGCTGGATGGGAGCCGGTCACGTAATATTGTGGGACTTCGCCTTCATTGGCTTTGCGCTGCTTGGTGAGGAAATCTACGGTGAAACGCTTTTGCAAGAGTGCGTCGCCTTTGTATTTCTCGTTGGTGAGGATGGAGTGGATGGTGGTGTGGCTCCATTTGTGTTTACGCCGAGGGGTCAGTATTCCGTCAGCGTCTAGTGAGGCTGCGATCTGTGGAATGCTCATGCCTTCGAGGTATTGGCGGTAGATGCGGCGCACTGTTTCGGCTTGCTCAGGATTGATTACGGGCTCGCCGTTTTCGCCGCGATCGTATCCGAGGAAGTTGCCGTAGGGCATATAAACTTTGCCGTCTTGGAAACGCTTCCTGTGACCCCACGTGACGTTCTCGGAGATAGATCTGGATTCTTCTTGGGCAAGGCTCGACATGATGGTGATTAGCAGTTCACCTTTGGAATCGAGTGTCCAGATATTTTCTTTCTCGAAAAACACCTCCACACCTTTATCCTTCAACTTCCTCACCGTTGTGAGGGAGTCGACGGTATTGCGAGCAAACCGGGAGACGCTTTTGGTGACGATCAAGTCGATTCTTCCTGAGAGAGCGTCAGCTATCATGCGGTTGAATCCCTCCCGGTGTTTCGTGGAAGTGCCAGAGATTCCTTCATCAGTGTAAATAGCAACGAACTGCCAGCCGTCGTGGTTTTTGATGTAGTGCTCGTAATAATCCACCTGCGCCTCATACGAGTTCGCCTGGTCAGTATCGTCGGTGGAGACGCGAGCATAGCCAGCAACGCGGCGTAGCTGCTGGCCACTAATCGTGGTCGTAGTGGAGTGTAAGGGTTTGGTGGCAGGGATAGTGGTAATCCGTGGCATCAGGCAGTCACCTCCTCACCGGTGAGGTAATCAACCGTGGCAGTGTTCCCACTACTGAGGTGGATGGTCAGGAGCCAGTTCGGGCAGACCTCAATCCGCTCGATCCGATCAACTACCTGCTGGTCGTCCCAAGCATGAAGCCCAAGCAGGCGCTTGATGATGGTGTGCAGGTTTTCTTCTCGTAGTTGATGAGCATGACAGGGGTTGCCCTTGCCTTTCGTGGCGCTCTCACACCACCAGTATTTATAAGTCGAGTGCGCCAAGCGGCGGGTACGCCGATGATAGTTCCTGCCACAGATAGTGCAGGTGATACGGTGCGTAAGAGCGCTACTCCCACCGGTTGGGGTCAAGCCGCGTCCGCCCGTGGCACGCCGCCTGGCTAGCTCTGCTTGAACGGCGTCAAAAACGCTACGCTCGATAATCGGCGGGTGGGAGTCTTCCACAATATATTTATCCAGCTCGCCACGATTCAGAGTTGGTGTGTTATCTCCGGCGTGAGCACTGAAGTACTGTTGCAAGATTGCGGTACCGATATAGGTGGGGTTCTCCAGCCAATCGCGGGTCACCGAGGCACTGAACTTGCCGCCACCACGTGAACGCAAACCCTCTTGGTTCATTTGTTTGCAGGTTTTCTCTGGGCTGATACCTTCAAGAAACTCGCTGAATACACGCCGCACAATCACGGCTTCTTCTTCAATAATGTCGAGCTGGCCGTGGTGGTAGTGGTATCCGTAGGGGTGGCGCGAATGCAACAGTCCATCCTTGTATTTTTTGCGGATTCCCCACTTCGCATTAGCCGAGATAGATTCGGATTCAGCTTGCGCGAACGAGGCTAGTAAAGTGAGGAGGACTTCGCCTTCAGCGTTGGCGGTGTCGATGTTTTCACGTTCAAAACGCACTGAAACTCCAGCGGCTTTCAATGCTCGCACAGTGGTGAGTAGGTCGACGGTGTTGCGAGCGAACCGCGAGATGGATTTGGTGAGAATAATGTCGATACTCCCTGCGAGTGCTTGCTCGATCATCTGGTTGAACTCGCCGCGCCCCGTGGTAGATGTACCTGTCGTTGCGTAGTCGCTGTAGACCCCGGCGTATTCCCAGCCCGGGGTGTTCGTGATGAGCTTGTTGTAGTAAGAAACCTGGGCAGAGAACGAGTGAGTGAGGCGCTCGGATTCGCGTGAGACCCGTACATATGCCGCCACCCGCGTGAGCCGTAGTTGGGCGGGTTTGGGTGGTAGTTTGCAGATCTCCATGCGCGTCTCCTTGTATCAAGTCCGGTGTGTCTATATATCACTCTGAACGCCTGTTTTATCCAGTACTAGCGCCGTATGCAGCCGCCCAATCGGAGGAAGATTGCGGGCTATCAGCCCACCTCGAATGTGGCTCACATCTGTATCGGTGAGTATCCCTGCCTTGGCTGCTTTCGTGGCTGCCAGCATGGTGGCTCGGTAGGTGGCTTCCCGAGTAAACTGGGGTGCGCTCATCGCGGGCATTTCTTGCTCCGATGAGTTACGTAGCATTCATGGCGGCAGTAGCGTCGATGTTTATTCCCATACGCGGTGAACGTGGTGCCACAGCCGATACAGGTGAAGGTGTAGGTGGCGTCACGGTTTTTCGCTTCGGGATGTTTCGCCCACCAAGCCCGCCTATGCTCGCTGCAGCAAAAAGATGCAGGTCTGCCAGTCGCCTGAGTCGCTATGGGGTCACCGCACCAACGACACCAGCGACCATCCTCCATACCTTGGTTTTGTGGGCGCTTATGGGGGTTTCGTGCCAGATGACTGCGAACACTGCTTGGCTCTAGCCCAAGAAGTCGCGCAATCATCGCCGCAGTCATCCCTTGCTGGTTGAGTTTTACTATCGCCTCTTTTTGAATCGGGTCAATCATCGCTTATTCCTCCTATAAGGAGGGCTTCGAGAAGCACGAAATATAAACAGGGAAAACAAAAAGAGCCGCCCCAGCAAGACAGTGAAGTCTCGCTGAGGCGGCTCTTAGAATCCAGCGGGCTAATTTGCTGGTTAGCTGAGGATTTGGTTCACGCGATTTTGTACCTGTTGATAGTTGTAGCCAGCATTGGTGAGACGGTTGTAGCGTTCTTGCCCGTTACCCCAATCCCCACGAATCACCTCGCGCGCCAGGGTCTCTATGCTCTTGCCTGCGGGTTTGGCTTTGAACCCGAGGATTTCGTTGACGCGGGCTTGCACGGCGTCGTAGTCGAACCCAGCCGCAGTGAGGCGCTGGTAGCGGTCATTCCCGTTACCCCACGAACCATTGATGACTTCATGTGCGAGAGTGTCGATGCTCTTACAGCCACTAGGCGCGGGCTTCGAGGTAGGTGCCGCTGCTGGGGTGGATGTTTTGCTGGAGGTCATTTGGTCGTACCAGTAGCCGGCTCTGGCCATGTAAGCGCCGTGTTGGGATCCAGCTATGGATGCGGGGCATTCGGTTGCGGAAAAGTCGCGGTGTCCGAATATGTTTTTGCCCCAGGCGGGCCGGCCGAGCTTGTAGTAGTGACACAGGGCGGCTACCAGGTGCGCCCCGTTTTCTAGGCAGGCATCGGAGATACGGTAGGGGTGGGTGGATGCGTCTGCGTGTTCGATTCCAATCGAGGTGGTGTTGGCTACCCAATTTCCCGCGTGCCAGGCAGTATCCCTATCCCAGACGAGTTGGCCGATACGGCCACTGGTTTCTACTTGGTAGTGCGCGGAGGCAGGTCGGGTTTGCCATACGTTCCAGCATCCTTGTATGGAAAGGTTGCCATCGTTGTGGTGCAGGATGATTTTGTTGATGGATCGGCCTTGTCTGCCTTTGGTGAAGTGTTTGTTCATTAGCAGGTTCAGGTCAGCTTCTAGAGTGTTCCAGTTCTTCATTTTGGGTTCTCCTTTTCTTTTTTTGGTTGGTTTAAACTGAAATTAAGCAAAATGACAGAGGAAGAGCGGAAGTGTCTGAAACAGATTGCGGGGAAATCGGACTTGCTGAAAAATCTAAATCCACAACGGGGGCAGAAGTAGGAGAACAGCAAATATGAATTTTAGGAGGTATTTTGATGTTAAAAATTGAAGATATTTTAAGAGAAGATTTTGATTGGGAAAATGTAGAGATTGACGAAAATGAATTTGTTGAGTTAGAAAAACAGTTAATTATAAATTCTTTAAAGAAAAACTCTCCAAAAGAAAGGCAACTTTTAGCAATAGATTGGAACTTTGATAATTCTAAGGAAGTTATCAAATGGATAGCAGAACAGCCTGATACTGACAAGGGAACAGCTCTATTCCTATATTGGTATATGGATCCTCAATTTTTTAAGAAATATGAAAATAGAAAAGAATGTGCAGAAGAGAGCAGCTGGGCTTTAGAAGATTTTGATATTGTTGAAACTCTTGAAAAAAAACTATATTTCAGGATATTACAAAAATCAAAAATATGCTTTTGACCCTAAAAATGATCCATATAATTCAGATTATGACTGGACAGAAGAAGTTGGCGTAGAGGAAATGAAAAGAGAGATACCTAAAGAGATGTATATGGCTTTAGATGGAGAAGTTTTAGAAAGTCCAAACTGGGAAGAAGGAATTCCAGCTGCTCTTTCTGAAATTATGGACAAGCTTTGTGACGCTTTGGACGAATAAAAAAGAAAAATTCCCATTTATCGAGGAGATAGTAAAGCCAGCCGAGCCAGTCAACGGTCAAGATGAGCGGAGTTAGAAGAACGGAAAAACAAGAAAATCCGGGGAGAGGATAAAATCAACTAATTCTGATTTGCGAGGAGAATTGTGACTATGACAGAGCTGAATACATTCAAAAAAATATTGGAAGAAAATGAAGAACGCTTGCCATTACTAACGCTTGATGAATTTTTCGATGGAAACACAGAGGAGGATTCCATTGCTCCGAACCAATGGGGATTTGGCCGTCCAACGCTTTCTGAAATACGAAATATGCTACAAAAGATTGAGTTAATGCCTGACATAGCATGGGTGCGTGTTGCTCTCCACGATGATACAGGAATCGTAGAAAACAATGGGAAAGAAGAATTAGTTCTTGCAGGAGATACAATCGTGATTTGCACAACCATTTTGCCTGCGGAATTAGAAAAATTAGTAAATTGCGAATGGCTATGCTCTGATGGAGTAATTACAATAGAGGCATTTGAATTAAATACTTATTCGTGCGTACCACCAATTCCAGATAACTTCGATTGTTTGGAGATCGTGTGGGACTGATCTAAAACTTTCAGTTTATCGGGGGAGATAGCAAAGCCAGTCGAGCCAGTCAACGGTCAAGATGAACGGCGCATAAATGCGCCGCCGTTGACAGCCTCGCCCGTCTTTGCTGATGGGTAAGCAAGGCGGGAAAGCCCTAAAATGGCTTCCCGCCCATTTCAAAATTTAGAAAAATTTGGTTATGGAGGGAGTTGCAATGTGTGACTACTGTCATAATATTCAGAAATGGAAGAGATTTAACGCACCGAAAGATTATCTGGCGTGTATCGAATACATCCAACAGCTTGTGACAAATGGCGGTTTTGAACTGCTTGAGGAAGAATCCACTTGCCCGTTGAATCAGGTAAAGACCGAAGATGGCTGGGCGGATGAAATTATGGTTCACATGGTACGGTGCAAACACTGTGGACAAGTCTTTACCTGTGTTGTCAACACTTATCGTGGTAGTGGTTCTTTCAAAAAGGGTAAAGGTTGAAAAGTACGCTTGCTTATCAAAATGGTTCGGGACATTTTGTCCCATAGGCTGAGGACAGCCCCTGGCTCGTTGCGGTGCTTCCCCTGCCTGGGTATTCCTTTTCGGACGGTCATTCATTTTTCAAGGTGCAGCTCATCGATGAACTACCCTAAGTCTACACCTGAAAGACCGCCCGCCCCGTACATCCATAAGGTCGGAAATCAGCTCGGAAAACTCTCTATTTCCATGCTCTCGGAATTGTGGTAATAACGAAAGTCCTTGGATGGCAATTAAAGTTTGAAAGGAGTGGCGATATGATTTCAACGAAAAATTTGTCTGGATTACCTGATGTAAATCGCCTAAAGGCTTCCTGCAAAGGGCTTGCAGCTTTGGACATCATCATGTTAGAGAAGGAATGGAGTTTCGTCCGTCACTATACATACAATCCCATATGGAGAAAGGGAAAAGAAGCATTTTGGGCTACCGATGGCAGTGAGCAAAGCATGATTATCATGTTCACATCTGAAGGCTGTGTTATCAATGGTGTAGATTCTGAACTTTACGATTGGGAAGAAAAACTCCCTCGGATAGAGGATTTGACAAATGGAATGCCTTCCGCTTTGCAAAAGCTTATGAATAGCAGAGAAGTCAAAAAGATGAAAAGCACTTTTTGCGTCTGGACGGAAGATGGCGTTGTTTGGCACTGTAATCCTATGGCTGGTGAGGACGCTTCCAGGGATTTACTCTCTATGATTGATGGTAATCCGCAGACCTATGTGGAATACGGGAAGTGGTTTTATCCCGCCGACCTGCCTTTGGAAGTTGTGCGCCAGCTTGCAGACGGGGTGCCGGTGACAAAAGAGATGATTGTTGCATTAAACCCCAAGCGTAGTGAATGGGACGAGATTAAGGCAGAATTAGATGAAATCGGGTATCTGAACAAACTTTGATATGACAGGTAACATAAACAGACAAGGAGGGGGAGTGCATGGAACTATCCATACAATAACGATTGAAAGAACTGCGTGTGGAGCGTGGGCTGACGCTGGAACAGCTTGCGGAGCAGACGCACCTCTCCAAGTCTGCGTTGGGCAGTTATGAGGGGGATAATTTCAAGGACATCAGCCATTATGCCCTTATTGAGTTGGCAAAGTTTTATGAAGTGACTGTTGATTATCTGCTGGGGCGTTCTCAAATAAAAAATCACCCATTCGGGAGATTAGATAGTGCTTTCCGTTGCGGTGGCGAAACAGGGAGCAGAATTCACCATCCGTGTCCAGATTACGCCAAGATACCGCACCTTGCCCTCATTGTTCAGCAGTTCGCTTTCACTGCCGCAGAGATGTAGATCGCCGTCATACATAAAGGTAGGCTTTGGAGCGGATGGAATACCCATCCGTCAGCGGAAACTGCTCGTCTTGCTGAGGAGATCGGTTCTCCGGAGCAAACATAGCATCATACTGCGCCCACCAGTCCCGATAGCGTTTTTCATGGGCGATGTTTTCAGCGTTCATTGAGATACCTCGCCAGTTTCTTCTCCAGCAGTTCTGTCATATCATTGCAGAGGCGCCTTACCTTGTCCTGCTCATGGGCGTAGTACCAGATGGTATCCTCTCCGGGGCGTAGCAGGAGCTGGTCGCCGTCCGCTTCTTTCCAGAACTCGCCCAGCACACAATACCGCTCTCCATGGATGGTCAGATCAAACATCCCGGAAAGGGTAAGAATCACGCCAGTGGATACATTGATACCTGCGGTCAGCAGGAAAAACTTCCGCACCTGGGACGGGAGCGTGAAGTCCAGCACGCTTTCTTGATCCCTGATCTGTTCCTCCGCGGCGACAGGCTGGATTTTATCCGTGGGGTCCAGCACCTTTGCCAATGCCTTGCAAAAGTTGGGGTATTGGCCAAATAGTTCTGGGTGGCTGGCCTTGAATTCCTTTTGCTTTTCCCGCTGCACCCGCTCCTGTTCCTTGCAGAAAGCGTCCAGCTCGGCCAGATACCGCTCCTGGTAGAGATTGCTGGCTTCAAATGCTATGCCGCTCTTTTCCAGAATGGCGATGGCTCCCTTTTGGCTGCCAAACACCGGGACCCACTGAAAGCCGTGTCGGCAGGGCTTCAGTTTCAGGAATTCACCCCGACTCAGCAGGGCTTCCAGTTCCGGCTCATGCTCGTCCCACCAGTTCCGCCAACTTTCCGGTGTTTCCCGGCCTTCGACCAGGTCCAGGAGCTTTGCTGTCAGGTTTTTTTGGTCCATAAGATCTTCCTCCGTTCCAGAGGGCGCGGGAATCCCATCAATCCCACCAGAGATACCAGACAGTGGACTGCCGCAGCACATCCGCCAGCGCGCCCACAGTGGCGTCCTCCGGCCCCTGGTCGATCACATCCGGGCAGAAACTGTACAGCTCCACTGCTGAATCCACGGCCTTCTCCTTGGGAACGGGGGCCGGGAGCAGGAACTCCAGTTCGTCGTGGCTCATGGCGGCAGGCACCGCGCCGTGCTGCTCGAACCAGTATTTGGCCGCTGCCATCAGCTGGGGTGTGTCAGGACAGTCGTTCCAGTTTCCGAAGGGCAGGTAGGCAAAGATCTCCCAGGGGTTCTTGACCGGGATTTTCGCCAGAATGAGAGGGTAGGTCATATCAGTGTCGGAATCCCAGTAGCAGGAAAAACGGTTATTCTCATAGCCGCCTTCCATCTCGCCCAGGATTTCCTCATCCCAGTCCATATCGTCATCCTCGGCTTCTTCCTTGCGCTGGCCGGTCAATTCCTGCAAAACCGCCTTTCCGTCTTTGAAGGAGGTGGAGAGCATCTTCTTCCGGTACTCCGTTACAGTTTTGAGGTCAAATTCGTAAATGTCTGCATCATTCTTCGGGTCGGCGTTCATCACCAGACACTCAAGCAGCGTTTCGTCATCCGCCTTGATGAGTACCGGCACAAAGCCTTCTTTGACACTTTCCCGTTTGGCATAGCTGTATGCCGACATGATGGGATCATCGTCCTTCATGGAGGGGAAATAGGTGCATTCACAGTCCAGATACTCCATCAACGCCTCAGCCAGTTCAGAGGGCTCCAGTGTGTCCTCGTCGAAGTCCTGTCCCTGCCAGTTGGTGAAGCGTTCCTCGATCACCTTTGCCATGGCCTGGTAGTAGTCCTCGTCAAAGGGGATGAACAGGTAGGCTTCATCTTGGAACTCATTGGAGTGATACCGCTCCGGGCCGAAGAAGCGGAGGGCGTTGTCATCAACATCGGCAGGATAGTAGGGGCTGTCGCCCTTTCCATAGTAATTGCCTGCAAAAGCACGACCTCTCTGATCGAATAGCACAGAGAACAAGCAGCCGTCCAACTCATTCTGGATGAATGCCCGCAGGTCCACACTGGCAGGGTCGGCTTTGACCTGTTTGGCCACTTCGCCGTATTCTTTCAGGAATTCCTCGCCCATCAAATCATGCTCCATGCACCAACGCAAGTAGATGGCCATATGGTTGTAGGCATTGATGGGGTCAATGGACAGACCCTTCTCCTCAATGCTCTCGATATGGTAGGAGGCATCGTCCATCTCACCGTCAAAATCATCATTGGAAAGGGTGCCACGAGTGATAGCATCCTGACGGTCAGGATCCACCACAAAGCTGATGCCGTTCATTTTGTCCAGCAGGGCATCCGCGTCATGAGCCAGTATTTTTTGATATACATCCGTCACGCCTCCTTTTATTCCGGCCACTCATCTCCGTCACAACGGCTGATGAAGTCATAGTGAGGGCTCTCAAAATAGTCGTTGGGATAGGATTCACCGTCCTGATGAAGCTCCAGCCCCCTCCAAATCCATCCTCTCATTGATATTATGCAAGGGCATCGTGGATACCCGCAATATCTCCAAAGGGGTAAGCCCCTTTGGAAACCCCGGACAACAAAACAGGCTGAATATCTCGCACTTTCCCGGTGCTTGATAGTCAGCCTTTATTTGTTGTCAGCAGCCCCCGTTTCGTGGTCTGCGTATAGTTCCTTGTAAACTGACTTAGCCAGTTGCCAAGATAAAAAGTGCGATCAGGTAGATAAGCGGGGTCATTATCCATGAAAGGAATAAGGCGAAAAGGAGCCAGATCCCGGCGGTAAGTAGCGTTAAGACTGCTAGGAGTGCCAGGAATTTAAGAATTGTTTTCGAGCAGGTTTTCATGGCTTTTCCGTGTCGTCGGGGAGGGCATGTTGGGGCAGATATTTGCCTGGATTAATCTGGCCTGCCTGAGGGATGGGCGGGGAGTATTTATCTGGACTGCTCGCCTTAGCCGGTGGTGTTGAGCTGGTTTTTGAGGCGGGCTGGTTTTGACCGGTTTGCTTGATTGTGTCTAATGCTTGTTTTAGTCCGCCCGGGATCGGCAGACCTAACAGTGCAGCGTTTTCCAGGACGGAGATGCCCTCGTTAGATAGGTAGAAGAAGATGGTGGCGGTGCGTAGCACTCCGGGGGTGCCAAGAACATGCACGTCCAATAAGTGGGCTAGTCCGATGAGGGTGAAGATTAGGATTTTACGGGCGATACCGCGAAACCCTACCGAGCTCGATAGTTTGTGGGCGTTAATAGCGGCTAGTACTCCGGTGGCGTAGTCGATGATGGTGAAGGCTACGATCGCGTAGAGCAGAGAGTCGGCTCCACCGAGGAAGGCTCCTAGCCAAGCACCTATAGCGGTGATTACGCCTTGGATAGTGACCCAGATAGATTTAATGGACATATCGAGTGATTCCTTTCAAAAAGACAAAGAAAAACGCCCGACACAGGGTGTAGGGCGCATAAAAAATGCCCACCAAAACTGGCAGGCGTAAGTAGCTGGAAACTATAACCTTTGAGGTTATAGGTCCGGCAGATTGGGGTTGGTAAGCACTTCTAAAATCGGCATTCTTAGATCGAGGTGCGCTTCACGCGGGCGAGCCGCCTCACCTGATTTCTCGTCGGTAGGTTGTGCTGGTGGTGCTGGTGTGGGATCAGAGGGAATAGAAACAATCGGTTCTTCACTCATCGTCAGTCTCCTTGGCTAGTGCGTCAGCGACGGCATCGTAAAGCACGTCGAAGGCCTCCGCCGCTGCTCCCGATAGTTCACCGTCATAGCCATCAAGCAGAGCTTTAATATCGGCTAGGTGACGGCCGTATGTGGGCCCGGAAACCTCGACGACAGACTCAAAAAGTTCACTCCTAGCCGCTAAAAATTCTTGCGCTTTTTCCGGGGTTGCGAGACTGAATGTTCCATCGGTATTGATGATGGGCTTGCCAGCATCGTCGAGGGTTGCGTATTGGCTGATTAGTTCGTATTCGTCGACCCCGAAGCGCGTAGATGCTTCACGTACCAAATGCAGTAGTTTGGTGCGCGCACGTGAGGCGGCTGGCTTCAGCGACATGCCAGCCAGCAGTTCGGTGACCGCGGCGAGCTGATCATTGGGAAGAAGAATTTTCATGTTGGTTTCCTTTCATGCGAGATTGGTGGACATTTTCTGGTAGCCGGTGTTGTCGAAATAGGTCCAGGAGATGGAGCCATCAGCGCGGGAGGTGATTTTAGAAATCCAGCCTTGGTTCAATAGCCCAAGTATTCCGTTAACGCGGTTCATCAAATCCCCAACCCGGTCGAATAATCTCGTCATGTTGTAGAACGAGCCGTTGGTAACGACCATGACGTCGTAGGTATGAAACACAACCTTCGACAAAGCGGTTGGCCCCACCCAGCCCGGATGCGTACCACGCCCCTGCAAAGACACGTCCTGCAAGGTGACATAGCGGTTTCCATTGGTGTAGAACTTGTAACCGTTTGTGCGCAGATCAGAACCTAAATGGATGCCGGCTGAACCGTAGAACTTGCCTTTAGGATCCAGCGTCAAGCACGTGTAGAAGGTACCGTTCGCTTGTGTTTGGTATGTCCATGCCACGTAGTCGCCTTGGTTGGCTAGTGACATAGAGATGCCTTGAATGTTTTCGTTGTTCTTTTTGCCACCACGCGACAGCTCACCGACGTAACGCTCGCCATACCAAAACTGCATACCCCGAGAACTAATTGTTCCCTCCAACCGGGAACCGTTATACCAAGAGATTTGAGTGGGGCTGATGCGAATATTCTGATTCCACCCCGCCAATCCAACCTGGATCGCGTTAGCCGCGAGTTTATCGGCGCTAATAGAGCCTGCCTGAATCCTGGCAGCGTTCAAATACCCAGTGGTGATCTTGCTGGCATCTATGTAAGCAATCTTCGCCGAGGTTATAGCCGCATCACGGATCATCACTGTTTGGATAAACCCATTGCTGATGGTCAACTTGTCGGAGGTGATGGAGCCTGCGGCGATCCTGGCTGCTGCTAGGGTGCCGGTGGTTATTTTATCTGCGGACAGCTGAGAGATTTTAGCGTTTGTGATCGCCGCATCGGCAATCATCGCCGTGCCGATAATTCCGTTGTCGATAATGGTTTGCCCAGTGATATGCACCCGTTTGCCGTCGATGAGGATGGTTTCAGGTGAAATGTTGATTTGGTTGATGACATCGCCTTTAGTCACACGCAGGTTGATGTTGTTGCTCATCATGGCGATAGATCCCCACACGTTTTGCAGGTTATCGCTCAGCGTAATCTTCAAACCCTCAACGCCCTCACTAGCCTGGCTAGCAGTCTTGACCGCCTGGTCGGCTTGTTTGCGTGCTGCAGCTATATCACTGGTTGCTTTCGCTACGCTAGCTTGGGCTTGCCCAGCCAAATCGCCAGCTTGTTTAGCGGCTTGTTTAGCTTGGGCAACCTCGGTTTTTGCTTGCTCTAACTCAGCACTCACCAGCGCGTGGTTAAGGTCGGTGGCAAGACTGACCCACCCTACCTGACCAGTATCGGTGGCCTTATAGATCCAGATTCCTATTTGCTCGCCGTTGTCTTTAAACCACACATCCCCAAGACGCGCCTGCGTCGGCTGGGTGGTGCCGTAGTGGTTGGTGTTCTTCCCATCAGCTGACGCGAGCGCCACACCTGCCACCTGGCTAGCTTCAGCAGCCTCAGTGCGAGCGGTATTAATAGCGTGGGTGATGTCGGTGAACTTACCCGCCACGCTGCCCATCTCAATGCTGATGTATTCGCCAGCCAGCGGATTGTAATCGTAGGCAACGACCCTGGCGGCCAGTGCGACATTGAGGTCGCTGTGGCGAACCGTCACAGTATCGCCGAGAGCCACGGTTTCTAGGTCACGAAAACCCTCATATTCGCGAGTGCTAGCCAGATCGACGAATGACACCTTGTATGAGCACGCCGGCTGATCGACATGACAACTAGAGAACTCTGCTTTAGCTAGTTCACGCAATCTCGCGTGAGCTTGCTCTAGGGGCAGTTCGTCCTCACGTGGCTTGTCTGGGTCTTTGATGGCTTTGACCTGCCCATAACGGATGACCTTGATGCGCGGCGCAACATAATCACCTATGCGTGGAGAATCCACGTACAGTTCAGGTAGGAGCAGCCCGTCGTAACCAACCGGCAAAATCCGGGTAACTATGGTGGTGTATTCCAGGCTCGATTCGTATCCGGACAGGTTTTTACGATCTCTGATCACCACGCCGTTATCGTTGCCGCGCCTGGGCGCGTGGTGGATGTGCCAGTTATCGAAGGCTAGTTCACCACCCCACCTAGAGACGAAGGAGTTGTCGGCTTTGGAGTCTAGGATCGCGGCGGCTAGCGGTTGGCGCACGATTCGAGCTGAAGCTCGCGACACATTATCGGAGCTAGTGGCGGTAAAGCCGTGTGTGTTGTTGGCGGCATTGAGTAAGTGCTTGAGTGCATCAGCGGCGGTTTTGTTGACCACGTAGGTGTCGGCGATCAGGTTTGCTGCTAGGTCATAAAATACGTGATGAGCTGTCACCTCGAGCATTCCATCGAGCGTGGTGACCACCTCAGTAATGCGGAAACCCTGACGATCCTCCACGCTAGGTACGGGTGCTGCGACGATGTTCTCAAGACGCAGGTGCTTGGCTGCTGAACCATCAGCTGGGTAACTAAACGACAACATGAAGTGGCTGCCTAGTTCCTCGCTCACGACCGGGTCAATGATCTCGCGGTCGAGAACAGCCAAACCATTAGTGGTGAAGGTTTTAGCAACACGGTTGTGAACCGAAATCATAGGTTTTACTCCTTACTAGAGGGTGCGCCAGTTCCCAGTAACCGCTACCTTCGCTAGGCCCGCACCGAGTTCTATGTGATTCTCACCGACGGCAAGCTGCGGAAAAGACCCGCTTAAAGCATCGGTTTGGGTTTTTCCGCACACGTGAGTGATCATGCGAGCCGAATCGAGCGTGATCTGGTCTGCTGGTGAGGAGACTTTGTAGCGCTGTCCATTGATCGTCAGCACCAGCTGCCCAGTGCCGAACAAGGTTATTTCTGGATCGGATGGCAGCAGGCCAGGGTTGATGATCGTTGCCGTGCTGGTGAGGGTGATCGGTTTTAGCCCTGTGGCGAGGTAGGTGAACGGCTGGCAGGTGAGGTTGGCTTGGAACATGCCCCAGCCAGCCATCTCCTGGGCAAGCGGCGAAACCTCTACATGTTTTATGTATCGGAATAGACCAGGCTCACCACTAAACGAGATCGTTGAAGCCTCCATCAAGGCAAGGCATGTTTGCCGGTAAGCTTCCACGCCTCCATGCACAGCTAACGGCAGGATGATTTCTGTGTCTTTCCAGCCGGTGAACCAGGTTAAAGAACCTGCTCTGCCACTCACTTCGATATCGTCTACCCGCCGTGCGGCAGCTGGAATCTCAACTGGAGCAGTGAACCGCAAACCAAGATCCCGAGAGGAGGTTTCGTGGTCGAGTGTAAACCTATACATCGCTTTACACTCCTGCCGTGATTAGGTTACTGCGTCTTGATAGTCGTGAGAGTTGAGTGTCGATGCGGGGTGCGAGTTTGCCTACCAGTGTTCCGTCATTGAGCACGACTTGAACATCCAAAGACCCGAGGATTCGGCGGGCTGTAGCATCTACGATTCCCTCAACATCCACCGGCGCGGGCCTGTTTGGTGTCGCGGCAGTATTAGGTCGAAGCGCGGTGGCGGGTTCGAGATTAATACTCGGTAGGTTCAGGTCGGCATCGTCGATACTGACGGGCACATTCACGCCCCTGCTCAGTTCGTCCATGGCGCTCAACGTGTCGGCGGCCATGTCTGTGGCTGCGTCAGCTGCCTTGTATCCCTCGGATGTGATCGCTCCGGCGAGGCCTGCTACGAGCATGTCACCAACCCACGCCATTTGTTTGGAAGGACTGTGGATACCAAAGAACCCGAGAATCCCATCCCAAATTGAAGATACCCAGCCAGATACCTTGTTCCACAACCAACCCGCCAGTGATTGGATGCCCTGCCATAACCCAGAAACCAGGGACGCACCAGCTGAGATCATCTGACCAACCCCACCCAACACCGCGCTGACGATACCGCTAATAATTTGCGGGATAGCCGAAACAATCGTGCCAATAATTTGCGGTAGCGCACCAATAAGCGCCGTCAGTAGCTGGATGCCAGCTTGCACTAACTGCGGTATGGCTCCACCGATAGCCGAGACCACTGCAGAAATAATCTGCGGCAGTGCGTTGACTATCGTTGTAATGATTTGTGGCAATGCACCAATCAAAGCCACAAACAACTGGACACCAGATTGAATCAACTGTGGAATCGCACCCAACACACCGTTAATTACCGCCGTAATAATCTGTGGCAAAGCCGCAACAATTGCAGTAATAATCTCAGGCAGAGCGCTCACTAAAGAGGTGAGTAGTTGGATGCCGGTTTGAATGATCTGCGGAATAGCACTTATCAGGAAATCCACCAGCCCCTGAATAATCTGCGGCAAAGCCTCAACAAGCACCGGGATAGCCGCAATCAAACCCTGGGCAAGACCAATAATTAACTGCAGGGCTGCATCCAAAATAAGTGGCAAATTATCGATGAGCCCCTGGATCATGGTCATCAGCATTTCTACCGCCGCCGGGATCAGCTCCGGTAGAGCCTCGCCGATACCAGCAACCAAGGTGGCGATAATCTGAACCGCTGCCTCCAACAGGCTCGGAAGTGCCTCAATAATCGCTTCCACCAATGCCACAATCAACGTCACGGCAGTCTCTGCCAAGGAAGGCAGAACAGCAATAATGCCTTCAAGGAGACTGGTCAGGATTGTCATGCCGGTTTCGACAACTTGTGGGAGTTGCTCAGCAATGAACGCCAGCGCCTCCTGCAAGATTTGCCCGAAGGTATCAATCAGTGCTGGTGCCCCGCCGGTTTCGAAGGCTTCGGTGAGTTCATCGACCCAACCATTAACCATCGGCATCACCGTGCCAGCCAAAGCCGTGGTCAAACCTCCAGCCAATAAGCCTTTAAGGTTATCGACCCCGTCTTTTAGCGTAGCTAGTTGGCCAGAGAAGGTTTTGGATTGGGCATCCATCGCCCCATAAAACCGGCCGCCCTCACTTGTGGCACTAGCAAACGCATCCGCAACCATATCCGCACTGATCGCGCCCTTAGCCATTTCTTCTTTGAGCTCACCGATACTTTTACCGGTCTTACGGGAAATCTCCTCTAAAGGGTTGAACCCCGCGTTAATCATCTGGTTCAAATCCTGACCAGTCAGCTTGCCAGTAGAGCTCATTTGAGCAAACGCCAACGTGAGGGATTCGAACTTCTGCGCATCCCCCTGGCTGATATCACCTAACTGTTTGAGGCGTACCTGGGATTCTTCAGCGCTCATGCCGAACCCCATCAACGTTTGGGTGGCCTTGGCTAGATCCTCCATCCCAAACGGAGTGCGGGCGGCTTCGAGCTTAAGGTCGTTGACGAGTTTCTGCGCTTTCGCCTGGTCACCGAGCATCGTGGTGAAGCTGGTGGTGTATTGCTCCATGCGGGCGTTGTACTCCACACCATCCTTCATCGCCGCCCCGAAGCCCTTAGCGATAGAACCGATGGCGTGCCCGATAGCCTTAACCCCACCAATAATCGCCTCGGCTGCCAGGTTGGCTTTAAGAACATCACCGAAGATGCGGGTCTTGCCTGAGGTGTCGTCCATCTCAGAGCCCAACTCATCAACCGCACCCTCAAGTCTGCCAGCATCCTTAGCAGCGTCCTTAGCATCATCACCCGCGCCGTCAGCCTCATCACCAAACTTCGCTAACGCAGCATTATTCTCCTTGAGTTCTCCCTCTAGTCCATTCAAGGTGGCTTGGGCGTTATTTAGCTGAATCTGCCAATTCTTCGTGCGAGAATCATTCTCCCCAAACGAAGAAGCAGCATTCTCCAACGCACTTCTCAGGGTTTCGACCTTGGAACGCTGAGCCTCAATCTCACGCCCCAGCACTTGGTTGCGGGCGGTCAGTGCTGCAGCAGATTGGTCATTCTTGTCGAACTGGGAAGCGACCAGCTTCATCTCGGAGCCGAGTACCCGCATTTCACGGTTGATGTCGGTGATCGCGCGTTTAAACTCCCGCTCACCCTCCAAACCAATCTTGAGGCCAAAAGACGAGTCGGCCATGAGAGGTGTTTCCCTTCTTGACTCATGTAGCTTTTAGGCTACACTTAGGTGTGTGGAGATTATTTCCAGTAGCTTGTTTGACGCTTGGTTAGGTGAGCTGAAAGACAAACATGCTCAGCGGCGCATTTTGCATGCAATAGCCCGATGCGAAGCACACGGAACAATGATTGGAGACATCAAACCCGTTGGCGAGAAAGTTAACGAGATGAGATTTCATTTCGGGCCCGGCTACAGGGTGTACTACACCCAACTAGGCGCAGTAACGGTTTTCCTGCTGGCCGGAGGAGATAAATCCAGCCAGGCTAAAGATATTCGAACCGCTCAAAAGCTCGCACAACAGGTAAGGAAGGAACAGTCATGAAGGAAGTAACATTTTCAGCGTTCGACGCAAGCAAATATCTCGATAGCCAAGAAGCAATGAACGATTACCTAGCTATCGCACTCGAAGACGGCGATACGAAAACCGTACAGGTGGTTTTGCGTGACATTGCAAGGGCACACGGCATGAGCCAGCTAGCTAAAGAAACTCAACTCAACCGTGAATCCCTCTACAAGTCACTATCAAAAGACGGCAACCCGTCCTTTGCGGCTATCACGAAAATCATGAAAGCCCTAGGACTCAAAATAACTCTCGCTACACAAAATGCCTAGATACCTGCTGGAATCACATCATCAATAAACCAAACACGCCTCTGCTCAGCGCGGCCGGTCTCGATGCGCCAGCAGTCCACGAGGTCGAGTAATTCACCAAACACGCACAGCTCAACCTCGACGCGACTCAGGTTTAGGTGGGCTAAACCGATATAGATAAGCCTGGTGAAGGCTGCCTCGTCGCTATCTAGGACTCGTCCTTGACATGGTCTTTTGGGGCCGGTGCTTCGGTGGCGATAGCTCGTCTTGTTCCTCTTTGTAGTGCTTCGCTGATTGCTGCCCGGTAGTCGGTCAGATCAGCTGGAACTGTGAGCAGTTCCACTGCATCCTCAGTTAGTTCAGTGCGTTGATCGTCTGGATGTGTGAGGTTGTGAATCTGCACTGACTGGTTAGCCAGAAGGGTGATGAGCCAGATTACCTCACCCAAGGATTTGCCTACGTCCTCGGAGGTTTCCAGAGCATCACCTAGATGTTCGAGACCGCCATATCGCTTGGCGATCAAACGAGTAGCACGCGTTGTTAAGACCAGTTCGTATTCTTGCCCGCCGATACTAATGACCGCACTACGAGACGAATCAACACTTGCAACTACAGTTTTCTTTCCCATGATCACTGTCTCCCTTTTTATTTTAGTGGCTGGCGGCACGACTTGGATTGGTGGCTGCGGCGGGTTCGTAAACGCGGCTGTACCAGCTGGTAATGGTTTCAGCTTTCACGCCGGTGGCTCCTTCGGTGACTTCGGCTTTCCACGGGTGCTTGCCGGTAGCGTCTGGTTTGTTGCGGCGCAGGATCGTGCCCTCAATAGAAGGCGTAGAAAACGTGATCGAGTCTGCCTTGGTCGCCAAGGTCGTGGTCGGTAAAGCAAACTTCACTCGGTAGAGCCAAAAATACTGGTACTTCCCGTTAGAGCGTGCAGCTCTAAAACCGATAGCCACGGGTGCGCCACCATCCTCAGAAGTGCTGATAAGTACCCCGTTCGCGTCCAGTCTCGCACCAGTTAAGGCAGCTGCAGCCTCAGCCCCGAGATCATCAACCCCAAGAGTGAGCGTTCCAGATTTGAATTCCTTGACAATCTCGGATGCCCCGTCATCGGCATACAAAATCGCCTCAGCCACCTCCACAGACAATTCTGCAGATATTGCTTTAGCGAGCGGTTTAGGAACGGCATAAGTTTCCTCACCGCTAGTGGGATCTTCGCTAATGCTCGCGTAGTAGAGCTTGTCTAAACCAATAGTTGCCATGATGTTTCTCCTTTTGGGTAGTAATTTTCGTTAGATGTCATCGAGAGATAAAATTGGGGCATGAGGGAGAAAACGCGATGCTTGACCTATGCGGTGTTCGGGATTTATCTGCTCTTGTTGTTGTGGATGGTGCTGTTCAAATTCGCCACCAGCGTTGACGACATACTGGGCATGCGGCATGCGCGCTACTTAAATCTGATCCCATTTACAGATTCTGCGAATCTTTACGGGTCGAACTTCTTTGATGAGATCGTGGTCAACTTCCTTATTTTCATCCCGTTTGGCTTGTACATGAGGATGTTGTTGAAACGGCGCTCATGGTTAATTCAATTGCTCCCACCGTTTTTAGCAAGCGTGGCATTCGAGGTCGTTCAGTACGTTTTCGCTATTGGGGTCAGCGATATCACCGATGTCATAATGAACACTGCTGGAGCCGCTACTGGCTTAGTAGTTTTTGCTCTGCTAGCCAGATTCTGGCCTGAAAAGAGCGAAAAAGTCATTAACGTCATCGGGTTAGTCCTGGAGATCTTGTTCATCGGATTTTTGACTTTCCTGATCATTGCAAACTCTTAAGGACAGGCTCTAAAACTCGAAACATCGATGGAATAGTGGTGAAAACCGGTATCCGCCTCGTATCCGATATAGCGCCTGCCTGTGATAACCAGGCGAGCGCTGATTAGAGCTTTCGTGATCTGGTCTCTTAGAGCTAAGTAGTTGGTTTTCGTGAACAGTGCGATGCGGACTTCTTCGACTTCGATACCGGGGGTGTTGTCGGCGAAGATGTCGAAAGAATCTGTTAACGGGGTGAAGACTAGATACGTGTCTGGGGCTGGGGAATCGGTGTAGCAGCTGACTGCATAGGCGAGCCCAAGTTGTTTAGCGATGTGGCTTAGGTTTTCTAAAAGCCCGCTCATGGTTTCACCTGCTGGATTCGCGCGGCTAGGGTTTGTTTCATTGCGGTGATTGCGGCTCGCCTGGTTTGTGAACGCGTGGGAGCTAGAAACGGGCGAGCTGGTTGATTGCTTCTTCCGTGTTCGAGGACGTTAGCGATTAGTGCGTTAGCTCTACCATCGTCTCGGTTCTCGGCGAAACCAACTTTAACGTTATAGTCTCCGCGGCTATTGACTTTTACTGGCGCGGTTCCTAACGCTTTGACGAGCTGACCGGTAGAGCGGGAGGGCTGTTTCGTTGAGCTGCCGATGGCGGCAGAAAGGTTAGAGCGCATACGCGGCTCCACGATATTAGCCCCGGCTTTAAGTACTTGCTCAGCGGAGTTATCAATGAGGCTGCTGGCTGAGTCGAGTGCGTCAATGAAATCGTTGGGAAGCCGGATTTGTACGCGAGCCATCAGAGTGCTCCTTCTGCTTCGGTGCGGTGAGCTAAAATCTCGACATAGCGGCCGAGGTATTCGACCGCATCAATAACGTACCTGCCATGTGCGGAGCTGATTTGCATCGCCTCGGTTATTTTTATGCCGGGTATTGCTCGGATCCTAAATAACAGGTCTGCTTTGGTGTAGGCGGCGCGGTTGACCCACGCACCACTTGCGTGCTGCACTTCCATATATGCGCGCACCGAAGCAATAACCTCGTCACCAGTAGTGGCGAACCCGGCAGCGTCTTTAGTAACTACTGGCTGTATCAGGTCGATGTGCTCGCTCATTTTGCCTAGCGTTGCCATAAGGCGCGTCTTTCTTTAGATTTTCCAGTCCCGATCCAGGCGAAGCAGGGTGTTTACTGCGTTCCACACGGCGCGGGCAGCATCGGTTTTGTCTGCCCAAAACCCGGCGGTTGCTCCATCTCTGGATTCGTAGAAATGGGTGGCGAGCATGATAATGCCTTGCCGGGTTGCCTGCGACATGGGCTGCGTTTGGTAGTAGTCCTCGGGTAGATGTTGGTAAGCGGTTGCATAGGAGATGGCAGCCAAAACAAACGAGGCAATCAAAGAATCATCCTCGCTATGGTCGACCAATAGATTCTGCTTGACTAAGGCCATGAGTTCGTCTGTTTTCATGGCTGCCACCTCCTAACTATTTTTCTGGTTTACCCGGCGGTCTTTTGGGTAAGAACCTTGATCGCTTCGGGCAAGACGAGCTTGCCGTCTAGGCGTTGGGATGCCAGGAACCCGATCTGCCCGGTGGTTGCAAATAGCTCGTTTAGGCGTTTGAAGGAGCGGCCTTGCCGGTCAGCAATCCAATAAAAACCGAGGTCACCGAACGCTACTGTGCGCGCCCCCGCTTTTAGCTCAGGTGCAAAAACACTGGTGTAGACGGGTCGGCCAAGGATCATGTCTGGAGTCCCAGCAGTCAAGGCTGGCTGCCACAGGTACTGCCCGTTACCGTCCTTCAACTTCCGGACGGTTTTGACTGTTGCATCGTTCATCAGCCACACCGCACGCGCCCGGTAGGGGGAGCGCAAACTATAGTGCAGATCGATGAGTTCATCAGCGCTAATGTCGGTAGGCTTGGCGCTGGTCACGCCAGAGTCTGCTCCGCCGGTTGGGTTGAAGATGCCGGTGGGTTTACCTTTACCATCGCCAACCAGGAAGGCTTCTTCTTCAGCAGCTCCAATACGGCGAGCAAACTCGCTGGCTAGGTATTGTTCAACGTTAAACGCTGCATCGTTGAGCAGTTCTTCGCTGATTTTGAGGAAGGTACCCAGCTTGAACGCCGACAGGGAGATTTGGGTGAAGGCTTCATCGGATTCGCTGTATGGTTTGCCTTCATCCAGCCAGGTAGCGGTGCCATGGGTAGACACGACAGGGATTTTACGATCCCCGCTAGTGGTCTGAATAACCTTGGCGAGGGTGCGCATGACGTTTTGGTCAGCTAAAGACTGCACTAGGGTGCGTTCGAACTCGTCAGGCACTAGGTATCCGCCCTCAGAATCCACCCCCTCGCTTAGCGCATTCCTTACTTCCATGGGGGAGGTGTTAAGCCGCATCGCATCCCAAAACGCCCGCTTGTAGGAAGCGGTAGCACGGGCAGGCTTGACCTTACTATCTTCGCCCATGCCGCTTCCAGGAGCGGAAGTGATGGGATTACAGGTTGCCTTGGCAAGAGTGTTTTCTAGACGTTCGGCCCGCTCGGATCGAGCAATCTCTCCGCTAAGCGCCTCAATCTCAGCCTCCATTTTGGCGTAGGCCGCGTCATCTTCGGCGTTTAGACAGCCAGTCTCGCTATCGCGCCGCTCATCTAGAAACTTCTTAGCCTTATTCCAGGTTTGGGCACGCCGGGTATACAAATCAGTAACAGTAGTCATAATGGAATATTTCCTCTCTTAGTTAATGGGGTTGGTTGGTTAAATGGGCGTATAAATCAACAACCCGCCGACCACAAGAGGCAGCGGGCTTTAAACAAGGATGCTCACTTACAGGAGGCGGCGACCCGGGAGGGCAGCACTTTTACCGTGCATAGCTAGTTGGGCAACAAGTTGTTGCTCTGAAACCTTTCTGGAAAACACCACGCCGCGCTCATTTTTCGCTCGCCCCGGTACTTTCTTGCTCACCGATTCTTCATCCTCGCCATCACCAGGATCATCACCCTTGTCAGGATTTGTCTTGGTGGGCTCGTCGTCTTTGTCTGGAGAAGGGGCCTGTTTACTGGTGAGGATTTCATTTGCGAACCCCAAGTCGATAGCAGCTGTCGCGTCCATCCATGTCTCCATATCCATGAGCTTGGAAAGTTTCGCCCGGGACAGCCCGGTTTTTAGCTGGTAGGCGTTGATAATCGAGTCTTTGACCGATTCGAGCATGTCCAGGGCACGCGACAGCTCGGTTTTATCACCCATAGCGAGCGTGGCGGGATTATGGATCATGAGCATCGAAACCGGGCTCATAGCCACCGTGGACGCCGCCATAGCAATCACAGATGCCGCCGATGCCGCGATCCCGTCAATATTCACCGTGACTTTACCGGGATAATCCAGCAGCATGTTATAGATACGAGCAGCTGCCACTACGTCACCGCCAGGCGAATTCAGCCAGATAGTGACCGGCCCAGACCCCGCGCTTAACTCCGAGGCAAAAACCGCTGGGGTTATCTCATCATCTAGCCATGATTCCTCAGCGATAACCCCGTTAATACGCAAAACCCTTTCACCCCCATCACTGTCCGGGCTGGTTTCCTCTGGGATTAGCCAGTTCCAAAAACGCTTCACATTCTCCTCCTCAATAGTTGGTTCTCTCTAGGTTCTTCTTCACCAGACTCGCCTTCTTCGGCTTGTTGAGAGTCGGCATAAGCCCCAGCCATCGGAAGCGGGAGCATGTTTCCATTTATCAGGTACAGATCCCCGCCATCAGCCGCATCGATCCGGTCAAGGTTTTCTAACTCGCGGATATCGTTGGCGCTCATCCAACCGTTTTGGCGAGCCACCGCATAGCCCTCCATCCGAGACTGGTAATCGCCTCGCAGTAGGCCCTCGACATTGAACTTCACAAACAACTGCTGCTTTTCACGCGGGTTCAACAGAGTTTTCGTGATGGCTTGTTCCCAGCGGATTACCCACGGGTCAAGGGTGTATTTCACAAACTCCAAGCTCTGCTGCTCAATATTGCTGAAGCTAGATTTTTCCAGGTCACCAATCATGTGGGGCGGGATACGAAATATTCGGGCGATCTCATTGAGCTGAAACTTTCTCGTTTCAAGAAACTGCGCCTGCTCCGGGCTTACCGAGATCGGCGTGTATTTCATTCCCTCCTCAAGCACCGCAACTTTGTTGCCGTTACGAGCGCCACCGAAGGTTTGTTGCCAGGACTCACGCACCCGGCTTGGGTCTTTGATCGTGCCTGGATGCTCTAACACCCCGCCCGGAGCCGCCCCGTTAGCAAAAAATGAAGCACCGTAATCTTCTGTGGCCTGGGCGAGTCCGATAGCGTTTTTTGCCATCGCGATCGGGGAATAACCAACCAACCCATCAAAACCAAGACCTGGAACATGAAGCACATCGTTAGGGGTAAGCCGGATCGTCTTGTACTCTCCTGCGGGTTCGTCCCAGCTGGTTTGGTATTCGTAATACAAAGCCTTACTGTCTAGATCCCTGCCTACGCTCATCCGATTCGGTTGCAGCGGATACAGTCCAATGACTTCGCCGAGCCCGTTGCGCACTACCTGAGCGAACGCGTTCCCCCACAACAACAGGTGCGTCATGAGCGTTTCTCTAAACACGAAGCTCGTCATCTCGGGGTTAGGTTCATCGTGAAGCAGGCGGTACAAACCATGATCGACTGCTTTTTCCTTGCCACCACCGTCCTTGTAACGGTATACGTGCAGTGGTAGCCCGGCTATAGCTTCTGCCAGGATCCTCACGCACGAATACACGGCGGTCATTTGCATCGCGCTACGTTCGGTCACCGGACGCCCAGCAGATGTCGGCCCAAACAAGAAGCTGTAGCTGGTGGACAGCTGGTGATTCTCGACTGGTTTCGCTCTGCTACGTAGCCAGTTTCTAAGACCCATGGTTTTTCCCTTCTGGTCATGGAAAAATGAGTGCATGCAAAGGTGGAAAAGACGCGGCACCTGGGTACGCCTTGGCGGGCTTTTCGCGTGCTATCTTTTACTGCCTGCTCTCATGACAGCCACCATCGGATTAGGCAATGCCTCCGATTTAGGGATGGTGGCGTTTATCTTCCTGCTTTTCATAGCGTTTCCACTCGCCACTATTGCGCTAGCCGCCTGGGACGCAGTCACGGAGGGCTTCACTGTTTTATGGATAGTGATGCCGATACTGTTTTTCATTGCGCCCACGGTTATCTTTTTCAACGAATCCGCACTGATCTACGGAGCCAGCTATTCGCTACTAGCAGTAACAGCTAACAAGATTGGCAGCTTGTTTCATTCAAAATCTCATAGCACCAATAGTCCCCGCGAATCATAAACTGAGCTTGCCTGTGGGGTGTTGCCGCATCTTATTGCCCGATCCAAGGCCATGATGGTGGCTACTACGCCGTCGATCTTCTCCGTAGACTTTTGCTTATCTGGCTTAATGTTGCCTGCTGGGTCGGTGCGCACATGAATGTTATCTACCATCCAGGCCAGCACCGGGTGACCGCCATGGGCCAGCTTGCCCTCCAACGCCAGCTTCATCAGTTCCTTGGATGGTGGGGACATGTCTTTGAAGCCTTGCCCGAAAGGCACTACCGTGAAACCAGCATCCTCAAGGTTTTGGCTCATTTGGACCGCGCCCCACCGGTCGAAAGCGATCTCTCGGATATTAAACCGGGTGCCAAGATCCTCAATGAACTTCTCGATATACCCGTAGTGCACCACGTTGCCCTCAGTCGTGAGTAGGTGGCCTTGCTGATGCCATAGGTCGTAGGGGACGTGATCGCGGGCGACTCTCAGTTTCAGGTTGTCTTCGGGTATCCAAAACCAGGGCGCGACCGTGTATTTGTCATCGTCATCCGTGGGTGGGAATACGAGAACGAAAGCAGTGATATCGGTGGTGGATGCCAGGTCGAGCCCGCCGTAACAAACACGGCCTTCTAACTCATCTAAGTGGACTGGACCATCGTTTTTGTTCCAGGTATTCATAGGCATCCACCGCACAGACTGTTTGACCCACTGGTTCAAACGCAACTGTCTGAAGGTGTTTTCTTCAGCCGGATTCTGCCTGGCACTATTACAAGCGTCCCTAACTTTTTGGATTGGCACCGTAACGTCCAAGGATGGGTTGGCTTTATGCCACACGGCTTCATCGGTCCAATCATCATCTTGCGCTGCCCCATATATGACTGGATAAAAGGTGGGGTCGATCTTTTTGCCATCTAGAATGTCTTGGGCTTTTTGGTGTTGCTCGTAGCAGATGCTGTGGGTGTCGGTGCCGGCGGTTGTGATCAAGAAGTAAAGCGGCTGGGTGCGAGCATCCCCACTGCCTTTGGTCATCACGTCGAAGAGCGCCCGGTTGGGTTGGGTGTGTAGCTCATCGAATACCACTCCGGAAATATTGAATCCGTGTTTGGAATAGGCCTCGGCCGATAGTACCTGGTAGAAGGAATTGGTGGGGGAGTAGATGATACGTTTTTGGCTTCTAAGGATCTTTACCCGCTTGGCTAGTGGGGGACACATTCTCACCATGTCGGCTGCCACTTCGAACACGATGGATGCTTGTTGCCGATCGGCAGCACACCCATAAACTTCAGCGCGTTCCTCGCCATCGCCGCAACACAGCAAGAGTGCGACGGCGGCGGCCAGTTCAGATTTGCCTTGCTTTTTAGGGATCTCCACGTAAGCCGTAGTGAATTGGCGAAACCCGTCAGGTTTTACCACCCCGAAAAGGTCGCGAATGATTTGTTCTTGCCAATCAATCAACTTAAAAGGTTTTCCTGCCCACCGGCCTTTCGTATGCTTTAAGGCTTGGATAAACGCGACCGCAAAGTCGGCTCGGCGCTTGTCATAGCGCGAGCTTTCAGCCATGAACCTGGTCGGGTGATATTCAGCTAGCTGACGCATACGAATCAGTTACCTTCTATTGGTTAAAAAGTCAGTTGCTAACAGCGATAGCAGGTGCTCTCATACCCGGCGGGGCTAGGCTTCGGGCAGATTAGCTAACGCCCAGGCGATCGCATGTCCGGCGTCAGCGAAAAGGTGGTCTGACTTCGCGATGAGTTCGAGTTCGCATTCTCCGCGGCTCCTCGAGTTAGGCCCGAACCCGCTGACGGGTTCTTCCATCAACCGGTAGATTTGGGCGTTATTACCAAATCCTTCAGTCTTGGTCCAGGTAGCAAAACTTGCTAGCGTGTAGTTCCCGTAGGCAAGAACCGCCCCGTAGGAATCAACGCTCATCTAGAGGGTTTCGCTGGTGACCTTTGTGGTGTTCATGGCTGGTGCCTTTCTGTTGTGTACCGTTTCGGTATGTATATACAGCCATAGACTTCGCTACTTATCCAGTCATTTTCCGCCTATTTTGCCTAATAAATAGTGGTTTACATCTCTTGGTTAGTGTTTAATTAGTGGCGGGGTTTTCCACGCAGAATTGCCGTTTAATGGTGCAAGTAAGATCTTGCGTACTTCCTTATGTTCTTTACCAGAAAGTCCGATGCGGTAAAGCAGGGAACGCAGTTCGTACTTCTCATTACTTACCTGTCTTGTACTGCGGGTTACGGTGCGGTGGATCCTTTTGGCGTAGGTGATCAGCTTCGTTAAGAACTCGGTGTAGGCTGTGATCTTCTCGAACTCGGGCAGCTCATCCCACCACGGGAAACTCAGCCCCTCGCTACTGGTGGTGATGCTAAGCTGGCTCGCGCCGAGCGCTTTAGTGATCAAGTCTTTCTTGGCTGCGATAAGTTCATGCAGCCTTGCCAGCTCAGTCTCATCAAGCGTGGCGGGCAGGGTGACTACGAGCCCGTAGTTTTCAGCCTTTTTGGTGTTCACCATTGCTCATCCTCCTCACCATCAAATTCGATGCTTTGAACGTCCATCCATGTGCGGATGAGGCGCATGAAGTCTTGTGGGAAGTTGGAGACAATCATTTCTACGTGCTTGTAGCCGTGGTCTTCGGCTGCATCCCATACCGCACCAATATCGGTGAGGTCGACTCCGAGGTTTTCGATTTCTTCTAGATCGGCGTATAGCTGTCCTATCATCACCAAACCTTCTTTCTTGTGTTTTGTTTGGTCATGTACATACAGCCATAGGTTCGCGGGCTTATCCAGTCATTTTCGCCTTAAAATCCAGGAGTTTTAGTGGTCTCGGCGACTATTTGGGAAAGCACGAGTTTGGCGCACGGCAAAGCTATCCCGTTTCCCCACAGCTTGTAGAGTGCCCGGTCGGTTCCAGGATTAGCCAGCCATTTGCATACTTGGTTGCGGGTTTTAGGTTTTTTCAATCCTTGTACCTTGGCCCAGCTGGCCCAGACTTGCCACCAGTAATCCAACTGTGAATCTGTAGGATCGCTGATTGCTATGTCCTGTGTCCAATCGTCAGGGAACCCTTGTAGGCGGGCGCACTCGGTGGGCGTAAGCCTGCGCACCCTATAACCGCTAGGTTGTGGCGCGGTGACAATAGGCGGATCAGTAAAATCCGATGCAAGTAGAGGCCCGGTGAGGTTGTTGGTGCCCTTGCAAAAGAAATCACTCTTTGATGCCGAAACTACCGTGTCGACTATCGCGATCCCTCCCTGATTACAGGTCGGGCAGATACCGCTCGTATCTAAAGTTTTTGCGACCTCGGTTTCGTAGCCGTACCTGCCAGTCAGGCGTTTACGCTTGGTATGTATAGTGTTGAAACCATAAGCGATCGGCTCGAAAATAGTCTGATCGTTATTACAACCAAGCGTGCCAGAAATATCGGTTTGGATAAGCGGGCCTTTACCACCTCCAGGTTTTCCGCCTCTCATGCGTAGCGCGAACGGGACTGCTAGAGATTCTTTTTCGAGTTCGTTGCTTGCCGGGCGAGAGCCTTGTGCAAGATTGGAGGTAGCGGCTTGCCTCTTACTGCAGCCCTGCGCAAGATCCCCGCGCAGGCGCGTGGGCTCAAAGAGTATGTGTCCGGCACGCCCGGTTGCAAAATCTGCGACAAGGTAGATTCTTTTGCGTCGTTGGGGTAGGCCGAAAAATTGCGCGTCCAATACTCGCCACGCAATACTCCATTGGTCTGCCACGATTGCTCCGGCTTTTTGCCACTTTTGTACTCGAGGTAGGTTAGCTGCTGCTTGCTCGTCGACAACCGAGATGAGGTTTTGCAGGACGCTGTGGAAGTCTGCTCCTTTGTTGGAGGAGAAAGCTCCGGGCACGTTTTCCCAAACAGCGAATCTTGGATACCGTCCACTACTTGCCTTTCTCATTTCCTTGATGACTCTGGCGGCTTGGTGAAATAAACCCGAACGCTCGCCAGCTAAACCTGCCCTCTTACCTGCCACCGACAGGTCTTGGCAAGGAGAACCAAACGTGACCACATCCACCGGCTCTAGCTGACTGCCGTCAATATCGCAGATGTCGCCCAGGTGTTGCATTTGCGGAAAACGCGTGGTGGTGACCAGGATCGGGAAGGGCTCAATCTCGCTCGCCCAAACAGGTTCGATACCAACCTTGGTTGCCGCTAGTGGGAAACCACCCGAGCCATCAAAAAGCGAGCCAAGCCTTAAAGTTTTTATCAAGGGTTAGCCTTTCTGCTTGGGGCGGTCGACCTCTTTCACCAGATCCAGGTAGCCGTACTGTTTGTTACCACGAGTACAGGTGATGCCAGCTGCGTCTCCGGTTGCTTCGGCATAGCGGCGCAGAATCACGGAAGCGTATTTCTCATCCAGCTCCATGCAATAGCAAGTGCGGTCTGTGGCTTCTGCAGCCATTAGCGTGGAACCAGACCCAGCAAAAGTGTCGAGGATGATTGTGTTGGTTTGGGTGGAGTTACGAATCGGATAAGCCAACAGGTCTAGTGGCTTCGAAGTCGGATGGTCACTGTTTTTGCGGGGCTTGGCAAAATTCCACACCGTGGTTTGTTTGCGATTCGCATACCAAGCGTGAGAGCCGTCTTTCTTCCAGCCATACAGCACCGGTTCGTGCTGCCACTGATATGGGGAACGGCCAAGTACGAGGGAGTCTTTGACCCAAATACAACAGCCCGACAGATAGAAACCAGCATCTTGAAAAGCGCGACGGAAGTTCAATCCTTCGGTGTCGGCATGGAAAACATAGGCTGACCCGCCCTTAGCTAGGGATGCCGCCATGTTGGTGAATGCAGCCAGCAGGAACTGGTAGAAGGTGTCTGCGTCTTGTTTGTCGCCTGCGATTTTCAGGCCGCTAGATGATTTGAAGTCCACGTTGTAAGGCGGGTCTGTGACCACCAGATTAGCCTGTTTGCCATCCATCAAGGTTTCGACATCGGCCGGGTTCGTGGCATCCGCGCACATTAGGCGATGCCTACCAACCCTCCAGATATCGCCTTTTTCAACAAAGGCTGCCGCTTCTAGGGCGGCGTTCAGGTCGAAGTTATCGTCCTCGATACTGTCGCCGTCAAGAGAACCTATCAACTGTTGTATTTCGGCTTCGTCGAAACCGGTGAGTTCAACCTCGAAATCGGAAGCATCCAGGTCGGCTATGAGTAGGGCGAGTTTGGAATCATCCCAATCGCCACTGATCTTGTTTAGAGCAACGTTGAGCATTTTTTCGCGGGTTTCGTCTAGCTCAACGACCACGCAGTCCACGGTTTTATAGCCCAGATCAGCGAGTACTTTCAGACGCTGATGCCCACCCACAATATTTCCGGTGGTTTTGTTCCAGATGACTGGCTCCACATACCCAAACTCCGTCAGGGAGCGCCTCAACTTTTCGTAGTCCGTGTCCCCAGGTTGTAGGTCTTTGCGGGGGTTGTAGTCAGCAGGGGTGAGATCAGTTAGCGCTATTTGCTTGATGCGCATGCTTTTTCACCGCCTTAACAAGCTCACGGCTAGTAGTCCAGGTGTCTTCCCACTTGCGTGTGCAATCCCCGAAATGCCCATACGTCGAATAGCGCACGTAACCGGGAGATTTGAGATGTAACTGGTCGATGATCGCAGCCGGACGAAGATTAAAGACATCGCGCGCAGCAGCCGTAATTAGTTCATCAGGATGTTCACCGGTGCCGAGCGTGTCCACACTGAAAGCAACCGGGTCGGCTTTACCAATCGCATAAGAAATGCTCACTTGGCACTCTTTAGCTAGGTGCGCATCCACCACCGTCTTGGCGATCAAACGCGCCATATAAGCACCCGACCGGTCAACCTTCGACGGATCCTTACCGGAAAACGCTCCACCACCATGCCCAGCAAAACCGCCATAGGTATCAACCATAAGTTTTCGACCAGTGAGGCCGGTGTCAGCTTTAGGGCCGCCCTCCACGAACCGCCCAGAAGGATTCACCAACACAACCGTGTCCGGGCTTACCGGTAGATACCGCTGGCATGCTGGGCCAACAATCAGTGAAGTTATTTCACGGCGCAACACCTCGAAATCCTTGAATTTATCGTGCTGGACGGAAACCACAACGGTTTCGATAGATAACGGTTTACCTACCTCGTCGTAGCGCACCGAAACTTGTGCTTTACCATCCGAAAAGATCTCAGTAATGGTTCCTTGCTTGCGCGCATTATCTAGCCGCTTACAAATCTCGTGGGCTAAAACAAGAGGCAACGGTAAACGCTCAGGAGTATCAGTGCAGGCATAACCATAGACCGTGCCTTGATCACCAGCCCCCTGAAGACAATAAGCAGACTCATCACCATGGCGAGCCTCTAAAGATGTGGTCACGCCGTCGTTAATATCGCTAGATTGACGCCTCACCCACACGTACACCAAAAATCTCCACGGCTTATATCCAGCTGCAGTCAGTGCTGTGCGTACGCAATCACGCAAGTCCACACGAGCATTAGTGCTGATTTCACCAGTGACAATAATGCGTCGCCCAGTAGCCATGACCTCTACCGCGACGCGGGCGTTGGGATCGGCGTACAGAATTTCGTCGAGAATCTGATCAGCAATTAGATCGCACAGTTTATCGGGATGACCGATACACACTGCTTCAGCGCTTAGAACCATAGTCATAGGAATGCCCTTTCAGTAGAAAATCAAAAGAAACAAAAACTCCCCACCATGTCAGACAGGAGCAGGGAGCGAAGAAAACGAGGAAAACCCGAATCGTGTGTGATACTGGAATACGTGGAAGACGAAACGAGTAAACCTAATCCGTCAGAACCTTCCGGCGGCAATGGTAAAGCCGTGGCCTATGGAATGATTGCCGGGATGATGGCCGGCATTATCTTTGGGTTCATTATGGGCGATATCGCCTTAGGGGTAGCTATCGGCACAGGAGTCGGAATCGCGCTAGGGGCAGGCTTCAGCGCAACAAAACGCCCCAAATAAGCTCAAAAACACTAGGACGCATCTACGAGCGTGCTTTCAACAACTGCTCCATAACCTCATCACCAGGAGCCGCACCCGAATAGTCACTAGTGCAGTTCGCCCGCACAATTTCAAAAATCTCATACCAATACACGTTTGCTTGCTTACCAAAAGACTGGCTCATCGCAACAAACGGGGAAGCGATAGCAGCCCCCGTGGTCGGGTGCTTTCCGAGCAAACCGAACTTGGAGATTGCCTGCTCGCACTGCACATAGCGGGCGAACGCCTGGGCGTAGGCCTCAATCAGACGCTTAGAAACAAACCTCGTGCAGCCACGCTCATCAAGCCAGCGCCACGTCTCCCGATACACCAAATCAGCACCCAAGGGTTTGCCATCACGCTGAACCTCCGACAGATACTCAGCAGGCTCCGGCATCACCTCACCAGCAAGCACCGCGCCATCACCAATATTTGCGCCCTCGAAATCAAAAGGCGTCGCTAGCGGATCTTCCAGGCGAGTAGCAGGCAGACCCTTAGCGAGTTTCTCGTTGAGTGGGTCGGGTTTCGCGCCAGCCCTCACGCGGCGCCCACCACGATTGGTTCCGTCTTTCGCCATGAAATCTCGCCTCCTTCCAGGCAGTTAGCCCGGTAATGGAGGGCTTGCGGGTTAATACCCTGTTTGAATCGGTCTTTTTGCGTACGGTTGGCCCCGCCCGCTGACCTTCGCCAAGGCTGTAGAGATTCGAGGCCCCCAACCCCAAACCAGACACGCGACGTCGCACCGTAAGCAACGAACAAGAGCCAGCTCAGCATCTTTGAGGTAGGCAACGTTTAAGGCGTGCACACCGCAATTTCAAGAAAAATCAGTAAGTGTAGACCTGAAGGGCTTGCCTCCATCTGTCACCGTCTAACGCGCTCTGCCTGGAGTGGCAGGGTTTGCACAGGCTACGCAGGTTAGAAAAGTCGTGGCTGCCACCATGCTCGAGCGGCAGGACGTGGTGGACTTCCTGAACTGGGATGGTCACTCCTTTTTCCAGGCAGTCTTCGCACAAAGGATACTGGGAAATATATGCGGCACGGATGCGTCGCCAGCGCCCACCGTAACGCTTGTTGATTCTCGGGTCACGTTGAAACTTACGGTAGTTCTTGTCCGCTTCCTTGGCGTGGATCTCGCAGAACCTTTCGCGGGTTAGTTCGGGACAGCCAGGCGCAGAGCAGGGACGTTTGGGTTTGCTTGGCATTCCCGTTATCTCCTGTGGTGATGGTAAAGCCCCGAGAGGATATTTTCCGCTCGGGGCTTTGACCTTTTTCTAACTAGTTACACTATATCAGGCTCGAAACGAGAATGTCGTCCGCGTTTTGTCCAAGCATCTTAGCGCCCGTACAGGAGACTGGTGAGATGGTCTAAGGCGGTTTTGCGCCGGTTGTAGGCGGTAGAGCGTTCCACGTTTAGCCGCTCTTGCACCTCATAAATCGCATCAGCGGCGGACTCGTACCCGGAAAGGAAGCAAACCTCCAGCACGTCACGTTCCTCATCGGTGAGCGCTTGCCATGCGGGGTTGAACCAATCCATGTAATCCTTGGCTTGCAGGTATTTGCGGGTGCGGTTATCGATCCGTTCCAAGTGTCTAAGGATTTTGTCCTCGACCGCGGTGGGATTAAACGCACGGCGGCTGCCATCCAAGACGGGGGAGGACAGGCTGGGCAGGTCGGATTCGATGGCTTTCAGGTCATCGGGAGTGTTATCGATGATGGTTTCCATAGTGGCGTAGTCGCGTAGCGCGTTGATAGCAGCGGCGCGGCGGTCAACGTAGCGCCAGGTGATGTCGGTTTCTTGATGCGTAACGCTCATTTGGTTTCTCCTTTCAAGGTCTGCGCTACCGCGTCGATGAGCGCCGACTGGGTCATGTTCTTCGATTCGAGTGCCCTAAGAATCTGCTGATCTATCGAATCTTTGGTCGCAATATGCGTAATAGTCACCGGCTTGGTCTGGCCTTGCCGATACAGGCGGGCGTTGGTTTGCTGGTAGAGCTCAAGGCTCCAGGTGAGGGAATACCAGATGAGGATTGAGCCTCCTTGTTGGAGGTTAAGCCCATGCCCAGCGCTGGCTGGGTGAATCAATCCGAGCGGGATTTCACCGTCATTCCAAGCTTCAATATCTGCTGATGTTTTTAACTGTCTGGCTTGCGGGAAGCGCTGCCGGATGCGTGCCAGGTCGTGTTGCCACCAATACGCCACAAGCACGGGATTCCCATTCGCTGCTTCGATGAGGTCTTCAAGGGCATCGAGTTTGCGGCCGTGTACCACAATGGGGTCGCCGGCTTCGGTGTAGATTGCACCACTCGCTAGTTGGGTGAGCTTACCTGCCAGGACGGCAGCATTGGCCGCGTCAATCACCTCATCGCCCAGCTCGACTACCATCTCTGCCGCTAACCGGTCATATACCTTGCGTTCCCTGCCGTTCATGGTCACCTCGGTGGTCGTGACGGTAAGTGGTGGGAGGGTGAGGTAGTCGCTGGTTCGCATAGACAGCGTGATATCCGAGATTGCTCGGTAGATTTCGTCTTCAGCGCCAGGTTTGGGTTTGTAGGTGAATACTTGCATTCCACTGCGCTTATCGGGCACGAACCATTTATCGCGGTAGCGGGAAATGTAGCGTCCGAGCCGCTCACCCAAATCCAACAGCCGGAACTGCGCCCATAAGTCCATCAACCCATTGCTGGCTGGGGTGCCGGTAAGCCCGACGATGCGCTTTACTTGTGGGCGGATCTTCATGAGCGCGGTAAAGCGTTTGGCGCGGTGGTTTTTGAAGGAGGAGAGTTCGTCGATGATGACCATATCCCACTGCCACTTGATGCCACTACGGGTAATAAGCCAGTCTACGTTCTCCCGGTTCATCACTGTGATGTCTGCGCCTGAGTTGAGTGCGGCTCGGCGTTGGCGTTCGGTGCCGACTGCTACTGCCAGGCGTAGCTGGCGTAAGTGGCTCCACTTTGCTTGCTCGGCAGGCCACGTATTCCTTGCTACGCGCAGCGGCGCAATCACCAGCACCCGGTGGGCTTCAAAGGAGTCAAAGAGGAGATCTTGTATTGCTGTCAGGGTGATGACGGTTTTGCCAAGCCCCATCTCGAGCAGTAGCGCTGCAGCCGGGTGTTCCTCAATGAAAGCCGTTGCTAGCTGTTGGTAGTTATGCGGCTTGTATTGCATGGCACACCTTCTTAATATCGTCAGGATTGTTGAGTACGAGTGCGGTGAAGCCCAGGTGCTTCAACTGCCTGAGCCTGTGTTTTTGGATTGCGCGGACTTTTCCGCCGGGTGCCTTGACTTCCACGAAGCCGACATGCCCATCAGGTAATAGCACGATTCGGTCAGGTACACCGGCGGTTCCGGGGCTGACTAGTTTCCAGCAGACCCCGCCCAAAGCTTCAACGGTTTTTACGAGTGCTTGTTCTAAATGTTGTTCTTTCATCACGTGTTGCTTTCTGCTCACGTGGTGACGCTTTCTGCCAGTCGTTTACATAACTTTTTATATATAGATATTTGTTTTTATTGCTCTTAAGAAAAGTTCTGTTATAGACCGACAGATAGTGTCACCACTTAGGGGCTAAAGGTTGAATTCGCTCTTCAGGCGTAGTCCGTCCACATAGCGTGCGTTCTTTGTGCGGCGTCTGCGGAATCCGAGTTGTTCCAAGGCTGAATAGAAATCGGACGTGGATCTGGCGTATTCGCCCACGCTGAGCGCGTAGGCGCGATAGACGCTATAAAGCTCGCCTGAGGGCTGTGTGAAGCTCGGGTCGATCTCGCAGTTATCGTCTAAGAAATGTGTCATCCAGTCGTTCTCAAACCGGTAGGCCTCCAGGGCTTGACGCACTTTAGGTGGTGGCTTCAAAACAAAGTAGTCATCGATCACTTTGTGGGCACCATCAACGATCCATTGCAGAACGGCACCAGCGGCGTTTTGGTAGAGGTGTTCGGCGTAGTTTTTGATGTCCGAGGAGCCTTCGATTTTTGCCTCGAATGGGATCACGATCAGCCTGCGCCAAATACCAACATCCATTGCACCTACGCGCGGTAGGTGATTCGTATACAGCACGAGCGTATGCGAAGGAGCGAACGCGAAGGGCGCCTTATATTTCTTTTCTGCATAAAGCAGATCAGTGGATGCCATTTGCTTGGCGATAGAGGTGGAGAGCCTCATGCCTTCCTCGGTCTCTGCCGCGATCAAGAGGCGTTTGCCTTTGGCTTCTGCCAGCTCAGGCTTCACATTCCGCTTCACGCCCACAGTGAGAGCATCGGCGGAGATGTTGCCCGCGTATGTGCCTAACACCCGAGCGATTGTGTTCCAAAACGTCGATTTGCCATTCCTGCCGTCGCCGTAGGCGATGATGAGGGCTTCGACGTAGACTTTGCCGATCGCGGTCAGCCCCACGATTCGCTGCACATAGTCGATTAGTTCTTGGTCGCCTTGGAAGAACACCTCGAGCGCCGCCAACCATGTGTCCATGCCTTTGGTGGCGGGATCGGTGGTGGTTTGTTTGGTGATGAAATCCCCATAGTCGTGCTCGTGAATTTGCCCGGTGGTGAGGTCAATGGTGCCACCAGGAGTGTTGAGAGTGAAAGGGTCTGCGTCAAGGTCTGCTTGGGTGACTTGCAGCATCGGAGCTGCCTCCTTCAGTGACGCTGTAATTGCCTTGCTATCCCTGCGTTTGAGCACGTATTTCTCGTAGGCTTGTGCGTCTTGAAGCTGCTCGTAAGCGGTCCACTGCACGTTGGTGAATAGGTTTTTTGCTTTGGTCAGGCTCATTGCCGACAGCAACTGAGTGACCCCAGTGGAATCACACGCCTCACGAGCTTTCTCGAGCAGCTGTGCGGCTTGCTCTAACTGGCGCGTGGTGAGTTCTTGGGCGATGGCGCGTGAGCCTGGTCTGGTTTCTTCCCAAAACGAGCCGTTATACACCAGCCAATCTGTGGCCTCAGAGTATGCGAGTTTTTGTGCATATTCGTCTGCCAGGACGGTGGCTTGACCGACATCGGTGAAATCGGTGGGACGCAGTCCTTGGATTTCAGCGTAGCGTTCGGGTGGAATATAACCCGGTGTTGCAGCTACTTTTGCACCAAACTTGAGAGCCGAGGCCCAGATTGCCTCCAACTCACTATCTGGTAGGGGTGGCACGCAGGTTTGTGCTTTCGTCTCGAAAAGCTGGCGTGCTTGCTCAGTATTGCCAAAACGCACAATCACTCGCCCAGCGAAAGCGCTCATGGTGGCATTTCTGGCACCTTCCCGAATCTCGCCGGTGCTCATTTCGAGCGCGGCGAACGCGTCAGCATCAAGGAAATCGGTGATGGATAGGGATCCGTCTACCCAGGTGACCTCGGCGGCGGGGTTTCCGTAAATAAATCTGGCGGCGTCGAGAGCGTTGCGGTCAAAGATTCCGGTATAGGAGGCAAGCTTCTTCTTGATTCCCGTATAGACTGCAGCGTCAGTTACCGGTTTGATTGGGAAGTAGGCGTGGAAGCGTGGCCGTGCGGTCTTTTCACCCTTGGGTTTCAAATGATTCCGCGAGGTGGCGGTCGCCAAAGCGACGCCCGGGAAGATGAGAGCCAAGGATTCTGGCGTAACCCAATCAGCCGGACTGTTGGAGTGGTCGTTATCGATGTCCATCACCACACACGTGGATTGCAAGAACCTGTCGGTGGAACGAATATCGCCCTCATATTCGGCCGCCACATGGTCATGTGTCACGGCATTCTTCAAATCAGCCGCATTGGTTATGTGCCGGTGATTCGGGTATTTGAGGTTGCGTTGCGCGCTCACCAGATTAGTCGTGCACAAAATGAAGTCAGTCATTGAGGTTCACCTCCGCAAAATTGTGGTCAAAATAGGTGATGGGTAGCTCGAGTTGGTGAGCCCAGCCGATTTCCGTTTTCATGCCTGGCGAGACGCGCGGCGTGTAGACCCACATTGCCTCGCACTTACTCAGCAGCACGCGATTAAAGAACATGGCGAGGTCACGATCCCACGGATCGGTATCATCCATAAACTGCGGAAACAGCAGGTGAGGTGCGAGTGGGATGCGGCGGCAGCGCACCGCATAAGCTGAGAGATTCCTTGCCAACTCCACATTCATCTCCACGTTCCCGGAGTAAGGTGAGCAGATATAGGTCAAGGGACGGTGACCGAATTCGGATATTTCCACAGCTCGCAGCGCCTTGCAGGCTGTTGGGTCTGCGTAGCCTTTAGAATTGCGCCACGGCGCTAGGTCGTTAATCAAAGGGCAGTTGTCGAGGAGTGTGCTCATTTGGTTTCACCTGCTTGTCGTTCGATAACCGGCAGGATCTGGCAGCGGTTTTTCAACAGGTCATAGATGAACAGGCGGCCTTTCTGCGTCCAATACGTGTGCATCACCGTCTTGCCGCTTTCCAGCAGGTGGGTTTTGGATTGGGTGTAGCCGCATTTCGCATACTCGGCATACAGGTACCAGATGCCTGACTGTTTGAACTGGATATGTTCATCAGCTAACAGGCGATTGAGTTTCTTCGCGGATAGCCCGTAGTCCTTGGCGATAGCAGTGATCGGCATCAACGACGGCGATTGCAGCACGATATCGTAGTAGGAGAGCTTCGGTGCTGCCTCGAGCAAAGCCTGCTCGGCAGCGAGACGTTTAGCGCGTTCAGCACGCAGATGCGTGAGGGCTTGTTCGAGCAGATCATCGTTGTCGAGTAGTTCATCGATCGCGTACAGGCCGTGGTGGCGGATCGATGGCAGCACCTCATCAAACACCCAGGCTTCGAATTTCTCTGCCGCTGGCAGGTGGCTGGAGACAATCAGGCGATACACGTCACCCTCGGTAATGAAGCGGGCTTGCTGGGTGCGCCCGAGGCTATCGACGATGGGGTGGTATTTTGCCACCCCACGGCAGTGCAGTTTGATCGCATTTACCGGGTCTTTGTAGCCGAGTGCGATGGCGACGTCTTTACCAGCAAACGTGGTGGTGCCCTCCACGGTGATGGTGCGGATTTGGCCGAACTGGCTGTTGGTGAACACTTGTAGTGTGGAGCCGGTCATTAGCTCTCCTTCCAATAGTTTGTAGGTGAGAGCCATGGGCTGACCCTCTAAAAGGAGGGCTTTGAGAAGAGCGAAATATAAACACGACTTTGAAAATAGGCAGGCAAAACCTGATAGGACAGGCGAGAAATTTGCTTGGCTGTTAACGGGATGCGGGTTATGATTGATGCATCAAGACCGGTTCCGCCCGCGAGGGTCCAGGGCCGGTCCTCATCATTTCTAGGCTCAAGGGAGGTGCCGACGTGAGCCCGCAGCAGAGCCGACAAGTGCAGAGCGCTACCGGGAGCGGTAAGGCGTTCAAGACGCATGGCGAGCAGATCAACTTGTTACGCTCTCGCGGGATGGTGATTGATTCCGATCAGTTGGCACGGCATCTGTTGGAACGAGTGAATTATTATCGGCTTTCCGGGTATTGGTACTCATGGCGTGAGATAGGGGCAGATGGTGCGCGCCGCGAGGTGTTTATTCCTGGCACGAATCTTGCTGATATTGATGCTGTGTATTGATTGGAGAAAGCATATGGAATTAACAAAATCAGAGATTAAATTACTAAGAAAAGCTTACAGCGTTATGGCTGACACTCACAGCAAATATCACTCGGAGTCCGAAAAAGACATATCTGAGTTTGAAAACAAATTCGAACCAATTCCGTCAGAATATCGGTATTTACTCAAGGAATTTGGTGGCTGCCATTTTGTTGATCCATGGATTTTCACTTTAGAGGAATTAAGCTGTGAATACCCTGCTTTTATTGCAAACTATACCGACGACGAAGAGAGCAACATATCAAATAATACTGTTTTTCCTATTGGCGGTTTAGGTGATGGAAGTTTAGTTTGTATTTTAAAGGAAACAGACAAAATTGTTGTTTTGCCGCATGATGTATATGTGACATCGGTTGATGATTTAGAAATTATTGCAGAAAGTTTTAAGGAGTTAGTTTTTGGTTTAGCGGAACAGGGTATTGAGCTTGACAATCAAATTAAATAGTCAATAATGGACATTCGTGAAATTCTTATTGATATAATGTGTACTTGCTAACTTCCAGTTTATCGGGCAGATAACGCCTACTCAATAACAGAATACAACAGCGGCTCTGCTCCCTAGTGTGATAGCTAGTTACCCGGTTCTTGAGCCACTACCACCGAGCCATCTCGGTATTCCAGAAAACTGGCAGCAGAACCCGCTCTGGAGTATCAACTAATCCTTCTGGTAAAAGCCGCATTCGTACCCGGCTGCATCAATCGGTAAACCCTCAGCCCATTGGGGTAGCTCGTTCATGAGAGCACATATGTCAGCAACGGTGGTGCCGGAATTGATGGGTTCGTCGATGACGACCTCGTCGTGAATATGCATCACGATCTGGTGACCGGCATTCTCAATGCGGGTGATGGCTTCGGCGAGGAGGTCTCTGGCGGTGGCTTGAACGATGTTCTCGACCAGTTTTCCACCGTAAGTCTCTAGTTTCTGCCACTTCCGAGCCACTCCCTGACCCCAATAAGTAATCGAGGTGCCTCCGAACCTGTTCACGCCAATACCTGGCTGCACATATGCCAAGCACCGACCGCTTGGCAAGGTGATGAAGAGCATCCCGGATTTCTTCTCGAAACCCAGGTTACGCAACGTAACAGGCTTGCTGGTGCTAATTGCTCTGGTAGCGGCATTATCGACCTCTCGCCACAGCTGCACAATATTAGGGTTGGCTTGCCGCCAAGCGTCCACAATCGGCTGTAACTCGTCCTCGCTTAGCCCCATCTTCAAAGCGCCCATAGCTTTGAGCGCACCCACAGAGCCGTTGTAGCCACAAGCAAGGACAGCGATTTTTCCTTTCTGCCGAAGCTCACTGTGGGCTCCGTGCTTTTCCACAGGTACACCGAACATCGCGGACGCAGTCGCGCAATAAAGATCCTCACCGTTCTTGAACGCGGCAAGCGTGGTTTCCTCACCAGCAAGCCACGCCAGCACTCGCGCCTCAATCGCCGAATAATCGGCGACGATGAACCGGTGACCCTTCGAGGGGATGAATGCGGTGCGAATCAGCTGGCTGAGAGTATCGGGCACGGAAGGATAAAGCATATCGAGCGCCTCACCGTTACCATCACGCACCAAGCCACGGGCCTGAGCGAGGTCGGGCAGATAGTTCCGAGGTAGGTTTTGTACTTGCACGAGCCTGCCTGCCCATCGCCCTGTACGGTTAGCCCCATAAAACTGGAGCAGACCATGCGCCCTTTGGTCGATGCAGGCGGCATCCATCATCTTGCGGTATTTTGCCACGGATGAGCGCGATAACTCCTGGCGCAGTTCGAGAGCTTCTTTCACCTCGCCACTGGCATATGCCCGGGCATCATCGACTGATTCTTTAGCCATCGACTCTATCGGGCAGCCATGCTGTTTCAGCCATTCTTGTAGCTGCAATGGTGAAGCAGGATTATCCAGACCGGTGAGTTCTTGCGCACGGGCGAGTGCTTGCGCCCGGTGTTCTTCGTCAATAGTGATAGCGTTTGCGGCCAGTGTGGTGTCGATACGGATACCACGGTCATTAATCCGCTGATCCACTTCATACTGCTCCCAGAGATAATCAGGTACTGAGAAGTTGGCGAGCTTGCCCCTAATCTGGGTTTCTACCTCCACGTCGCGGGCATTGTAGGTCTTAAAGAGCCTCCAGCCATCCGTGTCACTACTGGGCATGCGCTGATATCCGTGCTTATCGGGGACGCAGAAATACTTGATGAGTTCTTTACCTTCACTCATCTTTTGAGCATCGAGACTCAGCACTTTGCCGACATTTTTCAGGGAGAGCGGCAAGCCAAGGCTTGCTGCCCATATCATGGAGCAACGCCACCCAGCTGGATCAAGTCGTCGTCCAAGGTAGGCGCTAAGGCAGGTGCGTTCAAAAGAAGCGTTGTACGCCCACTTGGTGACGGCCGAATCATCTAACGCATCAAGAACGGCATCCGGGAGTGGCTCTCCAGATGCTAGATCCACGGTGCGCACCGTGCAACTGTCGATCGCGTAGGAGAAAAGGAGAATCTGAAAGTCAGGGTGGTTACAGTATTTGTAAACTCCGGCTTTGGCGAGGCTGATTGGCGAGTAAGTTTCGATGTCGATACTGAGCGTGCGCATAAGGTTCCTTAACGAGTGAGTGAGGCGGAGCCAACCGACTTGACTCCGCCCCTTGAGTGGATTGGTTTGCTTTAGGCGAGGAAGTCCTCGTCTGCATCCCAGGTATCGAACTCGGAGGCTGCGCTAACGTGCCCGCCGAGTGGCTCACCATCACGGGTTTTTTGAATATTGCCAAGACCGCAGGCCACTCCACGGTTCCCGTTGGTGTTGAAAGCGTAGAAATTGATGGAAACTCGCCCGTAGCAGCCGGAATAGACTTCGGAGCGATCGAGGATGGGGTTTACGTCTTGATCCACGATCTGCGGAGCATTAATACTGTTGGCATTCACGAAATAATGTCCGGCATAAGCGTCATCGTCACGCTCAGTATCTCCATCACGTAGCGGCAGCTTCAGTGATGCGCGTGGCGGGATCTTGCCACCGAATTTCCCAATGCCTTCTTGAATCGCGGCCTCGATAGCAGTATTAATCGCATCGATAGTTGCAGCATCATCTTTAGGAATAAGAAGCGATACTGAGAACTTCGGTTTGCCGCCGTTAATGGATTTTGCTTCCCAAACGTTCGCGTAGCTCAAGCGTATTTCGCCGGTTATGACCTTGGTCGGGTTGTTTTTCTTGGTTTTCGGGTTCACTCGGGTCGACATGATTATTTACCTTCTTTCTGTTGATTGTCGATGTTTGTGAAATCGTCAGCCGCAGTACTGACCTGCAGTTCTGGGCGTTTGTCAGTGACGGGAACCAGGGTGGGTTTACCCTCAGGCTTGACCACTAGATTCCCGAGGATTTCGGAGAAGTTTTTCTTTCCCATGAGTTTTTCCATCGCGGTAATAGTGAGCAAGGACTGCTTGTAGATGTCCTTGTAGCCTGCAGCTTTCGCGGCCTCAGCCACTGCAGTCTCATCTGTGTATTTGCGGATCGAGCGGCCAGCCACCAGCTTGAAACCCTCGTACCGCTCACCGCTTAGGGCTTGACTGAGTGCATAGTCCTGCACATCTGACGCCCACCGTGTGAGTTCTGGTATTTGCGCCAACACATCAGCCACCTCAGCTGGGCTGAGTTCGGCTGGCGGTGCGAACTCGAATTTAGCCAGCTCAAGGTTCGCTTCAGCCCTGGCTCTACAGGTGGAGGCGATACTGCAGAACTGGCACCAGGTACCGGCGCAGAACTCGCCATCGCCTTTCGCTGCTAGTTCGGCTGCAGGCTTGAGGGTGTGTTCGGCCCACTTGTTCAGTTCAGTGACGCTAATCGTCCAGGTGGATACGTTTTCGCGCCGTGGCTGAAAGATCGTTAATGCCACCTGCTCAATGTCGTAAAGAGCGTCGAACAAGGCAAGTGCACCCATCGCGTAGAGCATCATTTGCGGGTTCCACTCAGCTTCTACCAGCACGCCCAAGCCATATTTCAAATCGATAACGTGCAAGGTGCCATCAGCCACGATGAGGCAGTCGCCAGTGCCGAAGCCACCAGGCACAACGTGGGAGAAATCCAAGTGTTGTTCGATGTAGATCACCGCGCCAGACGTCACCTGTTTGGCTTGCTCGTATTGTTCGAGCACGTAGGAGACGTAATCGTCGGTGTGGGTATTCATCTCGTCATCTTCGTATTTGGAGACGGGGCGTTTAGATTGCTGCTTCAATGCCCGGCGCAGCTTATGTTCTGCCAACGCGTGAGCCGCCGTGCCTTGAAGTGCAGCTTCACTTGGAGCCTCTGTCACCCCAGCCGTGAGTTTCGCTGATGGGGGACAGCGCAACCAACGATGCGCCGACGAGGCGCTCAAGAGTGCGTGTTTTTGCGGTGGCATCATGCACCACCAGCCTCAGCCTCAGCTGCAGCGAGCACCGCGTTGGCTTGCTCCACCGTCAGCTGTGAAAGCTTCGTATGCTCAAACGAGCGAATCTTGGCTTTGATGAAATCGTTTAAGCCCGAGCGTGCATAATCCGCCAACACGCCGCGCACTTCCTCCAGCGGTAGCAGCTTGACCTGCGGCTGAGATTCGCTGACAGATTCTGCTTGTTGATTCTCGACGGTTTCGGGTTCACCCGGCCCGCCCGTGAGCATATAGTCCGCTTCGATACCTGATTCCATCCAATACAGCAGGTCGTTCTCGGTTGCTTCTATTTCGGCTTGCAGGCTTTTCAAATCTTGGCGAAGATTGACGAAAATTTGACGCATATTGGCTACATGGTTCGCTGGAGTCATCACGCCACCTCATCTGCCTGATCAGGACCAAATACGGCCTTCATGAACGACTCGAAATCCTCATCCGCAAACGAACCACGCCGCTTACCTGATATCTTCGACTGGTCGTTGTCAATGATTTCAATGGATTGCACATCCCGCCCCGGCAGTAACACTGCACACCGCCTACTCTGACCCGTGAGCTTGCGCAAAACCCTTCCTGACAGGCGGCGCATACCCACCGATGCCACAGCATCCGGGTCAGAATGCTTACTGACCTTCACACGTAGTTTCCGGCTCATCACCGGCTCCTTCCTGAAAGAACCCTCCCAGTGAGACCCACTGCCTTCACGCTGTGTTCCTTCACTAGGAGGGCTTCCAGGGAGCCGAAATATAAATCAAAGTTTGAGACCAATTTCGGCGGCAATCTTCGCCCGCGCAGATTTCAACAACTGCGAGGCACGAGGCTGAGTAATCCCAAGCTCAGCCGCCACCGCAGTCAAAGGCACCTGATTCAAACGATTCTGGATAACGATGAAACGCTCACGCTCATCCAAGCCAGCCAAAGCACTCTCAACCGTCAACCGCGTGTCCACGTCATCAAACGGATCATCGAACGCTTTCATGTGACCATACTGGTCGACCAACTCATCAAAAATATTGCCGCCACCAGCCAAAGGAGCACGCCAACACGAATCCGTATTGCGCACCCACTGCTTCGCCTGGTTATACTCCGGCTTATTAATCTCCTCCCGGACAATCTCCTCAATAGAACGACGCTGCACCAATTCAAGGCTTTGCACCATATCGCGGCGCTGACGATAATCAGCCTCAATCATCGAGACCACCTCGCCATCACTCACCTCAACCTCCACATACTCTGCAGGTTTCTTCACATCGAACTTTTGCTTTTCGTAACGGATTTGTACTTTCATTTGTGGATTTCCCTTCCGGGAGATCCACGGAGCGATATTCAGTTATGAGGTCGACCTGCAAGAACAAACCAAGCAACAAGCCATCGCCTATGAAGGTAATGGCCAGTGCTGGCTGCTCCGCAGATCTCCCGACTCATTGCTTGTCGCTATTTGTCGGTCGTGAGGCTGCCACGCACCGATTGCGCGCTGGCTCGTGGTGACCTCACTAATAGATGTGTGCGGGATGCTTGAGAACGTCGCCTTCTAACCACCGATTCATGCGTTTGTGAAGTTTCTCTTCACACATCGCAGGTTGATTCGATATAATGAAAAGCGACCATCTCGTCATTCCGCCACAACGAATCCCATCGCTGGGCTTCACGAAAAGGTTAAATAATGGGCTTTCGCAAGCTTTGAGAAACGTTGAGGCAAAACTTTGAGAGTTTTTGAGAAAACTTCGTTAGGAGGTGAACAGTGCAGTTCCACCAGTGGGCTAAATCAGTACGCCCTGTTGTTCCTGGCAACCTCCATGGGCCTAGTTATGCGCGTGAACTGATCTCCATGTTTACTACTGTCAATGAGGGAGAATGGAATACGCGAAACGACCCCACAAGCACGGCCTCAATATCCGATGATGTACTTACCTCGCTTATGTCACGCGACGCGGGATTTAGCAAAGGGCTAGCAAACGCAATTTATTCTCGCTTGAATATAGATAATCTCATTTGCCTGATTGAGGATTTAGATGAGCCAGCGCAGAATCTCATCCGTCTCAATTTTGAGAGCTTTGAAGTAAAGATTCGCTTAACGCACGTGGCTGAAGATGCCTGTCTAATTCTGCTGGACATTCTCGAGCGGCTCGCAAAAATAAAAAATCCTGATTTGCAAGCACGGATTCGTATTCGCCAACTAGCTGCGAAGGCTAGGTATCGCGAAGAACTTCTCGTCTTATCGGATGGTTGTCTGCAGTGCGGAAAAACCCTCAATATCGAATCGCACGATAAATCCAAGGCCTCCTACGTGATCGTGCTTCTTGATGAAGACATTGAAGAACCTTTACGCGATGATTTCGCAGTGTTATGCACCGAGCATGGCGAAAAATACCAGCTGGCTCACACGAAAAAAGAAGAACAACAGCTACGAGCTAACCTTGCACGTCTTCTTGCTAAACATCGCCTTGCCGACAATGTCGTGCCTTTGGGGCTTGAACCAAAAATCAGCCTGCTGTTGGACGCGGTTTCCAACATTCCTTACGAGCAACGCATACCAGATCCCAAATTCAACGCAGTCAACCTTGAGCAGAAAATTCACGATGCTGATCTGCTTTCCCAAGCAACTGATGCTGTATCCGTCTACAAGCCTTTTATCGTCAATCAGCTGAAATCTAAAGAAGCGAGAGAACAGCTCAAGTTCACTCGACTGTGCAATCAAGTTCAAGGGGCGTGGCTGACCTTCGAAAGCTCGGGGTTGGATCAGCCCGGGCAGTTCAGGCAACTATGCTATTGGATGAACAATCACACAGGAAGCGGCATTTACGTGTGTGGCATTCTCATCAGCTACTTCATCCATATTTGTGAAGTATTCCGCCCAGATGTAGACGTGGAGACAGACTATGCGATTGCCTAACAAGCTCTACACTTTCGACGAATCAACCCTCGCCAACTTTCCGCGAATCCTGAATCACTTAAATAATCCGATGCGCCTCATTGATTTACATTTTGATCTAGTGAAACAGGTAGGCGGGACAGGTGAACTTATAGAAGCACTCACTCTACTGCTCGCATTGAGAAAAATAACGATTGATGTTGAAAACGGGGTGATTGCGCTTGCTGATTAACGTATGGTCTGACAGATTCAACGACGCGGGCGAGCCCCGCCCGCCCATAGTTTTTCACCCTGGTCTGAACGTCGTCGAGGGAGGAGCTGAAGCCGAGAACTCTATCGGCAAATCTACCTTGCTCTCCATAGTTGATTACGCTTTCGGTGGTGCAGATTTCGCAAAATCTGACGTCATTACCGATCCTGATGCTGTCGGCCACCACACTATTTACTTTACCTTCCGTTTTGGAGAACAAGACAGGTATTTCTCCCGCGATACCTCACGCCCAGGTTTCGTTCAAGAATACTTTGATCCTGAATGGAAAGAACGAAAAGAAGAATGGCAGATAGACGATTATCGAGTATTTCTTGCTGAACAATACGGTCTAGACATTCCCGATTCGACTCTTCGAGAATTAATAGGCCGGTTCGTTCGAATCGATACCGAGCAACTTGCCATGTTGAAAAAGCCGCTTAAAGCCGCCCCTGCACAACCCGATGAACAGGGTGTGTTTGCGCTGGAGAAACTCTTCGGCGTGTACGGAAAGCTCAAACAACTCGAGGAAGACCTCAAAGCAGCCAACCTCAGTTACTCTTCGCTTGAAGGGATGGCTAAAACAGGGCTTAGTCAATACGTGAAAATACGAAATAAGAAAGAACGCGACCAAGCCGAGCGAGAACTAACGCAAGCACGGATTGCGTTTCAACAACTGCGAGTGACAGCAGACCTCGATCTTTTCCAGGCAGCAGAGCAAGCGAAAAGCGAAGAGCAACACATGAAGACTCAGTTGCGCTCGCTGCAGAGCAAACGTTCTGTTCTTAAAGGAAAATTATCGATAGTTGAAGCAACGCTATCGGGAGAATCAAGGCTCACAACCGATGACCTTGAAGAGTTCTATAACTTCTTCCCGAACGTAAACAAAGAGAAACTCGAAACTATCGAGTACTATCACCGAGCTCTCGTCGGCGTCTATGAAGACCAGCTTAACGAGCAGGCAGAAAAATATCGTCGCGTAATTGCTGTGTTGGACAACGAGATTAACCAACGGCTACGAGAAATTCACCAGCTCAAACAATCAGTTGAGCTCGATGATAAAACCTACGAAGAAAACGGTGAGCTAGCAGCCACCATTAAACGTCTTGAAGCTCAAATCGACGCCTATGACAAAATGCGCGAATTCGACAAGCTGCGCAAAGAAACAAACAAAGCTCTCAAAGAACAAAGGCCGCGCATTCTCGGCGATATCGAGCACAACATCAACCGACTCACCAAAGAATTCGTCCAAGCCCTCTATCCGAATAAAAAGCGTAAACCGCCACTATTTAGCTTCAAAGAATCACGCGGTAAAGCGGGGTATACCTTTTCATCTCAAGGAGACAACGGGGCCGGTTCACAATCCAAGAACCTGATTTCATTTGATTTAGCTATCCTAGAATTAACCAAGCTGCCCATCCTGATCCACGACTCCGTGCTCATCAAACAACTCGCATATTTCCCTGTTGGCAACCTGCTCACACTCTATGAACGAGTAGCGGAACTTACCTCCGAGGATGGCCACCCTAAACAAATATTCTTCTCATTCGATGCCACCTCGAAATATCGGGCGGAAGCAGAAAAAATTGTTAACAGGACAAGAGTCATAAAACTAGGTGAAAACGAGCACGCACTCTATGGATTTACCTGGAACGAAGAGAAAGACGAAACCGATGAGGAGAACAAGTAATGCGACTGTCCTATAACAAACTATGGAAACTTCTCATCGACAAAGGATGGACGAAAGAACAACTGCGCACAGCAGCAGGCTTCAGCCCAGCCACCCTTGCCAAACTAGGTAGAGGAGACAACATCCAAACCAACATTATCGTGCGCATCTGTGAAACTCTTGCCTGCCAGCCGGCAGATATTATGGAAATCAAAGGAGACAACTAATGAGCGACAACTTCTCCTTTCTAGAAAATGATTTTCCTTCCCTAGCAAACTTTGGGCATTTGGCTGTCGAGTGAAACAACTTGAATTTGTTGAGGATAAGGTTTTATGAATAATAAATATGAAAGCGTAAGAAAATTTTTATTATATCCAGATAATATTGATGACCTTTGGGAAAGTAATGATTTAATTTGGATTGATTGGAGAGAAGAAGACGAATCCGTAATCAATTACTTTAATAGTGAAATAGGAAATCTTGTAGAAGTAGATTTTATAAATAATAATAAAAAATATGGTGATGACATAAAATTAAAATACAGAGCTAAAGAAATAGTTATTCCTTATATGGATAATATGGATAGGGATACAACTATAAAGTATTTCAACGAAATCATAAAGGAAGATTTTGAAATAAGATGGTTTGTTGAAAGTTGTGGTGATGATACTTTAGCCTTTTGCATTTTACCGAATAATTTATGGGGTAGTTTAGAAAATGAGTTTAGTAAAGAGGCTGTAGATTATTATTTTATGACAATTAGTTTGGAATCCGTAATGTTTGATTTAGATGTCGATTCTGTTTTTGATTTGATTTCGCTTAGAAAAGATAATAATAAAGTACCTTTTGTAGAATTACTAAAAAAGCTAAAGTAGATAAATAAAAATTAGAAGTTGTGGAGGGGATGGTGTGTCAAAACCAAATATAATTTATTCTAATAAAAATGCAACCAACTATAGTTTCCTTTATTTTTTACATGAAGAAGATAGATTTGACGAGAAGTCTTTTTATGACCTATATGCTTATGTTAGTAAATTGGAAAGTATAACTCTTGCAGAATTAAGAGATTTATATTTTATTCAAAATCAAGTAATGAGGCATATTGTTTACCACTTTGATCGAAATGATATGAGTGAAATTTCAAACTTTCCGACAGAATACTGGAAGTATATTGACCTTTTAGATCATGCTATAAATAATATTTGTTCTATTGTTATATAGTCAACTCCCAGTTTATTGAATTTGGCAAGGTGTAAGTTTCTACGAGATGAAAAATATAGATATTTTTGTACATGAAAAATATAGCAAAGCTGATTACGAAAAGGTAGCAGAACATATCTATAAAACGTATGACGATTTTATGAAAAGTGATTGCTTTGTTACTTCATTAAAATTTGTTCAAGAACCAGAATTAGGAGAAGGAGATAGTCCGAGGAATATTTCCCAATATCCATTGGAAGATGTTTTAGAAAAATTTTATGTGGCGATTCAGGATTTTTATGAAGATTTGAATTATACCAGTGATGAGACTTGTTATTTGGAATTTTCGGCTTCAGATATGGAAGATATACAGAAACTACTTGGAATCGTAAATAAGCATGTATACAATAAGGAAGATGGGGATTATGTAGAGCTGGTAATTGAATAGTGTATTAAAATAATTACGATATAATTTCACGGGTTCTGATAGTAAATGTACAGATGATGATTGGGCTTGGTGTGCGGGCGAAGTAGTAAAAGCTGTCGACTTTATTCGTCCAAGCAAACAAGCTGGAGTTGACTGGGAGTCTTTACAGATTAAAAACCGCGATAATTCAGAAAACTCGTCCAGTTCAGCTATTCGTAATGGCACCGACATCAAAAAGTGGTAAAGAACAGTGTCTAAAACGGGCAGTACGAGGTGGGAAAAATTCCCAGTTGGCGCAGATGGCGAAAAGTTTGATGAAGTGGATTTTCAGAACTTTGTGAAAGAGTACCTGATGAGCTGCGCTAAATCTATTGGTGGTCGTATAACGGCTCAGCACGCTTGCCATTTCGGAAGCGACATTTTCGCAAAAGCATAACCATTTCGCAAAAGTGGGGTTTGCGCGCATAGATGCGCGCAAGGTTTTCGGCTTTTTCGGGTAACAGCTTTCAGGCGTTAAATTCGGCGCTGACACAAGGCGCGTTAGAGCAAGTATAGAATCCCCACTTTGGCTTGATAACAAGGGAAAACATTCGTATTTGCTCAGTTTCCACAATCCTCACCTTTGTATCAATACCAGCAATCCCGTAACCATTTATTTTTTAGATAAATTAGCTCATGTACCTGTGCAAATACGGTATGGATAAGTCTCTTGAAGTGCTAGGACAAAAGACATCAGCTCTCTTGGTTTGTAGGAGAGTGCTTTGTCAAATATTTAGTCTGTGTGGTATCAACTGTTTAAATCTATACTGAAGAGCGCACTTACATGTGCAGCAGCGTATAAAAATACACATTGGTATATGCTGCAACACATAAAAGTGCACCCAAACGCACGACAGCACACATGGTGCGTTTAAGTACACAACAACGTTGGGGAGAAAACTCTTTGCAAGCATTTTCTCATTCATACGAATCTTGTCATTTGTGCCCACGAAACTGTGGCGCAAACCGAGTGGCAGGCAAACGTGGTCTTTGCGGTGCTAATGCCACCTTGCGGATAGCAAGAAGTGCTCTGCATTTTTGGGAGGAGCCACCTATTTCAGGTGAGGTGGGTTCAGGGGCTATTTTCTTCTCAAGCTGTCCTTTGCGCTGTGTGTTTTGTCAAAACCAGCAAATCTCGCAGGGCAATTTTGGCCACGAGGTTACCACTCAACGTCTTGCTGCCATGATGCTGGAACTGCAAGAACAAGGCGCGCTCAACATTAATCTTGTTACGGCGCTACACTATGCCCCTCAGGTGCATGATGCGGTACTAATGGCTCGTGACGCTGGGCTGAGCTTACCTATTGTGTGTAATACCTCGGGCTACGAGCTGGCTAGTACGGTTCGCGCTATGGGCGATGTTGTAGATGTATGGCTGCCAGACTTTAAATATGCTTCAAATATGCTTGCGGGTACGTTATCTGGTGCTCAAGATTACCCTCAGGTTGCTGCAGCAGCTTTAGAAGAGATGCTCAATCAGGTACGCCAGCATGGAACGCGCGTAACGGATGAGGACGGCTCACTTACCACAGGTATTATCGTGCGCCATCTGGTGCTTCCAGGACACACCGATGATTCGTGCGCTGTTCTCGATAAGCTCTGGGAGCTTGCAGGCAACGACATAGATATTTCTGTCATGAACCAGTACACCCCCAATGCACATTGTCGAGCTGCTGGTGGCAATCTGGCTCGTGCACTTACCAATGAGGAGTATGAGCTGGTGCTTGACCACGCAGATGACCTTGGCTTTGAGCGTATGTGGTGGCAACAGGGTGGTACGGTGTCAGAGAGTTTTGTGCCAGAATTTGATGCTACAGGTGTAGATGGTCCAGAACTTAGCAGCTTTTTGGCCTATTCTTCTCGCCAGGAGCGCTAAAAGGGCTATAGTCTATACAACCCTTGATAGGCGGGCTAAGGAGAAACCATGTCAAATGATGACGCTCTAACTGATTCTGAACGCGCCGAGTTGGAAGCACTTCGCGCTCAAGCAGCAGCTCGTCAAAATGCTCAGGCGCGTGCAGAGTTGGAAGCCTTGCGAGAAGCTCAACAAAAAGCGCAGCGTCAGGCTCAAGAGGATGCGCGTATCACTCACATTCGTGAGGTTAATCGTCGTGCGATGGAGCCAGATGAAGATTTGCACATGCCCTTTGCACAAAAGCTTGTGCTTGGTGTATTGGCTGTGATTGTCATTTGCTGTGCCATCTATTATTACCTGCGCCATTAAGTGCAGAGTATCTGACGTAGTGCCTGCGTTGTGAGTACGTGCAGGTAAAACCATTGCATTAAGCGGTAAGGAGAAAGACATGTCTTTAACCGATCGCACAAAGCCTTCTGACATTGCTCTTAATACGGATCTGTATGAGCTCACCATGGCTCAGGGCTTTTTTGAGTCGGGTCTTGGTGACACACAGGCGTGCTTTACGGTGTTCTTTCGCGAGAATCCCTTTCATGGTGGCTATGCAGTTTCTTGTGGTGCGGGTCAAATTGCAGACCTAGTAAAAAACTTTGTCTTTGAAGAGGATGCTCTTGCATACCTTGCTTCACTTGATGCGCCTGGTGGCGGCAAGATGTTTACCACTAAGTTTTTGCAATACCTTCGCGATTTTAAAATTCGTGTCTCGGTATGGGCTGTTCCAGAGGGGGAGATTGTCTTTCCGCGTGAACCTATGATTCGCGTGGAAGGCCCTGCTATTGATTGCCAGCTTATAGAAACCGCCCTGCTCAACCTTGTTAATTTTCAAACACTGGTGGCAACTAAAACTGCACGTGTGGTACAAGCAGCTCAAGGCAATGCTGTGTCTGATTTTGGTTTGCGCCGTGCCCAAGGTCCTGACGGTGGATTGGCTGTTGCTCGCGCCTCTTTTGTGGGCGGTGCAGGCTCTACGTCCAACGTGCTTGCAGGAAAGATTTACGGCATTCCCGTGTTTGGCACCCATGCACATTCGTGGGTTATGGCGTTTCCTTCTGAGCTGGAGGCCTTTAGGGCCTTTGCCAAGTCCAGTCCCAAAAACTGCGTCTTGCTGGTAGATACCTATGATGTCTACAAGGGTATCCAAAATGCTATTACGGTTGCGCATGAGATGGAGGCGGTAGGCGAGCACTTAAGCGCCATCCGTATTGACTCAGGAGACCTTGCTAAACTTTCCAAATACGCACGTCAAGCCTTTGATGAGGCGGGCCTTCCCTCTGTAAAAATCTCTGTTTCCAATGATCTGGATGAGCACACCATTCAGTCTTTGTTTGCTCAAGGTGCTCCCATTGATTCTTTTGGCGTGGGAACCAAGCTTGCAACCTGCGACCCCCAGCCTTCCTTGGGTGGTGTGTACAAACTCAATGCTACGCGCAAGCCTGGCCAAACAAGTTGGACGCCCACCATGAAGTTGTCCGAGCAGGCGTATAAGCGCACCATTCCAGGAGTGCAGCATATCCTGCGCTTTTATGATGATAGCGGCTGTCCTATGGGGGACATGATTGTGGATGACGCATACGTTGCTTCTGACACAACCAGGGCTGTTGACGTGTTAGATCCATATACCAGCTATGATTTTTCCGCGTATACTCCCGTTGAGCTTCTCGAGCACTATGTCGAGAAGGGCGTGTGTGTTGCAGGCACAGCTACTCTGGAAGAATCGCGGCGGCGTTGCCATGATGCGCTCATGCGACTTGACCCTGCTACCAAGCGTTTTCTAAATCCCCAAACCTATCCTGTGGGTATGGAAGAGGGGTTGGCCAAGCTGCGTGAGGACCTAAGTAGGGAAGAACGTGCCCGGTCTGGCCGACGATAAAGGTTTTTGGCAGGTGTAAATTGGTAGGTGGAATGAAGGTTCATTTCACGCACGTCACATACGTTTTTCAGATTGAGTAAACTTAGATACCATATACCTATACACACGTAGTTTTTATTAAGCACGTAAATGTACTAAAAATTGTTGTATGAGCTTTGCTAGACTGCTAGAAATTGCAACATTGCATGACAAATATGCAAAATGCTATCGATCAAGGAGTGACTTATGCCCGAGACTATTGAAGAGCTGGTAAAGCAAGCCATTGCTGCTGCTCAGCAGGCATCAGACTTGCCTGAATTTACCGTAGAGGATTGTGGTGTTGAGCGTCCAGCTGATACCGATCATGGTGAGTGGACTTCCACCGTTGCTCTTCGATCTGCTCGTCTTGCTCGTATGGCTCCCGCAAAGATTGCCCAAGCAATCGTTGATCACATGCCTGCCCACCCCGCCATTGCAAAGGTAGAGGTAGCTGGTCCTGGCTTTATTAACTTTTATCTGAGTGCCGCTGCAAACAATGAGATTATTCGTGCCGTTCGCGAGCAGGGTGAGGATTTTGGTCGTGCCAACGTAGGTGACGGTCTCAAGGTCAATTACGAGTTCATCTCTGCTAATCCCACCGGTCCTTTGCATGTGGGCCATGGTCGCTGGGTAGCGCTGGGCGATTCCATGTGCAATGTGATGGAGCACGCAAATTATGACGTCTTCCGTGAGTACTATATCAATGACCACGGCAGTCAGATGGACGTCTTTGGTGGCTCCGTTGCCACGCGTTACATGCAGCTTGTTCAGATTATCCGCGAGAAGGGCCTGAGCGCTCAAGACGCGTATCAACTGCTGCTTTCCGATCGTGAGGCCTATGTAGCAGATGATCTGGATGAGGCTCCGGAAACCCATCCCTACATGGATGCATTCAATGAGATCTTGGGCGGCAATTCCTATGGTGGCGACTATATCATTGAGATCGCCCTGGAATTCTATGAAGCAGATGGTGACAAGTGGGCAAACGTTGACGAGAAGACCCGCGGAGATGAGTTCCGCGAGCGCGCGTACCAAGCAATGTTGCAACGTATTAAGAACACCACCCACCAGGCTCGTTGTGACCTTGACCTGTGGTTCTCGGAGCGCAGCCTGTATGTTAAGGATGAGTCCGGCACATCTCCTGTAGACCGCGCCTTTGCTCGTTTGGACAAGATGGGACACCTGTACACCACCGATGACGGTGCATTATGGTTCCGCTCTACCACTTTTGGTGACGATAAGGATCGTGTTCTTATCAAGTCCAATGGCGAGTATACCTACTTTGCTTCCGACGTTGCTTATCACTGGGATAAGTTCCAGCGCCAGGATTATTCCATCGACCTATGGGGTGCAGACCACCATGGCTACATTGCTCGTGTAAGGAATGCCTGCGATGCTCTGGGTTATCCTGGTAAATTTGAGGTAGATCTTGGTCAGTTTGTAAACCTGTTGCGCAACGGCAAGCCGGTTCGCATGTCTAAGCGTAAGGGCACCATGGTAACCTTCCAGGAGCTGCTGGATGAGGTAGGTGTAGATGCAACTCGTTACACCTTGGTATCGAGGTCCTCTAACCAAACCATTGATTTTGATATTGAAGCCGTAAAGCAACGCAATGCGTCCAACCCTGTGTTCTATGTGCAGTATGCACATGCTCGTATTTGCTCCATTTTGCGCCGCGCTGCTGGCGTAGATGATGTTCAGGCAGAAGAGATGGGCATGGATGCCGTGGCTGCTCAAGCAATTGGCGAGACGTACGACCTCTCGCTGCTTACGGATCCCACCGAGCTTCAGATTGCACGTAAGCTTGGCTCCATGAGTGACATGATTGCTTCTGCAGCACGTGACCGCGCGCCTTTCCGTTTAACGCACTATCTTGAAGAACTTGCAAGTGACTTCCATGCGTTCTACAACAACTGCCAGGTACTTCCTTCTGACGGTCGTCCTGTAGATGCAGATCTGTCTCGTGCACGTTTGGCTGCCTGCGATGCTGTACGTTGTGTTTTAGCTCTTAACCTTAAAATGATTGGTGTTTCTGCGCCCATTAAGATGTAAGGGCTTACTAGCAAGGGCGTACCAGCGCATTTTGTGCCCGCGGGTACTTGCAGCTGTTTGCTGAGAGTACTGCTGTAAGAGTGTTTTATACAAACCTCCGTACAATTTATTTGTTACGGAGGTTTTTCTTCAGGTTTGTTATTACTTGTATGATATACTCCCTGATGGTTCAATTTCTTATTTACTTTTGAACGGTATTCCTTTTCCAACTTCACAGGTTATATCAACAGAGTGTTGATTTTTATTTCCATTTGAAGGAGACAAAGCGTGGCAGACACTACTGTCCAGAACGAACAAGCAGAACAATCCAAACCAAGCTCAAGTACTACTACAAAAACACGTCGTAGGCGCAGTAAAAAAACTGCTGACACTACGGTAGCCGATAGCGTTTCTGCATCGGAAACCTCGTCCGCTTCAGCTGCGTCAGCTACCTCAGATGCTCAGGCAGCTGTGGCTACAAAAAAATCGGCCGTGGCAGCTGGAGCAGATTCCACAGCAAACCCGGCTACGGCAAATCCACCTCTTACTTTACCCAAGCGTCGTCGTGGTCGTCCCTCTAAGGCGGAAAAAGCTGCCTATGAAGCAGCACTTGCTGCATTTCAAGCAGCACAGGCAGCGCAAGCGGTACAGCCCACGCAGCCCGCATCTGATGGTTCAGTGGCTACCAAAGCAGACTCTGCAAAGGGTAACGACGTTAAGAAGATGACAAGGCGCACGCAACGTCATACCAAGGCAAGCACTCAGGTAGCACCTGCACCTACGCAGACCCTCTCGGAAGCAGAAGCCGCAGCTTTTGTAGCTGCTGCAGCTCAAGGTAAGGCCGCTCGTAAGGATGCTGCTTCTGCAGCTAGTTCCCAAGCTGATGCAGCGAACGCCTCCATCACTACGGCTATTACGCCTACTGCCACCACTACTGCTATTGTAGCCACACCCGCTACCACACCTGCTACTACCACTGTAGCTGCCGCAACCACTGCAGATACGCCTTCCACGGATGTACCAGCAGAGCAGCAAGAAGCACGTCCTTCTCGCCGTCGTCAGAGTCGCCCTGGACGCAACGCCAAAAACTTGCAGGATACAAATGGTTCTGCAAATAATGCTTCTTCTCGTAATTCCAATACGCAAAATGATCGCGATTCTCGCAATGACCGAGATAATCGCAACGAGCGTAATTCGCGCAATGAGCGCAATACCAATCGCCGCAATAATAACCGTCGCAATAATTTTGTGGACACCAACGCCGAGCCTTCTCTTACACGCGAGCAGCTGGCCGAGATGAAGGTTGCGGAGCTGCGCGCTAAGGCCGCTGAACTGGAAATTGATTTTACCGGTGTTAAAAAGACCGACCTCATCGAGCTCATTTATACCACCGCTGCCCATGCCGAGGGCTTTAGGCAGGTAGCAGGCGTGCTGGAAATCCAAAAAGAAGGCCACGGCTTTGTGCGCTGCGATGGCTATATGCATGGCCCCAATGATGCCTACATCTTTAGCCAGATCATTCGCCAATACAGCTTGCGAGCTGGAGATTTTATCGAAGGCATTGTTGTTCCCGCTCGCGGTACCAATAAGTCATTGCCTCCCATTGGTCGCATCACATCCATCAACGGGCTTACGCCTGAGGAAGCGCGCAAGCGCCCCAAGTTCCGCGACCTTACCCCCATTTATCCTAACGAGCCGCTCAAGCTTGAGAATGGTAAGGATTCTATTACGGGTCGCGCCATTGATTTGGTTTCGCCTATTGGTAAGGGCCAGCGTGGTTTGATTGTTTCGCCTCCTAAGGCCGGTAAGACTACGGTTCTTAAGCATATTTGTCAGTCGATTGCCGCCAATAATCCCGAGGTTCATCTTATTTGCCTTTTGGTTGACGAGCGTCCCGAGGAAGTTACGGATATGCAACGCTCCATTAAGGGCGAGGTAGTAGCATCCACCTTTGATATGCCTGCCGAGAACCACACGGCGGTTTCTGAGCTTGTGATTGAGCGCGCAAAGCGCCTGGTAGAGCTGGGTGGGGACGTGGTAGTTGTCCTCGACTCCATTACGCGCTTGGCCCGAGCCTATAACCTAGCACAGCCTGCTAGTGGCCGTATTTTGTCCGGCGGTGTTGATTCTGCGGCGCTCTACCCACCCAAACGTTTTTTGGGTGCTGCCCGTAATATCGAGAATGGCGGGTCGCTTACCATCATTGCCTCTGCACTCATTGATACCGGATCCAAGATGGATGAGGTAATCTTTGAAGAGTTCAAGGGCACCGGTAATATGGAGCTTAAGCTTGATCGCGATCTGGCCGATAAGCGCATTTTCCCCGCTATCGATCCCGTTGCTTCTGGCACTCGTAATGAAGAGCTGCTTATTGATCAAGCACTGCAGCCGTTTGTATGGGGTATTCGCCGCATTTTGGCCAATATGAATAACGTAGAGCGTGCTGAGTCCTCGTTGGTTAAGAGCCTTAAGGCAACTAACAACAACGAAGAGTTCCTTATTCGCTCCGCTAAGAAGGCTCAAAACGCCGAGCACATAGATGCTTTGTAAGATTTATCTATAAGGTCTGCTCAAACGCCAGTCACTCAAGCTGAGAGGCTGGCGTTTTTATATAGCACGTGTCGTAGCGTTATTAATATTAATAACGCTACGATAATAGTGCTACGACACAGTGGAAGTACGAGTCGAAAGTACGAGTAGCAGCGTGGGGTACAAGCGAGAAAACAAGCGTGAGCACGCAGCAAAAGCAAATATTTTGCTCCATTTGTAGCAGAAATTTATAAAGTTGCCTATTATTTTGCATTTCTCGATATTTTTTTGCTAAAGTCACGCTACACTCAAAAAAGATATGTTGAACTTAGGTTTAGCAAGCGACGGTACACACTCTTAAAACAAACTACGCCGTTGTGCTTGTGTCGGTCATATTGTATGGCAAGACCAGCCTTATATCGTAGCTAGATTGGTACCGCCCTTGCATATGGCAGGGAAGGTATTGAGGCATATGAAACGCTATAGTACACATCCAGCGGTATATGCTGGACTGATGAGCGTTGTATTTGTAAGCGTTCCGAGTACCGCTCTGGCTCTTTCTGCTCAGACTCTTTCTTCGTTGCCTGGACCTCGCGTGGTAATTCCTGTTGCCGTGGCAGCCTGTGTGAGTATTGCAGGCATTACGTACGGTATTGCTCGCAAGCAAGCGCTCAAACAGCTTGAGAATTCTTATCAAACTGAGCAGGATATTCTGCAGCGCATGGATAGTGTGATTGCTGAGTCTGATGCCAGCTCTGATACCGACACCACTGGTGCCCACGCAGCTCGCGACTATGAGCAAATTGCACAAAACTATGTTAATCGACAGCGTTATCAAGAGCGTGTGGCCATTCAGCAACGGGGTGTAAAGGCAACGCTGCTAGAACGCTTAGGAGCACGCTTTAGTGGCAGCATGATGGATGGCCTGCCAGTAATTGAGCGTGCCGACGGCTCCGTTGGTGATGTGGGAACGAGCTGGTGGGAAGCTACCGTTGGCCCCAATATCACGCGTGGTAGCATTTTTGAGCCGGTGCCGGATGATCCAACTGCCCCCCAGCTTCAAACGCCAACACCTCAGGCTGCTCAGTCTCGTCGTCGTCATGCAGAAGTGGTTTCTCGTGTGGCACATCTGGATTTGGGCATGTATCCCAAACGTCGTGAAAGCCAAGAGCTCAGCGACAAGCGCGACATGTGGGAGCTTGCGCTAGCAGCACTTGACGAGAAACTCGATGATACTGGTTCTGTGGCTATTAACATTCCGTCTTCTGCGCCAAAGCCCGTAATGGCACGTGTTGCCGCTGAGCTTACCGGGCAGATGGTTGTTGATGACAAGACAACTTCCAGCGCACCTGCAGCTCAGCAGATCAGCGCGCAATCTGAGCCTTTCTCGACATCCGGTGCGCAGGGAATGGACCTGCACGGCATGGATGTCCTTGGTATAGATACGCTCGATGAACCCGATTTCCCTGAGCCCAGTACCGAGGTTTTGCACTTCCACGTTCCGGCCAATCATCCTGAGATTACGGACGAGAAGAGCTATGTTGCGTATTTGATCTCTGATGAGGAAGCAAAAGTACAATCAAAGCGTTATGGTGCCCATGCAAAGAAGTACGATTACTTGCGTGTTATTGATGGCGGTACCAATACGCGTCTACAGGTGTTGCAACCAAGCAAGAAGAGCAGCTACAAGCCACGCCATATGAAGCAGGTTTCTGAGGCTGCCTCGCATGCAGTAGGCACAGCGGATTCGTTTGTCATAGCACAGCAAGGCTAGCTCTTATCGGCACTGTCTTTAAAGCGAACTCCCGTTTGAGCTGCATGTAAATCACGCACCCAATAGCTTGGATAGGAACTGCATATGGCATCTATAAGGGCCTGCGCAGTTTTTTGTTCATGCGCAACGGCAATCATGCTTGAGCCAGAGCCAGAAATCATAAAGCCGTCGGCCCCATGCGCAAGGACACACGCCCGCAGCTGATCATAATCTGCAATAAGTTGCTTTCGATAAGGTTCGTGGAGCCGGTCCGCGTTAGCGGCTGCAAAAACATCCATTTTCCCCGAGGTCAAGGCGTCAATGACGCCAACTACGCGTCCCATTTGCCATACGGCGTCCTCAAAGGGAACCGTGGTGGGCAGTACCCGCCGAGCGTCTGCTGTACGCACCTCGTAGGGCGGAGCAATGGTAATAAAATGCAGCTGATTGCATATGGCAAAGTGTGTCGAGAAAACCTTGCTGTGGGAGCAGCTGTCTGCGTTCTTGTCGCTGGCATCCGCGTCTACCTGCAGGTTTGCGTCCTTGTCGTCCGTGTTCGCGCTACCAACGCTTGCGGTAAACGCGGTAAACGAGCTAACCAATCCGCCCATGATAGCGGGGGCCACATTGTCGGGATGTCCTTCCAGCTTGGTGGCCATATCAAGGGTAAATGCCTGATTGTAGGGCAGGCCACTGAGCAATTGAGCTGCTACAACACCGGCCACAATACAGCAGGCGCTTGATCCTAACCCGCCGGATAGGGGAATGTCAGAATCTATAGTTATGTGTACGGGAAAAGGCGCGTGCCCTAAGCGAGTTAGGGTGTCACAAAAGCTGGTCCATACAAGATTGTTGTTATTACAAAAACGTGGCTCACAGCCGTCAATCATAAGGGTATCTGAGCGCTCAAAGCTAAAACGAGCATAGAGATCAAGCGCCATGCCCAAACAATCAAAGCCTACACCCAAATTTGCTGAGGTAGCTGGTACGGTTACACAGATCATGCAAAGCTCTTCTCGCAAGCAGTGGATACAACAGCGGTCATGGCATCAAGAGAGCATACCTGAGGATGGAGTACGGCAGCCTCACGTAGCTTGCTGAGCTGTGTAGGCGCGGGTATACCAGTAAGACGCTGCAGCTCATCCATGGCCTCAAAACCAGAAAGGGTGCAAGGGGTGCCGGTGAGAGCCTCCAGGACGTCGGCAGAAAACTTGTAGGCATTGGCGGTGGAAAGCACCACGCGGCAGGCGGCGCTGGGTTTGGCAGCGTCCATCACACTCACAGCAACGGCCGTATGGGTATCCAGAAGGACCTTCTCGTCTGTCCATGCCTTATGAATGGCAGCGCGGGTTTGGTTGTCATCGGCGCGACCACCGGCAAAATTTTCCTGCAGCTTAGAGAGCAGTTCATCGCTAATTTGGTAGAAGCCTTGCTCTGAGAGCTGGGTCATATAGCTGCGGATAAGCTCGCAATCTCCCTCGGAAAGCAAATATAACAAACGCTCCAAATTGGAAGAAACCAAAATGTCCATGGACGGGGAGATGGTTTTGTTAAAGCTGCGGCGGCGGTCATAGCGTCCCGTGCGGATAAAATCAAACAGCACGTCGTTGGCATTGGATGCAACAGTTAGCTTTGCTACAGGCAAGCCCATGAGCTTGGCAAAGTAGCCTGCCAACACATTGCCAAAATTGCCCGTGGGGACATAAAACTCAAGGGGATCGCCCAGCGTGATGTTGCCAGCGCGCACCAGCTGCGCATACGCATCAAAGTAGTAGACCACTTGGGGGATCAGTCTGCCAATGTTGATGGAGTTTGCGCTGGACAAAACGATGTTTTGAGCCGCCAGCTGCTCTGCGAGATCAGGATTGGCAAAGATATGTTTAACCTGTGTTTGGATGTCATCAAAGTTACCCTCAACGGCGCTTACGGCAACGTTAGTGCCGGCCTGCGTAACCATTTGCAGCCGTTGCATGTCAGAGACCTTGCCTTCGGGATAAAATACCGTAATGCCGCAGCCAGCAACGTTTGCAAAACCAGCTAAAGCAGCCTTGCCCGTATCTCCCGAGGTAGCCGTCACAATCATGACGTTACGATCATCATCGTGCCGAGAAACACTCATAAGCTGTGGGAGCATTTGCAGGGCAATATCCTTAAAAGCGCTGGTGGGACCATGCCACAGTTCAAGCAACCATGAACTACCCAAGGCGCTTATCGGCGTTATGGCAAAACTGTCAAACCCGCTGCCATAGGCGGCGTTAACGCAGTTTGTTATCTCGGCAGCAGAAAAGTCATCTAAAAGGGTACTGAGGATCAGTACGGCGTTTTGCATAAAACTATTGTTACAAACAGTCTGAAGATCAATGCGCTTCTCGGCTAGGTTATCGCAGATAAACAGCCCACCATCGGCAGCGATGCCCTGTAAAATTGCTTGCTTACTTGTTAACAGTTCATGTGTAGAACGCGTGCTGTGGTAAAAAGTACTCATATGCTACTCCAGAGCTATAGTATTTCAAGCAAACCTATGCATAACCTATGCATATAGTAACGGCAAAAGGAATGTTGCGGGCATCTGGCTACCAACTGGAAATGTTGAGCCTAGTATTGGTGAGCCTGGCACTGTTGAGTCGATTGGAACGTGCATGAATATTGCCTTACTCGGATACGGGACCGTAGGACAGGGGGCCGATCAGATTATATCGAGCTCATGTCCCACTTTGGAGGTTACACGCATCCTCAAGCGACCCGGAAAGTGTTGTGATCCTCGTGATACGGATAGCTTTGATGCCATTCTTGCCGATACAAGCGTGGAGCTTGTTGCAGAATGCATGGGCGGTATAGAGCCTGCTCACAGCTATATTTTGGCGGCCCTTAAAGCGGGTAAGCATGTGGTAAGTGCCAACAAGGCTGTGGTGGCTCGCTACTTTGATGAGTTTGCGCGCACCGCACAAGCTCACAACGTAGGCCTATACATAGAAGCAACTACCGGCGGCGGTATTCCGTGGCTGGCAGGCTTACGGAAAATGCGGCGCATAGATGCCATCACATCTTTTAGCGGTATTCTCAACGGTACGTCTAACTACATTTTGGACCGCATGGCGCATTCTCGTGATCGCTTTGATACGGTGCTTGCTGCAGCACAGGCACAGGGCTATGCGGAGGCAGATCCCAGTGCGGATATTGATGGCTACGATGTTGCCAACAAAACAATCATTTCCGCGGTGCACGCCTTTGATGTGTTTCATGCTGCAGACATCCCCACGCTGGGAATTCGCAGCTGCACCCGCGCTGATATAGATGCGCTTGCTTCCTGTGGGCTTGCTCTTAAGCTTTTGGGGCAGGGCGTGGCTACCTTCTCTGCGTATGCATTGGCTGTCCAACCAGTGGTAGTGCCGCTCTTCTCGTTAGAAGCACAGGTTCCCAAGAATTTTAATATGGTTACTGCCACAGGCATGTCCATTGGTGAGCTCAAGTTTTATGGTCAGGGTGCTGGAAGTTTGCCCACTGGCAACGCCATGGTGCAAGACATGCTGGACTGCGTTGCAGCCATCCAGCCAAGTTACACGCTTTCTGCCGATAAAACCTACGATTGTTCACTGCTTACCAGCAACTATCTGGTTCGTACCACCGCAGCTATTCCAGAGAGGTTTGTCGCCAAAGCAGGCGCGGCACCCAGCACGGAGGCCAATACAACAACCAATGCGGCATCCAGCACGGAAGCCAACGCACTTCCTCCTGAGTTAGCAACAACCTTCCAGCTTGTGCCTGCTCTTACGGCAGAGCAGGCCGCCCAGCTTTCACAGGAACTGTTGTCGTGTGATCCGCACAGCTTTATAGCTGCGTATCCGTCGAGCGCATCATCCAAGGAGATATAGTCCATGCTCAAACTCGCAAAGTTTGGGGGCACCAGTGTTGCCAGTGCCCAACAGTTTAAAAAAGTTGCCGCTATCGTATCTGCCGACTCAGAGCGGCGTTATGTTGTGGTGTCTGCGCCGGGCAAGCGCTTTGCCACAGATAACAAGATTACGGACTTATTATTGCTGGTAAATGCCCATATTTTATATCACGTGGATTGCACGGCACTGTTGGAAACCATCAAGCAGCGCTATGTAGACATTGCGCAAGAACTCAAGCTAAGTTACCCCATAGCGCAAAAGTTTGATGAGTTTGCCTTGCATGTAAAAGATGTTTCTCCGGAGTACATCGTTTCTCGTGGAGAATGGTTTACCGCACGGCTCATGGCAGAGCTTCTCGATAAGCCCTTTGTGGATGCAGCAGATGTTATTCGCTTTCATCATGACGGTAGCCTTAACCAGGAAGCCACGGCTGAGCTTTTGCAGCATATGGTTGCTCAAAAGGGTAGTTTTGTATTGCCGGGCTTTTACGGAGCAACCTCCGACGGCAAGATTAAGCTGTTTGAGCGTGGTGGTGGAGACATTACCGGTGCCGTTGTTGCGCGCGCTTTGTCGGTGCAGGTCTATGAAAACTGGACGGATGTATCTGGGTTTTTGGCGGCAGATCCGCGCATTGTAGACAATCCACGTACCATTCATCGTATTACGTACAACGAGATGCGTGAACTTTCGTATATGGGCGCCTCCGTTTTGCAGGAAGAAGCTATTTTCCCTGTTCGTGAGGCAAATATTCCCATTCAAATCAAGAATACCAACGACCCCAAAGCCAGGGGCACCATGATTCGCGAGACGGCTGAGGAGCGTGCCAGCGAGCACTTGATTACGGGTGTGGCGGGGCGCAAAAACTTTACTGCAGTCCATATCCAAAAAGCGCATATGTCTTCCGAGGTTGGGTTCATTCGCCGTGCACTAAGCGTTTTTGAGCGCTATCACGTATCCGTAGAACATGTGCCCACGGGGATAGATTCCTTTGGCATTGTGGTTAATGGCGCCGATGTTTGCGACACTATCTACTCCCTTGTTACGGATCTGCAAACAGAACTGCAGCCTGATTCTATCCAGCTGGTTGAGCATCTTGCTTTAATTAGTGTGGTCGGTCGTAATATCAGCCGTCGTGCTGGTACTTCTGGTCGGATCTTTGGTGTGTTGGGCGAGGCGGGGGTAAACATTCGCATGATTACCCAGTCTTCTCAGGAGATTTCTATTATTTTAGGCGTCAATAATGAAGACTTCGATACAGCAATTCGTGTGCTGTACGATCGCTTTGTAAAGAGCGAGATGGTCTGTGTTACCAGCGAGTAAGGGGATGGGATGGCTGGAAAAGTTGTAGCAATTTTGGGTGCGACGGGTGTGGTGGGCACCCAAATGATGCGCTGTTTAGAGGAACGTCATTTTCCTGTTTCTCAGTTGGTGCCACTGGCATCACAGCGCTCTGTGGGAAAGACGGTTAGGTTTTGCAATGAAGATCACGCTGTCCAGCTGGCATCTGCCCATGCATTTGATGGGGTGGATATTGTGCTTGGTGCAGCAGGGGACCAGCAGGCTTCTGAGCTGTTACCTCAGGCTGCCCAGCAGGGATGTGTGTGCGTAGATAATAGTCATGCATTTAGGCTTTGCGCTGATGTTCCTCTGGTTATTCCAGAGATCAACAAGCAAGATATTGCTCAACATCCGCGCAATATCATTGCCAACCCCAACTGTGCCACCATTATTGGATTGGTGCCAACATGGCCGCTGCATCAGGCGGCAGGCATCAAACGCATGATTGTCTCAACCTATCAGGCTGCGTCTGGTGCGGGCCTGGCTGGTTTGCACGAGCTGGTTCGGGAGCATAAGGCAATCGATGCCAGTCAAGACGTGGGATCAACGGAGCCTTTTGCATATCAGCTTGCTTATAACCTTATTCCGCAAATTGGCGGCTTTGGGCAGGATGACTACACCTCTGAGGAGCTCAAGATGCAGCATGAGGGACGTAAGATCATGCATCTGCCTGAGTTTCGTGTGAGCTGTACCTGCGTGCGTGTGCCTGTTATGCGTTCGCATTCAGAATCCATCACGATTGATTTTGAGCAGCCACTTTCTCCAGATGAGGCTCGTGAGATTTTGTCGCAAGCACCCGGCGTCAAGCTTGTCGATACACCCGATGAGCTTGCTTATCCCATGCCTTTGGATGCTTCTGACCAAGACCTGATCTTAGTTGGTCGTATTCGCAGAGATCTTTCCAGTCCTCACCCTGAGCGCTCGTTGACGTTTTGGTGTTGCGGAGACCAAATTCGTAAGGGTGCTGCTACCAATGCTGTGCAGATTGCAGAGTGTCTTTTATAGCTGGTTGTAGAGTGCTCTGTATAGCTGGCTTAAATAATCTGTTCAATATGTGATTGCAAATGTGATTGCAAAAAAGTTCTCATTTACACTTGCATCCACGATAATTTTTGCAATAATAATACACGCGCCATTTGAGGTGGGCAAATGGTGGGTGTAGCTCAGTTGGCAGAGCGACGGACTGTGGCTCCGTAGGTCGAGGGTTCGAGACCCTTCACCCACCCCATTAACAAGTGTATATGGATCGTTAGCTCAGCTGGTAGAGCAGGGGACTCTTAATCCCAAGGTCCAGGGTTCGAACCCCTGACGATCCACCATTTGAACTTCTAACTCAGAGTCGCAGCGCGGCCCTGAGTTTTTTATTAGTCCGCTCTAGTTCGCTAATGGGTACAATCAAAATGCGTATATACAATCACTACAGCAGCTAAGGGAGTAGTGTTCATGGCATCTATGGCACCCGTGGCATCGGAACTTATTTTTTTGGAACCCGTCTTTCATCAGAAGATTTGGGGCGGACGCATGCTTGAGTCAGATTTTGGCTATCACATTCCCGATGGTCCCATAGGTGAGTGCTGGGCAATTTCTGCTCACCCCGCAGGTGATTGTAAAATTGCTCGTGGTAGCCATGCGGGCAGGTACCTATCTGAGCTGTGGGATAGCAATCGTGAGTTGTTTGGCAATCTTGCGGGCACTCAGTTTCCTTTGCTTATTAAGATCCTTGCCGCAGATGATGACCTGTCCATTCAGGTACATCCGGATGATAGCTATGCTGCCGAGCATGAAAACGGCTCGTTAGGTAAGTGCGAGTGCTGGTATGTGCTTTCTGCTAAGCCTGGTGCAACTATTGTGATTGGACAACATGCTCACTCGCGTGAGGAGTTTGCCCATGCGGTCCAAGAGGGTGCATGGGATGAGCTTCTCAACATTATTCCTGTTAAAGTAGGTGATTTTTTCCAAATCAATCCCGGCTGCGTCCATGCAATCCGTGGAGGCACGCTCATTTTGGAAACACAGCAGTCTTCTGACATAACCTATCGTGTGTATGATTACGACCGCCGCCAAGCAGACGGTAGCTTGCGTGAATTACATATGCAGCAGTCACTTGATGTTATCGACTACAACCAGCAGGTTCCCACCGATGGCACTATTGTTGCTGCCGAGAAGGGCGGCGTAACTCGTCTTGTTTCTTGTAATCGCTATACTGTTGATCGCGTGCGCGTGGACGGCAGCACTACCCTTACTGCCGAGTGGCCCTTCCTGTGTGTGAGCGTTATTGCAGGGTCGGGAACTGCTCAGGGTCAAGCTATTGCAAGGGGAGATCACTTTATTGTGCCTGCGGGTATTGAGGTGCTGGAGCTTACGGGCACTATGGAGCTTATTTGCTCATATCCACCTGCGGAATAGTACCTGTGGAATAACTGGTGCGCCCGGGGGGATTCGAACCCCCAGCCAGCGGATTAGAAGTCCGATACTCTATCCAATTGAGCTACGGGCGCATGCAAAGGAATTTTATCATGTTGCAGCATTGTATGCCTGATAAAGATACATTTTTACAATTTGTATGCACGTATCGATACTTTTATGTGTAAAAAGCGCTTCTAATGCGTCATACTTGTATAGAGCCTTGAAAAAATCTTCAGGAGGGTCTGTCTTGATTTATACCGTTACTCTTAACCCTGCAATCGATTATGTAATGCATCCGCTTACGCTCGACATGGGTTTTACCAACCGATCTTCCAGTGAAGAAATGTATTGCGGTGGTAATGGTATCAATATCGCTGGTATTCTCAACGAGCTTGGTGTAGCCAATACCGCAATGGGCATTTGTGGTGGTTTTACGGGTGACTATCTGATTGAGTCACTCCAGTCCCAAGGGATTTCTTGCAATTTTGTCCGCTTGGATAAGGGCAATACGCGCATCAATGTCAAGCTCAACGGTATTGTTATGTCCATCGTTAATGGCATGGGTCCAAAAATTCCCCACCGCAAGCTGGAAGAGTTGTTGCAGCGCATGGAGATGATCCAGTCCGGAGACACCGTGGTGCTTACAGGTTCCATTCCTAAGAGCCTGCCGGACACCACCTATGACATGATCATGAACCACTTGGCTGGCCGAGGCATTCGTTTTGTGGTGGACGCTCCGGGTACGCTTTTGTTGCGCGCTTTGAGTGCTAAGCCTTTCCTCATTAAGCCCAACAATCACGAGGTTGGTCGCCTCTTTAATGAGAAACCAGAAACCCCCGAGGAGTGCCTGCCCTTTGCCCGCATCCTACATGATCGCGGTGCAGCAAACGTTATTGTTTCTTGTGGTAAGTACGGCTCTGCTCTGTTGGACGAGCATGGCCATGAGCACATCACCCTCGTTCCTCCCTGTAAGCTGGTTAATGCTACCGGCGCCGGAGATTCCATGGTTGCTGGCTTTTTGGCCAAGCTGGATGAAGGCGCAGATTATGACACAGCGCTTAACTTTGCATCGAGCTGTGGTTCTGCTACCGCATCGTCCAAATACCTTGCAAATCGTGAAACTATCGAGAAACTCTACGCAGCTTTGGGTGGAGTTCTTGAAGAGCATAAAGAAGAGATTGATGCTGCCCTTGATCGTGTTCGCAAGGCAGAACGTCGTCTTGATACATTGACGGATTCATAAGGAGCGTTATGGTTTCTCAGAAAGTTACTCTTACCAATCCCAATGGTCTGCACATTGGCCCTGCAATGACGTTTTCTGACGCACTGTATGATTTTCCCTGCAAAATTGGGGTTATTTCTCAGGGTAAGTATGCAGATGCAAAGCGTCCTTTAGCCTTGCTGGGTATTGGCATTCCCACTGGTTCCGAGATTGAAATCGTATGTGATGGTGAGCGTGAAGACGAAGCCCTCGCAACCGCTCTTGATCTTATCAATAAGCTAAATTAGGTTTGGGAGGTTTCATGTTCCAAGGAGTTAATGCATCCGATGGCATTGGAATTGGCGTTGCCCAAGTTGCGGTAGAGCCTGATCTGACGTTTACCCCACACGCCCCTGAGGATACAGATGCCGAAAAGGCACGTTATGCAGCGGCTATTGCTAAGTTTATCGATCAGACCAACGCTCAGATTGAGCGCATGTCCCAAACAGTAGGCGATGATGCCGCAGCTATTATGGGTGCGCACATCGAGTTTGCCGAGGATGACGGCATCAAGATGATGGTCAATGGCTCCATCGAGTCTGGCATGTGTGCCGAGCAGGCTGTCTATGATGCCTATGAGTCCTACTACGTCATGTTTTCCCAGATGGAAGATGAGCTGTTCCGTGAGCGTGCAGCAGACGTAGCAGATGTACGAACTGGTCTTTTGGCGGACCTATTGGGCAGGCAGGTAGTAGATCTGTCCACGCTGCCGGAGAACTCCATCGTGGTAGTGCATGAACTTACGCCTTCTATGACGGCAGATATCGATAAGGACCACGTGGCCGGCATTGTTACCGAGACCGGCGGTCGTACCTCTCACTCGGCAATTATCGCGCGCGCCCTGGAAATTCCTGCGGTTTTGTCGGTCGCCGATATCACTACCGCTATCAACAGCGGTGACACGGTGGTAGTAGATGGCACCAATGGCGTTGTTATTGCCAATCCTAATGATGCCGAGCTTTCCAAGTATTCCAACGAGGCTAAAAAGTACGCTGAAGAAAAGGCTGCTCTTGAGGCGTATCGCGGCAAGGAAACGCTTACCGCAGATGGCGACAAGGTCTTGCTGGTTGCTAATATCGGCAATCCCGATGATGCCAATGTTGCTGCCGAGCATGATACCGAGGGTATTGGTCTGTTCCGTTCTGAGTTCTTGTTCATGGATGCTTCTGAGTTGCCCTCTGAGGACGAGCAGTTTGCTGCCTATCAGAAGGTTGCGCTGCGCATGAAGGGCATGCCTATCATTATTCGTACGCTTGATGTGGGTGGCGATAAGGAAATTCCTTATCTCAATCTGCAGAAGGAAGAAAACCCCTTCATGGGCTTCCGTGCCGTGCGTTACTGCCTCAACCATCCTGACCAGTATAAGGTGCAACTTCGTGCACTGTTGCGCGCCTCTGCCTTTGGTGACATTAAGATCATGCTGCCTTTGGTAACCACCATTGATGAGGTCCGTGAGGCCAAGGCGTTGGTAGAGGAGTGCAAGAACGAACTTCGTGCTGAGGGTATTCAATTTAACGAGAATATCGAAGTGGGCACAATGATCGAAACTCCCGCGGCCTCGCTTATCGCAGACGATTTGGCTGCCGAGTGCGACTTCTTCTCCATTGGCACCAACGACCTCATTGGTTATACCATGTGTGCAGACCGCGGCAATGACCGTGTTGCATATCTATATCAGGTATACCAGCCTGCTGTGCTGCGCTCCCTTAAGTATCTTATTGCACAGGGCAACAAGGCCGGCATTATGGTTGGCATGTGCGGCGAGGCAGCAGCAGATCCGCTGCTCATTCCTGTGTTGCTATCCTTTGGCCTGACTGAGTTTTCTGTTTCTGCACCCTCTATTTTGCGCACCCGCAAAACCATCTCTAAGTGGACCAAGGCTGAGGCTGATGAACTCACCAACGAGGTTATGACTCTTAAGACTGCTGCAGAAGTACGCGCTGCTCTTAAAGAGGCTGCTCGATAAGAAGGCTTGTTAGCACAAGGCCTGCTAACCCGCTCATAAACGACCTTAAGATCGTATCTAGTGCTGTAGCGCCCGTCTTTGGACGGACGCTTTTTTGAGCTTCCACTACCTTAAGCAGCTACTCAGATGGCTATCTACCACGTGCAGGATGGGGAAGTAATAACCCTCAGCTCATCAGAAAGCAGCTCAACATCAAAGCTGTGGCCCGTAAGTTCTTCTCCGTCAGCCTGTACAGGGACATCTTCATCAAACTCAAGATGGAGTTTCTTACTCCGTGTGGTTTTGACCACACGTGAAGTAGTGTGTAAGCCAGCGCGCATCATACTCAGCAGCCTCAAAATGGTAGGCACGGTTGGGATACGGGTGTTGTAGCACACATCAAACAAACCGTCATCGGGAATAGCTCCGGGGCAAACCTTAAATCCGGCTCCGTAGGTCGGACCAATATTTATGGCAAAGATGATCTCCCGCAAATCGAGGGTTGTCTCGCCATTCGTTTTGTCGTCCGTCTCGGCATTTGCCTTGCCAGCTGTCTTGTCATTCGTCTCGGTATCTATGGTCGCAACGACATGCCAGCCCTTATGTGCTTTGCTCAGCAGCTTGACACTAGAGCTGATAAACAAAGCAGTGCCTTCTTGGGTGTCACCCTGATTGCGCCGTGCGGTAGTGTCGTGCGCAATGGCGGCGTCAATGCCAAAGGACAGCGTTTGCATAAAGTACTCATCGTTTACTTTACCAAGGTCAATTGCCCGCACAGGTCCCTGCATAATCTGTCCCAAAGCCGCTTCAGGCGCATTGCGGGCCAAGCCTAAGGTGCGCGCATAATCGTTGCCGGTGCCCATGGGGATAATGCCCAGTACCGGTCTGTCTTTGGTAGGGATGTCCATCAGGCCGTTTACGATTTCGTGAATAACGCCGTCGCCACCCAAAGCAATAACTGTTTGATAGGCACGTGCAGCAGCGGCCATTACACGGGCATCGCCCATAGCAGACGTACGTTGGATGGTATAGCCCTCGGTGGCGGACTCAAAACTGTTTAAGAAGCGCTCAACAAAGTTGGTAGCAGCAGCACCTTTACCACTGTGAGAGGCGGGATTAGCAATAACAAGGGTGCGCCCTAGCCTAGGTGTTGGCATAGAGTTCCTTTCGTGGTTTAAATATATCCGCCAACTATCTTAACGGTTATAGAGTGCAATAAGGCGGCAGAGCATAATTAAGATGAAAAAAAGTCTTGCATCATTCTTGCATTATTTCTTTATAACATCTAAACTTACTAGTAATCTGATTAAAGGATTGTTACCCGTTTGGGGCAAGACCTGAGAGATGCCATCAAGGCGTCTCTCAGGTCTTTTTTTGTTTCAGAGCGTTACAGGAAACAAACAAGATGCCAATCGGGGGCAAGAGGTAAGCAACAAGAAAGGGGTTCAAATGGCTGTTGATAAGTCTCAGACACCGCAAGCTATTTTGGACGCTGTGGGTGGTGCTGACAATATTGTTAGCTTTACCTGCTGTGCAACTCGTCTTAGGTTTGAGCTCAAGGATGCTTCAAACATAGACGCTGCTGCCATCGATCAACTTCCTGGTGTATTGGGAACCGTCCCTCAGAGCGGTAACCGCTTCCAGGTAATCATTGGTGGAGCAGTACAAACCATGTACAACGAGATCTCCAATTTGCCTGAGATGAAAAAGAGGGGCGGCAAGTCCAACTCAGATATTAAGAGTGAGTATCGTGCAAAGACGCAGGGCAAGAACGCGTTTATCGACTCCTTCTTTGAGTATCTGTCGGATTCATTCCGTCCTATTTTGGGCGTCTTGCTTGGCGCATCACTTATCATTGCCTTTGCCGCAATGATGGAGGCCTTGGGCATTCAGGCCTTTAACAACGTTGATTCCAAGCCTGGTGGCTGGGTCTTTATCGACGCTATGTGGCGTGCCGTTTTGTACTTCCTGCCGGTTATGATTGCCTATAACGCATCCAAGAAGCTCGAGATCGATCCTTGGTTGGGCGCCACGATCATGTTTGCGGTTATGACTCCTAACTTTATAAGCTTGAGCTCCAACTATGACACCACTGCGGTAACCAATGCTACGTTGGGTACCACTTCGTATGTGGCAAACATCTTTGGTCTGCCCATGCAGCTTAATGATTACGGTGGACAGGTCTTTGTTCCTCTGATCATGGTGGCTGTTCTGTCTTTGGTATATCGTGGCTTCAGGAAGATTTTCCCCGAGAATGTACAGATGGTATTCGTACCATTCTTCTCGATGATCGTTATGATTCCTTTGACCGCCTTCATCATTGGACCTATCTCCATTTGGCTGGGCTCTGGTATTGGTGCTGGTCTTGCATGGCTTAACTCCACCGCACCTTTCATTTTTGCAATTGTCATTCCTCTGATTTACCCCTTCTTGGTTCCTCTGGGTCTGCACTGGCCTTTGAACGCTTTGATGCTTGTTAACATCAACACCTTGGGCTATGACTTCATCCAAGGTCCTATGGGTGCTTGGAACTTTGCATGCTTTGGTGCTACTGCAGGCGTTTTGTTCATTGCTATGAAGGATCGCGACTCCGCAATGCGTCAGACCGCAACGGGTGCTTTGGCTGCTGGTCTTTTGGGCGGCATTTCCGAGCCTTCTCTGTATGGTATTCACCTTCGTTACAAGCGCATTTATCCTCGTATGCTCGTAGGCTGCGCAGTTGGTGGCGTTGTTATTGGTCTTTTGGGCCTTTCTTCCAACGGTGTTCACACCTCTGCATTTGCTTTCACTTCTTTGCTTACCATCCCTGCATTTACTCCTATGAGCACCTATGCCATTGCTTTGGCAGCAGCGTTCTTTACGTCCATGATTTTGGTAATTGTGTCCGACTACCGCACCCCGAGCAGCGCGCTGAGTTCTATGCCGCTCGCGATGAGGCTGAGGCTGCTGCAGCTGCTGCCGATAAACCCCAGCAGGATGGCGCTGCTCCTCAGGCTGCTGCTCAGGCCAATCAGACCGAGCAAGCCGTAGCTGAGGGCATCAGCTGCGAGGTAGTTGCCGCAGTTCCTGGCAAGGTTGTTTCGCTTGATGAGGTTAACGATAAGGTCTTTGCTTCTCGTGCTTTGGGCGAGGGCGTGGGTATTGTTCCCACATCCGGCACCATTGTGGCTCCTGTAGCTGGTACGGTTTCCGTTGTGCAGAAAGCAGGTCACGCTTTTGGTATCAATACTGCTGAGGGCATTGAGCTGTTGGTTCACGTGGGCATTGATACGGTAGAGCTAGAGGGCAAGGGATTTGAGCCCAAGGTATCAGTTGGTCAGAGCGTTGCTGCAGGCGACACCCTGGTTGTGGCAGACCTGGATGCCATCAAGGCTGCTGGTTATGACACCACTACCTTGGTTGTCATTACCAACACCCAGGACTTCTCGTCCGTAAAACCGCTGACTGGATTTGATGCAACCACTACCTCTCCAATCATTGAGGTAACAAAATAAGGTTATTTACTGGTATAAGCCTGTCGCCTGTTTGTGCGGCAGGCTTATACTGTATAGAGTGGTTTCTCTGAGCTACGGTATACTATGCACGTCTAGCGGAGAAGGTCATGAAGCTACTACGAGTCTTTAACAACAACGTTATCCTTGCGCGCAATGCGCAGGGCCAGGAAGTTATTCTTACTGGTAGAGGCCTAGGTTTCCAAAAGAAGCCGGGCGATACGGTTAATGAGGCTATGGTTGCTCAAACCTTTGTGTCTACTAATGGTCGCGACGTGGATCATATGGCGCAGCTTATCTCGGGTATTCCCTTAGAAATTTTACATATCGTAGAGAAAGCTAGTGCGCAGGCGGGTATTACGTCGGTTAACGAGAATAACCCGGCGCTCATTATTGCCCTTGCGGACCATGTTTCTATGGCTATTGAGCGCGCTAAGAATAAGAATGCATTTGCATATCCGCTTGCAGCAGAAGTACGGCATCTGTACCCAACGGAATACTGTCAGGCCGTGCTGTTAGTGCAGGCAATCAATGAGCTGCTTGCACAAGACAGAGCTTTGGTAGCAGTAACGCTGCCACAGCAAGAAGCTGTGGCCTTTACGCTGCATCTAGTTAACGCCAGTTTTGCCCAAGGTAACCTTTCTAATACCTATAAGATGACCGGCATCATCCAGCAGATTCTTGACGTCTTATCCCAGCACTACGACATGGATTTTGATGCGTCTTCCATCAACGTTGCACGCTTTATTACACATTTGCGCTATCTGTTTGTACGCATTAGCCAAAACAAACAGCTCTCTGGTACCAAAATGGATGTCATTGCAGAAGAGATCAATGCAACATTTCCCGATGCTGCTAAAATCGCATCTATTCTCAGCAGTATTGTTGCTTTGCGTACCGATGCCACGCTTACAGACAATGAGCTGGCATATCTCACCTTGCATATCGCACGCTTGGTCCAGGACAATGAGGCCAAAGAGCAGCTGCAATAAAAATCCCTCGGCAGGCGAGGGATCACACACTCAGATATACATCTAAATGAAGTAGGTATGGAGCGGCAGACGGGACTCGAACCCGCAACAGTCAGCTTGGAAGGCTGATGCTCTACCAATTGAACTACTGCCGCATGGTCGGGGTGACTGGATTCGAACCAGCGACCCTCTGCTCCCAAAGCAGATGCGCTACCAAGCTGCGCCACACCCCGATTCGCTCTGGTAAGTATAGCAAGCTTTGTGACTAATTCAAGCCGCGCGCTCCCAAAGTTCTTAATCTGCATGAAAACTTTCTTGTACCCCATGGTTGCATGTACAGTTTGTTACGAGCTTTGAGGAAATATCGGTTCGCTCAGCATAAACAGGTATGCTTTTCTCGGTAAAAATAGTCTAAGGGTCCTCGCGTCCTAAAGGTCAATCCATATCATGTTTTAACAAGGGCCCGTACCAGGGCTCATAGTAGGGGAGAAGTAATGTCGTATTCTTCTGAGGTAATTTCTAAGCTTAAAGAGCGGTATGCAGATCAGCCAGAGTTTATCCAGGCGGCAGAAGAGGTGCTTGCGAGTTTGCAGCCTGTGTTAGATGCCCACCCCGAGTATCAAGAGCAGGCGTTGTTGGAGCGCTTGGTAGAGCCAGAGCGCATCATTATGTTTAGGGTTCCCTGGACGGACGATGCGGGTAAGGTTCAGGTTAACCGCGGGTATCGCATTGAGTTTAACTCCGCCATTGGACCTTACAAGGGTGGCTTGCGCCTGCATCCCAGCGTTAACCTGTCCATTCTTAAGTTTTTGGGCTTCGAGCAAATCTTTAAAAATAGTCTGACCACGCTTCCCATGGGTGGTGGCAAGGGCGGATCCGACTTTGATCCCAAGGGTAAGTCTGATCGTGAGGTCATGGCATTTTGTCAGAGCTTTATGACGGAGCTGTATCGTCACATTGGTCCCAACACGGATGTTCCTGCTGGCGATATTGGCACGGGTGCGCGTGAGATTGGCTATCTGTTTGGTCAGTACAAGCGTCTGCGCAATGAGTGGTCTGGCGTGCTTACCGGAAAAAGCCTGAGCTATGGTGGTTCTTTGGCACGCACCGAGGCAACGGGTTATGGTGCCGTATATTTTCTCATCCATATGCTTGCCGAGAAGAACCAAGAGCTTGTGGGTAAAACCATATGCATATCCGGCGCGGGTAACGTTGCCATCTATGCGGCACAAAAGGCTCAGCAGCTGGGCGCTACCGTAGCGACGGTATCCGATTCTTCTGGCTATGTGTATGATCCTGATGGCATTGATATTGCCCTGCTTAAGGACGTAAAGGAAGTAAGGCGCGCTCGCCTGACTGAGTATGCAAGTGCTCGTCCTCATGCCGTGTATCATCAGGGCAAGCGTCCCTGGAATGAGGTTTGTGACATAGCCATGCCCTGCGCTACACAAAATGAGCTTTCTCTTGCAGATGCTCAAGCGTTGGTGGCACATGGTTGTAGCTATGTGGTAGAGGGCGCCAATATGCCTACCACCTTAGAAGCAACAAAGTATTTGCAGGAAAACGGTGTCTTTTTTGCACCTGGCAAAGCGGCAAATGCCGGCGGCGTTGCGGTTTCTGGTTTGGAAATGAGTCAAAACGCCGAGCACCTCTCATGGACGTTTGAAGAGGTGGATCAGCGCCTGCAATCCATTATGGCTTCCATCTACACAGCCGCTTCTGGTGCTGCAAAGGACTATGGTCATGAGGGTGACTTGGTGTTTGGTGCCAACATTGCAGGATTTACTAAGGTAGCTCAGGCCATGATGGCCCAGGGAATCTGCTAAAATTGTTCGGCGTGGCCTTTAGTGTGTAAAAAATGATGAGGACATAACGTTCGCGTGTTTTGACCGTGAACTAAGTGGGTAGACACTGTTTGTCTGTTATCATATCAAGGCTGTATGCCTTTGTTGCGGGCGTGGTGGAACTGGTAGACACGCTAGATTTAGGTTCTAGTGGGTAACCCCCGTGAAGGTTCGAGTCCTTTCGCCCGCACCAGCATACATTTAAACAGATGCAGGCGGTTACCGTGGTAGCCGCGTAGGTTCAAGACACACTGGAGGAACGTTGAAGATCACCGTCACCGCGCAGGAGCCCCAGGATAATAAGGTTGCTGCACAGCTTACCGTCGCTGCTGAGGATGTAAACAAGGCAGTTGCTCAGGCATACAAGGACATCGCTAACAAGTACAACTTCCAGGGCTTTCGCAAAGGTAAGACCCCTCGTCCTGTTATTGATGGCATTGTAGGCAAAGACGGTGTTCTGGGCCAGGCCACTAACGATCTTCTCAACCAGGCAGAGCCCTTCATGCTTGAAGAGCTGGACATCACACCGGTAGGCGAGGTTTCCTATGGGGATAAGCCCGTCTTAGTGGTAGAGGGTTCTGATTATGTGGTAGATGCAACCATTCCCGTTCGTCCTGTCGCAGACCTTGATTCATATGATGCTCCCGAGATTTCCATGCCTCCCGCAGAGGTAACCGAGGCAGAGATTGACGAGCAGGTGGATACCCTTTTGTCCTACCGCACCTCTTATGAGGACGTAGAGGAGGATCGCACTGCCGCTGCAGATGACATTGTTAATGTTGATATTGAGAACGTAGAGAACGCAGAGCGCTTTGCTGGTCAGAACCGCATGCTCGCGTTGGATGGCAAGGGTCTTCCCGAGGCATTTGACGAGGGCATCAAGGGCATGAAGAAGGGTGAGACCAAAGAGATTTCTTGGACTGAGTCTCACGGTGAGGGCGAGGACGCTCATGAGCACAAGTTTGCTCTCAAGCTTACCCTCAACGCAATCAAGGTTGCTGTTACTCCTGAGCTTACGGATGAGCTGGCTGAGAAAGGCTTTGGCTTTAAGTCTGTAGCAGAGCTGCGCGATGGTCTTAAGTCCGAGATTGAGTCTGATAAGAAGAACACCCTTCCCACGCTTAAGGAGAATCGCGTGCTTGCTGCTATGGCTAAGCACCTCCAGCTTGAGGAAGTTCCTTCTGAGTATGTAAACCAGGTATTTAATGAGATCACGCAAAACTTCCTCTCTCAGCTGCAGTCCCAGGGTATGAGCTTGGACGGCTGGCTGCAGATGCAGGGCGTTTCTGCTCAGGACTTCATTGCTGACCTTCACAAGCAGGCAGAAGAAAACGCTCGTCAGAGCCTGACCCTTGAGGCTATTGCTCGCAAGATGGGCTTTGAGGCTACTCCAGAAGATATCGAGAAGGAATTTGAGGAGTCCGGCGCTCAAAATCCCGCAGAGCTTATCGAGAACTGGCGCGAGAATGGCCAGCTTCCTGCAATTCGTGCTGCCATTAGGCGCAACAAGGCTCTTGACTGGCTGGTAGATAACGCTAAGGTAACCGAGGTAGATGAGGTTGCCGAGCGTCGCGCTGCCAAAAAGGACGAAGCCACCAAGGACGACGAGAAGTCCGATAAGTAACTAAGGCTCGTAGCTATACAGGAAGGGCTGTGCTATCTATGCACGGCCCTTCTGTCAAAAATGGTCGTTACGGTCTTTGTCATTGCATAGAAAGGGGAATTGCATGTTCAATCCTACCAATACTCCGCTCATTCCTTACGTTGTCGAGCAAACTCCGCGCGGCGAGCGTAGCTATGACATCTACTCACGTTTGCTTAACGACCGCATTGTCTTTTTGGGCGAGCCCGTTACGCGGGACTCCGCCAATTTGGTAATTGCGCAGTTGCTGCATCTGGAAAGCCAGGATCCCGACAAGGACATCTCTTTGTACATTGATTCTCCGGTGGTGATGTGTACGCGGGTTTGGGTATTTTGGATACCATGAACTTTATTAAGCCTGATGTATCCACCATTTGCGTGGGCATGGCTGCATCTATGGGTGCGGTACTGCTTGCCGCTGGTGCCAAGGGCAAGCGTTTTGCGCTTCCTAACTCCATGGTGCTTATCCACCAACCAAGCTCTGGTGCTCAGGGTCAGCAAACGGATATCCAGATTGTTGCAGATGAGACCAAGTATATTCGTGAGCACCTTAATGGTTTGCTCGCTGGATTTACTGGTCAACCCATTGAGACCATCAATGCAGATACCGAGCGCGATAATTACATGCGTGCTCAGCAGGCAATGGAGTATGGCCTTGTCGATAAGGTCATTACTTCTCGTAAGGAAAGCGCCAACATATCCGAGGAGCGCTAATGTCGGACTTTAATGGCAAAGGCAAGGATCCAGAGCTGCACTGTTCGTTTTGCGGGAAATCGCGCGATCAGGTGCGTAAGCTTATCCAGGGTCCTGGTAGCGTATTTATTTGCGATGAGTGTGTTGTTGCGTGCAATGACATCATTTCTGAGGCAGATGCCTTTGCTACTGAGGTACCTGAAGAGGAAGAGCAGCTTGAGCTGGCTCCGCTCATTAAAAACTTGCCCACGCCTCACGAGATCTATGATGAGCTTTCACAGTACGTTATGGGTCAAGAGGATGCCAAACGTGCTATGAGTGTAGCGGTGTACAACCATTATCGCCGTGCACTTGCTGGTGATGATGTCTTGGAGGATGACGAGGAGGAAGTGGAGCTCGCAAAGAGCAACATCTTGCTGCTTGGACCCACCGGTACGGGTAAGACGCTGCTTGCACAAACCCTTGCACGCTTTTTGGAAGTGCCCTTTGCCATTGCTGACGCCACAACCCTTACCGAGGCCGGCTATGTGGGTGAGGATGTTGAGAACATCCTGCTTAAGCTTATTACCGCTGCCGATGGTGATGTAGAGCGTGCTCAAGTGGGCATTGTCTACATTGATGAGATTGATAAGATCGCACGCAAGGCAGAAAATCTGTCCATTACGCGTGATGTATCTGGTGAGGGCGTACAGCAAGCGCTGCTCAAGATTCTTGAAGGCACACAGGCAAGTGTGCCTCCTCAGGGTGGTCGTAAGCATCCTCAACAGGAGCTTATCCACATTGATACCACTAACATCCTGTTTATCTGCGGCGGTGCCTTTGTTGGTTTGGACAAGATTGTGGCAGACCGCATTGGCAAAAAGGGTGTGGGCTTTAACTCTGAGCTTGCCACCAAGGTGGAAGACTCTCAGGATGAGCTGATGAGTGAAGTGACCCCTATGGACCTGCATAAATTTGGCATGATCCCCGAGTTTATCGGCCGTATTCCCGTAATCACTTCTACCCGTGAGCTGCGTGAGGATGACCTGGTCAAGATCCTGACTGAGCCCAAAAACGCTATTGTTAAGCAGTATCGCCGCATGTTTAAGCTTGAGGGCGTACAGCTTGAGTTTGAGCCTGAGGCGCTGCGTGCGATTGCGCGCATGGCACTCAAGCGTGGCACGGGTGCTCGTGGTTTGCGCGCTATTTGCGAAGCAACCCTGCAGGATACGATGTTCAACATTCCCGATGACCTGACTATCGAGAAGGTCGTGGTGACTGAGCGCTCAGTTAATGGCTCTGAGCAACCGCAATTCATAACCTCGATAAAGAGCCGCAAGTAGCGCTTTGCAAAAAACAGAGAACCGTACCTAATCCTCTTGTCGGTAGACAAGAGGATTATTTGTGTATAGAGGATTTATATGCAGGAAGGCAGATGGGGAAGCGTGCAGCCAAGAACAGGCTTGCGTTATAGCTTTGCTATGCGGTAATAACAGTCCGCACACACAGATTTGTAGCTCACATCTGCTTGATCATCAATCTCAATCTGATTGCCTTCAAACGAGGGTTTGCCATTGACATAACGCATGTTAAATGTTGCTTTTTTACCACATGAGCAAATGGTCTTAATCTCTTTGATGTCATCAGCAATTTCTAACAGGCGGGTAGCACCGGGAAATCCATCGGTTCTAAAGTCCGCACGCAGACCGTAGCACATAACAGGTATGCCTTTGGTATGTGCAAAGATGTGCAGTTGATTGACCTGCTGAGGGGTCAAAAACTGGGATTCATCTACGAGCACACAGGCAATGGGCACCAAGCGCTCCTCAAAAAGACAAGCGAGAACGTCTTGCATATTGTCATCGTTGTGCAACAGGCGATCAACGGTACGTTGTGTGCCTAGCCTGCTTACCACCGTGTTATCACCCTTAGTATCCACGGAGGGTTTGAGTACCACCACATGCATGTCACGCTCTTCATAATTGTAGGCAACTTGTAGCAAAGAGGTAGACTTTCCGCAGTTCATAGCACCATAGGTGAAATACAATTTAGCCATTAAGAAATCCTTTGCTCAAACATGCCTGTGCTCAAAATGAAGACAGCTGGTCAGAGGTGAGTAGGTCTCATCTATTATTGCGCATTTGTGCCGCGCTGCGCTCGACTCTTTTCTATGTATTGGGTCAGCGCGGGGCCAGCTACTACACCAGTTATGACAAGCAAAAATCCCTTGCAGAATTTGTAGATAACGTTTGTTTGCATAAGAAATTTAAGCGGCAGCAAAACACCTACAAAGCAAACAGCAATAAGGCCCAGGCCACATACAACACGCAGCCGTCCTTGCTGCCTATTGGAATGATCAATCGTGAAGTTTACAAAGCGCTTCTCGGCCCACCATGAAACACCCAAGCCCGCCAAAAGGCCTGCAGTGGTAAAGGCATCCTTTTGCATCTCTACCACGGAGATAGCCGTGCCAGCTTGTGGGATTGGATACGGTTTAAGCACGGTGTAGAGCATTAGCAGAAGCGCTAAGCCCATAAAGACAAATGCCACGGTAGCGGGGGAGTTGTTTTGTTGTTCCATCCACTTGAGGAGCAGGGCGCTCAGCCACAAAGAAAGAGCGCCTACGGCCATGCCTACCAGTACGTCTTGCGGCGTATGGACACCAAGTATATTGCGAGAAAGAGCCACCAAGATAGTGAGGATTCCGGCAAGAGGGAGCATCCAAGCCTTGAGGTGACGATACTGCCACCCCATAGCACCAAAAACAGATGCAGCGGTTTGGCTATGTCCACTGGGAAAGGAATATCCCGTGGCACCACCGAGGGCTGCCGGGGAAGGATGGATATGAGAAGAGCGCATCCAGGGGCGGGGGATACAAAAGTAGTCTTTGAGCGTCTGGTTGATATTGGTGCCTATGGCAAAGCTGGTAAGGACATACCAGCCAGCTCGTTTGTCTACGCACCAATACAGGAGCGCTACCACTACGATGGCAACAGGACCTACGATTACAGAGCTGACAAAATTAGAAAAGCCGTCCAGTATGGGACCCATGCTCTCGCGCAGTCCTTGTAACCACAACAGGTATGTAATATCCACCCTAGTCACCTCCCAAAGCGCTGGCGAAAATATTGGCAGCATTGTGAGCCACCTGTGCGCGGAGTGCAAGGGGATCCATAGCACGAATATGAGCGATCTTTTCTATGGTTTGCCACAGTGCATCCTGGATTTCTTGTGCCGTAAGATTTGTGTGTTCGGGTGCTGGGAGATCGGTTTCCGTGAGTAGCTGCGTCAGAGGGATTTGTCGGGCGTACTCACGACCTCGCTTGGTATTGAGCATCATAGGGTTTATCGAGAAAAAGCATCCGTGGGTGACGGCTTTGTGCAGGGTATCGCTCGGACCGCTGTACCAATGAAAGATGCACAGGCATTGCGTAAGGGCATCTGTGGCTTCAAGGATGCTTAGCACTTCTGGTGCAGATTGGACGGCATGGATGGACAGAACGCGCATCTGTCCGCTGGTCAAAGACGCTTCTGCCGCAGCCTTGCAGAGCTGTGTAAACGCAGCAATTTGAGCATCTTGAGAAGCGGGATCGGTGTGTTTAGGAGAAAAATCGAGACCAATTTCTCCCACAAAGTTCTGGTGCGCAATGAGTGTACAGGCAGTTTGTATGTCTTGCTGCGTGATAGAGCCGTCAGAGATCCACCAGGGATGAGCGCCAATGCCAATGCGAAGGTTTGGTAGAGAGCCTTTGCTGTTGTGGGCGTACATCTGTTGTGCAAACGCCTGAGAGCTTTGTGGTGTTACCGGAACTGCAAAACATGCCAAACCAAGCTGCTGCGCCTGGGCAAGTATGTGAGTGGGATTGTCACAAAAGTCCAGGTGAAGGTGCATATCGTAAAGCGTGTATGGCGACTGGGAAGCGTGTGCGACTGGCGTGGCGTGCGCTGCTGTCTGTGTAGTATCTGCTGTGGTTTGAGAAGTCATATCCCGCTCTTATCGGTGTTTGGTTTGGTTGTTGACTAAACCAGTGAGATCGCGGATAACGCGACTGGCAAGCATCTGTCCCATGATGGGTGGAAGATAGCTCATGGTTCCCAGAAGAGAACCCTTATCGCGCTGGTCACCTTGCTGCCCATCCTGTTGTTCGTTATCGCTACCAAGAGCGGGCAGTGGTACTTCATCAGAATAGAGCACCTGCAGCTTACGGATGCCGCGCTTTTTGCACTCCTTGCGCATAATGCGTGCTACGGGACATATGGTGGTTTTCTCGATAGAAGCAAACTTAAGATAGGTGGGATCAATTTTGTTGGCACCACCCATAGAGCTAATCTCGGGGATGGCGTGCTTTTGACACCAATGCGCCAGCGCAAGCTTTTGAGAAATGGTGTCTATGGCATCCACAACGTAGTCGGGGCGCTCAAGGCTGTCCAAAATCTCATCTACGGTCTTGGGCAAAAACGCATGAATGGTTTGTACCTCTGCATTGGGGTTAATGTCGTGGATAAGTTCTGCCATAACTTCCACTTTACTGCGGCCTTGTGTGCTATAAAACGCTACTGCCTGACGATTGATATTACTCAGCTCAACCGTGTCCCGATCGAGCAAGATAAATTTTCCTACGCCGCCGCGCGCAAGGGCTTCTGCACAGTTGGAACCTACGCCACCAATGCCAATGATCATAACGCAGCTGTTGGAAAGCTTTAAAAGCGCCTCTTTGCCCATGACAAGCAGTAAGCGCTCCATGGCAGGATTGTTATTCATGCGGTGATCCTTGCGTGATGGTCATATTTTGGAAGCGAGCAGCAATAAACTCATCGGTATAGTTAGCATCTACCCAGGCTTCAAAAGCGTTTTGTGGGGGAATGCCTTTATCGCGCAGTGTTTTGCGTCCAAAGCACATGACGGTCATAAAGATATCTGCCGATAAATACAGGGCAAGAAGGGAGATAAAGATCAGCTGGCGCTGCGTGGTTATCATCCCAATCCTATATAGCAAGTCGGGCATAATAATGCGTGCCCAAGCAAGGCCTAATATGCCCCAAAAGAACAAAAAGCGCCAGGCAACCCATTGAGTAATGTGGTCAGGAAGATAGATGTATGTCCAGCTTGAGGCATGAAAGAAAGTCTCCATACCCCAGCCGGTAAGCTGCTCTAAGGCACCACCAACAACTACGGATACAAAAAAGATGGTCATATTGTTGGCATTACGGCAACGTAAGTGCCAACAAATAATGGTAAGCAGGGTGGCTCCAAAGCCATAGAGCGGAGAAAACGGACCCCACACCAAACCGACGCGGCTTTGGGTTAGGCCGGCTGTAAAAAACATCCACAGCTCTTCCAGTACAAGGCCCGCTACACTGCCTATCAAAAAAATGATAATGAGCTGGTAGGGCTCGAGCTTCATATAGGACAGGTAGGCCTCACGTGCGCGGTCTACGGAATGCTGAATGGCATCACGTTGTTCTCGCGAGAGATGCTTTTGGCCGGTGCGCAAGCTCGCGATAATACCATGGTCATGACGGACCTTCTCGGCCTGTGCTACATAGGCTCTAATTTGGGCAGCATATTGAGCCTCTACGGGCATGTTTTCGCCTACCAGGTGGTACACGGAAGTGCCGTGCCCCAGCCAAGAAATAAAGCGGCGTGCAATAGCAACAAGTATCCGCAGCACAAGAAGTGCTACCAACAGGGATATAAGAGCAAGTAACATACAAAGGCTCCATACGATTAGAAAACAAATAGCTATTGTCTCACATACGTCTAAACTATGGTATTCCTCCACCTAGACTATGGTATTCCTGCAGTAAAACGCATAGCTTGATCATGTTAAAACAGCTGTGAGCATTAGCGTGCTATTCTGCTTGGTATACTTGTTTGTTCGTAACTACTATGTCGTAGCTATGGCCTTACGCCAGGCCATGTAAGCGCACCAAGAGAAGGCAGAGGGTATCGTGGAAGAAATGCCTAAGTCGTATGATCCTCAAACGAGTGAGCCAGAACTTATTCAAAAGTGGATGGATGCTGGTTGCTATCGTCGGAACAAGGGTGTAGGGGATTGCACGGTTGTTATTCCGCCACCAAACGTTACGGGCATTTTGCACATGGGCCATGCAATGGATGACAGCATCCAAGATAGCTTTGTGCGCTACAACCGCATGCGTGGCCGTTCTACCCGCTGGATCGTAGGTACTGATCACGCTGGCATTGCCACCCAAACCAAGGTGGACAAAAAGCTTAAGGCGCAAGGTATTTCTCGCCTGGAAATAGGGCGTGAGCAGTTCTTAGATGCGTGCTGGGATTGGACGCATGAGTACGGCGGTACCATTCTTAATCAGATCAAGCGCATGGGTTGCTCGGTAGACTTTGAGGACGAGAAGTTTACCATGAGTCCTGAGTATGCGCAGGCCGTGCGCAAAGTCTTTGTCGAGTGGTATCACAACAAGCTGATCTACCGCGGGAAGCGTATTGTTAACTGGTGCCCTCATTGCCTGACAGCTATTTCTGATGATGAGGCCGAGTATCGTGATGAGAAGGGCCATCTGTGGTACCTGCGCTATCCACTTACGGAGCCTGTGGATGGCATGGACTACATTACCGTTGCGACAACTCGTCCGGAAACCATGCTGGGTGATACCGGTATTGCGGTTTCTCCTTCCGATAAGGACAAGCAAAAGTTGGTGGGCAAGACTGTTATGCTACCCATTGTTAATCGAGAAATTCCTATTTTTGCGGATTGGCATGTCGATGCCGGGTATGGCACGGGCTTTGTTAAGGTAACGCCGGCGCATGACCCCAACGATTTTGCTATGGGTCAGGCACATGATCTGCCCCAAATCAATATCTTTGACGAGCACGCTCATGTGGTGGAGGGTTACGGAGACTTTAGCGGTCTGAGCGCCACCGAGTGCCGTGCTGCCGTGTTGGATTGGTTTGAGCAGCACAATTTATTGGACCACACGGAGGACCTTGAGCACTCGGTTATGCATTGCTACCGTTGCGACACAACGCTTGAACCTTGGTTGAGTGAACAGTGGTTTGTTGCGGTTGACACACTTAAGGCGCGTGCAACGCAGGTGGTCAAGAGTGGTGAGCTGAACTTCCACCCACAAAGGTGGACGCAAACTTACCTTACCTGGATGGAAAATCTTAAGGATTGGTGTATTTCTCGCCAGCTGTGGTGGGGGCATCGTATTCCGGTCTTTTATTGCGATGACTGTGGATGGCAGGATGCACTCATGCAGGATACCGATGTATGTCCTGTGTGTGGCTCGCACCACGTGCATCAGGATGAAGATGTGTTGGACACCTGGTTTTCTAGTCAGCTCTGGACCTTTGCTACGCAGGGATGGCCTCAGGATACTAGCCAGCTTGCAGAGCATCATCCCACCAAGGTATTGGTAACAGCTCGTGACATTATCGCCCTTTGGGTAGCGCGTATGGTTATGAGCTCGCTGTACTTTACAGATGAGATTCCCTTCCATGATGTGTATATTTACGCCACCATTTTGGCTAAGGATGGCAGTCGCATGTCCAAATCCAAGGGCAATGGCGTAAATCCCATGGAGCTTATGGAGAAGTACGGCGCAGATGCCATGCGCTTTAATTTGCTCACGCTTATTACCAACAACCAGGACGTCAAGTTTGACGCCACCATAGATAAGAAGACAAAGAAGCTGCTTGATTCTCCCCGTACCGAGCAGGCAAAAGCCTTTGTTACCAAGATCTGGAACGCCAGCCGCTTTGTTCAGATGAACCTGGATGGCTACACGCCTGGTCCTGCTCAGGCGCAAACGCCCGAGGACGCGTGGATGCTGTCTCGCTTGGCTCGTACGGTTGCACAGACCACCAACCAGCTGGAAGGCTATGAGTTTGGCGACTATGCCCGCTCCATTCAGGCGTTCTTCTGGAATGAGGTCTGTGACTGGTACATCGAGCTGTGCAAGGGCCGTCTTTTGGATGGTACGCCCGACCAGCGCTTGCAGGTGCAGCGTAACTTGGTGTATGTGCTGGACGTAAGCTTGCGTCTGCTCCATCCCGTTATGCCCTTTGTTACCGAGAAGATCTGGGACGCGCTTCCTGCCTCTGGCTTGGATGCTCATGATGCCCCGTTCTTGATGGTGGCTGCATGGCCTGAACCTGATGCTTTGCAATCTTTTGTCAACACCAAGGCCGAGAATGACTTTGAGCTTGCTCGTCGTGTTATTTCCAGCGTCCGTTCGAGCCGTGCTCGCTATCGTTTGTCTCCCAAGACGGAACTTGCTGTTGTGGTAAAGGCCTCTGCAGAAGAGCTTGCGGTACTGGAAGCACAGCGTGACTTTATAGCCCACGTTGGTCGTGTGAGTGAGCTTACCCTTGCGCCTGAGGCAGACAAACCTGCTGGTAGCGTAACCGTAGCAGACGGTAGCTTGGAGATGTACATTGCTCTTGGTGGTTTGGTAGATTTGTCTGCAGAGGCGGCGCGCGTTCAAAAAGAGCTTGCTGGTGCAGAAAAAACCTATGCGTCTGTTGCAAAGACCCTAGCAAATGAGGCGTTTGTAGCTAAGGCTGCTCCTGAGGTTATCGCCAAAAAACAAAGCCAGGCAGCAGAATTAGAGGCTACGATTGCAACGCTTAAAGCCCAGGTAGCAGACTTGTGCTAAACAATGAGGAGCAGTCAAAGTGAACGATCGCAGATCTCTTATTCCAAAATGTAAGCAGTCCTTGCGCGAAGAGGCCTTAGCGCGCCGTTCATCCTTGTTAGCTTCTGAGCGTGCTGCGCAAGCAAGTGCCATCACCACGCACCTGCTTGCCCTACCTGAGTGGCAGCAGGCAGATACCATCTTTGCATATGTATCTTTACCCGCGGAAGTTTCGACCGTTGCTCTTATTGAAGCCGCATGGGAACAGGGTAAAACGCTGGCTTTTCCTCGCGTGGACCAAACAACCAAGCGCTTGTTGTGGTATAGCTGCAAGCCACAGCCTAGTTATGCACAGCTTGCCGCCACAGACCAGCTTGCAGATGCTGGTTTTGAACGCAGCGCTTTTGGGGTATGGGAGCCTCTGGAAAATCCCGCTGCTTTGCTTAAGGTGGGGGAGGGCTATCCAGAAATTGCGGGGGCACGCCCTGCACAGGGAGTGGCCGCCTATGCTCCTGTAAAAAATCCACAGCAACTAGCGGTGATTCCCGGGCTTGTCTATGATCATGTGGGCTATCGTTTGGGATATGGTATGGGCTGCTATGACAGGTTTTTGTCGATATTCCCAGGCTTTAGTGTAGGCGTTGTACACAGCTCCAATTTGATTTACAGCTTAGAAAGTGAACAGTGCTTGACCAACAGAGATCTTCCTGTTCGCTGTGTCATTTGTGATACGCAGGTAATTCGTCCCTAAGTTTTTAAAGCACTAAGGAAGGTTTGCCATGGCTAAGACCGATATTGAGATTGCTCAAGAAGCACAGCTGTTGCCCATTGTTGACGTGGCAAAAAAAGCGGGTTTAACTGAGCAGATGCTGGAGCCTTACGGATACACCAAGGCTAAGGTAGATATCCATTCTCTTACCGATAAGCCCCAAAAGGGTAAGCTTATATTGGTGAGTGCCATTAACCCCACGCCAGCGGGTGAGGGCAAAACAACCACCTCGGTTGGCTTGGCGGATGCAATGAACAAGCTTGGCCACAATACCTTGCTGTGTTTGCGTGAGCCGTCGCTGGGGCCTGTCTTTGGTATTAAGGGCGGTGCGGCTGGTGGTGGACACGCCCAAGTTGTTCCCATGGAAGACATTAACCTACACTTTACGGGCGATTTTCATGCCATTGGTGCGGCCAACAATCTGTGTGCTGCGCTGCTGGATAACCACATTAAGCAGGGTAATGCCTTGGGTATTGATCCCCGTCGTGTGGTTTGGAAGCGTTGCGTGGACATGAATGATCGTCAGTTGCGCAACGTAGTGGATGGCCTGGGTGGTATTGCCGATGGCATGCCCCGCCAAGATGGCTTTGACATCACGGTAGCCTCGGAGGTTATGGCTTGCTTCTGTTTGGCAACGGATTTGCTTGATCTCAAAACCCGTTTGGCTCGCATGGTCATTGCGTATACCTATGATCGCAAACCCGTTACCGTGGCAGACATTAAGGCTCAGGGTGCTATGACGGCCCTGCTTAAGGATGCTATTAAGCCTAATCTGGTCCAGACGCTTGAAAACAATCCTGCATTTGTCCACGGTGGACCTTTTGCCAACATTGCCCATGGCTGTAATTCAGTATTGGCAACCACCACGGCGCTCAAGCTTGCGGACTATGTGGTAACCGAGGCCGGTTTTGGCGCAGATTTAGGTGCCGAGAAGTTCTTGGATATTAAGTGTCGCGCGGCAGGTATTGCACCCAGTGCTGTGGTGCTGGTAGCAACGGTTCGTGCGCTTAAGTATAACGGCGGCGTTGCTAAGACAGAGCTGTGCGAGGAGAACTTGGCTGCTCTTGAGGCTGGTATGCCCAACTTGTTGCGCCACGTTCAAAACATCAAGGATGTTTATGGCTTGCCCGTTGTGGTGGCCATCAATGCCTTTCCTACCGATACCGCAGCGGAGTTGGCACTGGTGGAACAAAAGTGCAATGAGCTTGGCGTGCATGTTGCTTTGTCTGAGGTGTGGGCCAAGGGTTCCGAGGGCGGCTTAGCTTTGGCACAAGAACTGGTACGTCTGTGCGAAGAACCCAGTCATTTGCAATATGCCTATCAAACGCAGGATAGTATCGAGAAGAAACTCCATGACCTTGCTACAAAGATTTACTATGCAGATGGTGTAGATCTTACGCCAGCTGCTGCAAAACAGCTCAAACAGCTGGAAGAGCAAGGGTTTGGTAACCTGCCGTTGTGTGTTGCTAAAACGCAGTATTCCTTCTCGGATGATCAAACCAAGTTGGGCGCTCCTACGAATTTCCGCATTACCGTGCGTAACCTGCGCGTTTCTGCTGGTGCAGGCTTTATTGTGGCGCTTACGGGTGATATTATGACCATGCCGGGACTGCCCAAGATTCCCGCTGCAGAAAAGATTGATGTAACTGAAGACGGTACCATCGTAGGCCTGTTCTAAGTACACATCTGTTTTAACGCTGTGTTATTTACGGGAGGATGTTTGATTACGCCGGTTACAGACCTAAGCTGCATGGACTATGTTCGCCAGGTGGGACAAAAGCAGTCTATTCCAGGAGGCGGTTCGGTTACGGCACTGGTAGGTGCCCTTGGAGCTTCCTTGGGCTGTATGGCCGCCTCATTTACTCAGGGTAAGCCTGCCTTTTTGCAATATGATGACCGTCTGGTGGAACTTATCGCCCAGCTGGAAAATCAGGCAGCAGAACTTATGCTTCAGGTTGATTTTGATGCCAAAGCAGTAGAAGAGCTTGCACAGGCTTGGGCACTCTCTAAGACCAATCCTGCGCGTGATGCGCAGATACAGGCTGCCACGTATGCTGCGACCAAAGCGCCCCTAGCCATGATGCGCGCCCTCGTTCAAACAATTGTGCTGCTAGAAGATCTAATTGGTGTCTGCTCTCGGCTACTTTTATCCGATGTGGGAACGGGTGCATTATTGTGCGGAGCTGCCCTTCAAGCAGCGGCACTTAATGTGTTTGTTAACACCAACTGTCTTGTGGATACCCGGCAGCGTACACAAATTGAATCTGAATGTGATGAGATCTTAGACCGCTGGTTACCGCGTGCCCATGCTTTGGCAACTACGGTATACGAACACATTCGCACTTCTCGGTAGGTAACTATGACACAACTTTTGCGCGGCACTCCTGTCGCAAAACAGATACAAGAACAAAGCGCTGCTCGTGTGGCGGCTTTAATCCAAAAAGGGGTAGAGCCTACGCTTGCGCTGGTGCGCGTAGGTAACAATCCGGACGATCTTTCCTATGAGCGAAGCATTCTTAAGCGCGCTGAGTCTGCGTGTGTGCAGGTTCGCACTCTCGTCTTGCCGCAAAATTGTACGACGCAAGAGGTACTTGCTGCGGTGGTGTCGCTCAATGAAGACCCTCATATTCATGGTGTGCTACTGTTTCGTCCCATGCCGCAACAGATTGATCAGGCGGCGGTGTGCGCGGCGCTCGATCCCAAAAAAGATGTTGATGGCGTAACACACAGCTCCTTGTATGGTGTGTTTGCGCATGATTCAGTAGGCTATGCGCCCTGTACAGCAGAGGCTGTCATACGCATGCTGGACTTTTATGAGGTCACCTTGGAGGGCGCGCATGTTGTAGTTATGGGGCGTTCGTTGGTAGTTGGTCGTCCTTTGGCTGCCCTGCTGCTTGCGCGCAACGCCACTCCTACCGTATGCCACTCTAAGACACGCCAGATTGAGAAGCTCTGCGCGCAGGCCCAGGTAGTGGTAGTTGCTACGGGACATCCACGGAGTTTCTCAGCAGCGGGAACCAACCCTGAGCAAGTGGTTATAGATGTGGGTATTACCTGGGACGAGGATGCTCAAGCACTGGTGGGTGATGTGGATTTTGCCAGCGTAGAGCCTCGGGTGAGCGCAATCAGTCCTGTACCAGGCGGCGTGGGAGTGCTTACCTGCGCCGTACTTATCGATCATGTTGTGAGCGCTGCCGAGCGCAGCATCAGCAAAAAATAAGGAAGGTCTATGGCTGTAGATAAACTCCGCGCTCAAGCTGCGGTACGTGAATTGTTGATCGCAATTGGAGAAGACCCGGATCGAGAAGGTCTTTTGGGCACGCCCGATAGGGTGGCGCGCGCGTATGAAGAGCTGTTGAGTGGTATGGAAGAAGACCCCGCGCACCATTTGCTTAAGCAGTTTCACGAACAGGACAACCAAGAGATGGTGCTGGTGCGTGATATTCCGTTTTCTTCCATGTGTGAGCACCATATGCTGCCCTTTGTGGGACGCGCTCATGTTGCCTATATCCCCAGAGAAGGCTGTATTACAGGGCTTTCTAAGATTGCTCGCTGTGTAAGCGGCTATTCTCACCGACTGCAGGTGCAGGAGCGCTTGACCGCGCAGATTGCGGACGCATTGGTAGATACCCTTAATCCGCTGGGTGTGTTGGTGGTGCTTCAGGCGGAGCATACCTGCATGACCATACGCGGCATCCATTCGGCAGGCTCGCAGACGTTTACCTCTGCTGTGCGCGGTTGCTTTAAGGCCAACGTTAAAACGCGAGAAGAGGCCATGGGGTTGCTCGGATTAAGGGGATAGGTATGGGGTATTCACTTCCTTTTGCGGTGACTGATTTTACGTATGACGAAGCACTTGCACATCTGCATGCAGCGCTGCGTTTTGGTATTGAGCCGTTATTGGAAACCGTGCAGGATATGCTTGTAGAATTGGGTAATCCCGATCTTGCCTTTAAGTCTTTGCAGATTGCGGGCACCAATGGCAAGACCTCGACTGCCCGTTTTGCAGCTGCATTACTGCGTGGCGAGGGCTATAAAACCGCTTTGTACACCTCTCCTGAGCTGGTTCACTACACCGAGCGCATGGAAATTGACGGCAAGCCAGTAAGCCCCCAGGATTTTGGGCATGGTATTGCCGCTGCTGCTCAAGCGGGCCAGCGCGTAAATGAGCGCCGCCGCGCTGCTGGTCTGCGTCCCTATGATATTACCGAGTTTGATACCCTTACCGTTGCAGCCTGCGTCATCTATGCCGAGAAGGGCGTTGAGGTTGCTGTCTTGGAGTGTGGCATGGGTGGTCGTTGGGATGCAACCACCGCCATTAAGTCCATATGCAGCGTGGCCATTACGGGCGTAGGTCTTGATCATACGCGCATTTTGGGAGACACGCTCCAGGCCATTGCAAAGGAGAAAGCCGCCATCATTCAGCCTGGTAGAACCTGTGTTTTGGGTGTTGGTACCGCAACGCCCAGTTCTGTAGAAGACATCTTTTTGCAGCAGTGTGCCAACTGTGGCGTTACCCCCACCTTGGTGCGTCCCCTACATGTTGAGGATGCACAAGGGCAAATGAACCCAGGTGAGCTGCGGTCCTACGATGCTTCGATGCCGCTCAATACAGCCAGCTACAAGATTGTGCACTATCCCAACAAGATTGGCGACACGGTCCTTGCTCATGTGACCACACCCTTTGCAAGCTACGGTAGTTTGGGTGCGCTCAAGCCCAGCTACCAGGTGGCAAACTACGCCTGTGCCACGGTGCTGGTGGAGCAGTTCTTAGGCTGTGCGCTGGATGAATCTCTAGCAGAGCGCAGTATTGTCCAGTGTCCCACTCCCGGGCGCTTTGATCTGGTATGTCCCTATCCGCCGGTTCTTGTAGATGCGTGTCACAATCCGCAGTCCGTCCAAACCTTCCTTACAGCTGTACGTGCTATTGCACCAAACAAAGAGGATCGTCCACAGCTTTTGTGTGCGGTTCTTGCCGATAAGGACGTTACGGGCATAGTAAACTTGCTGGCTGCAGAGTTTACTCAGGTATGTGTGACGCAAACACATTCCGCTCGTGCCTTACCTGCAACAGAGTTGTCCGCCCTCTTTGAGCAGGCAGGATGCATGCCTTCACAGGTTTTTCCCGATGTTGAACATGCAGTAGAGGCGCTTAAGGGCACATCATGGATAGCCTGTGGTTCCATCACATTGGCGGGTGAAGTTATTGGGATCCTGCGCTAGAAGCGTTTGGCGTACAATCTCTGCTAAAATCTTTGAGAAGCGTGCCTGCGCGTTTGAAACCGTACACTAAAGGAGTACTTCCTCATGTCTGACCTTATCAATCAGCTTATTACGCCCGAAGTACGCATGGTCATCTATCTGATGCTTGCATGCGTTGTTATGTTGTATGTTTTGTCCATCGTGTACGTTATTCGTGACGCCCAGCGCCGCGGTGCCGAGCCTTGGTGGCTGTGGGCGATTATCTCTGTTATTCCCATTGTGGGCTTGCTTGCCTATGTAATTTTGCGCCCAAGCAGCTATTTGGTGGACCGAGAAGAGCAAGATCTTGATATTGCCTTGCGTGAGCATCAGCTTTCTCACTATGGCATCTGCCCCAAATGTGGCACGCCTATTGACCGTGACTTTATTGTGTGTCCTATCTGCAATACACAGGTGCGCAATGTGTGCCCCACCTGTCATCGTCCTCTTAATGCGGACTGGAAGGTTTGCCCGTATTGCCGCACGCGCATTCAGTAGCCGCCGCCGGCCGTTTGCGGCTGTCTGCAACCGCCCGATAGGGTAGTGCTCTTGATGGTCCGGCGATGGTCTGGCAGTAATGACGGCAGCAGTTTATCTTTTCAGCTGCTGTATAGGTTTTTGCAGGTCAGCGCCCTTACAACTCCATAAATAACCTTCATACAGGATATGAAGCTCATGCCGAGAAGTTCTTCTCGGCATTTTTTGTAGTTCTGGTGGATGTGGACGAAAAGTTAAGGAAATGCCTATTTTGATAACGACGTTACATGTTATTGCTAAGCACAAATTTTTGACTTTAATTAAAAAATGAGTCAAAGCTGGTACGAATACGGAACACAAGAGTACTGCGCAAGTGTGCACAGAGCGCGTAACGTGCATTGAGCGCAAAAGATGTAAGGATGGATTGATTTTGAGTAAGAAGATGAAAAAATCTGCACAGGCAGTTATTGTTGCAACCAGTGCAATGACCGTGCTGTCATCGGTGCCAACTGGTGCAATTGCACATGACGGCACTACTGTAGCAGAGAACCCTACACCTGGTGTTGTTGCCGCTCGTTCTGATGTCCCCAAAACACAGATTGATCGTACGCCGGCAAAGAGCTTGGCGGAGGCTCAGGCTACCTTGGATAAGGCTAAGAGCTTGAGCGAGGCTGCGCAGAAAAAGGTTGACAGCCTTCAGGACGGTTATGATAAGGCTGCTGCTCAAACAAAACAAAAGGCTGCAAAAGCAGACACAGCCAATCAGGCTGTTCAAGCGAGCGACAAAGCCGGTGAAGCAGCTGTTACAAAACTCAAAACCGATGCTAACAAGCAGGTAGATGAGGCTCGTGCGTCTGTAGAGAAAAGCAAGAAGGATGTACAGGATGCACAAACGCAGCTTGATCAAGCTCAAAAGCAAAAACAGCAAGCCCAGCAAACTCTTGCTGCTCACAAAAAGGAAGTTGAAAAATATACCGCAGAGCTCGAAAAGGTAGACCAAGAACTCCAAGATGCTCTTAATAAACTTGCTCAAGCTCAAAAGGAACTTCATTCGCCCTCTGCTTTGGTAACCAAGCTAGAAAAGGAATACAAAGCCGCACAAGAGAAGCAGAAGCGCACCGAGACTGAGCTTAAAAAGCTTACTGCGCAGCTCAACACAGCAAAAGATCAGCTTACGACTGCAATAAAAACTGCAGAAGAGCGTAAGCAGGCTGTTAAGGATGCTCTGAAGCAGGTCTCTGATGTAGAGGCTGCCAAGAAAGCCGTGAGTTCTGAGCTCGCAGCGCTTATCGCCCAGCGTGATAAATTGGCTGCTGCAAATGAGCGCCTTACTAAAGCTACTGCACGAGCACAGGAAACGTCTAAGCAGCTTAGCACTGCTCAAGAGCAGGAGGCTGAGAAACAGCGTGCTCTTGAGACTGCAAATGAGCGTCAGAATGCTGCACAGCAGCAGCTTACAGATGCAAACGCGCAACTTGCTCGTGTTGCTCCTCTTGATTGGAATATTCTAAAAGATGCAACAGGGGATAATCCAACTTCGTTTAATGAAGTGAACGACCTCATTAAAACTTTGCGTATGAATCGCCTTAAAGCAGCAGCTGCTCAGACTGACTACACAACTGCGCAGCAGGCGCTTGATGATGCACGACGCAATCTTGCAGATGCATTGGCAGATTTGGCTTGGGCACAAGATCAGGTGAGGAATTTGTTGCCAAAGCCTCAGCCTGCACCTTCGGTGCCGGGTTCCCGTGTTAATCCTGGTACTGGTATCAGTAAGAGTGGTGCTGCTAAATCTGCAGACGCGTCTTCTGCAACTACTGCAACACCACAAGCAGCTCCTTCTACTCAGGACAAGAATAGTTCTGGATCTTTAGAAAAGAAGGACGAGAAGAAGCCTCAAACCACCCTCAAGGCAGATGGTGCTAACAGTACGGCAAAGGCTGAGAACAACGATGTTGTTCGTACAGGAATAATTGCTTCGATTGTTGCTCTTGTAGCAGGTGGCGGTGCGTTCTTTGTTGCAAAGCGTCGCAAATCTGACAATCAGGGGCAGTAGGTTTATTTCCTTCCGTGCACCTAAAAATGGTGCCTGGAAAGACTCGCGGTACAGAGATTTTCTTTCGAGCTAGAAGAGGATTCTTCTAGCTCGTTTTTTGGTATGGCTTAGCCTGTTGGATATGTGCAACGGCGAAATACAAATCTATTTTCCATTGAGCATGTCTTATCTCTTGGGCTGAGAGATAAGACATGCTCAATTATATAAATGAATTATTTATGGATAGATGGGGACAGCTGTATTGGAGCTGAAAAAGAATTTAAAAGTGAATCAAAATTACTAACATATGTATAGTTGCAATGAGTGTATTTTTTTAATTTCGATCACAAAAAGCAGGTGGCATATGTTGTTCTTTTTGTCTAATAACAAGGATAGAGTTCCATCTCTATCCAGAGAACCTCTGCACAGCAAACAGACTTCTTCACTGGGAGACAAGCTTAAGAAAAGCCTTGCCATGTTTGTCTCAGCTCTTTTGGTGACGTCTCTTTTTCCTGCACAACCTCAACGTGCAAATGCAGTGGAAGATTCTGTCTCTAACTCTGGCATTGTCTTGTCTTTAGGCACGTATGAAAACGGACGCTTTACTGAGGGCGGAGCTACAGAATATCCCACCGATGCTCCTATTCCATTTGCAATATCTATGAATGTTGCTGACAGCATCTCCTCTATCCCAAATGCTAAGCTTGTGATTACCATTCCAAAGGCACACATCATGAAGCCTCAATTTGCAGCATCGGCAGTTGCAAAGGAATCGGTATTTACAGAAGATGCCGATAATTACTATCAGACATATACCTTTGACCAGCTTACGGGCGGCACTATTGCAACGTTTCCTACGCAAGGACTTTCTTTTTATTCAGGTAAGACTTATAAAGGAGATTCATTTACAGTAACTGCAAAGCTTACGGATGAAAAGAACATGGTACTTACTGAAGTCACGCAAACATATACAGCAAAGGTACGCGATCTTGAGTCAAGGGTACCTTATCTTTCTAGCTCTGATTACAGCGTAAAACAGGATAGTACGAAGACAACCCCGTACTACATTGTGCCTGCCTATGCAACGGGAAATGATGCCACTCACGGATCAACAGCAGCGTCGTTATATGTTGGAAATGTAGGTTCTTATTTTACTGCTGATGATATTTTTAAAGCAGGAGAAGGAAAATTTGCAATTTCTTCCCTTAGGATTATTGGTCATTTGAGTGAGGGCGCAAAATTTGCTCAATCAAATCTCAACCGCATTAGAGGTGCAAGTATATCTCCTGATGGACAAACACTTAATGTACGACTGAGCGGCAATTATTTATATCTGGGTAATGGCTTCGACGACAATCCGTATATCGATGAATCAAACCTTGAATTTGGAAAAGAAGTAAAACTCACGTGGGAATACATCGTAGATGAAGGGCTCCCTACACAAAGAACCTTAACACCTCGAGAGCTTACCTTCCTTATTCAAAAGACTGATTATAAACAAACATCTTATTTTAACACCGCGGTTACGAAAGGGGCAGGTTACTACAGTACTAATGAGGCCATTAAATCAAGCGGCAGCTTCTACTATTTTTACAACGGAAAGTATTTCTTAAAAAAATGCATATGTTATCTCATCATATATTGATCAAACGGCAGATGGTTTAATCAATACCACCTATATCATTAACTCCAATAACGGCATTTCTCCTGCGCAGCAATGGGGAGGCAAGGTCAATTACATAAAGTCAATCGCCTCAACCCTCAAAGATGAGCGCACCTATTTTAAGGGCATTCGTCTGAGCCATACAAAGACTACAGATTACGGACAACCAAATCATCTTGACGAGGATATTAACAACAGTTCAGCTATCCTGGTGGGCATTACTGCAGATGGGACTAAAGAAACTATTGCTACCAATGTGCAAGTAGGTCAATACATTGAGGTCAACGATACGGCGCGCAAGTATGTCTCGCTGCAATTTGAATTTGCAACACCCATCAAGCTTGACAATCAGGCAATTTACATCAACAACCACTTAGAGCTTACTGATACCGAGCGTGCCAAATGGGATTCTGGTGAGCGTGGCGGTGTTGAGCAGTATAGGGTGGGTGCCCAAGCAGAGTATTCCGACAATACCGACCCAGCTGTAGAGCATCCCTCAGTAATTAAGAGTCAAGAGTTTTTTGATAAGAATGCAGGTATCTGGCTTTCTGCTTTTGCTCCTGCTATTGATGAGAACGTGCCACAAAGCCAGCAAGTCGTGTATACAGCTGGTGGTACACCGTTTACTTTGCGTGTAGGTCCGACACAGTATGAAGGCAATAGTAATAGCTCTAGTCTCAATGGAAATTTCTACGGAGACATTAAGCAGGTAGATGTCAAGACCATTACTCTTCTTCCAGAGGGCTATGAATTTGAAGGGCTTAATAAAGAAGATTCATTATTTAAATATAGTGTCAGGAATACTCACATTAACCCTGACGATGTGCAGGCAAGCTTTGTAAGAAACTATAAGGGCACTGGAAAAAATGCCGTTATTGTTTCATACGGCTCAATCCCTGCCAATTTTTCGGTAACTGCACCTCTAAAGCTTCGTGCGACACTTGGCATTAAGCCTGGCGAGCAGGACGTCCCAACGTATCTTCTCTACAATAACAACGATGTCATTTATCCAGCTGGACATATCGAACTAAATGACAATAGCTACACTATTAAGCCTCGTGGCACAGTTGATACAGACTATAAAGATGAGCTTGATCTGGATGACGACGGTAATACCGATGAGTACTTCATGCAGGTTCACTCAAAGCTTAGCTTCATACCACCTCTTGAGCTTTTGTCCTATTCTCGCGTGGGTGTAGACAAACCTATCTATACAGAAACTGAAGTAGATTTAGGCAGCAAACTATTCTATGGCCTTACTATCCTTAACAATTCTGTTCAAGACTCTAGTGCGGTTTCCTTGATTGACGTTTTGCCCTATGTAGGAGACCATGCTATTGCTCCAAATGGAGAGAGTGAATATACTGCTCGTGATTCTAAGTTTGCTACACCGCTTTTAGGTGCACTTGAAGATGTCCCAGAGAACAAAGAGCTTCTCGATAGGTTTGAGATTGCCTATCAGCTTACCCCACAGGGCTCAGATCTTGCCTCTGTGCGCGACGGGCAGTGGCTTACTAAAGACCAGATACGTGATTTTTCTCAGGTTAAGTCCTTCAAGATTGTGCTTAAGCCTGGTCAGTCTTTGAAATCTAAAGAAGAGGTTACCTTCAAGATCCCTGCGATGGTTCCCTTTGACACCACGTTGGTGCAAAACAAAGAAGGCCAAGACATAAAGGCAGTAAACTCTATTGCTATTTCTGCTAACAACAAAGACTATGCTGAGTCTTTGCAGTCAGTCTCAAGACCTGTTGTCTACAAGGTATCTGGCATAGCCTTTGATGATACCAACAAAAACGGTATTCAAGATGAGGGAGAAAAGCCTCTTTCTGGTGTTAGCGTAATGCTTTTCAAAGATGGTGCCCAAGTCACTGATCATGAGGGTCAGCCGCTTAGTGCTACTACCGATGAAAACGGTTCCTATTCATTTGATGTATATACACGCTCAGATACCTATAGTGTTGAGTTTAAAGCCCCTTATGACCATCGTTTTAGTGAGGCTCACGGAGCGGGTACTAACAACGATGTCTCAACCATTAAAAATGAGACGTTTGGCACAACTACCACCTTTGCTCTTAATCCTCAAGCTACCACCCAAACCATGAATGCAGCTCTGTACTCCATACGTACTGGCAGCATTGAGGTTACCAAGACCGACTCAACTGATTCCCACACCCCTCTTAAGGGTGCAAAGTTTAAGCTTAAAGGGACTGCAACCTATGAGCTTGATGAAGAGGGAAATACCATCAGGCAAATTGGTGAGGATATAGAAAAAACGCTCACCACCGATGAGCTAGGTAAAGCGGTCTTTGACAGCCTTGTGCCTGGAACCTATACCATAACCGAGATTGAGGCCCCTGAAGGTTATGCCATCGACAACACCAAAGCTGTTGAAGCCAGTGTCTCTCTTGAAAATCCAAAGGCAACTCTGAGCTTCACGGACACTAAGATCAAAGGCACCATCACCATCACTAAGACAGGCGCGGACAACACCAAACTTGCTGGTGCTACCTTTGAGCTACGTTAAGGTGACAAGGTTGTTGCCACTCAAACCACAGATAACAACGGTGTTGCTACCTTCAAGGATGTTGTATACGGGGACTACACCGTTGTCGAGACCAAAGCACCAGAAGGCTACGTGCTGGATCAAACAGCTAAGAGCGTTAAAGTCTTAGAAAACGGCAAGACTGTAAACGTTGGTGTCACCGATGCCAAGATCAAGGGTACGGTAACCGTTACTAAGACCGATGCACAAGATCAAAGCAAGACACTTTCTGGCGCTACCTTTGAGTTGCGTCAGGGAGACAAGCTCATTGCCACCCAGACCACAGGGGACGACGGTGTTGCCACCTTCAAGGATGTTGTATATGGTGATTACACCGTAGTTGAGACCAAAGTACCAGAAGGTTATGCGCTGGATCAGACAGCTAAGGACGCTAAGGTTATCGATACTGGCAAGACTGTAAACGTTGGTGTAGCTGATGCCAAGATTAAGGGCACAGTAACCGTCACCAAGACCGATGCTGGAGATAAAGACACCAAACTTGCTGGAGCAGAGTTTGAATTGCGTCAAGGAGACAAGGTCGTTGATACTCAAATCACAGACGACAATGGTGTTGATACCTTCAAGGATGTTGTCTATGGTGAGTACACCATAGTAGAAACCAAAGCCCCAGAAGGCTATGTGCTCGACCAAAAGCCTCTAACCGTCAAAATAGAAAAAGACAAGGTACTGCTTCGCTACGAGGTAAAAAACACTGCCATACCCGCCAAACCAAAACTTGTGATAGGTATTCTTCCAAAGACAGGTGATACAACGAGCAGCATCGCTCCTATGTTGTTTGCATCTGTGGCATTTGCTGCTCTTGCGTGGACGCTTCGTCGTAAGCGCAGAGCATAAGTACCAACCATAAGTACTAGCGCAAGTAGTACAAAGCTCCACTGCCGTATCGGTAGTGGAGCTTTTCTGTGTAGCTGGCACAGTAAGGAAAGCATAAAGATTGTTGCGTCTTTGTGATACAAGCTTGCAAGGGCACAAATACGGGAAGACTAGTGCTGTACATCTGTACAAGGCATGGTAATTTGAAAGGTGGAAAACCTTATATGGTTATTGAGAACATTCAAGGTCCCCAAGATGTCAAAGATCTTCCTCAAGAAACATTGCCTACACTAGCACAAGAAATTCGCTCTGCATTACTAACCCGCGGCAGTGTGCATGGCGGTCACTTTGGCCCCAACTTCGGTTTTGTCGAGGCAACTATTGCATTGCATCGTATTTTTAATTCTCCTGTCGATAAAATCGTGTATGACGTATCGCATCAGACGTATCCGCATAAAATGCTTACCGGTCGTGTGCAGGCATATCTCGATCCGGATCACTATGATGATGTATCCGGTTACACCAATCCAAAAGAGTCAGAACATGATTTCTTTGAGGTAGGGCATACCTCTACGGCCATTAGTCTTGCGCTGGGTCTTGCTAAGGCTCGTGACCTTGCGGGAGGTAAAGAAAACATCATAGCCGTTGTTGGCGATGGCTCTTTATCTGGCGGTGAAGCACTGGAGGGCCTGAATGTAGCGGGCGAGCTTACTTCCAACTTCATCATTATTTTTAATGACAATCAGATGTCTATTGCAGAAAATCATGGTGGCATGTATGACGAGTTTACGCGCTTGCGCCAGTCACATGGTACCGATGGTCACAATATATTCCGTGCTATGGGCTTGGATTACATCTATGTAGAAGATGGCAACTCCATAGACTCTCTTCTCGAGATTTTTGAGACGGTACGTGATATTGATCATCCTATTGTGGTGCATCTCAATACTAAAAAGGGCAAAGGCTATGGCCCTGCAGAGGCAGATCCAGAGCATTGGCATTGGGCAAGCCCGTTTAACGTGGTAACGGGGGAGCAGCGCAGTTATAGCGGGGAGAGCTACAGTGCTCTGATGGGTGATCACCTAGAAAAAATTGCACAGTTTGATAAGAAATTACTGGTTGTATGTACGGCGGTGCCCGGCGTGATTGGCATGAACCCCGAGCGTCGCCGGCGTATGGGGCTTCAGTACCTAGATGTCGGCATTGCAGAAGAGACTGCTGCTGCTCTTATTTCTGGTGCAGCAACCGGTGGTGCACATCCGGTATGGGCAAGCTCTGCCACGTTTATTCAGCGTGCATATGACCAGATGTTCCAAGACATCAGTATTAACGGTAGCGCTGTTACGATTCTTGCAGCTAATGGCTCTGTTTTTGGTGGCAACGATGTTACTCACTGCGATCTCAGTTCCATTGCTATGGTATCTAGCATTCCCGGGATAAAGCACCTTGTGCCATCTAACCTAGAGGAATACTTTGCCATGGTGGATTGGTCCATCAAGCAGGATGCCGAGCCGGTATACATCACTGTTCCCGCAGGTCCGGTCGTTCATGCTCCTAAGGATCAGCAGATTCGCACTGACTACTCCCAGCTGTCTTGGGAGCTTGTGCATGAGGGCTCTCAAGTTGCTCTTATCGCAGTTGGTGACTTCTTTGGCATTGGCCAAAAAACTGTCGAGAAACTTGCGGCAGCTGGTATTGATGCCACATTGGTCAAGCTGCTCTTTGCATCGGGTCTGGATACAGCAACACTGAATGCCTTGGCTCAAACGCATGATGTGATCCTTACTATTGAAGACGGTATTGTGGATGGTGGCTTTGGTCAGCGTGTAGCGGGGTATTTGGGTACGAACAGCTCAACCAAAGTTTTGGTGCGTGGCTTTGAACGTGCGTTTTATGACCGGTTTAAGGCTTCTGACCTGCTTGAAGAGGCGCGCATTACTCCCGATAAGCTCACGGAGGATGTGCTGGCTGTTCTAAACAACTAAGCTGCTTACAGCGTTAAAAACTGCAGCGCTAAAAACGATAAAACAAAACTGGTGCCATCGTAGGATGACACCAGTTTTTATGCAGGCCTTTATCGGCAGGACTCTTAAGCAGTCCTAAGCTCAAACGACTAAAATGCAGGCAAAACGTCCTTGTCGTATGTCTTGCTGAGATAAGCCTTAAAGTCATCCGAGGTCAAGACCTCTACCAGAGCTTTGATGCGCTCATCGTCTTTTTCTGCGGGTGTTGTAACAATGTAGTTGGCGTACTGCTCAACAGCCTTACCATCAGACTGCTCTACCGCCAAAGCATCGGCAACATGGAACCCTGCCTCGATAGCGTAGTTACCGTTGATAACTGCAAAATCAACATCCTGCAGCTGACGTGAAACCGCTGCTGCCTCTACTTCTACAAACTTAATGCTGTGAGGGTTGTCTGCCACATCGCCAGGAGTTGCCTCTAGGTTGTCGGGGTCCTTAAGCGTGATAAGCCCCTCTTGAGCCAACAGTAAAAAGGCGCGTCCCTCATTGGTGGGGTCATTGGGAACAGCAATCTGAGCGCCAGAAGCAATGTCCTTGAGATCCTTAGACTTGCCTGCATAGATGCCCATGGGCTCATAGTGGATGGCAGCTACGCCCACTAAATCAGTGCCATTTTGCTTGTTGTAGTTGTTCAGATAATTGATGTGTTGGAAGTAGTTAGCATCTACCTCACCAGAGGTGGTCACCTGGTTTGGAATGATGTAGTCCGTGTATTCCTTAACCGTAAGCTCAATGTCTTTTTGTGCGAGCTTGTCCTTGGCAAACTTGTTCAGAATCTCTGCATGAGGAGAAGGGCTGGCGGCAACAGTAAGTGTCTTTTTGCTGCTGGAACCACCGCCTGCAGTACCACCAGAACAAGCGCTGAGGGCACCAGTAGCAATAAGTGCAGCGGCAGAGGCAATAAAGTTACGACGAGAAATCATGGGATACTCCTTAGGTGAGTTGGTAAACATTGGTACATGAAATAATGTGATGGGACAAACTGGGACAAACTGAACAAAAACTATTTACGATGGTCGATTTTATTAGCGATAAAATCACAGGTAGACTGAATGACTTGAACAAGTACCACCATAAAAACGATGGTTACAAACATAATGTTGTCTTCGTAGCGGTAGTAGCCGTACCTAATAGCAATGTCTCCAAGACCGCCTGCTCCTACCGCACCTGCAATGGTGGTGTAGCCCAGCACTGCAATCAAGGTGATGGAGACACCACGTACAATAGAGGGTAAGGCTTCGGGCAAAAGCGCGCTTATGACAATGCGAGGAACCGAAGCACCACAAGCAAGAGCTGCCTCAATGGCGGATTGGTCCACTTCTGCCAGGCTTTGCTCAATCATACGAGCTACAAAGGGTGTGGTAGAAAGTACCAGGGGAGGAATAACTCCCACAACTCCTGTGGCGGTGCCAACCAATGCGCGCGTCGCAGGCATAACGGCTACCAGCAAAATAATAAAAGGTATCGAGCGGCTCATATTTATAATCCACCCAAGCACAGCATTAAGTACGCGATGAGGCTTAAGGCCACCAGGCTGAGTGATGTGCAGTACAACACCAAGCACCAAGCCAAAGACATAGGCAATAGCAGTAGAAATAAACAGCATGAGGCAGGTATCTACAATGCCGTTGCCGATAAGTTCTGCGTAGGCATCAAAAAAAGAAGTGATGTTACTCATGCCAGTCCTCCACGCCTAAAAGCTGCTTTGTAATCTTGTGTGATGGATGAGCAAATACCTGCTCTACGTTGCCCTTCTCGACAATTTCACCATGGCAAAGCACTGCGACGTTGTTACAGGTGCTACGAACCACGTCCATGGAGTGCGTAATAATAATGATGGTTACTCCCGTTTCTTTATTGATGGTCTTGAGCAGATCCAAGACAGAAGCGGTGGAAGCGGGGTCCAGTGCGCTGGTTGCCTCGTCACACAAGATGTACTCCGGATTGCATGCCAAGGCTCGTGCAATGGCTACGCGCTGCTGTTGACCACCAGACAGCTGTGCGGGGTAGGCGTTTGCTTTGGAAGCGAGACCAACCCGTGCTAACAGGTCCTGTGCGGTTTGTTTGTCCTGTGCGCTTACCGTGCCCTTGCTTGCTAAAAAGGGAAAACAGACGTTGTCCAATACCGTTTTTTGAGCCAGCAAGCCAAAAGCTTGAAAAATCATGGCAACCCGACGGCGGTATTCATGCAGCTCGCGTCCCTTGAGCTTGCACACCTCAATGCCGTCTACCTCAATGGATCCAGAAGTAGGACGTTCGAGCATATTAAGGCAACGCACGAGCGTTGATTTACCAGCACCACTAATACCAATGATGCCAAAAATATCTCCGTCGCTAATGTCGAGCGAGACATCTTTAAGGGCATGCACATCGGATGCGCTTTCAAAGGTTTTAGTTAAATGAGAAATATGAATCATGTATCGGATTGCTTTCAAGGGTAGCAAGCGTGTACGACAACAAACCAAGCCGCTCCACTACCGCGTGGAGCAAGCTAACAATAACGCCCAAGCACCAAGCTTTCGCTCAAAACGATAAGGTGCTCGGGCTTGAGCATCTGCATCGGAGCAAATATCTGCGGGGAATATGTCGTAAAATTTTTCATGCGCTCTACTATAAAGAGATACATCAGCATAAACAAGCGTTAGTGTGCTAGTAATATATGCCAACGAGTTATCGGTTTTATCGATAACAAATATAGGTATGCTTTGTAAACAGTGATTAAACTTGCATATATGAGGCTCGGTGGGACCCTATATGTGGTAAAACCTGTATATACGCAACAGGAAGGTTTTCTCGTTATGCACAGGTCCAGGCTTTTGTCTGCAACCATTACTCAAACTCAGACTATGTAGGCGTCTGTCTCCTACAAGGCCGTATGTGCTCTGGACAGGCGCCCTATTTTGCTCTTACGCGTTTGCGTGGAGCGTTTTGTTTTGCGTTGATGCGAGTTTGAGAAAATCATTGAGATAAGAAGGACATATTCATGAAGGCATTGTTTAACGACGGTCACGTAGCAGAGATTAGCGAGGATGAAGAGCTGCAAGTTTTGCGTCACTCTGCTTCTCATATTTTGGCTATGGCAATAAAGCGTTTGTATCCTGAGGCAAAGTTTGGCTATGGTCCTGCTACGGATAATGGCTTTTATTACGATATTGATCTGCCGGAGGGCGTAAAGATTTCTGAGGATGATTTTCCTGCTATTGAAGATCAGATGCGCAAGATCTGCAAGGAAAACCTCAAGTTTGAAACCTACGAGCTGCCCCGCCAAGAGGCCATTGCTCACATGCAGGAGCGTGGCGAGACGTACAAGGTAGAGCACATAGATGATCTGCCCCAGGACGCTCGTATTACCTTTTACAAGCAGGGTGAGTACATAGACATGTGCGTTGGCCCTCACATTATGTATACCAAGGCTCTCAAGGCGTTTAAGCTTACGGGTGTGTCTGGTGCATACTGGAAGGGCGATAAGGACAACAAGATGCTTACGCGCATCAATGGTGTAGCGTTCCGCACCAAAGAAGAGCTTGCCCAGTATGAGGAACTTCTCGCCGAGGCAGAGAAGCGTGACCACCGCAAGATTGGTCGCGAGATGGACCTGTTTATGATGTCCGAGTCTGGTCCTGGTTTTCCCTTCTGGCTTCCCAATGGTATGCGCGTGCGCAATGCTCTTATGCAGTACTGGCAAGAGATGCAAGACGCCTATGGCTACGAGCAGGTTCAGACGCCCATTATCTTGTCCCGTACGCTGTGGGAGACCTCTGGTCACTGGGATCACTACAAGGACAACATGTACACCACCACCATTGATGACGAGGACTTTGCCATCAAGCCCATGAACTGCCCCGGTGCGTGTTTGGTGTACAAAAATCGTCCACGTAGCTATCGTGATCTGCCCCTTAAGCTTGCAGAGGCAGGTTTAGATCACCGCCATGAGCTCAAGGGTGCGCTGCACGGTCTGTTCCGCGTGCGCGAGTTTACGCAGGATGATGCCCACCTGTTTATTATGCCGGATCAGATTACCGAGCAGGTAACGGATACGGCTCACCTGATTACCGCCTACTATACTCAATTTGGTTTCCCGTATCGCATTGAGCTGTCCACCCGTCCCGAGGACTCTATGGGTTCTGATGAGGACTGGGAGCGCGCAGAGCAGGGTTTGCGTGATGCCTTGGATTCCATGGGTGTTGAATATACGGTAAATGAGGGTGACGGCGCTTTTTATGGTCCCAAGATCGACTTCCATCTGCAGGATTGTCTTGGTCGTACCTGGCAGTGCGGCACCATTCAGCTGGACTTCCAGCTGCCCGAGCGCTTTGAGCTGGAGTACACCGCATCTGATGGCTCCAAGCAGCGTCCCATCATGATCCACCGTGCCGGTTTTGGCTCCTTTGAGCGCTTTATTGGCATGCTTATTGAGCAGTATGCAGGCAAATTCCCAACCTGGCTGTCTCCTCTGCAGGTTAAGGTGCTTCCCGTTTCCGAGAAGACCCGCAGCTACGCCAATGAGGTTGCTTCCAAGCTTCGCGCTGCTGGCGTGCGTGTTAAGGTGGACAATCGCGATGAGAAGATTGGCTACAAGATCCGTGAGGCCCGCTCTCTTGACCGTGTTCCGTATATGCTCATTTTGGGTGAGAAGGAAGTCGAGGCTGGCAATATCTCTGTCCGCGATCGTTCCAATGAGACCCATCAGACATCACTTGATGAGTTTATTGCTGCTCTTAAGGAAGAGATTTCTGAGCGTCGTTAATGAATCACTTTCGCGCTTATAAAGCAGCTCCATTAGCTGTAACACAGTTCTTGCAAGCCCCCCGGCTGTGCGCCTGCACGGTTGTGGAGGGCTTGCCTCTTTGTTGTGTAGACGTGCGTTCCACCATTGCCGCGGTTCACGAGCGAGAAGAGCTTGCCTGCTATGATCTGCGGGATCTAGGTTTTGGTGCTCTTACCGGGGTACCTGCCTTGCGTTTGGGTGCCGATGTAGTTGTGGTGGCAATGCCAGATGCAGCAACGCAAGATACGGCAATGAAGGATGTGGCAACACCAGATGCAGTAACGCAAAACACCGCGCAGGCCCTCGTATTGTTGGCGGGGGAGGGCTTGGAGCTTTGTCCCCAGCTTGAAGCTGTCGGCTGTTCTCGGCTGTCCTCAGATGAGCTGAGCGTCTATCAGAATACTGCTTGCGAGCAGTGGCGTAAGCTCAGTGACGTAGCTCATATTGTTGCCTCGTACCTGCGCTGTCATCCCAAAATTGCTGAAGTACGCTGGCCTGGACTCACAACAGATCCATCGTATAAACTTGCATCACAGATCTTTGAAGCAGGTTTTGGTGCGCGTATTGATTGGCAGCTCAAGGGTTGTGAAGACTGGCATTCATTCTATGCGCAGTTGGAGGACTGGGCTTCTCAGGTACTTGAGTTTGAGCATATGCTTACAATCAATTAAATACGTATGACGATAATGACCTTCCTTTCATGGTCAACCTCAAATAAATTGACCATAATACACTAGTCAACCTGCAGGTAGATGGCTTAATTTCTTATAAAAATGGCTAAAAGTCCAACTTTTCGGTAAGCGGATTTTGTATCATTAAGAGGACAGCAATAAGCTCAAGTAAGTCACTGGATACCCTGGAGGTAAAACATGACTAAAGCACTGCCGCTCATTGATAGTGTAGATGCGCTTACCGAGCGACTCGCATCAATGCGCAAAGCGCAAGCGGAGTTTGCAACGTTTTCCCAAGAGCAAGTAGATAAGATTTTTTACGAGGCCTCTCTTGCGGCAAACAAGGCTCGTATTCCTCTTGCTAAGCTTGCGGTAGAGGAAACCGGCATGGGCATTGTGGAAGATAAGGTTATTAAGAACCACTATGCTTCTGAGTACATCTATAACAAATACAAGAACATGAAAACCTGTGGGGTCATTGAGGATGACCCTGCTTTTGGTTACAAGAAGGTAGCGGAACCTCTGGGTGTTGTGGCAGCGGTTATTCCTACTACCAACCCAACCTCTACCGCTATCTTTAAGGCGCTTATCTGTCTTAAAACACGTAATGCTATTTTGATTTCTCCTCATCCTCGTGCTAAAGGCTGCACCATTGCCGCTGCCAAGATTGTGCGCGAGGCTGCAGAGACGGCCGGTGCACCCAAGGGCATTATTGACTGGATTGATGTTCCTTCTCTTGAGCTTACGAACACCCTTATGAGCTCGGCAGATATGATTTTGGCAACAGGTGGCCCTGGTATGGTTGCTGCGGCATACTCTTCTGGCAAGCCTGCTTTGGGTGTAGGACCTGGCAACACGCCCGCTATTATCGATAGCACAGCAGACATCAAACTGGCTGTAAACTCCATCATTCACTCTAAGACCTTCGATAACGGTATGATCTGTGCTTCCGAGCAGTCCGTTACCATCGTGGAGGACGTCTACGACGAGGCAAAGGCTGAGTTTAAGCGTCGTGGTTGCTACTTCCTTAAGGGTGCTGAGCTGGATAAGGTCCGCAAGACCGTTATTATCAACGGCGGCGTAAACGCTAAGATTGTTGGTCAGTCCGCATATACCATTGCTCAGATTGCTGGGGTAGAGGTACCCAAGTCCACCAAGATCTTGATCGGTGAGGTAACTTCCGTTGATCCTTCCGAGGAAATGGCCCATGAGAAGCTCTCTCCTGTTTTAGGCATGTATAAGGCTAAGAGTTTTGATGATGCGCTTGCCAAGGCAGAGCGCCTGGTAGCAGATGGTGGCTATGGTCACACCTCTTCGCTGTACGTAAACGTCAATGAGGCCGAGAAGCTCGAGAAGCACCGCAATGCCATGAAGACCTGCCGTATTCTTATCAATACGCCATCGTCTCAGGGCGGTATTGGTGACCTCTACAACTTTATGATGCCTCCTTCACTTACGCTGGGCTGCGGCTCCTGGGGCGGTAACTCCGTTTCTGGCAATGTTGGCCCTCAGCACTTGCTCAACATCAAGTCCGTTGCAGAGAGGCGTGAGAACATGCTGTGGCTTCGTACTCCCGAGAAGGTCTACTTCAAGAAGGGCTGCATGCCCGTTGCACTGCAGGAGCTTAAGGACGTCTACAACAAGAAGCGCTGCTTCATTGTTACCGATCAGTTCCTCTACACCAGTGGCTTTACCAAGAAGGTAGAGGAGTCTTTGGATGCCATGGGCATTGTACACTCCAGCTTCTGGTCCATTTCTCCTGACCCCAAGCTGCAAGATGCTCTCAAGGGTCTTGAGCTGCTTAAGGCCTTTGAGCCCGACTGCATTATCGCCATTGGTGGCGGCTCTGCTATGGACGCTGGCAAGATCATGTGGTCCATGTACGAAAACCCCGAGGAGAAGTTTGAGGATATGTCCATGGACTTTATGGACATCCGCAAGCGTGTATACCAGTTCCCCAAGATGGGCAAGAAGGCATTCTTTGTAGCTATCCCCACAAGCTCTGGTACCGGTTCCGAGGTAACGCCGTTTGCCATCATTACCGATGCAGAGACGGGCGTAAAATGGCCCATTACGGACTACGAGCTCATGCCCAACATGGCAATCGTAGATACTGATAACATGATGAGCCAGCCCAAGGGCCTAACCGCAGCATCTGGTGTTGATGTTCTTACGCACTGCCTTGAGTCTTTTGTCTCTGTTATGGCTTCTGACTATACCGATGGCATGGCTTTGCGCGGCATGAAGCTGGTCTTTGAGTACCTACCGCGCGCATACGATAACCCCAATGATGTTGAGGCCCGCGATCACATGGCCAATGCTTCTTGCTTGGGCGGTCTTGCCTTTGCAAACGCCTTCTTGGGTGTAAACCACTCCATGGCTCACAAGCTGGGTGCTTTCCACCACATTCCTCATGGTCTGGCCAATGCGGTAATCTTGCCACGCGTTATGCGCTACAACTCTGCTGAGCGCCCCGCTAAGATGGGCACCTTCCCTCAGTATGACCACCCCAAGACTCTGGCTCGCTATGCTGAGGCCGCACGCTTCTGTGGCGTAACTGGCAAGGATGACCAGGAGGTCTTTGAGAAGTTCATAGAGAAGATCTATGACCTGTTTGATCATGTAGGTGTTAAGCGCACCATTGCCGAGTACAACGTAGATGAGAAGTACTTCCTTGATACCCTGGATGACATGGCAGAGCAGGCATTTAATGATCAGTGCACCGGCGCCAATCCCCGATATCCTTTGATTTCTGAGATCGCCAGCCTGTATATGGATGCATACTATGGTCGCGAAGCAACTACGTACGAGGACTAATTGGTTTAGGGTTTTAGTGTATAAGTATTTCTTCTAAGTAAGGATGTGCCGCTATGGAACTCTCTAACAACAAGCAAGAGATCGTTCGTCGTGGTAATAAGGTTGTATGGGACTGCGGTGACAGTATTGTTAAGGCATTTAACAGCAGTAAGCCTGCTTCCGATGTACTAAACGAGGCCCTTAACCTCACTCGTGTGTATGAGGCAGGTGTTAAGGCTCCTCAGTTTATTGAAGTTTCTGCTTTGGATGATGGTTGGGCGCTCAAGACCCAGCGCGTAGAGGGAACTATGCTTTCTACGCTTATGGACGAGAATCCCACTAAACTTGCAGAGTATTTGAGCAACTTTGTTGAGCTGCAGCTGGATATTCAAAGCCACGCAGCTGCGTTGCTGCCTCGTCAGAGGGATAAGTTTGCTCGTATGATTAACTCTTTGTCCTGCATTAATGCTACAACACGCTATGATCTGTTGGTGCGCTTGGATGGCATGAAGGTAGAAGAGAAGATCTGCCACGGTGACTTTAATCCCACTAATGTATTGGTACAAGAAGATGGAAGCTGCACGGTTGTAGACTGGGCTCACGCTACGCAGGGCGCACCTGCAGCAGACGTAGCCATGAGCTACATGCTTTTCTCGTTTGAGGATCAAAAGCTTGCAGACGCCTATTTGGAGATGTACTGCGACCGCGCTGATCTGGCTAAGCAAGTGGTGTATCGTTGGCTTCCCATTGTTGCTGCAGCCGAGCTTGCGCGCGGCCATAAGGAGCATGAACAGGCCTTGCTGTCTTGGATTGATGTAGCTGATTGGCAGTAATATCATTTGCTAGCACAGTATAAAGAAACCTTTCAGCCTTAAATAAGCTACGTTGAACGGAGTTGCCTTGTGGCAGCTCCGTTTTTTTCTTAAGGTGCATGGTACGCTTCTTCCGAGTAAGGTAGCAAATAAGCTTCTACTTTGTTGTTATCCATCTGTTAGAGGGGGGGGGTAGTATGCGCAAGGTTCATCCTTTGTTCACGACTGTTTTAACGCTGGTACTTGCATGCGGTATGGTAGCTGGTCTGGCTGCCTGTAAGGGCGGGGACGCTGATAAAAACAAGCAAGAGATCACTACGCTTGTGGGCAAAACCTATGATAGTGCTATGGCACTGGATGAATCTGTCGTAGATGAGCTTCTTTCTGACGCCAAGCTAGACAATATGTCTGGGATGGGTCTTGATGGTAAGGATGTAGGCAAAGAAATTTTGTCTGCAGCGTTTAAGAACTTCAAGTACAAGATTGGTGATATAAAAATCGATGGCGATAAGGCCATGGTTACGGTCCATGTTTCTAATGTTGATTTTGCAACTGCTTTGCAAAAGTTTGAAACAGAGTTTACAGAGTGGGCCCAGACCAAAGAGGGCACAAGCGCTATTATGAATGAAGATTCCAATGCTATTACTAAAGGAATAAAGAGCAGCTTAGACAGTAGCTTTAATGCTTCTGATTTAGAGACCAAAGAGTCTGATGTAGTTATTACCGTTGATAAGAAGGATGGCAGCTGGGCGATTCATAGCCTTACTGAATTGTATGACAGCATGGTTGTTCTCTGATAAGGAAGTAGATCTGTAAGCACTGCAGCTTTTAGCCCGATGTGCTGAACACGGTGATACTGTACAAAATCAAATGTAATACCGTCTGGAGTTACGCCGCCTTTCTGTGTAGCAACAAGCTGCCAGTGCGGGTTAGTATCCAGATTGGGAAAATAGGCATCTGCATCACGGATGCAATCATGTTTGGTCACAATAACGTCTGAGCAATGCGGCAGCATTTGTTCGTACACGCTCATGCCACCAATGCACCATACCTCATTGGGATTGTCGGTAGCCACTGCATCGAGCGCCTCAGAGACACTGTGGACAACTTCTACTCCCACACAAGACCAGCCGGTGTTGCGAGTGAGCACAATGTTGCGTCGCTTGGGTAGGGGACGTGCGCCGGGGAAGCTTTCCAGCGTTGTGCGTCCCATGATAACGGTGCCACCACGGGTATGTCGCACAAAATGCTGCATGTCCGCCTTGTTGTCAATGAGCAAACGACCCTTACAGCCAATGGCCCAATTGCTGGTAACAGCTACAATGGCACGCATGATTACACCGCAATGGGGATGTTTTTGACCTGTGGGCCATGCTGATAGTTTTCGACGATCAGATCGCCTGTCGTGAAGTCATAAAAATTGGTGACTTCAGGATTAAGGCGCACGGATGGCGCAGGGTAGGTGGGACGCGTAATGAGCTCTTTGATGATGTCTATGTGGCGGTCATAAATGTGCGCGTCACTAATGATGTGTACAAGCTCGCCTGCAATCATGTTAACGGATTGAGCAACCATCATAAGCAAGATGGCATATTGGCATACATTCCAGTTATTAGCTGCCAAAATGTCTTGGCTGCGCTGCATAAGCAGCATGTTGAGCGTGGGTTTCTCGTCACCTTCCGCCTGTGTGACATTATAGGTAACTGAATATGCGCAAGGATACAGGTTCATCTCAGATAAATCGGCAAAGGTATACATATTGGTCATGATACGACGAGAATACGGTGTGTGCTCAAGATCGTAGAGTACCTTATCCATCTGATCCATATCGCCCTGAGGGTAATGACTTTTCTGAGCAATCTGATAGCCATAAGCCTTGCCAATGGAGCCATCTTCATTGGCCCATTCATCCCAAATGTGGGAGTTAAGATCGTGAATATTATTGGATTTGCGCTGATAGATCCACAAGATCTCATCCATAGCGCTCTTGAGTGCGCAGCGGCGTAAGGTGGGAGCGGGAAACTCCTCGCGCAAATCATAGCGGTTACAAACGCCAAATTTCTTAATGGTATACGCAGGGGTGCCGTCTTCCCAGTGGGGGCGCACGAGCTGGCCTTGCGTTGTAGTGCCATGTTCTATGATGTCAGAGCACAGAGCGATAAACAGATCGTCTGCTTTACTCATGTGAACTCCTTTCAGCGGTAGGGGCGAGTGGTAAAGATGACTGGTGTGCACAAAGCATGCGCCAGCAGTTCTGGTTAAGCATGCTTTGTGGGTGTTGCTCTTTGTGAGTGCTGCCAGTGCGCGCTGTTTTGCACACAAGCTGTCTGTATGAAGTTATGAAAGCTTGTAAGAAGTGGTGCTTACGTCGCTGTTATCCAAGAACTTATCGATAGTTTTGCGATCACGATAGCTTGTATAGTCATCATCAGAGAGGCGGTCTTCAGATAATTCTCTTCTAAATTCCTTATCAAGCTGCACAAGCTCTTCTCGAGAAAGACTGCTGACAAAGCGCTGAAGGCTCTGAGAGATTCTTTGGGCTGCCTGGTAGCTACCCAAGGCAAGCACAAGTACGATAGCGATAAAGACTATGTAGATGGTATTGCCAGCAGGGTTTTTCTTGTTGGACGTGGTTGCGCTTGCGGACTCAATGATCGGAGTATCTGTATCCTGAGACTGAGGAATATCTGGTGTTGTAGTCATGGCTTACATCCTTGCGTTAAAAGCTTTTGTACAGTACATAGTATAGATTTCATGAGGGCGGATGCCTATAAATGCTCTGCCCAGAATAGCTGTTCCCACAGAACCCCTAAACTACGGACAAGTGTAGTGTCTGCTTCAAGCCAAGCAACGTCTAAGAGTTCATCACGAGAAAGCCAGCGCAGCTCGGAATGAACACGGGCCTGAGGTGTTTGGTGGGCTGCGAGTTGGCAGATAAAAACATCCATGCTTAAGTGGAAATCAGGATAGTCATACTCAACGGTATCGTAGTAGAACATAGAACCGAGCTCGACGCCCAGCTCTTCTTTGATTTCACGCAAACATGCTTGTTCTGGATTCTCGCCAGGCTGTACTTTACCTCCGGGAAACTCCCAGCCGCTCAGGTGATCATCTGAGCGTTTACAGGCCAAAATTGTATTGTCATTATGGATGATACCTGCGGAAACGTGAACTGTTTTCATATATCCTCCTGCATCTTGTACTTACAAGCCTAGCAGGTTTATGTGCGCAACAGTACCGTGGTTGTTGGTATGGAAACAGTTCGATAAAAATCTCAGAGACGTGTGTGGTGTGCCAAGCGCGTCACGTGCGCCAGACGCAAGAACAGTGGCTTTGTGGTAGTCTTTTTCTCAATATATGCTATTTATGCAGGATAGGCGGGTGATGTGATGGCAACATATGTCTTGAGCGACATACATGGTCGTCTGGCTGCACTGGATCGTGTGCTTAATCGCATTGCTCCCGCTTGTGATGATAGGTTCTTTGTTTTAGGTGATATGGTGGACCGCGGCCCCAATCCTGTGGGCGTTATGCAACTGTGTCGCACGCTTCCCAATGTGCAGGTGTTGATGGGCAATCACGAGCGGCTTATGCTTGATGCCCTCTATTTTCCCGAGGATACCACGGCTGTTTATAACTGGGGTGTAAACGGTGGAGAGACTACCCGTGCGGAGCTGGCAGCTATGGAGCTTGCACCTCGAATTGAGATTGTAGAATGGGTTGCCAACTTGCCCTTATATGCACACACCTATGTTGAACAGCAGCTGTATTTCTTTGTCCATGCAGGAATCCGTACAGGTACGGTAGCTGTGCCACACACCTGGACAAACGAGTCCATTGAAGCCTATTTACATGCACAAGATCCCGATGACCTCTTATGGATTCGCGAGGACTTTTGGGGAACTAAAACACATCTTGCAGATAGCACTGGTGTAGCTCCTCGTATTGTTGCTGGTCATACCCCTACGCCCATTGCCTATAGTTTGGTTGATGTGGCTGCAAATGAGCCTCTTACGCCAGAGGGTCGGGCGCTTATGATGGCCTGCGGTGATACCGATCCTCAGCAGGCAGATCGTTTTGATATTGATTGTGCCTGTGCCGCTGGCTCTGAAATGGGTCAGGTGTTGGTGTGGCGTTTGGATGATGGCCAACAATTCTATGAAGCCGTGCAAGATGGAGAGTAAGCACGAAAGTGAGCACGTTCAATCGTTTGAGCCTCTTATGGATGCTCACTGTCGCGTGCTTGTGCTAGGTACGGTACCCAGCCCTAAGTCACGTGAAGTGCACATGAACTACGGCAATCCACGCAACCGATTTTGGCTTGTGATGGCTCGACTGTTTAACGAGCCTCTCCCCAGCTCAAATGAACAAAAGGCTGCGCTGGTATTACGTCATCATATTGCGTTATGGGATGTATTGGAAAGCTGTGATATTGTGGGGGCCAGTGATGCTTCTATTGTTCATCCGGTTCCCAACAACCTGAGTCGCGTGCTTGACGTGGCACCCATCCATACCATTTTTTGTACAGGTGCTACGGCAGCGCGCTTGTACAAAACGTATTGCGAGCCAGTCTGTGGTTTAACTGCTGTTGCGCTGCCTTCTACCAGTCCTGCTAATGCCCGCTGGAGCTTAGATGATCTGGTGGAGGCCTATACAGTAATAAAGCTTGCTGTTCAGTCACATCCCAGCCAAGCGGGTGAGGCTCGTGGATAGTAGTTGGATATGTGCTCCAGCCGAAGCGTTTTTGCATGGCTGCCTTGAAGTGCAGGCCCACTCGGATGGATGGGTTTGTCCTCAGCGTTTTTTGCCAGAGCAGCGTGCCGTTTTGGAAAGCTGTTTGGCTTGGCACCCTGGCCTATACAAACAGATGGCCGCTTGCACTAGCGGCGTAACGCTTGAGTTTATCACCGACGCCAGCTTAGTTGCTATAGATCTGCGCTTTGGAGAAGAGCCAGCGGGAACGATACGTTCGCGCGAACTCGTACAGAGCCATGACGAACAGCGTAAACAGCAGGTGTTGGATGGTGCAAGCAGTACAAGCGATGCAAGTAACGTGAGCAGCACAAGTAATGCAAGTAACACGAATAATGCCGATGCTGTGGGTACCCAGGTTTTTGATGGCGTGTCGTATGAGGTTAACGGCAAACACAAAGGTATGTTGTTTGCTTCACTGCAAGATAAGCAAACCACGCAAGTGCATATTGCTTTGCCCACCTCAAGTGTGTCTGAACCGGCTTTGTTTGAGTTAAGAAAACCTGTGCGAGTAAAGGTATTTTTACCAGCATTACGTTCATGTGAGGTCCGTACCATTGCGTGCAACGGGACCCAGCTTGAACCACTTGCAAAAAAAGAGCAGCTGCTCGTGTTGGGCGATTCCATTACGCAAGGTTTTGTATGTGGGGACCCGGCATATGCGTGGGCACATCAAGTGGCGCAGAAGACCAAGCTTGACCTGCTTAATCAAGGTATTGGTGGACAAGTCTTTTTGCCAGAAAGCTTCCAGGGTTTCTCTGCACATCCAAAGTTTGTTCCTCAGGTCATCGTGGTAGCCTTGGGTGTCAATTATCGCTATGAGGCGTGTGTAGCCAGCCACGTTTACGCAGATATTCGGCGCTTTTTTGCGACCCTCCACACCCTGTGGCCTTGTGTACCCACCTATGTGCTTACGCCACTATGGCACCAAGATGGCCCATATCTTACACACCCAAAGAGCTGCTTTGGGCAGGTCAGTGAGTTTATTCAGCAGGCGGTAGCTGCGTATTCCAACATGGTGATGGTTGATGGAGCCCATGTCTTAGATGAGGATGAAAGGCTTCTGGCCGATGGCTTTGAACATCCCAATAAGGCAGGGCATACCCAAATTGCCCAGAACTTATCGGCATACCTGTGTAGCCGTGAACATTCTTCCAAAGGACAGGAAGGACAGACTTTGTCCACGCCAGCCGTAGGGCACGCTCCTGTAGCTATGAAACCCATAGCTGCGTCTGATGCATCCGCAGTTACAAAGCATGTTTCGCGCCAAGCTATAGCACAACCACCTGCTGATGTAGAGCAAATGGGCTTTGAGTTTTAATACTGTCCGAGTGCCGTTGTATGCTGGGTACAGAAAATCAAACGGAAAGGCTTATTATGGCAATTCAAAAAAATCCGCTGGTACCCCATATGAACCTCGAGCTTTCTCAGGCAGACTCTGCGCTGGTGCAGCAGTACCAAACAGGCGTAGCGGTCAACCCGTACCGCTGCAACAATGAGGACGTTATCCGCCGCGAGCAAACGGATCGAGACCGTGCATCCGTTATGCGTCCATCTTTTGTGCGCGATACCGAGAAAATCATGCACTTGCAAGCATACAATCGCCTGGCTGGCAAAACGCAGGTGTTCTCGTTTAGAGCCCATGATGATCTTACTCGTCGTGGTTTGCATGTGCAGCTTGTGGCACGTGTTGCACACACTATTGGTCGTGCGCTTGGTCTTAACGTGGACTTGATTGAGGCAATTGCCCTTGGCCACGATATTGGTCATACGCCCTTTGGCCACGCGGGGGAGCGCTTTTTGAATCATGAATATCATGTGCGCACCAACAAATATTTTTTCCATAATGTTATGAGTGTGCGGGTGCTGGATAAGTTGTATGGGCGCAACCTGAGCTTACAGATGCTCGACGGAGCGCTGTGCCACAACGGTGAGTTTGAGCAGCAGGTACTTGAGCTCAGTGGTCTGTCCAACTTTGCAGATTTTGATGCCACAGTCCAGAGTTGTTGGGATGACGCACCTCAGGTTATTGGGCATTTGCGTCCTATGACGCTCGAGGGCTGCGTGGTGCGTATTTCAGACATCATTGCCTATATTGGCAAGGATCGTCAGGATGCCATCCGTGCCGGCATTGCTACCGAGAAAACCTTTGAAGATGGCATGGGCGGCGCTTATAACGCTTGGGCGCTTTGTGCTTTTGCAACAGACATTGTGTCTTGTAGCCTTGGTTCTTCTCGCATTGCTTTGAGCGAGGAGGGCTTTGAGGAGCTACGCCGTGCTAAGCGTGAAAACTATGAAAAGATTTATCTGGCAAGTGAAGTAGCAGGGGATTTGTCTCAAGACATGGCACAGATGTTTGCTATGGTATATGCCACCTGTTTGGAGTGGATGCAGTCTGGCAAGCAGGATACGCCTCTTTTTGAGCACCATATCCAACCGCTTGAGCGTTCACTTTCTTACTATGGCAAGAGCTATGATTGGCAGCAGGATCTTAATCTGACCGCGGTGGATTACATTTCTGCCATGACCGATGATTACTTTGCGGCCTTGTGCCAGCACATTGATCCTTCTTGTGCAGCATTTTTCCCACAGTATAGCTATTTTGCTTAGTGTATAAACGATGCGAGTGCACACAGGGCAATCAATACGCCTACCAGGCTTTCTCCACCCAAGACACCAGAAACGATGGTGTCCGCCTTTGAATCTTGCAGCTTGTTTGTTTTTTCGAGAACAAACTTGATGGCTGCTCCAAGAGCAGCACTACAAGACATAAAGAAGGGAAGATACACACCCAGGCCAAGCGTCATAACGGGAAGGCCGCAGCCGGCCAATACGCCACCAATGCCAAGGCCTGCGATAAAGGCAGGAACGTGAGAGATGCCGCCAGCCATAGCGGCAACGTTGGCTGCCTGCACAGAAACAAAGGTTGCTTGAGGACCAAAAGCACCGCCGCCGTACACCTGGTATAGGCCCATAAGTAACAAAGACGCTACAACTACGCCAACCAAGGCGCCAACTACCATACCCGTCATTTGGTCTTTAGGATTGGTGTGAAGACGATCGCCCGCCTTGAGATCGTTCATAACATCGCCACCAATACCGCAGGCCACAGCTACCATGGCAGCAACAAGGAACAATACCTTCATGCTGGCTATCCTAAACACGGCCTGTACCAGTAAAAGTACAAGCATGCCAAAGACCTCCATGGGGTTGATGCCTGTGGTTCCCGTCAGCCAAGCGGATAGATAGATGCAAAACCAGGTTGCAGCCACAGCGACAGTAGAGGTAAAGATGGTCAGTTGGAATACAGCGCAGATAAGCGCTACTGCCAAAGCGCATATGAGTGCACTGAGTCTGAGGCTGGTATGTAAGCGCACGGGTTTGTCGCCCTTCTCGGTAGATTGATGGGTCTGGGCAACGTCATGGGCAGCACTTTTGGCAGATGTGCTGGCAGTCTTCTTGGCGGCGTCACGTAGCTTTTTGTTACGCAGGACAGAGGCGGCAATGGTGCCTCCACCGGCACCAAGCATGAGGCCCAGCCCTAAGCTTACGCGGATGTCCAGGGCGGTAGCTGTGGTAACAAGGTTTGCTGCGGGCAGTGCGCCTACAATACCAAGATGGCCAACAACAGCACCAATAAACCAAACAGCGGTAGGAACAACTCCCACAGCAAAACCCATAGCAACGCTCATAGGGGAGTTATAGATTCCCAGTGCTACACCGGGAAGTGCGTTGGATTGGAACAGGATTGAAGGAACGAGGTGCAAAACGTCTCGTATAGCGGCGTACACACCGGACAAGCCCAAGCCCCAAAACAGGGCGGGTGCATCCTGTGCATTATTGTTCCCTACCGCAGTAAGGGTATCTGCGGCGGCAGTACCAATGGGGTAAGCTAATTTTTTGTCGCAGATAAAGTAGGGCTGGAAGGCAGCACAGGCAACCAGACCCACGAGCGTTCCAGCCAATGCTGCAATAAGCACTTCATATAGAGCAAGATCCTGACCCAAGCCCATAATCCACAGACCAGGGATGGTAAAAGCAAGACCGCCTGCAATCATGGAGCCAGCGCTCATGGCTGCGTGCATAACGTTTGCTTCATGAAGGTTGTGAGATTTAAACAGCTTAAGCGCTAAGACGCTGGCGATGGCCGCAAAAGAGATAGGCCAAGGCAGCATGCCCATACGCAACGCGATAAACAAAGAACTTGCAGTAAGAATTGCAGATCCAAGGGCTCCAATAACCAGTGCGCGAACGGTAAGTGCTTTATTGTTAGTGCCAGAATTCATGAACTGCCTTTCGGTGTAAAGAGCTGTAAAGAGCCTTTTGCGTGTGAGTTGTTTTGTTATTGAGCATCAGGCCAGTTATTGAGCGTCAGATAAAGCGGCCTTCTTTGCTTTGTACGTGGCTGCAGCATCAATAAATGCCTCAAACAGATCTGGTTGTGTGCCCAAAATCTCTGGATGCCATTGCACGCCAACCACAAAGTCCTTCTCGGCACATTCCAGCGCTTCGGGAGTGCCATCGGTTGCCCAACCTACAATACTCACTCCTTGCCCAGGAGTGCTAATTGCTTGATGGTGATAAGAATTTACCCCCAACAGCGTTGAGTGATAAATGTGAGCAAGCTTGCTGTGTTCATCCAGATCAACGGTATGGCAGGGCATGTCAAAGGGAGGAGCAACGTGCACCTGGGCTGTGGTTGTGGTGTTTGGCTGCTCGGTTACATCACGCACCATGCGACCACCACGAGAGATGTTAAGCAGCTGCATGCCGCGGCAAATTGCTAGAGTTGGCAGGTTAGAGCTCCATGCCTGTGCACATAAAGCTTCTTCCATGTTGTCGCGCACCATGTCTGTAAGAAAGATCTCTGCTGTGGAGTAAGGCTCATACACCTTGCCTCCAAATGACTCGGCAGCAATGTCTCCGCCGCCTGTGAGCAACAGGCCATCTACCAGATCCAACAAACGCGGCACCATGGCAGGACCCTGAGCAGACAGAGGGAGCACAACGGGAATACCACCTGCGGCAATAATACAGTCTGCATACCTCTGATTTATCCAGGTATGTCCATCCTCACCTGGACGAGAGGTAATACCAATAAGAGGTGCAAAATCATACGCGGTATCCACCATCATTCCTTTCTGCTGGCGCGAAACTTTAATCATAGGTCAAAACGCAGTCTCCTGCACTAAAAATAAGGCCTCAAACAATTTCTTATAGTTATTACGTAAAACCATCGCAGCGGTTGGCTGGTGAGAAAAGCGTGGTTTTGCTGCGCTAAAATGAGCCTATGGATACTTTGTTTAGCAGCGCTCAGCGCACTATTAAAATTAATAACGCTCCGATGGCCGTCAGAATGAGACCGACTTCCTTGGATGAATTTGCGGGCCAAACCGCAGCGGTTGGTCCAAATTCATGGTTGCGTCGTGCCATAGAGCATGATGTATTGTCCTCTGTTATTTTGTATGGTCCAGCCGGTACGGGTAAAACCACCCTGGCTCGCATCATTGCCAACTCTACCAATGCTACGTTTGTAGAGGTTTCTGCTATTACCGGCACGGTTAAGGATCTGCGTCGAGAGATTGAGCTTGCAGAATCACGTTTGCTTACCAGCGGAACTCGAACCATTTTGTTTGTGGATGAAATCCACCGTTTTAATCGTTCCCAGCAAGATGCGCTGCTTCATGCGGTAGAGGACCGTATTGTGGTGCTGATTGGCGCTACAACGGAAAACCCTTGTTTTGAGGTTAATCAGGCATTGATTTCTCGTTCGCGCGTGGTGGAGCTTACCACGCTTTCTGATGAGGATATCAGCGGTATTGTTACCCGTGCCCTGGAGTCTGATCAGGGTTTGGCGGGTAAGTTTACGCTGACAGACGATGCGCTGGAAGAAATCGTGTTACTTTCTGGTGGAGATGCCCGCTGCGCTCTGACCACCCTAGAGCTGGCAAGCCAACTGGCAACACCGCTGGCAGCGTCGGCGGCGCCTACGGCACCCACGCCAACACCAGAGCCATCGGCAGCACCCACGTCGGTACCAGATTCGTCGGCCCCGTCCGACGCACCCGCAGACGCAACGGATCGTCTCGTCATCACACGTGAACAGGTGCTTGATGCCAACCCACGTCATGGCATGCCCTACGACAAGTCTCAAGACATGCACTATGACATCATCTCTGCCTTTATCAAATCCATGCGTGGCTCGGATCCCGATGCCGCACTGTACTGGCTTGCTCGCATGATTGACGCGGGTGAGGATCCTAAATTTATTGCGCGACGCATTATGATTGCCGCCTCTGAGGATATTGGTAACGCAGATCCTCAGGCATTGCTGGTGGCCCAAGCTGCGTTTAGAGCTGCTGAGGTTATTGGCTATCCAGAGTGTCGCATTATGTTGGCGCAGGCTGCGGTGTACAATGCCTTGGCACCCAAGTCAAACGCTAGTTATGCTGGCCTTAATGAGGCTATGGCAGAGATTCATAACGGTCCTTTGCGTGCCGTGCCGTCGCATTTGCGTGATCGGCATCGTCCGGGGGCAGAGCAGTACCAGGAGTATCTGTATCCGCACGATGATGCAAGAGGATGGGTTTCTCAGCAGTATTTGCCCGATGGACTTTCCAAGGGTGCCTTTTTTACGCCCTCTGAGCGCGGGTGGGAGGCGTGGCGCTATGAGGCGTCAAACAGAGATCACACCGATCCGCCTGCCCAGAAGGGTTCGTCTGCCGAGAAGGGCTAAAAAGTAGATGTAATTGCCCGCTAAATGCGGACGTTGTGAGTAGCTATGGGGTTTAAACGGGTAGAATTAAACGAATGTAACGGGCTAGGGGAAGGTTGACGCGATGTTTGACGCGATGTCACCAATGGAGATTGCAGGTATTGTTCTGATAGTAGCTGGTATTTGGGCAGCTATTGAGCTTGCTTTGACCTTGCGCTCCTCACGCAAGTCTCTTGCAGAGCTTACCCATACCGTTACTGACACGGTGGCCGAGGTTAAGCCTGTGGTGCAAAAGCTGGATGGCGTGGTAGATGAGCTGCAGCAGTCTTCCAAGCAGCTTGAGCCGCTTTTAGAGAAGACTTCGGTAGCCGTGGATGCTGTGACGGTTGATCTGATTCGTGTGGACGACATCCTCTCTGATGTTTCCACGGTTACTTCTACAGGCGCCAATCTTTCCAGTGCGGTAAGCAAGGTTACCGCGAGTGCAGCAGACGGTGTAGCCGGTATTGTGGGCAAGATCACTTCAAGTGCAAGCAAGACCGTCGGCGCAAAGCTGGGACTTTCTGTTTCAGAGGCCACGGCCGCCCTACAAGATGCTGCTAGCAGCATGGAGGGTCAAGCACACAGCAAGGCAGCGGGCGCTGGTACTGGTGCCAATGCGGACACGAACGGCACCGGCTCTGAGACTTACTCATCTAAGGATCAGGGCGCTCAAGATACAGCCCAGCAAAATGCTGCACCATCCCATAAGTCGGCTAAGCCTACTTATTTTACGTACCCAGATAGCGCAACGGGTACCGCTCGTGCACAAAGCAGCGCAACGGATAAGGAATAATTAAACTGCCTCGTCGGGTTTCTCGGCAGGCACAACAGCCAAATAGGCGTACGCAAAAGGAGAGATATGTCCCAACAAGTAGTGTCGTTGAGCGTTCCTGCTCAACCGTTGTTTGCACGTTCGGTCCGTATGATGGCGGCTAATCTGGCTGTGGTAAACAATATGGATGTGGACGAGGTAGAGGATTTGCGCATGGCCGCAGAGGAAGGCTTTGTATATGCGTGTGCAACCCAGCCTGCTTCTTGTGACATTGTGTTTGAGCTGGATGAGTCTGGCATTGCAATCAACTATACCTTGGGCGATACCATTTCGTCCGATGACGATGCCCTGCAGTATGCAAACTTGTTACTCTCTGCCATTTGTGACGAGTATGATGCCGATCATGCGAACAAGAAGCTTCGCCTGGTAAAGCTTGCGGATGGTGCACATGCCAACTAGTACACGACGCTCCTCGGGTAAGCTGGCGTGGGACAAGCAGCGTACTCATGAGCTTTTTCGTAGGTATAAAGAAAAAGGTGATGAGGACGCACGTGAGCAGCTTATCGTCAATCATCTTAATCTGGTACGTTTCTTAGCGGCCAAGTTTAAAAACCGTGGCGAACCTTTGGATGACTTAATCCAGGTTGGTACCGTGGGACTTATCAAAGCAATCGATCGTTTTGACCTTGAGCGTGGCCTTGAATTTACCACCTTTGCAACGCCTACTATTTTGGGTGAAATCAAGCGCCATTTTCGCGATAAGGGCTGGTCAGTACGGGTTCCTCGTCGCCTTCAAGAGCTTTCTGCCAAAGTTAATCAGGCTACGGATACCCTCACGGAGCAACTTCAGCGCAGTCCTTCTGTAGAAGAGATTGCTCAGTACCTAGGAACCTCCGTGGATGAGGTTTTGGAAGCTATGGAATCTTCCAGCGCATATAGCTCGGTGCCCTTGGAGGGCGGCTCGACTGATGACGAGGACGCTCCCTCGGTTATCGATAAATACGCAAGTGAGGATACCGCCCTGTCTACGGCAGATGATCGTATGGTCATAGAGCAGACCATTCGGGATTTTTCTCCGCGCGAGCAAGAGGTTATCCGCATGCGCTTTGTGGAAGGCCTGACACAGGTAGAAATTGCCGAGAAACTCGGTGTATCGCAGGTACAGGTTTCTAGGTTGCTGCGCCGCACCCTTAAGAAGATCCAAGAAAAGATTGACCCCGACTCTTTAGCACAATAGAAAGGTGGCTGGGTGAGCACATCTTGTAATCAGCAGCATGATACCGAGCAATATGACAACGAGCAGCTATCACAAAGTCGTCGCATGCTTGTCATCGTATGGGCGGCCATTGGCTGTTTAGCACTGTTGTTTGTTGCCATTCAAGTCCTTGGTAAAGTTTGGCCAGCGGTTCAGCTTTTACTCTGGGGTATTGTTATTGGCTTTATTTGCAGTCCTATTACCAACTGGCTTGAAGACCACAAAGTGCCTCGCGGTCTTGCAGCGTTTTTATCGCTTCTCGTTATGGTGGGCATAGTGTCGCTGGTCTTTACGCTTTTGCTGCCTCCGTTTATAGAGCAAACCATTAACCTTTTGCGTAATGTGCCAAGCTACGTAAGTTCATTGCAAGAGATGTTTTCTCAATTTATGAAAGAGCATCAAACCATTGCAGGTACCGATGTGCAAGCTATGCTCTCGTCCAGTATCAGCTCGTTGTCTGATGTGCTGAGTCGTTTGGCAACAGATATGGCAGGCAAGCTTTCTGGTGGCATTGTGACCAATATTATGGGTACGCTTTCAGACCTGTTTACCATGTTCTTGGGTTTGGTCATGGCCTATTGGCTGGCCAAAGATTATCCCGTTATCATTCATGAGATTGCTATTTTGGTAGGCCCTAAACATCGAGAAGGCATGACCATGCTGTTTGCCGTTATGAGTCGTTCTATGGGCGGCTATATGCGCGGCATTGTGATTACCTCAGTTGTGGGAGGCTTTTTGAGCTATATAGGGTTTAGCTGGATTGGCCATCCCTATGCAGGTCTTATGAGCATTACGGTAGGTATTCTGCATTTTATTCCTGTTATTGGTCCATGGATTGCCGCTGGACTTGCCATGGTTTTGGCCCTGTTTACCAGTCCAACCTTGGCGCTTTTCTCGCTTTTGGTATCCGTGGTTGCTCAAAACGTTACGGACAATGTGGTTTCACCATTGGTTATGCAATCGGCCGTTAAGGTACATCCTATTATGTCGCTTACCGCCATCATTGTGGGCAATGCTCTGGGAGGCGTGCTGGGCATGGTCTTGGCCATTCCGCTTTCCGCAGCGCTGAAGGGCATCTTTGTGTACGACTTTGAAACGCGTACCGGCAGACAGATTGTGTCCTATGAGGGCGCCATCTTTAAGTCCACGCCTTTTCATGATAATGAGGGCGCCATCCTGCCATCCTTTGATGCCTTGGATGATGATCGTTTCTTTGAGTACACCAGACTGGTTCCTCGTGTAAAGAACGTGAATGTTACGGCGGAAACACCCCCAGATTCCATTCGTCCTACTATTGCAGATGTTGTTCGCAGGTACAATGAACAGCTTGGAACAACAGCGTTCCACATTGGCTTGTCGCGTGATACCAACAACTCAGACAAGCCTGGCGCCACCAGCGCTACCGACGCTACTGGCACTGGCGGCGACGGTGCTGACAAGAGCACTACGAGCCACGGCACCGCCGGCGCTACTAGTACCACCAGCGCTACACAAACTATGATATCAGATACACCCACTACCAGCACCAAGGAGCACCATGACAATGTCTGATTACAAGACAATGACCACCGCAGAGATTCGTGAGCATTATCTGCGCTTCTTTGAATCTAAAGGCTGCAAACTATACCCCAGCTCATCACTGGTTCCCGACGATCCTTCTTTGCTCTTAGCTAATGCTGGTATGAACCAATTTAAGGAATACTACCAGGGCACCAAGACCATGCGTGAGATTGGTGCAACCTCGTGTCAGAAGTGCTTGCGCACCAACGATATCGACAATATCGGCGATGCCCGCCACCTGTCATTCTTTGAGATGTTGGGTAACTTCTCTTTTGGCGGCTACTCTAAAGCGGACGCCATTGCCTGGGCTTATGAGTTTATTACCAGCCCCGAGCACCTTGGTCTTCCCAAAGACCGCCTGTACATGACCGTCTTTGAGGATGATGATGAGGCCATCGAGCTGTGGCATGAGCAGGGCGTAGCCTATGACCACATCTCCCGCTTGGGTGAAGAGGATAACTTCTGGGCGGCTGGTCCTACCGGTCCCTGTGGTCCTTGCTCTGAGATCTACTTTGACCAGGGTCCTGCGTTTGAGGGCGAGAAACCCGGCGATGACGGCGATCGTTACCTTGAGTTTTGGAACCTCGTCTTTACCCAGTATGACCGCCAGGAAGATGGATCCATGCCCGATTTGCCTCATCGCAATATTGATACCGGCATGGGCTTGGAACGCATTGCTGCCATCATGCAGCACGAGGGATCCAACTATGAGGGCGATGTACTGCGCTCTCTCATCCACGTGGGTGAGAAGCTTGCCGGTGTGAGTTATCACAGCTCTGAGGCGGTAGATAAGTCCCTGCGTATCTTGGCAGATCACTCCCGTGCTGTATCCTTCATGATTGGTGACGGCATCCTTCCTTCCAACGAGGGCAGGGGCTATGTTTTGCGCCGCCTTTTGCGTCGTGCTGTCTACCATGGCCGATTGATGGGCATTAAGGATGCATTCCTCAATACCTACTTCCATGAGGTACAGGCGCTGCTGGGAGACGTATACACAGCGCTTATCGACAACCGAGCCCTTATCGAGGGTATTATCGCTGCAGAAGAGGAGCGCTTCTCCGCTACCTTAGACGCTGGCGAGAAAAGCCTTGCTGCTGAGCTTGCGGCTTTGCCTGCTGGGGCGGTGCTTTCTGGTGAGGTGGCCTTCAAGCTGCACGATACCTACGGTTTCCCCATTGATCTTACCCGTGAGATTGCAGAAGGCGCTGGTCATGCGGTAGATATGGACACCTTTGACAAGCAGATGGCGGCACAGCGCGATCGTGCTCGTGCAACGGCCAACCGCGATGCTTGGGGTCAGGCCAACAATGTGTGGGTTGCGCTTTCTGATGAGCATGAGCCTACGCGTTTTGAGGGTTACAGCTCTGATGTTGTAGAGAATGCCAAGGTTATCGCTTTGGTTATTGACGGACAATCCGTTGAGTCTGCTTCCGTAGGCAGCGAGGTAGAAGTTGTGTTGGACGCCACCCCCTTTTATGCGGAGATGGGTGGTCAGGTAGGGGATACGGGCACCATTTATGGCCCTGCCTTTAGCCTGGAGGTAACCGACACCAAGAGTCGTGGGGACGGACTGGTCGCTCACGTAGCCGTTGTTCGCGAGGGTACGGTTGGGGTTGGTGCCTTAGTAACCGCTGCGATTGACCACAACCGTCGCGAGTTGATTCGTCGTAACCACACGGCAACCCACCTGTTGGATGCCGCCCTTAAATATGTGCTGGGCGAGCATGTAAGTCAGGCAGGCTCTCTTGTAACCCCCGATCGTCTGCGCTTTGACTTTACGCACTTTGAGGCCATGACGGCAGAGGAAATTGCCCGTGTAGAAGGCCTTATCAATGCAGAAATTTTTGCTGCCGAGCCCATGATCACCAACATCATGAGTCTTGATGAGGCAAAGGCTTCAGGCGCGGTAGCGCTGTTTGGCGAGAAATACGGCGAGACGGTTCGCGTTATTTCTACCGGTGCGTCCGAGAAGCCCTTCTCGCGTGAGCTTTGTGGCGGCACCCATGCACACAACACTGCTGATCTTAGCTTCTTTAAGATCATCTCCGAGAGTTCCGTTGGTTCTAACGCGCGTCGTATAGAGGCTGTTACCAGCGCGGGAGCCCTTGAATATGTGGATGAACGGCTCTTGGAGCTTTCAGAGATTGCCGCTGAGCTTAAATGTCGTCCCTCCGAGATTTTGTCTCGCGTAGCGCAACTGCAGCAAGAAGTGCGCGATTCCAAGAAGCGTATAACACAGCTGATGAGCGGTGCTGCTTCTGACGTTGTGGGCGATGCGCTTAAGCAGGCGGTGGATGCAAGTGGATATCGGTGTGCCATTACTAAACTGAACGGCGTTTCTGGTAAGGAGCTTCGTGGTGTTTGGGATGGTATTCGCGATGCCGCACAAGGTAAGCCCATTGCCTGCGTTTTGGCTTCCGCTACATCTGATGGCAAGGTTGGCCTGCTTGCTGCTGGTACCGATGCCGCTGTTGCTGCAGGATTTTCTGCAGGTGATATCGTGAGTGCGTTGGCTCAAAAGCTTGGTGGCCGTGGCGGCGGACGTCCTAACATGGCTCAGGCTGGTGGTACCAATGTGGACGGCATTGATGCTGCTCTGGAAGCTGCTCGACAGATGATAGGCGCATAAGTGCGTGTCCTTGCTTTAGATATTGGAGAGGCCCGCATTGGCATTGCTACTTCTGATGTCACGGGTCGTATCGCGTCGCCCGTCAAAGTACTTCCTGCTCAGGAGGTACTTTCGGGCGCACGCTCTTTTCGCATGATTTTGGAAGACTACGAACCAGAGTTGCTGGTGTGTGGTCGTCCTAAGACTATGACGGGTGAGGATGGTCCACAGGCACAGCATGTGATGGATCAGGCTCAACAGATTGCAAAGGCCTGTGGTTTGGCTCTAGAGTTTGTCGATGAGCGCTTATCGTCTTGTGAGGCCAAGCGTATTCTGCGCGAACAAGGACTTTCCGAGAAGAGCATGCGCGGCAAGGTAGATATGGTTGCTGCTTCCTTGTTCTTGCAATCATGGCTGGATGCTCAGGCTGTCCTGAACACTCAGGATGCTCAGGATACCCAGGATATCCAGGTTACCCAGGATGCTCAGGCTGCTTGGCAATAAAGGAGAAATGCATGGCTAGTTCCCAAGAATCACATTCCTCTCACCGTGCTTCTCGTGGTGCACATTTTTCTGGTACGCCTCGGCAAACCCCTGCTCGAAACTACGCTTCTCGACAAGTGCCTGCACAAAATCACGTTGCACAAAACCTCACAGCTCGACAACACGCTGCTTCTCCATCACGCAGCTCAGCTGTACAAAGTCCTCGCTCCTATAAACAGCCCACTACAAATCAGGCACCCGTCACCCCACCCATCAAAGTCATTGTTTTGGTTATTGCGGTGATCTGCCTGCTTGTTGCCGGTTTTGTTATTCATGGCTGCGTGACGGCAAAACAAAAGAGCACCTCTGGCGTAGCTGCTGGTACAGAGGTTACCGTTACCATTGCAGAAGGCTCTGGTGCTCAAAAGGTTGCCCAGTCTTTGCTTGATGCTGGTGTCATAAGCACCAGTGAAGACTTTTTAAAGGAGCTCAGCCTTAAGAATGCAGATTCCCAGATCAAGCCCGGTACCTATGTGTTTACAACGGGTATGTCTGTGGAAGAGGTTGTTCAGCAACTGGTAAAGGGTCCTAACACAAGCGCTAACAAGCTTTCTGTTCCCGAGGGCCTTACGGTTAAGAAAACAGCAGCACTGGTAGAGAAGTCCTTGGGAATTAAAGCCGATGATTTTCTCGCCCAGGCTAAGGCTTCTAACTATGTGAATGAGTTTTCCTTCTTGCAGGGCGTTGCAGATGATTCCCTTGAGGGCTTTTTGTATCCCAAAACCTACGACTTTAGCGGCAAAGAAGTAAGCGCTGACAGCGTTATTCGTACCATGCTTAATCAGTATCAAGCGGAGCATGCGAGCCTGGATTTTGAGACTGCTTGCGCCACCATTCAAAGCAACTATGGCATCACCATGAGTGATTACCAATTTTTGATCTTGGCATCCATCATTGAGCGTGAGGCCGTAACGCAAGATGACCGCCCTCTTGTTGCTTCCGTCTTTTATAACCGTCTTAAACAGGACATGGCCCTGCAGTCGGATGCTACGATGGGCTATGTATTGGATAGGGAAGTGACGGCAGAAGATCTTAAGACGCAGAGTCCGTATAACACCTATCTTAACAAGGGTTTGACTCCTACACCTATTTGTACACCCAGCACCGCTTCACTCAAAGCTGCATTGGAGCCTGCAAGTACGGACTACCTCTACTTCTTTATTGTAGAAAATGGTAGTTACTCCAACCATAGTTTCTCTAAGACCTACGAAGAGCATCAGCAGGCTATTGAGACAGCAAAAAATGCTCAATCGTAGCCGTGTATACCTGTTGTTGTGATAGCCATGAGTTTGCTGCAGGCCTCAAAATATGTGGCGTCGTTGCCTTTGGTGGATATAGACGAGCTTGTTCATGCAGGTATACGCTGTATTTTGCTTGATCGCGATAATACCTGCGTGCCAAAAGACAGCAAGTATCTACCCTCTGACATTGTGGCGTGGGTACAACGAGCAAAGCAAGCGGGCTTACAGATCTGCTTGGTATCCAATAATTTTTTTGCAGCTCAGGTAGCACAGACGGCACACGAGCTTGCTGTACCAAAAATAGATCATGCTCTAAAACCGGCACCCTTTGCGCTCTGGACTGCGCTTAAGCGCATGGGCGTTTCGCGCCATCAGGCTGTCTTAATTGGTGATCAGGTATTTACCGATGTGGTGGCAGGTAATCTAGCAGGCATTTCTACCATCCTTGTTAGACCGCAGTCATCCACCGATTTGTTCTACACCAAACCCTTGCGCATGGCTGAACATAGAATCCTCGACGGCATTAGTTTTGAGGGAGAGGATGTGCAGCCGTGATAGCAGCTATTCTTATATCGTTGGTGGCCTCGGTCCAAGATATAAGAACCCGCTGTGTTGCTAATGCACATTCGTTGTTGCTGCTCCTGTTGGGGGTAGCGCTGCGCCTTGCTTATGCACCTTCTACCTTTATGCTGTATGCGGGGTTTACCATAGCATTAGCCTTTGTTTTAGTGGCAGTCGAGCTTTTATTTCGTAAACGACAAAACCATGCCGCTCTGGGTATGGGCGATATTAAATTTATTGCAGCGTGGGGTATGTGGTTGGGACCTGTTACGGTTATGGCCGTTGGTATAGGTTGTGCACTAGCAGCAGTGTTTGGTGTTGTAGTCCAGCAAAAAACAATAGCGTTGGTTCCTTGGCTTACCATAGGCTTTGTGTTCGTAGTTTTGGTAGTTCGGTTTGTGTAGGAGCTTTGGGTCCTGCTGTGACCTGCCATTGGATGATAAAATCTAAAAGTTAGATGCAAAAGCTAGCTGCTTATGCAAAGAGCAAAGGAAGCGTGCTGGGAGAGTAAAGGCGCATATACCTAAGGCATACGAGGAGTGCTGTGCAAAGGCCGGAGCGTGGATATATTGTACACAAGGGCTGTGACCACGTCTTTTTTGTGGGCTTCTTTGGTGCTGGCAAGTCTACCTTGGCACGCAATATTGGCCATATGTTCAGTCGCTCATTCACGGATACGGATCGCATTATAGAGCGCATGTATCACTGCTCACTGGCGCAAATGTATGCAGATGGCGGGGAGAAGGCCCTGCGTCAGGCAGAAACCAGCGCCCTCCAGAGTTTGCAGTCACAAAAAAGTCTGCTTGTAAGCTGTGGAGGCGGTATCGTAGAAAGTGAGCTCAATTGCCAGCTCATGCATGAGATGGGTATCGTTGTGTATCTAGATGGCACCTTATCGGATTCCCTCAAACAGATTCAACGCACTGATCGCAGGCCTGATTTGACACTGTGTTCGAGTCCTGAGGAATTGTTTGAACGGCGTCGTCCTCTCTATCAAAATGCAGCTGACTATTCGATTTGTATTACGGACAAGACATTTGATGAGGTTGCGCAAATAACCGCACAACTCTTGTGGGAGAAAGGCCTGCTATGAGTCAGGAAGAAGCTCAGCAATCAGTTATTCGCCAATCAATCACCTTGCCTGGCGGCTCGTGCGATATGCGCATAGGCAGGGATGCTCTCTACAATATGGGTCGTGAGCTCCGTTTATTAGTGGGTAAACCGCGTAAGGCTGCACTCATTTGCGGGGCAGATGTTTCTGATGCCTTAGCAGAGGAGCTGCGCCGTCAGTTGGCGGATGGCGGTTTTGTTGCCGTGCAAGCAAACCTACCCGATCAGGACGATATAACAACCATAGATCTTGCCCACGAGCTGTATATCTTTTTAAGCAATGAAGGTCTTACAGCAGATGATGTTCTTATCTTTGCTGGTAATGAGCAGTTGGCTGGTTTGGCTTCCTATAGTGCAAATGCCTGGTGCGCTGGGGTGGAATATGCCTTTGTTCCCACTACCGCTCTTGCTGCGGTACAGGGTATTACTACACCACCCGCTTTGCGTGCTACACCAGGTGCTTTTCCTGTTATAGCCACAAAAGCACGACCTCGTATGGCCTTTTGTGATTTGACCTATATGGAGCTATACGAGCAAGATCAATTTCAAACCATGCTGGCCTACGCGGTTTCTACGGCGGTGTGTGACAACACAGATGCCTTTGGCCGTCTTGCCTCAAGAGCCAACAAGATTATGGAGCATGACGAACAGACCATCGTGGATCAGCTGGTAGATACCGTTAAATGTCGTGGTCGTATTGAGGCGTCCACTTCCCTGGCAATCCGTCAGAGCAATTCCTACGGCTTTATCTTTGAGGCTGCTCTGGATCGCTTATTCGAGGGCATTCCCCGTGCGCTTAAAATTGCCGAAGGTTTGCGGGTAAACGCGCGTCTTGCGGTTGGTCTTGGGGAAGCGGATATGGATTTGATGTACAGCCAAGATGGCCTGCTGGACAGCTTGGGCATTGGACAGATTGCGTGCGACGTGCAAGCGCAAGAGCTTATCGGCGCCCTTAAGGCGGTATGTTTTGCAAGGACCAATCGTTTCTTATTGCCGCTTCCTTTAGCTTTTGGTCGTGTGCGGTATACAGCAGTGCCAGATGAGCTGCTCAATGAGCATATTCAGGCTTGGTGTATGCTACACAAACAGCTGCTAGAAGCTCATCAGGCAACAAACTAGCCAGGCGATACGAGCATATCCATTGGGAAAGGATTACTTATGGCAGATACACAGGCATGTGCGGCGCGTGTTGCGCGTTTGCGCGAGGTTATGGCACAGCGTGGCTATGATGCGGTGATTTTGAGAAACAATGCAGATTTGCGCTGGCTTACGGGTTCTGAGCGCACCTTTGATCATGAGGTTGCTCATACCGCATTTATTACGGCTACTGGTCAGTGGCTGCATACGGATTCTCGTTATTACAACACCTTTATAACGCGTATGGGTACCGACCATGCTTGGATTATAGATATGGACCTGGTGGATCCTGCCTGGTGGGTTGCTGGGCTTATCGTTCAGACACACAGCCGCATGGTTGCTATTGAGGATAGCTGTGATTTGGCCTTTTATGATGAGCTAAAAGCGTGTGTGCATCAACAATCTGCTGCCTGCCTGCTGCCACGCATACATGGAGATATTGCCTCCTTGCGCATGGTAAAAGACGCAGAAGAGTTGGAGCTTATGCAGCATGCACAGGATATTACCGATGCTGCTTTCGAGTATATGTGTAGCTATATTAAACCCGGTCAGACCGAGCAGAACCTTCGAGTGGCACTGGAAAACTACATGCTGACGCACGGTGCTGATGCGTTGTCATTTGACACGATCATTGCAACCGGCGCAAACGGTGCAAATCCCCATGCTCAACCCGGTTCTGCCATAGTGCAAGAGGGCGATTTTATCGTCATGGACTACGGTGCTGGCTATCATGACTATCATTCTGATATGACGCGCACGGTATATGTGGGGACGCCTTCTCAAGAGCAAAAACAGGTCTACGACATTGTTCGTTTGGCTCATGAGACCTGCGCAGCCTATGTAAAACCTGGCGTTATTGGCAGCGATGTTCACAATCTTGCTGTTAAGGTTATTACGGATGCCGGGTATGGTGATTTCTTTAAGCACGGTTTGGGGCACGGTGTTGGTTTGGAGATTCACGAGAAACCCAATTTTAATCGCCGGTATGATCTGCTCATCCCCGAGGGTTCGGTTGTTACCATTGAGCCTGGGATTTATTTGCCTGGTAAATTTGGTATTCGCCTGGAAGACTTTGGTGTGGTAACGTCAGATGGCTATAAACCCTTTACCAAGTCTACGCATGAGCTTGTTTGTATCTCCTGTTAAGTCTGCATAGGTATTCTCGTTAAGAAGACAGACAACGGTATACTAGAATGCATCTGTGAATATGTTGCTTCAAAAGGCATAGATCAAATAGAAAGTGAGTTGTTGTGGCAAGCATTAGCACCGCAGATTTTAAGAACGGCATGGGTCTTAAAATTGATAACAAGTATTACACCATTGTAGAGTTTCAGCATGTAAAACCTGGTAAGGGCGGCGCATTTGTTCGCTACAAGCTCAAGGATTTGCGTGACGGTCGTACGATTGATCAAACCTGCAATGCTGGCTCCAAGTTTGAGAGCGTCCAACTCATCACCAAGGAAATGCAGTATCTGTATAACGATGGCGATGCATACAACTTTATGGACATGGAGACCTACGATCAGATTCCTGTCTCTGATGACTATATTGGCGATAATGCCAAGTGGCTTAAAGAGAACGACGTGTGCCAGCTGCTGTATGCAGATACCGAGCTTTTAGGCGTTAATCCTCCTATGTTTATTGAGGTAGAGGTTACAGAAACCGATCCTGGTTTTAAGGGTGATACGGTCCAGGGTGGCACCAAGCCTGCCGTTATTGAGACGGGTGCAACTATTCAGGTTCCTATGTATCTTAACCAGGGTGAGCGTGTAAAGGTTGATACCCGTACTGGTAAGTTTGTACAGCGTGTCTAGCCAGCTGTCACCCCAAATGTGAGTGTGGCTCGTAGCGTGAAAGGAATTCCCATGGAACAGACTGAGATTCTGATCTCTGGCATCGGTATTTCTAAGAGTGTTATTGGCACCGTGGTTACGGCTGCCGTAAACAAGGTAGAAGGCGTTGCTCGCGTAGGCGGCAACGATATTACATCGAGCCTGATCTCTGTATTTACCAGTAAGACGGTGCAATCTGGTCGCGCGGTAGAGTGCGAGTCTGATGAAAACGGTCTTATTGTGACGGTTCATTTGGCGGTCTTTTTTGGCTATACCTTTACCAAGCTGGCCGAGCAGGTTCGCATTGCGGTATCTCAGGCCATTACCGAGCAAATTGGCGTCAACGTAAGCGCTGTTAATGTGTGCATTGATAGCCTCGTATTTCCCAAGGAGTAAGTTTGAGCACTCCCGCTTATCAAACTCGTAGGCTTGCGCGCAGCCAGGCGCTTCAGATTTTGTTTCAGGCTGAGGCCACTGGTCGTAAGGTGTGTGATGTCCTGTCGGGTGACTATGCTTTGTCCGACGGTCCTCTCAACCCGTATGCACAGACCCTTGCTTTAACAGCAAGCGATAAGATCCCTGCGCTTGACGGCATTATTACGCGCTTTTCCAAGCGCTGGGAAGTTATGCGCATGCCTGCAGTGGACCGCAACCTCTTGCGTCTTTCCATTTGTGAAATGCTCTGTATTGCTGAGGTAGATACCGCTGTTTGCATCAATGAATCCGTGGAGTTGGCCCGCGCCTATGGTACGGATGAGTCCTCTCGCTTTATCAACGGTGTGCTGGGTGCGATTGCTGCAGCTACGCAAGCAGGGGAAGATCTGTTTGCTACCACTCCAGCGGTTGAGGCAAACGCTCCCAAACCTGCAGACCATGATGTAGATGCGGTAGAGGAATAGCTATGGCAAGGGTTGATACGTCTGCCTACCAGTCCTTTGATGACATTGTTGGTCGTTTGGACGAGATCGTGGGCACGGTTCGCGATAAAGACACCTCGCTTGAGCGTTCTTTGGATCTGTTTGAGGAAGCTATTAGCTTGGGTTCTAAAGCGGTAGACATGGTAGATAAGGTTGACCTTACGGCCCAGGATGCTGCTGCCGAGAAACCCGATAAGCCCGTTGCGTCCGTTGAGGCTGATGAGTCTGGTTCTGACTCTGACACGAGCTCCGACGCGGACGCCGATACAGGCTCCGACGCGGATGCCGCTACGGGCTCCGATACCTCTAGCTCTACCGCAGCTGAGTCTAAGTAACTCATATGGCTCGTGTGCGTTTGGACACAGAGCTGGTACAGCAAGGCTTTTTTACCAGCACCAGTGATGCTCTCCGTGCAATTATGGCTGGAGAGGTATCCACTACCAATCGAAAGCTTACGAGCGCGGGCGAACAAGTTAAACCTGGTATAGAACTGCATGTTCGTGGAAAAAATCCTTATGTAAGCCGCGGTGGGCTCAAGCTCGACTGCGGCTTAACTACATTTAAGGTCAATCCGCGTGGCTGTGCTTGTGTAGACGTTGGTTGTTCTACCGGCGGCTTTACCGATTGTTTGTTGCGTCATGGGGCTGCGTCGGTTTTATCGGTAGATGTGGGGTATGCCCAGTTTGCGTGGTCTTTGCGTAACGATACGCGCGTTACGTTGCTGGAACGTACAAATATTGTGGATGTTGCCACGCCTGAGCGTGCTGGTACCATCGACCTGGCTGTTTGTGATGTTTCCTTTACTTCAATAACCACCATTGCTGGTGCTGTTTGGGATTTACTGCGTGAGGAAGGAAGCTTTCTTACGCTGGTCAAACCCCAGTTTGAGGCAGCGCGTGAGCAGGTGGGCGAGGGCGGCATTGTACGTGATCCCGCCGTGTGGCTTGCCTGTTTGGAAACGGTAAGCCAAAACCTTTCGCACAGAGGCTTTGCGGTGCAGGCTGTGTGTGCAAGCCCTGTTGTAGGACATAAGGGAAATCATGAATTTTTGCTGCTTGCACGTAAAGGTGGACAAGCAGATCCCGTAGATTTTTCTCAAGCAATTGCGCAGATTACCACTTCTTAGTGCTCGGTGATACACTTTGTACAATCTATCGTGTAGCTGAGGAGAAGCCTTATGAAGGTCCTTTTGGTGCCAAACTATTCTCGTCCCGTTGCTGTGCAATCTGCTACGGAGCTTTCCAACTGGCTTGAGTCACAGGATGTCGTGGTAAGCTGGGCTCACGATAAGAAAAAATATCCTCAGCGCACCACCTCTGCAGAGGGAAGTGACCTTGTCGTTTCTTTGGGTGGCGATGGCACTCTGTTACGTGCGGCAAAGATCGTTGGCTATGCAGAAATTCCTTTACTGGGGCTCTCGTTTGGGCACCTTGGATTTTTGACTGCTGGCGATTCGGAAAATATTGTGGGTAGCGTGGCCAGCGCATTAGCTGGAGAGATGCACGTTTCTCGTCGTACTGCGCTGGATGTTGAGTTGCATATGGTGGATAAAGAAACGAGTGAGCCAGAAGTGGTACATCATTTTGCCCTCAATGAGCTTGCAGTTACGCGTGGCGCTGATGGCGATATGATCGAGTTTGATGTTGGTGTTTCGGGCAATCATATTGATCGCTTGCGGGGGGATGGGGTAGTTGTCTCCACCGCTACCGGATCTACGGGGTATTCACTGGCAGCTGGAGGTCCTATTGTGCATCCAGACTTTAAGGGGATGCTTATTACGCCTATTGCTCCCCATACCATTTTGGCGCGCTCGTTTATGACAGGCGCTTCTGATGTGGTAGAGATTGCTACTTCACATAATCGTCCAGCAGATCGCTCTGCCTTTGTGGATGGTCAGCTGGCAAGTAAGGGCAAGTGGCTGGAATTAGCTTGTGTGCGCCGTGGTGTGGGCGACATTGTTTTGCTGGATGGTGGCCCCTCAAGTTTTTATAATTCTGTCTCCCGTGTATTTTACGGAAGGACGAGGAAATAAATGATTGACCAGCTGCACGTTCAAAATGTGGCGCTCATCCAAGATGCATCTCTTGAGTTTTCAGATGGGCTTACCGTGCTTACTGGCGAGACGGGCGCGGGCAAAACAGCGCTTCTCGGAGCACTTAAGCTGCTTATCGGGGAGCGCGCGGACAGTTCCTTTATACGTGAGGGTACTGAGGAACTACTGGTAGAAGGCCAGGTTTTCTCGCCAGATGATCCTGATGGGCATGTGGTAAGACGTCGTTTGAGCCGCTTAGGTCGCGGACGTATAGATATTGATGGCCAGATGGCTTCCGTGCGGGAATTGGCCAGCGGCATTGGTTCAACGGTAGATTTGTGTGGTCAGCATGAGCATCAGCGCTTGCTTTCACCCTCGGCTCATTTGGAGCTGTTGGACGGCTGGGCCGCGCAGGAGATAGCTCCTGCAAAAGAAAAATTTTGCGAGGCGCTGGCTGCCGCACGCGCAGCGGCCCAAGAGCTTGAGCGTGTTCAAACCGCGGTACAAGAAAGTACCAGCCGTTTGGATGAGGCTCAGTTTGTGTTGGCGCGCATTGATGAGGTGGACCCGCAGGCAGGTGAGCTCGATCAGCTCCAGACCACGCTTGACCTTGCAGAGCATGCGGAATCCTTGTTTACAAGCGTAGAAGCTGCGTATGAGGCCCTTTCTGATGATGACGCGGCGCTCGATCAGTTTGCACAAGCGCTTACCAATCTGGAAGCCGCTGCGCGCTATGACGCGTCTTTGGCAACCAAGATTGACACGCTCAGAAGCTCCCTTCTGGATGTGGAAGACGTGGCTCATGAGCTGCGGGATTATCGCTCGTCCATGGAATTTGACCCCGCACAGCTCAATGCCATGCAAACGCGCATGTCTCGCTTGCAGGGCCTGATGCGCAGCTATGGTCCCCAGATGGAGCAGGTGTTTGAGCGTCGAGCGTGGGCGGCTGGAATCGTAGAGGCTTCGGGCGATACGGGCCAGGCACTTTTGGAGGCTCAAGCAGCGGTGGATGCTGCCGAGAAAACCTTGGCGCTTGCAGCGGATGACTTGGAAGCTGCGCGTCTGGCTGCTGCTCCCTTGTTGGCGCAGCGTATTACCGAGCAGATGCATCGCCTGGAAATGGGCACTGCGCAGCTAGACATTGAGGTTGTGCGTCTTGCTCGCAATCAGTGGACCAATGCAGGTCCTCATAGGGTAGAGCTGATGTATAGGCCTGCTGCGGGTATGAGCGCTCGTCCGCTGCGCCGCATTGCTTCTGGCGGCGAGATCAGCCGCGTTATGCTTGCGTGCAAGGTGGTTTTAGGCGAGGCAGATGCCGTAGAAACCCTTGTTTTTGACGAAGTTGATGCAGGTGTTGGCGGCATGACAGCAAAGGCTTTGGCATCAGTGCTGTCAGATTTGGCGCGCACCCATCAGGTGGTTGTGGTCACTCACTTGACGCAGATTGCTGTTGTGGCAGACCGTCAGTATGTGGTACGCAAGACCGAAGGAGATACACCACAGGCTGTTCCGCAAACCCACATTGATGAAGTTGTAGGCCAGGATCGTGTGGTAGAAATAGCTCGTTTGCTATCGGGAGATGCCAGCACTGCTTCCTGTGAGCACGCCCGTACACTGCTTGATGAGGCTTCTCGTGTGCGTTAAACCGCTTGGCACACCTGCTTGCTTTAAGGAACTCCAATGGATCTTTCTTGTGCCCTCAAAGAATATGTGGCATACCTTGCAATAGAGCGGGGAAGTGCGGCTAATACCGTTCAGGCATACAGGCGGGATCTGTTGCGCTATATACGGTATTTAGCGCAGCAAGACATCACGCAGCCGGATCAGGTGACTCGCACAGATGTTGAGCATTATCTCCAAGCACTGAGTTCTATAGAGCTCGCATCTTCATCTATAGAGCGAGCCACTTCTGCCATTAAGGGCTTCCATCGCTTTATGGTGGCCGAGCAAATCTGTGCGTCTCATCCCGCTGTGGATATCCCGCTGCCTAAAAAACCCGATCGCTTACCCGATGTTATCTCTCCAGAACAGGCGGCAGCCCTGCTAGATCAGCCTTTCTTACCAACCGCTACCTCTCAGCGCGACCGCACGATCTTAGAAGTGCTGTATGGTTGTGGTCTGCGTGTGTCTGAGCTGTGCGGTTTAGAGCTGCAAAATGTTTTGCTCGCCGATGAGGTACTTCGCGTGTATGGCAAGGGCTCCAAGGAACGTATAGTGCCCATCATGGGAACAGCTGCAAGCACCCTGCAGGAGTATCTGGAGCTGTGGCGTAGTAGCTTGGCACGTCCAAATGCATGTCAGGCCAGCGTCTCTGCTGTCTTTTTGAACGCCCGCGGCGGACGTATTTCTCGGCAGTCTGTTCATAGCATTGTTGAGAAGTACGGGCGTATAGCTGGTCTTGCGGGCCTACATCCCCATACGCTGCGACATAGTTTTGCAACGCATATGCTGCAGGGTGGTGCGGATTTGCGTGTGGTTCAGGAATTGTTGGGACATGCTGACATTTCTACCACCCAGCTGTATACCCACGTAGATCGCACGCATGTGCGTATGGCTTATATGGGAGCTCACCCGCGCGCTCATTGATTGGGTAGGCATTCCTACATGATTACATCACTAAATTTTTAAGTTACTCACTAGATGACCCACCATAAGACCCACGCTGTATTCGTACAGGTAGTGGGTCTTTTGCTTTGTTACCACAACATGTAGTGGTTGGAAAGAAGGGCGTAAATTTTCTTTTCTGAGAAGTGGGAAATTAGGGGATAAAGTGGGAGAAAGTGTTGAGAAATGTTGCAAAAGCACGTATAGTGGTTGGTACGCAACGTGGACACGACTCCACGCAGACCGCAAAGCGAAAGGAGGGTGAGCATGTATTTGACCGACCACTACAATCGAAACCTAGACGTCAAATCCCGCCTCACCCTTCCTGCGGATTTCCGCAAGCAGTTTGCTAACAAGGTTTGTTTGGTTCCGTTTCACGGTGCGCTGTGTGGGTTTACCCCTGAAGGACATCAGGAGTGGATGCAGAGCTTTTTCCCCGAGGGATTTGATCCAAAGGATAAGGCTCAGGACGCTATCCGCCGCAGGCTTTCGGCACTTACCACCACGGTTGATATTGACACCGCTGGTCGTATTGCCCTAAGCAAGGTCTCGGAACAAATTCGCGAGAAGTTCGGACTCGGTCGCGAACTCGAGATCGTGGGTAACGTAGATCACTTTGAAATCTTTAGTGCATCCAAGTGGGAGCAAATGCAAGCAAGCTTCCTGGATGAAGATTTCGATTCACTGCTGTTTGGCTAGTAAAGGGGAAGCGCTTTGACAGAAGAATATTGGCACGTACCCGTAATGCTTAACGAGGTCCTTCAGGAACTGAACCCTCAAAAAGGAGACGTTGTATGTGACTGCACGCTGGGTGGCGCTGGTCATACCATGGAGATGGCAAAACTGGTAGCTCCAGAGGGCTTATCGATAGGAATCGATCAAGACGATATGGCCCTAGCAGCGGCAACGCAACGCTTTGAGAAAGAAGTTCCTGGTGCTCGCCACGTTTTTCTTAAGGGAAACTTTGGCGACCTGGACAATCTGCTCTTGCAAGCTCGTGTTTCTGGCGTGGATTGTTTCCTCTTTGACCTTGGCGTTTCTTCTCCGCAACTCGATATTCCTATGAGGGGTTTTTCGTATCACGAGGATGCCCCACTCGACATGCGTATGGATCCGGGTAATAACACTCTAACCGCAGCAGAGGTCGTAAACACCTATAACGAAGCAGATCTCGCTCGGATTCTTCGCGTATATGGGGATGAGAGTTACGCAAAAAGCATTGCCAAACAGGTGGTTTCCCGCAGAGCAAAGGCGCCCATTACCACAACACTGGAGTTGGTGGACGTTATTAAAGCAGGTATTCCTGCGGCGGCTCGTCGTCACGGTGGACATCCGGCACGCAGAAGCTTTCAGGCGCTGCGTATTGAGGTTAACCATGAGCTTGAGATGCTTGAGCAGGGCTTGCGCGCAGCTATTCGCTGGGCAAATGAGGGTGGTAGGATTTGCGTTATAAGCTATCACTCGCTTGAAGACCGTCTTGTTAAGCATATCTTTACGGAGCTTTCACAGGGATGTACCTGTCCTCCAGATCTTCCTGTTTGTATGTGTGGCAAGGTGCCAATACTCAACGTCATAACGCGTAAACCACTTGTTGCAACGCCTCAAGAGATCCAGGTTAATCCTCGGGCTCGCAGTGCAAAGACACGCGCGGCAGTAAAACTGTTTGCTCCGCGTACCAACAAGTAGATTTCCCACCACAAAGCATGTATTGATACTATCAAGGAGCACGTACATCATGGCCTATCCACTTACACAGGCGCAGAGCCTCGGGGCACAGGAGAGCAGGCGCGCTGGCGCGCATCAAACTCGTCCAGCCTTTGAGATTGTAGAGGGCGCCGGCCTTGATGCTCGCGTACGCCAAGGTGTCTCCGATCTTTTCTTGTCTCGTGTTCGCATGGCAGTACTTGCGATCGCTGTTTTTGCGGTACTGGCTATCACGCGAGTAACGCTGTATGCCGCTACTGCGAGCGCTTTGCAGGCAAATGCTGAGCTTCGCGGTCAAATTAAGACGGCTCAAAGCCTGGAAAATGACCTCAAGGTGACGACTTCTACGCTTTCTAACAGCTCGCGTATTGATCGCATCGCTACACAAAACTATGGCATGGTTCGTGCGTCTCAGACCGAGATTATTACCCTAGGCGGCAGTGCCCAGGATAGTTTTACGGCTTCTACTGGCGATAATGACAAGCAAATTGAGGGCAGTAAGAAAGCTAAAGATGCGGCTTCTGCTCCCGAGGGTACCGCTTCCGCTAAGCAGGCCAAGCAGGCCAAGCAGACAACCAAGGCCACTGACGCTACGAGCAAGTAGTGCCTTTTCTTTGTTGTGGCTGGTTCAAATCGACAGAATGGGAAACGACGTGTTCGTGGCTCCTCCTACGATGAGGCGCCACGTACGTCTCATAAAGGCTTAGAGTCCAAAGGCCCTTCAAACTCCTTTGCCTCCACAAACGCATTTGGATGGCTTCCTTTTATTTTTGTAGGACTCTTTTTGCTGGTGGTTTTGCGCTTGCTCTACCTGCAGCTTATTGATGCACCGCGCCTGTCTGCTAAGGCACAGGCCAACCATACCAATGTCATTACTATTTCTGGTAAGCGCGGCACGATTTATGATCGTAACGGTAATGTGCTGGCTACCAGTGAAGAATGCCAAACCGTCTACGTTAATCCCAAAGAAGTTGCAAATATAGAAACTACCTCTCAGATTCTTGCTCAGAATCTCGGCGGTAAGCAGGATGATTACAAGACCGTTCTTAGTAAGAACACCACCTTTGCTTACATTCAGCGCAAGGTGGATATGTCCGTTGTAAAGCAGCTCAAAGAAGATCTCAAAAAAGCAAAGCAAACCGGCATCTATTATCTTGCAGATACCAAACGAGTGTATCCCTATGGGGCTCTTGCAGGGCAAATCCTTGGCGTGGTAGGTACCGATGGCAATGGTCTTACCGGTCTTGAGCTGTATTACGACAAAATCTTGAGCGGTACCGATGGTCAAATGACCATGGAGGTAGGTGCTGATGGCACACCCATTGCAGGTGGTGCCAGTCAGATTACCGAAGCAAAAAATGGTCAAGATATTGTTTTGTCCCTGGATGCAAACGTTCAACAAGTGGCAGAAAACAAGATTACCGAAGCGATTGAAACCTACGGGGCAGAGTCCGGTATGGTTATGGTTACCGATCCTAAATCCGGAGAGATCCTAGCCGCTTGCTCTACGCCGCTTCTTAACATCACCGATCCTGCGTCCTATACCAATGATCAACTGGCCTTTAAGATGGTTTCCAGCTCCTATGAACCGGGCTCCATGTTTAAGGTGCTCACTATGTCCATTGCTATTGATAATGGCACGCTCACTCCGGACTCCGTACTTACGGTGCCTGCAGGGGTAAAGGTTGGAGACGACACCGTAAGAGATGATGATGGCCGTGATTACACCATGGACATGACGCTTACAGAAATCTTGAGACGCTCTTCCAACACAGGAGCTATTTTGGTAGGTCGCGCCAGCGGTGCCGATGCTTTTGCAGAGGGTGTAGAGAAGTTTGGCATTGGCTCTAAGACCGGCATAGACTACCCGGGTGAGGTAGAAGGCTTGGTTACTAAGCGCTCTGAGTATACGGGTGCAACCTTGGGGGCTATGTCCTTTGGTCAAGCTACATCAATGCCCATGGTCCAGATGGTGCGCGCCATAGGTGCCGTTGCAAATAAAGGTGTCCTTACCACTCCTCACTTCCTTATTTCTCAAGGTGGAGAAAAGGTTGATTGGTCAAGCAGCAACAAACAGGTTATTTCTGAAGACACCGCCCAAAAGATGACAAAGATGATGCAGGTAGTAGTAGACAAAGGTACTGGTGTTGCCGGTAAGGTTGATGGCTATGCCGTTGCGGGTAAGACAGGTACCGGCGAGCAGGCGGGCGAGAATGGCTATAAAGAAAATGTGTATCTCAGCTCTTTGATTGGTTTTGCAAATGCCGATGATCCTGCGGTTATGGTGTATGTCGGTCTTAACGGTACAAGCTATTTGGCTTCTAGCTCTGCTGCACCGGTCTTCTCGTCAATCATGAGTGAGGCGCTTAGCGATATGGGCGTACAGCCTGTTTCCTAAGGGCATGGAGGATAGTATGGTTACTTTGGATGTTGCTTCTATTTGCTCAGCTACCAGCAGTATTTTGGTGGCGGGGGATCCCAACCGCATAGCAAAGGGCGTGGCAATTGATTCTCGTGCGGTAGGTACGGATGGTTTGTTTGTAGCCTTTGTCGGTGAGCGTACTGATGGCAATGCCTATGCACCTGCGGCAATACAAAACGGTGCCGCCTGTGTTGTACTTACAGCAGATCCTACAGAAGAGCTGCTTGCTTTGGCTGCCGAGAAACACTGTGCTGTTGTTCGTGCAGCTCATGATGATGGAGAAGAGTTTTTGCTGCGTCTTACACAAGCATGGCGTCAAAAACATGCAGAGTGGCTGGTTGTTGGCGTAACGGGATCGGTAGGGAAAACCACTACAAAGGATATGCTTGCAGCAGCAATTTCTGCTCAATATAGAACGCATGCTACTAAGGGTAATTTTAACAACCTGATTGGCCTGCCCCTGACATTGCTTTCTGCGCCCGAGGATACACAGGTTATTGTGGCCGAAATGGGCATGAATCACCCCGGTGAGATCGCGCGCCTAGCCGCTGCAGTACGTCCAACTCTGGCGGTTATTACTAATATTGGAACAAGCCATATTGGCTTGTTAGGTTCACGTGAAAATATTGCAAAAGCTAAGGCAGAAATCGTTTCTGGAATGGCTCAAGCTACACTTGAAAGTATGCAAATTGAGCCCTGCCTCTATTTAACGAGTTCTGATGACTTTAGTAGCTATATTGATAGTAAGTATGCACAAGTAAATTCGATAGCTACCTCGTATGTTGGTATATCTTCTCATGATAATCTCAGCGCTCAAAACATTAAGCTTACAGATGAAGGTTATGTTTGCTGTGATGTATATTATGAAAATGGTGATATACAGCCTGCACAACTACCAATTCCTGGAAAACATCTGTTAAATGACTATCTTTTAGCGTTAGCTGTTGCAGATAAGCTTAATATAAACCATAAAGCTAGCATTGAAGCTATACAAACTATGCCTCAGACACATATGCGCTTAGAAATTGTCGGTGGTGGGAATAAACCACGCATGATTGATGACAGTTATAATGCAAGTCCCAGCTCTATGGCAGCTGCCCTAGACGTGTTGACTTCGTTGCCTTGCACAGGCAAGCGTGTGGCCGTTCTGGGCGAGATGGGTGAGTTGGGTCAGATGGCCCCACAACTTCACAACTATGTGGGTGCGTATGCTGCCGGCAAACCGTTAGATATGCTTGTTCTTATCGGTAGTGAATTTGTGGGTGGGATGCGTGAAGCAGCTATCACAATGGGCATGTCTGACGATAAAATTGAAATGTTTGATTCTGTGGACAGTGCGGTTGCCGCGCTCAAACCCATCTTGGACCCTCAAGATTTGGTGTTGGCAAAGGCCTCAAGGTCCAGTGCGCTCGACCTATTTGTAAAGGGGGTGCTCGCATAGTGTTTGGTAAGCCAAGCTATCCGAGCTATCAAGTCTTTTTGGCAATGGGACTTTCTGCTGCTATCGTTTTGGTGCTGATGCCGCTTTTTATTAAGCTCATGCGTCGCAAGGGAGTAGGTCAGCAAATTCGTGCTGACGGTCCCCAGCGTCACCTCATTAAGCAGGGAACCCCCACTATGGGTGGCTTCATCATTTTGGTGGCCATGTCTCTTACCTGCATGCTTCTGGCGCGCTGGTCTGCCAATCTTATTATCGGCTTTGGCGCAACCAGTATTACAGCCTTGCTTGGTATTGCAGATGACATAGAGTCTGTGGCACACGGTCGCTCGTTGGGCCTTACCCCCAAACAGAAGATGATTGGCCTGTTTATCATTTCTGTTACCTTCGGTTTGCTTGCCGTAAATATGTGCGATATCGCTCCGGTACTGCGTTTTCCCGGTGGCCTTGATCTTAACCTTGGGTTCTTAACCAGTACCTTTGTACTTAATGGCATGGCTATTTCCGTGCCTTGGCTGTACATCTTTTTTGTTTTCCTTCTGATGGCGGGCATGTCCAATGCCGTTAATCTCACCGATGGTCTTGATGGTCTTTCCGGTGGAACGGTGCTTGTTGTCATGCTTATGATGGCTGCAGTTGCCTTTAGTTCTTCCGAAGTAAACCTTGCGGTGTTTGCTGCATCTATTGCTGGTGGTCTCATTGGATTTTTGTGGTTTAACTGCTACCCCGCATCCATCTTTATGGGGGATACGGGTTCGTTGGCTTTTGGTGCTGCCTTTGCGGCGCTGGCTGTTCTTACCAAGACCGAGGTAGTCTCGGTAGTTATGGGTGGCCTGTTTGTGGTGGAAGCATTGTCGGTCATGATCCAGGTGTGCAGTTTCAAGCTTACCGGTAAGCGTGTCTTTTTAATGGCTCCCATTCATCATCATTTTGAGAAGCTTGGCTGGAGCGAAACTAAAGTTGTTATCCGCTTCTGGATTATTTCGGCAGCGTTTGCAGCCCTTGGCTTTGCGTTGTACTTCCAGCTTAAGTAACGGTTAGGTTTAATATGGCTGTTTGGAATTTAGGAAATGTACTCGTGCTTGGACTGGGCAAAACGGGTTTTGCCGTCTGCGACTACCTCCTTACCCTTGATCCCAGCCGTGTATCTTCCATCACCCTGTATGGTGGTGCCTCGTCTACTGCAAGTGAGAAAACCGCACAGCTTGAAGCTTATGGTGTACGTGTTGTTGTAGGCTGCGACAGCGTTGAGGGCAGCTATGACGTGGCCATCTCTTCTCCGGGCATCTCTGAGTTTTGCGATTTTTTTCTCAGTGCTCAAAACCATTCCAGCCAGATTATGGGCGAGCCTGAGTTTGCCTTTCGTGAAAGTCCTGCCAAGTGGATTGGCATTACGGGCACCAACGGTAAAACCACCACCACCACACTTACCTGTACGATGTTGCAGCAGGCTGGTCTAGCTGCTCAAGCAGTGGGCAATATTGGCACACTGAGCATTAGCTGTGTACCTTCTCGTCAAAAAGACGAGTGGTTTGTAGCAGAGCTTTCCAGCTTTCAGTTGGCTGGGAGTTCAACTCTGCATCCGCGTGTGGCCGTGTTGCTTAATATCACCCCCGATCATCTGGCATGGCATCGTTCGCTTGATAACTATAGTGCCGCCAAAGAACGTATTTTTGCCAATCTTGGTCCGAATGACCTTGCCATTGTTTCTTCTGATGACAACCTCAAGGATCTGGTACAGCGCCTTGCTGCTCGCAAGATTCGTACTTGTGTGGTAAGCAGCTCTGCAGACCCTCAGACGCCAAGCGCTGCTTTTGTGCGTAACAATTTGCTGGTGGTACGGTTAGATGGAACAGAGGTTGAGCTCATTTCTGTGGATGAGCTGTTGCTCAAGGGTGCGCACAATATACAAAATGCCCTAGCTTCCGCTGCTGCTGCACTGGAGGTGGGAGCTGCTGCTAGCAGTATTGCACAAACGCTTGCCAGCTTTAGCCCTCTGCCGCATCGCATTGAGACGGTCGGCCAGCTTAATGGCGTTACGTTTATAAACGATTCCAAAGCAACCAATCCCGACGCTGCACTCAAAGCCTTAAGTGCCTTCCCTCCTCAAACCATTGTGCTTATGGCAGGTGGACACGATAAGGGCACGAACCTTGCAAGCTTTTGTCAAGCTGCTTTGACAAGCTGTAAGGCTGTGGTGTGTTTTGGCCAAGCTGGTGAGCGTTTTCAATCTGCTCTAGCTGCGGCCGCTGTGGCTGCTCATATGCCTACGACGCCCAAGCTTGTGCGTGCAGAACATTTGGCGGATGCTCTAGAGCGTGCCTGTGAGCTTGCTGGGCCGCAGGACACCGTATTGCTCTCTCCGGCCTGTTCATCATTTGATGAGTTTTCCGGATATGAAGAGCGTGGTTGCGTCTTTAAGCAGCTTGTTGCAACTAAAATTCAGGAGCGCTAAGTATGGCATCTCCTACTCGTGGTACATCTCAACAAGCTAAACCCAATACACGCACCAAGCGTGCGTCATTGGATACAACAAAGCGCAGCAGTGAGCGCACCGATGCTTCTGGCAGACGCGCACAAAGCAAGAAGTCCTTTTTGGAGCGTATAGCCGCTGGTGTTCCTGCACGCTTTATGGAGCCTCGTCTGATTTTGTCGCTTATCGTGGCTGCACTTGTGGTATTTGGTCTGGTCATGATTTACTCGGCCAGCTCTGTGAAGGCGCTGCAGTCTGCAGGAGATCCTGCATATTTCTTTAAGCGTCAGCTCGTTTATGCAGCGATTGGTGTTGTTGTTGCTGTGCTGCTCAGTATGATTGACTACCACACCCTGCGTAAAGGACTGTTCTTAGCCTGGGCGGTGTCGATTGCGCTGTTGTTATTAACAGCTGGTTTGGGTATTGCTACTAAAGGCGCAGTACGCTGGCTTAATCTTGCGGGATTTTCATTCCAGCCATCCGAATTTGTAAAGGTCGTTATTGTTTTGTATACGGCAGATATCTTATATAGATATTTTGCAGAGCAATCAATGACGGATCGTCAGTTTTATCAAGCGGTTGCTCTCCACATTGTGGCGCCTGTAGTACTTATTTTGTTTCAGCCGGATAAAGGCACGACGCTTATTTTGAGTGGCACCATCTTAGTGATGGCATACCTTTCCGGGTATCCCATGCGTCCCTTATTGCTTGCTGCGGCAGCTGTCGCTGCGTTTATGCTTGTATATATTTTGGTGGACGATTATTCACGTGCCCGCGTTTTTACCATGTTCAATCCTGAGGCAGATCCCTATGGTGCGGGCTATCAGATCCTTCAAGGGTTTTATGCCTTTGGTAGCGGCGGTTTTATGGGCGCGGGTATTGGTATGTCACGCCAAAAGTATTCCTATTTGCCCGAAGCGCATAACGATTTTATTTTTGCAGTTATTGGCGAGGAGACCGGTCTTATCGGCACACTTGCGGTTATTGCAGGCTTTTGTGCGTTTCTTTACTACGGCTATCGTATTGCTAAGAATGCACCTGATCTGTGCGGCAAGCTTATTGCTGCTGGTTGTACCTCGCTTATTATTATCCAATTGTTTGTAAACGTTATGGGAATCTTAGGTATTGCTCCCATGACAGGAAAGCCCCTGCCGTTTTTGTCCTATGGTGGTTCGTCTATCATATCCACGTTGGCGTTGGTGGGTCTTATTTTGTCGGTATCCAAGCAAAGCGTTTTGCCTGAGACCGAGTTTGATCGTCGTCGTAGCCAGATGAGCTTGGCAAACGATCAGAAGGGGAGTGCGTATCAGGACTCCTCAGACTCTGGGGTGGTTTCTGTCCAAAGACGCAGTGCTACTCGGTCCTCCGCACACACCAGATCCAATGTTTCTGCTGCTGCCCAAGAAAACACGCACCGCACCGTGTTGAGTTTTCGGAGCAAAGCAGCTGCGGACAAGGCGCGCGACGTGCAGACAACGCGGTCTTCTCGCTCGGAGCGCTCGGATCGTACGACCCGTAGCGAGCGCACAACCCGTACTGATCGTGCGACCCGTATAGACTTGGGGCCCAGTCCGGCGGAGCGCCTACGCTCACGCAGATCGGACTCGTCAAAGGATAATCGCAGGAGGTAATCCAATTGACAACTACTACTAAGCTTGAGATTGCTCTTGCTGCTGGAGGCACTGCTGGTCATGTAAATCCTGCCCTTGCTCTGGCAGAGGAGCTTGTGGCACGTGGCCATCATGTTACGTTTTACGGTCAGCCTAATCGCCTTGAGGCAAAACTTGTGCCCGAGGCTGGCTATGATTTTGTTCCTTTGCAGGTAACCGGTTTTGATCGCTCTCGTCCTTGGACGTTGGTAACGGCATTGTGGCGTATCCGTAAGGCACAGGCGGAGCTTGGACGACGCTTTAGTGCTACTGGCGCGCCTGATGTAGCGGTGGGATTTGGTGCCTACGTGGAGCTGCCCCTTGTTGATTGGTGTGCTTCTCATAAGGTGCCCGTTGTATTGCATGAGCAAAACTCTGTCCCAGGCCTGGCCAATAAAACATCTGCAAAAAAATCCGCTGCCGTATGCGTTGCTTTTCCCGCTGCACAAGAGGCCTTTCAAAAAATTCTAGGCTCCGATGAGCGCATTAAAGTTACTGGTAATCCAGTGCGTAAGTCCGTGGTTCAGTCCACACGTACAGCGGGTCGTCAGGCCATACACGTCCCTCAAGATGCACGCTTGGTAGTGGTGTTTGGTGGCAGCTTGGGTGCCAAGCACCTTAATAGTGCGCTTGCGGCGCTTAAGTCTGAGCTTTTGTCCAGGCAAGACCTCTATGTTATCCATTCTACGGGCGCAGCAGATTACGATCAAACGCTGCTCGAGCTGGATCTGAGCGATAAAGAAAAACAGCGTTATCATGTTATGCCTTACATTGCCAATATGGGAGCTGTATTGGCTGCAGCGGATCTGGTTGTCTCGCGCGCCGGTGCTTCTTCCATTGCAGAGATTGCTGCACTGTCCGTTCCTTCCGTGCTGGTGCCCTATCCCTTTGCAACGGCAGACCACCAAACCACCAATGCGCGCTTGCTGGTAGATTGTGGTGCCGCGCGCATGGTAGCAGACGATCAGCTGGGCGAGAAGGTCTTCTCGCAGACGTTGTTATCGCTTATTGACAGCCCTGCTCAGCTAGCAGATATGCGTGAATCTGCCAATGGCTTGGGCTCGGCAACCGCTGCGGCTCTTCTCGCCAATGAAGTGGAGAGCGTGTCAAAGAAGCGTTCGTAGAGGCTTTGCTCCCTTCAAGATGGGGTAGAGTTATAGTGTCCTTTTTAGACTCCTAGGAGATACTATGTCCCAATCCATAACTGCCCTGCCCTTCTCGAGCGCCCACTTTGTAGGTATTGGTGGTGCTGGCATGAGCGGCATTGCATTGGTGTTGCATCAGCGTGGTGCTTGTGTAAGCGGTTCGGACCTCAAGCAGTCGCATTACGTGCGCAAGCTCGTGGAGGCCGGTATTGAGGTACGCATAGGCCACGAAGCCCAAAACATTGATGACCTCATGCCCGATGTTGTGGTCGTTTCTTCTGCTATTCCAGAAACCAATCCCGAGGTCATTCGTGCTCGTGAACTTGGTATCCAGATTTGGCCGCGTGCAAAGATGCTGGCTGCTTTAGGGCGTGGCCGCACGGAGATTGCTGTAGCCGGTACGCATGGCAAGACCACTACGTCTTCCATGGTTGCTTCCATGCTTGATCACATGGGAAAAGATCCCGCGTTTTTGATTGGCGGCATTGTTGAGGAGTACGGCACCAATGGCCGTGATGGTAAGGGCGGCTACTTTGTCTGTGAGGCGGATGAGTCCGACGGTTCCTTCTTATACCTCGAGCCATCCATTGCAGTGGTTACCAACGTAGAGGCTGACCATCTGGATCATTACGGTACTATCGAGAATGTCGAGAAGACCTTCTGCCAGTTTATGGATTTGGTAGGAGAGGCCGGTTGTATAGTTATTAACGGTGATGACCCGCATTTTGTTGAACTTGCGCGCAATACACACCGTCGCTTTGTAACCTATGGCTTTGCCGATACCAATGACTACGTGGTGTGTGCTGGCGAGCGTGGCACGGGCATTACAAGTAACCTGAGCGTCACCACGCCTGCTGGCAGTGTTGTGCACGTTACTCTGAGCGCCAACCCTGGCCGTCATAACATGGCAAACGCTACGGCTGCACTTGCGGTAGCAGATGTGCTTGGTTTTGATGTTACGCAGGCGGCCGCGGCACTATTGCATTTTGGTGGGGCACATCGTCGCTTTACGCAGGTAGGCACCATAGCTGGCATTACTGTGGTGGATGACTATGGTCATCATCCAACTGAGATTGCAGCCACCCTTGCTGCAGCTAAACCGTTGGGCTTCAAGCGCATTATTGTGTGCTTCCAGCCGCATAGGTATTCTCGTACGCAGGCACTGGCGGATCAGTTTGGAGTAGCATTTAACGATGCAGATGTGCTGTTTGTGGCAGATGTATTTTCTGCTGGCGAGATGCCCATTCCAGGTGTTTCTGGCAAAACAATTTCTCAGGCGGTGCGTAAGTTGGGCACGGTGCCACAGGTTAGTTTTGTGCCAGTTCACCATGGCTTGGTAGAAAAACTGTGCGATGTTTGCCAGGAGGGCGATCTGCTTATTACACAAGGTGCTGGCGACATAACCTTGCTGGGGCCACAGTTTATTGAGGCCATGCAGGCACGTCTTGATGGCGCTGCACAGCAGTCATAACATCAACGAACGGGTTAGTACGCATGGCAGCCGATTCAGATCGCAAGAAGGTAAAGCCTACACCTCGAAAAAAGCCAACAAAACGAGAGACGGCGCGTGCTGTTAAGCAGCTTAAGAAGCGTGGAGCAAGCCCTGCGCGTATTGCTGCTAAACAGTCCATGCAGCTGCGCATCGAAAACGCAAACAAGCGTGAGGGTTCGTCGGGCTCTGGTAGTACTAGCACAGCAAAAAGCGCGAAGTCCTCTAAGGGTTTCTCGCTTAGCTTGTCCAAGCTGTCTGTTTCTCCGCTCCGTGTTCTGATTGGCATTGCAGCAGCAGCTATTTCTTTAGTGTTGGTGCTGCTGGTTTTGTCTCAACTGCCGGTATTTGTGATTGAGTCTATTGATGCGCAGCCAACGCAGCATATGGATTCCGAGTCCATTGCTAAGCTTGCTGCTGTTCCTGCGGGAACTACCTTGCTTAACGTAAATACTTCAGAGATTGCTCAAAACATCCAAAAGAATCCCTGGGCAGGTGAAGTACACATTGGTCGCTCTTTTCCTAACAAGCTTACGGTGCAAGTGGAAGAGCGCAAAGCGTCCGCTATTGTCCTTATGAGTTCAGGCGATATTGCGTGGTATATTGGCGATGATGGCGTGTGGATTGAGCCGTTTAAGATCACCACCTCAAAGGATGAATCTGCAACAACGGTAGCCCTGCAACAAGCCAATCAACTGGGCTGTCTGTTGATTACCAACGTACCTTCTTCTATTACGCCCAAGGCCGCAACTAAGACCTCTGATGCCACAATCTTGGCAGTGTTGAAGTACATCAATGGATTTAGCAAAGACTTTTCCAAAGATATTGTCAGCTATTCCGCTGCAAGTACTGAGTCTATTTCTTGCGTGTTGTCCAGTGGGGTAGAGGTATCTTTGGGTGCCGCTAGCGATATTTCCACCAAAGAGAGTGTGGTTTCACAGCTCCTTACCCAGTATCCTAACCAAATTACTTACATTAACGTGCGCGTGCCCTCCAAACCAAGCTATCGCAAGGTAGGCTCTGAGTCAGTCAATCCTGGTTCGGGTGGTCGTGTGACCGATGGCACAAAAAATCCCCCTTCAGACGCGGATGAGGCTGCCGCAAAGAAAAAAGAAGAAGAGAGCGCCCAGCAGTCTGAGGATGGCAAAAATAAGGACGCTGATACGTCCCCTACAACCAACTCTCAAGCTCATTAGGTTCATGTAGAGGGTTACATAAAGGCTAGAGAAAGTGCATATCTACCCGATAACTATACAAAGCCTGAGGTATCCCTTTAAGGTTGAGAAAAGCATATAGCAAGCAATCTACCTGTGGTTTCCATCTTTTATACAAATTGGTTGCATCTGAAGCCGAGCTATGTAAATATTACGCGCTTTACCTTGTGCTTTGAGTTTAAGTTGAACTTTAAGGTTTGCATACTTCATGGTGTGCGCAAGCTAAATGAATGAGGAGGAACCATGGCAGACGTAGATACTCCAAACAACTACCTTGCAGTCATCAAGGTTGTTGGTGTAGGTGGCGGCGGCACCAACGCTGTTAACCGCATGATTGAAGAGGGCATCCGTGGCGTTGAGTTTGTGGCTATCAACACAGATGCTCAAGCTCTTGCCATTTCTGAGGCAGATATTAAGGTACACATTGGTACAGATATTACCAAGGGCCTTGGTGCTGGCGCTAATCCTGAGGTTGGTGCAGAGGCAGCCGAGGAGAGCCGTGATGATATCAAGCGTGCTCTTGCTGGTGCAGACATGGTATTTATCACTGCCGGCGAGGGCGGTGGCACGGGTACAGGTGCTGCTCCTATTGTTGCTAACATTGCAAAGAACGATGTGGGCGCTCTGACCGTTGCTGTGGTAACCAAGCCCTTTACCTTTGAGGGTCGCAAGCGCGCTGGTTCTGCTGTAGACGGTATCAAGAATCTTGCAGAAGCAGTAGATACGCTCATTGTTATTCCTAATGATCGCCTGCTTTCCATCTCTGAGAAGAAGACCACGATGCTGGATGCATTCCGTATGGCAGACGATGTTTTGTGCCAAGGCACCCAGGGCATCACAGACCTCATTACCGTTCCTGGTTTGATTAACCTCGACTTTGCAGATGTGTGCACCGTTATGCGTGGTGCTGGTTCTGCCATGATGGGTATTGGTTTGGCTTCTGGCGATAATCGCGCTGCAGATGCAGCTCAGCAAGCAATTTCCAGCCCCTTGCTAGAGAGCTCCATTGATGGTGCAACGCGTGTGTTGCTGTCCGTTGCTGGCAACAAAGATCTTGGCATCCAGGAGATCAACGAGGCAGCAGACCTTGTCGCTTCCAATGTTGATCCTGAGGCAAATATCATCTTTGGTACGGTGGTTGACGAGTCCTTGGGTGATCAGGTTCGTGTAACCGTCATTGCAACTGGTTTTAATGATGCTAATGCAACACAGATGCCTGACCTGCTCAGCCGCATGCCACAAAGCCGTCCTGCAGCTCCTGCACCTGCTGCGGCTCCTCGTCCGGCTGCAGCCCAGCGTCCAAGCCGTCCTGCCAATGACTTTGGTAACCAGGCATTTGACATCCCTGAGTTTCTCAGGAATTCTCGCGCATAAGGGGCATCAGTGTTTCCTCGCGTGAGCGAATATACCTCATGTGGCGTGACCTTGCTGGGCGATACCTCTTGCCCAGCTGGGGTCACGCTTGCTTTTACTCAGCGCAGTGGTGGGTTTTCGGATAAGCCCTATGCATCTCTTAACGTGGGTTTGCACGTGGGGGATGACCCAGAGGCGGTACAGAAAAACCGTGCGCTGGTATGTGAAGCGTTGGGCCATAAGGAGCTTGTCTCAAATTTGGTAGTACCACATCAGGTACACGGTAGTGAGGTTTGTACCATTTCGAGCGCCGATCAGCTGCCGGCTTTTCGTGCACGCATCGCTCAGGGCTGCGATGCTATTGTCTGCACGGCGGCTCAGATACCTGTGCTGTTGTGCTATGCAGACTGCACTCCCGTTATTCTTGTGGCAGAGGGTGGAACTCGTCCAGGCTTTGCGGTTATTCATTCTGGTTGGCGCGGAACCTTTTCGCGCATTGTAGCGGCGGCTTTGCAAGAGCTCTGTGCTCAAACCAACGCTGCACCTCAGCAGGTTTTAGCATATGTAGGTCCTCATATTTCTGCCGCGGACTATGAGGTATCGGCTGAACTTATCCAGCGTTTTATAGATGAGTTTGGTGAGTTTGTGTGTGTGGGCGAGCGCAATTTGGATATGAGTGCTGCCATTAAGGCATCGCTATTGGAGGCGGGCTTGCAGCCTCAGCATTTTGTAGATTGCCAGCGCTCAACAGCAAGTGAGGTAGATAAGTTTTTCTCGTACCGTGCCGAGCAAGGCATATGTGGTCGCCACGGTGCTATAGCGTTTTTGGTTGAGTAGCTACGATAGTGTTTCGTGGCTGAGGTGTTTGTAGAACGAGGGGAGGTATGTTGGAGTATTCACAGTTTATTGCTGCTCGACGTGAGCATATCATGGCAGATATAGAGGCTGCTTGTGCGCTTGCTGGTCGTAAGCCCAGTGAGGTGAGCGTGGTTGCTGTGTCTAAAACGGTGGGCATTCCTGAGGTACAGGCAGCTATCCAAGCGGGTTGGAATCACTTTGCAGAAAATCGTCCACAAGAGTTGGTCCGCAAGACGGCGGAATTGCCTTCTGTGCCGTTTGACATGATTGGTAATCTGCAAACTAACAAGATTAACCATGTGCTTGGTTGCGGTCAGCTCATCCATTCTGTCTCGTCTTTTGATCTAGCCGCTGCTATCAATAAGCGTGTGCTTGCATCGAGGGATATGCAAATGGCGCAAACAGCGGCTGCAGACACAGGTCAAACAGCTGCTGGGCGTCAACAACCCGTGTTGTTTGAAGTTAACGTTTCTGGCGAGCAAAGCAAACAGGGTTTTAGCTCCCGTGAACTGTACCAGTCAGCGCAGCAACTAGCTGCTATGGAAGGCTTGGCATGGCAAGGCCTTATGACTATGGCTCCAGCAAACAATCCCGAGGCAGCAAAGCGCAGCTTTGAAGGCTTGCGAGAATTGCGTGATGAGCTGCAAACACAGATAGGCCATCAGCTACCTGTATTGTCTTGCGGAATGAGTGATGATTTTAAGATTGCTATTGCGCAGGGCTCGACACTTATTAGGCTGGGTAGGATTGTGTTTGATCCAAAGTATGCAAAGGGAGTAACACGATGAGTTTTTTAGATACCATTAAAGATAAGCTTCGTATAGAGCCTCAAGATGATTACTACGATGATGTCTATGATGAGCAAGATTACGATGACACCCCCGATGCATACGATCAACCTCATGATGTAGCTGCAAATACAGGTACCGGTCTGTTGGGTAACACTCCTCGTCCCGAGGCAGACAGCGTGTCTGTGTATACGCGCTCTGGTCGTCCCTTAGGTGGCAATAGCGGTTCTGTCCCTGCAACTACCTATACGCGCGATGATGACTACGAGAGTGCACCTCGTGCAAGCTATGTTCGCTCTACTCCGCTTTCTGAACGTGCTGCCGTTCCTCGTTCTGGTAGTCAGCTTCCTGCTTATGTGCTCACCCCTCAGTCCTACGATGACTGTCAGACGGTTGTTCGTCGTGTTCGCACCAATCAGCCTGTCATTTTGTTGTTCCGCAACACCAATATGGACGCAGCAAAGCGCATATTTGATTTCTGCGCAGGTCTGGCTTGTGGTGTGGGCGGTCAGATTCAGGAGTTGGGTGTGCAATGTTTTGTTGTTTTGCCCGCCGGCAAGGAGCTCTCTCAAAATGAGGTCGATAAGCTCATTGCAGACGGCACGATTGTTCGCAAGGATTAAAACGTATGATTGCAAGTGGTATTGCTGCTCTTTTTAGGTTTTACGAGTTTTTGATACTCGCCTGGTGCATCTTCTCGTGGTTCCCTCAGCGTTGTGAGTGGTTCCAGGATTTGTGTGTTGTACTCGATAAGCTCGTGGCTCCGTACATGAATTTATTTAGGCGCTTCATTCCTCCCATAGGAGGCATAGATTTTTCACCAATTGTGGGGCTTATCGTCCTGCAATTACTTGCACGTTTTGTAGTCAATTTCTTTGTAGGTATACTTTAACAAGCACGGCTATCTTTGCGTAGTGGCGCTCACATGAAAGGAACTAACAATGGCTATTACTCCAGCAGACATCGATCAGCTTACCTTCTCGCCATCCAAGCATGGTTATGACACAGAGGAAGTGGATGCTTTTCTCGAGCAGCTCTCTGGTGAGCTGGATGCAATGTTGCAAAAGATTGCAGACCTTAAGGGCCGTCTGAACAATTCAGAGCAGCAGCTTGCCGCAGCTCAAGAGCAGGTGGCTCAGCTTACCGAGCAGGCCGCAGAGGCCTCTGCCTACGCAGCTCCAGAGGCAGCAGTCGTTGTGAGTCCTGTTCAGCCTGACACCAGTGCATCTGAGGCTCAGATTTCCCGCGTTCTTATCATTGCTCAGCAGTCTGCAGATCAGATTGTTGCCGATGCTAAGGAATCTGCCGAGAAGATCCGCACCGAGGCAGATCAACGTGCCCGCGAGGTCATTCGCGCTGCCTTAGCCGAGAAGCAAAATGAGCTGGATGAGATCGACCGTCTTAAGGCTTCCCGTGAAGAGTTCCGCTCTGAGTACAAGACGCTGTTGCAGCACTTCATGGATGATGCAGATGCTGCCTTCCCCAATCAGGTGCTTTCTAACGCAACGTCGTCTGAGTACCATGTCGTTGCTCCTTCTGTAAGCGTTCCCAATGCTGTAGACGCAGCTTCTGTTTCTGTACCTGAGCAGACACCTGCCATTAGCTTGGACGACCTTGACTAAGCAAGCCGACTAAACCGGCCAAGCCTACTAAGCTGGTCAAACCGGCCAATCCGGTCAAGCCGACCAAGCAAACATATCTGGCACCAATTGATGATGGGGTCCCTGTAGCCAATGTGACTGCAGGGACTTTTTATGGTTCCTAGGGCTTCTATGGTTCCAGCTCATGCAGACCATCCCAAAAACGTTTGGGCATCCAGTGCATGCGTAGGTCATAGCCCCGTTCAGCTTTGCCTCTTTGGCTAAACCCAAGCTTTTTGTAAAAGGTTTTCCACAGAGCGCGAATATAGTGCTCTTCATCAGACGGCTGTTTTGCATCCAACAGTTCTTGCATCAGTACTTTATCCAACAGCATGACACCACAGCGTGCATCTCCAGCATTGTGTATGAGTGCCACTTCATGAGCAGGATCAACAAGGGCAAACGTTTCCGTCCGCAAGCGACCTGCAAAATGGGATGCCACCAAGGGCAGTACATTAGCTTTGCCGCTAAAACGCGCAAAGTATGATCCATCTTCCATCTTACTCATACGAATAAACTGCCGCGCGTGCTCACATTCATTGCTTGCTTTGCGAGCAAAATGTAAAAAGGCTTCTGTTTGTGGAGCGGACAGCAGTGTCTGTGACTGGTTCTTATAGCGCAAAACCATGCGTACCCATTCATATACCGCTTGAGGCATGGCAGGGTCATCATAACTACAGGCACACGCAAGAAGGTAGTTTGTTGGCTTTCCATAAAAGCGTTGCAGTTGAGTGAGGAGGCGCTTGACTAAGGCCAAATCCTGCAGTCCTTTTATGGGTGCAATGGGTGTTTCACCTAGTTGCAGCTGGCAAGCTTTCTCTAAGCTAAGTCGGAGCTGCGAGCTGTGTAGCTTTGCATTCCCGTGCCGTGCATAGTAGGTGAGTGCAATAGTGGTGAGGATTGACTCAAGCGAAGGCTTGCATAGCAGAACCACGCGTTGCTGTTTGCTCATACAGTTCTGTATCTCTGTAACAAATCTCTGAGCTTCTTCAGATAAGCCCTGCGTACCTGAGGTTTTAGAACGGGTTGTTTTAGAACAAGCTGAGTTGCTGTTCTTCAAGCTCTTTTCTTTTTTGGTTGTACTTGCTATATGTGGCATCGCTCACCACCCGCTGCCTAATGAGCTGCTCATCAAGGGGGCTTTGAGGATCGCGTTTGCCATTACAGCTCAAGAAGTGACGTGCTCGTTTAAGGGTGACATGCATACGTTTAAGATCATCAAAGCTTAAAAGGGTTGTGCGGCGTGCTTGTATGATGCGCCGAGCACCAACAGGCCCAACACCAGGAACACGCAACAAGAGCTCAAGCGGGGCATCCATTACCTCCACAGGAAAGCGATCCATATGGTTGAGCGCCCAGGCAAGCTTGGGGTCCACCTCTAAATCCAGCCATGGCGTATGGGGGTTTACCAGCTCATCAGCATCAAAGCCATAATAGCGCATAAGCCAATCCGCCTGATAAAGCCTATGCTCACGTCGCAACGGAACAGGCGTGCCCAGTTCCGGTAGATGCTCATCTTCCAACATGGGCATATACGCCGAGAAAAACACGCGCTTTAGCTCAAACTTTTTATACAGCGAGCTCGACAGCTTGAGAATGTGATTATCATCCTCAGGACTTGCTCCTACGATTATTTGCGTAGACTGTCCAGCTGCAGCAAAGCTTCTCAGAGAATTTCTTACGCGAGCAGGTTTTTGCATGGACCTGGTGGGTAGGGTATAGCAGGCTCCATTGGAGATAAGCGCACGCTCAGAGTATTGACGGGTTGTTTTCTCAGGGGCAGCAGTAAGGGTGCGCGCCTGTTTTGCGCTTGGGTTGTGCGTAGTGTTAAGGAATAGTGTTTGCTCTTCCTCCATGCGTTTGTTATGAATAAGCGCCATGGGTGCTAAGAGGGAAGAAGGGGTTTTATCAGGGCAGAGAGTAGATAAAGAAGCGGCACTTGGTAATTCTAAGTTTACCGATAAACGATCCGATAATCTGCCAATGACATCCACGAGTTCAGGACTGGTTCCTGGGATGATTTTAGTATGAACATACCCGTTAAAACGCAGGTCCTCACGTAAGATGCTCAAGCAGGCAATCATCCGCTCAGATGTGGCATCTGCCGTGCCCAAAACTCCGGAAGACAAAAACAGGCCTTCAATGTAGTTATGCTTATAAAATTCAACAGTAAGTTCTGCCAGCTCGCGTGGAGTAAACGTTGCTCGAGGACAAGAAGCGCTTTTACGATTAACACAGTACGCACAGTCAAAACTACAGTTGTTTGACATGAGTACTTTAAGCAGAGTAATGCAACGGCCGTCTTCCGTAAAACTATGACAACAGCCAGCTGCACGAGTGGCACCTAACATACCAGCCTTAGAGCTTTTGTTAGAGCCAGATGAAGTGCAGGCTACATCAAAGCGCGCAGCTTCTGCAAGAATTTCAAGCTTTGACATGGTATCCACAGTGCACCCCCGTACAGAACATATGTTCTAAAAAAGAATACCACAGGGACGGCAATAGTACAACTGTTCGATATGTCGGAGCGTTATTAAAAGTAATAATGCACCGACATAGGTCAGAGAGCTATGAGAGCTATACAAAAGCTGGTATTTATGGCTGTAGAGGCATGAGGCTATAGAAGCATGAAGAAAAAAGCGAAGTGAGCCTATGAGCCGGGTTCTGTCGAGGACGATCATTTATCTACGAACGTTGTTACCAACGCCCTCTAGCACGCAACCCGAACGCTCTGCGGGCAACATCATAGCGTTCCTATTTGCGCTTGCTCCGGATGGGGCTTGCCAAGCCGCCGTATTACTACGACGCTGGTAGTCTCTTACACTACCGTTTCAGCTTTTCTCTTACTCACCTGCCTGTACGCAAGTGAGCAGTGGGAGTCTTCTTTTCTGCGGCGCTTTCCGTCGGGTCACCCCGCCTGGCCGTTAGCCAGCATCCTGCCCTGTGGAGCCCGGACTTTCCTCATGGGCAGCTTGAGCCACCCCCGCAATCGTCGAGCTCACTTCGCGTTAGCGATTGTACCACGTCTTGCGGTATCCTTCTTGTGTTTGTCATGTGGCTTAACCATAAAAAACACCTGTCTTCTTTACCACGACAAGTACTTAGCGTTATCTAAAGACCAGTGCACATCACGAATGTATTTTTGCAGATCACTGCCATCGCGCTTTTTAAATAGCGCCACTATATGGGCATGCTCTTTATTAGCTTTGCGAGCATTAGCTTCAAGAACCTCTGGATCTTCTTGCAAATACGCGCGCTTCATAAAAAAGCGGTTGAGTTCTTCTATGTAGTTGGATAGGCGAGAGTTACCACACTTAAGCACATACGTCTGATGGAACTCACGTTGCAAGTCATCGTATCTGTCATACAGTCCACTGTTTATAGCTAATTGCATGCTATTACATAAGAAGCTCAGCTGCGCAATGTCATTGTCGCTCATTCGTCCTGCAGCAAGAAGGGCTGCTCGACCATCCAAAGGACCAAGGATTTCAAACACTTCTCTGGCAGCGGATTCGTCAAAGCCACGAACCACAAATCCTTTACGAGGAACGCGTTCTAAATAGCCCTCATCACTCAATTGCATAAGGGCTTCTCTAACGGGGGTTCGGCTTACCGAAAGAGCATCTGCAATGCTTTGCTCGCTAATATGCTCAAACTCGCTGAGCATGCCCTTGTTAATGAGGTTGGCAATGTGAGCATACACATGGTCTTTGAGGGAGAGGTATCTATCTTGTGGCACGTCCGCGCTCACCTCCATTGGATGTATATAAACGCAAATTGTATACAATCAACATTTTTGTTTATATAAACAAAAAAGTAAAGGTAAATCATAGTATTTAAGCCGTTTACAGCTCAAATTATACCGCTCAAGTTCACAGTGTACATAGCAGTTGCAAGCTCACGATATGTTGAACGTGCAGATGTAATGTCTACGCGCAATCCAAACATAACGTGGATGCATGAGGACATTAGCATCGCAGTTTGAAGTCATTCTTATGGTAGTTCTTGAGGAAAGGGGTTATAACATGACCAAGTTTACGCACTGCATTGTTCGTCGTCCGAGCCACTCTTTGCTTGATGGTATTACCTCTGCTCCTGAGTTGGGCAAGCCTGACTATGATCGTGCCCTCGAAGAGCATAATGACTACATCGATGCGCTGACTCGCTGCGGTGTAGACGTAACGGTTTTGCCGGCATCTGAGGAATATCCAGACAGCTGCTTTGTGGAGGATACCTGCGTTATTACGCGTTGCGGCGTTATTGTAGATAACCCTGGTGCGGATAGCCGCCGCGGGGAAGCTGCGCTTCTTGAGCCCGTACTTCATCGTTTCTTTGACTATGATAAAATCCGTCACATTACTTCTCCCGGTACGCTTGAAGGCGGAGATGTCATGATGGTTGGAGACACCTTCTATGTTGGTAGGTCTAAGCGCACCAATGAAGAGGGCATTCGTCAGTTTGCTGCCATTCTAGAAGAGTGGGGCCTTACATGCGTAGAAGTTCCTCTCGAGAAGGTCCTGCATCTTAAGACGGGTGTTAACTATATCGAAGATAACAACATGCTGGTTTCCGGCGAGTTTATCGATAAGCCCGAGTTTGCGCAATATAACAAGATTGTGGTTCCAGAAGAGGAAGCCTATGGTGCCAACTGCATTTGGATGAACGGTACCGTTATTGTTGCAGAAGGATATCCCACGGTGCTAAAGGCTGTTCAGGATGCTGGCCATAAAACCATTGTGGTGGATACTTCCGAGTATCGTAAGCTCGATGGTGGTCTGTCCTGCCTTGGTTTGCGCTTCTAATATGAATTTGTAATCCCCAAGAGCTGCATGGACCTTTGCTTGTGAGGTTCGTGCAGCTCTGTATTACAGAAGGGGGCTTTACGATGGAAAAACCTACTACGACAACACATGACGCGACTGAACTTCTTGTGGATGAGCAGGGCAATAAGATTATTGACCCTCACGGAATGGGCTTGTTGCGTCTGTCTATGATGGTTATTACCGCCAGTATTTGCGGTGGTATATTCTCGCTTGCAGGAGATTTGGCAGCTGGAGGAGCTCATACCGGTGCTGTGCTGGTAAGCTGGGGCATTTGTTTTGTGGGTGTGTTGGCTTTGGCCATGTGCTTCTTTGGTTTATCGCGCGCTCGTCCTGATCTTACGGGCGGTATTTATGCCTATGCTGCCGCTGGCTTTGGTGACTTTGTTGGGTTTATTTCTGCCTACGGGTACTGGATTTCTGGCTGCCTATCCAATGTCTCATTCGCTTTATTGCTTTTCTCGGCATTAGGATATTTCTTTAAGCCATTTGAGAGCGGTAATAACTTGCTTTCCTGCATATGTGCGTCTGCGTATTTGTGGCTGTTGGTATGGTTGGCAGCTAAAGGCGTTAAGGAGGCAGCAAAGCTCAATATTTTTGTAACCGTGGTAAAGATTATCCCGCTTGGCTTGTTTATTGTATCCATTTTGCTGCTTGGCAAGTTTGACCCGTCCATTTTTATGGACAACTTTATGGGTGAGCCTGGTGGACCAGGCTTTTACGAGCAAGTTGTTTCTACTATGGTGGCATTAGTCTGGATTTTTACGGGTATTGAGGCTTCTGTTGTTATTTCTGGCCGCGCTCGTTTAGCAAAAGATGTTGGACGCTCTACCATCATTGGCTTTGTCTTTATTTTTGTGCTGTACATGCTCATTTCTGTGCTCAGTATGGGCGTGGTGCCTCGTGCGCAGATGGCGGAGCTGGCAACGCCTTCTATGGCGGGTGTGTTGGAAGCCGCTATTGGTCCTATAGGCGCCGCCGTTGTTAATTTGGGCGTTGTGTTGTCCTTGTTGGGCGCTATGTTGGGCTATGTAATTATTAATGCCGAGACTCCCTATGAGGCAGCAAAGATGGGCACGTTTCCCAAGGTATTTGCACGCTCAAATACGGCGGGATCTCCTCTTGTTACCCTGATTGTTTCTTCTGGCATTACCCAGCTGTTCTTGATTTTGGCTGTGTTTGCTACGTCTACGTATCAGTTTATGTACAACTGTGCGGTCTGCACAATTCTTGTTCCCTATGTGGCATCTACCTTGTATTTTGCAAAGATTGCATGGCAAAACAAATACATGGGGGATGACGGTGCTGGCAGCGTAGCACAAGCTCGCTTCTTTGGTACCTTGGGCTGCGTATACGCGCTCTTTTTGGTGTGGTCTTGCGGTGTGACGGGCATTATGATTACCACCATTTTGTTTACGCCAGGCATATTGCTCTATGCTTGGGGAGAAAAGACACAAGACAAGAAGATTTTGCCTACCATGGCGGATAAGATTATTGCCTTGATTATTGTGGGTACCATGTTGGTTTCTGTGTATCAGATTGCAACAGGAGCTATTTCTGTAATCTAGAGCACATATCTCATTACATACCTTATGGCAATACGCGTTATAGTAAACCGTGCATGTACTTTAATTTGGCATATGCACGGTTTTAAGATGGTGGTACTCACAGCGCTGCCAGGGTAGACACTGGTGATAACAATAACGAGTAGGGTTAATTGCAAATGAAGCAAGAATATAAGACACTTGTTTCTGACGTAGTGCATACGGCGGAGTTTGTAGATCGTCGTAGTCGTTTTCTTGCGGCACTTACACACTTATCTTCAGAAGCTGCTGCTGAGGAGTATATTGCTTCTTTAAGGGCTCGCTATCATGACGCACGCCATACTGTTTTTGCGTGGATATTGGCAGATGGGCGTGAGCGTTTTTCTGATGATGGGGAGCCATCTCGTACCGCTGGTATGCCGGTTTTTGATGTCTTGCATGGTGCTGGCTTAGCAGACATATGCTGTGTTGTAACTCGATATTTTGGTGGCACTCTTTTGGGCCCTGGTGGTTTAGTTCGTGCTTATACCGCAGCGGCACAAGCTGCGGTAGCAGACGCTCAAACTGCAAACCATATAGTTGTTATGGGACTTACTACCTATGTAACGTGCTGTATTCCTTATGCTGCCTATGATCGAGTTTTGCATATGGCACAAGCTGCTGGCGGCAAACAACATGAGGCTCTTTTCACCAATGAAGTGCAGCTTACCTTGAGCTTTGCCTCTGGTTTAGAGCAACCCTTTGTGGCGGCTCTGCGTGAGTTTGCTCATGGGGAAGACCTTTGCACAATTGCAGAACCTGTCTTTACTGCACGATAATCTGGCAACTTTCCAGAGCACCAAGTGCACGTTCATGGCTTTGTGGCGTAACCCCTGCACAACAGTTTTTCTTTACAACGATAGGAACTTCAGGTACGGCAGCTTTTGCGAGCAGCGCATTAGAGATAACGCAAATGTCTGTGCACAGGCCAATGAAGGTAATCTTTTGAAGAGGTGCCTTTGCATTGAGCTGTGTAAGGTATGCTGCGAGTTCCATGCTGCCAAAACTGGGCTTATCAAAAATGCGTACATCTGCAGCATTGGCAACCTCTGCAAGCTCGGGAATAATTTGCCACCCCTCGCTGCCATATAAGCAATGTGGTACAGGTAGATTGGTGCCTTCTTGTGTGGATAGATAGTTGCTGTGATGGGTGTCACGCGTAAAGATAATCTTCTCGTTAGTTTGTTGAGCGGTGGCAATGCGTGCCATAACAGCAGGTACGATAGCGCGTGCTTCGGGTGTGCCCAGCGCATGGGTTACAAAGTCATTTTGCATATCTACAACAACCAAGACGTTCATGAGCGCTCCTTATCGTACAAAATGATTGACTTGCTTTTGGGACTTACTTGGTTTTATGCAAGTTCTGAGTACCTCTATTGTATCTACGGCGCAGGTTGTAGGAGAAAAAACATATCCTGAGCATGCTTTTTGATGACAAGGCGAGTAAAATTATATAGATGCTAAACAAACTTAAAATGCAACAAAGCAGTAAGGAGCCTACTATGAAGGCACGTTTTGTTCATCGTTGTACCCATGTGCTTGATAGAGATGCTACGGTAGCGTTTTATCAAAAGGCCTTGGGGTTAGTTGTGGCGCGTGTTTCGGGTCCTGAGGATGGGAGCTGGTCAAACACCTTTATGGTTGACCCTCAGTCTGGTTTTGAGATTGAGCTTACTTGGAATCGTGGTCGTACAACGCCCTATGAGAATGGCGGAATGGATATCCATATTGCCTTTAGGGTGGACGATATTGAGGCAGCTCATGCTTTGCATGAAGAGATGGGTTGCATTCAAAAAGAAAATCCCAAGATGGGTTTGTATTTTATTGTAGACCCAGACGGACAGCGCATAGAGATTTTGCCCGAGAACTAGGGCGTGTTGTTGCCTTGCATTATAGGGGATGGGGCATTGTATACATGGTATAAAAAGTGCATGGTATAGATACGCACATACAACAAGCCAGAGTTAGCTGAAACCTAAGAGCATACAGTTTTGACTTTGTGTATAAAATGTTGACCTTCTCTGTAATTATCGGTCTGTATAAAGTTAGCGCCTGGTTACTTATGGCAGTTGTACTACGCGATAAATGACTGCAAACTATAAGCCCTGAGATTGTGCATAGTTGCTGTGTAGCATGCACATTAGATTCGGAGCGTTATGAAGTATTTGGAAAGACAAGCTCGTAATAAGATGCTGTGGACAGCGTGCTCGCTCATATGTGGCGTAGCGTTGCTTGTTGTGCTCAGCGTGCCTAGTGTGGCACGTGCCGCTACGGATTCTGCTGCTCAGCAGTCCGCGGCGGCTGCACCAGCTGCACAGGCAACACAAACCGTGCAAGCAGATACAACCACGGTTCTTGCTGAAGCGCAAAGTAAGGATGCTGTGGCAGACCAGAGTGACTCTGTAGTGGCACGTGCAGTTTCTGTAGCCGAACCTTTGCTTGCTTATGAGGATGCAAACAAAGCTGATGACACTAACAGTACCAACAGCACTGATGGTGCTTTGGCAGCTCAACAAGATGATCAGGCCACCGCAAAAAAACGTGCAGCAGCTCCTCGTGCCGCTGCTGCCGCAAACTATGATGATAATTTGGTTGAAGGGGATGTGTACTACATCCACTCTAAGGTAGCGCCCGATAAAGTTTTAGACGTTGCCTGGGGCTCTAAGGCAGATGGTGCTAACGTACTGCTCTGGAAAAAGAATAATGGTGCTAACCAGCGTTGGCGTCTTATTCGTAATGGCGAGCATTACCTGTTTATTAACGAGGCAACCAATAAAGCTTTAGATATAGCTGATGGCCAACCTTTTAATGAGGCTAACGTACAACAATACCAACCCAATTATACCGATGGACAAAAGTGGATTTTGAATCGCATGGCTGATGGCAGCTATTCCATTGTGTCAGCTGTAGATCCAACATTTTCACTTGATTTATATGCAGGCAAGACAGCTAATGGTACCAATGTGCAGCTGTATACCAATAACGGCGGCAACAATCAAAAATGGGTTTTAGAAAATGTAACGGGTGCCTTGCGTGAGGCTAAGCAGGCTCAGGACAATAATCGCCTTCCCGAAGGCGATTACCTGATAGAGACCAAGGTAACTGATGGCAAGGCAGTAGATGTGGACTATCCTACTGCTGAGTCTGGTTCTAACGTATTGCTCTGGCAGACCACTCGTCATAAAACGCAGGTCTGGCATGTGTCGTACGATAAGGACGGCCTGGCAAAACTTACCAACAAGTATTCTGGTAAAGCACTTGATGCAAATGGTGGTATGGCTGCTAACGGTGTAAACGTACAGCAGTGGGACGCTAATGATTCCATGGCACAGCGTTGGCTTATTGTTAAGATGGCTGATGGCACCTACAAGATTTTATCGGCAATTAACCCCAAGTTTGCAGTTGATTTGCATGCGTCTCAGACTAATAACAACGCAAACATTGAGCTGTACGGCGTTCATGATGGCGCTAACCAGCGTTGGCGTTTTACGTCATTGGACATTCACGTTCCACAAACAGACCTAGAGGTTGCACACTCCCTTGATCCAAATGCAATGTACCGTATTGTTTCATCTGCCAATCCAAGCTATGCAGTAGATGTGTACGCAGGTAAGACAGCTAATGGTACGAATGCCCAGTTGTACACTAAGAACAACGGTGCTAACCAAGCATTTATGTTTGAGCCTGCCGCCAAAAATGGTTACTTCTTACTTAAATCGTTGCGAGGCAATATTGCGTTAGCCTCTAATGGTGACAACCCAACCTCTGGCAATAATGCACAGTTCTGGGAGACCCACGCCGACGATAAGAACCAGCAGTTTGCCATTATTCGCAATGCTGATGGCACCTACTCCTTTAGGAGTGTTTCGACTGGTTTGCTCCTAGACATTAATGGCGATCCTGCCAATGAGGCAAATCTGTATCTAACCAGCTTTAGCACGTATCCTTCCGATACTCAGAAGTTTAGGATAGAAAAGATTACTGACATCATTCCCAGTGGCTTATATTCTGTTGCCGCAGCTGGCAGCAAGACTATGGCACTTACTACAGATGGTGCATCTCTAACCATTGCCTCTAATGCTAAGCGTCTTAATCAGAAATGGGCTATAAGAAAAGTTGGGGGCAAGGATAACACCTACACCCTGCAGTCTTTGGATACGGGCGCCTACGTAAATACCCTGAATGGCAAGGTGCACTTAAGTGCTTCTTCCACCACGTCTTCTGCTCATTGGGTAGTGAGTTTTGTACAGGGTAACTTGCAGTTTAAGAATGAACTTTCTGATACTGTCTTAGATATTACAAACAATGTGTATGCCTCTGGTACCTCTGTAGGTATGTGGCTTGCTCATGGTGGCACCAACCAGCAGTGGACTTTGTCTCAGGCAATTGAGCTGGAAAACGGTACTTATGAGATTAACGCTGCTGTAGGCAATAACATGGCTTTGGACGTAGATGGTGGTTCATCCCAAAACGGTGCAAACGTTCAGATTTATACGCGCAACCACTCTGCTGCTCAAAAATGGACCGTTCGACGCCTAGCAAGTGGCGCATACGTATTTACCAATGTTTCCTCAGGTAAGGTACTTGACCTGTATAACAATGAGGTCAAGAATGGCTCTAATATTTTGCAATACGCCTCCAATGGCGGTTCCAATCAGCACTGGTATGTAGAGTGGAATATCAAGGGCTATTTTGTGTTGCGCTCCGCCCTTAACCCCAACTATGTTATTGACGTGACTGGTGGTCATGCAGTTAACTCAACCAACGTAGAGCTGTATGCCTATCATGGTGGTGTTGCTCAGGGTTGGAACTTTTTCCGGGTAAGTGCTGCTACTCAGCAACATACTGGTACATTCCGTTTGTATCTTGATGCTGGTCACGGTTACAGTGCCCCGAACGGCTGGGATCCTGGTGCTACCACCCCTAACTATCGTGAAGCGGATCTTACTCATGAACTCGTGGACCTTATCGCTCTACGTTTAGATAAAAAGGGTATTGCGTATCGTAAGTCCCAGGATGACGGCGTTAATTTTGATCGTCGTCAAGAGGCTGCACGCGATCATGGTTGCACAACGCTGCTATCCATTCACTTTAATGCTTCACCGAATGCTACTGCCACGGGTTTTGAGAGTTTTAGGCATGCCTGTAATGCCGAGCCTGGTTCTCTTGAGTTCCAAAGTGCTATGCATGAGGCCCTCAAGGCTTCCGTTGGCCTAAGAAACCGTGGTATGAATACACAAGAAATTGCTGTTATTAGTGGCAAGAAAGGCCATCTACCTGCAACGCTTCTTGAGATTGCATTTGTGACCAATGCAAACGATATGTATGTATACCAGCAGCGTAAATTTATAATTGCAGATGCCTTGGCAAACGCCATTGAGCAGTATGCAAAGGAGTACTATGGCGGCGGTTCTGATACTCCTCATGCTGATGAATCTCAAAATGACGTTCCATTTACCCCTGATTACCAGTCTAATTCCGAGAACCCCGTCGACCCTAACCCGGATTTGCCCAATCCTCCTTCCGTAGACGAGGACATAAGCTCCGAGACATACACCATTATGGGCAATTCCACGGTCACCGCACGTCAGATGGTTGCTCTGTATAAGCAGATAGGCAAGCAGTATCCCAGTTCTGTGTACAGCGCTTATGGCGCCCCAACTATCGAGAAGTTCTGTCAGCTTGTTATGGAAGAGGCAGCTGCTGAAGGCGTGCGTGCCGAGGTAGTTTTTGCACAGGCCATGCATGAGACAGGCTGGTTGCAATTTGGCGGTGACGTAAAGAACTGGCAGTGCAATTTTGCTGGCCTTGGTGTTGTTGGCGGTGGCGTCCGAGGTGAGGACTTTAGCGGCTACGGTGCTGAAGGTGTGCGCTATGGTTTGCGCGCCCAAGTCCAGCATCTTAAGGGCTATGCAAGCACCGATGCACTTAATAATGCATGTGTGGATAATCGCTTTAAGTACCTTACGCCAAAGCGCGGTTCTGCACCAACCATCTCTGGTCTTACGGGCACATGGGCCATGGATCCTGCCTATGCAAGAGGACTGTTTAGTATTTTGAGGGAACTTAAGGAAACGCCTCAGTACTAAGCGGTGCAAAATATACGCTGCTCTTGGGTTACAGAGCGTCTTATATGGTAAAAAAATCAGCCGTCCCTCATCTGAGAGACGGCTGATGTGTATGAATCCGATAAGTAACTTACTTACCTTGTCCCATGCCTAACGCAAAGCCGCTCCAAGGGTCGCACTCTTCGGCAGGAGCGCTGTCCCACAGCTCACGTATTTCTGCGGGCAAGTATTCACGGCGTACCACAACTTCACCACCGTATATACGGAACCATTCAGCACTCATGTACAGGTATCCGTCTTTGCCAGAGTCCTTACCCCAGCTGTTTTCTACACGCCAGGCAACAAGTTGGCCTTTATCGTTAAGCTCTACGCCCTGGAAGGTCATAGCATGGGTCAGGCATGTCTCGTGTATGTCGAGCATATCCGTGCGGTCCATGCTCAAGTCCATACCAAAGAGACCGTCTAAATCTACGCCATCCATAGTTAGGATGCCTTTGAAGTCCTCAATATGGCGAGGATATTCCTGCATAACATCGCATGCCATACTTACAGGCTCACCAGCCTTAAGCTGGGCAATGGCTGCTTGCTCTAGTATGGATTGCTCAACATTAAGGAAGCGGTTAGGACGGCCGCCCTCTACGCTGTCAATAGCGCGAACATGATAGGGGGTATTGAGTTTAGAATCGCTGGTAGGTATGCAAACAATCTCTGCGTACTCATAGGGATTGAAGGGCACATAGCGCTGCGCAAACTCCTGAGGAGTAATGTTAATGTCGCGAAGTAAGCGCTTTGTGTCCTTGTCATCTGCATACTCAGAAGCAGGAAGAATGTTACTAAGCTTTGTGGCATCTACCTTGCATTTTTTGCCTACACGCACTTCAAAATCAAAGTGGGTGGGAGGCTCACCTAAGCAAATGGAGAGCATCTTGTATACATCTACAAGCATCTCTTGCTTATGCTCTTGGAGTTGCTGGCGTGAAGCACCTGCAGCAAACTCTTTACGCAAGATGGAAGCGTCCTTGCGCAAAAGGCGCTCAAGCTGCGCATCCATTTGAGCAGAAGATTTGGTGCATGCAGTTTCTGGCATGACATCTTTAGGAACAAGACCCCATTTGGCAATGAGGTTCATGGCAAAAATCCAGTAACCACCGTCATCCATACCAGTGGACAAAACGCTCATGAGCTCACGGTCATCGCAGGGCTTATCGGCAAGACGAATGATGTTTTCCAACATGGCGTTTGCCTTCTCAAGCTTGTCATAAAACATGCCATAGGCCTGGGAAAACTCAAAGGTATCCACATCAAGAAGTTTCATGGTGGCTACACGAGCTACGTTATAAGCGCTAAACATCCAGCAGCGTCCGCTGTGGCACTGGTTGGTAATGTTGGCAGTCTTGAGCTCTACGCTGTAGGTATCGTGATAGGTGCGCATGCGATTGTAGTCACGTGCAGCAGCCATGACATCCATACTGGTAACCGCATTACGTGCCACACGGTTGGCGCGGTCTGTAGCAAAGGATGCGTTTTGAGAAGTGGCCCAATCTGGGGTAATAGTTGATAAGCTCATATGTTTGTCTCCTTAGTGAGCGAGTGAGCCCATGGGGTCCCAAGGCGCAAGCTCTATGTCGTCGTGAGCATCGTACTGTGCGCGCTGCTCGTCTGTTAGATACTTCTTGTCTACTACAACTTGGTATACATACTCATCAAACCAGGCATCAGAGATGGTGTCAAAGCCGTCGCGACCATGGTCTTTGCCCCAGCTGTTTTCTACCTTCCACATGGTGGGTTTGCCATGAGCATCAAAGCGCACGCCTTCCAAAACCATGGCATGGGTCATAAGAGATTCGCCGTAGTCTAGGCGCTCTTCTCGATTAAGGGCTGCTTCAACGGCAAAGCCAAATAGGCCGTCTACGTCCAAAGCGGCGGTATCCATAATGCCTTCGTCTTGCAGATACGACTGCATGACATCGCAGCCAAACCATACAGGTACGTTGTCTTTCATCTGTGCTATGGCTACGCGCTTAAGCTGATTAATGGGAAGGTTGAGGTGACGAACTTGACCAAACTCAACTATGTTACCAAGGCGAGAAACAGTAAAGCTGCGATTATAGGGCTTGTCTGTCGTTGCAGCAGAGATTAAAGAGACATAGTCATCCACCTTGATGCGAACGGCTTTCTCAAAGAACTCTTGTGGGGTAAATGTGCCAGAAAGTACGAGCTTATCGTCTTTATCACGCAAACGTACCTCAAAGTGTGTGGGAGGCTCGCCCAAAGCAATGACGAGCATGCGATAAATCTCGCTCATCATTTCCTTCTTCATAGCAGTTAAATCCTCTGAAGAAGCGCCTGCGGCGTTGGTTTCGCGCAAGCGTTTGGCACAGCCGCGTAAATAACGGGTAAGGTATCTGTCTAAATCACGCGTGTTACATGAGTTAGCAGTTTCTGGCATGGCCTCTTTGGGGCATACACCATACTTCTTGACAAGGCCCTTAAACATGTCCCATTGGCCACCGTCACAAATTGGATCAAACAAGAGATAGTTCACCAGACGACCCTCAAGAGGCTCATCTGTGGTGTCTAGGATGTTCTCTAAAAACCAGTTGCTTTTCTCGAGCTTGTCCCAAAAGAGGGGATAGGCCTGCGATAGTTCAAAAGTCTTAAGGTTATAGTTTTGCATAACCCGAATACGGAAGGTGTTGAGCGAGGCAAACATCCAACAGCGACCAGAGCGCTCTTGGTTAGTGCGGTCTCCCTGCTTTACCTCTACATCAAAAGCTAAGGCATTATTGGCAATGGCTTCAGGCACGCGCGCAACAGCGCGAATACCTTGAGCAGTTGCGGCATTTTTGGCTACGCTATTGGCGCGCTCAGCAGCAAAGTCTTTACGGGCTGCAGCAATATCATCAAATGTAACCGACGTATCTTGGTTCATAATAACCTCCCTGCAAACGTGTTGTACCATATGAAGAATAGCATGTACTTGATGCGTTCTATGCCCGTTACCACGCATTTGTTATACGCGGTATACTATGTACATACTATCTTCGTTTGTTGTTTGAGCTAAGGGTGCGGGTATGAGCCACCACATTTTGCCAACTGATGTGCCCGCCTATGCTTGGCGTGTGCTGTCCGTCTTGGAACAGGGCGGTTATGAGGCTTGGGTGGTTGGTGGCTGGGTACGCGATGCTCTTTTGGGAATGCCCTCACATGATGTAGATGCCTGCACTAATGCGCCGTGGCAAGAGTCTGTGCGCCTGCTTAAAGCAGCACATATAGAGGTGCATTGCACGGGTGTTCAGCATGGTACGGTAACAGCTGTGGTGCAGGGCCACCCCATAGAAGTAACTACTTATCGCGTAGAGTCTGGCTATTCTGATTTACGTCACCCCGATAGCGTTCAGTTTGTAGATTCTATCCTCGATGATCTTGCCCGCAGAGACCTTACTATTAACGCCATGGCCTACCATCCGCAACGCGGGCTTCTTGACCCCTATGCTGGCAAGAAGGACCTCGAAGCTGGTTGTATTCGTGCTGTAGGTAATCCACGGCGCCGTTTTACCGAGGATGCTTTGCGCGTGTTGCGTGCCGTGCGTTTTGCCGCGCGCTTGGGCTTTGAGGTAGAACCCGCTACACAAGGTGCACTGCAAGCATGTGCACCTGAGCTTGCTCATATTGCGCGCGAGCGAATTGGTCATGAGCTTGACGGTATTATCGCCACTGGGCATCTTGCATGGGCTTTGCGTACTCAGCGCAGCGTGCTGTTGGAAGCTGTGCCAACGCTTGCCCCTATGGTGGGGTTTGAGCAAAATAGCCCATTTCATTGTTATGACGTCTATGAGCACACCATACAGGTAGTTGCTGCCATGGAATGCTTTGCAGGTGGCATTGCTTCTAAACGGCTGCGTTGGGCATCCTTGTTGCATGATATTGGCAAGCCACATACGTTTACCATGGACGAGAAGGGCCAGGGGCACTTCTTTGGCCATCCTTCTGCTGGTGCTCAAATAGCCGAGTCATTGTTGCGTATGTTTGCGCTTCCCACCAGCTTGATTGTACCGTGCGTAAACCTTGTGCGATTCCACGATAGGCCCGTTAAGGCTACGCGTCATTCTGTGTTGCGTATGATGAGTGATTTGGACAGTCGTTGTCCTGGTCAAGCTGTTCCACTGGCGTTTGAGCTGCTTACGCTTAAGCGTGCGGATGCCATGGGCAAGGCGGCTCCTTATCGCTCGTATGCGTTGGAAATCGATAAAATCGAGCGCGTATTGCGGGAGCTGGTGGGACAGCACGCACCGTATCGCGTAAAGGATTTAGCGGTTAACGGCACCGATGTTGTAAAGCTGTTAGGAGGCCGTCCCGGGCCATGGATTGGCACTATGTTGGAAAGTGTGTTGCGTGAGGTGGTACATGGCCGCCTAGACAACTCGCGAGAAGCCCAATTAGCTTGGATACAGGGAACAACTTCGGTATAACAGATGCTTAAAATGGCATTGAGACAGGTATGAGACAGGTATTCAAGAAGTTGGCTTTATCGCTTGGCATGAAACTTGTCATGGAATGTGACCTGCGGTCTTAATAATTTTTCCAAAACATGCCTATTTTTTTCAAATTAGGACTTGCACAAATGGTGTATATCCCGTAAAGTATGTTCTCGCGTCAAGGCGCGTAGGACGTATCCCTTGGGACGTCGTCTAATGGTAGGACAACGGATTCTGGTTCCGTCAGTGGGGGTTCGACTCCCTCCGTCCCAGCCAAGAGTCCTACCTCACAGTTTGGCCCGTTCGTCTAGCGGTTCAGGACGCCGCCCTCTCAAGGCGGAGATCACCGGTTCGAATCCGGTACGGGCTACCAAGCATTTGCAGGGCTGGTTATCCAGCCCTTTTTCTTTACCCAGACCTGCTAAAACATAACAATATTTCAAATATACTTTTACGGTGGACCCGCCCTTTTTCGGGGAGGGGGGGTAAGGTGATAATGTTTATCACATATAGTTATATACGGCAGAGTATAGACGGTAGTTATGACGATGAGTCCTTGGCAGAGTATGAAACCCTAACAGGGACGGTTGGAGAAAAAACAAACGCGGTTGCCAATCGTTCTTATGATGGCTTTCAAGCACTTGTTCCAGAACAGGTAGAAATTGGACAAAGTGGCGCTCTAACTGTGAGTGTATATTATGCACGCAAGTCCTATACCACGTATTTTAAGACGGGCGATGCTAAGCAAGACTTTCATGAAGCCTATAGGTATCAAGAGCAGTAATCCATGCCTGCCGCGCCAAAGATTCCAGGTAAAATCTTTAGTCATTGGACCTATAAAGATGATTCTGGTGTATGGCAAACCTGGACTCCAGGTGCACAACCTGCTAAGGATATGACGGTATATGCACAATATGACACTCCTATACAGGCATCCTATGTTGTAAATTACTGGTATCAGAATGTAGGTGATGAGCTGTCATATACCGATGCAGAGAAAACGTATTCCCTGCTTGCAACTGAGACAAAAACACAAGACATCAATACCGATGTAGTTTCTGATAGCTCAAAATATGAGGATACCTACCACAAGTATAACCAAAGTAAAACAGAAGCAGCTAATGCGAATAAGCTTGTAAATCCAGATGGTACAACCGTTGTTAATGTGTACTATGATCGACCAGTAATGACGCTTACGTTGGTGTATTACAACCTTACGGATGGAACAGAAGATCATAGAGAAACATTCCAGGCAATCTATGATCATACCGCTGATGGCATAGTCTCACTTGATACTACTTACAGATGGACAGCAGCAAAAGACGCACACAGGGACGTTAGCATAAAAAGTTTTAATAGTGCTGATCCTGATTCTATGATTGATTCGTATCATATAGAGTTTCATGCACGTGAGCTCGCCACAACTACTGCACAATATAAGGTCTATGGTATTAAACATTACCAAAATCCCGATGGCAGTTGGACAAATGGAAAAAGTATTACCAAGGGAGTTAATACATCCGATTACAAAAATTATTATCTATATTTTAGTGAATCCACTGGTAACTATGCCTCATTTTATTATTGGGCAAACAGTGCCGATGATTTTACTACTGATGTAAGCGCTTCTAATCCTGAGTTAAATAAATATACGGCTTATGAACATGTAGATGTGCTTAAAGACGGTAAACCCATTAATGATTATGACGATGATGGCATAAGCTACCTCCATGTTTATATTGCAAAAAAGTCCTATCAATTACATTTTGTTAATACCGATAATGAGCCTGTTACCTTGTTGTATGAGGCACCCTTAACGTATGCCAAAGACAGTCTTGATCATCCAATCAAACCTGCCTCTGTGCCCAGCAGCTATGTTTTTGGCGGCTGGTACACCACGGCTGATTTTCAAGAAGGTACGGAGCTTAACGCACAGGCAACTACCATGGAAGCACAAGACAAGTTTGTGTATGCCAAGTGGGTAGAGCCAAATGTTACGGTAACAGTTGAGGGTAACGGGGCTACATCTCAGCTTCCAGACACTATTGTTATCCCCATGCATTCTACTGTACATAAGGATCTTCCTAACATTCCATCAAAGGATGGCTATTGGTTTGCTGGGTGGTATAAAGATCCCGACTTTACCATTCCCTTTGATATAGATGAAGCGGTAGATGAAGACACTACTGTCTATGCAAAATGGACCAATCGAGCACAGACAAGCTGGACGGTAAGGTATCTTGACAGCAAGGGAAAGATCCTTGCAGAAACAGAAACTGGATCTGCAGATCTGTATTCCGTGTTGCTTACCTATCTCAAAAATATTCCTGATTATACCGTGGATTATGCAAGTAAAAATCTTACCTTAACGCTTGCAACAGCTACGAATCGTTTGGATTTCATATATATCTATCGGGTAAAAACCTTCTGGATTACCGAGGATAAGACCACGCTCAAAGATATGGAGTATGGAACCCTAGAGCCAGAAACATTTGCAGGGTATGAATTTGTTACAACCTATACATCAGAAAACGGTGACACCATACATATCTATAGGGCAACTAAGCCTGCAGATAACACAAACAATGGTTCTAAAAAGACGGCAACAACTAAGCCTTCAAGTAATACAAACGACGGTTCTAAAAAGATGGTAGCAACTCAGTCTGTAAGCACAGCCAAGCAGACCGTAGCGGCTGCCTTGCCCAAAACGGGAGATACGACCCATTCTGAGCTTTATCTGACCGTCGGTGTTTTGTCAGCACTGTGCTTGGGACTTTTCTTTTTTAAAAGCAGGGAGAACTCCTTAGAGAGCTAAGCAAAAGGACAAGCTCTTACAGCACAACAAGGTACGGTAAAAGAGAAGTCGTTACGGCTTCTCTTTTTATATACAGGCTCTGTACTAGTAAAATGACAGTAATAACTATGCTATAGTGCTTTATACAACGTTCAAACATCAGCGGTTAATACGAAACAGAAAGTGCGACTGCATTTTAAATACAACTTAAACGAAGCGTACCGTTCTATCAACCGGAGATCCATGTCCAACAAGCTTACTCATACTTCTGAATCTCAGAAGCCCACCACACAGGTTGGCTCAAAGCCAAAGACGCGCGTTACGTCTAAGGATGAAGAGACTTCTAGCGCACGAAAAGGCGCTCAGTTTCTTGCTGTGGTTGTGGCTGCTTACATAGTTTTTCTTATTGTTACGGGGCAGATGGCAACTTTTGTTGATGCGCTTGCACATGCAAATCGTGCTTGGATTTTTGGTGCTGTTGTCTGCTTTGTACTCTACTTTGTGTTTGGTGTTATTGCGTATGCCATTGCAGTGTGGCTTGATCCTAACTCACCCGTTGGCATCCGTGATCTGATGAGCGTCGAGGCATCGGGTATTTTCTTTGGCAACCTTACGCCTATGATGGCAGGTGCCGTTCCTTCTCAGATTGTACGTCTTACCCGTACGGGATTGGATGCAGGAGAAGCATCGGCTACGCAATTTACGCGCTTTATTATGTTCCAGTTTGGCGTGGTACTGTTTGCAGCGTTAGCACTGTTGGGTAAATTTGAGTTCTTTTTGCATACCTACGGTGACATTGTCATTCTCAATCTGTTTGTCTTTGGTATGCATGCGATAGAGCTGATTGTCTTGTTTGTGGTGTGTCTGTGCCCGGGCTTTGTCAAGCGTTTTGGCAATGGCTTTTTGCGTTGGATTCGTAAGCGCAATTTGGTTAAGGATAGCTCACGGCTTGATGATCTTATCAACCGTCAGGTGGATGAGTTTGCAGATGCCTTTAGGCGTGCTGCTGTTCATATCCCCAGCATGGCGTTGACTTTGCTTGTTACCATGCTGCAGTTAGCTGCGTTTTATACCATTCCATGGTTTGTTTTGAATGCTTTTGGCCAGTCAGCAGATTTTTGGGCCTGTCTTGCGGCGGGTTCCATGGTACAAATGGTTGCCACTGCGGTACCCTTGCCGGGTGGAACTGGTGGCGTAGAGTCTGGTTTTGCGCTGTTTTATGGTCCGTTATTTGGTGCATCCGCAACAGCTGGATATCTGGTTTGGCGTATCGTTACCTTCTTTGCACCTACCATTTTGGCCGCTCCCTTGTTGGGCTTGCGCTCCAGTAATCCCGTATCTATTCGCCATCGTTGGGATCGTATGATGGGTAAGTACTCAGGTACAGAGTCTGGCAATAAGCGCAGCTATGGCGGTGTTGGTATGAGTGGTGCGCGGGCAGCAAGGCTGGCTGCAAAGGCACATAAGGGATTATTCTCTTCCGCCAAGAGTGAGTCTCAGGACAAGCAGGACAAACAGCAATCTAAAAAGTCTTAAACCAGCACGTAGCTTTAAAAGCTTAAAACAAGCCCCCAAAGAGCTTAAGTCTTAAAGCCTAGTGGCAACCACTGCAGGCAAGACAGGATGGAGCTTGTGCAAGCCCGCCAAGAGCGGTTTCTCTCAGTGTTGTAGGAATTGCTTTGCCTACGGAGTACATAACGCTTACAGCCTCGTCAAAGGGAACAGGGCAACCCACATTGGAAAGTGCCAGCTGAGCTGCACTAAAGGCATCAGAAACACCAATAGCATTGCGATCTTGGCAGGGGAATTCCACCAAACCGCGTACCGGATCGCATACTAAGCCCAGTAAGTTAGCAATAGCAATAGAAGCTGCCTCTAAGGCCTGTTTGGGAGTACCGTCGTGCAACTCCACAAGCGCCGACGCAGCCATAGCTGCTGCAGCACCAACTTCTGCCTGACAACCACCTTCTGCACCGGCAACCGTTGCATTGCGAGAAATAATGGCACCAATAGCAGCGGAGTTCCACAGTGCATTAAGAAGGTCTTGCTGACTTGCTCCCTGAGCCTTGGCGCTTGCTAATACAGCACCGGGAACCACACCTGCAGATCCCGCTGTCGGTGCGGCAACAATAACGCCCATAGCAGCAGAGCGCTCAAGTACCGCCATAGCACGAGCTACCGCACTGCTTAGGGTTTCGCCCAATAGTGTAGGAGCATAGCGTGCCGTATGGTTGGCAACTGCCTTTGCTTGGCCATTGAGAAAGCCTCCCAAAGAAAGTTGGGGTTCTACCAAAGGTTTGGTGGTTTCTTCTTCCATAACATCCGCTACATGCGCCATACGCTGCTGTTGAGAAGCCAGATCAGCATTATCTAGCTCTGCTTCACGCAAAGCCATAACCTCTCCGATGGTCTTGTCGGCCTTCTCGCACAAAGCAAGGAGCTCAGCACCATTATCAAAGCCATAATGGAGCTGTGCATCAGGGGCAACCTCACTGGTGCCAGGCACTTTTACGAGGGCGGTTTCTACCACATTATCCATGCTGCGGATACTGTCCAAAGCAGACTCAGGCAATACTTCGTCTGTCTCTATAATCGTATAGGCACGCCCGCCCTTAGAGGTACGATAGGTGCGAATAGTAGCGATATTGGCCTTGCTGCTCGCAAAAAAGCCGGTAAGAGATGCCAAAACACCAGGTCGATCCCAATGCCCCACAAACAGGGTGGGGTAGTCTCCGGTCAGATCAACCTCAACACCGTTAATGGAACTAAGGCGTACACGCCCACCGCCCAAAGACTCGCCGCGCACCTCTAGAGTGTTGCCATCAGTGCAGGTCATGCAGATGTCTACCGTATTGGGATGCAGGCCAGGATCATCCCCAGCCTCTACAAATTCCACGGCAACCTTTGCTTCTTCTGCAAGGGCAAAGGAATTGCGCATGCGGGTGTCATCGGGCATAAGTCCCAAGATGCCAGCTACAAGAGCACGATCGGAACCGTGACCGCGGTAGGTATGGGAAAAGGAATTGTGCAAAATAAAGCGCACGCTTTTGAGAGGCGCATTAACAAGCGAGCGAGCAACTAAGGATAGGCGTGCAGCGCCAGCTGTATGAGAGCTGGAAGGGCCAACCATAATAGGACCAAGAATCTCAAATGCTGATGTTGTCATCATGATGCTGGGATGTCCTTACTATCCGTTGTGTATCCTCGTTATACGCGTACGTTTGTTGCTTACGCTTGTCTTGTTATGCTTGCGCCAGGGTGTAGGCTTGCTCAAGGCGGGTGAGTACCAGCTCTTTACCCAGCAGCTGTAAAGACTCGCCCATAGGAGGAGATACCTGATTGCCGCATTCCGCTACGCGGATAGCAGCGTAAAACTTACGCTTGTTTGCCTCAAGCTGCTCGGGAAGGGGCGCTAAGGCCTCATCCAAATGAGCGGCAGTCCAGTTTTGTGGCTCGATGGCTGCTAAGGCTTGGTAAGCGGCTTGCAAATAGCCAAGTGTGCCTTCTTTAGCGAGGTTTTTAGCCACGCTTTTCTCGTCATACGATAGCTTGGTACCCTCATACAGGAAGCGAGCCTTGTCCACTACCTCACCAGCAAGCTTAACGCGGGGCTTGAGGATGGAAGCCAAAAGCTCATACCAAGCGCTGTTGTGAGCAAGCGCGTTATCCTTTTCCAAACCAGCAGTTATCAGTTGGGGGATAAGAACGTCTGCGGCAAAGGCTGCATCCGTTTTTGCGGCAAGGTATTCCCCGTTAATCCAGTCCAGCTTTGTCTGATCAAAGGTGGCAGGATTTTTGGATACATGGTCCAAAGAGAATTTCTGAGCAAGGACCTCACGAGGAATAAGGGTAGTCTGTCCATCTAAAGCCCAGCCTAGCAGCGCCAAATAGTTTACAAAGGCATCGGCATCATAGCCGCCGTCACGATACTCCTCCACGCTGGTTGCGCCATGGCGCTTGGACAGCTTCTTGCCGTCTGCACCCAAGATCATGGAGATATGAGCAAAGCAGGGAATGGGAGCGCCCAGTGCCTCATATACCATAACCTGGCGAGGTGTGTTAGAAAGGTGGTCATCGCCGCGGATAACGTGGGTAATGCGCATGTCTGCGTCATCCACAACGGTGGCAAAGTTATAGGTGGGAGTACCGTCGGAACGGAAGAGGATAAAATCGTCCAATTCCTTGGCGTTAAAGACTACATCACCATGAACGGCGTCGTGGATGGTGATGTCACCACGATCTTCTGGTACTTTAATGCGAATGGTATAGGGCTCGCCGGCTTCTACGCGTGCGCGCGCTTGCTCGGGATCAAGATGGCGACACGTGCGTTGATAGCCCTGGAAGGGATCGTGACGCTCTTGAGCAGCTTTGCGGTCTGCCTCGAGTTTCTCGGGAGTGCAGAAGCAATAGTATGCCTTGCCCTCATCTACGAGACGTTGCGCCGCAGCACGATATATCTCAAGGCGCTCGGTTTGCCAGTAGGGACCATAGTTGCCGCCTACCTCGGGACCCTCATCCCAGTCCAGGCCCAGCCAGCGCATGGCGCGCAAGATGATCTGGGTGTTCTCATCGGTGGAACGCGTGGGGTCAGTATCATCAATGCGCAAGATGAACGTACCGCCGTTTGCGCGTGCAAATGCCCAGTTGTAGATCGCTGTGCGAGCGCCGCCAATGTGCAGCTTGCCCGTGGGCGAAGGTGCAAAACGTACCCGAACCGCTGTGGATGTGGTCATGCGTAACTCCTCTAATGATAAAAGCGGCCGCTGGAAGGCATGGGTTTCCAGCGGCAGTTGTATAGCTTATTGACACAAGCCTAGCCGGCTCATTATACCGCTTGACTTGGGCTGTGTGTGATGCTTACGACACGGGACAGATAAACGGCATGTGCCCTACAAATGCACCTTGCAAACGGCAAATACGTTACCTCTTGCAGATAGCATGCGCCCTACATGACCTTAGCCTGTTCCAGCTTTTGTTCCACCCAGGCCGTAAGACGGAGCACCGGCTTGCGCAGGAAAATGCCAAGTATGCATGCAGGGATAAGGAAAGATGCAAGTTTGCCAAAACTTATCCAATAATCTTGAGCATATATACCGGCAATAGCTGCGCGGAAGGCGTTTTCTGCATGGACAAAGGGCAGATAGGGATACAGTGCCTGGAAAGAGCTTGGCAACATCTCCTTGGGGAAGGAACCGCCCGAACCTGCAACCTGCAGCACCATAAGAATAACGGCAATCGCTTTGCCCACATCTCCAAAAGCAGTGGTCAGTGCATAAATTATGTTGACAAACACAAACGATGCCAACCAGCCCACCAGCAAAAACAACCCAGGGTGTACGCATTGGATGCCCAAAAAGTACAGATCACCCAGCAAGATAATGCTTGCCTGTAACAATCCAATAATGACAAAGTATACCAAGCGCCCCAAGTACGCCTGTGTAGGGGTGAGCTGCAGCTCGTGGCTAAGCTCCTCGTCGGGAGAGGCCTGAGCAATGGCGCACAAAATGATGCCACCAATCCAGATAGCAAGAGTGGTATAAAACGGTGCCATAGCAGAGCCATTGTTGGCTACCGAGAAAACCGGCGTACGATCAACGCTTACCGGAGCAGCAATAAAGTCTGCCAGCTTGCTGGGGTCGGAGCCCAAAATCGTGCGTACACGATCCATATTGGAAGAAGCCAGTGCCTCAGAGAGCTGTGCATGCAAGTCTGCTAGGTTGTCTGCTGCGGCGTTGATTTTATCGGCAGCGCTCTGCAAATCTTGTGCTGCTGCATCAAGGTTGTTGGATGCATTGGTGGTGGCTGCGCGCACGGTTTTTTGTGTATCGCTCAGGCTCTCAGAAAGTCCCTTGCTGGTTTGCGCGGCCTTGTCGATAGCTCCAGAAAGCTCGGTTAAAGAGCTGTGAACCTCACCCTGTACCTTGGTAGAAATGGAACTGAGCTGCTCCTTTGAGCTGCTTACCAAATCTTTGAGCTGCTGCTTTGCGGTATTTGCATCAGTTACGCTGGTGGTTATATCGCTTTGTGTTTTGTTAAGGGCATCGGACAGTTCTTGCATCTGTTGGATGGCATTGCTTACGCGCGCATGCAGCGCCATAAGATCCGCGCGGATGTTTTGCACCGAGGTCTTGGCCAAGCTGGAATCAGGCAGGCTGTCCTCTATGGTTTGCAACAGCTGTTCTTGAGAAGCCAGCTCGTCAGCCAGGGTTTGGAGGGGAACAATGCGGGCATCCACAACCGTTTTTGCTTTTTGTAGAGCCGCAGCTAAGTCCTTAGACTGGCTGTTGGCAGTGGAGTATGCAGCATCAATGGCGTCAGAAACATCATTAAGGCTGTCATTGCTTTGTGTAACAACCTCTTGCAAGGCACTGTGTGCTCCATCAAGAGCGGAGCTCACCCCATCAATGCCTTTAGATGCGCTGTTTAAGCTAGAGCTGGCATCTAACGTTGCACCCAAAGATGTATTTGACGCAGCGGTGGAGTCTGAAACTATGGTGTGTAAGGAAGCTACGATACGTGCATAGGCATCCGTATCGGTAGCAAGATTACGCAGGGTATTCTCACTATTGTCCAGGGCTTTGTCCAGACTTTGGGCAAATTGTGCCAGGTCGCCGTCGCTCAGTGCGTTATCCAGCTCCTTAAGCGCTGCGGCTCCAACCGTGGTAACGGACTGTGCAAACGAGCTGTCAATGTCTTGTTGCACTGCGGCACTTGCCTTATCGGTTACCAAAGCGCCAATAGCGCTGCGCTTTTGATTTTGATAGAACTCCACTTCGGGGTTTGGGTGGAAGTGGTCAGCGAGGTTAGCATCCGAGAAGAAAAATCTTGGGGATAATAAGCGCTGCATAATAGCGACCTTGGGTAACGCCTTCCTTGGCATCCTCTGTTGAGGTGATCACGTAGTCAATAGATTTGGATTTGCGCAAGTCTGCGATGACGTTGTCGCCAAGATTAAGCTTGACAGGTACCAAATTTGATTGATAGCCCGCATCGTCAGAAGCCACCGCTATTTTGAGGTTTTTGGTATTGGCATAGGGATCCCAGCTGGCTGCAATGTTAAACCAGGCATAAAACGAGGGAACCACAATCAAACCAACGCTTACGATAAGCACAATGACGTTGGTACGCACCATGTGAGCGTCGTGTTTAATGAGCGCTAGGAGTTTCTTCATGAGTTGCTCCTCATCTCTGCGTCTAACAAGTCATACAGCTCATCGCTGGATTTGTTGAGCAACGATTGTCCTAATTCAATGCGTGAGTGCAAGAACTCAACTACCAAGAGGTAGGTAAGGGTTATGAGCAAAGAAATAATCCATGCCACTAAAGCTACCATCTTAAAGGGCAGCACAAACAGACCTGCTAGCAGCACCAGTGGAATGACCAGAAGAGCAATCACACCCTTGCGGATCCTGCGCGCATAACCAGCTTCAAACTTTTGTGCGCGACGCACCATAAAGTCTTGGTAGCTGCCGGGCTCTCTAATGGCAAGAAGCAGCATGCGAATACGGTAGTGGTGCAGGGGTTTGACTTCATGTTCGGGATACATCATATGAGATTCCCGCAACTTTTGATCAAACAGCGCGTTAATGTTAAGCAACCAACGGCGCAAACCAACGCCTACGATAAGCGCTGGGATCAAAAAGGCTACCAAAACAAGCAGGTAAAAGCTATAGTCGGCGCCATTCAGTCCTGCAATGGCTTCTCTCATGGCATTGATGCCATAGGTAAAGGGCAAAAATGGATTAAGGAAGCGGAAGAAATTAGGCATCATTTCTATGGGATACAGGCCGCTTGAACCAGGAATTTGTAGGACTACCAACAAAACGCAGAGTGCCTTACCAATATGCTTAAAGGCCACGGACAGCGCGTAGATAAAGCCTACATAGACAAACGATTCTACTAATCCGGCCAGGATAAAGAGGGCAGGATAGATGCATTGGATCCCCAGCATGAGGTCGCCCACACAGCAGATCAGTGCTTGCAACAACCCCAAAAGGCCCAGCAGCAACCAACGACCAAAATATGCTTGTGCGGGAGTGAGTCCCTCTATCTCTTCTGAGTCTACCTCTAGCTTGTAGATGGCTACCAGCACAAATCCGCCAACCCAAATAGCCAGATTGGTATAAAACGGTGCTACGCCCGAGCCGTAGTTGGCTACCACAAAAATGGGTTTGCTTACCATCTGAACGGGGGAGCCGACAAACTCACCAAACTGTTCGGTATCCAGCTCAAGGATGTCCGATACACCCTCTAGGTTTTTGACACCCTGAATTGTGGCAAGGTCATTGGCAAGCTCATCCGTTCGTTTGCTTGTGCTTGTAAGAGCATTTTTGGTGCGATCGAGGGCCCTGGAGCTTTGGTCAAGCACCTCATCAAGCTGAGAAAGGCTGGTATTTGTTTGCTTAAGAATACTAGGCAGCTGCTGGAGGGTGCCAGAAATATCGCCAGAAACAGAGGCAAACGAGTCAAGTGCGCTGGAGAGCTGCGGATAGCTGGTGCCCATGAGCTCCTGAGTAAGCTTATTGGTGGCATCTGCTCCGTTTTGAAGAGCGCTGTTAAGCGTAGAGGACAAATTGGCTACATTTTCATTGCCCTGACGCAGGCTGTCGGAGCGTGCTTGCAGGGTATCAAGACGACCCTTTTGGCTGGTATACAAATCCTGTAGAGCACTGATTTGGGCATCCAATGAAGCAAGAACCTTGGCCTGTGCTTGTTGGCTGGTAGGGAGGATCAAGCTAAGCCGTGCGATGGTGTCACGTATGCTTTGGAGCTCTTGCGTAATGCTGGCTACGTTTTGGTTGGCGCTGCGCAGCTGTGCGAGAGCGCTGTCCATCTTGCCTTGAGCCCAGCCCACATCTCCAGAAAGCTGACCTATGTTGTAGTTTGCCTTGCTCGAAATGCTGGCAATGGTGGTGCTTGAGTTGTTGAGTGCACCAGAAAGTTGTGCCATCAGATCCTGAGACGTCTGTCGTGTTGCTGCCAGCTTGCCGGAAGCCTTGTCTAAGGTAGTGGCTAAATCATCGGTTGTACCCTCAAGGCTCTCAAGGGTTTTTTGCGCATCCGCCAGCACCGCACGACCTTGCTCAATGGCGTCTTGTGCGTTGGTGGTTTTGCCGGACAGCTCATCTAAGGTGGAACTGAGCTCGCGCAGATCACCTACGACGGTTTGCTGAGCGGTATCCAAGCCATTGGTGCGCACTTGCACCTTTGCCTTGAGTTTATCGGCAACGGTCGTGCCAGCAAGGGTTACAAATTTGCGTGAGATTTGTGTTTCAAGTGTAGTTGCGCCCGAATCAGTTACCTTAGGAGCCACTGCGTTGAGCTTCTCATTTACCAGATAAGTGATGTGTGCGGGTTTGGTGTCTCCGTCCAAAACGTCACCCAAAGAGGCGGTAAAGTTTTTGGGGATGATAAACGCGGCGTAATATTCACCAGATTTTACTCCCGTGGTGGCTTGTTCTTCTGTTACGAACGTCCACTTGAGTTGGTCATTTTCTTTCAGCTTCTCTTCAATGAGATCACCTGCGTTGTTAAAGCCCTTATCGCCTACAACCGCGCCTTCGTCTTGGTTGACAACAGCTATGGGAATGGTGCTGGTGTTTTTATAAGGGTCCCAGTTGGCTTTGATGTTAAACCACGCATATAAAGAGGGCAGAATTAACACACCAATTGTGACCAATAAAGCCACAGGATTATGTACAATTCTCTTTACGTCTCGGCAAAATACAGCCAAGCTGTTTTTACTCATTGTGCAGACTCCCAACAACCGGAGTTTTGATACGGGCAAAAGCGTAGCACTGTTGTATTTTTTGATCCGACGTTAATTTTTATACTTGCAGGATTTTTAAAGTTCTGGAGAGTTATATGACAGGAGCTATACAGCAAAAAACGGCTAAGAGTATGCGCACGCGTAAACATATTCTGGATGCGGCCGCACAGATCATTTCTGAGCGTGGGCGCGTTGAGTTCCAAATGACAGAAGTGGCACAGCGTTGTAATATCACCAAGGGTGCCTTGTATTACTACTTTGCAGATCATGATATGATCGTGGATGAAGTTTTAGATAACGCGTTTGCAGGATTTTTGAAGCTGCTCGATCAAGCTGCCAAAAAGGGCGACGGCTCGTTTGAGTCCCTGCGCAATCTGTGTCTTGTGTTTTGTGAAAAGCTCTATGAGAGTCCTACCACGGCCATTGCATTGGCAGGTGATATAGAAGAGTCTGATGCACTCATGCGTGACCCCAATTCTCGCTTTGCCTTGGCATCGAGGATCATTCAAGATACGCTGGATAAGGGCAAAGAGGCCGGTAGCGTACGTACAGACCTTAACAGTCAGCTTACGGCAGACTGCCTGGTAGGAGCCTTTTTCTTTTCTGCTCGCAGCATGGCAGAACGGAGCAGTAGTATCAATGCATCAGAATTTGCGCGCAGAGTCGTAGACGTTGTGACTAACGGAATTACTGAGCAAAAAAAGAAATAAGGTGTTTATATGGCTAAGAAGAGCTATTTGTTTACGTCAGAAAGTGTGACGGAAGGTCACTCTGACAAGATGTGTGATCAGATCTCCGATGCAATTGTGGACGCTATTCTCACCAAAGAAGCGCAGCTTGAGGCAGAAGGCTATGTGGATTGCGATGGCGTGCCTGCACGTGTAGAAAATGTGCGCTGCGCTGTGGAAACCTTTACCACTACAGGCACGATTGTGATTATGGGCGAGGTCCGTACGCAGGGTTATGTGGATATTCCTGCCGTGGTGCGCAAGACGGTGCGCGAGATTGGCTATGATCGCGCTAAGTATGGTTTTGATTGTGAGACCTGCGGCGTTCTTAATCTCATCCATGATCAAAGTCCTGATATTGCCCAAGGTGTCGATGGTCTTTACGCGCAGGGCGATGGTGATCCGCTGGATAAGATTGGCGCGGGAGACCAGGGCATGATGTTTGGCTATGCCTCAAATGAGACGGATACTCTGATGCCCATGCCTATATATTTGGCTTCTCGTTTGGCGGCGCGTCTGGCTGACGTGCGTAAACAGGGCGTGGTGGACTACCTGCGTCCCGATGGCAAAACACAGGTGACCGTGCGCTATGAGGACGATACACCCGTGGAGGTAACGGCGCTTGTTATTTCCACCCAGCATGACGCTGCTATTAAGGATATGAATATCGTTCGCAAGGATATGATTGAGCAGGTTATTACCCCTGTTTTAGACCAGGTGGGCATTGCGTGGAACCATGCTCAGATTTACGTTAATCCTACGGGTAGGTTTGCTATTGGCGGACCCATGGGAGATACGGGTCTGACCGGTCGCAAGATTATTGTGGATACCTATGGCGGCATGGGTCGTCATGGTGGTGGCGCCTTTTCTGGTAAGGATTGCACTAAGGTAGATCGCTCCGCTGCGTATGCGGCTCGCTGGGTTGCTAAAAACGTGGTGGCTGCTGGTTTGGCACAGCGCTGTGAGATCCAGCTGTCCTATGCCATTGGCGTTTCTCGACCCCTGTCCATTATGGTGGATACCTTTGGTACGGGCAGCGTGGATGATACCCGCATTGAGCAGGCTATCGAGAAGGTATTTGACTTGCGTCCCGGAGCTATTATTCGTGATCTGGATTTGTTCCGCCCCATCTTTAAGAAGACGGCTGCGTATGGTCACTTTGGTCGTGAAGATGCAGACTTTACCTGGGAGCAGACTAACCGCACGCAAGAGTTGCTTAACGCCTTGGCTTAAGCTGTCTTTATACTTTGGCTTAAGACTGGGTTAAGACTTCTGTAAGCGTGTATACTGCTATCAGCTAACTGTCAGGTTTCGAACAACCATTCGGACAACCATATTTCTTTCTCTCTGGTGTGAGGGCTCATACCAAAGCCAGGGGGAGGGGGGGGGGGATTCATGGACCAAAAAAATCGTCTGATAGCGGGGCTTATCGCCATAACGGTAGCGATGGGCGCCATACATCAGGCCCCTGTACTGGCATGTGCTCAAAGCACCCGTGAGGCCGCCTTGGATGCGCAGGCTACAAGTACTGCAACCACCACCGATCCTGTGCAGCCTCAAACTGCACCCGCATCCATACCACCACAACAGCACAGCTATGGCTGGGAAAAAGATGAAACAGGATCATGGCGCTTTTATACAAAAGAGGGAAGCGCGGTATCTGGTTGGTTAAAAAGCCCTGTTAGTGGCATTTGGTACTACTTAGATCCACAAAAGGACAACACGATGGCTGTTGGTCCATTTAAAGACGCAACGGGTACCAGCTATGTTGCTAACAATGAAGGCGCTTGCCTTGCTAACCGCTGGGTTTACGTACAGGGAAAGTGGTACCTTACCAGCCCCAGTTGTTCGGTGTATACCGGTTGGCAATACAGGAAAGCCTGGTACTTTTTAGATAACGATACGGGCGCCATGTATACCGATGTTATTGCAAATGCAGGTAAGTTTTACCTGCTTAATACCTCCGGCGCTATGGTTGTTGGTTGGGGACAAGATACCCAGGGAAGCTGGCATTATGCTAAAGCTTCTGGTGAGCTTGTAAAGGGCTGGTTTAAAAGTCCTGTAAGCGGCCTGTGGTATTGGCTTGATCCAAGCAAAGAGGGGTATCCCATGTATACCTCTGGAATCGTTACTCCTTCTAGTTCAGGACCAGAATATTATCTACATCCTAACGGTGCCATGGCATACAACGCTTGGGTTACCATTCAAGATGGAATTGAGAGATATGCCACCGCTTCTGGTGCGCTTGCCCCTCAGCGTAGCATTCGTGACGAGAAGGGCTTTAGGTATCTGCTCGACAGTGAAGGCAGGCATCTGTACGGCTGGCAGCAGCTTGGAGCCACTCGACTCTGGTGCGATCCTAACCATGGTGGGCGTATTGCACAGGGTTGGGTAAAAGAGGCTGATGGCTGGTATCTTTTCTCATCGCAAGGCGCAGCTCTTACTGGCTGGCAAAAACAAGGAGCTTTGTGGTATTACCTCAAGAGCAATGGAGCTATGCAAACAGGATGGCTCCAACACAACGGTCATTGGTATTGGCTCGATCCAACTTCGGGTGCCATGAAGACAGGCTGGTTGTACGAGTCCGGTCATTGGTATTGGCTTCATAACTCTGGCGCCATGGCTACTGGTTGGCATGTTATCAACGGATATTGGCGTAACTTTACCTACTCTGGTATTTGCACCAATGCAAATTATCAAAACCCTTCGTATTACTATCCCATTAACGGACAAGCGGTGAGTCCTAAATCGAGCACCTGGCCTTTCTCGTATGTTGCTCCTTTGGGGATTGGTTATAACGCGACAAGGGATGAATGCGTAGAAGCGTTTATTGCTACTGCAAATCTGTATATTGGTACACCGTATATCTGGGATTATGCGTGTGCTCCTGGCGTTGGTGTTGATTGCGCCGGTCTTGTTTTGCAATGCATGTATTCCGTGGGCATGGATCCTGCTGGATACTCACCCTATGATCATTACTACAGTTGGAACCACGATCACTATGCCAATGATATGAGGGCAGATCCTAAGATTCTTAAAGTATCCACGTCGGATATGCGTCGCGGAGACCTTCTTTTTTGGCCTGGACATGTAGCAATCTATATTGGCAACGGACAGGTAATTGAGGCAGCCTCCGGATATGTAACCAAGGGTGCGCCCAGCATTCCTCTGTACAAGGTAACAGCAGTTGGCAGACTTTTTGTATAAGCCTACAGCTCCATGCGTAAGCCTATTAAGCTACATTTCCATGAGGTAGTAGTACATATTGCTGAGGAGAGAGTCTACCGTTATCTCGATTGAATCAGTTGCTATAACGCTTTGAGCAGTAGGAACGTCATCGGTAATGATGTTATCTACACCATTTTCTAAGGCACGCTCCATATTAGCGGGCCTGTTAATAGTCCATGCCAAGACTCGTTTGCCATTATCGTGAGCATACTGTACAAAGCGCTGTGTGCAGCTGTTTTCTTCTACGGAGTAAATATCAGCTGCATTGAGCTCATTAATCTTGCCGTATACCAAGCTTATGATATAAGCGCGGGACATATCGGGGGCAACCTGTGCAATGTTTTTTACACAGTCATAGCTTTGTGAAGCAAGAATAACGTTGTTTGTCATGCCTGCATCGCGAATTTCCTGGGCAGCCTGTGCTTCAAGATTGGTGTAATGCTTATTGGGCTTAAGCTCAACATTAAGGCGCATATCATTAGCTTTTGCCCAAGCAAGCACTTGTTTAAGGGTGGGGTAGCGCTCACCCTTGTATTGTTTATTCAAAAGACCGCTGGCATCGAGCTTGGCAATCTCTGCGTACGTCAGCTCCCAGGCGTTTTTGTTAACATCAGAGATACGAATAAAGTTAGAGTCATGAGAGATAAACAGCACGCCATCCTTGCTTTGCTGAACATCGAGTTCTATCCAGTCTGCTCCCTGCAGTTTGGCACCACGAAAAGCGGCCATTGTGTTTTCTGGATACTGCTTGCTGGCACCACGGTGAGCAGTCACTTCAACGCGAGGAGCAGGTTCGCTCTCATCTAGGTCTTCGGTGCTAATGGAGTACTGTGAATATGACGCAGCACTTACGCACAACACCAGGTAACTCAGGGCAGTAATGCCAATAATCCAGCGATTGGTTGGAGAGGTTGGGCGCTTTATCCATTTGGGAGGTTCAGGATTGGGGATCTCTTCTCCCACTTCAGTCAGGCGATTCCAATAGCGCGTGCATACAATTGCATAACTGGTGGCTGAACCTAAAATAAAGGTCAAGAGCATGAGAGTAATTGCGGTACCAGCAACAATGCCCACTACAACCGACTTGATAAACACGCCTGCATTGCTTAAAAATGCCAGCACAGCAATCATGCTGGGAATGGCCACAATAACAATGAGTAAAACATCAAACAAAAGCTTGAGTCCTACAATGGAAACCAAGTCACCCCAAAAATGTTTTCTCGTCAAGTGAATTGAGTGCCTTGCAGACTTAACAAACGATTGGCCTTCCAATAAAAAGCTGGGGAAGGTGTAAATCAAGCGGATAAAACCGTAGCCCAAAGCCAAGGCAAGCAGTACATAGATAATGGTAAAGGTCTGATTTTCCAGAATGTAGTCCAGGATAAATTCTGGAATAGGAATCGAGTTAATGATGTTTGAGGTAATGCCTAAGTTGAGGAGCGGCACCAACAATAAGGCATACAAAGGCAAAAGGATGTTGCGCGGATAAAAGGTGCGTATGGATTGTTTAAGACCAAAGCTCAAGGCCTCGCGCATGGTGATGTTTTTATCTTCTCTCGATTGATCAAAGATGAGAAGAATGGCAGAGACATCAAAGATAGAAATGGCAGAGAGCACCAACAAGAGAAATAGGATGGCTACAACAACACCTGGATGTGCTAAAAATGCGGGCAGGCTTTCCAAGGTGATAAAGGAATAGCCATAAAAAGCCATCAGACGATCTAAAAAGAATTGAACAAGTGGTACCAACGCAAAAGTGGTTATCAGTCGCAAGAGCGCTTCAAAGCCAAGCAAGGTCCAAAAGTTACGCGCCAAAAGACGAAGCGTATAGCGAATAGTTTTCATATCTGCCTTCTCGTCAAAAATATAACGGGTATAGTGTAGCAGCACCACTCTGGATCTTTGCCAAATGGGATAACTATTACGAATTTGTAAGTAGAATAGAAGAGGCTGAGTAAGGAGGGAAATATGTATGCATCGGTAGTGTTGGACATCCCAACGCGTTCCTTGAGCACTGCATTTGATTACCGCATTCCTGCTCAGTTGGAGCCTTCGTGTACGGTGGGAACAACGGTGCTCGTGAGCTTTTCTCATCGAGCGGTAGTTGGATATGTCATTGCTGTGGTGGACCGAGCGCCTATAGGTGTTGCGGACAATAAAATCAAGCCTATAGAGCGCGTTCTTATGCCCGCTGCCTTTGATGAGAAGGCCGTGGAGCTTGCGTGGTGGATCTGTGAGCACTACGCAGCCCCGCTTTCTGATTGTCTGCGTTTATTTATTGCACCTGGTCAATCCATGCGCGTGCGCAGAAAAGATGCCTCAAGTCCGTGGGAATTGGTGTGTGAAGCCACGGGTGCGGTGGACGATAGGTGGATTGAGCTTGCACCTGCTGCTCAGGAATTTGTCCCTCGTAAAAATGCTGCCCGTCAGCGTGCGGTGTTAGCAGCGCTTACTTCAGGCTCAATGCGCATGTCCGAGCTTAATGCCACCATTGTGGGAGCAGCCAGTGCTGTGCGTGCGCTGGAGGCTAAGGATGTAGTGCATATATATACCAAGCGCCGGGTTCGTGGCTATGACAACACCACGCTCTCCAGTGCCCATGCTGCTCGGCCCAAGCAGCTTACTTGCGGCCAGCAAGAGGCGCTTGCGGCCATTGATGCTGCTTGTGAGGCGGGCAAGGGAGATGTAGTTTTGCTGGATGGCGTTACCGGTTCTGGCAAAACCGAGGTGTATCTTGCGGTAATTCAAAAGGTGCGCGAGCAGGGTAAGGGTGCTTTGGTGCTCGTGCCAGAGATTTCGCTTACTGCTCAGACGGTTGGTCGCTTTCGCTCTCGTTTTGGTTCAGATGTGGCAGTGTTGCACTCCCGTCTTTCTGCTGGTGAGCGCTACGATCAATGGGATATGGTGCGCCAAGGCCAGGCTCATGTGGTGGTGGGTGCACGCTCTGCCTTGTTTGCTCCCTTACACAATGTTGGTCTTATCGTGATTGATGAGGAGCACGAGAATTCCTATAAACAGGACTCAAGTCCACGCTATCATGCACGTGAAGTAGCGGCACAGTTAGCTCAGTTGCGTGGGGCTGCGCTGGTTTTGGGAAGCGCTACGCCGTCATTAGAAAGCCTTGCGCGCACACAGATGGGCAGCTATGCGGGTGCACAGTGGACCCGTGCTGTTATGAATGAGAGGCCGGGTAGCTCGGTGTTGCCGCGCGTGGAGATTGTGGATATGACGCAGCAATTCTCGCAAGGTAACCGCTCTATTTTCTCACAACCGCTGGTAGCAGCCTTGCATGATGTGGTTACTCGGGGCGAGAAGGCCGTACTGTTGCTTAATCGCCGCGGCTTTGCCAACTTTTTGATGTGCCGTGAATGTGGCTGTGTTCCTACGTGCCCGCACTGTTCAACTTCGCTTACCTATCATGAACGTACCCATGAGCTCATGTGCCATAGTTGTGGCAACAGCTGGCCCATCCGCGCATTTCCCGATCCCTCTACCAAATGTCCCAATTGTGGGAGTCGCTATTTGGCACAGTTTGGTGTGGGTACGCAGCGGGTAGAGGATGAGCTTGCCATGCTGTTAGGACCCGATGTAGACATTATTAGAATGGATGCGGATACCACTAAAGGCAAAGGCGCTCATCAGCAGCTGCTGGAACAGTTTGATGCAAGTTCCTGTGCGGTACTCATTGGTACGCAGATGATTGCAAAAGGTCTTGATTTTCCAGAGGTTACGCTCGTAGGTGTTATCAATGCGGATACCACGCTTAAGCTGCCAGATTTTCGTGCTGCAGAACGGAGCTATCATTTGCTGGAACAGGTAGCGGGGCGTGCAGGGCGTGGCACCAAGCAGGGTCGTGTGATTGTGCAAACCTACTGGGCCTTTCATCCAGCAATTCGGGCGGTGGCTTTGCATGACCGTACGGTGTTTTTAGAGCCTGAGCTTCTCGACCGCAAAGAGGCAGCCTATCCACCCTATACGCGCCTTTCCAATGTGGTGGTGTGGGGAAACCATGAACGGGACGTTAAGCAAACTGCAGCTGATTTTGCTGCGGTGCTGCGTGAGGAAGTAGAGGATTTGGATGGTTGGCATATTTTGGGACCAGCAGAATGTGTAAAAGCTAAGGTTAAAGACCGGTTTAGGTTCCACATTCTTGTAAAATCACCTCTTGATTCCCATCCTGGTTGTGTGTTGAGTACCTGCGCCGCACAGATAAAGCCAAAGTTGGGTATGAACATGGCATTGGACATTGATGCGTACGATTTGCTGTAAGGGCTGCCAGCAGCTGTTTATGGCTGTTTGCTAGCATGCTTATGTGTAAGGTCGTACGTGCAACACATAAGGAGATACTATGAGCGCCCTTGATGACATTGTTTTGTCACCAGATCCCCGTCTTAAACAGGAATGTGCTCCCATTGAGCACATAGATGACAACATCAAGAAGCTGGCTAAACGCATGTTGAGGGATATGTATGCGGCTGATGGCTGTGGCTTGGCTGCTCCGCAGGTTGGCGAGACCATCCAGATACTTGTGATTGATGTGGATTATGCAGAAGGGAAGAAAAATCCTTACGTTTTAATTAACCCAGAGATCATTACAGCAGATGGTGCTCCCAAAGTATACAACGAAGGCTGTTTAAGCTTTCCTGGTATTAGTGTGCCGGTAGAACGTCCTTCTCATGTGGTGGTTCATGCGCTTAATTTGGATGGCGAGCTTATGGAGTATGAGGCAGACGGCAATCTGCTGGCTGTCTGTTTGCAACATGAGATTGATCATTTGCATGGCATAACCATGGTGGATCACCTGTCTATTGCCCAGCGTGCGGCCGCTATGCGTGAATATGAGCAGGCCTTAGCCGCTGGTGCTCGTCCTGGTGATACAGAGATTGACTAGGAGTCTCATGCGCATTGTTTTTATGGGTACACCCGATTTTGCTGTTCCGTCGCTCGAGGCTGTTGCGGAGGCTTTTGAGGTCACCCTTGTGGTAACACGTCCGGATGCAGTGCGCAAGCGTGGGAAGAAGCTTGAGCCTTCTGCCATTAAAAAGCGTGCCGGTGAGCTTGGTTTGCCGGTATTGGAGACTGCTCGTATGACAGATGCTGCTTTGGATGCCATTCGAGCAGCTCGTCCGGAGATTATTGTGGTTGCTGCTTATGGTTGTATTTTGCCCGATGAGCTGCTGGCCATTCCCACCATAGATTGTGTTAATGTCCATGCGTCTTTGCTGCCTCGCTGGCGCGGTGCTGCCCCCATCCAGCGCGCCATTTTAGCAGGGGATAGTCGTGCCGGTGTGTCCATTATGCGTGTGGTACATGAGTTGGATGCTGGTGCGTACTGTGCTCAGGCAGATCTAGAAATAGGCAACAGCAATACCGCGGAGCTTACGCAGCGGCTTGCTTCTTTGGGTGCTCAAACACTGGTAGAAGCACTCCCAACTCTTGCAGAGAGAAGTGCTGTGTGGCATGAGCAAGATGAGTCCCAAGTTAGCTATGCCCATAAGCTTACAAAGACCGAGATGTTTTTGTCGCCTCAGGTTTCTGCTGCACACAATGCCTTGCTGGTACAGGCTTCTTCCGATGCCGCTCCCGCCCGTGTAGCTCTTGCCGATAAAAGCGTGCGTGTGTTACAGGCTCGTGTTGTTTCTGAGGCTCAAGCAGATACGCTTGCTGTTGCTCCTGGAGAGCTTGTGGCGGCACAGAAAAAGGTATATGCAGGCTGCGCTGAGGGTGTGCTTGAACTTATCGCCATTCGCCCTGATGGCAAGCGTGATATGGCTGCTTGGGCATGGTTTGCAGGTTTGCGCGGTGAGGGACATACGTGGGCAAAGCTATAAAGCAACGTGCTGGTCATCCATCTGCTGGTCATGCAACCCAAGCGCGTACTGTTGCCCTTGGTATTGTGGGAGAAGTGCGTCGTCGTGCGGGATATGCGCGTGATATAGTGCGCTTGTCTCCAGAACTTCGTGCTATGGACGCGCGCGATGCTGGTTTTGTTCAACGCCTCGTTTTGGGTGTTACGCTTTCTTGGGGCCTGTTAGATGAGTTTATAAACAGTCACGCTACTAAGCCTGCCAAAATCCAACCACAGGTGCGCGATGCACTGCGTATAGCAGCCTATGAGCTGTGCTATTTACAAACTCCTGCCAATGCCGCGGTTAATCAAGGTGTGGAGTTGGTGCGCAGCGTGGTTCCTCGTGCTGCTGGTATGGCCAATGCGGTGTTGCGTCGCATTGCAGAACAAGATGCACCACGGGTGGCTGCTGCGCTCAGAGCGGTGAATAGTGCTTTGTTGCAGTTGGCTCCAGCACAGGTAGCCTCAGTGCAGTCGGCTCCACCACAGGTAGCCTCACTGCAGCCGGCTTCGCTGCAGACAATTCCAACAATTGAAGAGCTCTCACTGGTGATGGCTGCACCCAGCTGGCTTGTGCAACAGCTGGTAGATTCTCTCGGTTTGCAGAACGCCTGCGAGATGGCTTTGTGTGCTCATGAGCCAGCGCCGCTGTGGCTGTCTGCCAATGTGGGTAAGCATAGCCCTCAAGAAGCACGTACATTGCTCAATAAGGAGCATATCAAGGTAGAAGATGCATCCCTTCCGGATGTATGGCAGCTGTGTAATGCTGCTGCTCTTACCTCATCTCAGTTGGTAAAACAAACGGATGTTGTGGTGAGCGATCTTGCTGCACGCATGATTTGTTACGCTGCCTCTCCAAAGCCTAGTTCTCGCATTTTAGAAATTGGTCAGGGCAGAGCTACCAAGTCTCTTTTGCTCCAAGCACTTGCTTACCAAGCAGGTGGCCCTGCACAGCTGGTTGGTGTGGATAGCTCTTCTTTTAAGACCAACATTGCAAATCGTCGTTTGCAACAAGGATGGGCTGGCTTTTGTCAGTCTGTTTGCTATGACGGCTGTGCCTTGGGTGTCCATACACACAAAGATGACCTGTTCGCTCCAAGTCAAACCCTGCCCGAGCCGCTGCGTCATGCGTTTGATGTAGTATTTGTAGACGCTCCCTGCTCAGGCACGGGTACTATGCGTCGTCATCCAGAACGTGCTTGGACGCTTACGCCAGAAGCAGTACAGCCCAATAATGCACAGTCCATTGTGGCTCTTCAACTGAACATGCTTATCTCTGCTGCAAGCCGTGTGCAAAAGGACGGTACTCTCATATATTCCACCTGTTCTGTACTCAAGCAAGAAAATGAAGCAGTGGTTCATGCTTTTTTGCAAACAGAAATTGGCCAGCATTTTGAGTTGGTTTCACCCTTGGATGCCCCTGCTGTTCGTGCTCTTAAAGAGCAGTATAGGCAGGCGTACGAGTTGTTTGCAAATTGTGTAACAGATGAGGATATGTTCCGCTCACACCCAAAAATGGGGTCGTTTGACGGTCATTTTTGCGCGCGTTTTGTGAGACGAGCCTAACACTTGCACAAGTTCGTTACGCTGCATGCATGGTAAATCCTGCACAACAAGCGTGAGGAGTGTGGCCGTGCGTCAGAGTTTAATTTCTAATTTTCAGCGTGTGTGTGAGGCAACAGCTATCGAAGCCTCCAAGTGGGCGGGGCGTGCAGATAAAATTGCGGCCAATGCCGCTGCCATGAAGGCGGTGCGCCACGGCTTAGGTGCTATGAGCATGTCGGGTCATGTGGTTATTGGTCAGCGTGTGCTTACCGATACACCGCTTGAGCAAAACGATACGGACAACAAACAAAAGCATGATGGTCTGTTGGTGGCAGGGGAGACCCTTGGCCGTGGTGGCGATTCTTTGGATATTGTCGTCGATCCCATTGAGGGCACTAATCTGGTTGCCAACAATCAGCGCAATGCGATTTCTGCCATAGTTTTTGCGCCTCGTGCAACCTTACTCAATGCTCCGGTTAAGCGCATGGCAAAAATTGCCTGTGGTCCTGCGGTTCACCCCGAGGCGGTGGGCATCGATAAAACCCCCGAAGAAAATATTGCGGCGGTAGCTCGTTCATTGCATAAGCCTGTCCATGATGTCATGGTATGTATTCTCGATCGTCCCCGTCACAAAGAGCTTATCGAACGGGTTCGTGCAACGGGTGCACGGGTTAAATTGGTCTATGACGGTGACGTGCAGGCCGCACTTGCAACAGCTATTCCCAACACGGGCGCAGACCTCATGTTGGGAGAGGGTGGCGGACCAGAAGGTGTTTTGGCTTGCGCTGGTCTTAAGGCTTTAGGCGGCTTTTTCCAGGCGCGTTTTCACTTTACAGAAGAGGGAGAACGCGAGGCAGTGGCAGCTGCCTGTGACTTTGATACCGATCAAGCTATTACCATGGATGAAATGGTGCGTACCAACGATATCCATTTTGTTGCGACGGGTATTACGGATGGCAGTATGTTGGCTGGTGTTAAGCACAATCCTGACGGCTCAATCCAGACCCATTCCATTGTGGTGAGTTCTATAGACAATACCACGTCATATACAACCCGTCTGTATCGTGATGGCTCATTTGGCTCATCCATTTCCGAACCGGGCCTGCATGACTCTATTTTCTAATGCAAGGAAATGCAAGGATAGCTTCTCGTGCACAGTCTCGTGCACAGATAAGGGTAACAATAGTGCGAGGGCGTGGCTTATTTCTTGCCGGATAGGCTACTGCCCTTGCTGCGCTGATCGGTATTGTAAAAACCCGTGCCTTCAAACTTAATACCGCTTGCCGCAAAGACTTTCTCGGCCGTATGACCACAACGAGGGCAGGCTATTTCTGGTCGTTCCGACATGGGATGCTCAACCTCAAATGTGTTGCCGCAGGATGGGCAATGATAGTCATACCGAGCCATACAAAAAGCCTCCGAAATTATGCAAAGATACTACTGCGTTGGTTACTGTACCCTAAGTGTGGGCTAAAACCTCTCGACATTGTACGCAAAAAGGCTTTACCATGAACCCTGCACGCATTTTATTTGATGGAGGAACTTGTATGGCAATAAGCGGCGCAATCTTTGACTGTGACGGCACGCTGGTTGATTCTATGTATATGTGGTGGGACGCCTTTCCCCGCCTGCTTGCCAGCCATGGCTTTGCTATGACGCCTCAGATCGAGAAAATCTTGCATGAGTGTGAGGCGGTCAGCTTGGATGAAGAGATCCATACGCTGCGCAACGCTCTTGCTATTCCCGCTTCTGCCGAGCAGCTAGCACAAGAATTATCCCAGAATATTAGCAATGCGTATGCCTCAGAGATCAAAGCATGGCCTGCCGTTAAGCCGTTCTTGGATCAGCTCAAAGACGCAGGTATCCCCATGATCATTTGTACTTCTACCGGAGCCAAAGAAGTTGGTCTGTGCATGGATCATCTTGGTTTGTCCAAGTTTTTTGTAGATATTGTCAGCGCGGAAGAAAACAATTTCACCAAAACTGAGCCAGATATCTATTACTATGCGCTAAAAAAGCTTGGTACCACTAAAGAGACAACCTGGGTATTTGAGGATGCTCCGTTTGGCCTTACTACCTCTGAGCGTGCAGGATTTCCTAATGTGTGCGTCTTTAATGCGCACGATAAGCGCGATGAGGACTTTTTGCGTCTTCATGCTACGTTGTTTACGCACATATATGAGGATATTTCCCTTGCGGATTTGCAGTCGTACCCCACCAAGTAAACCTCGCGATAAAAACTTTGAGATAAGAAGTCTACAATGCAGCAGACCACACATACCGTTTTATTGATAGCTGGTTCTCCAGAACCCAGTTCTGCGGATCTTATACGCAAGCTTTCCCAGGATGCTCAGTGCATCATTGCCGTAGATCGTGGTGCCAATGCGCTCATACGCGCTGGTGTAGTACCAGATTTATTTGTAGGGGATGCGGACACCATTTCTGCTGAGGCGCGTGCGTGGATAGAGGACAAGCGGGTTCCCGCAAAGCTTTTCTCGCCAGAAAAAGATTACACAGACCTCGACCTGGCCTGTAAAGCTGCTGCTGCGTACGGGCAGGACAATCATGTGCGCGTGCAGTTGGTGGTGAGCTGTGCCACCGGCGGCAAGCCAGACCATGCGCTGTGCGTATACGGCGTCATGGCACACTATGCCCAGCTTTGCCCCACGCTGGTAGAGGATGATTTTATCTGCAAGGTGCTCTCTGATACAGGGACTGCGTCATGGACGCTTACAGAAGATGCGGTAGGTAAGAACTTCTCGGCAGTAGCGCTTACTCCTCATACGGTGCTGAGCGAGAAGGGCTTTGCTTGGGAAGTGGAGCAGTTGGAGCTTCCCGTGTTGCTCGATAGGGGAATCTCTAATCGCGTACAAACAGCGGATGCCTGCATTAGCTGTGCACAGGGCGTCGTAGCTGCCTTCTTGCACACAAAGCCATAGGGTAAACAAAAAGCCTCCCGAAGGAGGCCTGTAAATACAAAGTACACGCACCTAGACGGTGCGCTTACAGTTATGAACGAGCAACTTTGCCAGACTTGAGGCAGGTGGTGCAGACGTTCATCTTTTGACGGTGACCATCAACAACAACGTTAACGGACTGAATGTTTGGCTTAAATTTACGATTGACGGTGCGGTGGGAGTGGCTAATAGAGCGACCAGCAACAGCGTGCTTACCGCAGACTTCACATACCTTCGACATGGTTACTACCTCCGTTGGAGTGCACGCGCAGGTGCACGCAATGACACAAAGCTGGATTATATTAGCACAGCAGCAGCGTTTTGCAAAAAGAAAAACCCTGATGATGTGTTGGTTTCGTAGTGGTGCGCCCAAAGTATTGGTAACAGCGTGGTGAGGCTTTGTCATTTTGTGAGTAAAATCCTTGGTGGTCTATACTTAATGAGGTTAAAGCGGGAAAATATTTCAACGCATTCGGCGTTTTTATCGAGAGGAGAGGGCATGGCAGATTCCGTACCCGGTACCTTGAGGGTCTCTAATGATTGCATTGCGGATTTAGCAGGGTATGCAGCACTTGAAGCATATGGCATCGTGGGCATGGCCTTTATCGACGCAAATGAGGGCGTAGCGCGCTTGCTTCCTAACAGTCGTTTGCGCAAGGGAATTGACGTAGATCTCAAAGATGGTCAGCTGGCAATTGATATGCACGTCATCGTAGAAGAGGGCGTAAACATGTCTACCGTGTCTGCCAATCTTAAGGATAACGTGGCATTTCTTATCAAGAGAATTGCCGAGATTGATTCCGTACTTGTCACTGTCCACATCGAGGGTATGCGTACTCACTAGTACAGCCCCAGCGTCAGACCGTTTATAGAACCGAGGATCTAACCCATGATTTCTTCCGTCGTCAGGAAATGCTTTCCTGTTGCTGCACAAGTAGTCGCCGCCAAGGCTGAGGACATTAACAAACTCAACGTGTTCCCTGTACCAGATGGGGACACCGGTACCAACATGTCTCTTACGTTGGGAACGGTTGTGAATGAGCTCAATGCGCTTGATACAGATGCTTCTATGGATGCTATTGCAAAGGCCATCACTCATGGTTCCTTGATGGGCGCCCGCGGCAATTCTGGTGTTATCACCTCCCAAATTTTGCGCGGTGTTGCAGAGGGTCTGGTAGAGGCTGACGAGAATAACCTCAGCTCTGCAGATATTGCTCACGCCTTCCAACGTAGTCAAAAGGTTGCCTTTCAGGCGGTTCGCAAGCCGGTAGAGGGCACCATTCTTACCGTTTTGCGTGACATAACCACCAAGGCATCAGAGTGCGCTGCTGCCAAACTATCCGTAGAAGATACGCTTAACAGCCTGGTGGTAGAAGCCTATGAATCCGTGGCACGTACACCAGATTTGCTTCCCGTGCTTAAAGAGAACGGCGTGGTAGACTCAGGTGCTTTTGGCTTTGCAACCTTTTTAGAAGCCTTTGTTAACTGCGCGTTGGGCAATAACACCACCTTAGAGTTCTCTCCCACGCTTGCAAGCCCGTCAGAGGCCGAGGCTCAAGCTAAGGCGCAGGTAAGCGCACAGGTTGCTATTGAGCTTAATGATGACTGGGAGGGTTCGGAGTTTCGTTATTGCAACGAGTTCTTGTTCCAGGCAAATGATGAGACGTTTGATGAAGCTGCGGCACTCAAGTTTTTGTCTACCATGGGCGACTGCGAGCTTTTGGTAGGCGATAACCCCACGTATAAGGTGCACGTTCATTCCAATACTCCAGACCAGGTCTTGAAGTACATGCTCCAATATGGCCAGGTATTTAACGTATTTATCCACAACATGGATCTTGAGGCCCAGGAGCGCACAGAAAAAATTGCCTCCGACCAGCAAGCATCTCATATGCAGCAAACACAAGAGGTGTTGCAGGAGGACCAGCCTCTTCCTCATAAGGAGCTTGGTTTTGTGGCGGTAGCTGCTGGTGCCGGAGAAGCAGATATTCTCAAGTCCTTGGGTGTAGACGTGGTGGTATCTGGTGGCCAGACCATGAATCCCAGCACTGCAGATATTATTGCTGCTGTGAATAAGGTCAATGCCGATACGGTCATTGTGCTTCCCAACAACTCTAATATTCGCATGACCGCAGAGGCTGCTTGTGGTGCTTTTGATGAGGGCTGTGTTGGCGTCGTTCCCACCAAGACCGTTCCTCAAGCTTTTGCAGCACTCTTTGCCGTCGATTTTGATGCCTCGCTGGATGACAATATTGCAGCCATGACCGAGGCAGCGGCAGCGGTTCGTGATGGCGAGGTCACCACGGCGGTTCGTGATTCCGCAGCAGCAGATGGTACCCCCATTCACAACGGTGATGTAATTGGCATTGTTCAAGGAGTTATCGAGGCTGTTGGCAGCAGTGTGCATGACGTTACTTTGGATATTATCAATCGCATGCAGCAGCAGGAAGAAGGCGACACGCTTACCATTCTTGCAGGTTCTGACCTTTCCGATGAGGACTTTGAGGCGTTGTGCGCTGCTATCGAGCAGGTTCAGCCGGACCTGGAGATTGATTCCCAGCGTGGTGAACAGCCCCTGTACCCTGTTATTTTCTCGATTGAATAAGCAAAACTTAGAGTAGTTTGAACGCTCTTGTCGTCAGTAGATACTTCACATAAGGGTGTGCCTGCGGTAGCCGATGTTTCTGACCGCATGGGGTGCACCCTTGCTTTGTCTGACAGCGTTTCGCGCTTGCGCTATGTATCTGAGGCGCGTGATGAGGCACTGGCGCGTCTCAACATCGTGCAGCTGCGCGATCTTTTTTTGGCAGTGCCTCATCGCTATCTTGATTTTTCCCACAAGGTAGACATTGCCCGCGCTGACGTTGGTGCTACGGTGACGGTGGTGGGCGTGGTCGATAAGGTCGTGGCTAAACGTCCTCGTCCACGTATGAGCGTGGTTGAGCTGTCCGTCGTAGATGACACGGGCGTCATTATGGCCACGTTTTTTAAGCAGCCCTGGGTAGCAGAACAGGTTCATGAGGGCGATATGCTGGCGCTTTCTGGCAAAATCACCTTTGCCTATGGATTCAAGCAGATAAAAAGTCCGTTTTATGAGGTGTTGGCATCCGCTGGCGAGCAGAGCGACTACTCTCGCATTCTACCCGTCCACCATGTAAGTGAAGGCTTAAGCGTTGCCTGGATGCGCCGCATTGTCTCCGCTGCTTTGGCGGATCGCGGTAATGTGTATGACTATCTTCCTGCCCAGCTGGTGTCTGCACGGGGACTTATGAGCTTTGCTCGTGCCGTGCGAGAAATTCATTTTCCTTCCAGCATGGTCAGTGCTGCTGCGGCACGAACGCGCTTTGCCTATGACGAGCTGTTCTGTTTACAGCTTGCCCTTCAAACGCGTAAGCGCCTCGCTCTACAGGATGTGACCGCTTGCACACATCGTGTGAACGGGTCCCATGTACAGGCACTTGTGGCTGCGCTGCCTTTCTCGCTGAGCTCTGAGCAGCAAAAAGCGGTAGAAGAAATCTTTGCCGATATGGCCTCATCCCAGGTTATGAACCGCTTGTTGTTGGGCGATGTGGGTACGGGTAAGACGGCTGTTGCTGCTATGGCCTTGGCTGCTGTGGCAGACTCCCACACCCAAGCTGCGATGATGGCACCTACGTCTGTGTTGGCACGTCAATATGCCGAGAAGCTCGGTCCGCTGTTGGATGCTGCCGGTATTGGTTGGGCGCTCATTGTGAGCTCCACTCCTCAAGAGCAGCGCAGTCAAGCAACGCAAGCGCTTGCAGCGGGGGATATCTCTGTGGTCTTTGGTACGACGGCTTTGTTGTCAGAAGATGTTGTCTTTTCTCGGCTTTCTTTGGTTGTGATAGATGAGCAGCATCGTTTTGGTGTTGACCAACGCAGCGCCTTGCGCAAAAAGGGAAGGGGCGCAGATTTACTTGCCATGACCGCAACGCCCATCCCGCGCACCTTGGCGCTGTCTTTGTATGGGGATATGGAGATCAGTCGTATTGCACATCGTCCCGTTTTGGGTGCAGGGGTGAGCACACAGGTATTGGCTCAAGAAAACCTTGATCTTGCCTATGGATGCATCCGAGAAGCTCATGAGGCTGGCCATCAGGCTTATGTGGTTTGCCCGCTGATTGATGAGGCAGATTACGGTACAGATATGGCAGATGATGCCCCCCAAACCGATACCTTGCCGCCTCGACTCCATTCTGCTCACGCGGTGTATAAGGAGCTTGCGCGCTCCGTGTTTTGCACTATGAGGGTTGGTCTGCTCACTGGTCGTATGTCTGCGCAGGAAAAAGATCAGGTTATGAGCGATTTTAGAGCAGGAAAGATTGATGTGCTGGTAAGTACTACCGTCATTGAGGTTGGGGTAGATGTACCTAATGCAACCGTATTATTGGTGCATGACTCCGAGCGTTTTGGCTTGGCAACGCTGCATCAATTGCGTGGTCGTGTAGGACGAGGAAAGCATGCGGGTTCGGTGTTTTTCTCGACCAGTGCCAAGAAAGGATCGCCTGCGCGTAGGCGTCTTGCAGCGCTAGAAGCCACAGATGATGGCTTTGAGTTGTCCCAGATGGATTTGCGCTTGCGTCATGAGGGAGAAGTGCTGGGCTTTAGACAAAGCGGTGGTGTAACGTTGCGCTATGTGGATTTAGCTCAGGATGAGCAGCTGGCAGCACAAGCGCGTAAGGACACGCAGGACATACTGGCTCACGACGCGGACCTGAGTGCTCACCCGAGCTTAGCACTTGAGGTACGAGATAGATTTGGTGCTTACTTTGAGGAGGTAGAAGGCTCGTGAGAGTAGTTGGGGGTAGATGGCGCGGCAAGCCATTAGCGGCTCCTGAGGGGCGTGAGGTAACGCGTCCAACCACCGATCGTGTGCGTGAGTCTATGGCATCCATGGTGCTTTCTGCCTGTGGTTTGGATATGAGCGGTCTGTATGTTCTGGACGGATTTGCGGGATCGGGTGCATTGGGCATAGAGATGTTGTCCCGCGGGGCTGCACATGCCACCTTTGTTGACCTGAGCCATAAGAATGTACAGATTATAAAAAATAATTTGTCTGGAGTGGGAGCTGGCCCAAACAGCTTTGCTGTACTCAGAGCCGATAGCTTTGCCTTGGCTCACATGCAGGCTTTTTCTGCCCATCCCTTTGGTCTTGTGTTGTTGGATCCACCATATGCAATAAGCTGTGAGCAGGTTGCAGATATGGTGAGGACACTGTATGCATCTGCGGCTTTGACGCCTGATGCCTTGATTTTGTATGAACACGCTGTCAAAACACCAGGGCTGAGCTTGGATTTTGCTCACAGTCTTAAGCAAAAGCGCTATGGTACTACCCAGGTTGACTTACTACGAGTGGAGTGCACAGATGAATAAGCCTCAGGCAGAACAGGACGTTATTTCACATCTGGTCGTGCCGGGTACCTTTGATCCTGTGACCTATGGGCATTTGGATGTTATTAGGCGTGCACGAAGAATTTGTCCGCGCGTAACCGTTGCTGTGGCAGCATCGGTGAGCAAAAACGGGAGCGGTCCGGTCTTTACGCTAGAAGAGCGCGTGCAGATGGTACGCGATGCCCTACAAGAAGCATGGATTGAAGAAGGGGTGGATGTAGCACCCCTCAAAGGACTTCTCGTTGATTTTTGTCGTGATGTTGATGCGAGCGGCGTGGTAAAGGGTTTGCGCGCTACAACGGATTTTGAGTATGAGCTTCAACAGGCAGATCTTAATGCACGCTTGGCACCTGGCATCGAAAGCATTTTTGTGATGTCAAGCCCTGAGCTGGGTTGCGTGTCTTCTTCTGTGGTACGTGAGCTGACGAGTTTTGGCTCAGATGTGCACCTGCTTGTTCCGCCAAGCGTAGAGAAAAAATTGGATGAGCGCTTTAGGCAGATATAACTATCTTTAAGCATTTGGATTACGTTACGTTTGGATTATGGTATTCATGTACGTATGAGTAAGCTTGCCGTTAAGCTTGTGTATAACACATGGTAGTTGGCGTGTATTACCAAAAACCTGTATACTTTGCTCATTAAGAATGCAAATTTGTGGCCTGGGCGCCTCTTTGGGGTACCAGAACAGCTTGTCCTCACGAAAGGAGACCCTTATATGCAGCCAGGTGAGGAAATCGAAAGCTTGGTAGACGAGCTTGAAGGAATTGTGGCAGATGCACGCGCCCCCTTTGGTGGCGGTGGCCAGAAGAAGATCATTGATTCTGGTGACGTGTTTGAGATTTTGGATGAGATTCGTGGACGTTTCCCCGAAGAGTTCCAGAATGCTCGCCGCATCCTCAAGGAAGAAGACGAGATTTTGTCTCGCGCTCAGCAGCAGGCCGATTCCATTATTGCAGATGCTCAGCAGCAGGCAATGATCCTTGCTGGGGACCAGGAGATTGTGCGCTTGGCTCAGCAACAAGCTGATGATATCCGTGATCAGGCTCAGCAGTACGAGCGTGATACCCGCTACAATGCAGAAGAGTATGCAGAGTCTGTTCTTGCTCACCTTGAGGATAATCTCAAGTCACTTACCAGTACTGTTTCTCGTGTTCGCCAGACCTTGGATGAGAATTCAGGGGCACGCAATACATCCAATAACGTACCTTGGTAGTTAGTGTGAGTCATACCGTGAGCCAACTAGAAGCACTTGTCGTTAAGGTAGATGATCGCCTTGCCAATCTAGGCGATACACTTTCCTTAGACGGTCACATAGATCAAGAGAGCTTTTCTCTGGGTGATCATACCTTTATGTTGCCAGAAGGCATTAGCTACAATCTGGTGCTTACCAATGCCGGTGAAGGTATTTTAGTCACCGGTATTGTTAAAGCGCAGGCAGAAGGTGTATGTGATAGGTGTTTGGATCCTGCCCATCTTGATCTATCTGCAGAGGTAGATGAGTATTTTTTGTTTGAGGAGCCTCAAGCAATCTCTGAAGAGCAGTCAGATGAAGAAGAGGGCGTGGACTTTTCCTTGGTTTCGGATGAGGATACCATTGATGTGTCAGAGGCGCTCTTGTCGGCACTTTTGATGGAAACCCCTTATATTGTGTTGTGTCGTGAGGATTGTAAGGGGCTTTGTCCTAACTGCGGTGCCAATCTTAATGAGCAGGATTGTGGTTGTGTCGCCAAAAAGGAAGAACAGGCAGCTTTGGAAGGTCCGTTTGCTGCTCTTGGCAAGCTGGATCTGAATGACTAAAATTGTTAAATTGTGATAAAACGACAGAGACAGCACAAAACACAGGTTTTGTAGCTATGATGTGGTACTATCTGCATTTGTGATTTGATACGGGCGGTGGCTCGATATCGTAAGGACGTAAGAGAGGCAACCATGGCAGTACCTAAACAGAAAAAGGGCCGCGGCGCTACGCACACTCGCCGTTCCGCCAACAGCAAGCTCGCCGCACCAGCACGCTCCGTGTGCCCACAGTGCGGTGCCGTTAAGCTTCCGCATCATGTGTGCCCTAATTGTGGCTACTACAAAGATCGTGAAGTTATTGTAACCGAGTAGCACCTGTTCTTTGATCGGCCTGGGAGGCTGGCTCTATTTGGGGCCGGCCTCCTTTTCATAGCTCAGAATGGACAAGCATGATTACAGTTTGCGTTGATGCAATGGGTGGGGATGAGAAACCCGAGGTAGTACTGGAAGGTATTGCGGCTGCTTTGAGCTGTGACAAAGACCTGAGTGTACTCGTGGCTGGTAATGAAGAGTACGTTCGTGACTTTTGTGCATCTCACGAGCGCGCCCGTGCGCTCATAACCACCCAAGAAATTGGTATGGATGAACATCCTGCAGAAGCCGTGCGCAGCAAGAAGGATTCCAGCATTGTGCGCGCCTGTGCTGCTGTAAAAGCTGGGGAGGCGGATGGATTCTTTTCCGCCGGTTCTACCGGTGCTATTTTGACCGCTGCAACTCTGGGCATTGGTCGCATTCGCGGTATTAAGCGCCCGGCAATTAGCGCAATTTTTCCTGGTCGTAATGGTCACCAGACCGTGTTTTTGGATATGGGAGCCAATGCAGACCTGCGCCCCGAGATGATCGTGCAGTTTGCACGCATGGGAGCAGCTTATGCACACGTTGCTTTGGGGACTACTCAGGCGCGTGTGGGTCTTTTATCCAACGGGGAAGAGGACACCAAGGGTTCTGAGGTTGTTTTGGCCTACCATGCAGCTCTGCGTGAGGGTTTACAACAGGATAGTGCTTGTACTTTTATGGGTAATTGCGAGGGCACCGACATCCTTAATGGCAGTTTAGACGTTATTGTGTGTGACGGATTTACCGGCAACGTTGCTCTTAAATCCTTGGAGGGCACCGCGGGCTATCTCATGCATGCCATCAAGCAAGCCGCTCAGCAATCACTGCTAGCCAAGCTTGGCGCAGCACTTCTCATCCCAGCACTACGTGGTGTGGCAGGTGCTTTGTCTGGAGACGAGAACGGCGGTGCTATGCTGTTAGGCCTTAAGGCTCCGGTGCTTATCGGCCATGGTGCTACGAGCGTACAAGCTGTTAAGAACGGTACGCTGGCTACTGCACGCTGCATTCGAGCAGATTTATGCAACAAGATTGCTCAAGATGTTGCCTAGCCTTTAGACCCTAGGTAGTATTAGCTATGGCGTGTGTAAGTATGCAACTATGAAGGAGGACTGTCATGGATCGTGCAGCCATTCTTGAGAGGGTTATTGCTCTTGTGTGTGAGACGCTGGAGGCCGATGAGGCAGACGTAGATGAGACCACTACCTTTGATGACCTTAATGCAGATTCGTTTGACAAGCTTGAGCTGGTAACAGCATTTGAGGATGAATTTGACCTTACCCTTGATGACGAGGTTATGGCAAGCATTAACAGCATTGGCGATGCGGTTGATGCTATCGAGAATGCGCAGTAGTTGTGGCTGGAGCAACTAAGCAACAAATAGAGGCTGCCGAGAAAATCACCGGGCACGTATTTACCAACAAACAGCTGGTACGTAGTGCCCTTACCCATCCTTCTGCAACAGAAAACAAGCCCATTTCCGAAAGCTATGAGCGCCTCGAGTTTTTGGGTGACTCTATCTTGGGTGGGATGGTTGCAGCAGATTTGTTTTCTCGCTTTCCTGACATGGACGAGGGTGGTCTTTCTCAGATGAAGATTGCTCTCGTTTCTGGCGCAACGCTTTCTCGTGTGGCAGACGAGCTGGGGCTTTCTGACTGTATCTTTTTTGGTGAGTCCGAGCGTGGTACGGGTGCCCGTGGTATGCACTCTGCATTGGAAAATGTCTACGAGGCCCTGGTGGCTGCTTTGTACTTGGATGCTGGTTTTGATGCTGCGCACAGCTTTGTGGTGCGTACGTTATCCCCCCATATGTCGCGTGATCTATCCGTGGTTCCGGTGAGTTCTAAATCTCGACTGCAGGCAGTTATTCAAAGCGATGCCCACCTGCAGCCGGAGTATAAGATTATCTCGCAAGAAGGTCCTGCTCATCAGCCTACCTTTGTAGCTGTGGTTATGGTTGATGGCAAACACATTGGGCGCGGTTCGGGTCCGTCAAAAAAGTCCGCCCAAACCGCTGCTGCACATGATGCGCTCCAGCGTATGGGTATAGCCGATACCGATGCTTTGTAACAGACATGCCTTAGGAAAGGGTGCGCGCGGTGTATCTAAAGTCGCTCACGCTCAAGGGCTTTAAGTCCTTTGCCGATAAAACACATATGGTGTATGACCCAGGTCTTACCGTTGTGGTAGGACCAAATGGCTCCGGAAAATCTAATGTTTCCGATGCTGTGCTATGGGTTTTGGGCGAGCAAAGCGCTCGTATGCTGCGTGGGCAGGCAATGGAAGATGTTATCTTTTCTGGTTCCAGCGCGCGTAAGCCTGTTGGCGTCGCTGAGGTTACCTTGGTGTTGGATAACTCTGACCACACCATTCCGGTGGACTTTACGGAAGTGGGCATTACGCGCCGTATGTATCGCTCTGGTGAATCGGAATACCTTATCAACGGAGCACCGGCACGCTTGATGGATATTCAGGACATCCTGCATGATTCCGGTTTGGGCAAGGATACGCATTCCATTATTTCTCAGGGCAAGTTGGATGCTATTTTGCAAAGCCGCCCTGAAGAGCGCCGCCAACTCATTGAGGAAGCCGCTGGCATCTCTAAGCATCGTCGCCGCAAGGAGCGCTCGGAGCGCAAGCTTAAGAGCATGGATGAGAACCTGCATCGAGCTAAGGACATTGCTCGAGAGATCACGCGTCAGCTGCGCCCTCTTGAGCGCCAGGTAGATAAGGCCAAGCGTGCTAGTGATTTGCAGAATCGTCTTTCTGAGCTGTCTTGCATTTTGGCAGTGGATGATCTGCGCGCGCTTAAACATGAGTGGGCACAGCTCAGCTCTAAAAGCAATGAGTCCGATGCAGAGCTCGAGCTTGCACGCTATCGGCTGGATGAGAAGCAAGCAGAGCTTGAAAAACTCCAGTCCATGCTTGAGCAAAAAGGCCTGTTTGTAGGGGATTTGGGAGATCAGCGTCGCCGCATGCAGGATGCGCTGGGGCGTATCAATTCTGATATGCGTCTGTTGGAAGAGAAGGGCAAGAACATGGTTGCCAAGCTCTCTGACATGCGTATGAACCTCTCGTCTTTAGAAAAACAAAAAGCGGATCGTACCCATGAGCTCGAGCACAATCGTGACGAGTTGGCCGGTCTTGTCGCCCGTTTTGACCAGCTGGATCAAGAGGTGAGCGAGCTTGGTCCTCAGGCCATGGCTGCCCGAGAAGAGCTGCGTGACGTGGATGGCAAGATTGCACAGCTTACGGCAGAACAGCGCGCTGCTCAGCGCATCAGCGATCAGGAAACCCTGGCGTATGCCCGCCTTAAAGAGCAGATTTCCAACGCGGAGCTGGAAGATTCCATGTTTGTGAGTCGTCTGTCTCAGCTGGATGAAACCATGGCGCTTTGCGATGAAGCACTCTCGGAGCGTACGGCCAAGCAAAAAGAGCTTACGGATGCGCTTGCCGCGTTAGATGAGCAGCTACATACTGCTGCTGTACGCATTGAGACAAAAAAGCAGCAGCTTGTACAGGCATCAGAGGCAGAAGAAGTGGCGCGCCGGGCTTTGAGTGAAGCCAAGGCGTCGCTGAGTGCCCTTGATGCTGTTCAACGCGCCAGCGATACAGCAAATCCGCTGGTAGCACAGTTGCTCAGCAATAAAGAAAGCGCGTCTGTAATAGAAGGCCGCCTGAGCGATTGTATCGAGGTTCCGCAAGCACTGGAGGCGCTGGTAGAGCGTCTGCTTGCCGATGACCTTTTTGCTCTGGTGACCTCTGCCGAGAAGGACTTGGACCTGCTGCTTAAACAGGCTCTACACGCCGCTTCTGATACCAGTCATGCAACGCTGCTCAGCAAGGACTTCTCTGCCGTCTCTGTTGGAGGAAGCGCACAAGAAACGCGTGTGTCTGCACGTCCTGAAGACGGCACCATGCTTCTGGACCAGCTTACCATTGCGCCTGGTGCCCACGCTTTAGTATCTGCCCTGCTGGGCAACGTGTGCGTTTGTCCCAGCGCCACACAGGCCCTGGCTGCACATAAGCACAATCCGCAGCTGGTATATGCCACCTTGGATGGTACAACGGTGCTGCCCGATGGCCGCGTGCTGGTAGGCAGTGCCGCGTGCACCGAGGCTGGTTCATTGGAGCGCAAGCGTTCTATACGCCAGCTCCAAGAGGGCATGGACGGTTTGGAACGCGCGCTAGCACAAGCGGGCGCTCTGGTAGAACAAACGCGCTCAGAGCTCAGCACTTCTCGAGAAGAGCTGGACGATTGCAAGAGTGCTGTGGCGTCGCGCAAAGGCGAGCTGTCAAGTGTGTCTTCTGAGATTGGGCGTTTGCAGGGTCAACACGATCAGGCGCAAAACGAGCATGCCCAGCTTTCCAAGCGTCGAGAAGAAGCACGACAGCGTGCAAGTGAGGCACTCTCTCAACTTGATGAGCATAGTACTCAGGCTCAGCAGGCTACGCAGGAGGCTGATGCCATTGCACAAAGCCTGCAAGAGGTGGTTGCTTCTCGTGAGGTGATTGCAGAGCATGAGGCTCAGCTAGCAGCCCAGTTGTCTGAGGCTCGTCTGCAGCTTGCGTTGGTGCGCGAACGCAAGCGTCATTTGCAAACCAGTGTAGCGGAGCTTGAACGGCGTTTGCGTGGTTTGGAAAGCCGCCACAGCTCACTGGAATACAGTGCACGATCCCTTGAGGTGGTACGTCTGCGCGTGCAGCCCTTGCATGAGCGCTATTCTGCTATTCATGAGCTTGCTATGAGTTGGGCTTCTCGCCTGCAGGATCGAGCCAGTTTGGCGGAGGCAGACTCCGAGTCTTTGAAGAAAACCATCAATGATGCCCGCGCACAGGTAGCGGAGGTTCAAAAAGCCTACGAGCAGGCACAGGCACAGACCAGTGATCTTAAGGTCAGCATGGGCAAGCTTGAGGTGCAGGTACAACAGGCAATCCAAGCCATTGTGGCAGATGGTGCCTATACCTTAGAGGAGGCGCTTGAGCTTCCTGAGCCCGAGGATCGCGAGGCCGCGCAGCATGAGGTTTCTTCCCTTAAGCGTCAGCTTGCAGATATTGGTCCGGTCAATCAAGTTGCTATGGACGAGTACACCAAGCTCAAGACGCGTTCTGATTACATAGCGGCACAGGTACAGGACCTGGAAGCCGCACGCAGTGCGCTGGTAAAGATTACCGCTGCTATCGAGCGTAAAATGCGCAAGCAGTTCTTACTTACGTTCGACACCGTTAATATGCATTTCCAGCAGGTGTTTGCCATGCTCTTTCCGGGTGGTAAAGCATATCTAGAGATGACCGACCCCGACCATCTGTCAGAAACAGGCATAGAGATCGTGGCGCAGCCTCGCGGCAAACACATTACCAAGATGATGCTTATGAGCGGTGGAGAGAAGTCACTTACGGCTCTGGCCTTGCTTTTTGCGGTATATCGCACGCGTACTGTTCCCTTCTACGTATTTGACGAGGTTGAAGCCGCGTTGGATGACTCCAATCTCGACAAGCTCTTGGGCGCCATTGAACAGCTCAAGCAGACTACGCAGCTTATTGTTATTTCTCACCAGCGCCGCACCATGGAGCAGGCAGACGTCTTGTATGGTGTGTCTATGCAGGCAGATGGCGTAAGTCATGTTGTTTCGCAGCGTTTGGATCACGCAACAGGAAAGGTGGTTGACGCCTAAATGAGTATTGCAGATCGTTTGCGAGAAGGACTTTCTCGTTCGCGTGAAGCCTTAAGTGAGCTTTTTTATCTGGGTGGCGAGGTTGATGAGACCTTTTGGGAAGATCTTGAAGACACCCTGGTTATGGGCGATATTGGAGCAGAAGTTGCCCTGCGTGTGACCGATGAGTTGCGCCAACAGGCCGCTAAAGAAAATCTGCGAAGTGCTCCAGCATTGCGCCGTGCACTGGCTACTAAACTGGCGGCAACGTTTTCTGTAGCGCCGCGCGATCCCTTTACGGATACACCCAGCTGTGTGTTGTTTGTAGGCATCAATGGTGCTGGCAAAACTACCACCGTGGGTAAGCTTGCTGGTAAGGCAAGGTCACAGGGGGTAAACGTGCTCATCGGCGGAGCGGATACCTTCCGCGCTGCAGCAATTGAGCAACTTGAGGTATGGGGCAAGCGCGCGCAGGTGGATGTGGTTACGCGTGAGCGTGGTGCCGACCCCGCAAGTGTGTGCTATGACGTTTTGGAGCAAGCCGAGAAAACCGATGCCTCGCTTGTGCTTATCGACACCGCAGGACGTCTTCATACCTCTTCTGATCTGATGCGCGAGCTGGCTAAGGTGGTAAATGTCACGCGCAAGCGCGCTGCTATGCCCGTGTCTGTGGTGCTGGTTATTGATGCAACAACGGGTCAGAATGGTCTGTCTCAGGCTAAAGAGTTTAACGATGCCTTGGACATAGACGGTCTTATCGTTACTAAGCTTGATGGCACCGCAAAAGGTGGTATTGCCGTTGCCATTTCTCACCAGCTTAACTTACCCATTTACCGTATTGGTGTGGGCGAGGGGATCGAGGATTTGCAGGTATTTGATCCACAGCAGTTCTGTGAGGCGCTGGTGGGCTCTACGGAAGGGATGTAGCAGATGTTTAACAACCTGTCTGACAGGCTTCAAGATACCTTTGATAAGCTGCGTGGTAAGGGCCGTCTGACCGAGGAAGACATCACGCTGGCAATGCGTGAGATCCGCATGGCTTTGCTGGAAGCAGACGTTAACTATCGCGTGGTTAAGGATTTTGTCGCTTCGTGTAAAGAAAAGTGTCTCACGGCAGAAATTCTGAGTTCCCTCAATCCCACCCAAAATGTTGTTGCCATTGTTTTGGAAGAGCTCACAGAGTTGCTTGGCGAGACTGAGTCCAAATTGGTGCTTGCACAAAATCGTACGCCCAACGTTATTATGCTGGTTGGTCTGCAAGGCTCCGGTAAGACCACCGCTGCGGTCAAGTTAGCGTATTTGCTCAAAAAGCAAGGTCACACTCCGCTATTGGCCGCGTGCGATACCTATCGTCCTGCTGCAGCAGATCAGCTTGCTACCCTTGGTGGGGAGATTGGCGTTGCTGTGTATCGTGGTGATGGTGCTCATCCCGTAAGCATTGCCACCGAGGCCATCAATGACGCTGTCAACCGTTTGTGCGACATTGTGATTGTGGATACCGCGGGCCGCTTGCAAATTGATGAAGCCATGATGCAGGAGGCCGTGGATATCAAAAACGCTGTTCGTCCTGATCAGGTGCTTATGGTTGTCGATGCCATGACGGGTCAAGACATCGTAAACGTTGTGTCTGAGTTTGCCGAGCGTACGGACTTTGATGGCGTTATCATGTCCAAGCTCGATGGTGATGCTCGTGGCGGTGGCGCCCTGTCTGTTCGCGCTGTTACGGGTAAGCCTATCAAGTTTGTCTCGCTTGGCGAGAAGCCCAGTTCCCTTGAGGTGTTCCATCCAGATCGTATGGCCAAGCGCATTCTGGGCATGGGCGATATGTATGGCATCATTGAACAGGCCCAACAGCTTGCTAATAAGGAGTCTATGGATGCTGCTGAGCGCATGATGCGTGACGGCTTTACCATGGATGACATGCTTATGCAAATGCAACAAATCCGTAAGATGGGCGGTTTATCTAAACTTGCAAGCATGATCCCCGGTGTTGAGCGCGCTATCAATCAATCTGGTGCTGCTGCTGGTCTTGACGATAGTGCTATTACTCGCATTGAGGCTATGATTCGCTCTATGACACCTGCAGAACGCCTGCGTCCTAAGACGATTAACGGGCAGCGCCGTAAGCGCATTGCTGCAGGTTCTGGTCGCTCTGTGCAAGAGGTCAATGGTCTGTTGCGTCAGTGGGGCGAGATGAACAAGATGATGAGTAGAATGAAAGCCATGACCAACAGCGCTAAGGGCGGCAATAAGGCAAGCATGCGCCAGATGAAGGGCATGATACAGCGCATGGGAATTGATCCGCGTACTATGAAGTTCTAACTCTGATCTTATAGGTTTTGCATTGCAAACAATACCGATACAACTAAAACAAGAAAAACATATGGATATCGTCCATATGTTTTTGTTTAGCTCACAAAAGCTCTATACTCCTAAAACACCTTTATTTTTTGTAAAAGGATTCTTTAAGGAGGGTTATTGTGTTTTCAAGTGTAGAGCGCTTGCTTAAGCAAATAAAGAGAGGAGGGGGGACTGTTCCTTGCTCTGCTTGTTGCGGCATCGCTTGTTCCTTCTCCTGCATTTGCAGAGTCAACAGTATATTCCAATAATATTTGGATAGCTGATCCCCTACGGTATGGCTATCGCTACGAAAAAACGATAGATATGACCAAGGCACCAGATCGCACCAAAGTTCCTGAGGCAAAGTTTAGTTATACACTTTCTACTATACCTGCAGAGGATTACAGCGCCATGGGGATAGGCACGCGTTATACCTCTTTTGATGATGGAACTACCACTCAAGAAAGCATAGTAAGAGCTGGTAGTCTGCTTGATGGCCAGTCTTCTACACCTTTTTCCACTGTTACCTTCCGCAATCAGGATCACTACTGGCCCGAACTTGAACACATGATTGATAACAATGAGACTCAAGCAACGCTTGATTACATCATTACGCATGCTTGGGGCGAGATGCGTTCCTCTGACCATATCCAAAGCGTTATTGTTAGGCTGCCAACTGATGATGAGCGTGCAGACCTACGTTATAGTTCGTATATAGGTGCAGGATGGTTAGAAGATATGAGTCCATGGCGCAGCTTCTACACGATGGATGATCCATCCCAATATCTGACGCCTGAAGGATATTATGCTTCTGATACGCCCGTGGGTTACGATACTGGAGGCCAGTCTCTTTGGGATTATGCTGTGCCATTTAGCTATACAGAGATGTTTAATCTTCATGGCAATCCTGCTGTAAACTATGTCGCCTATGCTATACGTGCTCCATATGTATCACGTGAGTGTATAGATAGCAATGGTCTGCTTACTTCCGTTTCTAAACCTTTGTTCTCACCTGAAGAACTTGAACATATCCAGCAAATGTTTAAGGATATTGTTGCAGAGGTTCAAGGCAATGGTCCTATCGATGCAGATGATGAAGCAAATGCAGACGTTCCTCGCATTTATCGCTATGTCCTTACGGAAGACGCCGCTTCCGAAGAGTTTACTCCCAATACTCAAAAGCTTATCGTTGATTATTTTGTAAGGTCTAGTAGTGCAGACAGCGATGGTACTCTGTTGATTTTTGAGAGTCCTGAGCAAGCTGATGAGTTCTATAAAGGTGTGTTCACAAAAGATAGTAGTGGTCAGTATTCCAATCAAGAAAATTTGTTAGCACACGGACTTCCTCAGGCTGCTCCCAAGGCTGGCTTTACCAATACCTATGCTGAGTCAAAGCCCGAGCCAACTCCCGAACCCAAGCCAGAACCTAAATCTGAGCAAACGCCTACAACACCTACGTCTCATTCAAACGTGAAGGGATCGGGTCGTTCAACGGCCAAGCTCCCCAAGACTGGTGATGTTACGAGTGTTGCACCGCTGATTATGTCTGCTGTGGGTGTCGGAGGCGTTTTGATTGGCCGCCGCATTCGTCGTCGTAAGTAGTAAGTAGTTACGAGCACGTTACTATAGCTGTTGGAAGAAATCTCCTCAGGCTCGCTTATAAGCAAGTCTGAGGAGATATTTTTAGCTTTTATCTCGGTTAAGAACGAGTATCGTTTACCGTTTTATTGATGTACCACCACTACGGTACCAACAGGAACAAGCTTATACAGCTCAGCAGCCTTATCGGGAGGCAAATTAACACAGCCGTGACTGCCGTTGTACTGGTAAATGGTACTGCCAAATTTTCTACGCCATGGAGCATCATGGAAGGCAACTACGTTGTCAATAAAGGGAATCCAATAGTCAACATGGCTCTTATAGTCAGGCTCGCCATCATGATCTTCATCAAAGCCAATAAGCGTTTGATTAGTGCCTTTATTGCCATTTACCGCATACACGCCAGTGGGGGTGCCGTGATTGGTTGAGGTATTGCCGCTTACCAAATAGCTTTCCCAGGTAAGGGTGCCGTCAACATAGTAGCGTGCATACTGCTCACCAAGACTTACGTCAATGTAGCTATTGCTCCAATCCTGACCACCAGTACCTGTCCATGCCTGAGCCGATTGCTTAGCAGGGATCTCAATGTCTGCAGTGGATTTTGCCTCAATCTGTGCAGCGATTTTCTCGGCAAGGGTAGCGCCGTCAATAATCCAGCCGTAGTTACCACCGCTTACAGAAAGCTGGACCCCATCGGGACGGGTGTAATTTCTGGTTGTACCAACGGTGTCAAGCTGCTTTGACAAATCTCCCTTGGCCCAGGTAGTAATGGCATTGGTGTCAAGGCTGGCATCGGTATTGTTTGAGAGGAGTACCCACTGTGCAATATCCTCGTTGGAAAGCGTGCGGACCTCTGTGCCGTTAAAGGTAAGCTTGGTACTGCCAATCATAAAGCTGTTGGCTTTTTCTACCTGCGCCTTGAGATCTGCATTGTCCGAAGTGATGGCAGGCAATGAAAGAGATTCTTCACCAAGCTTGATGTTGGATTGTAAAGCAACAATCTTGCTGCCCACATAGCTGTTGAGTGCATCCTCATTGATAGCCGTGCCATATACTTCTTTGGCAACAATAAACTTTTGCTCATTCTTATCAAACTGAGCTGCAGCATCTTGGGGCTGCGTTGCATCTTTGTTGATAGCGGCAATATCTTCGGTGAGGGCATCGTGCAGTTTGTCCTTATTAAAGCTGGCCTTGTATTGCGTGTTGAGCGTATGCGTCTTAAAAAGTTCAAGAGGCCAGGCCCAAATGTTTTGCTCAGAAAGTGCCTCGGCAACAAAGGTCTTGGTATCTAGCTGGAGGTCTATATCGTGGGTAGACAACTTCTTAGAAATGCCATCTCCGGCAATAGAGACGGTATAGCTATCAAGGTTTGCGTTGAGATGATTGGACACGTCAGCAGCAGATTTGAGAGAAACGTCTTGGGCTTGCAGCGTGGTTTTAGGATAAAACCTTCCCGAGAAAACCAGTGCTCCAGCGCAGTATATGCCAGCTAAAATTGCAACGATACTCGCCGTAATGATATAGGTACGCTTCTTGTTACGAAGATGTTTTTCTGGGTGTTGCTCATCAGAGCCTGCGGGGTCTACCGGATCTGCGGGATCCATGAAGCTTGATACAGTATCTGAAGAAAAATCATCAGATGACAGAGACTCAACCGAAGGAACTGTGTGGGAAAGAACGGTTGCGTCTAAATCCTCCGATACGCTATCCGATGAGTTGTCGGATGAATCAAAAAAATGCTTTGGATTAGACATACAACAAAACCACTCTCTCCAAGATACGCAGGCAGCGCAAAATACAAACCGTTCTCATGATACCCTGTTCTTGATTAGCAAAGTATGGCATTGCGTTTTACAAAGAAAGAGTACTATGCCAATTATACGAGTTCAAAATTTAGATGACCCACGCCTTGAGGTATATACCAAGCTTACGCAGCATCAACTCAGAAATGCTCTGGATCCCAAGCGTGGCATTATGATCGTTGAGTCAGAAATTGCAATCAGGGTCGCTCTTGCTCATAAGCTAGAGCCTCTTTCTCTGTTGCTGGACGAGAAGAAGCTTGCAGCTATGAACGATGTGTTAGCTACGCTTGATCCCGAAGTGCCTATATTTGTTATGCCTCATGCGCTTACAAGTGAGCTTGTGGGCTATAAGGTCACCCGTGGTAGGTTTGCTGCTATGAAAAGGCCTGTCCAGGCAGAGCTCACAGAGGTCTTGCAGCATGCTCGGCGTGTAGCGGTGCTGGAGGGGATAGTAGATGCCACCAACGTGGGCGCGCTTTTTAGATCTGCTGCAGCACTCAATGTGGATGCTGTTGTGTTATCTCCCGATTGTGCCGATCCATTTTCTCGTCGATCAATTCGCGTGTCCATGGGTAATGTCTTTTTGATTCCTCATGCTCGTTTTGAGGGTAGCTGGCCAACAGAAGGCATAGCACAGCTGCATGACGCAGGCTTTACCTGTGCAGCTCTCGCATTATCTGATGATGCCTGCAGCTTGGATGATCCTAGCCTCAAAAAGCATGAGCGTCTCGCCTTGTTTTTTGGTACGGAAGGGGATGGCTTAACCCATAGCGTTATCGAGGGCTGTGATGTAGTAGTGCGTATTCCTATGGCGCATGCGGTTGATTCTTTAAATGTTGCCGCAGCATCTGCTGTGGCCTTTTGGGAGCTCTGTCGCTAACCCGTAGGGCAAGCTATGCACACTCAAGCAAGGACTACCTTGTTATGCTGGCGTATTTTATGCAGGACTTGTAAGGCAGATAGAAAGGATAGAACATGGCACAGAGATTTCCCGATGGTTTTTTCTGGGGTGGCGCTACGGCTGCCAATCAGCTTGAGGGTGCGTGGAATATTGATGGCCGCGGTCCAAGCGTTGATGATCACTTAACCGGCGGTACCTATGATCGTGCTCGTGAGATTACGGTGGATATCAGGCCAGACATGCTCTATCCCAACCACGATGGCATTGATTTTTATCACCGCTACGAGGAGGATATTGCGCTGTTTGCCGAGATGGGCTTTACGATGTTTCGTATGTCTATTTCCTGGAGCCGTATCTTTCCTAACGGTGACGATAAGACCCCCAATGAGTCTGGCCTTGCCTTCTATGACCGCGTTTTTGATTGCCTGCGTGCACATAACATTGAGCCGATGGTAACGCTCTCACACTATGAGATGCCCTATCACCTTGTTGAAACGTACAACGGTTGGGCTTCTCGTGAGCTTATTGGCTTTTTTGAACGGTATTGCGCTACCGTTTTTGACCGTTACCAAGACAAGGTACGGTATTGGCTTACCTTTAATGAGATCAACTGCGGTACCGTTCCGTTTGGAGATATGCTTGAGACGGGACTTATGCAGGGTTTTGAAGGCTCAGCTTCAGATCTGGAAAACTCGCTGCAAAACCGCTATCAGGCACTGCATCATCAGTTTGTGGCTGCGGGCCGTGTTACGCGGCTGGCACATGAGCGCTATCCTCAGTTTAAGATTGGCAATATGGATTGCTTTATTCTGTCCTATCCGGCTACCTGTGACCCTACTGACATCATGTTAAATCAGCAGGCAATGCGAAAGATGAACTGGTTCTGTTCCGATATTCAGGTACGTGGTGCCTATCCAAGCTATGCTGCGCGCTTCTTTGAGGAGAACGACATAGCTCTTGTGATTAAAGACGGAGACTTGGACGATATTACCGATGGTAAGGTGGACTTCTATACCTTTAGCTACTATATGAGCAACATAGTGGGCGTGCATAAACTTGAGCAGATTCCCGGTAATCTAACCCAAGGCGGGAAGAACCCCTACCTTAAGGCTACGGACTGGGGCTGGCAGATTGATTCTGAGGGATTACGCTTTAGCTTAAACGAAATTTACGACCGCTATCAAATTCCGCTTATGGTGGTTGAAAACGGCATGGGAGCGTATGACACGGTGGAAGAGGATGGCTCTATTCACGATCAGTATCGTATTGACTACCTGCGCTCTCACGTGCGTGCCATGCGTGAGGCTGTAGCTGACGGTGTAGATCTTATTGGCTACACCTGGTGGGGTCCCATTGATCTTGTTTCAGCTGGAACGGGAGAGATGCGTAAGCGCTATGGCTTTATTCACGTAGATAAGTACGACGATGGTAGCGGTACGTATGAGCGTCGTCGCAAGGATAGCTTCTTTGCATACCAAAAGATCATTGCAAGTAACGGTGCCGATATTTAAACCACGATCTCGGCTGATCTTAGAATCTTAATAGCGCTATAAAACGCTATGGTACTGGCTGTGCTAAGACAAAAATTTGCGCGTAGGACGTCCTTGATCGGAAGTCCTACGCGCTTTGGTCTTAGTTCTTGTAAATAGAACGTATGGTTACTTTTCGTAGGCAGAACCTACCGGAGCAAAGCCATCTTCGCGCTCAAAGATGCGCATGAACTCTTCACCGGTGATGGTTTCCTTCTTTTGAAGATAGCGTGCAAGCTCATGGAGCTTAAAGCGGTTGGCGGTAAGGGCATCCTTTGCTGCCTGGTGGCCCTTCTCGACAAGACGAATAACCTCTTCGTCAATCTGTTGTGCGGTGCCTTCAGAGCAGTTGAGCTCTGCGCCGCCACCAAGGTAGCGATTGCGCACCTGACCAAGGGCGACCATGCCAAACTTATCAGACATACCATACTGGGTAATCATGTTGCGGGCAATTTGCGTGGCCTTTTCGATGTCGTTAGAAGCCCCTGTAGTAATTTCGTTAAAGATGAGCTCCTCTGCTGCACGACCGCCACACAAAACGGCAATTTTATTCTCGGCTTCCTCGCGGGTAGTGAGGAATTTTTCATCCTCTTCTACCTGCATGGTGTAGCCAAGAGCACCAGAGGTACGAGGAACAATCGTAATCTTCTGCACGGGAGCGGTACCCTTTTGAGACGCCGCAACAATTGCGTGACCAATCTCATGATAGGCAACAATTTGCTTTTCATGTTCGGAGAGTACGGTGGATTTGCGCTTCTCGCCAGCAATGACCACTTCTACGGATTCCTGGACATCCTCTTGGGTTACGCGAATACGACCCATACGAACCGCGCGCAGGGCTGCCTCGTTGATGATATTAGCAAGGTCTGCACCCGAAGCACCAGGGGTTGAACGAGCAATAACATCAAGGTCTATGCCGGGCTCCATCTTTACATCGTTGGAGTGCAGCGTAAGGATGGAAATACGACCCGCAAGGTCAGGGAGCTCTACCGGAATACGGCGATCAAAACGTCCAGGACGCAACAGGGCGGGATCGAGGGAGTCTGGCCTGTTGGTTGCCGCAAGCACAACAATGCCCTTGTGATTGTCAAAGCCATCCATCTCGGTAAGGAGCTGGTTGAGGGTTTGCTCGCGCTCGTCGTTGGTGGAAAGACCGGCGTCACGACGCTTACCAATGGTGTCTACCTCATCGATAAAGACGATGCAGGGAGCCTTTTCATTGGCCTGTTTAAAGAGGTCACGGACCTTAGCGGCACCGCGTCCAACAAACATCTCCACAAATTCAGAGCCAGAGATGGAAAAGAACGGAACGTTTGCCTCGCCCGCAACCGCTTTAGCAAGCAGGGTTTTGCCCGTTCCTGGAGGGCCTACCAACAAAGCACCGTGGGGAAGCTTTGCGCCAATAGCAGAATATTTACCAGGGTTTTCCAGGAAGCTTACGATCTCCGCAAGCGATTCCTTGGCCTCATCTTGGCCAGCAACATCTTTAAACGTAACTCCGGTTTCCTCGCCATTAACCACCTTGGCACCAGATTTACCCAAACCGCCGCCAAAGGGGCCGCCTCCAAAGGGATTGCCGCCAAAGGTCATGGAGTTATCTCCACCCATTGCCTTTTTGAGCTTACGATTAAGCCAAATACCTGCAGCAATCATAAGAATGAGAGGCAGGATGGTGGTAACAAGGTAGTAGATGATAAGCGTTTGGGAATCATTGGTTTGCGTGGTGGCAGAATACTTGACGCCCTTCCGGTTAAGGGTTTCTACCAATGAGGTATCGCCAGGGAACTGTGTGGTTACAAAGTCCTGTTCCTTATTATCTTTGGAAGCGGTGTAAAACAGCTCACCAGAATTGGTGTTGAGCTTTACCGAGGTAACGCTCCCATTGTTAAGCATGGTAGAAAACTCGCTGTAACTTGTCTGGATAGCGTTGCCCGAGCGCATGCTGGAAAACGCAGAATTGAGAGCAAAAATTACAGCCGCTGCCAGAAGCGCATACAACAACATCGATTGATGCTTTTTGCGCTTGTTCATTTCCATTAGGTACTTCCTCTCTTAGAGCATGAGCAGCAACAATGATAGGAAAATACCCCTTAGCATGGTAGTTCATACGTACACATTTTGATTATGTATGCACGGTGAGCTTTGCGCTTAGTGCTCTGCAATTTCTCCCATACGATAGGCAAACAACAGCGCTTCAAGTGCTTCAATGCGTGTGGCAATGGAAGCGCCAATATCGGTATTGGCAATCTTGAGAAGTTTTTCTTCTCGCTCAAAGCTATCATCGTCCGACTCAATATCCGCGTTGTTTACCAGTGCATAGGTAACGCCTTGGAAGGGGCGGTGAGCCTTTATGCGCATGCCATAGGCACTTGCAATAAGGGTGTAGCCAGCAATGCCCGTTTTGGCGTGGTAGGCCTTGCAGAAACCACCATCAATAACAAGCAGTTTTCCCTGCGCGCGAAGGGGCTTCTCGCCCTTAATGGTCTTTACCGGGGTGTGTCCATTAATGATGTGACAATGGGGGCCAACCAGGCCAAATTCTGCCAATATGCGCTCACATACATGAGAGGATTCGGTCAGATTGTAATAGGCATCTTGGGGCTCTACCCAAGAGCTTTTATCGGCAATAAAACTTCGCTCGAAGGTTTTTACGACACGGCCGGAGAGAGGGGAGTACTTGCCGCACCACAAATACCACATCCAGTCCAGTGCAGCCTGATCATGCTCATGCCATGCGCGTCGTGCAATACGATCGCAAAAGTCCAGGTATTCCTTGCCGGCATAGTGTCTGCCCGCACAGGTAACCGGCCTAAAGCTGCCATACAGGTGCAGCGGGATGCAGCCATGAAGCAGCAGGTTGTTGTTGTAGGTTAAGTACAGCGAGCCATGTTCGTACAAAAAGTTGATGTGCTTTTGCAGGCGCTCTGACTCTCTAAAGGACTTACGCAAGCCCTGCATAATGTCACGCTCTTCTGCACACAAAGCGTAGGGGTCTGTGGGGTCTATAGTGGGGAAGTCCGTGGTGATAAGGTCATAGGTTTTGCCACCAACCTGTACAGTACCAGCTGTAAGGTCCATCTTGTCCAAGAAGAGGCGGTCTGTCATAGCAAAGTCCGGACTGCGCTTAATGAGCTGACCTTCCAGTTTAAAGAGCATGACGGCAATGGCCTTATTGATGGGAGTAATAACGTCATCTGCTCGATAGGTTTTCTCGGCAAATAGCGCGAGCTCACGCAGAGAAATTCCGTAGGAACGCTCGAGAAGTTCGTAGGAGTTGTAGCGGATGTTGTTGCGCACAACCGAAGCAATACAGGCATCAGAGCCTGCGGCTGCTCCCATCCAGCAGATGTCATGGTTGCCCCATTGGATGTCCAGGGAATGGTAGGACATCAAACGATCGATGATTTTGTCGGCATGCGCACCGCGGTCAAAGAGGTCACCGACGATGTGCAGATGGTCCACGGCCAGGCGTTTAATGAGCGCGGACAAAGAGACGATAAAGTCATTGGCAGAGCCGGTGGCAATGATGGATTCTATGATGTGTACATGGTAGTCATGGCGGCTCTCCTCCCCAATGGAAGAGGCACGCAAAAGCTCATCAATGATATACGCATAGGGTTGTGGGAGCGCCTTGCGCACCTTGGAGCGAGTGTAAATGCTGGAAAGATGCCGAGCAATGCGGACGAGCTGCAGCAGCGTGTTGTAATACCACTCGTTGTCCTTCTCGTCCATAAACGAGAGTTTTTCACGCGGGTAGTAAATCAGGGTACAAAGATCGTCTTGTTCTGTGGCCGTGAGCTCATGTCTAAAAATGGCTCGGACGCGCTCGCGGATAACGCCTGAGCAGTTGTTGAGGATGTGCTCGAAGGCCTCCGCTTCTCCGTGTACATCACTCATAAAGTGCTCGGTTGCCTTAGGCAGATTGAGAATGGCTTGCAGATTGATGATTTCGGTATACACGGCTTGTGACGTGGGAAATTGTTCAGAAAGGAGGTTGAGGTACTTTTTATCGTAATACTGTTCTGCTCTTTGGTGCTGCACAGCACTGCTCCCTTTGGTAGTGGCTACAAATAGCTGGTTTTTATGCATCACTATGGCGTACCTTGCTTTGATTGTACGGGCGGTGCCGTCGGGCGGGGCTAAGGCTTAGGTAGGCGTATGATGGACAAAATATATTCATGAATCCCCGACGTATTATTCATAAAATAATTTTCTGAAAAAAATATTTAAATGTACTAGAGAGTCGTAGACAATAAGAGGTATGTTCACGGCTCAAAAAGTGTTTAAGTACACTTGAGTACACATGTTTGCGTACAAGGGTTTATGTACAAAACTATACGGTTTATTGCCGCAAGGAGGAAGTATGGTTATACGCCATATGGCATCACCAACAACCTTGGATGATCAGTGTGAGACAAACAGCGCTCAATCCTCAGATTTTAGCGCTGGCATATTGGGGATTTCGCTTATAGGAGCATTGGGTATTTTGTTCCTTATCTTTATGGTGCAGATGCCCAAGTATGCAACCCCCGATGACTTTGTACAGGCTTTATATGCGCGCGGTGCATTTATGGGTGACTCTCATGGCCTTATGCCGTACTCATCAATTACGTTTTCTGCACCAATATATGGTTTATATCAAATAGTCCCTGCTATCCCTTGGTTTTTAACCTCGTTGTGCGGGCTTATCGTAGCTGCATTTACAACACTGTATTATCTGACACTTAAGCGCTCGTCTCCTCTCCAGATTAAGGTACTACTTATGGTTGCCTTAGTGGTAGGAGAGATTATAAGTTGTATTTATTTTACCTATACGGCAGTTGCATTCCTGAGCGTTGGCGCAGGCATCAGTTTGTTGTTGGTGCGCGGCGCTTTTAAGAAACCGGCAACCTGGATTACGCTTTCTGATGTTGTGGGCTATGTGCTTATTTTTGCCGGAGCCGGGCTTCGTTTGGAATCAGCCGTGGCAGCCGTTTTGTTGCTTGTGCCCTTTTTACTGTGGTGTTTGTGCTGCAACCGCAATGCAAAAAGTATGGTTATGGTCCTTGTGGTAGTCCTTATGCTGGTCATTCCTGCTGCAAGTGGGCTGTATTCCAAAGACCATACTTCTGGCTGGACTCAGTACAATCAAATGTCCACAACTGCGCGGTCCATCGCAGACTACCCACCACTCAGTTCTCAGACGGTACAGAAGCTTGAACCTACCGTTTCTCAAAATGATGTAAACATGATCTATGAGTTTTTGTTTGCTGATACCTCCACCTTTAGTTTTGATACGCTCCATATGCTGAGCGAGCAGGTGCAAAAATATGGGGTCGGCATTTTTATTTCTGCACTTTTAGCTCGTAAGGCGTTTTCTGTCTTTGTGTTTGGCTTAGTGGTCTTGATAGCATTTCTTGCAGCAATGGTGGTTTGGCTGTGCCGTATACGCACACGCTCTGCTCGTCTCTTAGCTGCTGGCGTGCCCAGTATGCTGTTGCTTGAATTTCTGCTTCTTTTCTTGCGAGCCCGTCCAAAAATGCAAGTCATACTTCCCGCATTTATAGTTGCCCTTTTTGCCTTGGTAGTACTTTCATATATGCATTCAGATACAGCTAACGCTTCGAGCACGACTGACACTTCTAATACGGCTGACAGTTCAAATGCGGTCAGCGCCTTTGGTGCTCGTGTTTGGGCTGTGGTGTGCATAGCAATTCTCGCACTCGTAGGAATTGCTGGGTTTGTTGAGCGTGTCTATGCGCAGCCCAATCAGCGCTCGTTGTCGGTAGAGGTGAGTAAAAATGCCACGCGCTACGTAGCTAATAATCCTTCTAAAGTGATCGTATTTGCTCACAACCAAGGCGTCATCCTTAATATGGATGTGGTACAGATTGAAAAATGGGAGTTTCCCAACAACATCTTGCCTATTGCTGGATACGAGCAATACACGGGTACTTGGGATGAGCTGCTTGCTCGTCAGGGTGTCCCGCTTGATGGGTTGTATTTACACTTTTTGGATTCGGATACCTTCCAGATTGTGGGTTCTGAAGAGCAGGCTCAGCTGTTTACCACCTATTTACAAGAGCATTCCGGCAAGCAGGTTGTAGCCCATAAGGTGGAAAATCTTGGCTCTGGAACCCAGACTCATGGAGACTTGTTTGTGTGGTCTTATAGCTCACAAAGTCCTGAGTCTGCTCACTAAACAAGCATGCTATCATTGCTATTTATATCTATGCATTCATGTGCATACCAGAAGAACCTGTGTGGTGCAGGTTCTTCTTTTACGCGGTACGAAAAGGGGTACTTGAGTGGCAAACGAGTATAAGAAGACAATGAATCTTCCAAACACTGGTTTTCCTATGCGTGCAAGCTTGGCTTCTCGTGAGCCTGAGCGCCGTCGTGCTTGGGATGAAGAGGGTGTGTATGAGCAATTGCTCAAAAAGAATGAAGGACACGAAAAGTTTGTTCTTCATGATGGCCCTCCTTATGCAAATGGTCCAATTCACCTTGGTCATGCTCAGAACAAGATTTCTAAGGACATCATCAATCGCTATTGGTCTATGCGCGGTTACCAAACGCCGTATGTTCCTGGTTGGGACTGCCATGGTCAGCCCATTGAGCATAAGGTTGAAGAGATGCTTGGTACTGCCAAGTTCAACGAGCTTCCTGTCGAGAAGATCCGTGAGCTGTGCCGTAAAATGGCGGTGGAGCAGGTAGATACCCAGCGCCAAGGATTTAAGCGTCTAGGCGTTTTGGGCGAGTGGGACAATCCTTATCTCACTTATGTGCATGACTATGATGCTACTGACATAGAGATCTTTAAGGCCATTTTTGATAATGGAGCTGTATATCGGGGGAGTAAGCCGGTACACTGGTGCAGCCATTGCCACACCGCACTTTCTGAGGCAGAGATTGAATACAGTGATGAGATCTCTCCTGCAATCTTTGTACGCTTTGAACTTACTACGACTCCCGAGGGTCTTGAAGCCCATGCTGGCACTATTTGGGTAGATATCTGGACTACCACCCCTTGGACTATGCCTGCCGACATGGCCGTCATCCTTCATCCAGAGGCCAGCTATGTTGCCATCAAGGTTGATGGACGCGTTGAACTTATGGCAGAGGCGTTGGTTGCTAAAAACGCTGAGCGCTTTGGCTATACCAACTATGAGCTGGTTCACAACCAGGACGGTACGCTGTGGTCTCGCACAGGCGTTGAGCTTGCGGGCAACGAGTACAAGCAACCCATCTTTGGCGATCAGGGCATCCGTGGCAAGTTTATCTATGCAGACTACGTTACGCTTGATGACGGTACGGGTGTCGTTCACTCCGCTCCTGGTCATGGTGTGGATGACTATAACGCTGGTCAACGCTTTGATATCCAGCTTGTTATGCCAGTGGACGATGATGGCTACTTCTACAAAGGTGAGAGCCTAGGTACCGGCGGCCCCTTTAGCGGTATGGAAGTCAATGAGGCCAATCCCGTTATTATTCAGTGGCTGGATGAGCATGGGCTTCTTATCATGTATGAAGACATCTCTCACAGCTATCCTCACTGTTGGCGTTGTAAAAATCCAGTTATCTTCCGTGCAACGGATCAGTGGTTTGTCTCTATGGACAAGACTGGATTGCGTGCAAAGGCAACGGATGAATTATCTCACGTAACGTTTTATCCTGCACATTCTCGTAATCGCATTGGATCTATGGTCGAGGGTCGCCCAGACTGGTGTATTTCTCGCCAGCGTAACTGGGGTGTACCAATTCCTGCGTATACCTGTGCGGACTGCGGCGAGACGGTCATAAATGATGCAACGCTTGATCGTGTCATTGAGCTGTTCCGTCAAAAGGGTTCTGATGCTTGGTTTACCGATGATCCTGCAAGCTATCTGGGTGACGCACAGACCTGTCCTCAGTGTGGAGGCCACCACCTTAAGCCCAACACTGACATCTTGGATGTCTGGTGGGATTCTGGCGTGAGCCATACGGCGGTATGCAAGCATCGTAAGAACCTGCACTTCCCAGCAGATATGTATCTTGAGGGTTCTGACCAGCACCGCGGTTGGTTTATGAGTTCCCTTATGACCTCTGTAGGGGCTTATGGTAAAGCTCCTTACAAGGCCATTGTGTCTCAGGGCTTTACCCTGGATGGCAATGGTCGCAAGATGTCTAAATCTTTGGGCAATGTTATTGACCCCAACAAGGTGTGTGATACACAGGGTGCAGATGTTTTGCGTCTGTGGGTTGCTTCGGTGGATACCTCTACGGATGTGGCCTGCGACAATGACATTCTGTCCCACGTAGGCGATGCCTATCGTAAGATTCGCAACACCATCCGCTTTTTGCTGGGTGAGCTTGAGGGTCAGTTTGACCTTGCGTCTGATGGCCTTGCCGTAGATGAGCTGCTTCCTAACGATAAGCTCGCGCTCGCTCGTATGTGTGAAGTTCACAGCATTGTGTCCGAGGCATACGAGAATTATCGCTTTAACGTGGTATACCGCACACTGTATGACTACATCATCACCGAGCTTTCCAATGATTACCTCAATGCCACTAAGGATCGTACTTACTGTGGTGGCAAGGATTCCTTTGAGCGTAAGAGTGCCCTTACTACCTGGTCTTATATCCTTGGCATGCTCGTTCATGATTTCCAGCCCATCTTGGCATACACCACTGATGAAGTTATGGACTTCTTGCCCGAGTCTTTACGTGACGGCCAGACCCATGCAGCACTGCTTGACTGGTTTGAGGCTCCCTTAGCAAAAGAGCAGTACCAAGCATACTTGCCCGTATATGCTGCCGTGAGCGCTGCTCGCAGCAGTTATACTCGTGCCTATGATGCCGCATTGGCTGCCGGTGTTATTACCGAGAAGACCACTCAGGCTACTCGCGCAGAGCTCACGCTGACACAAGATTTGTATGATCTGATTGTTGCTCATAAGGTGGATCTGGCGGAGTCGTTTGTCTGCTCTGACGTATGCATTCATGTGGGCGACGAGCTTACCTGTGACGTTGTTCCAGCGCACGGCGATAAGTGTCCCCGTTGTTGGAATTGGCGTACTGTAGGTGAGGATGGTCTGTGCCACCGCTGCCACGATACCATCGCTTCAGTGAATGAGTAAATTGACAAAAACATCAACGCCTGGTGCACGAATGACCGCACGGACCAAACTGTTTATTATGACAGCGGTGGTCTGTGCGGTTGTTGCGCTGGACCAACTCAGCAAGGCGTATATGCGCCAGTATCTTGCTGCTGGTCCTCAGCCCTTGTTGCCAGGCGTTATACGTTTAGTGCTGGTGCAAAACAAGGGCGCTGCTTTTAGCATTGGAGAAGGTGCATCTTGGGTGTTTGTGCTCTTTGCACTTGCTGTCGTGATAGCTGCCTATTTGTGGGTACTTCTCGATAAACGCCTCCCTTTGAGTGTAGTTCTTGGTCTGGGTGTGGTGTGTGGCGGCGGTATAGGTAACCTTATTGACCGTGTGGTCTTTGGCGCTGTTACAGATTTTCTCGCTACAGAATTTATTAACTTTCCGATTTTTAACCTGGCAGACATTGCCGTTAGCTGTGGCATTATTGGGACCTTTTTGTTGGTGCAGCGCGCCGATGGCGCGGTGTTGGCCTCTGACACAAGCCGTGATGCCCACGATGGATCCTCTGAACAAGGACAAGCATAATGGCCAGCCAAAGGTTTGAATTTTTGGTAGACCCCGCAACCGATGGTCAGCGCCTTGATACTTTTATTACGCAAGCAGGAAACTTTGCTTCACGCTCTGCCTGCGTCAAACTGATAGAAGCTGGTGCCGTAACCATCAATGGCACCGTTGCTCAGAACAAGTCTGAGCGCGTTGTGCTGGGTGATCGTATTTATGTATGTTATGACGCGCCAGAGGAGCAAAATACCGGTGTCTTGCGTCCCAATCCGTATATAGATCTGGATATTCGCTTTGAAGATGAGTATCTTATCGTGCTGTCCAAACAGGCCGGTTTGGTTTGCCACCCCAGTCCTGGTCATGTGGATGATACTCTTGCCAATGCCCTTGTCGCCCACTGTGGCTATGATCATTTGGGACTGCTACAAGGAGATGACCGACCAGGTATTGTGCATCGTTTAGACATGGATACCTCGGGCCTTATGGTCGCTGCCAAAGACGATGCAACCCAAAAGTATCTACAGGATTTGATTCGCCTGCGCACGCTGGATCGTCGCTACATCGTTTTGGTGCAAGGCTATGTTTCCATGGAGAAAGGCACTATTGTGACGGGCATCGCCCGCTCTACCCGCAATCGCCTGTCCATGACGGTTTCCGATGATCCCATGGCACGAGAAGCCATTACCACGTTTCGCACGCTTGAGCGTTTTGAAGCGGGACCCAAAGATGAGGGATATTCCTTATTGGAGTGTCATTTGTACACGGGGCGGACGCATCAAATCCGTGTACACATGCGTCATATTGGCCATCAGGTGGTGGGAGATCCACTGTATGGCAGGGGTAGCTTGCAAAGAAATCTCAACCTCAATAGGCAATTCTTGCATTCTTGGCATATCAGCTTTTCCCACCCCGTTTCGGGAGAGACCATAGAGATAGCCGATTGCTTGCCCATTGATTTGGTGACTCCTCTACAATCAATACAAGATCGCTCACTTGGTAGGTCTGAGGTGGGTGAGAAAATCATTCCACAACTCTTTACGCACGATTGGATAGGGTAGTGTACGAGTTTAATCACATGGCCATTACACCCATTGTGTTGTTTAATGGCATCTTGTTTTTGTTTTATACCTTTGCCTATCTTTATCAATTTTTCTTTATTATTCGGGTACTTATTAAGGGCGATGTCAAACTGCCGCCTGCAAAAAAGCAGCATACATACGCGTTTTTTATTGCAGCTCACAATGAGGAAGAAGTGATCGGCAATCTTGTACGCTCTATCAAGAACCAAAATTATCCTGCTCAATATATTGAGACCTTTGTTGTAGCGGATGCCTGTACCGATGATACCGCCCGCGTTGCCCGCGAGGCGGGAGCGGTGGTGTATGAGCGCAATGACCTTGCACGCAAGGGCAAGAGCTGGGTTATGGATTACGGGTTTAACCGCATTCTTAATGAGTATGGCAACAAGTTTGAGGCATTTTTTATTTTTGATGCCGATAATATCGCTTCTCCTGATTACGTAAGCATCATGAACCAGGTCTTTGATATGGGCTACTTGGTTTCTACGAGCTATCGCAATTCCAAGAACTTTGATTCTAACTGGATTTCTGCTGGATATGCTACCTGGTATTTGCGCGAGGGGAAATTCCTTAACAATGCGCGCATGCAAAGCCATACCAGCTGTGCTGTTTCCGGCTCTGGCTGGATGGTGTCTGAGAAGATTATTCGTGGCATGCATGGATGGGATTTCCATACCCTTACGGAAGATATTCAGTTTTCCACCTTTTGTGCTGCACATGATATTTGCATTGGCTATGCGCCGGCAGAGTTTTTTGATGAGCAACCCACTACGTTTAAGGCGTCATGGATTCAGCGTATGCGCTGGACTAAGGGATTTTACCAGGTATTCTTCTCATATTGGAAAGACTTGCTACGTGGCATTGGGGCTCGTAAATTTAGCTCATACGATATGATGATGACCATTGCCCCTGGCATGATTTTGACGCTGTTGTCCTTCTTTGTGAATGCAACCTATTTAATAGTGGGCAATTTATCCAGTGGATTTTTGGCAAAGACCAATGAAATTGCCATGGCATCTGGCTCGTTGGTTATGACCTTTACCTCTATGTACAGCGTATTCTTTCTCTTGGGGCTTCTCACCACCATTACGGAGTACAAGCATATCCATTGCGATAAGAAGATAAAGATCATTACCAACCTGTTTACCTTCCCGCTATTCATGATGACCTATATTCCTATTACGGTTGCAGCCCTGTTTAAAAAGGTCGAATGGGTACCCACAAAGCATACAATCGCCGTTTCGTTTGACGACGTTGTGAATACCAAAGCTGAGGCACGGTCTTCTGAATCAGCTCAGTCATAAAGTTCAGAGAGTGCGTTACAATCGTTCAAACTACTAAACCTGCGGCCTATGGGTCGCCAGAAATGAAGGGGGAGCAGCTTATATGGCAACGTTTTTCGAGGGGGAGTCTCACACTTTTTCCGAATACCTTTTAGTCCCTGGTTATTCCTCGTCGCAAAATGTCCCTGCTAACGTCTCTTTAAAGACGCCGCTCGTTAAGTTCAAGCGTGGTGAGCAATCGGCTATCACCATGAATATTCCTATGGTTTCCGCCATTATGCAGGCTGTTTCCGGTCCCCGTCTTGCTATCGCTTTAGCACAGCAAGGCGGCATTTCTTTTATTTATGGCTCTCAAACCCCCGAGGATGAGGCCTCCATGGTACGTGAGGTTAAGTCTTACAAGGCTGGCTTTGTTATTTCTGACTCCACCCTTACGCCTGCAATGACGCTTCAGGATGTGCTGGATATACGTGATACTACCGGCCACACCACCATGCCGGTTACCGAGGATGGACAGCCCTTTGGTAAATTCTGCGGTATTGTAACCAGCCGTGATTACCGGGTTTCTCGAGATGATCGTAACCTTAAGGTGAGCGAGTTTATGACTCCCGCATCTGAGTGTGTAACGGCAGATCCCAGCGTGTCTTTGAAGGAATGCAACGATATCATCTGGGACAACAAGGTCAACACGCTTCCTATTGTCGATAAGAACGGTAACCTGTGCTCTTTGGTGTTCCGCAAGGATTATGATTCCCACAAGGCTCGTCCGGAAGAGCTGCTCGATGAGCATAAGCGCTACATTGTTGGTGCTGGCATCAATACCCGCGATTATGCCGAGCGTGTTCCTCTGCTGGTGGAAGCCGGTGCAGATGTTTTGTGCATTGACTCCTCCGAGGGCTTCTCGGAATGGCAAAAGCTTACGCTGGACTGGATTCGCGAGCACTATGGTGACCGCGTAAAGGTTGGCGCGGGTAACGTGGTGGATGCGGAAGGCTTCCGTTATTTGGCACAGTGCGGTGCAGACTTTGTTAAGGTTGGCATTGGCGGCGGTTCCATCTGCATTACTCGTGAGCAAAAGGGTATTGGTCGCGGACAGGCTTCTGCCTTGATTGATGTCTGCCGTGCTCGTGATGAGTATTATGAGGAAACAGGTGTCTACGTTCCCGTTTGTTCCGATGGCGGCATTGTTTATGACTACCACATGACCCTTGCGCTTGCCATGGGTGCAGATTTCTTGATGCTTGGTCGTTACTTTGCTCGTTTTGATGAGTCTCCAACGCGTCGCGTTAATGTCAATGGCTCTTACATGAAGGAATACTGGGGCGAAGGCTCTGCTCGTGCGCGCAATTGGGCACGTTACGATTTGGGCGGCTCCAAAAAGCAGCTTTCCTTTGTTGAGGGTGTAGATTCCTATGTTCCGTATGCAGGTCCGCTTAAGGACAACGTGGATGGTTCGCTTACCAAAGTACGTTCTACCATGTGCAACTGTGGTGCCCTTGATTTGGCAGAGTTGCGCGAAAAGGCAAAGATTACCTTGGTCTCTGCAACCTCTTTGGTAGAGGGCGGCGCACATGATGTTATGCTCAAAGACAGTCCTGCCGAGAATAACTTCCGCTCATAGGGCAGAGTAACCCCACCAGAGCTTCTCGCTCTTATCGGGAGCATAAGAACTAGTTCGTAATAATTGCGTAACGACACTTCAAAGCTTTGAGGTGTCGTTTTTATTTATTTAAAACTGGGTTAAACTTTATAGCTATCTAACCAGTATGAGGGGAGTACACGTGACAGACACGAGCACACCAGATGAAAAGAATTCCACCATCCCTTGGTATGACGCCAAGGAGATTGAAGCTAAATGGCAAAAGGTATGGGAGACCGAGAAAACCTTTAAGGCTTCTGATAAATCGGATCGTCCCAAAAAGTATGTGCTGGAAATGTTCCCGTATCCTTCGGGTGACCTGCACATGGGCCATGCACGCAACTATTCTATTGGTGATGCTATGGCGCGTCAGGCACACATGCGTGGTTATGATGTGCTACATCCCATTGGCTTTGATGCCTTTGGTCTTCCTGCAGAAAATGCTGCCATTAAACATAACACCCAGGCGGCTGAGTGGACCTATCAAAACATTGCTCAAGCGGTGCAGACCATGCATCGTATGGGTTTCTCGTATGATTACGACCGCCTCTTTAACACCTGTGATCCCGAGTACTATCGCTGGGGTCAGTGGATGTTTATTAAGATGTGGGAGAAGGGCTTGGCGTATCGAGCCACCAGTCCAGTTAATTGGTGCCCTCAGTGCAAGACTGTGCTTGCAAACGAGCAGGTAGTAAATGGTGTGTGTTGGCGCTGCGGTTCTATTCCTGAGAAGCGCAATCTTTCTCAGTGGTACCTCAAGATTACGGACTATACCCAGGAGCTGTTGGATGATCTGGATACGCTTGAGGGCTGGCCAGAAAATGTAAAGGCTCAACAGCGCAATTGGATTGGTCGCTCTGAGGGTGCAGAAATAGACTTTACGTTGGTAGATGTAGATGGTGTGACCCCTACTGATAAGAAAATTACCGTCTTTACTACGCGTGCAGATACCGTTTTTGGCACCAGCTTTATTGTGCTTCCTCCAGAAAGTGAGCTTGCGGCACAGTTGGTCGCCGGCACACAGTACGAGGATGCGTATCGCAAGCTTAAGGCAGAAACAGAAAAGATTTCCAGCGTTGATCGTCAGGGTTCTGGCTTAGAGAAGAACGGCGTGTTTACCGGCCGTTATGTTAGCAATCCTGTCAATGGTCGTCTTGCACCTATCTGGGTTGCCAACTATGTCCTGCTGGACTATGGCACCGGTGCTGTTATGGGTGTTCCCTGCGGAGACCAGCGCGACTTTGACTTTGCAAAAAAGTATGGCTTAGACATTGCACCCATTATTTGTACAAAGGATGATCCGCTGTATGAGCAGCTCAAGGATGAGAAAGACCTGCGCGTAACCTCGGTAGATTGGGATAGCGCGATGGCTACTGAGGGCTATCTCATTCAATCCGGTGAATTTACTGGGCTTAAGGGTGGCAAGCATTCCGAGGCGGTAGAGGCTATTACCACATGGCTTGAGCAGCATGACTGTGGCCGACCTAAGGTCCAGTTCCGCCTGCGCGATTGGTTAATTTCTCGCCAGCGCTATTGGGGCAATCCCATTCCCATGATTCACTGTGATGATTGTGGTGATGTTCCTGTTCCAGAAAAGGATCTTCCCGTCTTGCTCCCTCAAAATCTGGATTTGGGCGCTGGAGAAACCCTGGCACAAAACGCCGCATTCTATGAGACAGTCTGTCCGGTATGTGGCAAGCCCGCCAAGCGTATTACGGATACCATGGATACCTTCACGTGCTCAAGCTGGTATTACATGCGCTATACCGATCCTCATAACACCGAGTTGCCCTACGCGCGTGAGAAGGTCAATCATTGGATGCCGGTAGATAACTACATCGGCGGTATTGAACATGCGATTTTACACCTTCTATATTCTCGCTTCTGGACTAAGGTTGCACGCGACTTAGGCATGGTGGATGTAGACGAGCCGTTTACCAACCTGCTTACCCAGGGCATGGTTAAGGATGCCAATGGCGATACCATGTCTAAGTCAAAGGGCAATGTTGTTCCTCCCTCAAGCGTTATTGATCCATATGGCGCGGATACTATGCGTCTTGCCATTTTGTTTATCGCTCCTCCCGAGAAGGACTTTGACTGGGACGAAGAAGCTGTTGGAGGTGCCAATCGTTTTATCAAGCGTGCTTGGCGCGTGGTGTGGGGCCTCACGCAGTCCGCAGACTTTAATGCAGAGCTGAGGCTGGATTGTCTGGATAGCAAGGCTTTGGAGCTCAATCGCTGTCTGCATGAGCTTGGTATTCGCTGCACCAATGACTATGATCGAGGGCAGTTTAACACGGCTATTTCTGCGGTCATGGAGCTTGTTAATGCTGCAAGCAAATATCTGGTAGATACTCAAGAGGCTCCTCAAAGTCGCGATGCGGCTTTGTGCGCACGGGTTGCTCGAGATATTGTGGCCATGCTGGCACCCATTTGTCCTCATTGGGCAGAAGAGCTGTACCATGAGGCATTTGGCCTGAGTGGCTCGGTGTATGATGAGAAGTGGCCTGAGTTTGACAAACAGCAGGCTATTGCTGCAACGCAAGAGATTGTTGTACAGATTATGGGTAAAGTACGTGCACGTATTGCCATTGCCACGGATGCCACTAAGGAACAAATGCAGCAGCAGGCCCAAGAGGCAGTTTCTGAACTACTTGCCGGAAAACAGGTTGTTAAGGTAATAGTTGTGCCTAATAAGCTGGTAAACTTTGTAGCAAAGTAATCAGCGGTAGTACATAGTATGTAACGGAGGAAGTATGTTGTGTCCAAATTGCTCTCATGATCTTGGAGATGGCATACTTCCTGTTCGTTGTCCTGAATGTGGACATAGTCTTGCCAACCTATCTGACATTCCCGATGTGGCAGAAGGGGCAAAGCGCGCAGAAGAACGAAAAAACCTTTTGCGAGATTCTGTTGCCATCCAGCGTATGAGCCATCCTTGGGACGGTCGTAGCAAAACCTTTGGTATAGCTATTTTTGTGCTTGCGCTTGCTGGTATTGTTTTTGTTCTGTGGCATTTGCAGGCGTGCGGGGGAGTGACACCTCACAATGTGGTTGGCTGGCGTCTTGAGCGTGCACAAGCCGCTTTGGAGCAAAAAGGGTTTATCGTAGAGACATCAGAAGAATTTGATGATGGTGAGCCAGGGTTTGTCCTCAGTATGAGTCCCAACTATACCGATAGGATTGCGCCAGGTGCCACCATCAAGCTGGTGGTTTCCAAAGCTCGAACCATGCCTGATATTGTCGGCAAATCAAAAGATGAAGCCAAAAAGCTGCTGGATGAAGCCGGGCTGAGCTATGAGTTTGTAGATGTCATAGACGACGGTGATGAGAACATCGTGCTTTCTGCAAACATAGCTGCTGGTAACAAGGCATCCTCCAAAAATAAGATTACGGTTGAGGTATCAAAGAAGCGTACGGTACCCGATGTCCTTGATAAATCAGAGGCGGATGCCACTAATTTGTTAAGTATGGCGCAGCTTAAAGCCAAGGTCGTTTACGTAGCTGCTCAAGCAGACCAAAAAGAAGGAGTTGTTGTCGCAGCAGATCCGGTCGTTGGGACTGCCGTAGAAAAAGATGCGGTCATTACCATTTCTGTTACAAAAGGGCATATCAAAACCATTGAGGATGCTGCTAAAGCAATTCTCGGTGCTGTGTATAGTGGAAGCCCAGCAGCTGATGGCTATGCCTGTGGCGGAACCATCAAGCAGTATGTGGATAGTTCCATCACTATAGGCGGTAGGTCCGCCGCCTTAGCTTCTAACAAAGATGTGTATTATGCGTTTGTCAAAAACGGTAAGTCGTTGCCTGCAGGTGTGGATACTCGTTTGGGAACCTTACCTCGTACGCTGGTAAGTATCGACAACTTACGTGGAAACGAGAAGGGCCAGGTAAGCGCTTCGGTTACGGTACGCTGGGATTGGTCTGTTTTAGGTGAGGAGTACGCAGGGGTGAGCTCTACGGATACTCATACGGCAACTTTGAGCTTTAATAAAGAAAGAAAGCTCACCGCGTTTTATGATCCACAAATGGATGTACCGTCGTACACCGTAAGCTAGCTTGCACGGGCGGCTTTCTTGTAGTATAGTTGCTCAAGATAGTGAAGTTTTACTGCTAAAGAAGTGGGGTGCACGTCCGGCCCCGCTTCTTTCTTGTATGTATACAGAAAGGAGGGCGCTATGGCTAACGAGGCAGTTGTTGCAGGCATTCTTGAGGCTTTGGAACAAGCTGGAGAACAGCACAACATTGACATTGTGGACGTAGAGGTTGTGGGAGCTACTAAAAACCCAACCGTACGCGTACGCATTGATTATCTTGACCCAGAGGCACAAGCCATCTCTTTGGATGAGGTAGCAGCTCATACGGGTTGGATCGGGGAACTTATCGATGAGGTTGATCCTTTCCCCGGCACCTTTACGCTCGAAGTTTCTTCTCCAGGACTTTCTCGTCCTTTGCGTCGTGCTAAGGATTTTGAGCGTTTTGCTGGCGCTACCGTAGCGCTGAATACCACCGCCCATGAAGGTCGCCGCCGCTTTACCGGTGAGCTGGTGGGCATGGAGCATGAGAAGGTCGTGCTGTTGTGTGATGGCGAGCGTTATGAATTTGCGCTGGAAGAGATTGGCCGTTGCACTATTAAACCTGATTTTGATTTTTCGTCTTCTTCATCCAAGAAAAAGTAGTTAGGGGAGAATATGGCATCAGAAATGATGGAAGCATTGATGGCGCTGTGTCAAGAAAAGCATATCGATCAGCTGTATTTGTTGGATCGCTTAGAGCAGTCTTTGGCTAAGAGCTATGCAGATGTTATGCACCTGATTGATGGTGCTAAGGTAACCATCGACCGTGCAACAGGCAAGATTTATGTGTATAAACTGGTTCCTCGTGAGGAGTCGTGGGATGATGAGACCGGTCTATACACCGAGTTTGACGAGGTAGATGTCACTCCTGAGGACACCAGCCGTATTGCGGCGCAGCATGCTAAGATTGAGATTAACAACATTGTGCGCAACGCTGCTCGTCAGCAGATTTACGAGGAGTTTTCTGAGCGCATCGGTGACATCATTAACTGCACCGTGTTACAGATCACCAATGACTTTACGATCGTAAAGATTCGCGAGGGTGTAGAGGCAGAGCTTCCTTATTTTGATCTGCGTCGTTATCCTGAGGAGCGCAACGAGCGCCCTGCAGGGGAGCGCTACGTGCACAACCAGCGTCTCAAGGCCATTATTGTGGATGTGCGCGATCCATCCAGCACCGCAGCTCCTGTCCGTGGAGAGCATGTACGTCCTTCCATTGTGGTAAGCCGTACCCATCCTGATCTGATCCGTCGTCTCTTTGAGGCAGAAGTTCCTGAGATTTACGATGGCATTGTAGAGATTCGCTCTATTGCTCGTGAGCCAGGTGCTCGTTCTAAGATAGCTGTGTATTCCGCAGATGAACACCTTGATCCCGTAGGTGCTTGCGTTGGTCCTAAGGGCAGCCGTGTTCGCGCTGTGGTAGGTGAGCTTCATGGTGAGCGCGTTGACGTGATTCTTTGGAGCAATGACCCGGTACAATGCGTGGCAAACGCGCTGTCTCCCGCAAAGGTCAGCCGTGTGGTAGTGGACCCAGAGACTAACTATGCAACCGTTATTGTTCCGGATGATCAGCTGTCCTTGGCAATCGGTAAAGAGGGCCAAAATGCCCGTTTGGCTGCTCGCCTTACCGGTTTGCACATTGATATTAAGAATGAATCGTTGGCTGCTAATGTATTGGCCGGTATGCCAGTACAGCCCGTTGTGCAGGCAGAGGATCTTCTCGATGAGGAAGATGAAGAGCATCGTTGTGAGTATGTCTCTCCAGCCGGTGTTCAGTGCCGCAACATGGCTCGTCCTGGCTCTCGCTTCTGTGGCGTTCATGATCGCATGACTTCGATGGCTGATATTGAGGTTTCCGACGATCCAGATTCTTTGATTTAGTCTGGGCTTTGTCCTGTAGGTTTATGATGTGAGAGAGGTAGAGTCTATGGCTAAAATTCGAGTACATGACCTTGCCAAAGAATATGGCATGACCAGTAAAGAGATGCTGGGGCACTTAAAGGAAATGAAGATCCCCGCTTCTTCTGCGTCATCTTCATTGGAAGATGCGTACCTATTCATGGTGCGCAAAAAGCTTGCTCCCATTATGGAAGCTCGCGCTGCAGAAATTGAGGCCGCCAAAGCTGCGGAAGAGCAGGCAAAGGCTGAGGAAGAAGCTGCTGCAAAGGCCAAGGCAGAGCAGGAGCGCATTGCTGCAGAGCAGCGTCGTGCTGCCGAGCGCGCCGAGGAAGAGCAGCGTCGTGCTGCCGAGCAGGCGGAAAAAGATCGTCTTGCTGCCGAGAAGGCCGAGGCACAGCGTAAGGCTGCCGAAGAGGCTGAGAAGAACCGTGTAAAGGATACCGCTCCTAAGGCCGTACCCTCTATGATGAGCTTGCTGGATCAAATTACGGCACAGCAAAAGGTTTTGGAGCAGCAGAAGGCCGAAGAGTCCGCTAACAAAAAGGAGCAGGCTGCTGCTAAGAAGCAAGCCAATCGTCGCAACAACCGTCGTAAAGCTGCTCCTACAGCTGCGGCGCAAACCACTCCGGACGATGTGGCTGCTGCTCAGGCTAAGGCCGAGGCTCAGCCCACCAATTCCAAGCGCAGTCGCAGCCGTAAGGCTCGTCATGAGCAGGAAGAGGATCGCTATACGCGTATGGCGCGTGAGGCAGAAGAGTACAATCGCGATCACGTATTGGCTGCTGCTCGTGCTGCTGTTGAAGAGGCGAGTAAGGAATCGACAGGCCGCCGCAAGAAGCGCAAGGAGCGTCGTCAAAAGCAAGCCGAAGAGGCTGCCGAGCAAGCGCGCATTGAGCAAGCGCTGGCAAACGACCAAGACCTGTCTCAGCTCGATACCGTTAAGGTGCCGCAGGGTGCTACGGTAGCCGAGCTAGCAGAGCTTCTCGGCGTATCCGCTAATGATATTATCAAGCGCCTGTTCTTGCTGGGTACCCCCCTTACGATGACCCAGTCTATGACCGATGAGCTCATTGAGCTGGTGGCGGACGACTTGGGTGTAGATGTAAAGGTTATGTCCAAGGAAGAGGAGAATTCCTTTACCTTCTACGATGATCCCAAGGATTTGCAGCCCAGGCCTCCCGTGGTTACGGTTATGGGCCACGTCGATCACGGTAAGACTTCGCTTTTGGATGCCATTCGTCACACCGGCGTTGCTGCTGGTGAGGCGGGCGGCATTACCCAGGCAATTGGTGCATCGCAGGTTAAGATCAAGGGTCGTACCATTACCTTTATTGATACCCCTGGTCACGAGACCTTTACCGCCATGCGTGCTCGTGGTGCTCGCGTAACCGATATCGTTATTTTGATTGTTGCTGCGGATGACGGCGTGATGCCTCAAACCATCGAGTCCATCAACCATGCCAAGGCGGCGGACGTACCCATTATTGTTGCGGTCAATAAGGTCGATAAGCCCGGTGCGGACCCCACTCGTGTACGCCAAGAGCTTACCGAGCATGGCGTCATTCCTGAGGAGTGGGGCGGCTCCAACATGTTTGTAGACATCTCTGCCAAGCAAAAAATTGGCATTGATGACTTGCTTGAATCCATCTTGCTTGAAGCAGATGTTTTGGAGCTTAAGGGCAATCCGTCTACCTTTGCTTCCGGCAACGTCCTTGAGGCCAAGCTTGATCGTGGTCGTGGCTCTGTTGCTACCGTTCTTGTCACCCGTGGTACGCTGCGCGTTGGTGATGCTCTTGTCGCTGGCATGTCCTTTGGTCGCGTCCGCGCTATGGTGGATTCCAAGGGTCATACCGTTACAGAGGCCGGTCCTTCCGACGCAGTAGAAATTCTGGGCTTGCAAAGCGTTCCTATGGCAGGCGATGAGTTCCGCGTGTTCCCCGATGAGCGTGATGCGCGTGATCTGGCAGATCAGCGCGCCCTCAAGGCTCGTATCGAGGAGCAAAATCGCGTGAAGCACGTAACGCTGGAGAACCTCTTTGACACCATGGCAGATGCCGAGGTAAAGGAGCTTAACCTCATTATTAAGGCAGATGTTCAGGGCTCCATTGAGGCACTGCAGGATTCTTTGGATAAGATGGATCAATCTGAGGTCCGTATTAACACCATCCACTCTGCAGTTGGTGCTATTACGGAAACCGATGTTGTTCTAGCAGACGCCTCCAACGCCATTATCATTGGCTTTGGAGTTCGTCCCGAGGCAAAGGCTCGTGCAGCTGCGGAGCGCCAGGGTGTGGAGATTCGTTCCTATAGCGTTATCTACAAGGCCATCGAAGATATTGATGCTGCGCGTATTGGTATGCTCAAGCCTACCGAGCAGGAAGTGCAGACCGGTACTGCCGAGGTTCGCGATACCTTCAAAGTACCCAAGGTTGGCATTGCTGCAGGCTGCATGATTATCGAGGGCGAAATTTCTCGAGAAGACCAGGTACGCCTGGTACGCGATGGTATTGTTATCTTTGATGGTAAGCTTGCCTCGCTGCGTCGCTTTAAGGATGACGTGAAGAGCGTTAAGTCTGGCTTTGAGTGCGGTATTGGTCTTGAGAACTACCAGGACATTCACCCCGGCGATCTGATTGAGGGATACAAGATTGTCCAGGTTGCCCGTACTGAGTAAGACACAGGCAGCATAAGGAGTAACTATGAAGCAAAATCAGAACTCAAGGCGCACTAATGAGAGAGCGCGTGAAAAGCTCGCAAGCATTTTGCTGTTTGAGATCTCTGATCCTGATCTGGAGCTCGTAACCATTACGGGCGTGGAAGTCTCAGTTGATCGTTCGTTCATGCGCGTGTATGTAAGCTGTGAGCCCGAGTCCTATGACAGGACCCTTGCGGCGTTTAATCGTGCTAAGGGACGGATTCGTTCTTTGCTGGGCCACAGTTTGGGCTGGCGTGTTACGCCAGAGCTTACGTTTACTATTGATAAGACCACAGATGAGGCGGACCGTATTGCTCATGCCTTAGAGCAGGTACCTCCCACCTTATCTGTCGAGAAGGACGAGGAGGGTTATCCTGTTGTGGATAGCTCCAACTCGTCTGCCGATAAGGGAGATGAGTAGTGGCACCTCACTACACAGAATCTTTTTCTGCACAGCCAAAAATGTTTGATGCCATCGCCGAACTCATTGACGAGGCACAAACCATCGTAATCTGCGCCCATACCAACCCCGATGGCGACGCCTTGGGGTCTGGCTTGGGCTTAGCTATGCTTATTGAGCGTGTTTGGCCTGGTAAAGAAGTTGTAAATCTCTTGGCTGACGATAAGCCCATTCCTTCGATTTATCGCTTTATGCCTCAGTCAGAGCGCTTTGTGCCTGCTTGTCAGTATACGGGTACGCCCGATCTGTTCTTCATGATCGATCTGCCGCATCCTTCACGTCTTAATGAGGCACAGGCCATTTATGAGCGTGCTGTTAAGCGGGTAACTATCGATCACCATCCCAGTGACGACGCCTTGGGTGATGTTTGCTTGTCTCGTCCGGAGGTGGCAGCAACAGGGGTCATGATTGCGGAGTTTGCGCTTAATCGTAAGCTGGCACTTACCCCCGATATTGCAATCTGCTTGCTTACAGCCATCGTAACCGATACCGGAAGTTTCCAATATCAAAATGCCGATTCTGAGGCATTTGAAATTGCAAGTTTGCTGGTGGATGCGGGTGCAGATCCAGCACTTATCTCACTTAACGTGTATCAAAGCTTTAGACTGGAATACTTGCATCTTGCCTCATTGGTCATGGGCCGTATTAAAACCTACGGTAATGGCCGTATAGCCTACAGCTATGCCTTGCAGGATGATTTTACCGCCATGGGCGCGCTGCCTGAAGAGAGCGAAGGGCTTATCGACATCGTACGAAGCGTAGCAGGAGCGCAGTTGGCCTTGTTTGTAAAACAGGTGGATGCACATACGGTGCGCGGTAACCTCCGCTCTAAATCCGACCTGGATGTTTCGCAGGTTGCTGCCAAATTGGGTGGTGGTGGTCATCGTGCCGCAGCGGGCTTTAGCTGTAGCGGTACCATCGAAGAGGTCCTAGCACAAGCGCTTCCCCTGTTGACGGCCTTGCTTGAAGGGGAATAGAGGTTTGCTGAGGTGAAACGTTCTTCATCAGGGTTGCATGCGCTGTTGGCAATCGATAAACCCGTGGGTATGACAAGTCACGACGTAGTAAATAAGCTGCGTCGTGCTTTGCATGAACGCCGTATTGGCCATGCGGGAACTTTGGATCCCGATGCTTGTGGTGTGTTAGTGGTAGGGGTTGGTCAGGGCACCCGTCTTATGGGCTTGCTTTCTGCAGAGCGTAAGCGCTATCAGGCACGTATCTGTTTTGGCTCACAGACCTCTACGGATGATGCTGCAGGTAAAGTCATTGCTACGGCTCAGGTTCCTGAGCAGCTTTATGATCCAGACTTTGCCGCGCACACCATATTCGATCTTGTAGGAGAGCACCAGCAAGTGCCTCCCGCATACTCTGCCATTTCTGTTAATGGTAAGCGGGCGTATGATTTAGCGCGCAGTGGTAAGACGGTTGAACTTGCTGCGCGTACCATTCATATTTATGAGGCGTCACTTATCGGCATAAGTTCTGTACAGCCCCTGATTTGGGACGTAGATATTCTTGCTTCTAAGGGGACCTATATTCGCAGCATTGCTCGTGATGTGGGGCAACAGCTTGGTACGGCTGCTCATATCTGTGGCTTGCGTCGCATACAAAGCGGTAGGATCTCCATGGATGCGTGTACCCAGCTCGCCCAGCTGCAGTCCTTGGAAACACGTACAGAGGCCGAGCGCAAAGCAGCGCTGGAAGCCTTATGGCTCAATCCCCTGGCTGCTCTTGGGTATTATGTGCGCAGCTTGGACGATACGCAAATGGAAGCGGTGCGCTGTGGTCGTAAACTCTGGCTTACCCCTCAGGAATATAGCCTGTTACCAGTGGATCATCAGCGTGCCAGTTTAGTTTATAACAACAAGCTTGTTGGTGTGTGGGAGCGCGTGGGTAAGCACCTGGTCTGTGTGGCTAACTTTCCCGATGGTATAGAAGGAGTGCGTCTGTAATGCAAAGCTATCCTTTGGATGCGGATACGCGCACTCATCTTATGCAACGGGCGTTGCTATGCGATGCTCCGACACCGCTTAGTGTAGAAAGACAAGCGGACGCGCAAGTATATGTCTACACTGACGCGTGGAATACGCCAGAGATTGCTCGCTCGTATATCATTGGCGCTTTTGATGGCATGCATGTAGGTCATCAGGCTTTAGTGCACGATGCTTGTGCCTATGCACGGGCTCATGATACCTTGGCTGTGGCAGTGACGTTTGACCCCGATCCTTCTGCTTTGGTAGGAGCTGCGCCACAGGCCTTGTTGCTTACGCTTTCTGCTCGTGTACGGGCGTTGGCGGCTGCGGGTGTTGATGCGGTGGTGGTGCTTCGTTTTACCCCCGAGCTTATGAAAACGAGCTATCAGGATTTTTGCTCGAAGGTCTTGCAGCGCTTTGGAAAGCTGGCGTCACTACATGTGGGTGCAGATTTTGCGCTGGGTGCTCAGGCGCAAGGCACGGTTGAGGCACTTACGCATCTGGGAAAAGAGCAGGGGTTTGTCGTTATGGGGCATCCCTTGGTGGAAGTTACCAATGGAACAGTAACCGCAACGCGCATTCGAGCTCTCCTCCAACAGGCACAGCTTGATCAGGCTAACGAACTGCTGGGTCGCTGCTATTGTGTGCACGGCAGGGTAGAGCACGGCAGGGAACAGGGTGCTTCATTTGGCTTTCCAACCGCCAATGTGCATTGCGATAAGAGCTGGTGCTTTCCTCAGCAAGGGGTGTATGCCTGCATGCTGCACTGCGATGGCCATGCATGGCCTGCAGCGGTAAACGTTGGTGCTCCGCCAACTTTTACGGAAGAGAAGCAGAATTTTTTGGAAGCCCATTTGCTGGGCTTTGAGGGAGATTTATATACCAAAGAGGTGGATGTTGCGTTCATTTCTTTTTTACGACTGTCTAAAAAATTCCCATCACTTGAGGAGTTGAAAAAAACGGTTGTGGGGAATATCCAATGGATAGCAACAAATATTGGCACGGCACCTATGGAGGTTAGTTTGTGATTGACAACAACGATAAGGAACGGGTGCGCGAGGCTACAGATTTTGCTGCGTTAGTTTCCGAAACCGTTGTGCTCAAACCTCGCGGCGGTGACCTGTGGGGCTGTTGTCCTTTTCATCAGGAAAAAAGTCCTTCGTTTAAAATTACTCCCTCCACCGGACTGTGGCATTGTTTTGGCTGCGGTAAAGGCGGTGACGTCTTTGATTACGTTTGCGAGCGAGAAAACCTTGATTTTCCAGATGCCATTCGTTTTTTGGCGGATCGTGCAGGCATTGAACTTAAAGAAGAGCGTACGGGGCACGCTGCCGGTCCTAAACGCAATCGTTTGATTGAATGTTTGACTGCTGCGCAAGAGTTTTACAACAAACAACTTATGCGTGTAAGGGGTGCTGCCTTCCAAGAAGCACGTAGCTATTGTGCGGGACGTGGTTTTGGTTCTGAGGTCTGTAAAAAATGGATGCTTGGCTTTGCTCCTGGTCATGCCCTGCTCGTGCAACATCTTCAAAGCAAGGGATTTACAAAGGCAGAAATGCAGGCTGCCAACCTTGCAGTGGAGCGCAAAGGATATTTGCAGGATGTGTTTTATGATCGCGTGATGTTTCCTATCCACGATGAACTCGGTCGTTGTATTGGCTTTGGTGGGCGTGTTATGGGTGATGCAAAACCAAAGTATCTTAATACGCGAGAAACGCCCGTGTTTCATAAAGGGAAGTATCTGTTTGCCTTTGATTATGCAAAGCAAGCTATTACTACCACAGCAGTAGCCATTGTCTGCGAGGGCTATACAGACGTGATTGCCATGCATGAAGCGGGATTTTCTCATGCTGTAGCAGCACTGGGTACTTCGTTTTCTCTTGATCACGTTAAGCTGCTCTCTCGTTTTGCAAAGACGATCATTTGTATGTTTGATGGGGATGCAGCGGGTCAAAAGGCTGCAGAGCGCGCGCTACAATTTGTAGACAAAACAAAGGCTGATATTCGCTGTGTTGTCTTGCCCCACAATCAAGATCCGGCAGAGTTCTTGGCAGCTCATGGCGCTCAGGCACTGCAGGAACAGCTCGATGCCTCACAGCCGTTGATCGATTTTGTCTTTGCTAAGCGTCTTTCTACCTATGACCTTTCCGTGCCTGGTCAGCGTGTTCATGCATTGGATGAGCTTGCTTCAGTGCTTGCTCCGCTCAAAAACTCATTGTTGTTAGACAGCTATGCTACGCAGCTTTCTGATGCATTGGATATGGACTACGAAGAGACCAAGCAGCGCATTAAACATGCTAAGCTGCCAGGGGATACGCTGGTTAGCACGGCGTCAGATGAGTATGAACCCTATGAGGAAGCTGTGGCTTCTGCAGAGACCGCGGCAAGCAGCCAAGCCGCTTTGCTCGATAGCTCGGTTTTATCGTTAGATGACCGCCGCCAAATATATATCGAGCGTGAGCTTCTTTCCTATATGGCAGAACATATGGAGAAGGTCCGTCCGTTTGATATGAAGATAGGTGCGTTTTCATGGGCAGACTCTCGGCATGAGGCCCTTGCATGGGCAATGCTGGCAACACCTGTGCAAACCCCACCGGCTCAAGTTGTTGCCGCTGCAGAGGCGGTGGTAGCTGATGCCCGTCAGATTTTATCGTCAGGTCGCCTCTCTCATGTCTGGACAGGCAGTGAAGACAAGAAGTTGGATTTTCTGCTCAACCAAGTTGAGTACTTTTCGACTAAGCGCCAAATTAGACAGATTCGCTCACAGCTGCGTGGTGCGCCTATGAGCGATGAGGCAGAGCGCCTCTTTTGTGAGGCCACGCAACTGCAACAACACGTGAATGAGCTGAGTAAAACGCTTTCTCAACTGTTATCTCCTGAAAATAATGGGTAGAATGGAACAATCCGTGCGTCGAAAGGACTTTTGTGGCCGCTAAAAAGCAAAAAGCCGACGTCAAGCTTTCCGAGGAACTCGCGCAGGTTGCTCAAAAGCTTGTAGATGCTTCCGTTAAAAGTGGAAGTATTACAGAAGATGATATCCAAGTTGCCTTACGTGATATCGATATTGAAGATGACGAACTTTCCGATTTGTATGATGCTGTTCGTGCTCGTGGCGTGGAAGTAACTACTGCTGGTGATTCTGAAGCTGCAGGTAGTTTGATGGACGTTTTGGGCGCTGCGGACGACGACGATGCTTCTGTATTTGATGATCTTGATGATGAGGACAAGCGTCCTGGTCTTGATGAGATCAAAATTGCAGATGAGGAGCTTCGCAGTGTTTCTCGTGCCAAGCCCAGCAAAAAGCGGACCACTACGCGTGCTAAGAAGCATGGCAAGTCTGATGCCTCTACGGTGTTGCTTACTGGAGATCCAGTACGCATGTATCTAAAAGAGATTGGTAAGGTAGACCTTCTGAATGCTGCAGAAGAGGTACATCTTGCCATGAAAATTGAGGCAGGTTGTGAAGCTGCCGATAAGCTCGAGGCTGCCGAGAATGGCGAGGTTGAGTTTACGCGTGCACAAATACGCCGTCTTACCCGTGTTGAGCAGGTGGGTCTTGAGGCAAAGCAGGCCCTGATTAGCGCTAACCTGCGTCTGGTTGTATCCATTGCAAAGCGCTATGTTGGTCGCGGCATGCTGTTCTTGGATCTGATTCAAGAGGGTAATCTTGGTCTTATTCGTGCGGTAGAGAAGTTTGATTACACCAAGGGTTTTAAGTTTTCTACCTATGCTACTTGGTGGATTCGCCAGGCTATTACCCGTGCCATTGCAGATCAGGCGCGCACCATCCGCATTCCTGTTCATATGGTTGAAACCATCAATAAGCTTGTTCGTGTCCAACGTCAGCTTCTGCAGGATCTTGGTCGCGATCCAACCCCTGAAGAGATCGCTGAAGAAATGGGCATGACGGCGGATCGCGTACGTGAGATCCAAAAGATTAGCCAAGAGCCTGTTTCTCTGGAAACACCTATTGGTGAAGAAGAGGATTCTCAGCTGGGTGACTTTATCGAAGATGCACAAGCTGTGGCTCCTCCCGATGCAGCTTCTGACTCTATGCTGCATGAGCAGCTTGATCAGGTGCTTGATGGTCTTGCAGATCGTGAGCGTAAGGTTATTAAGCTGCGCTTTGGTTTGGAAGATGGTCATCCTCGAACCCTTGAGGAAGTGGGCCGTGAGTTTGGGGTTACGCGTGAGCGTATTCGTCAGATTGAGTCCAAAACTCTGGCAAAATTGCGCCATCCTTCCAGGTCAGGCAAGCTTAAGGACTATATGGAAGATTAGCCTTAAGTTTTTTAAAAAAATGCTTGCACACAGATACGAGTTCGCTATACTTAGTATTCGTTGCTTGCAACATTCCCCGGTGGCGCAGTGGTAGCGCAGCTGACTGTTAATCAGCGTGTCGCAGGTTCGAATCCTGCCCGGGGAGCCATTCGGAAATTGCACGAACCCGTGAGATGGTCAATCTTGCGGGTTCGTTTTTGTTTGCCACGGAAGCGTAATTTAGGCTAACTACCAGCTCTTTTTCTCCCAACAGCACCTGATAAACAAACGCGTCGAGAAGGCTTTCATCGTCCAAATTTGCCCCAAATTGCAAGAAATCCGCGAAGCTTTGCAAATCTAGGCGAACCGCTGAAAGCTCTTTCAGGTCACGCTCTGCACGGGCTTTCTGCGCTTCAAGCTCACGCATACGCTCTTTAGCGCTGGGATGGATTACTCCCGCTTCTATTGCGGCGAGGATATTACTAAGGCCTTCCTCGGCTTGTCTCAATGACTTCTTAGCCATCTTTACATCGTCTTCGGTAGATTTATCGTTACCAGCCTTAATGACCATCTCGGCCACTCTCAAAGCTTCTGCGCGGTCTTGCATAAGACCACGGATTTCGCCGGCGATTAAGCTCTCCAGCTGCTCTTTACGGATAGGCTTAATCTTGCATTTTTTACAGGCATAGTATTCATATTTCTTATTTTTGCGACCTCTGCCGGAAGTACCAATAATATTGTGGCCACAATCTGCACATATGATTTTCCCGGCTAGCATAAATTCTCCCCAACATTCATTCTTACGTTGCTTTTTACCTACTACGACCTGCGCATTATTAAAGGTATCGTCGTCAATAATCCGCGGCATACCGTCTTGTTTTTGGATACCAGCCCACGAGTACAGACCAGTATATTTACGATTGTGCAGAATGTGGTTGACCATCGTAGGGCTGCACCTGCGGCCTGTATAGGTCTTAACGCCTCGCATTGCCAAATCAGAAGCTATGGACGATACTGCTTCACCTGTTAATCTACGGCTGAATACCTCGCGCACGATAAGTGCTTGCTCCATATTTATGGCGTAGTGGTCGTTTTCGTCAGCATAATAACCGTATACGCGTACGCCGTTCGTCTTGCATTGGAGAGCGTTCCCCTCCATGCCCCTACGGGTGCGGATGGAGGTCTTACGGCTCTCACAAGCCGCGAGACCCTCTAATAATTTCTCGTAGATTATCCCCTCGGGGGAGTCTGGTATCGCCTCGAGCGACGATACCAGGCGCACTCCCTTGCGCTCAAGCTCACGCTTGTAAATTGGAGCGTCGAAGGGGTCACGCGAAAACCTATCCATCATATAGACGAGGACAATATCAGACTCACCAGCATTGGCTATCATGCGCTGAAATTCTGGTCTGCTGTCAGTGCGCCCACTCATTGCGTAATCGCAGTATTCGGCTACGATTGCGTATTCTTCTCTCTCGCACCAGTCGCGGCATACGCGTAGCTGGTCGTCGATGGAAGCTTCTCTCTGCTTAGAGCACGAAAAGCGAGCATAGATTACAGCTGTTTTCATTATCTTTCGATAGCTTCCTCTAGCCGGTCTATTGCCTCTACTGCTTGCGCTTGCATATCTACTTTCGAATAGGTAGCAATACTTCCAATTAGAGTTGAGATAACACCATCTTTTGTAGCTTCTTTTGGTGCTACAGCTGCTAATTCCTTAGCTTTATCTGCATTTTCCTGTAGTTTTCGAGCTACAACAGCACTTGTAAGCTGGTGGTTTCGGTCTGCGTCACGAGCGTATTTTATAGTCTCGGTGGCGAGCTTATACATCTCGTTAGATACATAAGGTGATTTATTGCATCCGTAAAGAGCTGTGCTTGCAATACCCGCTAAGGCAAGTGTTAAAAATTCCCTGCGCGATATATTCACTGTTTTCTCCCGATTTTATTAGTGTTTGATGTATCCGGCATCCACGTACGCCGTGACAGTCTCATATTCTGGGAGTTTCCCAACTGATACGGAAAACGGTTGTTTTGCTCCTGCTGGGAGGTCACTTATATAATTACTGCTTCCACCGGTTATTTTTCCGCTCTTATCCATAAAGACAATAATAATATTTGCTTCCTCAAAGTCATGCTTTGATTTACTGACTGCTTCACCTGTTACTGATGGATAGCTGCTATTTACTACGTTTACGTTTTCAGCATAAAAAGTTTCTATATATTCCTTCTGTGTTTGTTCAGTGTCTTTCCAGGTATCCTCATCATCTGCAATTGCAAATTCTACGGAGTTTGCTTTTTCAGAGGTTGGCACAACGCCACCAATAAAAGCATCACCACTTGGGTAAATCGCACTCAAGTAATATGGCATTGTTTCAAGTATTTTCCCGCCAGAATCTTTTGCGGTAACAGTAATTTTAACGGTACTAGCTGCGTATTTAGTACTGCTGTTGGTTATTTTTGCGGCATAGTGAGCATTGCCGTATTCATCTGTATAAAAACCTGAATCAGTCACCTCAAGCGTTGCCTTTGGAGCTTCCTTCTTATCTTTAGTCTCGGTTGTTGCTTGCGTGTCCTTTTGTACTGTAGGCTTGCTTGAGCATCCGGCAATCCCAATAGTGGCAAAACCAGCAGAAAGACCAATAAACTCTCGACGCGATAGATCCATTTTTTCCTCCTAAAACTTATATATCTTTATCTCGAGCTTCGAGCGATTTCGCTAAATCAAGTAAAATCGCTCGGCTTGATACCTGCAATTTTTGGAATATCGTATCCAGCTCTTCTTGTTGCTTGGTAACCTTTGAAATTTCAATATCAGTCATAAGGATGTAATCAACAGTTGTATTAAAAGCTTCTGCGGCGTGGATAAGTTGTTTCCCGTTCATGACAACTCGTCCCTGTTCCCAATTTCTATAGGTGCCTAACGACACATTAAATATTTTAGAGGCATCTTGCTGATTATATCCAGCTGCTTTTCTTACCTCTTTTAATCGCGTTTGCAAATCTCACGCCCCCTTTATGGTTAGTAAGAGCTTACAGCTCTTATTACAAATAGTACCAATCTAACGAGTATTTGTACAGAAAATATATTGACATCTGCTATTTAGGTGCATACTATTAGAGTTGTAAGTACTAATTAGATGCGTAGTAAAGGAAAGGAGTACTAATGAAAAACTTAGCATCTGAACGTACACGCCTAGGGTTAAAGCAGGCAGAGGCAGCTTCAAAGCTCGCAGTTTCGCCTAAGACACTTGCGAAATACGAAAATGAGCCTGCAAGCATGCCAGGCGATTTTATTATTCGTGCATGCCGTTTTTACCTGTGCAATGCAAGCTATTTGCTCGATATGTGCGAGGAGCGTTCTCTCGGCACGGCGGTATTGCAATGACCACCGAGGAAGCCATGCGCGAGCACATGGTAGATGTGCTCATCAAGAAATATCTTGAGTGGCTCAAGGCAGGCAAACCCACCTCATGAAATGGACAACCGCCGAGCTGCGCTATCTCACCAAACACGCAAACGACGGAGCAGAGGTTATCTCTGATGCGCTGGGACGCTCAAAGCACTCAGTAGAGATACAGGCTAGTCGTTTAGGCGTGTCACTGCGTCCTCGCTGGTTTTGCCCGAAATGTGGGCGACGCACCTTTAAGCCTCTGAGCACCAAAACTGGCTGGTGTGTTTGCTGCACCAAGGAACAGAGACGCAAGGAGATAACCGAGGAGATGCGCGAGTTACAGGACGAGCTAGCTAGAGAAAGGGAGGAAAACAAAGCTCGGCAGGCGGTTTACTCACAAAAGAGTAGATTTCGTGAAGAAATAAAAGTTTTGAGAAGAGTTTGAGAATAGGAGAAATTTTATAATGACGTACACAAAAAAGAGCGCCCGGAACCACCACAGTAGGAGCGCTCAATACCCAAAAGGTAAGTACAGTTTACCACTTTACAAACAGGACGATTTTAAACTGGGATTTTTTGCTGGAGCTGCATTTTCATTTGTACTTATTTACGCTTTTGTTTTTCTTTGCCTTGTACCCGTTATGCAGCAAATGGCGGGGATTTAGATGCAGCGCTATGGAGATAAGCCATCACAGCAATTAGAGCTTCCCGGGCTGGGCACAGATGGCGAACAGCTCATGCTACGTGCTCGTGAGTGGGTGGCTGGCCACCCCGACGAGTGGGGTTACTACATGCAGTTAGCGCGTTTGGAGAGCATACATGCGCCCGCAAGTCCAAATTACCTGCTACAGGCACTGCGCCACCGCTACCACGTGAGTATTGCCAATTCGTTAGCATCGGCACTTGCGCGTATTGCTCTGGAGCAGGATTACAAACTGCGCTTTCGCCTAGCTAAATCTAAGGTGGATGGTTTTACGGAGGCGGCTTTATGAGCATATTTGCTGATGATACTGGTTGCCAACAGTACCGCGCTTTATTTACTTTCGATCGCTTGCCCACGAAACAGCGTCCTCGATTTGCAGGTGGCCATACGTACACGCCAAAAGCCACACTTGCAGCTGAAAAATACATCCGTGAAACGTACATCAGTCAAGCGCCATACCGAGGAGCATACAAGGGTGAAGTGTGGATACAGATTTTAATACAGCGTCACAAGCCCAAAAGTGCGCCAAAACGCGTAATTGGCACTCCCGATCTCAAAATGCCTGATGCGGATAACGTGGCAAAGCTTTTCTGCGATGCCTTAAACGGCATTGCCTACAAAGACGATAGGCAAATTACTAATTTGGTTGTCACATTTAAGCCTTTGTCAGGTGAAGACCACACCACCGTTGAGCTGCGCATATTTTACTTAGGAGAATAAACATGGAGAATGTAAAAGCAGAGGTTATCGACAACGACCTCGAGAAGTTATCAGAAGCTGATAAGTGGCTGGCGAGCATACAAGAGCGCGTTGATGCCATCGTGGACGATTACTCGCCGCACGAGATTACCAGTCATGCCGATTACAAGGAGTCGAAGCTTGCGCGTACGCAAGCCCGTAAAGAGATTAAAGCTATTACTGACGAAGCGGCTTCTAAGCTTAAAGCGTTTAAGGATTTCATTTCCGCAGTTGAAGCGGGCAAACGTAAAGCTCTGCTACCTCTGACCACTATTGATATTGACTATAAACGTTATATCGACCAGTACGAAGCGCTGATTACTGAATCTAAGCTGCAAGATGTAGAAGCGGCGTATATGGATTATGCACCCGCTCTGGTTGAGCTTATCCCGTTTAGCAAACTACAGGCGAAGTATGCGCGTGAAGAGAAGTGGGAAAACCTCACCACCAATTCAGAGACCATCAAGCAGGCACTTTACAAGCATGTAGACCAGATAGCCGAGGATGAGCAGACCATTGAAGCTCAACCGGTAGATGAAGCTGAGCGTCAAGCGATGAAAGCCGATTACTTTCAAAGCCTTGATTTGGGCGAAGTCTTACGCAAATCGTCAGAGCGTCTGCGTGTGGCGAAACTTGAAGCAGAGCGCAAAGCTCGTTTGGAAGAAGAAAAAAGGGCTCTAGTTGAGAAACCTCAACCGCAGGTAGAAGAGCCATTACCAGAGCTTCAACCGCAAGTAGAAGCTAAGCCTATTGATATGCCGAAGGTCACGCATAACCCTCAACCAGAGGTAGAGGAGCGCAGCTCGTATGTCGTTATTATTCCTTCTGCGACTGAAGCGATGGTTGATGAGATTATCGACGCATTCCGCGTTTGCGACCTTATGGCCATCGCGCAAAAAGGCACCTTAGAGGATGTATATAGGAGACTCAATGGCAACCGTTAAGACTGATACCAAGACCAGCAAATTATCAACGATTGAAGCGCAGTTTACCCGTGCATGGATTGCGTGCAAGAATCCCGATTTGGACGGTAAAAACCCTCACTTTCGGAATGGTTACGCCACCCTCAAGGAGACTTTGAGAGTTATCCGCGACGCTTGCAAATCTGAAGGGCTTGCATACAGGCAGCAATTTAGCTTTTTGCCAGACAACATAGCCATCGCGACTCTCTCGTCTTATGTCGTTAACGAGGAGGGCAGCAAGCTGCACCTTAGCGATTTTCCTGTGCAATACGTGGCAAACGCACAGCATTTTGGAGCGTATCTGACGTATACGAAACGTCAGCAAGCACAGACCGACTGGGGTATCACGGGTGAGCCTGATGATGATGCAGAGCAGGTAACCAACCAACCGGCAAAACAGCCCGCTCCGCAAAAACCTGTTCCTGTGCAAAGCAAGCGCGAGAAGCTACTTGACCGTATCGCAGAGCTGCAAGGGCAGCTAGCAAATCCCGAGTTACTTGATGAGATGGTTTATTCGATGTTCGGTACAGGATTAGCAGATCTCAACGAGGAGCAGCTACTCGAGACCGGCAAGCAATTATCGCTGATGGTGAAGGGGCAGGGCAATGAGCATTAACAGTGTAGTAGTATCCGGCAATATCGGACATACACCCGAGCTTAAGGCCACGCAGAGCGGCTCATACGTTCTGAGCTTTTCAGTGTGCGTCAATGCGCGCGTGAAGCGCGGCGCTCAATGGGAAGACAAGCCTAACTGGATTGATGTAGTGCTGTTTGGCTCCCGCGCCGAGAGTGTGAGTAAGTACATCACAAAAGGCTCTCATGTGACTGTATCCGGTCGGCTGGATGAGCAGGTCTGGCAGGCGAAGGACGGTGGCAACCGTCATAAGCTGCGCATTATTTGCGATGACATAGATTTCGTTACTAACAAACAGACAAGTTCTCAAGAACCAAATTACCAGCAACAGAGCACAGTCGAAGATGAAGACATCCCATTTTAAGGAGCAATCATGGATGACCAGAAGATTTATGAATTAAAGGAAGCTATCAAGCTGGAGCTTACTCATGTACAGAATCTCGATGAATTCCTCGAAGAGCACGGGCTTTACTATAAAGAATGGGAACAGCTGTTCGAGTATGCCATTCGTCAGAGCAACGAACTTGCATGGCTGAAAAAGCACCGAGAGGATAATTACGGTATTGCGTCAACCACCGCGGTGATAAAGAAAATTACACTCGATTCTGATAAGGCGCAGCTCACAGTAGAGATTCGCAATATCAAGGATGTCTTGTCAGTGCAGCCACTCGTTGGGCAGGATATTTGCGTGGAGATGTTCCCCGAGTACATGCCACTACCTCTTGAGTATTCCGAAGAGCAAGCAAAGCTGATGTAGGTAAATCATGGAAGATAAGTTTACCTGGAATCCAAAATTTACTCGCATAATCGAGCAGCTACCGGATGAGCTATACCGAAAAGTTGTTAGTGCTATTTTGCAGTACGGCACCTATGGGATTGTCCCGGAGCTTGAATTTCCTTGTAATTTGATTTTCGAGTCACTCAAAGACGATATCGATTATTCAAAGGCGGCGCGTGCAGCGGGTAAAAACGGCGGTCGTGGCAACAAAAAGCCATCCTCTAGAGATGATGTAAAGGGTGGTTCAGGGTGCGATAAACCCCCCTTTAGTGATGCAGAAACCCCCCTTAGCGATGATGTAAAGGGGGGTTCGGATGGTGTCGAAGCCATTACATTACATAACAATACATTACATAACAGTACAGAGCAGTACAGTACAGATGGTGAGGGAAAGCCAAAGCGCAAGCGTTTTGTACCGCCCACGCCCGAAGAGGTCAAAGCCTATGCAGACGAAAAAGGTCTCGTCATTGACCCCGAGTTATTTTGTGACCATTACGCTTCAAAGGGATGGGTTGTCGGAAAATCGCCGATGAAAGACTGGAAAGCCGCAGTTCGCAACTGGTGTAAGCGTGCTTCTCCGTATGCGTCGCGCCGTAATTTCCAACCACAGAAGGAGGTTATCGATGAGTATTCCCTCTTGTGATGAGCGCGAAATTATGGAGAGTATCCGCAGGTCAAGGCTACAGAAAGCTGGTCTTTATGGATGCTACGCCGAAGCAAGCTCAAAGCTCGGTAAACGCGTATCTGCGCTGGTCAAGGATGGTAAGGGTGCGTTTTTGTTCGGTAGCTGTGGGACTGGCAAGACTTACGCCGCAGCTGGAGCAGTCAAGGACGCTCTGGGCAACTCTAAGCTGGTCACCGTTTCGCAGTTTTTAGCTGATGTGCGTGCTGATTTCGACGAAAACCACGGCACACTTGAGCGAGCTAAGGGCTACCAGGTGCTTGCACTTGATGACCTTGGAGTCGAGAAGATAACCGACTGGTCAATGGAGACACTAACCACGCTCATAGACTACCGCGTTTGCGCAGGTAAAGTAACGATTTTCACGAGTAACTATCGACTGGGTGAGCTACGTAACCTGTGGGGTGGTGTGAGCGGGCAGAGGTTAGCATCCCGTATAGCTGGTGCCTGTGAGCTTATCGAGGTTACGGGCGATGATAGGAGACTTAATGCTAGATAAATCTAAACTCCATGGGCTGAGCCTTGGAAAGGCAGAGATTTACGGCAAGCCACACGTAGGGGCCGAGTACATCGGCAAGTCAAAACGCTACCACATAACTGACGAGGCGTGCTGTGTGTGCGGGCGGGCAGCGAGTAATTGCCATCACGTCATTCCACGAGGTCAAGGTGAGACGTTTGAGCTTGCTGGGCACATTCTGCGCAGCCCGCTTTTTGCCCTGTGCGGCAGCGGTACGACTGGATGCCACAACGGTTTTCACGGGGGAGCGTACCTTTGTGCTCGCTGGCAGTGGGACGACCAAGACGCATTTAATGCCTGGTGGTGTGGTGATTTACTGTGGCAGTATGGCGCACATTCACCGATGCTCTACCTGTTTGGCGAGTGGCACATTTTCGACACGCGCACCGGTAAAAAGTTGGTCATTAGGGAGTTGGTGTAGGTGTTTGGCATTGGTTATGCGGGCGAGCCACCCGAGGTAGATGAGCGCTACCACGACCATTGCAAGAGATGCGTGTACTTTGTCGAGGCATACGATTCAGGCGTTGAGAAGTTCGGAGTATGTACGCTACTTGCAGACTTTAACCGTGACGGTGTTTTAGATGACATTGAGCCAGTCCGAGGCTCACAAACATGTCCAGAGGGGAGATTGTGGTAATGAGAATCCGTAACGCAAAAACAGCAGAGGAATACTTGCTCAAATGCCTATTCAAGGCAGAAGACGAGCGCGATGCAGCCGTAGCGTATTGCAAGCAAGTACGTGAAGCAGAAGAAGAGCGCATTGCTAAGCGCAACAAAGCTTTAGAGAATGCTCCAGTATTTGAGGTACGAGATGTCGAGACTGTAGAGTATGAAGTAGAAAATTATTACTACTTAAGCCCTGATTATGGTCTTGGTGATATTAGTGTACTTGAGGATGCTTTAAGCCTCGATGATGAACAGTTGTATGAATGGGCTACCAAGACATACCGAAGCGCTGATGGGTATTACTTTGTCACTCCGATACAGCGCACCACAGAAACATACAACTATATTCTGTCTGTAAAAAATGACGATGGAGTAATCGAGTACGTATCTAACAAAGAATGTCCTTGGGATTTTTGCATATGCGAGCAAGAAAAAGTGACGTTTTACCGTCTTGCTTCGATTGAGCTCGATGAGCAATATAAGCAGTTAGCTATACAAGTCTTGCGCGAGAGGCTTCAAAAAGCCATCGATACTCTCAGCAAAGATGAGAGCGGCAATGGAAAATAAAAACCTCAAACACACCCAAGACATACCAGCAAAGAAGCGCGCTAACAGTTACGGAGAAAAGACAAGCAGGTATATAACGTCATCAACATATGAGCGTGCTCAGCGCAGGACGAAAAAAGCTGTTGATAACTGGTTCGGGAGGGGCATGTAATGGACACCCATGAGCAGCGCAAAGAGGTAGCAGAGAAGTTACGGCAAGAAGCTTCTAGGCATGAAATATTATTTTTGCGTTTCTTCTCCACAGTCTTAATAGATGCGATAGAGCTAAATTATAAAAAGCCTAGTTCATTTAATGACGTTCTTATTTGTCTGGCTGAGCTCATAGACCCTACGTGCGAAGACCTGTACAGCGATGATAAAACGCACGCATGGCAATTTAAATGCTCGTCATGTGGTTCCACGCTTGATTGTATGGATGATAACGGTGAATCAACTATACAGCTTGATGGCGTAGCGCAAGGAGTTAGCTATTGTCCTCATTGCGGTGCGCGTGTCGTAGAGGAGTAAATAATGGAAAATCTTAAGCAGGAGACACTAGAGATAATGTCCAAGTATGGCAAGGGCATTGATGACATTGCGTTTGTTTGTGGTGATGATTACATCATACCAACGGAGCTATTCTGGAAACGGGCGGATACGGAGTATGAACCAAGCTTTGGCATCGTAGATGTTGCAACAGACTTAAAAGTTGTATTTTGCGATGGCTCTTGGCTTGAGCGTCACAACTACGACTGCAGCGAGTGGTGGGAGTATAAAAAAACGCCATCAGAAAATGACATGGTACTAGAGCGTGACGTACCATCGCTATTTGGGTGGGATGACACACTGAACGAAATTAGGCAGGGGCTCTAAATGGAATGGATACCAGTAAGTGAGAGATTGCCTGATGATGATACTCCAGTATTAATTACAGTTGCCATTGACCACGCCGTAACGATTATAGGTGTTCCTGACCATACCGCATATTACGGCTGCGATTGTGGTTGGATTTTTACCAATAATATGCCAGTTGAACATTCTGTCACTGCATGGATGCCACTACCAGAGCCTTATGAGGAGCAGCACGAGCACGACGTAAGAGAAAAAGGTATGCGTGGCTAAGACGTATTTAAGCAGCTAGATATAATGTGTGATATAGATGTTTGAATTAAATATTGTTAAGCGCATCTTAAGCGATAAATTTGTTGCGTATTATCCAGTGTTTGACCATGGAGGTATGAGTATGGACGATATTTATAATGAGAAGCGCATCGAGGAAGGCATTACTGCAATGCTTGATGCTGCACAAGCTAAGGGGCTTAATCTGCTAGAGCTAAAGCAAGCATCAGAATCTATAGCCAAGGTTGTTGAGAATAAGTTAAAAGACAGGCTACACGATGACTCGTAAGAGATTCTGCCCTGACTGTGGGCGAGTGGTAGAGGTAGGCAAGAGGTGCAGCTGTAAGCCAGCACGTAAGCGCAAGCCTACAGCAGGTGACGAGACCAGAGGCAAGCGTGAGCCTTGGCGTACCAGCTACAATGATAAGGTGTACAGGCAATCAAGGCAGCAAGTTATCAGTATGGCAGGTGGTAAGTGCGAGAAGTGCGGGAGAGTCGTTGCGTGGTGGGATGGCAAGCGATGGCAGACCTCGGGCATGGGTGGTGAGGTGCACCACATTAAAGCTCTGTGTGATGGTGGAGGTAATGGGGCAAGTAACCTGATGCTGTTATGTAAGAGCTGCCACGGTTTAGTAGATGCTGCAAGGCGTAAGCATAGATAGTTTTATACAGGATACAATCGAATAGTTAGTGTTTTATGCGTGCAGGTGTCGTCAGGAACGACCCTGTACGTTTTTTTATACATTTTGAGGGTTGGTTAGGTGGGTGTGGTTGGATGGCTGGTTTGGTTGGTGGATGGGGGTACCCCTCGAAAAATTGAAAAAGCGATGTGTATACCCCGCGTCCCCGTCAAGAAAATCTATTGCTACAAAATTGGAAGTTGGGGGGGGTATGAGCCGCTAACTTTTTAATTTTTTGAGCCGCTATCTCACGGCTGACCTATTCTCGGTGCAATCGAGAAAGGGGAACACATGCGTCCAATGCCAAAAATTGAAGTAACAGAACTGCCTGTAGATGAACTTGTTCCTTACGCGAATAACGCCAAGGAACATCCGCAAAAACAAATAGACGAGATAGCGGAAAGTATCTCAACCTTTGGAAACTGTGACCCGATAGGTGTGTGGCATAACGAGGATGGAGAACCTGAAATCGTAGAGGGTCACGGTCGCGTTTTAGCTCTGAAAAAGCTTGGCATCACAACCGCCCCCGTTATCTATCTCGACCATCTTACTGATGAACAGCGCCGAGCATATACACACGTACACAATCAGACCACTATGTCGAGTGGTTTTGATTACGATACCTTGGTTGCTGATATGGATAACCTCAATATGGACTGGGAAGCTCTCGGCTTTGAGGAGTTTTGCTATAAGGAAAGCTCTTTTAATGCTATCGAAAATCTTATGAATGATAAGTTTGCTGAAAATTCTTTAGTTTCAAAAAAAGATTCATTTTCAATCACGCTTGTTTTCCCCTCAGATGTAAAAGAACTGATCAACTCTTATATCAAGGAAGTTGGTAAGGACGAGATTGTTTCTAACATAATTAAGGAGGCGCAATCATGGGAATAGATTGTGGATCTCAAGCTACTTTGTGCGAATATCCAATTCATATAGATACGTATTCCGGTTGTTCTCATGGATGCAAGTATTGTTTTGCTCAAACAAAAGTCGATTTGAAAAAAATTGTTATGAAAAATTGTGCCCAGCAATTACGTAACTTTATAACTGGCAAAAGGACTAAAAATACAAATTGGTGCGATTGGCCTATACCTCTACATTGGGGCGGCATTTCAGACCCATTCCAACCATGTGAACGCAAACTTGGCGTATCACTTGAAATACTTAAGATTTTTGAAGAAACTCAATATCCAGTAATTATTTCTACAAAAGGAAAGTTAATTACTGAAGAGCCGTATATATCAATTCTTAGCAGGTGTAATGCGGTTGTTCAAGTTTCTATGGTTTGCTTTTCATATGACAAGATGGAACCGGGAGCGCCTTCTTTCGAGCAGCGTTTAGAGATGGTTAAAAAGCTCTCTGGTAATTGCAAGAGAGTTATTGTTCGAGCGCAGCCTTATATTACTGACGTAAAAGATGAGTTTATTGCAAACATTCCTAAGTTTGCAGAGGCGGGAGCCTATGGCATAACTATAGAAGGGATGAAATTCAAAAAGAAAAAATCGGGTCTGCTTAAAGTTGGCGGCGATTATTGCTATTCAGAAAATCTTTTGAAAACGCATTACATAAAAATACGTGAAGTTTGTCATAAAAATAATCTTGCTTTTTTCTGCGCTGAAAACCGTTTGCGAACAATGGGAGATAGTTCTGCTTGTTGTGGGGCGGGGGGGGGTTAACGGGTTTGAAGGAAACCGTTTTAACGTTGTTTCTTTAACTAATGGTATTGAGTGCAAACCAACAGACAAAATGTGTGAATGTGGCACAGCTGGCTGTTTTAAAGCTATCTATCAAACTACAGAAGGCACAAGAAAATTAAAGAGTATGTCATTTGCTGCTCAAATGTTAGTAGAGGCGAAGAAGCATAGATGATTAAACACTGCGAAGTCTGCGGGCGTGAATTTACCGCTCAACGCAAAACAGCTAAATACTGCTCTAATAAATGCCGTCTCATGTCACAAAGAGGTGTGCCGTATATCGGCGAATTACAACCGCCCGCGGCTACCGCAATTATGACTGCTGCCGAGGTGCAGTCTACTGTGCAACAGGCGCATATTGTCGCCTCTGATTTATCGCGTGCATCTATGATGACCTACTCGCCTCTATGTCTAAAGCTACGCCGCGTCGCCAAGAAACTCGAGGATGCTTTGCGAGGTGAGGGACTATGAAAGGCGCAAAGCCAAAGCAAAATGCAATCCGTCGCGGCCTTAATGATGCTTACGGTCTAGCTAAAGAAGAAGCAACTGGTGTGACTATGCCGCCCGATATTGCACGCGACCCTGTACAGTCCGAGATATGGGCGTGGTTGGCTCCGCCTGTGAATAACTTTACTGCTCAAGACGTACTCATGCTTAGGCGATTAACTTACTGGCACGCTGTAGCGCAGCAAGCCGAGCAGGCTATTCACTCCGAAGATGGGCATATAAATATCTTTGACAAGATAGGGGTTAAACCTTACAAGACCGAGGACGGGCGAGAGGTTCCATTGGTGAGGAAGAACCCCGCTCTTACAATCCTTAAAGAGGCAACCTCAGAGATTCGCGCATTATCTGACATCCTCGGGCTGTCTCCATTGGCTCGCTCTCGTATTGGGCTTATGGATGCTACATCAGTTAAGACCGCAGCCGATACCGCAAAGATGTTTAGCTCAATTGATTCCGCGTATGAATTAGAAGGGGAAATAGAAGTTGAGGAGGACTAAGACCAAATACTCACGTGCTGGGCTAACTATCGCACGCGGCTATGAGCGGTGCTTGTCCTCAATGTGCTGCCATGTTTCTAACGATTCATACTATGGTAAGCCGTTTCTTCTTGAGCAATTTCAGCGCGATAACATCTGGAAGCCGCTTTTTGCTTGTGGCAAGATGACCGATGACGGCTTTAAGCGCAAGTATCGCCGAGCTGTTATTGGCCTTCCATCGGGCTTTGGAAAAACTGAGCTTGCCGCAGCCTTGGTGCTGGTTATCTCCACCATGGAGGTAATCCATAACGGGCAGTATGGGGTAGTTGCGTCCTCAAAAGACCAAGTGCGCAATATCTTTGAGAAAATCGCAACCATGATAAAGCTCAACGAGACGTGGTCGAAGCAGTGGCAAATCGGCAAAGACGTTATTACGCACAAGGAAACCGGCGCCAAAATCATGGTATTTCCCAACAAGGCAGATGCTTTGGAATCTTGGCACCTTAATGTTGTAATTTTCGACGAGCTACACACCTATAAAGATTCAAAGGTGTGGGACGCTGGCGTAAAGGGTCAGAAGGTGCTTAATAATCCTCTGGCTATCGGTATCACTACCGCCGGCGATTCTCGCGAAGGCTTTTTATGGGATACCCTCGAGAAGGCAGATGACGACCCGAGCATGTATCTGTACTGGCTCGGTCTCGATGATAACGCCGACATCAACAGGCGCAAATCATGGGAGCCTTTGCTGTGTGCGTCATGGGTTACGTGGGAGTCGATTCAGGACCAGAGAGGTTCGGCTACCTCCAAGCGGTCATTCGAGCGCTATACCGCTAACCGCTTCCCGCGCGATAAAAACGAGTACAGCTGTTTTACAGTTAACCAGCTTAATACCTGCTATCGAGGACGCAATAATTTCGACCTCACAAAACCGTTTTCCATCGGCATTGACGGAGCTACAGCTGGTGACTCTTTCGCAATCGTGGCGTATCAGGAGAGTAAAACCGCGCGAGGTAAAACTGTGGGCTATACGAAAGAATGGGTGTTTGATGAGCCGGATGAGGAGCTAGGTCACTATGACCTCAACCAGATTATTGAGCTGTTAGCTTGGCTTGATAGTGAGTATCGACCAGAGGTTATCGGCATAGACCCAAACCGCTTAATCGTCATGGACTCTCAACTCCAAAAAGTCCACGGCATAGAAACAGTTAGCTTTACGCAAAATAACCCGACGATGTGTCAGGCCACCTCCCTTGTCATTCAGGCGGTTAAGGGGAAAGCTCTGAAAATAAACAAATGCCCGAAGCTCAAAGAGCACCTGTCTAATACGGTTGAGCTTGACCGTGAGCCTTTCGGTTCACGCTTTGGCAAGGACAAGAAGAAATCAAAAATTGACGCGGCTATCGCCCTTGCTATTGCGATGCTTGCATACCAGAAGCTCGTCGCCGGACAAGACGAGTATGTATTAGTCGGTTAATCTCACAGCCCAAATATCCTCTGTATGAGTAAAGGAGGATATATGGGGCTTTTTTACAACATGTTTTACAAGCGCGATGAGCCTGTGGCCATCGCTGACGATGGTCGGCGTTTCATCTTGCCAACTCCCGCAAACTACGGCTCTTTAATGTCCGTTGATTTTGCGGCATGCGTGCAGACCAAAGCTCGCTCTATGGCGTCGTTGCCCGTCTCGGTCGTGCTCTCAAAAGGTCGAGAAAAACTAGATGATAACCCGCTGGCGAAATTACTTAATGGCATGGTCAACGAGGATATGTCCGCAGCTTCTTTGATGGCGTGGACGGTTCTTCGGCGAGATACCCTAGGCAATGCTTACTGGTATATTGAGTGGAGCGGCGGTGTACCCGTTGCAATCTATCCGGTAAATGTCGCTGTGTCGCACGATTTTGATAAGAGCAGGCCAAAAGGCAAGCGCACGGTTTATTCGGTCGCTTCTGGCGATAAATACGTACCGGCCGGAACGTATTTTGCAGATGAAATTATCAATATCCCAACCGCAATTACTCGCGATGCTGTAAAAGGCGTGTCTCTTGCAAGCCTTGCAGCTGAGCAAATCGGGCTGTCAATTGACCTTGAGCGTTTTTATCGCTCGATGCTTAACAATGGCAATCACCACTTGGGGCACGTTGAAGTTCCAAATGAAAAAATTAAGGCCGAAGAGCTGGAAATGATTAAAAGCAATCTTCGCAGTAAGGCTGGCATTGATAAATCAGGTGAGCCACCTATATTTGGATACGGCGCTAAGTGGGTGCCCGACCAGCAGACTATGAAGGATGCAAGCCTTATCGACCAGCAGAAGTGGATACTTCATCAGGTCTGCCGCGCGTGCAACGTACCACCCTGGAAGGTTTACGACGGTGAAGTCGCGACTTACAACGGTGGTCAGCAGATGCGTATTGATTACGTAACGGACACTATCGTTCCCGAGGTGCGAGCTATTGAGCTTGCTCTTAAGCCTGTCCTTGATTCAATGATGCTCTTTGACGCGCAGGTCAAATTTAAGCTTCAAGGACTAATGCGCGGAGACGATGCTGCGCGTGGCGCTTATTACCAGCAGATGATTTTCAACGGCACCTATACTCGCGAGGATGTCCGCGAACTTGAGGACTTAAAGCCAATTGCTGGTATTGACCTCCCGTTACTCCCACTGAATTACGGCACCGTCAATCCGGACGGAACTGTAAATGTCTTCAATGCCGATAGCAATAAACCAGAAGAAGGAGAGTAGATGTTTTACGTCAAGAATGAAGTTGAGAAGGCGACCGTATATATCTACGGCACCATTGGAAAAGATTACTGGGACGAGGATTCGTCTAATACCGCTAAGAATTTTTCAAAAACACTCGATGAGCTAGATGGTCGCCCTGTAGATATTCGTATTGACTCGTGCGGTGGAGATGTTTATGAGGGTTTTGCCATTGCGTCGGCAATTCAGCGCTACGAGGGTCAGACCACCGCATACATTGATGGCGTTGCCGCAAGTGCAGCTTCTTACGTTGCCATCATGGCAGATAAGGTTGTCATGACCTCATTTGCCCAATTTATGATTCACAACGCTTGGACGTTTGCGTCTGGTAATGCGCGTGAGCTTGCTGATGTGATTAAGCAGCTCGAAGGACTGGACGATACAATCGCTCGTCTTCTTGCCGCCCGTACTGGTACTGAGCTTGATGCTATCAAGGCGGCAATGGCAGCCGAGACTTGGTATCCGGCAGAGCAAGCACTCGAAAGCGGCTTTTGCGATGAGGTTATCGAGGTAAAACAGCGTAATGCCGCATGTCTTGACCGTGATTTAATGCGCACGTTTAAGAACGTACCGGACGAGCTAAACGAGAAATCTCACCTAGAAAATAACCTACCAACTGAGGAGAAAGTCCTTTTGCTCGGGAACTGTGTATACACGATTTAAGGAGTAAGCATGAGCATTTTTAATTCAAAGCAGCTCTGGAATGAGCGCAAGCGCCTTGAAGCCGAGCAGGCTAAGGCTGTAACTGATCAGAAGCTAGACGAAGCACGTATTATTGAGGGTCAAATTAAGCAAATTGATTTGACGCTCGAGCAGGTACTGAATGACGAGCAGGAAGCCCGTAACGTACAAGTCGCTCCCGCACCTCGTCAAACCTTGGGCGAGCGCGTTCTTGGCGCACGCGATGAATTTACCGGTCTTGCTGTCGGTTTCCGCAACGATGTAACCGTAACCCACCTTGGCACTCCAACTGAGACTGATTACGAGCTACCCGCTAACGGCGAGCCTTTGCTCAATAACTTTGCCAATACACTTATCGAGGTTCCTGCGAGCGGCTCTATTAACTACATGCAGCGTATCGCCACTACCGGCAAGCCCGATACTTGGGGAGGCGTGACCAACGGCACCTCTGCTGTTAAGGCTAAGGTTATTTATAACTTTAAGCAGGCCGTAGCTAACAAGGAGACTGTTGCGGGTTACTCTCCAATCTCTAAGGATAGCTTGCGCGATTATGATTCGCTTATGTCCATTATCAACAATGACCTCGTTCTGGATGTTCAAATTTCCCGTAACGCAAAATATCTCAACGGTAACAACAATACCGGCATTATCGGTGTAACCAATACCGCTGGTATCCTGTCCTTTACCGAGCACATGGGCAAGAATTACTACGATGCCATCCGCATGATGCGCACTAAGGTAATGAGCGATTCTCGTCGCGTCCCCACGCACGTGTGTATCAATCCTCTTATTAAAGAAGCAATCGACCTCTATAAGACCAAAGAGGGCCTGTACCAAACTCTTGGCACAGATACCATCTGGGGCATGTCGGTTGTTGAGGATGTGGACTGCGACGGTATCCTCGTTTACAACGCTAACTCCGCGCGCGCTCGCCGTATTGGTAATGGTATGACCGTCGAGGTTGGCTATGTCAATGACCAGTTTATTAAAAATGAGCTGTGCATTCTGGCTGAGACTGATAACGCTCTTCAAGTCAATATGCCTTCCGCCTTCTGCTATGCCACTAAGACCGACCTTGATACGAAGTAATCCATGTTTACCAGCGATAAGCGCGTTATTCGTGATGGCGTTTTGGTTGCTTTTGCAGGCGAGGTAATGTCCGATGAGGAAGCCGCTTTGCGCGGTCTTCTTGCGGATGAAAAGCCTAAGAAAGATAAGCCTAAGAAGGGCAAGGCTAAGTAATGCTGACTTTACACCTCGATAACGGCGAACATATCCGCGTCGCACGCAATGAGCAAGTTCAGCTTGCTTGCGGCGCGGAGTTTGACCGCGTAGAAATCACCAATTACAAGGGTGAAAAGACCGAGCAGACAACGGACGAGTTCGTCTTTACTGACGTGCCCGATATTTGCGAGGTTGTCTTTACTAACGGCGGTACTTTTGTTTGTCGCGCCGTTGTCGAGGTCGTAGAGCGCCATTACTTTTCGATTGACGCCCTCAAGGCGCAAGACGATACAAACGATTTTCAGGGCGTGACCGATGAGCAATTTTTCCGCGCGCGTCAGGCAGCAACTGAGGTGTTTGAGCAAAATGCCCACCGTTCATTTGTTAATCGACTCGGAAAAACGGAAACCTACAGCGGCGATTTTTGCTGGCTGGCTCACAACGACGTGAGCTCAATTTTTACGCCACACGTTGACCAGCTCTCAAAATGCACTGTGCAAGCACCGCTTGGGCACCTCGTTATCGAGTACATCTACGGGTTGGACTGGATACCGGCTAGGGTGTCTGCCGCGGTAATGAGCTTGACCGGTTATTATTTGCGTCCATCTACTACGCCTGAGCGCGCGACGGGAGAAGCGGTAGACGGTGGGTTTATTCGCTTTACGCTTGCTGGCAAGGATGGCGCTACCGGTCTGCCCGAAGTCGATGCGGTAATCGAACAATACGGATGTAATCGGGTGATTGTTTTATGAAGACAACAACGCCATATAGTCGAGCAGCCGAAGCTCTGCGCAAGCGCTTAGAGCTTGTTTTGTCTGATAAAGCACTCAAGCTTTACGACAACGGCATTAAAACGCCTGTTTTGTCTATCGGTCTAGGACAAGCTCGTCCCGCCCGCATGGCATGGATTAACCCAATGCCTTATGAGGTGCAGATGCAAGGCTCTGCAACATCGCACCAATACCGCACCGAGTTTATTCTGCGTACGTACCTGTTGTGTACATCCACAGATTTTAACGACGCGGTAAAGCAGGTGACCTATTGGGCCGATGCGATTGTGATTGGTATCTCTGCTGACGCGACTCTCGGCAGAGAGGTCGACCGCTGTATCCCGCGCATTAGCGATGCTGGTTATGACTTCACGCCTGAAAGGCGCTTTGTTGCAGCTATTGAAATTGAGACAAGCATGTCGGTTTATGACATGGCAAGTGAGGAGTTTAGGAGGTTGGTAAGTGAAGGCTAAAAAACCAATCGTGGCCATTATCAACGGCCGTACATACACGATTAAAAAGGGTGAAACCATCCCTAAAGAAATTATTGAATATGTAAAGGATTTCGCAGCCGAGGAGGAGCGCAAGAATGATTAACACAAGTATTGGTTTGTTAGGTGTTGCGAAGCAAACTGACAAGACCACTCCCGCAGCTGAGCCTACATTCCGCCACGGCCTTACTGGTGGTAGTCTCATTAAGCCTGAGCGCAGCGTCGAGCAAAAAGGTATCGCATGCGGCCTGCGTGCCAATACGTCTAATTCGTCTTATGTCAAAGAGGTAAACGTAGCGATTGACTGCGAGACGATGTCGTATGCAGATGCTTTCGGTCTGTATTCCACGGCCACTCTGGGCAATTGCGTTACAACACCTGCTGCGGAGTCTGGCTATTACAAGCATGTAATTACCCTTGGCTCCACAATTCCATACCTTACATTCTGGGGGCAGATTGGCGATACCACGCAGCAGACCGTGCAAAAGGCTGTAGGCTGCAAGATGGATACGCTCAACCTCGAGTTTGACGGTAACGACCCTCTTAAGGTTGGTTTAACTGCAGCTGGTCTGGATGCTGACCTATTCGGCCAATTCCCTGGCTCTGTAGAGCCATCTTGTTTCGACGGGTATTTCATTCCTACTAACGGAACCTTTAAGTTCTCTGCTGATAGCCAAACTCCCGTAGATGATATTACTATCACCAAAGGCAGCTTTGAGCTTTCAAACAGCCTTGAAGGCACTCGCGGTGCTGGTAAGGTTTCGCCCTCTGAGATTTCAGAGTCAAAGCTGAAGACCAGCGTAAAGGTAACCACTGTTCCCGAAGATTTCTCGCCTATCCGTAGGGTTTTGACCGGCTCTAATACCGGCACTAAGCTAGCTGGAAAAATCGTATATGGCTCTGCCGCTTGGTCATTCACGCACTCTCAAGATGAGAAATGCACTCTTGAGGTCGAGTTTACTAATGTACCTTGGACTTGCGAAACCCCGCAGGTTTCCCCTGATGGCAATGCCGCTGAGGTCGAGTTTTCTGCTGACGACATCGGTGTAGCTTCCAAGTCCGGCTCTCCAATTAAAATCACTCTCGTAAATAAGGTGGCAAGCTATGTTTAAAGTCGAATGCACGTTTTCCGGCGATGATAAAACCGTTTCTGTTATCGGTGGGCGTTCCTCGCTGTGGAAGGCACAGGACTATACCGCAACTCTTCCCGAGACCGATTCCAAATCGATGAAATCCGATTACTCTTGGGCGTATTACCTCGCGGAACAGTCCGGGAAGCTCGAAGAGCTAGGCTGTGCTGGCATGCCTTTTGAGGATGCTATTAACTACCTTGCTGATAGCTACGATGTGGAGATTAAGCCTGTCGAAGACGAAGCCCCTTTAGTCTCTACGCCCGCAAAGTAGTACAGCTGTCGCGTGCGTCGGGGTATCGCCTTACGAGCTGGTAAAGCTCGAGGAGGAATACCCCCTTGTTTTTGAGGAGTTTTTACAGTTGTATACGGTCAAAGACCCGGCGAGACAAAGCTTTGAAGAGCGGCGCGAACAAACGCGAGGTGAGCGTGTAGGCAAGTTACTAGCACGATTGAGGCGATAGGTATGGGCACTTACGCATATATACGAGTTGACGGCGTGCCCGAAGTCATTTCGTCCTTGAAGAATATCGACCAAAAAATCGCTAATGACTTTAAAAAGGGGCTGCGCGAGGATGTGCAGCCCCTTGTTTCTAAGGCGAGGAGTTTCGCTCAAGGACTGGGTGGCTCGGGAGACTACGCCGCAAGTTTTGGCGTACGTACAAACAATAAAGGAGTTTACATTTACTCGTCTGACCCGGGCGCGGGCGTAATCGAGTTTGCAAATCCCGGAGCACTTATCCGCTCGGGCGTGCGCATGGGCAAACCCGCGGGCGTTCCGTCCGGCGAACCTCCGCGTGCATTGGTCAAGGCTCGTGACGAGGAAGAACCTCAAATTGTTGGTGCGGTCCAAAACCGTATACAAGGCATAATCAGGAGTTATTTCGATGGGTAAAGCAGGAATTAAAATTGCAGTCTCCGGCAACTTTGACGGTGCTGCATTTGACCGCGCAGAAAAACGAATAGATGCGTTTGCAAAAAGGGCAGCCGTAAACGCTGGCGGGCTTGGCTCAAAGGCTGTTGAGCTTGGGTCGAAACTTGCATCTGCTGGTGGCAGCATATACAGTATGGGCCAAAAGGTCGAGGACGCAGGTAGTAAACTTCAGGGTATGTCAATCGCGGCTGGCTTGGTTGCTGCTGCGACTGGTGCTTCTGCTGTAAAAATTGATACCGCGCTGACCGGCGTTAGGAAAACAGTTGATGGCACAGCTGAACAGTATAACCAGCTCAAAGAGTCGGCTATTGAGTTTTCAAAGACTAATGCGGTATCAGCCGACCAAATCTTAGATATACAAATGCTCGGAGCGCAGCTCGGCTTTAGCATTGACGAGCTGACCGAGATGTCGCGTGTAACGAGTGGCTTATCTATCGCTACAGATATGGGAGCTGAGCAGGCCGCCACTGAGATGGCGCAATTTGCAAACATCACTAAGATGGCTCATAGCGACGTATCCCGCTACGGCTCTGCGATTGTAAATCTCGGTAACCATATGGCCACGACTGAATCTAAGATTTCTGGAATGGCGCAAAACATCGCAGCGGCGGGCAAGCAAACCAATATGACCGTGCCCGATATTCTGGGCTGGTCGAGTGCTATGTCTTCTCTTGGCGTCGAAGTTGAGAAGGGTGGTACGGCTTTTAGCCAAACCATCGCGACGATTGACCGCGAGGTCGCCCTCGGCAGCGAGAAAATGGAGAAGTTCGCAGAAATTGCCGGTATGTCCTCCGAAAAATTTGCCCAATCGTGGAAAGCAAACTCCACGGAAGCATTCCTTGCCATCCTCAAAGGTGCAGGTAGCGCGGAAAACCTAACGCTTGCTCTTGACGAGATGGGCGTTACGTCGGTACGTCAGTCTGATGTATTAAAACGTCTCGCTGGTAACACCGACCTCGTAACGCAAGCATTGGAGATATCTAATCAGGGCTGGAATGAAAATACTGCTCTGCAAAAAGAGGTTGAGAACCGTAATGACTCAATGGCGTCGAAGCTCGAAATCCTTAAGAACAAACTCACTGCTATCTCCGAGGATGTTGGTACTCCGCTTGTTAATGCCTTGACTGATGCGATAGATGCAGCACAGCCCTTACTGGATACAATCGAGGAAGCAAGTACCGCATTTTCTGGCGCTGACAAAGGTACACAGCAGTTTGTACTTGGTCTTGGCGCTGTAGCAATCGCGGCTAGTCCCGTGCTTACAATTACCGGCAAGCTCATAAAAACTACCGGTTCGTTTCTGTCGTTTCTTGGCAAGACCGCGCAGACGTTTGGAACGTACGAAAACGCTCTTACCACGACCAACGCCGCAGCGCTTGAAGCGTACTCTACGAATACAAAGCTCAATCATGCTCTTAATGCCAATCCCGCCGTTAAGGCAGCTGGTGGCGTAGACCAGTACGTTTCGGCTGTTAAACAAGCTGCGAAAGATACTGGTACATACAATCGAGCAGTTAAAAGGCTCGAATACGAGCAGAGCAAAGGCAACAAGGCGAGTGCAGAGCGTATAGCGAACCTTGAAAAAGAGGTTGTAAAAGCCAAAGCTGCAAAAGATGGTTCAGTTGCAGTTGCAGAGGGCTATCAAACCGAAGCAACTAATTCAGCGACATCTACTGCGATGACCAAATTACATGCTGGCGGTCTGATGGCTCTCACCGCCGCGGCAAATATTGCAAAAGCGGCGCTTGCGACTATCGCTCCGCTGGCATTGGTTGCAGCCGTTACGGCGATTGTTACGCATTTTAAAGAAGCAGAAGACAAGGCAAAAGCGCTTAAAAATGCTACTTCTGGACTTGAGCAGGCAGTAAAGGGCAGCACTAACTCGGTCAGAGACCAAAGCGGAGCATTTGGTGCGGCTGAGCCATCTTGTGAAGAGTATCGGTCTGCTGTCGAGAAGGCTACGGATGCTCAATCGCAGCTCGCAGATAAAATCCGAGAAATCAATACCGAGACTGCGGCGCAAGATGCAGAAATTCGCAATGCTTACGCCACCATTGGGCATTATGCTAATCAGTCTGACTTAAGTATCGACGCACAAAACAGGCTTAAAGTGGCGGTCGATACCATTAATGACACCTGCGGCACGCAGATACAGGTTATCGATGCGGCGAACGGCAAGCTTGCGGACGAAAACGGAGCTATCACGGATGTAACTGCGAGTCTTGGTGGCTACATCAAAAAGAAACTTGAGCAAATCCGTATCGACGCACAGCAGGAGAAGCTTAAAGGTCTCTATAAGCAACAGGCGGATGACCTTGAGAAGTACATGAAAGCTCAAGAGGGCTTTAATAAAGCTCTTGAGAAAACAGGTGGTCATGATAAGTACGTGGCTGAGCTTACTAAAAAGCTCGGCGGTACAGCTGGAGCTGCAAAACAGGCCGAGGAGAACTGGAAAAATCTTAATGCCGGTCTTGAGAAACAGTATGGCGTAGATGAAGCAAGGCAGAATCTTGAGTCAGTAGGAAAGTCTATTGATATTGCCAATAAAAACATGGAGACCACCGCGTCAGTAGCAGATAGCGCTTCCACGAGTGTTTCCGCTCTTGCGGCGAGTAACAACTGGCTTTCTATGGTCTGCAATTCGGCCAATAAAAATCTCGGTGATTTTAGTAACGACCTTGCCAATGCCGGCGTGTCAGTCGATACATTTAAATCTCTTAATGACCAGCAGTTAACAGACCTAGTCGGTAAGTGGGACGGCACCACCGATTCCATCATTCAAGCCCTTAAGGATATGGGCATTGAGATGGAAGATTCAGGACTTAATGCAGCTAATGCCCTGGCCAATGGTCTTTCTAACGGTACGGTTTCTGTCGAGAGCGCTACCGCTATTCTCAAGGCGTCGGCTTCTGGCGACTGGTCAGACGTTGTTAAGCAGATGACCGATGCGGGTATTCAGTTGCCAAAGAGCGTGGCTGATGGTATCCGCGACGGCTCGTTCGCTCCATCTGGCGAGATGGACTCTGTCCTGTCGATGATTGCGCTCAAGCTCAATAACGGAGATGTTACGGCAGCTTCTGAACAGCTCGGTCACGATATCGATTCTGGACTTGCGGAAGGCATTAAAAACGGAAAGCTATCAGAATCGCAAGTTCAATTCCTCGGCCAGGACGTTATCGATGCGGCTAAAGCTTCTCTAGATTCACACAGTCCCTCGAGGAAGTTCGAGCAAATCGGCTCTGATATTGATGCTGGTCTATCTTTGGGTATTGGTGGCAACGCCGATTCGCCTATGAGCGCCATTTCATCTCTTGGCTCGCAGCTGGTCGGTGGCCTAAGTGGGCTTTTGCCGCAGATGCAAGGCACAGGTTCGGCGTCTTCTGGTGGCCTTAGTGCTGGTCTTTCAGCTGGCGTTAGCAGCGTCATTTCGAGCGCTACGAGACTTGCGACTGGAGCACAGGGAAGCGTAAGCGGAGTAAGTGGCTCACTTTCAGCGACTGGCCAAACCGCGGGCGCTGGCTTTGCTCGTGGAATTGGCAGCAGTGTCGGCGCTACGCATTCGAGCGCTCGCGCTCTGGCAAACGCCGCGAGCAATATGGGCAATGTTAGCTCCCACGAGTGGGGTAAACATCTTGGCCAAAATTTCGCCGAGGGCATTAACGCAGCTAGGGGCTGGGTCGCCGACGCAGCAAGAAATATCGCTAACGCAGCTAAAAACTTCCTGCACTTCACGCAACCTGACATGGGGCCGTGGAGCGGAGCTGAGCGAGGAGGTATCCGCTCCGGTATGCACTTGGCGCAGAATTTCGCGCAAGGCATGAGCGAGGGCACGGGCGATATTGTTAAGGCAGCCGAGGGGCTGGCTTTTGCAGCTGCGCCACAGACGAAATATAGCTCTTCTGTGCCGGCGAGCAACAACGAAGACCTCACGAAACTTTTAATCTCATTACTAGACGAAGTCAGGATGCTCCACGGTAACTTGGGCGAGATTATTTCCGAGAATACCGACCACTTGGACGATAGAGATATGAGGAGGTTAGTAAATGAGTACGTCCGATGACCTCATATACACCAGCTCGACGGGCACGGTTATCAAGTTTGACGATGTGCGGGCTATCCGCTTGGGCGAGGGCGACGTATTGCGCTCTCATAAGTGGGCGCGCAATTTGGGTTTTCGCGGCTATACAGGACTTGCGCGTCAGGCGCAAGAAATTAGTATCGAGGTTGTTGTTAATGACCTCGATTATGCCGATGAAATGCGTAAAGTCTTTGACTACGATACGGCCGTAAACAAACCAGGTAAGCTCTCGCTGGGCGGATGGTCTCAACATGCTCTGGTTGTTGAGTCTGCAAACGACCTATGGCGACCATCGACTGTGGCTTTTACACTAACTATCGGTTTGCTTGATGGCATTTGGCGCAAAGAAAAAACAGTGCACATCCCGCCCTCGGGTGGCTTTGCTGGAAACGGTATCGGCAAAGGCTATCCTCACGGATATCCTTACGGGTATTCGGTGCAAGCTCCGAGCCAAACAATTAAGCTGGATGGCTATTTGCCCTCGTCTATTAAGCTAACGGTATTCGGTGCCGTATCTGCGCCATCGATTACTATCGGGGGAAACGTATATAAGTACGGCGGAGATGTTCCGGCTGGTGGTTATCTTGTTATTGACGGGGCCACTAAGACCGCACTTGTAATCAATGAAAACGGCGATGCTAAGAATGCTCTGCCTGAGCTGGAGATTGGCTTAGGTGAGGGGTGCGGGACGTATGCGTTTGAAAAGCTCAAGCCCGGAACCAGTCGAGTGGATTGGAACGGCTCATTTGGATTTGACCTCACAACCTACCTTGAGGATTGCGAGGTGCCATGGACCTTGTAATCGCGTCTCCAAACGGAGACAAGCAAAAAGTAATAGACGATTACAATCTCGATTTAGAGTTTGGAATTGGCCTTGGCAACGACTTTAGACTCGAAGGCATAAACGATAGGCTACCTCTAGGCTCTCGTATCTGGATACCGAATACCGAATACGGTGGGATTATTGACGATGATAATCCATCGCGTACGGTCAAGGGCGATGCCATCTATTACCACGGCAGAACTTGGCAAGGTATTTTACAGGGCAATATTGTATCTCCGGATAGGGGGCAGGATTATCTAACGCTGTCCGGGACTTGTAATAACTTGCTCAAAACGCTCATTGAGCGCAGTAGTCTATCAGATATTTTTACCGTCCTACCAGCGGGAAGCCCGTATATCAGGTCGTATAAATTCAACCGGTACATCGACCTTTATACTGCTATTCGCGATATGTTACTCACCGTTGGCCAACGACTGGAGATTAAGGCTGTTGATGGTGGGGTTGTTCTGTGTTCAAAAGAAATTACCGACTGGGGCGACCTTTTGGGCACTGAAAACGTAGCTTTTTCCGCGAAACGCAATAACCGACCGGTTAACCATCTGATATGTCTTGGCAAAGGCGAGCTGAAAGAGCGCGAAGTAGTCCATTTCTATGCTGATGAGGACGGCAACATCAGTCAAACGCAGAGCCTGTTTGGCATTGACCACGTGGGACAAGTCTACGATATCAGCTCTAAATCCGGCTCGGAGCTGGTGTCTGCTGGCAGGTCGAAGCTGAAAAAATTACAAGAAGACAAAAACACAGCTAAGGTTGTATTACCTGATGCGGTGGGTATGTCAGTCGGCGATTCGGTTACAGCTATCTCGACTACCTACGGTGTAAAAGCAAAAGCAAATATAACGGGCGTGGTATTAAAAATACAAGGTGGGCTTTGCTCCGTTACGCCAAAAGCTGATGGGCGAGCCGATACGGTCGATTATACGTAAGGATTTCGCTATGCCAAAAATTGAAGGAGTTACTCAATACACCTGCGACAGGTGTAAAAAGCAGGAAAACGTTCTTCCCAATGACCCGGCAGGGGACAAGTGGGAGACAATACGGCGCATTGATGCCAACAACAACGAGGTAACCGCTATTCTTTGCAACGATTGCGCAGATAAATACCGTGATTTTGTACTTGACCAATCCTATGACTACCGTAGGTTCCTCGCTGGAAAGGAGTAAGCATGAATGCTATTACCGCCGGCAACGGCAAAAACCACGTTACCTCTGCTGATGATGCGGAGATTTACGCTTCTTTTGTTGGAGGTGCGAGCTGTGTTATGGCGCGTGGCGACATGTTCCGCTGCAGGATGGAGACTGCTAATAAAGCTACCATTGGAACAGGCTTAGGCTTTATCAATGGCCATGCCTTCCGTTGTGAGGTTCCCGAGTCGGTTGTTATCAAGTCTGGTTCTCAAGGATTTAAACGTAACGATATTATTGGTGTGCGCTGGACCACTGACTCTCTAGGCAACGAGAGCATTTCCCTTGAGGTGCTGCAAGGTACGCCATCGACCCTTAATCCCACTGACCCAAGGGTTCCAAGCGGTGACTTGCTCAACGGTGATAAAACAGCATGGTTTAGCCTGTGGCGCATTAAGGTTGAGGGAATTTCCGTATCAACGCCTGAAGCTCTGTTTACACCGGTAAACAATTACTTAGGCATGGTTACCCCTAAGGTGCTCTTTACAGGCGAGTATGAAAAAACGAGAAGTTCACAAATTACTCTCTCTGACGTGGTAACCAACTACAGCCGTCTCGACGTTGTTTTCCAAGCCAGCGCCGGCGACGTAAATACAATTACCCTTTATAGTCCTCGTCCATTGATGAAATTTGTTACGTGGTCAACCGAGCCGACCAACGATTATGTGTTCCTTAAAACTAAAGGCTACTTAATCCAAAGCGACGGCAAAACCATTAACGCAGCTCGCATAACTGGCAGCGATACATCTTGGTGGGCGCACGAGTATAGGTTCGCTTATACCTCTAATGCTGGCCTGTATTATTCATTTGCTAACAGCATTGGTCTTATTGCTGTCTATGGCTATAAGTTTTAGGAGGTGCTCATGGTAAATGAGATACAGCTAATTTTAAACCTGATTGTGCCGATTACTACGCTTATCTTATTCGTGCGCGTGATGTTACAAGACCGTGACCAGAGCGCAAGGAGCTTTGAAGCGTTGGCGCTAAGCCTTGACCAGCTTAAAAAGATGGTGGAAAAGCTCGAGTATAAGGTGGACGAAATCAACGAGCGACTAAACGCCCATACGGTTGATTTGTCAAAGATTGACCTACGGGTCACCGCGCTTGAAAACCGTATGGGTGACATCGAAGACAGGTGCGGAGCGCACACAGATGTTTTAGCGAAACTTAAAGCAAAGGAGAAGAAATGAATGAGCATATTAAGCACTGGGCTATTGCAGCAGTTGTTCGCGCACTAAAGACGTTTGCGCAGGTAGCAGTTTCACTTATTGGTACTGGCGCCGTTGGCTTTACCGACCTTGACTGGTTACAAATCGCTTCAGTGGCCGGAGTATCAGCTGTGACCTCAATCCTTACTAGCATTGCTGGGCTTCCCGAGGTCGCCGAGGGGACAAGTCCTCTCAAGAGGATTGAGGAGTAGCCATGACCGACAACCTTACAGATGAGCAATTGGCCGAGTTGATGAGCACGCAGGATACACATGATGAGGACGATGTGGCAGAGGTAGAGGAGGTAGTATATGAGCAGAGTTAATGAGATGCTAGCCGCCGCTGCAGCTGAAATTGGATATAACCGTTTTGCTGACCCTAATCCCGGCACAAAATACGGCAGGCGATACGCGCAGCTGGTCGGTAATTCTTACTACGGTACCAATGGGGTACCGTATTGCGCTATGTTTATCAGCTGGCTTTTTGACAAGCTCGGAATTCCTGAGCCCTTTTTGCCCGAAGCATATTGCCCGTATCTCAAAAACCGAGCTAAACAGGCAGGTATGTTAGTCGATAAGCACAGCGCCCGCCCCGGTGATATTGTCCTGTTCGACTGGGGCGGCGACGGCGTTTGCGACCACGTGGGACTGATTGAGAAAAACTGTGGAAGCTACCTGCAAACCATCGAGGGGAATACCTCTACAGGTACAAGCGGCTCACAGTCAAACGGCGGGCGAGTAGCACGCCGCACACGCTCTTTTAGCAGCGTTAACTGCGTGGTTCGTCCCAATTACTCGAGTGGCGAGTGGCTCAAAAACGATACTGGCTGGTGGTACCGCAATGCTGACGGGAGCTATACCACAGACGGTTGGCAAGCTATTGAGGGGAAGTGGTATTTCTTCGATGAGCACGGTTATATGTGGCGGGGCTGGTTGCAGCGCAACGGCTACTGGTATTACTTGGGCGCGGATGGAGCTATGCTAACCGGCTGGCAAGCCATAAACAATAAGTGGTATTACTTCAACGGCAATGGTGATATGGCTACGGGCTGGGTGCGCGATGGGGGAAGTGGTATTTCCTCAAGCCTAACGGGGATATGCAGCTGGGCTGGATTCACGAAGGTGGGAAGTGGTACTTAACTGATGGTTCCGGCGCTATCAAGACCAATACCATTGCTGTATCTGGTGGCAATGCCTACGCATTTCGTCCGGACGGTTCTATGGCCACTGGCGATGTGATGGCTTCCGCCGATGAAAACGGCGTGCTGCAGATTAAGCCATAAGGTGAGCCATGGACTGGATACTTACGGTATGGTGTACGCTCTCGGATAATCCCGGATTTCGTTACAGCAAAATCCGTGTAGAGCGTTTCGCAAGTAAAAAGGGTGTTTCGCGCTTTATCGAAAACCACTATCTGGTGGCTAAAGTTACTTGGTTTGATGATGCTCGAAGGTGCAGCGTGGTTGTAAAAGGATAATATTCCAAAATAGAATAACCCCACCTAGCATATGCCGGGTGGGGTTATTTTCGTTTACACTGGTAGATGGCTTGTTGTAAGCTGTTCTAAGGCGTTGTAATTTTGTAAACGAGCATTTATGCGTGTTTTCGTGCAAAAAGATAAGGGGCGGAGCTTTCGCCCCGCCCCCTTCTGTGCTACTTCGCTACAATACGGTAGAAGTCGGCAACGGTGCTGTTCTGGTTGCCGTGCGGCTCCTCGTAGTCATGAGCGCCGCTGGCGTAGCTCGTCCAGTGGGCCATTACCTCGTCGTGGTCGTCGCTTTGAATAGTCCATACTAAGACTAGCTTTAAGTGTGAATTACGTGTTCACATTTCGCACACATTTCATCTGCTGGTTAATTAGTGCTTCATTTTATGTTTAAGCTGCGCGTTGCATTCGCAATAATACTGTGCCATGATACATAGCCATGCAGGTTCGTTTACCCGCACAAACGGGGAGCCAGTTAGAAATTGTGCGAACCCGTGAGATGCTTACCTCACGGGTTTTTTGTTTCTCGCCCTTTCCCTAAATCTTCATAGAATATCACAAAGTCTTACGCCATTTGTTTGGAATTTTCCCGTTGGTAGGGTGTACATGGTAGGATTTACAAGAACGTAAACACCATAGACAGCAGCAAGAAAGCGTTTTGTCTATGCAGGTTACGAAAGGATTTGGGGAGCTAAATAGTGAGTATTTCTCAATCTGTAAATCAAGATCAAATAATAAGTCGCAGGGATGCATGGAACGCTCCGCTTAAGCGCGATTTTTCTATCTTACAGCAGCTGGTTTCTAAGGATTTTAAGCTCAAGTACCGCCGTAGCCTTTTGGGCGTAGCGTGGAGTGTTTTGAACCCACTGCTTATGATGATTGTAATGGCAGCGGTGTTTTCTTCATTTATGCGCTATCAAAACGCGGATCTTGGCAATTACCCTCTGTATTTGATCTTGGGTAACACGGCATGGCAGCTGATGGCAGATTCTACTTCTCAAGGAATGGTATCTATTATCGGCGCGGCATCGTTGCTCAAAAAAGTAAGGGTTAATCGCTTTGTATTCCCAGTGCAAAAAGTTCTGTTTGCTATGGTCAATTATGCATTTTCCCTGGTTGCTGTTGCCTTGGTTATGCTCTTTTTCCGCATACCGCTAACCCCCTTGGCACTCTTCATGCCCATTGCCTTGCTTTTGTTGGGTATTTTTTCTATCGGTCTGTCCCTGCTTCTCTCTACGCTCTCTGTCTTTTTCCGTGACGTTATCCATCTGTGGAGCGTTTTTCTTACGGCATGGATGTATGCCACGCCTTTGTTCTATCCCTATGCTAATTTGCCTGAATGGATGCAGGTGGCAGAGGCATTTAATCCCATGTATTGCTACATCACGCTTATTCGTGATGCGCTTTTGTGGCAAGAGATGCCAACCATCGGCTTACTTGTTCGTTGTGTTGTGTTTGCGTTTGCTGCGTTGGCGCTTGGCTGGCTGGTATTTCATAAAAACGAGCACAAATTTATTCTTTATATCTAACAGGGGAGTAGCTCTTGTCAGACACTACATTACATAAACCCAATGGATGGACCGCTCAATTTTGGATTGAGAAGTCCCAGCTGCTTACGGAAGAAACCGCCGTAGTTAAGCCTCGCATTGAGGGTATTGATCATAAGGAGCTATGGCTCAATTATACCTGGTCATTTGAGGGTCGTTGGGATGAAGGTAATTGGGATTCTGTTTACAACCAAACCGGTTCCTATACGCAAGAGACCTCTTGGGTTTTTGAGCCGCCACATGAGGGTCGCTACCAGATCTTTGTAGATATCAATGACTCCAATAATGGGACCATGACGGTTTCTGGCTGGGTAACCGTGTCTGCTCCTGATGGCTTTAAGCGTCCTGATCTTCCTGCTCCAGATGCGCCAACTGTTATTGCCGTGGACGATGTTTCCATGATCTTTAATATTGCTTCGGAGCAGTTTAACTCCCTTAAAGAGTACTTCTTAGCGCTTACCAAAGGTGAGCTCAGCTTCAAAGAGTTCCGTGCGCTTGATCACATTAGCTTTGAGGTTAAACGAGGCGAAGCGTTTGGTTTGGTTGGCACCAATGGCTCCGGTAAATCTACCATGCTTAAGATTATTGCTGGGGTACTTGAGGCTTCCGAGGGTAGCTGTCGGGTAGCAGGCACCATTGCACCACTCATTGAGTTGGGTGCAGGCTTTGATATGGAGCTTACAGCTACAGAAAATATCTACCTCAACGGCGCGCTTCTCGGCTATAAAAAAGAATTCATAGACGATCATTTCGATGAGATCGTTGAGTTTGCAGAGCTCCAGAACTTTATGGACATGCCTCTTAAGAATTATTCCAGCGGCATGGTTGCACGTATTGCCTTTGCCATTGCTACGATTACCGAGCCGGACATCCTCATTGTTGATGAGACGCTTTCCGTTGGTGACTTCTTGTTCCAGCAAAAGTGTGAGCGCCGCATTAAAGAACTCGTTGAGTCGGAAGGCGTTACCGTATTGTTGGTCAGCCACAGCATTGATTTGGTAGAGCGCATCTGTGATCGCGTCTGTTGGATTGAAAAAGGCAAGCAACGTATGCTCGGACCTACCGATGATGTTTGCGAGCAGTACAAGAGGTTGGAGGTTTAACGATGCCTACGGTCTCTTCAGAAAACCCGAGCCTGAGTATTTTGGTTCCCATTTTTAATGTCGAGAAGTACCTGCGACAGTGCTTGACATCGCTTATGGCCCAAGACTATCAGGACTTTGAAATCATCTTGCTCAATGATGGGTCTACCGATGGTTCTGCGCGTATCGCAGAGGAATTTTCGGCTGCCTACGAGCATGTTTCACTTATCAATAAGGAGAACTCCGGTTACGGCGCCACTTTAAATCTGGGTATTGATAAGGCGCGCGGTGACTATATTGGATTTCTTGAATCAGACGACCTGATGTATTCAGGCGCGTTGCGTGTGCTTATGGATGCAGCGGTGCGCTATGATGCGGATGTTGTTCGCGGAACCTATTCGTATTATTGGTCGCTGGAAAATAGGGATGAGCTACAGCATCCCTATGCTGCAGATTTGATAGGTCGTCCCAAGGACTACCGTGCAGATGTACGACCTTTCTTAGCGCAGCATGCCATTTGGGATGGCGTGTATCGTCGCCAGATGCTTTTTGATCAAAACATCCGGTTCTTAGAGACAGCTGGTGCTTCCTACCAAGATACATCCTTTGCTTTTAAGACCTATGCTGCTTCTCAAAAAACGGTCTTTTTAGATACCCCCATCATTCATTATCGTCAGGATAATGAGGGCTCTTCTGTGCGTTCCCGCGGCAAAGTATATGCCGTGTGCCAAGAATATGATGAGATTGATCGTTGGCTGGCCCACCGCAACAATCAGTCGTTTGAGAAAAACCTCCAAAGGGCTGCGTTGATCAGCCGCTATAACGCATACTTGTGGAATGTAGATCGCATTGCTCCTGAGTTTCGTGAGGAGTTCATTTGTTTCATGAGTAAAGAGTTTTCTCTTATGGATGATGCAGGCAGGATTGACTGGACTCATTTAGATGAGTGGCGCACCCTTAATTTGCGCAAAATCATGCTCGATCCCAAGGGCTATCTTACTATTCGTCAACGCTTGCATGGAAAGTCAGCAGTATCTAAAGCGGCATTTGCTTTGGAATTGGGTGGTCCCGCAGCGCTTTTCTCTGCGATTAAAGAACGAAAGACGCGATAATGACCAGCTGTTCTTCCGTTTTGCCTTCTGCCGAATATTCCGAGCATCCCGAGCACCCCAGGCGTTCCGAGCATCTTGCATGCCCTGATCGTGCTGAGCAACCCGCGCAACCCGAGCAACCTTTAGTCTCTCTTATCGTTCCCGCTTATAACGCACAGGAGTTTTTAGAGGACTGTCTGAGTTCTTTATGTGCGCAAACCTTGCACAACATCGAAATTATTTGTATCGATAATAACTCTACGGATGCCACCGGTCAGCTTCTCGAAAAAGCTGCTGCTCAGGATAGGCGTATTGTCGTACTGCACCAGCAACATAGGGGTCCTGGCCAAACTCGTAATGCCGGACTTGCTGCTGCGCGCGGCCAAATACTTATGTTTTGCGATGCGGATGACATGCTTAAACCCCAGTCTTGTGAGCAGGTATATAAGCAGTTTGCTAACACCAAGTGCAGCGTTGTGGTCTTTGGTTTTGAGGTATTTCCTGCGCGTGCCCTGCACCCTTCCATGGCTGGTCAGCTGCACCCGCGTGACGCAATTATCGCCCAGAGCAAGCACGGCGTGGAGCAGCTGCTGTTTGAGGAGAAGGCGCGTCCCTTTGGAGCGCGGATTGCCTTGCGCGCGAGCTTTGCGCGTGAGCACAACATTCATTTTCATCCTGAGCTTACCTTAGGCGATGATCAATACTTTTGCTTTGCCGTGTATCCTCGTTCAACAAAAACGGTGCTTATGAGTGATCAGCTGTACCTGTATCGCATGAATGATCACTCCATAACCCATACCATTGGCTCTGATGTAGATGCTCGCCTCAATAAGCTTTCCAAGCATCTGGCGTGTGAGCATGCCATTATTCAGGATTGGACAGCTGCTGGGTTTTTAGGCATCTGTGACGAGAAACTCATTGAGTGGTGCTTGGATCTGCTGTTATTAGACGTTTCTAAATTACCAGTTTGCGCGCAAACATCATTTTGGAGCCAGTGGCGCGCCGAAGTGCTCGATGCCTTCTCTTTGCAAGACCTCTTAAGCTCCCACAAGCTTTTTCACGCTGCAAAAGCCTGTCTTGTTGATATTGCATCCGATGCGGGTATGGTGTCAAAGTGTCACCTTACGATGTTTTATCTGCGAAAACGTGGGGTGGTAAGCAGCATGAAGCGCGTGGTATGGGGCCTTACCCACACCAGCTAGTCAGCCGTATATAGCTGCTGTTACAATGGGAACACTCAAACAAAGGATTGCCATGGCCTCTTCCAATCAAACAGCTCCACTTATCTCGGTATTAGTGCCCATCTATAATGTGGAACGCTATCTTGAGGAATGCCTGGACTCCTTACGTGCCCAAACCTTGGACAATTTTGAGGTGCTTTGCATCAACGATGGCTCTACCGATGGGTCACGCACGCTTATCCAGCGCTATGTGGATATGGATGCTCGTTTTAAGCTTATCGATAAGCCCAATTCTGGATACGGTGCATCCATGAACCAAGGTCTTAATGCCGCGCAGGGTAGCTATATTGCAATTTTGGAATCGGATGATCTGTTTATCCCGCAGGCGCTTGAGCTGCTGTATCGAGCAATAAGCACCAATAAGGCGCAGCTTGCAAAAGCAAATTTTATGCTGTATTGGTCCGTACCCCAAAAGCGTACGGAGCCCTTTGATGTGGTGGGGACCTTTGCTCAAAAGGTGCTTTGTCCTGCTCAAGAGGCACAGGAAGTGTTTTATCAAAAGCCCTCCATCTGGAGCGCTCTGTATAGCCGTGCCTTTTTGGACGAGAAACACATTCGCTTTTTAGAAACTCCGGGTGCTTCCTATCAAGATGCTTCCTTTAGTTTTAAGGTCTTTGCTTCGGCAACACGAGTAAGCTTTATTGCCGATGAGGTTGTTTGGTATCGACAAGACAATGAGGCCTCTTCCGTTAACGCAGCTGGCAAGGTGTTTTGCGTTTGCGATGAGTATGCAGAGATGCAAAGCTGGCTCGCGAGCCAAGCTGAGTTAGAGCCGCAGCTTAACCAGGTGTTGGCTCGGATGAAGCTCAATACCTATCTATGGAACTATAGTCGCCTGTCGCCTGAGCTGCGCAAAGAGTTTTTCCCAACTATGCGTGCAGATTTGCAAGCAGATTTTGATCAGCAAAAGTTTGATGAGCAGAGCTTGGGTTTGGTTCGTACGGCAGAACTAAACACGCTTTTGTATAACCCCAAACGCTTTGTGTCTGCCTGGCGCAATGGGGAACCCAAGCCTGGTGTCTGGAATACCTGCAAGCATTTATATGCCCTTGGTGGTCCGCTGCTCTTGTTCTTTGTGGCGGGCAAAAAACTCATGAGATGAGTGTCGTATGGCAAAGCTAAGCGTCATAGTGCCTATGTATAACGTGCAAGCGTATTTAGAGCAGTGCCTCGATTCCTTGCTTGCCCAAACGTTTACTGACATTGAGGTTATCTGTGTCAACGACGGTTCACCCGATAATTCTTATGACATTGCCCAAACATATGCTGCCCGTGATCCACGCTTTACCCTTATCGATAAACCCAACGGTGGTCTTTCAAGTGCTCGTAATGCCGGGATCTTGGCAGCTCACGCACCTTACGTATGCTTTTTAGATGCGGACGATCGCTTTAAGCCACAAACCTGTGAGCGCATAGTACAAGAATTGGATGCCACCCATGCCGATGTGCTGGTCTTTGGTGGGGAAGCGCTGCCTTTGAGCGAGTCATATGCATGGCTGGAAGAGGTGTTGTCTCCGCGCACCATTACCTATGAGACCTGTACGCCAGAGCTTATTTTTACTGAGGCAGTCAAACCGTTTTCATGGCGTCTTGTCTGCAAAAAAGCATTCTTGCACGAGCAGCATATCTTGTTTAATGAGACGGTCCGTTATGGAGAAGATCAGATCTTTGCCTTTGAGCTCTTTCCACGCTCAAACAAAACAAGGCTTATTTCTGACAAATTGTATGAATACCGCATTGTGCACACCGCTTCGCTGCTTAATACTATGTTGCAAGATAGAACAGATATGTTGCTGGAACACATTAAACTGCAGCAAATCATTTTTGACTCATGGCAGCGTATGGGCATTTTACAGCGCTATATAAACTATCAGCTCGAGTGGCTGATAGAGTTTTACCTTCTCGATGCGCTCATGCTTGATACCCAAGGTTTTCTTACGGTATGGCAAGCAGCACATAAGCAGCTGCAAGATACCTTTGAGCGCTCACAGATTAAAAGTGCCCAGATCAGGCGGCCCTCAAAGAAAGTGTTACTTGCTTGCTATGAGAACAAGCCCTTGTCGCCCACCCGGCGTAAGCTGCTTAAACTGTACTATTTGGTGGTAAAGCGCGGTGCCAAGGGAATTGTGAAAAGAATTCTTCGTGGACGAGCAAAAGTTCATAGCTAAACCTAAGGGCTATGGTATAGTGCTCTCAGACCTTTAAGTGTGGTACGAGATACCCACAAGGCGTTCCATAGATTCATATGCCTTTTCAGATGTCTCGTGTCACATGGTGGCAGGGACATCTTTTTTTGAAAGGGGTCATATGGAGCAGAAGGCTAAGGCAGTTCTTATGGACGAGGCTGCCATGAACCGCGCCATCATCCGTATTGCTCATGAGATTGTGGAGCGCAATGAAGGCGCCGCTCATCTCGCGCTCGTAGGTATTGTGCGGCGTGGTGTCTTTTTGGCTGATCGGCTGGCGGACCAGATTGAAAAAATTGAGGGAGTGCGTCCTCAAACCGGTTCGTTGGACATTAGCTTTTATCGCGATGATGTTACGCGAACCATTGCACCAGTGCTTCATGCAACCAATATTTCCTTTGGCGTAGATGATATCGATGTCGTTTTGGTAGACGACGTACTTTACACCGGACGTACGGTTCGCTCCGCGCTTGATGCGCTTATGGATCTGGGTCGACCCAGTACCGTTCAACTGGCGGTTATGGTGGACCGCGGCCATCGCGAGCTTCCTATTCGCGCTGATTATGTTGGCAAAAACGTACCTTCTTCTCATGAGGAAGACGTGCGTGTGCAAATTACCCCATTTGATGACGAGGATTCTGTTGGCATTTGGGATATTCCATCCAAACAAAACTAGGAGGTGCTTGCCAAGATGCTTTCTGTCAAGAATTTAATCGACACCAACAGCTTGACTGCCGATGATATTACACAAATCCTTGATACCGCTGCTTCGTTTGAGCAGGTAAACAGCCGTGCTATCAAAAAAGTTCCTGCGCTTCGTGGTCGTACCATCGTCAATTTGTTTCTTGAGCCCTCTACGCGCACGCGCAGTTCGTTTGAGCTGGCCGAGAAACGCCTGAGTGCTGACGCCTTAAACATGGGTGGTTCTACCAGCTCTGTCGTAAAAGGTGAAAGCCTAGCGGACACCATTCAGACTATCGACGCCATGAACGTAGACATGTTTATTTGTCGCGCTCGCTTGGCTGGCACCCCTCAAAAGATTTCCGAGAATACCGATGCGGTTGTTATCAACGCAGGCGATGGTAAGCACCAGCATCCCACACAGGCCATGCTTGACCTGTACACCATTCGCAAAAACTTTGGCCATCTCGACGGCCTGAAGGTTGCCATCGTGGGTGACCTCAAGCACAGCCGTGTATGCGGTTCGCTTGCGCCTGCGCTCAAAACCATGGGCGCAGAGGTTACGCTGGTAGCACCTCCAACCTTCCAGGTGGATGATCCGCAGTGGTTTGGTTGCCCTCAGACCTCCAGTCTGGACGAGGTACTTGAGGATATGGATGTCGTGTACATGCTGCGCGTGCAGCTTGAACGCATGGAGGGTGCTGCAATTCCTTCTCGCCGTGAGTATAACCGTCTGTATGGATTGGACGAGGCGCGCGAGAAGCGCATGAAGCGCGATGCTATTGTGTGCCACCCTGGCCCCATGAATCGCGGTATGGAAATCAATACAGAAGTTGCAGACTGTGCTCGTTCGAGGATTTTGGACCAGGTAAATGCTGGTGTTCTTACGCGCATGGCCGAGATGTACCTGCTTTTGGGAGGAGAAAACAATGGCGTTTCTGCTTAAAGCTGCTCACGTAGTAGATCCCTCAGTTTCGCTGGATGAGATCTGCGATGTTTTAATTGAAGATGACAAGATTGTCCAAGTGGGTCAAAACCTTACCGCTCCACAAGATGCCCAGGTCATTGATGCTACAGGCAAGTATTTGGTTCCCGGTTTGGTAGACATGCATGTGCACTTCCGTGATCCTGGCTTTGAATACAAGGAGACCATAGAGACGGGTTCGCGCGCGGCGGTTCACGGCGGGTTTACCGACGTAGCAACCATGCCCAATACAGACCCCATCACGGACTCCGGCGCCGAGATCCGCTATCAGATTGACCGCGCTCGTGAGGCGGGCTATGCGCATGTACGTCCTTTGGGTGCACTGACCCGTGGCGAGAAGGGCGAGGCGCTTGCAGAGATTGGCGACATGGTCATGGAGGGCGCTTGCGGCTTCTCTGATGATGGACATGGTGTTCAGTCTGCCGGTATGATGCGCACTTGCATGGAGTATGTCTCCCAGTTTGATCGTGTGGCCATCGCGCACTGTGAGGATGAGTCATTATCGTCCCACGGCGTTATTAACGAGGGCTTTACCTCTACCCGTTTGGGCATGTTTGGCTGGCCTGCCTTGGGTGAAGAGCTTGAGATTTATCGCGATATTGAGCTGTGTCGTCTTACTGGTTGCCCCTTGCATATTGCTCATATCTCCACCAAAAAGGGTTTGGATCTTGTCCGCGCTGCAAAGGCAGAAGGTCTGCCGGTAACCTGTGAGGTTACCCCGCATCATCTGTTCTTGTGTGAGGACGACATTACGGATACCTACGATACCAATCTCAAAATGAATCCACCGCTGCGTCTTGCTTCTGATGCCCAGGCCCTGCGCGAAGGGCTTCTCGACGGCTCCATTGATTGCGTGGTTACCGACCATGCGCCCCATGCAGCTCACGAGAAGGACTGCGAGTGGGAGATTGCGTTCTTTGGCATGATTGGTTTGGAGACTTCCTTGCCCCTCATGCTTACCAAGCTGGTACTTCCTGGCAAGATGAGCTGGTCTCAGCTGGTAGAGGTGATGGCTATCAACCCGCGTAAGATTTTGCGTCTGGCTCCTGTAAGTATTGCCGAGGGCAGCGTGGCAGATCTCACGCTTATCGATCCTTCACAGACTCGCGTGATCACCAAAGAATACTTTGAGTCCAAATCCAAGAACTCAGCGTTTTTGGGCGATGAACTCACGGGCTTTGCAAGTGATGTGTTTGTTGCAGGAAAACAGGTAGTTGTCAACGGTGACGTTGCATAAACGCGTGCCTATGCCGTCTTCCTAGCGTAGTATTTTGCTAGGGAGACGGTTTTTATAAGGAAGGAGTTGCGTTTATGAGAGCACGTTCGCGCACGCAGCTACATGATTTTACGGTTGTGGAAAATGTATCGGTAGCTGCGGGTCTTAAGAAACTAGTCATCAAATCAGACCTGCTTGCTCAAAAGATTATTCCTGGTCAGTTTGTAAACATTGCGGTTCCGGGAGATCCTTCGCACATTGTCCGCATTCCGCTTTCGTATAGCGCTTCAGATCCCAGTACTGGTACGGTAGAAATCGTATACGCACTGGTAGGAGAGGGTACTCGGCGCCTTGCTGCCATGAAGCCTGGTGATAGTTCCAACCTCGTTGGCGCATCCGGTAATGGCTGGCAGGTCCATGATGACGATACACGCGTGCTATTGGTAGCTGGTGGCGTGGGAGTAACGCCTGTGATTGGTCTTGCCCGTGAGCTGGGAGGTTCTTCTACCACCTTTGATGTGGTCATTGGTGCTCAAAACCAAGATCGTCTGTGGGGAGCAGATGAGGCGCGAGCAGCCGGTGCTGACCAGGTGATCATTACTACCGATGACGGTAGCTGTGGCCTTAAAGGCTTTACCACGGACGGCATGAAGCACTTACTGGCATCTCATAGCTATGATCGCGTTTTTACCTGTGGTCCTCAAATCATGATGAAGGGCATTGCCCAGTTGGCTCTGGAGCATAACATTGTTTGCGAAGCCTCGCTTGAGCGCATGATGACCTGTGGTTTTGGTGCCTGTCATGTATGTAATGTTGCTATGGTTGGTGGCGGCTACAAACGCTGCTGTACGGAAGGTCCTGTCTTTGATGCAACCGAGGTGGTGTGGTAATGCAATCCACTCACACAATGAACCCTACACAGTCCAACGTCGATATGTCTGTGACGTTTGCAGGCATGTCTCTCAAAAACCCTATCAATACGGCCTCGGGAACCTATGGACAAGGTTATCAATTTGAGGCCTTTTATCCGGTTTCTACTCTAGGAGCCATCACCACTAAGGGCTGTTCTGCAGAGCCTTGGGAGGGCAATCCACATCCCCGCACCGCAGAGATTACCAGCGCAATTATTAATTCCGTTGGCTTGGAAAACCCCGGTGTAGAAGGCTTTGTTAAGGCCTATGGCACATACCTTACCAATCTTGGTAAGAGCGGTACCCGCATCATCGTGCAAGCTGTTGGCCATACGATTGAAGAATACATTGCATCTGTCGAGCAGTACGAGCAGTTGGCACCGTTTGCGGATGCTATAGAGCTTAACGTAAGCTGCCCTAATGTTTCTGCTGGTGGTGCAGCCATGGGCGGTACGCCCGAGGGTGCTGCGGGAGTTGTGCGTGCAGTGCGTAATCGCACTTCTCGACCGCTGATTGTTAAGATGGCGCCCGTTGCTGTGGGGGAGATCGCCCGTGCCTTGGAAGACGCTGGTGCAGATGGTCTTTCTTTGATCAATTCCATCCCTGGCATGGCCATTAACGTTCATACGCGTAAAAGTAGGCTTTCTAGGCCTACAGCAGGCATTTCTGGTCCTGCAATCCATAACATTGCTGTTCGCATGGTATGGGAGGCCCACAAGGCCTGTAAGCTGCCTTTGTGCGGCATTGGTGGTATTTCTACTGGTGAAGATGCTGCCGAATTCATCTTGGCTGGTGCAAGTGCAGTTTCTGTTGGTACAGCAAACCTTGTTGATCCTAGCTCAGCACCGCGTATTTTGTCTGAGCTTTGCGATTGGGCGGCATCTCAGGGTGTTTCGAGCATCACCGAGCTGATTGGAGCTTTTGAATGCTAACTGCTTCCGAGCGCATTATTGTGGCATTGGACTGCGAACGAGAAGAAGCCATACAGCTGGCACAGCGTCTGCGGGGCCATGCTCAGTGGGTTAAGATTGGCATGACCTTATACTATGCCTGTGGGCCAGAAATTGTCCAAGTAATGCATGAGGCTGGTCTTAAGGTGTTTCTCGATCTTAAACTGCATGACATTCCTCATCAGATCAGGGGGCTGCACAGTCTGCTGCACGTGCTGGTGCAGACATTTTGTCCATCCATGGACTTGGTGCTGCAGCTATGATTGCTGCAGCTCGTGAGGGTGTACAGGCAGCTGCTCAAGAGCAAGACGAGCGCACCAAGCTTGTAGCTATTACGGTACTTACCAGCATGAATCAAGAGTCCCTTACCTCCATTGGAATTGAGTTGTCTTTGCAAGAGGAAGTCCAGCGTTTAGCAAGCCTTGCTTGTTCCAATGGCTCGGATGGTATTGTGTGTTCACCTCAAGAGGCATCTGCTATGCGTCAGTTGTTGGGTCCCGATGCACTTATCGTAACGCCTGGCGTTCGTCCTGCTGGTGCGGATCTGGACGATCAGAGACGTGTGGCAACACCTGTCCAGGCGCTTGCAGATGGCGCTTCCATGCTTGTGATTGGACGTCCTATTACCCAAGCAGCAGATCCCGTCCAGGCGTTTGATGCTATCGTTGAGGAGATAAAAAATGCCGATTAAAGGTATTCTTTGCCTAAAATGTGCAAAAATACCTGTTAGTTGTGTAAAGTGAGTGGTACTAAACCATAGTTTAGCTATTCAAGGGTTGATTTTAGTGCTGTGTATTGCCAAACTATGGTTTCGTTAACGTGTTAGAGCACGTTTTTATGCAGTTTGCATTGACGATATATAAGATGTTTTGTGTTTGGAGGAAAAATGGCTCTCCCTAACCTCACCCCAGAGCAGCGTAAGGCCGCTCTCGAGAAGGCAGCTGCTGCCCGTCACGCTCGTGCAGAGCTCCGTGAGAAGATTAAGAATGGCGAGGTTTCTCTCGATAGCGTTCTTAATTCTGATGATCCCATTGCTAGCCGTCTGAAGGTTTCTGCTCTTATCGAGTCTCTTCCTGGCTACGGCAAGGCAAAGGCTGCTAAGGTCATGGCTGAGCTTGGTATCTCTGATTCTCGTCGCGTAAAGGGTTTGGGTGCTCGTCAGCGCGAGCAGCTCCTTGAGGCTCTTTCTAAGTAAGTGTCGGCGAATCCAAAACTTTTCGTCGTTTCGGGACCGTCGGGTGCAGGTAAGGGCACTCTGCTTGCAAAGTTGCGTGCAGAGCGCCAAGACTTGGGCCTGACGGTTTCAGCAACTACACGCAGTCCGCGTGACGGCGAAAAAGACGGCATTTCTTATCATTTTCTTTCCGAAGCACAGTTTAATGCTGGTATTGCTGCGGGTGAATTCTTGGAGTGGGCGCAGGTGCATGGTCACAAGTATGGCACTCCAAAATCTGAGGTAGATACGCGTTTGGCGTCCGGCCAGTCCGTCATTTTGGAAATTGATGTCCAAGGCGCACTTATCGTTAAGCAGCGGTATCCTAAGGCAGTGCTCATTTTTATTGAGCCACCTTCGCTTGACGTTCTCGAGAAGCGCTTGCGAGATCGGAAAACAGAGGATGAAGCTTCTATTAGGCTTCGTATGACAAATGCCGCCAAAGAACTTACGCTTGCCTCACACTATGATGTACGCATCGTAAACGATGAGCTTGACGTGGCAGTTAAAGAACTCGATGCCACCATCAAGCACTACGAAATGATATAAGGAGTGTGCTTAATGTCCGTCATTCAGCCACAGATTAACGATCTTCTGGATAAGACCGAGAATAACCCCTTCCTGCTGTGTTCTATCGCATCAAAGCGTGCGTGTGATATTAATGATATGCTTCGTGATCAGCACCTCCGCGTTACGGCTGTGCAGGCTATAGATGACATTACTACCATTGCATCTGGTAAGGATTCTATTGGCATTGCTATGTCCGAGATCTCTGAGGGCAGTTTAAGCTTTGTAAAAGATGCCTTTGATGAGGATATCAAGGGTGCAAATAGCAAATATGATCAGATTGACTAGTGTTCGCATATGATCTCGCGCGTTTGTCTTGTTCATTATCATGAGATTGGTTTAAAGGGCAAAAACCGTTCTCGTTTTGAAAATCAGCTGGTTACCAATCTGCATCATGCGCTGCATGCGTTTCCTGTGGCAGATATTTCGAGGATCTCAGGCCATATACTGGTGTCGGTAACGGATGATTCTTGCATTGAACAGCTTGCCCAGGCTATTGCTTTAGTACCAGGAGTTGCGCGTACTTCTCTTGCCTTTAAGACTGCCCAGCATGAAAAAGAGTTTTGTGCTGCCGCTATTCAGGCATTGGCTGAAGCAGGGGAGTTTACGAGCTTTAAAGTGCACGCTCATCGTGCAGCTACCAACTATCACCTCCATACGCTGGAGCTTAATAGGCTTGTTGGATCTGTTTTATGCGAAGCCTATCCCTCTAAAAAAGTTGATGTACATAACCCCGATGTAACCGTTTATGTAAACGTCGTTCAGGGTGCGGTATTTGTGTATGCTGCCTCGTTGGTTGGTGTGGGTGGTTTGCCTGTTGGAACAGCCGGTAAGGTGGTTTCACTGCTTTCCAGCGGTATTGATTCTCCTGTGGCAAGTTGGATGGTTGGGCGTCGCGGAGCCAGCGTTATTCCCGTTCATTTTTCTGGTCGTCCTATGACGGTGGATACCAGCGAGTATCTGTGCCAAGATATTGTCGAGAAGCTCAATGCCGCAGGTATGATTGGCCGTATGTATGTGGTTCCCTTTGGAGAAGTACAGCGTGAGATTTCCCTTGCGGTGCCACAGGGTCTGCGCATTATCATGTACCGTCGCATGATGTTCCAAATTGCAGAGCGTATTGCTCGTATTGAGGGTGCACAGGCGCTGGTTACAGGCGAGTCTTTGGGACAGGTTGCTTCCCAAACTTTGGAAAACATTACCGCTGTTAATGAAGTGGTGGAGATGCCCATTTTTCGTCCTTTGATTGGTACGGATAAGCAGGAAATTATCGCACGTGCTCAGCAAATTGGTACCTTTGATATTTCTAGCCAGACAGCTCCTGACTGCTGTACGCTGTTTATGCCTCGTCGTCCTGAGACGCGCGCACGGCTTAAGGATGTACATGCAGCGTGGGAGCAGTTTGATCATGAAGCCTATATCGAGAAGCTCATGGATGAGCTTGAGTACCTTGATTTTGAGGGCAGCCCCTCCTATAGACCTCCCAAAGCCATGCGAACGTATCACGCTACGCTTGGTCCTGCAAGGTCAAGTTCTGAATAGCATATAACAGCAGCTCATAAGCGTGCTTTTTGTGATGTAAGACCTCTGTTTGAGTTTTGTTAGATCCCTGACAGTTCAAACAGAGGTTTCTTTTTTGACTCTAAGATGTGCGGTACCGCATGTACATACTTAAGAGCAAGGAGGACCTATGGCACAAATGCAATCACATTCCATTGCTCGCAAATTGGCTGTTTTAAAACGACGCTTTCATCTGACAAAACCCAAATGCCTGGCAGCGGGGCTTATCGTTATGGTGCTGGTAGGAGGCTTGGTATTTGCTCTGGTGTATTTGAGAACGCCAGGTTTTATGATTGGGCAATCAGACGGGAAAGCTGCTCCTTCTATTGAGGAGAGCAAGCTAAAAGAGTTGGCAACACAGGCCGATACAAACGTTGAACAAGCAACAACAAGCTCACAGGCTCAAACATCAGAGGCCGCACCATCTGTGGTAGTGCATATAGATGGCGCTGTAGCAAAACCAGGGGTTTATACCATAGTACAGGCTAAGCCGCGCATTCGAGATGTGGTAGATCTTGCTGGAGGCATGACAGAAGAAGCGGATAGCTCTACTATCAATTTGGCCGCCATGGTAGAAGACGGAAGTAAAATCCACATTCCAAAACAAGGGGAGACCCCTTTGGTGGAGGGTTCCACTGCTGTAGCAGAGGGAGATGGCTCGGCGAGCATGGGTGTGAGCTCCCAGAACGGATCTGCTCAGGGGCTTATCAACATTAACACAGCCACGGAGCAAGAGCTTATGAGTCTACCTGGTGTAGGAAAATCGACGGCACAAGCCATTATTGAAGATCGCAGAACAAATGGCGTGTTTACTACTACAGAAGACCTGATGCGTGTATCCGGTATTGGCTCTAAGAAGTTTGCAAAACTGCAAGGAAAAATTCGTGTATAAAGATGCGGTGCTTCCCAGCAAACCGTATATACCAGAAACCTTATTTGTTCTGGCTTGTTGTTTGGGAAGTGTCAATTGTCTTCTTTGGGTGAGGTTTTCTCTTCCTGCGGTGGCATGCGTGCTTATGATAGCTGTCATAAGTACGGCTGCTTTGTGTTGGCAAAGAGCAAAAAGCAAACGCTATACGCTGTTGTGTGTAAGCATGGTGCTTGCGAGTGTTCTGAGTGTCTGCATACAACAACAGCAGGTTCTTGAGACGGCACAACTGCTGCAAGACGTCTCTGTTTCTGCTTGTGAATATGAGCTCGTGAGCGACAGCACGCAGACGCGCTTTGGCTGGAAAGCACGTGCGCAATGCCGGTATAGCGCTTCCAACAAGCAAGCACCTTATCTACGTGCACAGGTATGGCTTTCTAGTAAAGAGTCCCTGCAGTACGGAGAGCTTATTCGGATTGTTGGGCGCTATAAAGAAAACTCAGATGATTTGCAGGGACAACAAAATGCCGCGCGAGGTATTTGCGGCACCGTAACGGTTTTACAAATCAAACAAACGACTCATCTGCCAGGAGTACAAGGGTTTGTGCTGGCCTGCCGAGAAAAGCTCTTATGTCGCATTGATCCACTTCTCAGTCCCTCACGAGCGCTCTTAGCGGGATGTATATGCGGATACAAAACAGGACTCTCACAGTTTGGAATTTCTCAAAGTTTGGCTAGTTGTGGGCTGGCTCACATGGTTGCGGTATCTGGCGCACACCTGTCCATAGTGGCAAGTATCTTGTCGGTATTTGTGGCTAGAACACGGTTTAAACCTGCATTGCGCTTTGGAATTGTCGCATGTGTAGCCGGTGCCTTTGTCGTGCTGTGTGGCTGTCCCGCCTCTGCTATACGCGCCTGGCTTATGTCGATAGTAGGACAAACGTCGGTTTTGTTTGGGAGACGTTCGTATGCGCTTTCAAGCAGCTGTTTGTGTGGTATAGGCATGCTGATAGTCGATCCCTTTTTGGGGATGGATGTGGGGTTCTTGCTATCCCTAAGCTCTGTTATAGGACTGTGTTTGTTTAGCTCCTACGGCAGCTATGTAGCAAAGCTGCTAACGCCTCAGCTGCTTCTTCCTTCTTCTCCAGTAGTACATCGGGCTGTGCGGCTTATACAACCGCTTCAAAAGTCACTCCGTTCATCTGCGATAACCTGTTGTGTGGCGATGATATGCACCTTTCCGCTCACCTCACAGGTATTTGGACGCTTGCCTTTGGTAGGACCCTTGTCTAACTGTGTACTTGGGCCGATCTTTGTATTCTTTATTTTGTTTGGATGCAGCGCCGCTCCCTTTTTATTCATACCGCTTGTTGGAAGCGCACTTCTTACAGCATTGGATGTAATAGGAACGCTCATCTTAGAGCTGTCTGGAAGGTTTTCTCAGCTGCCGCTGGCCTGTATTGAATTGGATTTGGGCTGGTTGATGAGCATTGCTATAGGAGTTCTGCTTGTTTTTGTGGCACTTGTTTGGCCACGTTTGTCTGCTTGTGTTATCCGCCGGATTGCGTGTTTGCTTACCGTTTTACTTGTGCTGTGGTTTGTACGCGTGCGCTATTTTGCGCCGCCGCGTATGGTGGTGCTTGATGTGGGACAGGGCGATGCAATCGTGCTTCAAGATGGGCCGTACGCCTTTTTGGTGGATACTGGTCCCAAAGGAGCTATTGTAAAGGCACTTGGACGTAAACAGGTTGTGCATCTGGATGGAGTACTTCTCACTCATCTACACGATGATCATGCTGGTGGTGTGGAAGATCTGGCACATACGTTTCATGCTCAGCAGGTGCTGGTGGCACAGGGTACAAAGCAGTCCATCTCTTCAGAGCTTGGGCGTGCTATTCAGACGATGACCGGTATTGATGCGCAGGAACTTGTCTATGGCTCTGTGATTCAAATCGGTCGTTTTTCTGTACGCTGTGTGTGGCCACGTAAGCCTTCTGATGGAACGCACAATGCAGATTCCGTTATGTTGCTGTGCAGCTATCAAGATGGCTCATCTGCGCAGACGTCTGTGACGTTTTTGCTCACGGGAGATGCCGAGAAAGACGAGCTTAAAGCTGTGATGCAGGCGCACGATGTGGGAAAGATTGATGTGCTTAAAGTGGGCCATCATGGATCGCAGGAAAGCCTTACACAAGAGCAAGCACAAGTCCTTGCGCCCAGCTATAGCCTTATTAGTGTTGGTGCACATAACAAGTATGGGCATCCTACGCAAGCCTGTGTGGATGCGTTGGAACAGGCTGGCTCACAGGTTTTGTGTACTAAGGATTACGGAGACCTTGAGCTGCGTCCGGATAAGAGGGGAGGCTTTGCTATTATGGGAACGCGCAAAGGAGGTAGTGATGGCTAAGATGAACAAAGAGGATTTGCTTGCTGCTTACTTATTGGTAGGTGCCGATGAGCTTAAACAGCAGCGTTCAGTTGCTCGTCTTAAGCAATACCTTACTCCTGAGTTTGTAGATTTTAACTTGGAAGAGCATGCTAGCGCCTCCGGCTTGGAAGAAGAAGTCCTGATAAACTCGTTACAGGTGCTTCCTTTTGGAGATAGCCGAAGGTTGGTTATTGTATGGGAAGCCGATAAGCTTCCCAAAGAGGTATCAGAAGCTTTGGTACGGTATTTGAACAATCCCAATCCTTCCAGCATTTTGGTGCTTATCGCTCACAGTTTAGCTAAGTCAACCCGTCTCTATAAGGCTGTCGCTCAGATTGGTTCTTCGGCAGTTATTGATTGCGGTGCCAAGAAAAAATTTGCCCTTGCCACCGATGTGGTACATATGGCTCAGGTGCATGGCATATATCTTGATACAGCAGCCGCACAAAAGCTCATTTTTAAAGTGGGCGAATCAACCATCATGCTGGATAATCAACTTACTTCTTTGGCTGAACGCTTTGGAGCAGGGGCAACTATTCAGCTGGCAGATATAGATGCGCATGTGGCACAGATTGCAGAAGTGAGTCTCTGGGATTTTTTGGACGTGCTTTGTAACAGGGATTTTGCCCAGGCTATGGATCTGTTTTGTGTGATGAAGGCCAATGGATACGTGGCACTTCAAATGTTTATTACCACTCGCTTGCGTGAACTCATTTGTGTAAAGGCATTACAAGCGCGTGGCAATATAGCAAATATGGCTCATGAGCTGGGTAAGCAAGACTGGCAAGTCAAAAAATATCCCAGTTTTGCTCGTAACTTTGCTCCAGCTGAGCTTGAGGAGCTTCTTAAAAAAAGTAAAGAGCTTGAGTGGACGCTTAAAAATTCAAGTGAAAAAGATACGGCGTTTATCCAATTTATTGCTGCTGTTTGTGGAAAATAACGCAAAAGCTAAAAAAGACCCCGCCAGCACGCGGGGTCTTACACACAAAGATTACTAAGAAAAGCGCTTAGTTATGCAATGGTATTTACAAGCTTAGCAACGCCGCTCTTACGCTTGGCTGCCTGATTCTTGTGGATGATACCCTTGGAAGCTGCCTTATCAAGGAGCTTACCTGCATGTTGAGCTGCCTGCGTTGCTGTTGCAACGTCATTTGCCTCTACGGCAAGACGAACGTTCTTTACAGCAGTCTTGAGCTCGGAACGAACTGCCTTGTTGCGAATGCGAGCTTTCTCGGCAGTTTTGATGCGCTTCTTCTGAGACTTAATGTTTGCCACGTGTGTTTCCTTTCAAAAATAATCTCTGTGAGGCCTCTGACGTTGAGACACGGTGAGGTCAACAAGGAAGTATAGCATGAATGGGGTGGTATACGCTATTATCTCTACTATGACTACATTTGATACCTTACATATCCGCAACTTCTCCGTTGTGGCACACATCGATCACGGTAAATCAACGATTTCTGACCGTATTTTGGAGCTTACCCATACGGTTGAAGAGCGTGATATGGAACAGCAGTTGCTGGACTCCATGGATATTGAACGTGAGCGTGGCATTACCATCAAGTCCAACGCGGTACGCGTGGTGTATGAGGCGCGCGATGGCCAAAAGTACCAGTTTAATCTTATTGATACGCCAGGCCATGTTGACTTTACCTATGAAGTGTCTCGCTCGCTTGCTGCCTGTGAAGGTGCCATTTTGGTTGTTGATGCAACACAGGGTGTAGAGGCACAAACCGTCTCTAATGCCACTCTTGCCATGAATGCTAATTTGGACATTGTGCCTGCTATCAACAAGATTGATCTTCCCAGCGCACGTCCTCAGGAGGTTAAGGAAGAAATAGAGGAGGAATTGGCCATCCCCGCAGAGGATGCCGTGTGTGTTTCCGGCAAGACGGGCGAGGGCATCCAAGACCTTCTCGAGAGCATTGTGTATCTTGTTTCTCCTCCTTCTGGTGATCCCCATGCTCCGCTTAAGGCGCTCATTTTAGATTCCTATTTTGATGAGTATCGCGGCGTAGTCGCCACGGTGCGCATCTTTGATGGTGCCATGAAAGCTGGTCAGAAGCTTAAACTTATAGCTGTAGGGGAGAACTTTATCTGTGATGGCGTGGGCTGTAAGCGCCCTGTTGAGGTGAGCTTGCCTCAGCTTGGCGTGGGTGAGGTTGGTTTTGTGGTGACCGGTCTTAAAGATCCAAGTCTGGTCAAGACCGGCGATACCATCACCTTAGCGGACAACCCTTGTGCACAGGCGTGCCCTGGCTACCACGAGGCTAAGCCTATGGTCTATACGGGCTTGTTCCCCATAGATAACAAACAGTATGAAAATCTGCGGGATGCTCTTGAGAAACTCAAGGTCAATGACCCCTCTCTTACCTGGACTCCGGAAACATCGGTAGCGCTGGGCTTCGGTTTTCGTGTTGGCTTTTTGGGCCTTCTTCACATGGAAGTGGTAAAGGAGCGCCTGGAACGTGAGTTTGATCTGTCTTTGATTGCCACCTCGCCTTCGGTAAGCTATCACGTATTTCTGACGGATGGGGAGCAGATTTCTATTACCAGCCCCCAGGATCTCCCCGAACCCACGCGTATTGATCATATTGACGAGCCCTATCTTAAGGCCAAGGTTATTGTTCCGCCTGATTACATGGGTGCAGTCATGCAGCTGGCGGTAGAGCATCGTGGCACTATGCAAGACATGGTGTATCTAAGCGAGAAAAGCGTGGAAATGCACTTTGATATTCCCCTTGCAGAGCTTATTTTGGACTTCTTTGATCAGCTTAAAAGCCGCACCAAGGGCTATGCCTCTCTCGACTATGAATTCGGAGACTATCAGGCATCTGACCTGGTTAAGCTGGACATCCTGCTTGCTGGCGAGGTTGTTGATGCCTTGTCCTTCATAGTGCACAAGGATAAAGCTTATGATATGGGACGTGCCTTGTGTGACAAGCTCAAAGAAATTATCCCTCGTCAGCAATTTGAAGTTCCCATCCAAGGCGCGCTGGGCAATAAAATCATTAGCCGTTCAACGGTGAAAGCCATGCGCAAAGACGTTCTTGCCAAGTGCTACGGTGGCGATATTTCGCGTAAGCGCAAGTTGTTAGAGAAACAAAAAGAGGGCAAGAAGCGCATGAAGCAGATTGGTTCGGTTGAGGTTCCTCAGCAGGCCTTCCTAGCGGTGCTTAAGGTGGACGACGCATAAATGAGCATGTCTGTAGCTGAACTGCTTAAAACCTACGGACCTCCCGCGGGCTTATCGTCAGAGATACTTCCTGCTCCACGTGAGACCTCCTTTGCCCAGCGTCTGGCTCATAATCCGTTTTTGATGGCGCCTATGGCCGGTGTATCCGATGCGGCATATCGCATTATGGCCCGTGCGGGAGGTGCGGCTTGGGCTGTCAGTGAGATGGTTTCCGTTGCTGGTCTGCATTACGGTGGCGAGAAAACCTGGGAGCTTGCGATCCCCCATGATGCCGAGCCTGACCTTGTGGTGCAGTTATTTGGCAGCAAACCAGAACAGTTTGCTGAAGCCGCACAGGCGGTGACGGAGCGGCTCGGCAAGCGTTTAAGCGCTCTTGATGTCAATATGGCGTGCCCGGTGCCCAAAGTGACGCGTAAGGGCGAAGGTTCGGCGTTGCTGGATGATCCACAGCGCGCCGCAGATATCATTGCGAGCGTGGTGCAACATACCAATGTTCCCGTTACGGCAAAAATTCGTATAGCTCGTGTACCCGAGCATATTGTGGGGCCAGAGTTTGCAAAAAGATTAGAAGCTGCGGGAGTTTCTGCGCTTGCGGTGCATGGGCGCAGTGCTTCACAGCTCTATCGTGGCCAGTCGAGCTTGGATCAGGTATGTGCGGTTGCAAATGCGGTGTCTATTCCTGTTATTGGATCAGGAGATGTGTTAACGCCCGAAGCTGCTGCCTTGATGGTTGCGCAAACACCCTGTTTGGGAGCGTATGTGGCGCGAGGCAGCTATGGTAATCCGTGGCTGTTCCATGATGCTGCCCAGCTGCTGCAGGGCAAGCCAGCTGCCAAGCATGACATTATTCAGCGCCTCAATGCCTTTGAGCTGTATGTTCGTTTATTGGTTGCAACGGGCGCGCATCTCGCTCGTGCACGAAGCCTTGCCGGTTGGTACCTACGGGGCATTCCACAGGCAGCTGCCTGGCGACAAAAAGCGGTGAGCTGTAACAGTGCTCAGGAATACTACGAGCTCATAGCTCAGGTGAAAGATGAGCTTGCTGTACACGCAGTGCATGCAGCACATGACGGCGTGAGCTAAGGATATGCTTACCAGCACAGACATGTCTTTGCCGTATGGCTTTGCTCAGGATCATTCTCAAGAGCTGCCGTACGCGTTGTATCTACATGTTCCCTTTTGCGCACAGCGCTGTAAGTATTGTGACTTTGCAACATGGGCTGTGGATCGCGGCTCTGCCAGCATGAAAGACTACGTTGATAGCTTGCTTGCAGCACTTCACCACTGTGCCTCGGTAGGGTTGTTGAGTGCTATTCAAACCGTCTACATTGGTGGTGGAACCCCTTCGATTTTAGGCGAACAGCTTCCTAGTCTTGTACGAGCAATTCGTCAGCTCTGTACTCCTGTAGAAGTGAGCTGTGAGGCTAATCCGGAATCATTTTCCCAGGATTTAGCGTGTAGCTTGGCTGCTTGTGGGGTCACCCGTATTTCTTTGGGCGTGCAGTCTTTAGTAGACCAAGAGCTCCGTGCACTTGGAAGGATTCACAGTTCCTATACTGCGCTCCAAGCCCTTGGATATGCTTGCAAGGCTGGTCTTGATGTATCCGCAGATCTTATGTGTGGTATTCCTCTGCAAAGCTGCGAGAGTTGGGAGTATTCTCTTGAACAGCTTATGGACTGCGGGGTTGATCACCTAAGCATCTATCCGCTCATGATTGAAGAAGGTACCCCGTTTTGGAAACAGTGCCAGAAAGGATTGCTGGAGTGGCCCGATGATGATCTCCAGGCACATATGATGCAGCGTGCTCAAGATATGCTGCAGCAGCAGGGGTTTTCTCGCTATGAAGTAGCTAGTTATGCGCGGGATGGGAAGCAGTGTAGGCACAATTTGGCGTATTGGTCTGGTTTGCCCTACCTTGCTCTAGGAACTTCGGGCTCTGCTTTGCTATCCAGTCAGGCTTACGAGAAGTTTTGTGCTCTTGTTGGGAACTTTCCGCAGCTTGATGAGGATATTTCACGAGTTAGATACCGCATGGTAAGCGGATATACACAGCTAGCAGCTGCAAAAAATCTAGCTGATCTTTCGTATGAGCTGGAGCTGCTCACTGATTGCCAAGCGGCGGCAGAAGATTTGATGTTAGCAGCGCGCACCAAGTATGGCATTGCCCCTGCACTGTACAGACGTGCTTGTACGGCAATAGGACAATCAGAGCTGGATGCGGCGCTTAAAAAAGCGCAGGAGCTGGGGTTGCTTAACCAGCGTGCACCCATGCACTGGGTGCCAACGCAACAAGGTTGGCTGTTGGGTAATGAGCTGTATGGTCTGTTGTGGGACTTAGCGCAGGGGCATGTTGCATCCTTGCGGCTGGATGGCACCGAGGGGTGGCATTAGCGCAGGTAGCGAGGGAACATCTCTTTGAACTTCTCGGCACACAAGGGCGTGGTAAGCAGCGTGAAGCTATCGTTGTGAGCCTGAATAAGCCCCACAGCTGCATTAGACGTTTTGACCGTGCGGCTTTCCCATGCGCGGGTAAGGTAGCTGCCTTCCATAAACTCCCATACCAGATAGCGCACTAAGGCACCGTGAGCAACCACAAGAATCTTATCCCCATCACACGCTTCGTGGTACATGTGCTTAAAGACACGCAGGATTCGTGCGCGGACCTGAGCGGCGGTTTCTCCACCAAAGCGAGAAAAGTCTTGCATAAGGTAGCTGCTGAGAAAAGCAAAGCGATGCTCTTCATAGGGCGTACCGTCAAGGGAGCCAAAGTCAAATTCACGCAGGTCTTCCGTGAGCTGAAGTGGTACGTTTTGGTCGCGCAGCACCAAGCGAGCTGTGTCCTGGGCGCGCTTAAGGGGAGAGCACCAGCAGGCGTTAAACCGTATGTTTTTGAGGGCGTCGGCCGTATTGTGAATGAGGTATTTGTACTCATCTACCAGCGCAGAATCAACAGAGCCACCCTGAATAATGTGGTCACGGTTAAACTCTGTTTTCCCGTGGCGCACATAATAAAACGTAACCGTTTTATCCGTTGGGGTGTTTGCGGTAAGAGATCCGTGGGACATTGCTGCTCTTCTCTGTCAACATAGACGTAAAAACGCGTGTAAGAACCTAAGCTTGCGCGTTTATTGTTGGTACTGTGCCATAGCATGCTTAAGATGCGCGTAGGATGGATATAATCTCGCACGTATGAATTATAGTATTGTAGGTCACTGCAGACCCTGTGGATAGGACTGAGCCTTGGCTTCCATGAATGAGAAAGACTATTACGAGATTTTGGGTGTCTCGCCTCATGCAACGGTGGATGAGATCCGTAAGACATTCCAGCAAAAGGCTCGTAAGCTACATCCCGATGTCAATAAAGCGCCCGATGCGGAAGAGAAGTTTAAAGAACTGTCTGAGGCATATGCTGTGCTTTCCGATGAGACCAAGCGTAAGCGCTATGATGCCATGCGTTCAGGCAACCCCTTTGCCTCTGCAGGTAATTGGAGCTCTTCGACCTCTGGTGATGTAGATTTTGGCTCGTGGCCTTTTGGTGGCTGGGGGACTCCCTTTGGCTCTTCTCCCTTTGGAGGGGTAGCTCCACAACAAGGACGCGGGCGCGTGCCTACAATCCTAAAGCAGGTGCCGATGTGGTGTATCAGATAGATTTTGATGCAGAAACTGCCAAAAAAGGCACTCGTCGTGGCGTAACCTATAACCACTTTGTGAGCTGTGATGTGTGTGCGGGTAAGGGATCAGTGCACACGGATCACGCTCAGGTTTGTCCTACCTGTAATGGTAGTGGTCATATTAGTGTTGACCTTACAGGTGTGCTGGGTTTTGGTGAGATCAACATGGTCTGCCCTGAATGCGAAGGCACTGGTAAGGTAGTAGCAGATCCATGTGAGCACTGTGATGGCTCGGGTCGTGTTTTAACGGCCAGTGAGATCGTGATAGACATTCCTGCTAACTCACACGATGGCGATATTATCCGTTTGGCTGGTAAGGGAAACGCTGGCACTAATGGCTCTTCTGCTGGTGATTTTGTTTGCAGGGTTGGTGTGCCAAGTGAGCGCTTGGATCCCTTGCAAGCGTTTGGTTTTAGGCTTGTGGGCGTTACGCTGCCGTTTTTTGCGTATGGTGTTATCGCCAGAACGTTGTTAGGCTTTAGTTTTACCTTCTCAATTCCTCTGTTTATTGGCCTGTACCTCGTATTTTCTCGTGGGGTTGTAGGCAGGCGCTCCATATGGTGGAAAAACGCTGCACGCTACTTGGGTAGCGGCTTGGCAAACGGTCTGATGGTTACCTTGTTCTTACTGGCAATGGTATCGTGCGTTTCCGGTAGGCTCTTCTAGGTATACGGGCCTAAAAATCTGTTGTAACGGTTCGATGTGATTGGTTTTGGTGTGGCTGCTTCAAAGGATTATTACGAGATCTTAGGTGTTGATCGTGATGCGGATGCAAAGACGATTAAGCGTGCTTTTTTAAAATTGGCGCGCAAGTTGCATCCTGACGTATCAAATGAACCTGATGCGGAAGAAAAATTTAAAGAGGTCAATGAGGCGTATTCCGTCTTATCTGACGAGAAGCGCCGCTCTAATTACGATACCTTTGGCAATCCCGATGGTCCTGCTGGCTTTGGCGGAGACTATGTGGATATGTCCGATATCTTTGGCGGCTTTGGTATGGGCGATTTGTTCTCGTCCTTCTTTGGCGGCATGGGCAACTCCGCTGGCGCTCGTTCCGCCCGTACCCGTGGTCGTGATATGGGCCTAAACCTGCAGATCACACTGGAAGAAGCTGCCGCTGGCTGTACCAAAACCCTTGCGTATGATCGTTTGGCTCCTTGTGATGACTGTAACGGCAGTGGAGTAGGCGCGGGCGGTAAGGTCACAAACTGTCATCGTTGTCATGGTACGGGTCGTGTGGTTACGGTTCAGCAGACCATCTTGGGTCAAATGCAAACACAGACTACCTGCCCTGGATGTGGCGGTACGGGCAAGATTGTCGAAGGCGCCTGTGAGACCTGCGGCGGTCAAGGTCGTACGCCTTCGCGTGAGACCGTTGAAGCGGACATTCCCGCTGGTATTCACTCTGGTCAGTCCATCCGCATTAAGGGCCGCGGTGAGGCAGGCGTGCGTGGAGAGTTGGCGGGTGATCTGATCATAACCATCAACGTATCGGACCATGAGCAGTTCCAGCGCCAGGGTGATGATCTGTACTACGTGTTGCGCATTGATGCATTTGAGGCCATGCTGGGCGCTACTCACACCATTGATGGCATTTTGGCTGACGAGAAGGTCAGTGTGGTTGTGCCTGCTGGTTGCCAGTATGGTCAAAGGATAGTGGTTTCTCGTCATGGTATGCCGCGTTTGCATAGCTCGGCACGCGGTAGTTTGATTGTTGCAGTTGAGGTAAGTATTCCTACTGATTTGACCGATGAGCAGCTGAAGACTGTTCGTGAACTGGTAGCACAGCGTGGTCAAGAGGATGAGCTGCACAGCCAAGAGGATGAAGAGCAGAATAAACAGGATGAGTCGCAGCCAGAGTCTGAATCTGAGCCTGAGCCTCACCATACCAACAATCCTTTTCGCAGGCCACTAGGCAAGAAGAAGCGTCCTCGTAAGGGTCAGCGTAAGTGAACGGCGTCACTCCCCGTATTGCGTTTGTCAATTTAGGCTGCCGTGTTAATCGATTTGAGCTTGATGACATGGCCTATACCGCCAAGCTGCTCGGTGCACAGATTGTGTGTCCAGAAGAAGCAGATTTGGTTGTTATCAATACCTGTGCCGTAACAGGAGAGGCCGAAGCAAAAACCCGTAAAGCCATCAGAAAACATGCTGTTTTGGCACAGAGACCGTTGGTCATGGCTACGGGCTGTGCAGCAAATCTGTTTAGCGATGAGCTTACCAGCTTAGGAGAGCGTGTTCTTGTCGAGACAAACAAGAGCTTGGTTCCGCTGCGTGCAATGCACGAGCTTGGATTTACCGTTGACCAAGAGCTATTAGCATCTGCCTATAGGATGGATGATCCTACTGCTCAGTCTCAACCATCTTTGGCAGCACGTGGTGTAACGCCAACAGGCCGTACTCGTCCTGGGATCAAAATCCAGGATGGTTGTGATCATCGCTGCACCTATTGCATAGTTTGGAAGGCGCGTGGCACCGGGCGTTCCTTGCCTGTGGACCAGATTATTCAGCGCGTGCAGTATGAGTGCGCACTGGGTGCTCAAGAAGTGGTGCTGACAGGTATCAACTTGGGCTGTTATGAGGACACCAGCACCGGTTACACCATCAACCTTGCAGAGCTTCTCGATACTATCTTAGAGCGTACGGATATTTCTCGCATTCGTCTTTCGTCCATTGAGCCCCAAGATGTGAGTGCGGAGCTGTTGGGTGTGATTGCTCAATCCAAGGGTCGCATTGCACCGTACCTGCACATTCCGCTGCAGTCGGGCTGTGATCAGACGCTTAAGCGGATGGGGCGTGCCTATAGCTTGGATGATTATCTGCGCACTATTGACCTCACCAAATCAACGCTGCCATTGGTGTTTTTGGGCTGTGACTTGATTGTTGGCTTTCCGGGCGAGACAGACGATGAGTTTGCACAAAGCCTGCAAAGCTGCATGAAGGTGAGCTTTGCAAAAATGCATATCTTTAGATATTCCAAACGTCCTGGGACACCTGCGGCGCGTATGCCCAATCAGGTTGATGCTCACGTAATGGCCGATCGCGCAAAACAAGCTCGTGAGTTGGCACTATCTATGCGCAAAGAAGTGGCTGCCGCGTTGGTAGGTACTACGGATATGATCATTTCACAGATGGATGGCAGGGGCATTTCTTCCGGTTTATTTGACGTGCAGTTTAACCATCCACTTCCTCTTGGCATGCATACCTGCACAATAACTGGGGTGCAGGGTACAACGCTTATGGCAGCTGCTTGCAAAAATAGCTAGAATAAGGCTATAAGCGTTCGCATAAAGCGGGATTACCTTGGAGGGCTATGGATCCCACGCAACTTCGTTTAAAAATTCCTGATTCAGTGGACCTTACCTTGTTGATGGGGCCTGCGGATTGTTTATTGCGTCATATTGAGCAAGCGTTTGATGCCATTATTACGGTACGTGGAAATCAAGTGAGTGTAAGCGGTGCTCCTTTGGAGGCCAATGGTGCTATACAGGTATTTTCGCATCTCATAAGACAGGTGCTGGATGGTGATGCACCTACGGTTTTGGACGTAGACGTGCTTATCAAACAGGTCAAGTCTGGCACCACGCCCGTGGCCTCTGGTTCTGATGACATTTTGTTAACCTATCGTGGACGTGCCATCAGACCAAAAACAGCTGGTCAGAAGGCGTATATCAATGCTATACGTACCAATACCGTTACCTTTGGCATTGGGCCTGCTGGTACGGGTAAAACCTACCTTGCTATGGCAATGGCGGTAGCAGCGCTTAAACGCCATGAGGTGGGGCGCATTGTTTTGGCTCGTCCTGTGGTAGAAGCGGGGGAGTCTTTGGGATTTTTGCCAGGAACCCTGGAAGAAAAGCTCGATCCCTATGTACGTCCGCTGTACGATGCGCTGTATGATATGACGGACATGGAAAAGGCGCATGCGCTTATCGAGCAGGGTGTTATAGAGATTGCTCCCTTGGCCTTTATGCGTGGACGCACCTTTAATGACTCGTTTGTGATTTTGGATGAGGCGCAAAACACCACGCCAGAACAGATGAAAATGTTTTTGACACGCTTGGGTTTCTCGTCACGCTTTGTGGTAACGGGAGATTTATCTCAGCGTGATGTGCTAGGTAGAAATGGTTTGGAATCAGCTCGGCGTGTGTTGTCCAACGTTGCTGACATTGACTTTGTAGAGCTCACGCGCGCGGATATTGTTCGTCACTCGCTGGTGGCGCGCATTGTAGATGCGTATGCACAAAGCGAGGAGCATATCTCGTAGGGACAAATCTCATTTGTAGAGGCTTGAGGCTTAGCTTGAGTAAGAAAAACGGACCGGATTTTCACCGGTCCGTTTGCCTATGAAGCGTATGTGCTACCGAGAAAAACGTTGTGTTATTTACTGCGGCGCTTACAGAGGCTTCCGACTCCCGCAAGGGCAGCACTCATTACTGACGCAACAGCAGCAAGGGCCGAGGAAGCATCTCCCGTATGAGGCAGTTTATTGGAGGACGTAGTGCCCTTCACAGTCTTTGATGGGTTGGCATGCTTCGTTTTATCTTGCACTTGAGACTGATTGTTGTTATCAACGGTATTGTCATCTGATGGGTCTGTTTGATTAGGGTCTTTTCGCGTGTCGTCGCCCTTCTCATACTTTACATCCAATTCGGAGTTGAGCTCTGCAGCAAAGGCAATGAAAGAGCGACCGTTTCTATCGGTAAAGACGTGTACTTTACCAAGGCTGCTGTCATCGGAGCCATAGAAAAACGTTGTGGGCGTAAAGCCAGCAAAGCGCTTGATAAGCTTGAAGTTATCAAGGTAAATTCTTTGCTCAGAACCTGGGATAACGTTTTCAATGACTTCTTTTATAGGTGATCCGTCTGCCTCAAAGTACTCATCGATCAAAGCCGAAGGAGCTGAATCGTTGTGATGACGATAGCGAATACCTAAGGTAAATGGCTTATATTTTGGCTTTGTGGTATCCAGCTTTGTCTCTTCGAGAGCCTTTGTGGCTGTTTGAAGTTGGGAAAGCGCGCTGTCTACATCGCGTTGCTCGGGATACAGGGTGTTCAACATGATCTTTGCATGTTCGAGTGCTTCGTAAAAAGCAGTGCGGGAAGCAGGTGTCCACCCAAAGCCTTCCTGCGGCATCACATCAAGGGCATTGAAGTAGGTCTCGCGAAGACTATCGGTTTTGGCAAGATCCATTTTGATTGGATTAAGAGCCTGGGTAAGACGATTGAGTTCATCTGCAGTCGTATCAAAGTCGCGCTGGGTCTTAAGGGGGCCTCCCTCATGGGGACCAATGATAAAGGCAAGGTCTTCGAGGGCGTCCAAATCCTTTGCTGCAAGATAGGAACGATAAAAGGCATCAAAGCCGCTCTTCTCAAAACCCATACCGTCCTTGGCAAGCTCCGGAATGCGATTAAGTGCTTTTTGTGCCTTGTCAAGAGCAGCTTTGAGGGCAACTCTATCATAGGGTAGTGGCTTGAGTGCACCAAACGCTTCGTTCAGTTTTTGGCGCTGAGCAGTAATTTCGTCTTGTGTAACGGAAGAGGGGCCATCCTGAGCCTTTTTGAGCAGGGCATCGCAGGCGGCCACCTCAGCCTCAAAAGCCTTCGAGCTTTCCTCAGAAATCTTCATACCGTATGCCTTAGCAGCCTCATACTGGCTTTTATGCTCGGTAAGAGCATCTTGCAAAGGAGAGGTATCCAGACTTGAAAGATCGGCAGGAACAGCAAGCTCAAAATCTTCTCCGTTCAGTTGCATCTTGAGTACTCGAGTTCCCTTTTTGACAAATACGGGGAGTTTGTTTTGAAAGACGGTACGGTCATACGTCCCAACAGAGGGATCTGTTGGTGACCATTCAAAGAACGACTTGACGTATTCGTTGGGCTTAAACCAGTTTTCGTCTTGGTTGTCCAGGTCAATATCTTGAGAGGTATAGGGGAGTTTAAGCTCACCAAAAATCTTTAGTTCAAGATTATTGGTATGATCGGTTTGCTTTACAGCAACAACGTACATGCTTCCATAAGCACCCACATCGGTTTTAGTGCCTATGGCTTTTGCATCGGCAAGGGTTATTTCCGAGGAAGCAGTGGTCTGAGCAAGAGCGGGTTTTGCTTCAAAGAGCTGCGGTACAATTCCACAACTGCCGGTAAGGGCAAGCGCCAAGCCGGCGGCTACGGCAACATGACGTTTTGTTTGTTGCATAAAACACACTTCCTTCATTCACACACATCCTTCATGCTGGGAGTTTAGGAATCGAGATAGTTCGTATTCCACAGAAATTAACCTAGGTTGACTTTTATCATACACAAAGATTGAAAATTTGCACGAAAGTATTTATATAATTTGCTTAGACCTCTGATACGCAGGGAATACTTTTGTGTTAGCGTGATATACATGCGTATAAAAAGACTGGCGCTGTAACAGGGAGAACTGAGCATGGCTGCAACACTTGATATGTTTTGCGAAGACAACGTTTGTCCTGCCATAGATCAACAAGAGTGTCTTTCCATTTTTAATACCGTTTTGGAAGAGCGCAGCATTTCTCGTGAATGTTCTATTTCTTTATCGTTTGTTTCTAACGCCAGTATCGCAGAGCTTAATGAGGAATGGCGTAGCGTAGCGGCTCCAACGGATGTTCTTTCTTTTGAGATTGAGCGCCCTGATGATCCGGACTTAGTTGCCGGTGAGGTATGCGAATTGGGCGACATTGTTATTGCACCAGAGTATGTTGCCAATCAGGCACATGACTTTGGTACTACGCCTGCTGACGAGACACGCCTGATGTTGGTACATGGTCTTTTGCATTTGTTGGGCTACGACCACATGGAAGAGCATGATGCTATTATCATGCAGCGCATCGAAGATAAGCTTGTGCAGATGCTTGCTACAGATGGCACGTTAAGCAAAACGGTTCTTACGCGTCATCGTGAGGATGTATAAATGATTCCTGGTTCTACGCATAATCACCCAAGCTTCAAAAAAAGTTTTGGTTTTGCCATTAAAGGCTTTGTAACGGCATTAAAAACCGAGCGCAATATCTGTGTGATGGTCGGCGTTGCTTTGGTGGCAATCCTTGCTGGTTTTACAGTAAAGCTTGATCCCCTTGGTTGGGTAGTAGTGCTGTTGGGTAGTGGAATGGTCCTCTCCGCAGAGCTTATCAATACGTCCATAGAGACCGTCGTTGATTTAGCTTCTCCAGAGCTGCATCCGTTAGCCGCGCGTGCTAAAGATATTGCTGCCGCCGCTGTTTGGATCCTGTGTATGTTTGTAGCCTGTGCGGGTCTGCTTGTGTTTGTACGCGCACTGTTTTGTTAGGAGTAGGGTATGGCTGCTGAGTCTTCCGATGTGTTTCATAGTGGATTTGTTGCCTTAGTTGGCCGTCCTAACGTGGGTAAATCAACGCTGCTCAATGCCTGTTTAGGACATCGGGTTGCAATTACCAGTCCTGTTGCACAAACCACGCGCAAGCGTTTGCGTGCTGTGATTACTACCAATAGCTCTCAGCTTGTTATCGTGGATACGCCCGGTTTGCACAAGCCCAAGGATGCTTTGGGCAAAGAGCTCAATCGAGCGGCGTTGGGTGAGCTTGCCGATGTGGATGTGGTTGCCTTACTCATTGATGCTACAAAACCGGTGGGTACGGGAGATGAGTGGGTGGCCTCACATATGGCTGCTTCATCTGCGTTTAAGCTGTTAGTGATTACCAAGGCAGATTTGGCGAGCGCCGAGCAAATGGACGCACAGCTTACGGCGGCGCAGGCTTTGGCAGATTTTGATGACGTTCTGGTGGTTTCGGCAACGCAAAACTTTAACGTAGCCGCCTTTGTCTCGCTGGTGTCTTCTCGGCTGCCCGAAGGTCCCAAGTGGTTTCCTGATGATATGCAAACCGATGCAACGGATGAAGAGCTGGTTGCAGAGTTTGTTCGCGAGAAGGTCTTGCTTAACTGCAGGCAGGAGATTCCTCACTCTGTTGGTGTGCTGTGTACAGAGATTGTTTGGGCAAAGAACGGACATGCCTCTATAGAAGCAACCATTTTAGTAGAGCGAGAAGGACAAAAACGCATTGTTATAGGTCATGGTGGCCAGATGATTAAGACGATTGGCATGCAGGCAAGAAAAGATATCGAGCGCCTGCTGGGTGCTCCGGTATTTTTATCACTGGAAGTGCGCGTTCGTCCTGCATGGCGTCGTGATCAAAATGAAATTCGCCGCTTGGGTTATGACGCTGGCCAATAAAAGATCATGCCTCAGCGTCGGACCTTTCGCACAAAAGGAATTGTGCTTCGCAAAACAAAATTAGGTGAACAAGACGTCATTCTCACCCTTTTAACTGAGGATGGCTCGCAATGTCAGGCAGTGGCTAAAGGAGCTCGCAAACCAGGGAGTCGTTTGGCTGCGCGCTGCGACCTGTTTTGTGAGGTCGATTTTTTGCTGGCGCATGGTCGGTCGTTGGCGGTGGTGGCGGAGGCTTCTTTGATAACGCCGCACCAGCTATTGCGTATGCAGGTGGAGCATATGAGTGCTGCTGTCTGTGTGTGTGAGATTGCACAACATACCTCGTTTGAAGATGCTCAGGATGGGTTTTTGTTCCCCTTGCTGTCACGCGTGCTCTTGGCAATTGAGCAGGCAACTGTCAGCGAGCAGCTCGATCTGATTGTGGCTGCCTATACGTTTAAGGTGTTTGCTCATCAAGGATGGCGGGTGCAATTGGATAGTTGCGTTGCCTGTGCAGATCCAGCACCTTCGCGTTTCTCGGCAGCTATGGGTGGCGTTGTGTGTGAAAGTTGTGCGGCAGCTTTAGAGGGTGCAGAGCCCATTTCCCACACAGAAATCGAATGGCTTGATGCTCTGTTGCATATGACCTTTGATCAGATACTTGCAGCTCAGGTTGATAAACAAACAGCGGCCTATATAGCTTCTTTGGCACATATTTGGGCGGTCACGCACCTGGATTGTCGGCTGCGTGCCTTTGAATATTATCTGTCAGTGTAGTGATTTTTGTAAAACCCCAGCTTTTGTAGGGAGTTTTTGCTATACTTTCTGGGTTGTATTACCCAAGCTTTGTTACCACGTACCACCTACATGGTTACGCAGCTATGGGCGTATTATCCAGCGGTCGTAGGCCGCGCTATGGTGTTTGACACCAGAAAGGTGGGACAGTCTTATGGCTACCATCACAAATGAGCAGATTGTTGACATCATTAAAGAGTTTGGTAAGAGTGAGAAGGACTCCGGTTCTGCACCTGTTCAGGTTGCAATTCTTACCACGCGCATCAAGAACCTTACCGAGCACATGAAGTCTCATCCTAAGGACTTCCACACCCGTCGCGGTTTGTTGATGCTTGTAGGTCAGCGTCGTCGTTTGCTTGGATATATCAAGCGTAATGACATTAACGAGTACCGTGAGCTTATTGCTCGTCTGGGCATTCGCGACAACGTCCAGTAAATTGGCAAGAAGGGGCGCTGCACAGCGCCCTTTTTCATATGAGGCCCGTCTGCAATGGGGCAGGCGGAGTTAAGGGGAAATATAAGATGACAAAAGTTACCCACGAGTTTGATCTTTATGGCAAGCATTACGTTTTGGAATCCGGTGAGCTTGCAAAGCAGGCTACGGGCGCGTGCTTGGTTTCATGCGGCGACTCAACGGTTTTGCTCACCGCTGTTGTATCGGATGAGCGCAAGGATTATGACTTCTTTCCACTGACCGTTGATTTTATCGAGAAAATGTATGCTGTTGGGCGCATTCCTGGCGGCTACCTCAAGCGTGAGGCACGTCCTTCCGAGAAGGCTACGCTTACGGCTCGCATGATTGACCGTCCTTTGCGTCCAAGTTTTCCAGAGGGCTTCCGCAATGAAGTACAGGTTGTAGCTACTTCGTTGGTTGCAGATCAGATTCATGCGGTAGATACCATTTGTATCATGGGCGCATCTGTTGCTTTGGCAGTGGGCGGTGTTCCTTTTGAGGGTCCGCTGGCTTGTGTTCGTATTGGTCGCTCTAAAAGCACGGGTGAATTCATGGTTAACCCAAGCTACGAGGAGCGTGCGGATTCTGATTTAGACCTAGAGCTTGCAGGTTCCGATGGCTTTATCTCCATGCTTGAGGCTGGAGCGGAAGAAATTTCAGAGCAGGATATGCTTGCTGCTATGGCCTTTGGTCAGCAAGCAATCGCGGCATTTTGCGAGGAGCAAAAGAAGTTTCTTGCAAAATATGAAGCGGAGAATGGCCCCATTGAACAGCGTGAATACATCCTTGATGAGCCTATTGTGGAAGTTCATGAGCGTATCTTTGCTCACTATGATGAGATGAGCGCTGCGCTTAAAAATGAGGACAAGCAGTCTCGTATCGGCTGTGTTGCTGCACTTAAAGAGCAGATTAAGGCCGAGTTTAGTGATGAGGAGCTTGAGGAGTGGAGCCGCGCTATTGCGGTAGAGCTCAAGAGCCTTGAGAAGCACGCTATGCGCATGATGGTTGTAGAGACGGGCGAGCGTGTGGACGGCCGTGTCGCCAATGAGGTGCGTCCTTTGATGGTCAAGCCGGACTACCTGCCTTTGGTTCATGGTTCCGGTTTGTTCCAGCGTGGTCAAACCCAGGTTTTGTCGGTAGCTACCTTGGGCATGCTCAATGAGTGGCAGCGCCTGGATACCATTGAGCCTGTTGAGGGCAAGCGCTATATCCATCACTATAACTTCCCGCCTTACTGCACTGGTGAGACAGGTCGTATGGGAAGTCCTAAGCGTCGCGAGCTTGGACACGGTGCCTTGGCAGAGCGTGCCCTGTTGCCCGTTTTGCCTTCCGAGGAAGAGTTCCCTTATGCCATTCGTGTGGTGAGTGAGGTCATGGAATCTAACGGCTCTTCTTCTATGGCTTCTACCTGCGGATCTACCCTGGCATTAATGGATGCCGGTGTGCCTATTAAGCGTCCTGTTTCCGGTGTGGCCATGGGCCTTATCCAGGAAGAGGGCAAGACGGTAGTGCTTACGGATATTCAGGGTCTTGAAGACTTCTTGGGTGACATGGACTTCAAGGTAACCGGTACCGAGCGTGGTATTACCGCCATGCAGATGGATAACAAGGCAACCGGTCTTACTGCGGAAATTTTTGAGCAGGCCATGAAGCAGTCTCATGAGGGTCGTATGCATATTTTGCAGGCCATGCTTCATGAGATTGAAGCACCTCGTGCACACACAAAGGAGACCGCTCCTACCATTTTGAGCCTCCAGATTCCTGTTGATAAGATCCGTGATGTTATTGGTTCTGGCGGCAAGGTTATTCGCAGCATTCAGGATGAGACGGGCGCCACGATTGACATCCAAGAAGATGGCACCGTCTTTATTGCTGGTGTTGGCAGCGCTGGTACCGACGCGGCAGAGCGCGTGAAGGCTATCGTCAAGGTACCCGAGCCTGGTGAGGAGTACACCGGTCGCGTGGTTGGCATCCAGGCATTTGGTGCCTTTGTTGAGCTGCTGCCTGGTAAGGATGGCTTGCTGCACATTTCTCGTGTTGCTCAGGGCCGTGTTAACAAGGTTGAAGATGTCCTTAACGTTGGAGATGAGGTTAAGGTTAGGGTACTTGAGGTAGACGATAAGGGTAAGATTTCTCTTGACCGTATCGATAAGCCCGAGGTCAGTACGGGTGATTCCAAGAATGGAGATGCGGGCAAGCCGCGCGCTTCTCGTAACGATAAGCGCCGTCCTGGTGACCAAGGCTCTAACACTACCCGCAAGCCCCGTCGTCACCATGAGGCAAATTAGCCGTTGTTGTCATAAGGCTCACTAATAAGGGTTATCACTCTTTGAGCTCTATCAACTTGTTTAAGAAGCTGCTTTCTTACAAGAAAGTGGCTTCTTTTTTTGGTTTTGCAACCTGCTCGTGAACGATATGAGAAGACGGGCGCTATAAGCCGATATAAGAAATATGCCCTTTTAATTGTGGGTATAGTGCAGGTAGCTCTATTAAAACTGACTTTCTATTACAATAGATAAGTTACAACGTTTGTACCGTTCAGCACCATGGTGCTGTGTTTTTCATACAAAGCTAATGAAAGGATTTCCTACTATTATGGCAAAAAAGAAGCCACCTCTAAAAATTATCCCTCTGGGTGGTTTAGACGGCATCGGTAAAAATATGACCGCCTTTGAATATGGCGATGATATGGTGCTTATCGATGCTGGTCTTATGTTCCCAGATGATGATCAACCAGGTATTGATCTGGTACTTCCTGATTATACCTACGTTCTAGAAAATGAAAATAAGCTCCGCGGTATTATCATCACGCATGGTCATGAGGATCATACGGGCGCTTTACCGTATTTGCTGCAGGATCTTGTCCCTAAGGTACCTATTTTTTCCAGTGCTCTTACCCTTGGTTTTATCGAGGGCAAGCTGGCAGAACACAAGATTCGCAATCCTAAGTTCCGCACCGTAATGGACGGGTCTCACATTGACCTAGGCGCCTTTTCCATTGATTTTTTCTCTATGACGCATTCCATTCCGGGCGGTTTTGGCGTGTTTTTACAAACGCCTCAGGGCAGCGTTATGCATACGGGAGACTTTAAGTTAGATCAGACGCCTATTGATGGCGTGCTGCCCAATTACTATGCCATTACCAAGTTTGGACACCAGGGCATTGACCTGCTGCTTTCAGACTCCACCAACGCCATTAGACCTGGCTATACTCCTTCTGAAGCAGAAGTTGGTGCCTCGCTGCGTCATATCATCAAAAACGCTACGGGCAAGGTTTTTGTCGCTTCCTTTGCAAGCCACATCCATCGTTTGCAGCAAATTTGTGACTTTGCAGTGGCGTCTGGCCGTAAAGTGGTGGTTACCGGTCGTTCCATGGTCACCAACACTAAGATTGCTCGTGAACTGGGCTATTTGCACATCGCGGACGAGGACATTATCGATGCCTTTAATGTGGAAGAGATTCCTGACGAGAAAATTGTTGTCTTGTGTACCGGCAGCCAGGGAGAGCCTTTGAGTGCGCTTGCTCGTATGGCAAACGGCGAGCACAAATCGCTGACCATTACAGCAAATGACACCGTCATCATTTCCGCAACACCTGTTCCGGGCAATGAACGTTCCGTTCAGGGCATTGTTAACTCGCTCTCTAAAATTGGCTGCACCATTTACGATAAGAGCAATGCTTTGGTGCATGTGTCCGGCCATGGCTCTCGAGAAGAGCTTAAGCTCATGCTGGCCATGACGCATCCCGTTAACTTTGCTCCCGTTCATGGTGAGGCCATCCACCTGCGTGCACATGCACAGCTTGGACGCGATATGGGTGTAAACCCGGATAATATTTTCCTCTTGGATAACGGCGACACCTTAGAAATGCGTGGCGGAAAGGTACGCTTTGGCACTCCCGTCGAATCAGGTATTGTATATGTTGATGGTCTGCGCATTGGCGATACGGAACCCGCGGTATTGCGCGATCGTCAAAAACTTTCGGAAGACGGCATTGTTACCTGTTTTGTGGCGATCTCTACGCGGAGCCACAAGGTTTCGGAGATTGAGATTTCCATGCGTGGTGTTTCGTTTGCAGGAGATGATTCCTTGTTGTCCGGTGCGCAGGATTCTATCCGCGATTCGATAAATCATGCTGCTAGCAATACGGGTTCTTCTCTTGAGACCCTGCGCAAAACTGCTCGTAATAACCTTTCTAATTATTTGTGGAATAAGACTCACACGCGCCCGATGGTTATTCCGGTCGTGATGGAGGTTTAGGATTTTCATGCCCAATCGCAGCTCAAATACATCCCGTAAAGGCAAAAAGTCCAATGCTCGCACTAATCGTGGGACAGGCGCTCGTCGCGCCGATGCTTATTTGTTTGCTTCCAGTACGGCAGTCAATGACATTGTAGGTGTGTTGATTGCCGTCATTGCGCTTGCATTTGCCCTTGCGCTTCTCTCTCCTTCAGAGGCGCCGGTCACTCACTTTACCGGTCAGATGCTTATGCAAGGGTTTGGCGCTGGTGCCTTGTTGGTGCCCATCGCATTGTTTTTGTATGCACTTACCTACTTTATGTCATCCGACGGACCCATATCTCAGCGCATTGCCCTCGGACTGACCCTCATAGTCGTGGCCATATTGTCCATCTTGTCAGTATTGGTGCCCGGCGTAGAAGCTAATCCAGCTATCGTTTTTCAAGAAACTGTTTTACCGGTAGCTGGTGGATATGTTGGCGGCGGCGTTGCCTGGGCTTTGGTTTCACTCTTGGGCAAGCTGGTTTCTTTGGTGGTTTTAGCTGGCATTATAATTGCCGGCGTCATTGTTTGTGGCTTCTCGATAAGCGCCGCTGTTGCCAAGCTGCAAGATCGGGCAACGGAGTTTTATGAGGCCGCCGCTCGTAAAAGAGAAGAAGCGGCCAAGCGTGCTGCTCAAAATAAGCTTACGCGCAATCAGGATGTGCAGCCACAGTCCAACAGCAAGCGTCAGATGGCTGTTGTGGGGGAGGAGCCTGCAACCACCTTTATTGGTGCTCGCAAGACAACGGTTATTAAGCGTGGTGAGACCCCACAAGAGCAAAAGAGCTCTGCCCCTGCAACCACCTTGCTTAAGCGTAAGAAAAAGACTGCGGCTGCAGATAAGCCAGCGGAGGGGTCTGCTGCCATGGCTGAGTCTGAAAACACAGCGGCTGTTGCAAAAGATGCTCCAAATGGCACAATGGCTATCCCTAGCTTTTTGCAAAAGGCAGCTTCTCAGGACCAAAAGCGTAAAAGCCCGGCCGCACCAAAGGCAGACCCCTTGCGTGAGCGTACTGGGGATCTTGATGGTGCGCTGCCCCCCTTGACATGATTAAATGTACAGAGGGTTCTTCCACTCATACGGTGAGTTCTGACGAGCTTGCAGGCACCGCTGCAAAACTTCAATCCACCTTGGAAGAGTTTGGTCTGGTAAGTAGGGTAGTGGGCTGGACGAGTGGTCCTGCTGTTACCACCTTCAAAATTGAGATGGGTGAGGGAGAGCGTGTAAACAAGATTCGCAATCTTGAGGACGATATTGCACTTTCGCTGGCTGCAAAGTCCGTGCGTATCTTTGCCCCCATCCCAGGTACTTCATTGGTGGGTATTGAAATCCCCAACAGGACAACGCAGTCCGTTTACTTGGGCGATGTTTTATCGCATGTAACAGGAGGTCCACTTGAGGCGGCGTTTGGTCGCGATTCTGAGGGCGCGCCGGTTGTGGTAGATATTGCTGCGTTGCCGCACTTGCTTGTGGCAGGTACTACGGGATCTGGTAAATCCGTTCTTCTCAACAGCATTGTTATGACCATGCTTATGCGCGCAACCCCCGAGGAATTACGCCTTATTATGGTTGACCCCAAGCGCGTAGAGTTTACTTTTTATGCCGGTCTTCCGCATCTGTATGTGCCTGTTGTTACGGAGCCTCGCCAAGCTACCAGCGCTCTTCAATGGGGTGTAACGGAGATGGAGCGACGCCTCAAAGTGTTTGAGCACTATAAGGTTCGTGACATCAAATCCTTTAATAAGCAGGTAGAGAGCGGTAAATTATCCGAGATGGACAATCCGCCTCAGAAGATGCCCTATTTTGTTATCGTTATAGACGAGTTGAGCGACCTTATGATGGTTGCTGGCAAGGATGTGGAATCGTCTATTGTTCGCATTGCGCAATTGGGCCGTGCCGCAGGTATTCACCTCATTGTCGCTACGCAGCGTCCTTCTGCAGACGTGGTAACCGGTCTTATTAAGGCCAATATCGATAACCGTGTGGCCCTATCTGTTGATAACAGCATCAACTCGCGCATTATTTTGGATCAGACGGGTGCCGAGAAGCTCTTGGGTCGCGGTGACATGTTGTATAAGCTTCGTGGTCGCAAACCAAAGCGTGCTCAGGCTTGTTTTGTGTCCGAAGCAGAAGTGGAACAGGTTGTGGAGTTCATTAAAGAACACCATGAATCCGACTACCATGAAGATATTTTATCTGCGGTAACACCAGGAAAGCCCAGCGTTGGTGGGGCGGAGGCTGCCTCTGATGACGATCCTTTGATCTGGGAGGCTGCACAGATAGTTGTGGATTCCCAACTTGGTTCTACTTCTGGTATTCAGCGCAGGCTTAAAGTTGGTTATGCTCGTGCTGGACGCATTATGGACATGCTTGAGGCAAAGGGTGTTGTTGGTCCTCCTGATGGATCAAAGCCTCGTGAAGTACTTATCGACGCAGACGGATTAGAGGAACTTCGTGCTGCAGAGTCTGAATATAGGGAGGTGTAGTCATGGCTTATCCACGCTTTAGCGAGCTGTTGCGTAATCGTCGCATGCAGCTTGGACTGTCTATTGAACAGGCCGCTCGAGTGCTCAAACTTAAAGAGCAGGCACTTATCGCTTTTGAAGAAGCGGATTTCACGTCCATTCCTAAGTCTGGCTATGCACAAGGCATGCTTTCCTCGTACGCTCGCTATCTCGGCTTAAACCCCCGTGAAGTGGTAGATCAGTTCCAAGAAGATTTGTATGAACATACCAATGGGGTTATGTCTCATGAATTGCGCCGTCGTACGCGCGATGGTGTGCATGGGCGTGGGCCGATGGAAGCCTCCAGCTATGAGCTGCCCCTTGTTGGAAAGCGCTCATCCAATTCTCGCTTGCCCGAGCCGCCACATTTGCTTCCTGAGAATCCCGTGTTGGGTCGTACTGGTTCCTTTGATACCACCTCTCAGGCGCGCTCGCGCTCAGAGCTGTATCAACAGGGTAGTTCTAGCCTGCGCAACTATGAGTCCACCAGCACCAACCTGTCGACTCAGCCCAACGATGCATATCCACAGGGTCGTCCCTATACCAGCAGCTCTGCCTCCTCGGCGTATACGAGTCCTCGTCGTTCTTCTCGCCGTTCTCGTAGCGGTGCGGGATCGCAAGCTGGTCAAAGTCGCTCTACAACGCCGCGTACCGGTGACGTGGTTTCTCGCCGGCCGACATCAGATCAGTATACGGATGACCTGCGCATTGACAATAATGCCCGCAGATATGAGGCTGCCTCTTCTCGTCAGGGCAGGCATTCCTATCGCAACATTGCTTCTACCAACCGTCCTTCGGTTAAGCGCAATGATGAGCTCAAACGTCAACAGCTGCGCAACAGGCGTTCCCGTACAGCGCCTCAGCAACCTGGCGTCATAGGCTTTTTGAGCTACTTTTTTTCTGATCGAGTTCGCACCATAGTAACCATTTTAGTAGCCTTAGTACTCGTGCTTATTATTTTGATTGCTACAGCTGTTCGTTCCTGTACCAGTCGCGTTACCGATAGCAAAAAGACGGTAGCAGTAGAAACAGCAACACCCGCGACAACCACTTCTACCACGGATGCTGCAAGCACCGCTGCCTCTACCGAGGCTACAGCGGCTACCACTACCGCTCCGGTTACTGAGACTGTGGTAAAGGTGGCAGTAAACGATGGTGCTGTTACCTGGCTAGAAATTATCAATGATGGAACTTCAGAGGTTGCCCAAACCGTTACGGGACCGTGGTCAAAGACGTATACCGTTACCAAGGAAATCACGGTACGCGTAAATGACACTTCTGCGGTAAGCATTACTAAAAACGGGGAGAATGTACGTTTTGACGAGCATTCAAGCGGGGTAGGCACCATTACCATTCAGGGCACTAATCCCAATGCTGCTACCGCTGATGCTGCGGATGAGAGTTCTAGCACCAACGATGCAAAGAGCACAACAACAGGCTCTGCAAAAAAGAATAGTTCTGACGCTTCGTCCAAATCGTCTTCCAACAACAACTAAGGAGAATCGCCATGGCTAAAGACTCTAGTTTTGATGTGGTATCTACCGTGGATATGCAGGAAGTTGACAACGCTTTCCAGCAAACAGCGCGCGAGCTCACGCAGCGCTACGACCTTAAAGATACCGGTGCCACGATTGAGCTTTCTAAGGCAGAGAGCACCATTACTGTTCATGCGCCTTCCGAATTTACCGCTTCTCAAGTAACCGATGTTCTTGCGAGCAAACTTATTAAACGTAAGGTTGACCTTAAAGCTTTACGCTGGGACAAGCCTCAAGCGGCAACAGGATCTTCTGTGCGTATAGTTGGTCATATCGTTCAGGGCATTGAGCAGGAACTTGCTAAAAAGATCTCCAAGGATATTCGTGATCAAAAGCTTAAGGTTAAAGCTACAGTAGAGGGTGATAAGCTTCGAGTTTCCTCTGCCTCAAAGGATGCTTTGCAGCAAGTTATTAGCTTCCTTCGTGAGAAGGACTATGATCAAGCTCTTCAATTTGTTAACTATCGTTAGGATCAAGCGTTTATGCCGTCTGTTTGTTATGTCACGCTCGGTTGTGCAAAAAATGAAGTAGATACTGATCGCATGCGCGCTTTGCTGCGCATGAGCGGCTATGCCGATGCTACTGGGGTTGAGGATGCAGATGTTGTTTTGATCAACACCTGTTCTTTTCTCGCCAGTGCTACTACAGAAAGTATCGAGACAACCCTTGAGCTTGCAGAAGGTATGACTTCTGGTGTACGTAAAAAGCCCATTATTATGTGTGGCTGTGTTCCATCTCGCTATGGCAAAGAGCTACCTCAGGAACTTCCTGAGGTTGCTGCCTTTGTGCGTACCGATGAAGAGGATGGCATTGTTACGGTGGTTTCAAGCGTACTGGGCATTGATCAGCAGACCTGTGTTACTGATTATTCTACCTATGCGTTGCGTACCGTTGAAGGTGCAAGTGCGTTTGTCAAGATTTCTGATGGCTGCGATCGTTTTTGTGCGTTTTGCGCCATTCCCTATATTCGTGGGCGGTATGCCTCAAGGTCCGCGCAGGAGATTTTGGATGAAGTTCATGCTCTGATGGAGGGTGGCGTTCGCGAAATAGTGCTCATTGGCCAAGATACCGGTGTTTGGGGTAAGGACATCAAGGGTTCTTATAACCTTGCATGGTTGTTGCGTCAGGTTGGCAAAGCTGTACGCCCGTATCAGGCTTGGGTTCGTGTTTTATACTTGCAGCCAGAGGGTATGACGGACGATCTTATCGCTGCTATTCGAGATACTCCTGAGGTTTTGCCTTATATTGATATTCCCATTCAGCACTGCTCGGGATCTGTTCTTAAGGCAATGAACCGCAGAGGTAACGCAAGTGAGTATCGCAAGGTGTTTGATCGTCTGCGTACAGAGATTCCCGGTATGGTTTTGCGCACCACGGCACTCACGGGGTTTCCAGGAGAAACCGAGCATGATTTCGATGAGCTCATGGGCTTTTTGTCCGAGCAGGAATTTGATTACACCTCCGTGTTCACCTACTCGGCAGAAGAGGGTACGCGCGCTGCAACGATGCCTGATCAGGTTGATGAGTCAGTTAAACTTGAGCGCACGCAGGCTCTGATTGATGTGGCTGAGCAACTTGGCTTTGCGGCCACTGCCAAACATGTGGGCGAGCGGGTGCCGGTTATTATTGACGGCATAGAAGAGGGCGACAAGGGCGCTGAGCTGATTGGTCATACCTGGTTCCAGGCACCGGATTGTGACGGTGCAGTGCATATTGCCTATGGTCAGGCGGCTGTGGGCGATGTAGTCATGTGTGATTTGGTTGATTCGTTTTGTTACGAGCTTGTTGGTGAGCTTGTGAACGCTGCAGATGAGGAAGCATAAGGTATGAGTACAGACTCTTCTACGAGCAAAAAGGCTGGTTCTGGTATTCGTTGGACAGCTGCCAATATTGTTACTACTATTCGAGTGGTACTTATTCCTCTATGGATTTTGCTAGCAGAGCTTATCTCTTCTAAGAGTGATGGCACCACTGTAAACTGGGGCGGGTTTGTCGTCTTTGTATTCTTTGCTTTTTTGTCTCTTACCGATAAGATCGATGGATATCTCGCTCGCAGCAGGGGAGAAGTAACCGTTTTTGGTAAGTTTCTTGATCCCATTGCAGACAAACTGCTTGTCGTGACGGGCATGATTTGGCTTTTGGAACAAGGCTTTGTTCCTGCTTGGAGTATTGTTCTAGTTATTTCTCGTGAGTTTTTAGTATCTGGCCTGCGTATGGTGGTTGCTTCTAAGGGTACTGTTGTTGCAGCAAGTAACTTAGGAAAATGGAAAACCGCAACTACTATGCTTGCCTTATGTGGTTACATGCTGGCCCTTACCCTTCCTGCGGGGACGCTCTGGCTTGTCATCTTTGGTATTTCTACCTTCAGTTTTTATGTAGCAATGATCCTTACCGCTTGGTCTGGCATTGATTACTTTATCAAGTCTTGGAGTTCTTTAGGCGAGGATTAACTCATGGAAACACCACGTTGCGTGTGCAATCAAGATACGTATGAGCTGGCAGCTAAGGTTGTTCAGCATGCCTGTGCCCACAATCAACGTCTGGCCACGGCAGAATCTTGTACCGGCGGCCTGGTAAGTGCCGCACTTACTTCGGTAAGTGGATCGAGTGCTGTTGTGCGTGGGGGCATTGTTAGCTATGCCATTGAAGTTAAACATGAGGTACTTGGTGTAGATGCGCAGACACTTTCTGATGTGGGTGCTGTATCTTCTGAATGTGCCCAGCAAATGGCTCAAGGTGCAGCCAGGGTTCTTAAGGCTGATTTTGCGGTATCGGTTACCGGCATTGCTGGACCTACTGGTGCAGAACCCAACAAGCCCGTGGGTACCGTTTGGTTTGGCCTGTGTACACCATCTGTAGTTACAAGTTTTGTTAAATACTTTGATGGCAATAGGGATGACGTGCGTCAACAGGCTGTCTTGACGGCTCTTCAGGCTTTGCTGGATGAACTGGTGCGTTGCTAGACCTCTGTCAGGCCTCTGTTTATGGTTGTTTGATTTATGTTGGCTGCTTCTTGCAAAATGAGTAGTATCAATTGACACAGAACAGGTGTTCGTATATTCTCTTTCGTGAGAGAAGGGAAAAATCCTATGGCAAAAAGTAAAGGTCCAGGTCGCGAGATTCACGCTAAGACAACGGGTGAAGAGCGCGAGAAAATGATTGATACTACTACAGCAGAGATTGAGAAGCGCTTTGGTAAAGGTGCAATCATGCGTTTTGGCGACGGTGGCCCAGACCTTGAGGTGGAGGGAATTCCAACCGGTTCTGTTGCCTTGGATGCCGCTTTGGGTATTGGTGGTGTGCCACGTGGTCGTATTATTGAGATTTATGGACCTGAGTCTTCTGGTAAGACCACGCTTTCTTTAGAGATTCTTGCAGAGGCACAAGCGCTTGGTGGCGTTGTAGCATTTATCGATGCGGAGCATGCGTTGGATCCTGGCTATGCTGCACGTATTGGCGTTGATATTGACGATGTTTTGATCTCACAGCCGGATACAGGCGAGCAAGCCTTGGAAATTTGTGACATGCTTGTGCGCTCAGGCGCTATTGATGTTGTGGTTGTAGACTCCGTAGCTGCTTTGGTTCCTCGTGCAGAAATTGAAGGAGAAATTGGCGATACAACCGTGGGCTTGCAAGCTCGCCTGATGAGCCAGGCCCTACGTAAGCTTGCTGGATCTTTATCTAAATCCAATACTACCTGCATTTTCATCAATCAGCTTCGTGAGAAGATTGGTGTAATGTTTGGTAATCCAGAAACGACGCCCGGAGGTCGTGCACTTAAGTTCTTTGCATCCGTACGCATGGATATTCGCCGTGTTGATTCCATCAAAGAAAGTGGAGAGGTTGTTGGTAATCGCGTGCGCGTAAAGATTGTTAAAAACAAGGTAGCGCCACCTTTCAAACAGGCAGAATTTGACATTATGTATGGCACCGGTATCTCCAAAGAAGGCTCTATCTTAGATATGGCCGTTGAGTACGATATTGTTAATAAGTCGGGCGCTTGGTATACCTACCAAACCGAGCGTTTGGGGCAGGGTCGTGAGGCTGCTAAGGAGTTCCTACGAACAAATCCAGAGCTCTGTCTTGAGATTGAGCATAAGGTTCGTGAAGCCTGTGGCCTTGAACTGAGTGATGAGCCTGTAGGTGCTCCCATACTGGATAAAGAATAGCTATCGTGCCTGCCGAGACATTTTCATGGGATTGCGAGCTTCCTGATAGGACTGCTTCTGTTTTGGGCGCTCGCAAACCTAAAGCACAACTGCGTATCACTTCGGAAATAATGGGAGAAGAAACATTTTATATTCCCATTGTGGTTGCTCGGAAATTGCTTAGTGCTCACAAAAAGCATGAAATTGTTCCTCAATCACGTGCCGAAGTGCTCTATGAGCTAGGCCGTCTCTCAGAGCACTGCGCTTTTTTGCGTCTTACTAAGCTCGTGGATAGAAGGGACTATTCCAGCAAAGAAGCTTCTGACAAGCTTCGTTTGGACGGCTATTCTCAAAAAAGTATCGAGTATGCTCTTGCACGTGCTATTAAGCTTAATTTTATTAATGATCAACGCTTTGCAGAGGTCTTTATTCGTTCAAAAGTATCTATGGGCTGGGGTAAGCTACGCATAGAGCGAGAGCTTTTAGCTAAGGGTATTGATATAGCAGAAATTTCTGGTTGGCCAGATGATTTTTATGAAGAACAGAGTGAGTCTGATCGGGCTTATGCCTTTATTTGCACCAAGGCTATTCCAGAGAAAAATGCCTATCAAAAACTTATGAGAAAACTCGTCTCACGGGGATTTTCTTATGAGGTGGCTTCTCATGCGGTAAAACGTTATCTGCAAGAATAGGGTTTTCCCATATTTTTTTAATAAAGTTCATGAATTACTGCATTTACGCAGGTAGGTTAAATAGAAAGATTTGACAAGTTCAGCTTATCTACCTACGATTAGAAGGTCACTTGAGTTTACTTGCGTCTGCCATAGGTTGACGTTTTATATATGTTTTGATGAGTTTTGCCAACTATATAGCGGTCCTAGGTGCTCTTTTGACGGGTTCAATCCGTAAAGATTGATTCCTGAACTAATTCATATACTTCTTAGGAGAGCAGTTTTATGGAACCGATTTCGATTTTGATTGGCATTGTGTGCCTCATTGTAGGTGCTGCTGGTGCCTATTTCATTGCAAATAGCGCTCATACCAAGCGTGTGCAAGAAGCCCAAGCAAAAATTAAAGAAGCAGAAGATAAGGCAAAGCAAATCCATGTAGATGCTCAGCGTCAGGCAGAAACTTCGCGTAAGGAAGCTGTGCTTGAAGCTAAGGAAGAAATTCTGCAAATGAAGCAGGCTTCAGAAAATGAAGAGCGTCAGCGCAAGAGTGAACTTCGCAGCATGGAAAATCGTATTATGCAGCGCGAAGAATCTCTTGATCGCCGCAATGACGCACTGGATAAGCGCGAGCATCATCTCTCTAGCCTGCAAGGTCAGCTTGATCGTAGGCGTAATGATTTAGATGGTATTATTTCTCAGCAAACCATAGAACTTGAGCGTATTTCTGCATTAACTACGGATGATGCTCACAAAGAATTGCTTGATAGGGTTCGTAAGGACACCATCAAAGAAGAAGCACAGATTTTGCGTGAGTCTGAGACGCGCGTACGTGCAGAGGCAGAAAAAACCGCCCGCAAGATTGTTTCCATTGCCATCCAGCGCTGCGCCTCTGATCAGGCCGGTGAGATCACGGTTACTTCAGTGCACATCCCATCCGATGATCTTAAGGGTCGCATTATCGGTCGAGAAGGTCGTAATATTCGTACCTTTGAGCAAATCTCCGGCGTTTCTCTGGTTATTGATGACACCCCAGAAACCGTTGTGCTTTCCAGTTTTGATCCTGTCCGTCGTGAGACCGCTCGTGTTGCGCTAGAAAACCTCATTGCGGATGGCCGTATTCATCCTGCACGTATTGAAGAGATGTACAAGAAGGCAGAAGAACTGGTAAATCAGCGCGTTCAGGAGGCGGGCGAGCAGGCTGCATTTGATTGTGGTATGCATGATTTGCATCCAGAAATCATCAAAATCCTTGGTAAGCTTCGCTACCGTACGTCTTTTGGTCAAAACGTGCTGCAGCACTCCATACAGGTTGCAGAGCTCTGCGCCATTATGGCTTCTGAGCTTGGGATTGATCCCATTCCGGTGAAGCGTGCTGGTCTGTTGCACGATATTGGTAAAGCTATCGATCATGAGGTTGAGGGTCCTCACGCTGTTATCGGCGCAGATTTTGCTCGTCGGTATGGCGAGCGTGCCGATATTGTGCATGCTATTGAGGCACATCATGCTGACATTGAGCCTAATACCATCATGGACCTTCTCGTCCAAGCTGCGGACGCCATCTCTGCGGCGCGTCCGGGTGCTCGTCGTGAATCTGCAGAGAACTACATTAAGCGTCTAGAGAAGCTTGAGACTATCTCCAACGCACATGAAGGCGTTGAGCGCACCTATGCTATGCAGGCCGGTCGTGAGCTACATGTCATGGTAGAGCCTCAGAAGATTTCTGACTCTGAAGCCACCATTTTGGCTCATGATATCGCTCAGCAAATTGAGGATGAGATGGAATATCCTGGCCAGGTTCGTGTGGTTGTCATTCGTGAGTCTCGCGCCGTGGACATTGCTAAGTAGGATATGAGCACATCTGCTCAGCAACATAACGATTTGCTCGACTTTGTAGAAACACTTTCGGGCGATAAGACCCTTCGCGTTGAGGAAAACTTGGGCGAGGGGTTTGTCCGTCTACGCGTAGCAGAAGCGGAACGTCGCCAGGCTAAGCATGATATCCGCTGCTCAGAGGATGTTATTGTTGAGATGCTGCGCAACTCGCGTGATGCCGGTGCTCGTCACATCTACGTAGCTACTGCTCGCGAGAAGGACGTGCGCACCATTGTTGTTCTTGATGATGGTCGGGGCATTCCTGACTATATGCATGCAAAGGTCTTTGATGCGCGCGTTACTTCCAAGCTGGAATCGATGCATATGGACCGTTGGGGCGTGCATGGACGTGGCATGGCGCTTTATTCTATTAAAGAGAACAGCAGTAAAGCCTGTGTTATGTCTTCTGACGTAGGCAAAGGTTGCTCCATTCAAATTGTGACCAATATCTCTCAGCTTTCAGAGCGTGCAGACCAATCAACCTGGCCACAAATTGGTGTGGATGACGGCGGCAATCAAAGCGTTATTCGTGGCCCGCACAATATTGTGCGAACGTGTTGCGAGTTTGCACTAGAGGAGCGCCCTGGGGTTTTCGTGTACCTCGGTTCTCCTGCAGAGATAGTTGCAACTATCCGTGCGCGGGTTCGTCCTGAAATTGATGATGCAAAGCTGCTGTTTATTGACCGTCTTGATGCATTGCCCGTGCTACACAGGCTGTATGCTGCAGCTGATGCACTTGACCTGCAAAAGGTTGCTCAAAGCCTTGGTTTGGATATCTCAGAGCGTACTGCCCATCGTATTCTTGCAGACCAGATCAGGCCACAGCGCAGCGTTGTTGCACAGCTCACACACGCATCAGATGCAACAGCAAATCATGAAGTAGATCTGCTTAAAGATTGCCGAGGTCTTAAGCTCTCAAAAGATGATCTCGATGATTTTTCTCGCCTGCTTGAGCGCGATTTTGAGCTGATCGCAAATCGATACTATGTTTCGCTGGCCGGTCAACCAAAGATCAGGGTCTCAAAAAATAGGATTTCAGTCAGTTTTGAAATAGATAAAGGCGATTAGTAACATTTTTAATCTTTCATGTATTTTGTCCAAGCGGTATCGTACAATGAACCCGCATAAACGCAGTACACATACGCTTACATACAACAATTTGCAGGAGTCATAGCAATGGAGTTTCTAAAAGTATCAAGTAAATCCTCGCCAGCCTCTGTCGCGGGCGCCATTGCTGGTATGGTTAAAGACGGAACTCCGGTAAACATGCAGTGTGTTGGAGCGGGTGCTGTTAACCAGGCAATTAAGGCTTTGGCGATTGCGCGCGGTTTTCTCATCCCCACGGGCATTGACATTTCCTGTGCGCCTACGTTTTCTGATATTTCTATTGGTGGAGAAAATCGTACCGCTATCAGGATTGCTGTATATGTGCATCGTCTTGCTGCACCTTCAACAGAAACTTCTGCTGAGTAATTTTTTGGAGAGAAATTTTTAATGGCTGATTTTCCTGTTCTTGTGGGCAAAACCTACTCTATTAAGACCTTTGGCTGCCAGATGAACCTGCATGACTCAGAGCGCGTCTCTGGTCTTTTGGATTCTATTGGCATGAATGAAGCACCTTCAATGGAGGAAGCCGATACAAACGTCTTTATGACCTGTTGTGTGCGTGAGAAGGCCGATACGCGCCTGTATGGTCAGGTTTCTTCCTTGGTAAGTGCCCCGGTTCCTGCGGCTGGCAAGCGCGTTGTTGCGGTTGGTGGATGCATTGCCCAGCGTGACGGTGAGAATCTGCGCAACAACATTCCCAATGTAGACGTCGTTTTTGGCACCCAGGCCATTCAGAATTTACCTCACTTGCTTGTTGAGGCGTTCAACTCCCAAAGCAACAGCACGATCTATGCCGATACAGAAGAGTCCTACAAGAATTTCTCGACAGAGCTTCCCAGTAATCGCGCGCAGTCATTCCACGCCTGGCTGCCCATTATGACGGGCTGTAATAATTTCTGCAGTTATTGTATTGTCCCGTACGTACGTGGCCGAGAAAACAGTCGTGACATGGAGGACATTGTTATAGAAGCAGAGCACCTCGTGCACGATGGCGTTCGCGAGATTACCCTGCTTGGTCAAAACGTCAACTCATATGGGCGCAATCGTTATGGCAAGCCTCGCTTTGCGGAGCTGCTGCGCCGTGTGGGCAATACAGGCATTGAGCGCCTGCGCTTTACCTCCTCGCACCCCAAGGATTTGTCCAGCGATACCATTGCTGCTATGGCAGAAACTCCAGCGGTTATGCCGCATCTTCATCTGGCGGTACAAAGTGGCTCTACCAAGGTACTGCGTAAGATGAATCGCCATTATACTCGTGAAGACTTTTTGCACTTAGTGGACAACCTTCGTGCCACCATGCCCGATATTGCGCTTTCCACAGACATTATCGTTGGTTTTCCCGGCGAGACCGAAGAGGACTTTGAGCAAACACTTTCTTTGGTAAAAGAGATTGGATTTTCTTCGGCGTTTACCTTCATTTATTCTAAGCGTCCAGGTACTCCTGCCGAGAAAATCGTTGATTCTACTCCTCATGAGGTAATTCAGGAACGTTTTGAGCGCCTTGCCCAGTTGGTGAGCACGCTTTCATATGCGTCTAACCAAGCTGACCTTCATACGGTCTCTGAAGTGCTTGTGGAGGGTCGTTCTAAGTCTGATGAGAACGTTATGGTGGGCCACAGCCGCAAAAATCAAACCGTACACTTCTCGGTGCCCAATACCATGCAAGCCCAGGATCTTATCGGCAAGATTGTAGATGTGCGTGTGGATGAGGCGCGTACTTGGTATCTGCGCGGGCCTCTGATTGGTGCCGTGCGATGACAACTCCCGTTGTCTGCATAGTTGGGCCAACGGCATCTGGGAAAAGTGCTCTTGCTGAGGTATTGGCGGAGCATTTTTGCGTTCCAGTCATTTCTGTAGATGCTATGCAAGTCTATAGGGGTATGGATATTGGTACCGCAAAAACCCCGCCTGAGCAGCGCCGGGTAGAACTGCAAATGGTGGATGTGTGTGACGTTAATCAAAACTATTCAGTTGACTTGTTCCAAAAGCAGGCACGTCGCTGTGTTGATGCACTTTTACGTGAGGGTCGTCAGCCCATTTTATGCGGTGGTACGGGGTTGTATCTCGATGCTGTCATCGATGAGATGGAGTTTCCTGCTGGCGACATACAAAGCGCTTCTCGTGAGCACTATACACGGTTTTTAGAAGAGCAAGGCCCTGCGGCGCTATATGAACTGTTGTGTCAAAAAGACTCCCAGAGCGCTCATGAAATACACCCCAACAACATGCGTCGTGTTATACGTGCGTTAGAGCTGCATGATCAGGGCTTGTCGTATGCCTCAATCCATAGTGGGCTTCTTCAAAGAAAGGCGCACTATCCCGTGTTGATCTTTGGTCTTACGCACAATCGAGAAGAACTGTATGCTCGAATTGATACGCGCGTTGACTGTATGTTTGAGCAGGGTCTTGTGGATGAAGTGCGCGCGCTTCTTAAGCAAGGTCTTTGCAATGCTCAGACGGCTCATAAGGCAATTGGGTATAAAGAGATTATTGATGCACTTGAAGGGCGTATCTCACCGGATGAGGCGCGCGCTTTGATCAAGCTTCATACCAGGCACTATGCAAAGCGTCAGCTTTCTTGGCTTAAGCGTGACAAAAGAACCATTTGGGTTTCTTTGGACGACATGACGCAGCAAGAAGCTGTTACGTTCATTACAAGCTCGATCGAACAATGGAAGCAAGATCGGTAGTACTATGGCTAAACCTCAGCGCTTTAAACCGCTTTCAACTGCGCCGGTAGCAGAACGTGCGATTTTGGTCGGCGTAGATTTTGGAAAAGGGGAGTGGAGCATTGATGAGTCCTTGTCTGAGCTGGAGCGCCTTGCTCAAACCGATGGAGCAAAGGTTGTTGGGCGCCTTACACAAAGGCTTGACCATCCTGTTTCAAAGACCTTTATTGGATCCGGCAAGGCACAAGAACTTGTAAGTATGGTTAAGCGTCTTGAGGCAGACGTTGTCATTTTTGACGATGAGCTTAGCCCTTCTCAGCAGTCAAATCTCGAGAAGATCATTGGAGAGCCCACTAAGGTCATTGACCGCACAGCCCTTATCTTGGATATCTTTGGTGTTCATGCTAAAACGCGTGAAGGGCGTCTTCAAGTGCAGCTTGCTCAGCTGCAATATCTGTATCCACGTCTGCGTGGTATGTGGAGTCACTTGGTAGGCGAACAAACCCGAGGAGGCATTGGCAGCCGTTTTGGACAGGGAGAAAGCCAGCTTGAGGTAGATCGTCGTTTGGTGAGAAAACGTATTGGCATGCTCAAGGAAGCGCTTGCACATTTAGATGTGCGTCGTGCCACACAAAGTAAAGCGCGCTGGGAGTCTGGAGTATGGCGTGTGGCATTAGTGGGTTATACCAATGCAGGTAAGTCAACACTGCTTAATGCGTTAACCGGCGCAGAGGTCTATGCGCAGGATGAATTGTTTGCCACGCTGGATCCAACAACGCGCTCTCTTGACTTATCTGAAGGTAGGAAGATTACCCTGACAGATACGGTAGGCTTTATCCAAAAATTGCCTACTACCTTAGTTGAGTCCTTCAATTCAACGCTTGCAGAAGTTAAGGCCGCAGATCTCATAGTAAAAGTGGCAGACGCGAGCGATGTCCATCTCATAAAACAGCTACAAGCTGTTGACGAAGTGCTGCAGCAAATTGATGCGCAGGATATTCCGTATATTGTGGCTCTGAACAAATGCGATTTAATTTCACCAGAGCTCAAGCGTACGCTGAGGTTTACGTTTCCCAAAGCAGAGTTTGTTTCTGCTGCTCAAAAGACTAATCTGGATGGTCTTTTGTATCGCATTGCCAAAGAAGCATCTGCAGGAAATAGCGTTATTACCGTTAGGATTCCCTACGATAAGGGCATCTTGCTCAAAATGATTCATGAGCAGGCGCAAGTTATCCGAGAAGAGTATACCGAGCAAGGCCTTCTCGCCACCGTAAGCGTTGCCACACGTATGGAGCAGACCCTTACGCCGTACAAGATTGTTGCAAACTCATAAGAACAGGAGTTGTACTAATCCTAAGAGCAGCGGCTGATGTAAGACGTATATCAGCAAAGCATGCCGGCCGACAAGCTCTAGTGGCTTGCATTGCATATTGATAAACCAGCTTGGGATTCCAGTTTTTTGCCAAGCAGTGCAAAAAGACCATGCTGCAAAATAGATAAGGCCATAAGGGAGTAAAGGGTAATAATCGCCCGAGGCAAATCCAGGTCCTGGTAGTCCAAGCCAGCTAAAGTATGGAGTGGAGTACAGCTGAGAAGGAAGCATAAGTCTCATGCCAAGTATGTCTATATAACCACTTGAAAGAGGAAGTAGACAGAAAAATACTACAATGCGCAGCGCGCCTAGCTTATATCCGTTGATTTTAATCTTGCAATGTTGAATAATCCCAGCTAAAAGTGTAGATACGCCAAGGCAGTATATAATTCCAAAGTTAATGGGCGTATCTACAGCAACAATACTGGTGACAAAATAAATAATGAATGCGAGCAGTAAAAGTTTGCAAGAACGTTTGATATTGTTTTTTGAATAGCATGCCATGCAGCCTGCAATGCCTAAAAAAGTCCATGAAATGCTATTACGCCAGAGGTCTTCAAGTAATCCATCAAACCAAGGCAGTGCAAGAGGAGAGAAGCTTGTTAGGTCGTAGCAAAGGTGAAAGAACACCATAGATACAACAGCAATGCCCCTGAGAACATCAAAGCCATGAACTCTTTGAGTCTGGACCTTTTTCATTAGGAGATAGAACGAATAAGTGCGGTTACCCTGCCTAAAATCTTAGGATTTTTGACATAAATGGGATCCATGGTGTCATTTTCTGGTTGTAGACGAACGCGGTACTTCTCACGATAAAAGGTTTTTACCGTTGCAGAATCATCAATAAGCGCAACAACAATCTCTCCGTTATGGGCATCTGCCTGCTCTTTTACTACAATAAAGTCTCCGTCAAAGATACCGGCATTAATCATTGAATCACCGTGAACACGCAAAATAAATGAGCTGTAATCACCAACAATGCTTGTAGGTAAAGAGAGGTTTTCTTCTACATTTTGCTCGGCTAAAATTGGCTGCCCAGCAGCAACTCTTCCTACAACAGGAAGAGAAATGAGATTGTTATTAACATCAAGCGATACCGTGGCCAGCTTTGAATGGGCTGCTGGTGTAGGCTGTGTATCTTCTTGCTCCGTTACAACACCGATTGCACGCGGCTTCTTAGAGTCTCGATGGATAAAGCCGTTATCTTCAAGGTATTTCAAATGCATATGAACAGTGGAAGGTGATGCGAGACCAACGGCACGCCCAATTTCACGAACTGAAGGCGGAAAGCCATGCGTTTGAGAATAGACACAAATATAGTCATATATCTGCTGTTGACGCGCGCTGAGCTTTGCTGTAGCCATTTCATCCTCCTTGTAGGTATAAAAAGATACTACCTCTGTTCTAAAAAATATGCAAACATTTGTTCGTTTTTACTTGACAAGAACATATGTTCGTAGATACTTAAGTATAAGAACACTTGTTCTAAATCCAATACTGTCTGAGCACTCCTCTATAAATGACTCAGAAGACACAAGAAAGAGGAGAGGGATATGAAAACTGGACGTGAATATATACGCTATAGCTCCGATGGCTGTGCTGCTCGTCAACCTGAAGTTATTCAGTTTACCGTCTATGAAGGCGGCCTTAGTGCACTAGATTCTGATGGAGCTTCGTCTGTACAAAAGCCTCAATCTAAAAGTCAGAAAGTCGTTCATACCCAGCTTGCTATCCGTATGGCAAGCATCATCGCTGTTATACTTATCGCTGCGGTCATGTTTATTGATAGTACGGCAGCGTGGCAGCGTAGTACTGGCTTTGACTCTATTCAAACAACAGAGATTTATGTGCAACCAGGAGAGTCTCTTTGGTCTATTGCAGCATCTCATGGCGTTGAGGGGCACTCTACAAAAGATGTTGCGAGCTACATCTCTAACAAAAATAATTTGTCTGATTCAATGCTAACTATCGGTCAAAAATTGACCGTTCCTCTCGTGCAGTAAATTCTTTTGTTTTGCTTGTGTTTGTACCTGTAAATTGACAACTATATAGCGTTTCACAGGCTTTTTATGCTATCGTCCTTGTATCTAAAATCACTTGTAAAGATAAAAAGGATATGCCCATGCGTTGTCCAAAGTGTGGCCATGAAGAGTCACGCGTGGTAGATTCACGTTCATCCGATAACGATGCTATTCGTCGAAGGCGAGAGTGTGAAAAGTGCCATCATCGTTTTACTACGTATGAGCGTCGTGAAGAAACGCCCCTTACCGTTATTAAGCGTAATAGTATTTGTGAGCCATTTGATCGTCAAAAACTCATGCGAGGCCTTATTGCCGCTACGGTAAAGCGTAATATTTCTACCGATCAACTCAATGAATTTATCGATAAGATTGAGTCAGAAATTCGTGACACTGGCAAAACAGAGATCCAGTCTTCTGAGTTAGGCAGTCTTGTTTTAAAGAAGCTTCTTTCTTTAGATAAGGTTGCCTATGTTCGTTTTGCATCAGTCTATCGTGACTTCAAAGACCTCGAAGAATTTAGTAATGAGCTGAGGAGCCTTTCTGATGAGCGTTAATCACATTACGTTAGCTATCAAAAAGCTTGATCCAACTGTTGAGTTGCCTGCCTATGCGTATGAGGGAGATGCCGGCCTTGATTTACGCGCTAATGAAACGGTGACTCTTCAACCGTTTGAGCGTCGTCTTATTGCTACTGGTTTGGCAATTGCTATTCCAGATGGCTATGCTGGCTTTGTACAGCCTCGCAGCGGTTTAGCCTTGCGTGAGGGTCTGTCTATGGTTAATACCCCTGGTCTTATTGATGCGCATTATCGTGGTGAGCTCAAGGTGTGTGCTATTAATCTTGATAGCACCAATCCTATTCATATCGAACGCGGAGAGCGCATTGCTCAATTAGTTATTCAGCAGATTCCTGTAGTTACCCTTTCTGAAGTAGACGAGTTGGATGCAACGGATCGTGGAACTGGTGGATTTGGTTCTAGCGGCGTTAACTAACGCTGTGGAATAGCCTGTTACAGGCTTTTATTGTCCGTCTTTTTGACGTAGAGAGGGTAATTTTCAATGGAAAAGTTCTTTCACTTGGAAGAGAGGGGAACGTCAGTAGGACAAGAGCTGCGAGCTGGTCTTACTATCTTCCTTGCAATGGCTTACATCATTGCAGTTAACCCAGCTATTTTGGGTAATCCAGAGGTACCTCTTCTGGCTTCTATTCCAATGAATGCACTTGTTACTGCCACGTGTGTTGGTGCAGGTGTCATGACCATTTTAATGGGCTTGTTCGCTAACCGACCCTTAGCCTGCGCCTCTGGTCTGGGCGTAAATGCCATGATTGCTTCTGCTGCAACCGGTATTACTGGTGGCGACTGGCATGCTGCTATGGCAATTATTTTTGTTGAAGGCGTTGCAATTTTGGTTTTGGTTCTTGCGGGTCTACGCGAGAAGATCATGGATGCAATTCCCGTTTCTTTACGTCATGCTATTTCTGTAGGTCTTGGCCTGTTTATTGCCATGATTGGCCTTGTAAATGCCGGTATTATTGTCCCTGGTGCGGGTACCATTGTGAGTTTTGGTGACATCCACAGTGCATCTTTTCAGGTTGGTATGATTGCAATCATAGCCACTCTGGTTTTCTCTGCACTTAATATCAATGGTTCAATCTTACTGGGCATTTTGGTAGCCGTTGTAGCAGGTATTCCTTTAGGGGTAACCATGGCACCCACCGGGATTGTCTCTGGCCTTGATTTTTCTACCTTTGGAGCACCGTTCCAATCTGACGCACAGGGTGTTATGGGCATTGTTAAGGTTTTAACCAGTCCCAGCCTTCTTATTTTTGCATTTTCTCTTATGATGTCTGACTTCTTTGACACCATGGGAACGGCTCTTGCGGTTGCAAAACCCGGTGAGTTCCTTACCAAGGATGGTAATGTAGAGAACATCAAAGAGATTTTGATTGTTGACTCCTGTGCTGCTGCTATGGGTGGTTTCTTTGGTGCCTCTTCCATCACCACCTTTATCGAATCTACGGCAGGTGCTGCAGATGGTGGTCGTTCTGGCTTAACCTCTATCGCAACTGGTGTCCTCTTTATTTTGGCTGCGTTCTTTGCTCCGCTTATTTCTGTTGTAAGTACTGCTGCTACCTGTGGTGCTTTGGTTTACGTTGGTTATCTCATGATGACTGAATGCACAGAAATTGACTGGTCTAACATCCTTGATGGTTTCCCTGCATTTATGATTGTTGCCGGTGTATGTATGACCTATTCCATCTCTGATGGCATTGGCATGGGCTTTATCTCTTATGTCGTTATCTCACTGGTAACAGGTAATGCAAAGAAGGTTAAACCCATGATGTGGGTTGCTGCCCTCGCATTCTTGGTTTACTTCCTTATGCGTTAAATGTAACTAAGTGCACCTAAAAACTATAGTCAAGCTAAGAAGAGGCTCGGGATTCCGGGCCTCTTCTTTAAAAGGGGAAGAGGAGCGCAGCAATCTCATGAATAAATTGTGTACAACTTAATTCTACTAAAAGTGGGGTAGAAGAAGGATCGTATAGATACGAATGCTTACAAAGGAACTACTATGGCAACTACCGAATATCATGATCTAGTTATAATTGGCTCTGGCCCCGCAGGTCTCTCTGCTTCAATATATGCAACACGTGCAATGCTTGATGCCATTACTATCGAGCAAACAACTATTGGTGGGCAAGTTATTACTACCAATGAGATTGATAATTATCCAGGAGTTCCCAATACCACTGGCTTTGAGCTGATGGATCTTATGGAAAAACAGGCTCGTGATCTGGGCGCTCAAATTGTGATGGACAACATTGTTTCTATCGAGAAAGATCAAGCATCTGGCATTTTTACTATTGTCGGCGGTTCAGCAAGCTATACGGCTAAGGCTGTAATTTTTGCTACTGGCGCAACGCCTCGTCATGCTGGTTTTGAAAATGAGGAAAAATTTGCCGGCCGTGGTGTTTCATATTGTGGTACCTGTGATGGTATGTTTTATCGTGGTAAGCATGTTTTTGCTATTGGTGGTGGCAATACTGCAGTGGAGGACGCCTTATTCCTCACACGCTTTGCAGATAAGGTAACCATGGTGGTTCGCAAAGATCATTTCAGGGCACAGCCTGCATTGATTAAACGCCTTGAGGAAAATGAGAAGGTAAACATTAGGTATCAAACTTCTATAGTCAAGGTTGACGGCAATCAACTGCTCAATGAAGTAACTTTCCGTAACAACGTTACAGGCGAGCAAACGACCGAGAAATTCGATGAGGGTTCCTTTGGTATCTTTGTTTTTGTGGGACAGCAGCCTGCATCTGAGGTTTTGGGAGACCTTGTAGATAAGGTAGCTAATGGTGCAATCATTACCGATGAGCACATGGCCACCAAGACTGAAGGTCTTTTTGTTGCGGGAGATGTTCGTGCAACACCGTTGCGTCAGATTATTACGGCTGCTGCAGATGGTGCAATTGCAGCGACAAGTGCATCATCGTTTTTGGGTATTCCTGTAGACTGCTAAGGTGCGTAAGAGTCTACAGCGAGGTACTAATCTTACAGTAGTTGTTTGGTTCATATATAGCTAAGATGTTTCAAGCCAATAGCCGTTCTTAGAGACTATTGGCTTGTTTTGTTATCAAAAGAGAGTGCGTAGTCCAGCAGTCTTTACCTTATTATGGGACTAAGTCTATCTGCTTGTCCCTAAAAATACGATAATATATCTTATGTAAACTAAAAACATATCAAGAATACCGTTCAGGATGATCCAGTACTTCCCTCATACGCGTAAGTTTCAAATTCTGTATGTGGCTGTTTGAGCTCAGCGCCTCTATTAGATATCGCCACTTTGATCAGGTACATAATCTTCAGCACAAATGGCACGAAGCTTACGCTGTGAATCCGTTTCGGTTTTCTCGTCCATTAATACTATGAGTCGATCAAGTGGCTCAATGCGCGTGTGTCCAGACGGAATAAGCTCAGTTCCCGCTCGATCAATAGATACAACCAAGGTAGATTCGGGCCAGGATATCTCACTAATGAGTTTATGTGCCGCCATACTATTGGTAGAGACAATATGACTTCTCAAGAGCTTCTCAGAGGAATGAATCCGAGAATCGTAGTCATCTCTATTGTGACGACCAAGCATTTTGGCAAAGAGATGCTCGTAAAAAGCGTCAACATTCATCTGATCTGCTACAAGATATGCAACGATGGAGACCAGCACAGCCGACAAAAGCGAGCTAAAGCTGCCAGTGAGCTCAAATACCAACACCACACCGGTGATAGGAGCTCTAATAACGCCTGCAAAAAGTCCCGCAATGCCCAAAGCGATGTAATTGGTAACATAGGCGTAGCTGACACCAGTCATTTCTGTAACTACCCTACCAAAGATTGTTCCAGCTAATGCACCCATAACTACCAGTGGAAACAATGTTCCACCCGGCACGCCAGAACCAAAAGCAAGAGTTGTGAGGAAATATTTGCCAATAAGGAGCGCTACTAACAGTGTTAAGGGCTCAACGTACGGGTCTTGAATAATCTCAAAAAGTGCGTCTCCACCATCGAGCAATGCTGGTACCGTAAATGCCACTACTCCAGCCGCTAAAAATGGAATAAGATAGCGACTAAAAGGTGCCTTATAGGTAAGTTTTGTATAGAGGTCTTGCGCAAAAAACATACCAACATTATGCAGTGCACCAAGCACTCCCAGGCAGATACCCATGATTATAACAATGATATAATCAATATGAGGCAAATGGCTTACAAAATGAAGCGATAATACAGGCTTTACGCCCAGTACTTGGGATACAAAGAAGTCAGAGGTAACAGCTGCTGCCATAACCGCTGTAATAAGTGGTGCCGAGAAGATCTTTTGCATCTCTTCCAGTGCAAATACAATACCTGTAAGCGGTGCGTGAAATGCTGCTGCCATACCAGATGCCGCACCGCAGGTAACTAAAATATGCTCTTCTCCCCTTTTGGTTTTGAAAAACCTTGCAACACCTTTGCCAGCCATTCCACCAAGTTGAACAGAAGGACCTTCTCGGCCCATAGAAAGGCCTGCAAATGCTACCAGCGTGCCTTCAATAAACTTTGCAACAATAATCTTATGCCAAGGCAAATTATAATGTCCTGCAACATCGGCCTGAGTTTGAGGAATGCCAGAGCTTGCCGTATATGGTTCCCACCGCACCAACAAAGAGACGACAAGAGCAAGAAGAACAAGTATTCCAAACCAAAGGGCAATAAGGGCGTAGTTTTGTGCAATAGCTGTCGTAATAAAGCGCAAGAGCTTCTCGGCATTGCTCAGAGCAAGTCGGTAGAGTGTGACAAGAGCGCCTGCAAAAAGGCCAACAAGGGCACCTTTACCAACGATTTTGAGCCTAAAACTACGGGAAAGCCTCCGCTCTACAGCTGTTCTTGTGTCTGCTTGCGTACTCACATACCTCTTTTCCTTGTAGTCTACTTTTCTACAATAACAAAAAGACGTTGCTTGTAATCAAACAACGTCTTAGCACTTATAAACTCAGCATATTTTTAGATATGTTAGTAGGAGCCACCGCCATAAAAGGCCCAGACCGTGGTTTCGGTTACCCTACGTCCCTCTGCTGGTGCATGAATCATCCTATTATTGCCAAGATAAATACCTACATGGCCAGAAGAAGTAAAGATAAGGTCGCCAGGATTCAATTCGGAAATGCTGGTTTTCCAATCTCCAGAAGCCTTAAGCGAGCTGATCATCTCATAGGTGGTACGTCCACGACGTGTGCCATAGGAGTAAACAACCAAGCCAGAGCAGTCTACGCCACCATCTCGATTAGGGTCAGAGCCGCCCCATTTATACATAACACCAATCAAAGAGCGTGCGGACTCAATGCCAGCACCAGAATAGCTGTTATACGTCTCTTTAGGTTTAGATTGAGTAGTAGTTTTTGAGCTGTTATTTTGTGTGCTTGAACTGTTTGTGCTAGTGCTCTTAGTCGTGCTGGATTGAGAACTTGTAGAGCTGCTCGTAGAAGAAGAGTTTGAGCTTGAGCTTGAACTAGAGCTCGAAGTATTGTTCTTGATGGCATGTACTACTGTAGATACAGAAGAGTTTTGAGTTGAGCTTGAAGCTTGACCAGAGCTAGAACTTGCAGCCTCATCTGCAGCTTGAGCCTTACTCTCAACCTGTTGTTGAGTCTGCTCATCCAAAGAGTTGAAGTAAGCTTGAGCCTCATCAACCTTTTGTTGATAGTCGGCAAGTTTAGCCTGTGTAGAGGTAATAGAAGCCTCAAGTGACTGTTTACGAGCTTCAAGCGACTGATTTTGAGTAGCAAGATCAGAGCTTAATTGCTGTACTGCTGCAATAGCGTCTACATTTTCTTTAGAGGCCTTATTCATATAGTACATACGATTAGCAAGGTCTTCAAAACTTGAAGATTCAAGAATGACATCCAAAACAGAACCGCTACCAGTTTTATAGTTTGAACGGGTAAGTTTTGCAAGCGTTTGCTTTGCTACATCAAGCTTTTGAGTGGTCTCGCCAATCTGAGCTTGGGTTTTATCGATTTCTACCTGTGTATCTTCCATCTGCGCAGTCTTAGTATCCAGCTCACTTTGGATGGAATCAAGCTCTGCACCAAGGGACTGTAGCTTGTTGAGCGCCTGCTCTTGTGTGGTGGGCTCGGCTAAAGCAAGGGTAGGCATATATGCCTGGAAAGAAAGAGCTACAACAAGACTAGCCGAGACAGCTATATTTTTGTTGAACATACCATAACCTTTCGTTGCGTGAAAAACGCATGCTGTTTACTATACCCTTTGCCACACAACAAAAAACGCTACTTCACAAAACATGAAGTAGCGTTCACATACATGGATAGTCTGTGGGGATACTTAATCCACCGTAATAAGCGAGAAGATCTCTTTATCAAAATCTTTCTGTACAACCTCACGGGGCTTAAGGAAGGCCAACTCAAGCAAGAAGGCAAACCCTTCTACCTCAGCACCAGTTTTCTCGACAAGCTTGCCGCTTGCAACGCAGGTACCGCCCGTGGCCACAAGATCATCTACGATCAGGACTTTATCATGGGCATTGAGTGCATCCTTGTGGATTTGCAGCTCATCGGTACCGTATTCCAAGGCATATGGTTGCGAATAGACTTCACGAGGCAGTTTACCAGGCTTACGAGCAGGAACAAAACCTGCGCCCAAACGATATGCCACAGGAGCGCCAATCAAAAACCCGCGAGCTTCTGCGCCAACAACCTTGGTAATACCCTTCCCCATAAAGTGAGTAGCAATGGCATCTACCGCTGCCGATAAACCCTGAGGATCCGCAAAGAGCGGAGTAACATCTTTGAAGATAACACCAGGCTCTGGATAGTCAGGAATATCTACAATGAGGTTTTCATAAGCAAAATTAGACACAGTTGTTCCTTTCACTGAATGCACAGCCTGATTAAGTGTACTTGAACTTAACTGGTGTAGACACCATTTGTTCTATTTGTGACGGATTTCCGTATAAGCGTGCTTCTGAGCGCATTGGTAAGCGCAAGCATCTGATCAAAAGCCGCGTCAAACGCCGCCTGGCGCTCTTCATCACTGTTTTGGCGTGCCTTGCCATAAGCGATAAGTGCTTGTTCAAACATGGTAGACTCACGATTTGCAGCGGTTACATATTGGCGCAAATTTTTTGGTCCAATATTGTAGCGGCCCAGCTGCGATGCAATACGAATGATCGCAAAATCATGTCCATCAACAAGATCTCTCCCATGGGGGGATCGCTTAAAGGCAATGATGCCTGCCTCTGCTAACTGGCGCACAAAACTTACCGAGACGCCCAAAAGATCAGGCATGCGATCAATGGGATGCAAGCGATTGACGGTTTGCTCATCATCAATATCAAAGCGCAACTCAATGTTTTTCTCGCTTGGTTGCATGGCAATATACTCAGAGTGTTTGAGCTCTTCTTTGATCACAGACAAGGGCAAAAAACGATTCTTTTGCAAATATAAAATATCCTCTAAGCGCTTAGCATCGCGTGCAGAGTACAGCCTATAGCCACCAGGAGTGCGAGAAGGATTAAGCAGTCCCTCATCCTCCAAATAGCGAACCTTAGACACAGTGAGGTCAGGATAGGTATCCTGGAGCTTTTTTACAAGCTTTCCAATCGTTAAATAACCAGCGTCTGGCATGAGTATCTACCTTGCTATACGGAAGTATTGCTATGGAACACCATGTAAAACGTACCAATTTGGATGGAGGCACCGTCGCAGATTTGTGCCTGAGACACAATAGCGCCGTTTACCCAAGTACCATTAAGAGAGCTTAGATCCTCAATTGTGGCAAATCCAGAGGCGATATTGGACAGGTCAATACGGGCATGATGACGCGACACCGTCATATCGTTGAGAAAGACGCTATTAGAAGGATCACGACCAATGGTGATGGAGTCTTGATCCAGCTCAAACGACATGCCTGCTTGTGGACCTTTTACAATGCTCAAAGAGGGGTTAACGATAGTGCGCGTACCCATCAGATCGGGCATAGTGGCATCCTGAGAAGGAATGCGAAACATTTTAGTTGCGTCCCCATCCTCTGGGGTGGTAAATCCTTGTGCCATCGTATGCTCCTTAAAAAGTATGATGTCTACAATTGTACCCGTCTTAATTGGAATATGTTCAATCTATACCTAAACTTTATGCCAGACGGTATGTTTCCTCAAATAGACTCCCTTAAGCTCAAGTAGATATTCCCTCTAGCTACCTTTACCTTTAGAGAGAAGTTTTCCTCAAGCTCAAGCAGACTCTTACTTAAGGCTCCTTGAAGTACATTGAGGCATATGGACGTATGTAATAAGAACTGTGGCTCTTACTGAGCAAGCGCACGAGCGCCGATAAAATCATCTGAAGTTCTGCAAATATGCCAATCTGTAAGCATACTGCGGGTGGCGCTTATACGATCAGAATGAGATAGCGCGCTTGTCCAGGGATTTTGTTTACGTTCCAGCTCTTGTATCACATCGTAGCCCACAGGTTTAACCTCTGCAAAAGACAAAAAGCTTCTCCAAAATACTGGAGCAGCAGCTGGTGGAAGCAGCACCGTATAACAATCTTGTTGAGCAAGACTGTTATGCAAAACAATGCTCAGTGTAGTGTCGAGAGTAAGGTTAGCCACACAGTGCATCTTGGGCAGGTAAGTGGCTTGTTCTACATAATCAGATAGCACAGCGCCTGCTTGTGGACCAGCAAGCTGCAAAGGAACCAGGGCAGAAGATTCATTGCTCACCGACGTGTTTGCATAAGGAGCAATGCCGTCTTGCTCCACACAAGACAGCCATGAGATCCATTCAAAGAGCAGCTCAAAGCGAGAAGAGCCATCTACAAGTAAAAACTCAGTATCTCCGGTACGAACTACCAAAGGAACACTGAGCAAAGCAGCATCGCCAGAGAGAACAGCCCCGTACGCACAGGATCCCACCGCAGGTAATTCACAGGCTATAGCAGCCTGTATAAGCTGTGGTGCATCTGAGCCACGTACAAGCATCATGCCCAGATCGGAAAGATGGGTAAGACCACAGGATTGAAGTAGCGCAGTTTTCTCGTCAGAAGTGGAATGGTAGTGCAAAACTACCTGAGTTCTATATCGTTGAGCCATTACGCCGCCAAGCAGCAGGTGCTCCTTATCAAGGTTCATAGGGTGTCCTTAGGCATGGTAGAAGGAAGGTGTTGTAAAGATGTCGTATGAGGGTACGCCCAGCACCGGGGTACCTGCGTAGTAGGAACAAATCGCAACCGTACGCTCCCCTTGGTACCAGCGAGTGACACCATAAGCATCCTGAGCGGTCACTAAGGTATTGGTACGATACTGCCATGAATCATACGAAAGGGTTGCACCGTCAAAAACCGCACCCGTTGCTTCAGACGTATAGATGGGACACTTAAAGCTAAAGTTGTAAGCAAACGGTGCCCAGCGCACGACGGTATCCTGTGTTGCGAGCGTTTGTTCCTGCATGTGAGAAAAACCCCAGTCCAGAAGGGCTGCACTATCTGCAAAACGACCATCATTTGTTTGGCAGCCGAGCACGGCAGCATACAGGCGCACGCCTCTACGCTGAGCAGCCGCTAAAAAGGTGGTGCCAGACTCAACGGAACCGGTTTTGATGCCCAAAAGACCCTTATATGTTTCCATGAGCTGATCGGTTGACTCAAACGTTTTGTTTTGGTTATTAATAGAAACGGTTACCGAGCGTTTGGTAACGACCTGAGCAATGAGTGGATAATGCAGCAGCGCATAGCGCCCCATGATTACCATGTCATGAACGGAGGAATAGTGCTTTCCCGCATCCTCCAGTCCATGTACGTTAGTAAAATGCGTGTGTGTCATGCCAAGCTCTTGTGCCTTTTTGTTCATGAGCTCAACAAATTTATCCTCATGACCAGCTACAATACGTGCAATCTCTGTAGCAGCATCGTTAGCCGAGAAAACCAGCATGACATCAAGCAGATCAGAAAAAGTAGCCTGATCATTTTCTTTGTATCCAGCGGTTTGAGAATAGGGACCAAGATCTACAGCAGTCATGGTATAGCTTGCATTGAGATCTATTCCGGAATCCAAGGCCACCATAGCAGTCATAATTTTGGTTACAGATGCTAGGCTCATCTGCATATCCTCATTTTTTGACCACAGCGTCTGTCCAGAAGCATCAGCAATTATGGCAGCTTGAGCTTCAGAAAGCTGAGGTTCATCAGATGTGGAGGCCTCTGCAGCAAAAGCGCTGGTAAGCGGTGTGAGACTAACGCTTATGATAACGGCAACAACAAGAACCGAAGTAAGAAACTGTTTTGCCCTACACATGTGATACTGAGTCCTTTTGATCTGAACGAGCTGAACGAATGATGGAAACGCCGGTTTTGGTGTACATAATAGCTGTAATAAGAGAACAAACCACACCTATATACACGGCAAGCATGCCAAGTGGCGCGGGTGTCTCGTTAAGAAGCGGCAACCAGTTTATGCTCACAAGATGCATGCCTTTTAGCATGGGAAGTCCCAAGAGCAGATCACTAAAACCAAACATAAGCAGTGCGGTGGTTATCTTGCCAATAAAGATAACATCTACCGGGCGTCGCCGATACTTTTGTACGATTTGGGCACCAATAGCAAGATAGGTATCTCGACCAATGACAAAAATTGCAGTCCAGAGGGGCAACTCATTGGTAAGGACTAAGCCCAAAACACCCGTAAAAAGCAGCACACGATCCATAATAGGATCCATAATCTTGCCAACCCAGCTGACCGTTTGAGTACGACGGGCTACTTGACCATCGACAAAATCTGTAAGCGCCGCGGTGACATAAAAAATGAGCGCAAGATAGCGATTCTCATGTGTCACAAAAAGGTAGAGAAAGATAAGCGTAAAAATCAAACGCGTAAAGGTAATAGCATTTGCAAGCGTAACAATGCGGGTGCTGGGATTATCTGGTGTACCAACGGGACTGGTGGTATTACCGGTCTGTTGTGCAGTTAACGCATCATGGTCAGCCTTATTTTTAAGGTCGTTCTTAACACGTTCTTTTATGTGGCGATTCTGGACCATGCACTACCCTTGCAAAGTTTGAATGACAGATACCTGTGTAGCGATAAACACGGATTAATCCTACCCTATCAATCGTCTAAAAACGCCTCTTTGATAAAGCGCACATACTCCCTAAGATTGTAAAGTGTATGGCGTGAAGCCTCCGTGTAATGAGAGAAGTTTTTGAGTTAAAACAAAAGTTTTGCTTGAAAGCATCTCTGATGAATGGTAAGTTATTCCTCGTGCTCAATGAGCATATCTTTACGGGTGGTGGCGCAGTTTGGTAGCGCACTTGACTGGGGGTCAAGGGGTCGCTGGTTCGAATCCAGTCCACCCGACCAGTAACATAGGAAGCCAGACGGGTTTTCTCGCCTGGCTTTTTTGTTAGCTAGACTCTTTGTTTGTGGTGACCGCAACGTCTGTGGGCCTGATGGTCAGGCTTGGGTGCTACAGGTAGTTCTCAGGTAGTTCTCAGGTAGTTACCTATGGGAACGTAGACGATACAAACCATACAGTGTCAGCACGAGTACGAGCGGGGCAATTCTTACAAACACCCACTCAAGCGCATGCAGTCCAACAGCTACAATCATCAGCTCTGGATCTGCAGAATCCCAGTTGAGATAGGAACCATCAAGCGTTATAAAGAAAATAAAGAGCAGTACCACAAGGGTGCACAGAGCGATAAGCGCAATTTGAAGACGCTTTTGTCGATCGTGTTTTTGGTCTGCAAGCTGTTGATTGATTAGCTCCAATTTAGTGGCAAGCGTTTTAAGTTCATCTGCTTGTTGTTCTGGAATATCCTCACCAAGCAAGGTGCTTACGGATGTATCCAGCACTTCTGCAAGTACTAGTAGCATATCCGCATCAGGAACAGAGAGTCCCTTTTCCCATTTAGAAACGGTCTGTCGTACGACATGAAGCTTCAAAGCAAGTTCTTCTTGCGATAAGCCCTGTGTTTTACGAAGCATCTTGATATTGGTGCTGAGCATAGCGGTACTCCTTTGCTACAAAACTGCTACAAAAACGTATGCAACCCTTTATCTAGCACCATCGTATGCATATGCGTTCGTTGCTGGTAGCAATGCAAACTAACAAGGCTTTTGAACTGCAGTTCTTTTACGCATTTTCAAACTGGCTCTGATACAACGTGGCATAAAATCCATCTTGAGCAAGAAGGTCATCGTGGGTGCCGCGCTCGATGATTGTGCCGTTGTTGATAACTAAAATGCAGTCGGCATTGCGGATCGTAGAGAGACGATGTGCTACCACAAGTGACGTACGACCCTGCATCATGCAATCAAAGGCATCCTGTACTTGTCGTTCGGTACGGGTATCAATAGAGCTGGTAGCCTCATCCAACAGCAAAATGGAAGGATCTGCCAACATAACACGAGCGATGCACAACAGCTGGCGTTGACCTTGGCTTAACAGGCCACCCTCTTCATCAATCAGCGTATCGTAGCCTTTTGGAAGCTGCTGGATGAACTTGTGTGCATGAGCCATTTTGGCAGCCTGTATGATTTGCTCGGTCGTTGCATCAGCTTTACCATAGGCAATGTTTTGTTTAATCGTTCCCTTAAACAGCCAGGTATCCTGTAAAACCATGCCAAAAGCCTCCCGGAGACTTTCTCGCGTGGTCTTTGTAATGTCCTGACCATTTACCACAATTTGCCCGCTAACGGGATCGTAAAAGCGCAAAAGTAGGTTGATGAGCGTAGTTTTGCCACAGCCCGTTGGTCCAACCAATGCAACGGTTTGTCCTGGTAGCACATGGAAACTGAGATCATGCAAAAAGGGTTTCTCGCGCGTGTAGGAAAAGGATACGTTTTTAAACTCAATTTCACCCTTTTTGCTGGTAGGCAATGGCTGTGCATGAGGATTCTCGGTGCTTTCTGGAGCATCAAGAAGCGCAAGAATTCGTCGCGCAGATGCAAAAGCCGTTTGAATTTGTGTTACTACAGCAGAGATCTCATTAAAGGGTTTCATATATTGGTTGGAGTACGCCAAAAAACTTTGCACCTGACCAGCGGTAAGGACGGATGGCACACCAGTAAGCATGCAGACAACGCCTACCACAGCCACCACGGCATAGGTGATGTTGTTAACCAAACGTGTGCTGGGATTGGAAAGTGAGCTTATAAACTGCGCTTTCTCCCCTGCAACGTATAGATCTTGATTAATATGGCCAAACTGCTTTTGTGCTGCTGTTTGATAGCCAAATGCGGCAACCAGGTTTTGATTACCAATGAACTCCTCTGCATAGCCACCAAGATTACCCTGCAGTTGCTGAGCGCCCGCAAAATATCGTGCCGAGAAACGCGCAATAAGGCTTGCCGCCACAATGGACAGCGGAGTGATAAGTATCACAATAAGTCCTACGGGAATAGAGATACTAAACATAAAAACCAGCGTACCAACGATAGTTACCATTCCCGTAAAGAACTGGCTGAGTCCCTGAAGCAAGCCGTCACCCAGCTGATCAACGTCATTGGTAATGCGAGAAAGCAAATCACCATGAGCATGAGAATCAATATATGATAAAGGAAGGGTATTAAACTTGTCATATGCCAGGGTACGCAGGTCTCGCACGGTTGTGTAAGACAGCCTATTGGTACTGTAGCTGGCAACCCACTGTAACAGTGCAGCACCAGCCATGACAAAGGCACTTTGCTGCAAGAGGGTAAGCATTGGTTTGTACAATACGACACTAGCGCCAACAAGCAAATCTATGCCTCGTCCAATAAGAATGGGAACATAAAGCTGCAAGACAACCGATCCAGCGCTTGCAACAAACGCTATCAAAACCAGCCATATATGAGGTTTTATAACCGAGAAAATCCACCACAAGACCTGTTTGACCGAATAGGAGCTGGCATCAAGTTGGTAAGCGTTGTCGTGCGGTTGCTTGGGATCGGTATTACGAATGGTAGAGATAACCGCCGCTCCTCCGCCGGCACCAGTATATGCATTTGCCATCTGCGCTACACCTCCTCTTTGCTTAACTGAGACAAACAAATCTCCCGGTAGATTGGACAGTCTCGCAAAAGCGTTTCATGGTCTCCCAAACCGGCAACACGTCCATGATCAAGCACTAAAATGGCATCAGCATGCATAACGGCGCTGACGCGCTGAGAAATAATAATGCTTGTTACCTCCTCACCCAGGTTGGCAAGTGCTGCACGGAGCCGAGCGTCCGTTGCAAAGTCCAATGCAGAGGCTGCATCATCCAACACCACTATGCGTGGCATCTGCACCAAACTACGTGCAATGGTTAGGCGCTGGCGCTGTCCTCCAGAAAAGTTTTTTCCTCCAGCTTCTACCACGCTGTCCAGCTGATTAGGTTTTTGTGCAACAAATTCTTGCGCTTGAGCCACAGTGAGCGCATCCCAAAGCTGCTCATCTGTTGCCGCAGGATTTCTCCACAGTAAGTTGGAACGAATGGTGCCACTTATCAATGAAGTCTTTTGAGGCACATATCCTACGAGTTCATGAAGCTGTTGGAGCGGATAGGCTTGAATATCGGTGCCAAACAAACTAATAGAACCACTGGTCACATCGTATAGGCGGCATATGAGTTGTGCCAGACTGGATTTACCAGATCCGGTACCACCAATGATACCCAGGGTCTGACCAGCCTGAATGGAAAAACTTACGTCATGCAGTGCAAGCGCTTCGTCATGCGTGGCTGCGTTATAGCTAAAGTTTACGTTTTCAAAGCGTAGAGCAGCTGCGGTGCAATCAAGTTCTACGCGGGTGCTGGGTACCGTAATGCTCAGGTGGGTGTCCAGCACCTCGGCTATACGCATGGAAGAAGCCCAGGCACGCAAGAAAACAATGACCAAATTAGCCAAATATCCTATGGAGATCAGCGTTGTAGTCATGTAGGAAACACAGGCAATAACCTGGCCTTGTGTTAGCGTGCTGCCCGGAAGTGTGTCTCCCGAAATCCATACTGCTGAAATCCACAAAATGATAAGGATCGCACTATACATGACAAAAAACGTAGCGGGATTAAGCAGTGCACTCAGTTTACCTACGCCAATGGCTATTTGTGCTTGGTTTTGTGCAGCTGCCGAGAAACGCTTGGATTCATAGGCATCTTTTCTGAATGCGCGGATAACACGCACGCCTGAAAGGGCTTCTCGCGTAATTTGAGAAACCGTATCTAATTTGTTCTGCATATCCTTATAAAATGGAATTGACGCACGCATAATAACAAAGAAAATGACGCTTACGAGTACCGTACTTATCAGCGCCACAGCACCAAACGCAACGTTTAAAGAAAAACAGGCAATGATAGAGCCGATTGCTAACAAGGGCCAGCGTGTGAGCTGACGTATGCCTAGAGCAATGCCAAGTTGGATTTGATTTACGTCATTGGTAAGACGGGTAACCAGTGAAGGTGTACCAAAAAAATCAAGCTCGGCAGCAGAGAACTGTGAAATATGTTCATATAAGGCATTACGAATGTCCGTACCGATACCCTGGCTACAGACAGAAGCACACTTTTGGCATATCAAGGTAAAGCAATAACTTACCGCGGCAAAGAGCAAAAGCAAGACACCCAGGCCTATAACCGCAGCTACATTATGGGTATGTACGCCATGGTCAATCATGCGCGCTATCACAAGCGGTGTGAGCACCTCAAACACAACCTCAACCATTTTGGTAAGAATGCCCAAAATAGCTTTTGAAGTGTAGGGTTTCATAAATTGTTGCAGAAGCCTACGCATTGCGCTGCTCCTCCAATAGCTCTTCAAGCTCAAGCCACTGCGTTTCCAGTTCCTCTACCCTTGCCTGTGCTTGTTCTAGCTCCTCTTGTAAGGCTTGGAGCTTGGCAAAGTCCGTTGGATCTGCCTGATGCATTGCTTCAACAATCTGATGAGACTTTTCAGATGCAGTAGCGAGCTTACGTTCCACAGAGTCATGACGCTTGCGCAGCTCACGCAGCTCCGCATTGGAACGTTTTTTCACTCCAGAGGGACAGGGCCTCGCTGTGCTTGTCTTGGTCTGCTCAGCAGAACCCTGTTGAGCATCCTGAGGCTTTGTCACAGTGTTACTTGTACGAACAGGCGTATGCGCAGCCAGCAGCTGAAGATACTCAGCTACGCCACCAGGTACATGGCGTATGTGTCCATCAATGAGGGCAAACTGATTATCTGTTACACGCTCCATCAAATAGCGATCATGGGTAACCACCAGCATCGACCCGGGCCAGCTGTCGAGAAGATCCTCAAGAATGGTCAGCATATCGGTGTCCAAGTCATTGCCCGGCTCATCCAATACCAGTACGTTGGGCTCTTCCAACAGTACGCACATAATTGCAAGTCTGCGCGCTTGCCCACCGGAAAGGTCACATACACGGCTCATAAGCTCCCGCGTATCAAAGCCAAGACGCTCCAGCAAACGCTCCGGGGAATACGTCTTGCCATCAATGTAATAGCTGTTTTTATACTGACCCAGTACCTCGCGTACGCGCCACGTTTGTTTATCTGCCAAGGCATCCATATTTTGTGTCAAAAAGCCAAACTGTACGCTTTTTCCGATGCGTATACTGCCCTGTGTTGGCTGTATGGTTCCCGTCATGAGTTTGAGAAGCGTCGTTTTACCAGCGCCATTCTCGCCTAAAATGCCCCAGCGATCACCAGGACCAACCAGCCAATCTACCTGCTCTATAACGGGTTTATCGGCATCAGCATATGAAAACCCGGCGTTTTTCATCTCTATGACCATCTTGCCTAAGCGCGCCACTGCTAAATGCTTGAGCTCTAAGGGATTGCGCAGTGGAGGATCATTGGCGATAAGTTCCATTGCGGCATCAATTCTAAACTTTGGTTTAGAGGTTCGCGCCTTAGCGCCATGTGCTAACCAGTTAAGCTCTTTGCGCAGCATGTTTTGACGGCGCTCTTCACTTACCGCTTCCTGGCGTTGACGCTCTACACGCTGCTGAATATAGGCAGAATAACCACCCTCAAATGGATCTACCACACCGTCATGGACTTCCCACATGCTCAGGCATACTTCGTCCAAAAACCAACGGTCATGAGTAACTACCAGCAGCGCTCCCTGACCTGTTTGCCAGCGGCGCTTGAGATGAGCGGCAAGCCAGCTAATAGCGGCCATATCAAGGTGATTGGTAGGCTCGTCCATGAGCAAAACATCCCAGTTGCCAATCAACACTCGTGCCAAATCCACTCGCCTGCGTTGACCACCAGAAAGTGTACCCACCAAGGTTTCCCAGTCCATATCGGACAAAAGTGCAGCGATAATCTCACGGATAGCTGGATTGGATGCCCATTCATAATCAGGCATCTCCCCTACCACCGCTTGATGTATGGTTAGCGCATCGTCAAGGGCATCTTTTTGGCTTAGGTAGCCAACACTTACGCCACCACGCCAGGTAATCTTGCCTGCATCAGGCTTAAGTTCATGAGCAATGAGCTGCAGCAGTGTGGATTTACCATAGCCGTTTTTACCCACAATGCCTATGCGATCGCCCTCGGTAATTCCCAGCGTCTGATCAGAAAAAACCTTTTTACCAGGCCATTCATGAGATATTTTTTCACAACCAATAAGAATTCCCATGGGCTTAGGCCTCCTGAGCGGCTGCACGTAATAGGGCGATTTCGGCTGCATAGCCATTCAAGGATGCTTGGGGCGTCTCCAAAATCATAGGCAAATGAGCCACGCGTTTGTTGTTTACTACCTGCTTAAAAAAGGGCAATCCCAAATACCCCTCACCTATCTTCTCATGCCGATCCTTGTGTGAGGCGCAGGGATTTTTAGAATCGTTGAGGTGCAGTGCCTTAAGACGAGAAAGGCCAAGCACTCGATCAAACTCATCCAGCACTGCATCAAAATCTTGTACAACGGCATAGCCGCCATCATGGACATGACAGGTGTCAAAACAAACACTCAGCTGATCACCATGGTGACAGGCATCAATAATCGTAGCAAGTTCCTCAAAGGTTCTGCCAAGCTCAGTGCCTTTGCCAGCCATAGTTTCCAACAACACCGTAGTATGCATGCCTTCAAACAAAATGGAGTCAAGACCATCTGCGATGAGTTGCATACCTAAGGTAGCTCCCTGTTTGACATGGGAACCAGGATGAAAATTATATAGATTACCTGGGAGTTGCTCTAACAATTCAAGGTCTTCTCGCATGGCTTGTTGTGCAAAGTTACGCGTGTGTTGCGTTGCAGAGCAGAGGTTATAGGTATAGGGTCCATGTACCACAAGCGGCCCAAAGCCCTGCTCTGTTATAAGATTGCGCAATGCTGTCACATCAGCCTCAGGAACATGCTTTCGAGAACCGCCACGCGGATTGCGCGGAAAGAAGGCAAAGGTATTGGCGCCAATGCTTAAGGCCGTCTGACCCATTGCAGCATACCCATCTGAAGAAGAAAGATGACATCCCAGATAGAGCGTCATGAGCCGGCCTCATTCATGCGTTGTATCAACGCGTCTATAATGTGCGCTGCGACTTTGTCCTTGCTCATGGTGGGCAGCTGTTCAACTGCGTCTTTGGTAATCAGGGCAACGCGATTGGTGTTAGACCCAAAGCTTGAATCGGGGCATGAAACATCGTTTGCCACAATCATAGAACACCCCTTTTGCGCCAGCTTGGCCTGAGCATGTTCTATCAGTTGATCCGTTTCTGCCGCAAAGCCAATCACCACGCGGCCCTGTGCTTGAGCGCTTATGTGGGCGAGAATATCTTGAGTCTGCACCAAATCCAGCTGATCAAGCAGCTCATATGCCTTTTTGAGCTTATGGTCCGATGGATGCGCTGGTGTATAGTCTGCAACTGCTGCAGTAAGAATGGCGGCATCAGCGTCTGAAAACGCTTCTACAACTGTGTCATACATCTGTGCAGCAGAGGTAACCGGAAGCGTTGTTACACTCCAAGGTGCTTCTTGGGTAACAGGACCAGAAACCAACACGACGTTTGCGCCAGCATTGCGTGCTGCGCGAGCCAAAGCATATCCCATCTTGCCAGACGAAGCATTGGAGATGTAGCGCACGGGATCGATGGCTTCATGGGTGGGACCAGCTGTAATAACTACTGTCTTGCCTTTTAGGGGCATGCCAGATGTGGCTTGTTCTAAGCTGCAGCATACGGCATCTACAATGGTAGAGACTTCAGCTAGTTTACCCGTTCCCATCTCTCCACAAGCAAGCATGCCAGAGACGGGATGGACAAAGCGCACGCCCCTATCCATGAGCGTTGCTACGTTTGCGCTCGTTGCAGGATTGTTCCACATGCGGGTATTCATAGCAGCAGCTACCACGATGGGCTTCTCGCAAGCTAGCAAGGTGGTGCTCACTACCTCATCTGCAAGACCGTGAGCCATCTTGGCAAGGATGTTTGCCGTGGCCGGAACCACTACCACCACATCGGCCCAAGCACTCAGATCAATGTGAGGAATACGCGACTCAGGATAGTCATACAAACCCGTGGCAACGGGATGCCCCGAGAGCGCTTCAAAGGTGGTGGTGCCTACAAATTTGCAGGCATCGGCTGTCATGGCAACGCGGACATCCATTTCTGCCTTTTGGAGGCCGCGCATGACTTCGATAGCTTTGTAGACCGCTATGCCACCGCTAACCAATAAGAGCACATGGCGCTGTGCTGTATCTGATGAAGAAGCAAGCATGGTACACCTACTTGTTTTGAGCAGTATATGAGGGATCAACGACCACTAATATCCTATGACAGTAGGGACAGGTGGTGATATCTGTGTTCTGAGCGCGAATATCCGCGTATGAGCTGGGCTGCAGAGAAACGCGACAAATTGAGGGGTTGTTGCCTATAAGTCGCTCCACCGCAAGACCCTCAAAGCGCTTGAGGGCGTGCTCATAGGTATTAAGTAGCTCAGGATCCAGTTGAGCTACCAACTGTTCGCGCTCCTGATTGAGTTGCGCGATGGTGGCGTTGTTCTGCTCACTTGCTGTTTTATAGGCAGCTGCTTGGGCTTGAGCTTCACTTTGTAAGGTACGACCCAGCGTACGAGCTTTTGCCTCGGACTCTTGAAGCTTTGCAAGGTCTTTATCGAGCATTTGCTTTTCAAAATCAAGGCGCTCAATGCGCTTAGCAAGATGCGTAAGCTGAGACTCGAGGTCTGCAATGGCACGATAATCGCTGGTAGTATGCATCTTGGCGGAAACCTCTTCCACCAAGTCAAGCATGTGTTGATGTGTGGCACGATTGTCTTCCAGCTCAATTTGGACGTCCTTGCGTGCACCCACCAACTTAGTGAGCTCAGTACTCAGGCTGTGAGCAGCCTGCTTGATTTTGCGAATCTTATCCTTTTGGGGAAGAGCGGCGTAAGCCCGCTTGGTACGAAGTAACTCCAAATCGACTTCTTGAAGTCGCAAAAGAGCGTCGGTCTGCGTCATGTAGACTCCTGAATAACGGGTCCGCCTTTATTCGGTTGAAGACGAACAAGATGGTCTTGTTTCTAGTAGTTTCTAGCGATAGGTTTTTACTATCTGTAAAAGCGTATCGCAAAATGCGTCAAGTGCCTCTGGAGAAACGCGCTCATCAAAGGAAATACGAAGAGAGCCAAACGCCAATGCGCGGGGAATACCCATAGCAGTTAACACATGGCTGGGATCAAGCGATGCGGAAGAGCAGGCAGACCCAGCGGATACTTCAAACTTTGCGGCATCAAGCTGTAGTACCAGCGTCTCTGAATCCAGACCATCTACGACGATGCTCACTAAACCGGGCAAGCGATACTGATCCATGGTGGCTGTTGTGGTCGGAAGAATATGGCTGTTCTCTACACACAGGCGGTCATAGACCTTTTGAGCCAGTGCCGCTACCTGCGGTCGCACCACATCCATTTGTTCTACGACCATTTGAGCGATCTTTGAGAAAACATAGGCAGCCTGTACATCTTGTGTGCCGGGACGACGCCCAAGCTCTTGTCCCCCACCAAAGGTCTGTGCTTTAAAGGGACAGTTGCGCCGCAGTGCTAATACGCCCACACCAATGGGCGCACCAATTTTGTGAGAAGCAATACTGAGTGCATCCACCTGATCAAGAACAAGGGGAACACGCCCAAATGCCTGAATGGCATCCGTATGAAACGCTGCCTGATGTGTGTGCGCCACCCGTGCAAGGGCATCCACATCGTTTATGATGCCTGTTTCATTATTTGCATACATGATAGAAACGAGCGCCACTCGCTCATCCATATGTTTTTGCAAATCTTCTGGATGAACGGTACCGTCGGATTGAGGGGGTACCAACACCACTTCAAAGCCACGCTCGCGCATGGCAGGCACCAAATCAAGCACGGAATCATGCTCAATGGCCGAAAAAATAACCTTGGTACGTGCAGGATCTTTCTTGTGTACTGCTTGCGCAATGCCATAGATGGCAAGATTGTTGGCCTCTGTGCCACCAGAAGTAAACACGATGTCTGTTGGCCTAAAGCCTCCTCCCAGCGCTTGTGCTATACGCTTACGAGAAGCCTCGAGTTCTTGTGCAGCCATTCTGCCTAAGCTATGAAGCGAGTTAGGATTAGCCCCCGCAAAAGGTTTTTCTCGATATTCTTGCATTGCAGCATATGCTTCTTTCCTTACGGGTGCAGAAGCGGCATAGTCCAAGTAGGTAAATTCTGATGTCATACAAACCTCGGTTATACCTGCGGATTCATAGCGGTATTACCAGCTGCGCGCAGCTCAGAAATATTTTGAGCATAGTCTCCCTTAAAGACTGCGCTTCCGGCTACCAGCATAGTTGCTCCACAGCTGCAAACCTCTTGTGCCGTTTGTGTATTGATGCCTCCGTCTACCTCAATGAGGGGTGATACACCGGCCGCTTGGCACAGTGCACGAACCTTCTTGAGTTTCTCGGCCGTGGTAGGAATATAGCTTTGTCCACCATAGCCCGGATTGACGCTCATAATAAGAATCAAATCCACATCATGCACCAGTGAATCAAGCATGGCAACAGAGGTACCAGGATTGAGCGCTACACCAGCAAGAGCACCGCGCTCATGAATACGAGAAATAATGCGGTGTGCATGCTTGGCAGCCTCTACATGAAAACAGACAATGTCTGCACCTGCATCCAGATAGGTATCCACCATCTCATCTGGGTTGCTAATCATCAAATGCACGTCTACGGGAAGCTTGGAGTACGCTTTAACCTGCTTGAGTATGGGGATGCCAAAGGAAAGATTGGGAACGTAGTTGCCATCCATTACATCAAAGTGGATGTAATCAGCTGTTGCAATCTTATCAAGCTCAGCACCAAGCTGCATAAAGTCTGCCGATAAGACCGATGGAGCAATTAAAACTTCCTGGTGCATAGGTTCATCCTTCCCAAGCAACGGTTTATCCTTTCCAAGCAAGTGGTACGAGTGTTACAAGCTTACATTCACTACGAGCACTATGAGCGCTCAAATCCGTAAAATTCGCTCCGTGGCTTGCGCCCCAACAGCTCCTTGAGCCCTTGTTCAAGCGACACGCCTTCATACAAGATAGTATAGATTGCTTTGGTAATAGGCACCTCAATGTGCTTATCAAGAGCAATTTCATACACGCTTTTTGCAGCACGCGCGCCCTCTACAATCATGTGCGTTTGTGCCTCATACTCCTTGAGTGTTATGCCTTGAGACAACGCCACGCCAAAGCTGCGATTGCGTGAATGCTTGGAGGTGCAGGTGGCAACAAGGTCTCCCATTCCAGCAAGGCCCATACAAGTAAGCGGGTCGCCGCCGCAGGCGCTTACAATACGGCCAATCTCTGCTAAGCCGCGCGTCATAATAACGGCAAGTGTGTTGTCTCCTTGGCCATATCCTGCAGCCACACCCGCAGCAATAGCAATGATATTTTTAACAGCACCACATACTTCTACGCCAATCACATCAGTAGAAATATAGGTTCTAAAACTTTGCGATAAAACCAAATTCTGAAAGCGCTCGACCACATCCATGCGCGGCCCTGCAATAACAGAGGCTGCCACCTTGCCCTTACAAATCTCTTCTGCATGGTTGGGACCCGATAGCACACATACCAACTCTGGCTCACCCAGCTCTTCTGCAACCACCTCTGCCATGGTTTTGGCGCCTTCATGCTCCATTCCCTTGGTAAGTACCAAAGAAGGCGTACCAGTCGTACGGTAAGGAGCCACTTGCTTAGCAACCTGGCGTAAATGTGCAGATGGAACTACAAACAAAAGCTCAGAAGCGCCTTTTACAGCTTGCTGAATGGAGTTGGTAGCCCATACCGTGCTTGGCAACTCATAATCTGTAAGGTAGCAGGGATTATGATGAGTCGCACAAATGGCCTCTGCCACCTGAGGAGAATGCGCCCACAGCGTGACGTTATCTACATGAGGGGCAACCAACCCTGCTGCGGCGGTACCCCAAGAACCCGCTCCTACTATACAAACGGTATGCGACATAGCTACTACTCCCCATCAGAAGAATGGAAAGAAAACCGCTGCTCTTCCCCATGAAATAGCTTCTCTATATTATGACGATGCGCCCACAGAACCACGCAAGAAGCAAGAACAATACTCATAAGCACATTTGGAAGTGCATGGTACAAAACCGCAATCCATAAAGGCATAGAAATTGCAGCTGCCACCGATCCTGCGGATACCAGTTTGGTGGTAAGTACAAGCGTAAGAAATACTGCTAAAAGACCCACTGCCACTAAGGGTGCATAGCCAATGATGGCGCCAAATCCTGCAGCAATGCCTTTTCCACCTTTAAAATGCAGATATGGCGAGAATACATGGCCTACGATGGCCGCCAAAACCACAATGCCACCAATCCATCCCCAGCTACCGTCTGGCATAGTGGCAGCACTATTGCCTGCTGCAAGCGTTGTGAGCACCACGTAACGGGCAACAACACTGCAAAGAATTGCCTTGCAGGTATCTGCTAAAAGCGTTGCCGCTGCAGCCGCTTTACCCACAGAACGTCCCACGTTGGTTGAGCCAATATTGCCCGAACCCATGGAACGAATATCGGTATGCGTGGTCAGTGAGGTGATGATAAGACCGAACGGAATGCCACAAATCAGATAGGTACCAACAGCTAAGCAGACCGTAATGAGCAGTGGATGTGCCATGTTAGTCCTTCTTGCGAAATCTCAGACGGATAGGAGTGCCCTCAAGCGGATAGGCTTCACGCAAACGGTTTTCCAAATAGCGCTCGTAATTATCGTCAATCAAATCTGGTGCGTTACAAAAGAACGTAAAGGTAGGTGGGTTAACCGTAACTTGTGTAGCATACTGAATCTTTAAGCGGCGGCTCTTATCAACAACCGTATGTCCGGTTTCCCGCAGGCGCACAATGAGCTTATTCAGTTGAGCCGTTGAGATACGAGAAGCACGTGTAAGTGCCACCTGAGAAGCCAGGGGCAAAACCTTATCGATACTGCGACCTGTCAGTGCGGAAATGCGAAGAGTGGGTGCCCATGAGGCAAAGGTAAGCCGCAGCTCCAACGAGTTCAGAACCTTCTCGCGCTGCTGATCATCTTCAAGCAAATCCCACTTGTTAAGCAAGATTGCCAAAGCACAGCCACGCTCAATGGCCAGTGCCGCAATCTTTTGGTCCTGCTCGGTAACACCATCAAGAGCGTCGATGACCAGCAAACAAACATCTGCTTTTTCCATGGCGCGCAGGCCACGCACCATGCTGTAGTACTCAATATCTTCGTGAACCACATGACGCTTACGCATGCCCGCAGTATCTACCAGGCGATATTTTTGACCCGCCTGCTCGACTACTACATCTATAGCATCGCGCGTGGTGCCTGCAACATCAGAAACAATGGAACGGGCTTTTCCAGCAAGCCTATTGGTCAGCGAAGACTTACCCACGTTAGGGCGGCCTACAATGGCCACGTTAAGCATGTCGTCGGTATAGATCTCTTCTTTTTCCTCTGGAAGGACGGCGATAATATCGTCAAGGAGATCTCCCGTACCATGTCCATGGATTGCAGAAAGCGCAATGGGCTCACCAATACCTAAAGAGTAAAAGTCCCAAATCTCACCTTCATGGGCAGGGTTATCCAGCTTGTTGACACACAAAAAAACAGGCTTTTGCGTCTTGCGCAGGATGCGCGCTACCTCTTCGTCCTCATCGGTAACGCCTACCGAACCATCAACCACAAAGATGATGGCATCCGCCTCTTCACAGGCAGCAACTGCCTGTTCACGAATGCGTGAGGCAAACACATCCTCAGAACGAGAAGGCTCCATACCACCCGTATCAATCAGGATAAAATCGCGACCAGACCAGTCTGCTTCATGATAGGAACGATCGCGGGTAACACCGCGCGATTCATGAACAATAGCCTCTTTATCTTGTGCAATGCGGTTTACCAATGTGGATTTGCCCACATTAGGACGACCAACAACCGCAACGATTGGTTTTGTCATGCGTACGTTCTCCTTAGTTGAATCAGCCATAGCCTTAAGTCTATCAGCTGTTAGAGCTGCTCACATAAACTAACAATGGCAGCGTATACCGTTTGAATTTGGTTTGCAGGAGTGGAAGCCCCAGCGGTAATGCCAATGTGCTGTGAGCTGGTAAACCATGCTGCCTCAAGCTCATCGGGTGTCTCGATATGGTGTGTGTTGGCACAGCGTTCAGAACAAATCTCTGCCAGACGAGTGGTGTTGGCTGAAATGCGTCCACCAATCACAATCATCGTATCTACACGAGAAGACAAATCGGCTGCCGCCGTTTGGCGCTCTGTTGTAGCAGCGCAGATGGTGTCAAACACGCGCAGTTCCTCTACCCTACCAAGAAGGTAGGCCACAATTGCCTGTAGATTGACCTTGGATTGTGTTGTTTGCACAACGATTCCAACCTTGCGCTTGAGCTTTACCTTCTCAAGCTGTTCTGGCGTAGTAACCACTAATGCGGAAGGTGCATTTCCACGGGTACCCTCTACCTCTGGATGGCCTGATTCACCCACCACAATGACTTGATAGCCCTGCTCTTCAAGAAACTTAGCTGCATGATGAACCTTTTTGACATAGGGACAGGTTGCATCTAAGGTGGTTTTCCCCAGTTCGCGTGCTCGTACCACAACCTCTGGTGCAACTCCGTGTGAGCGAATGACCACGGTATTGGCGGTGGCATCGTCCACACTGGAAGCCACGCGTACGCCGTCGTGCTCAAGTTCTTGTACAACCTGAGGATTATGAATGAGTGGGCCAAGGGTTTGAACGGAGCCCTTGGCCTGGCAATTAGCTTCTTTTACCAGGCGCAGCGCGCGTTCAACACCATAGCAAGCGCCCGCTTGTGCTGCAATTTCTATGCTTGGCATAGTCATAAGGCTTACGCTACTTCCTTCCGGGATGTTCAGCCATCAGCTGATCGCGCAGCTCATACATCTTTTGTGTAGCTAAGCGCTCCATCTCTACCACTTGCTCTTTTCGTCCCTTTGAGCTGAGGTCATCAAAGGATAAGGGCTCTCCTACCCGACAATACACCTTTTTGGGGCGCGGATAATGCTTTCCGGGAGGGGTAATATCCAAGGCACCCACAATAGCCATGGGCACAATGTCTGTCTTAGCCATTTTTGCCATGAGAGCAAAGCCACCATGGATCTGAGAAACCTGATCAGGCTTGCGCACGCGTGTTCCTTCGGGATAGATTAGGACGGATTCACCTTTTTGTAGTGCACGCTGAGCACGACGCAGTGCCTTAACGTCTGCAGTACCACGAGCAACCGGGATAGCACCTAAGCGTGGCAAGGCCCAATGCAAAAGACCAAAGCGGTTAAAGTCGTCTTTGTAGATAGGACGTAAGCTTCTTCCCGACAAGATCATGGCACACGCAGGGATAAAAGGATCGAGATAGGACACGTGGTTCATAATAATGACCACACCGCGATCAGCCGAGGCAGCCAACAGCGTCTGGAGATTCTCGATAGTCCAGCGATACTTAAGTTTGGTGTAAGCATTGCACAACACCACTGCTACTTTAAGTAAGATGCGGGCATGCAAGGGGAACTCCCGCACTTTCATCTCATAGTAGGATTCCCATTTGTCTTTAGCGGCCACAGGCTGCTGTTCTGCAACAGATGTTGTATTCTTTGCAGCTCCAGCCTGCAGCTCAGAGGCTTTTTTTGCTAAGGCCTTGTCCATAAGTGCTTCAATTTGAGCACAAACCTCATCAACCGACAAGTTTGATGAGTCAATATGAACAGCATCTTGTGCGGGCACTAAGGGAGAAGTTTTGCGTGTGGAATCCATTTGGTCACGACGCAGCAGATCCTCATAAATCTTTTGCTCTTCCGTATGATTGGTAGCAACATCATGTTTGGCAGCATTACCGCCCTCACGCTCTACCGCACGACGATGAGCGCGGGCAGAAGCATCCGCCGTCAAGAACACCTTGACCTCTGCATGAGGAAAGACAACGGTTCCTATGTCACGACCCTCGGCTACCACATCTATCTTCTCGCCAGCTTTACGCTGTAGGTTAACCATGGCCTCGCGAACCTGAGGAATGGCCGCAACCAAAGAGACGTTTTGATCTACCTGGGCGCTTCTGATCTGCGAAGTGACCTCTGCGTTGTTTACAAACACGCGCTGCGCTGTATCGCCCTGCTCAAATCGAATATCAATAGCTTGAGCAACGCCAATAACTGCCTGGCTATCGGTTAGGTCAATCCCCTGCTCAAGACAGGTAAAGGTAACACTGCGATACATAGCACCGGTGTCCAAATAAGAAAGATTGCGCTGCTTTGCAATTTGCTTGGCAACGGTTGACTTGCCCGAACCCGCGGGACCATCAATTGCTACTTTCACGTACGCCTCCCTTAGTAGGAATAAACTCTTGTTGTATACCCATTTTTGTAAGACATGCCAGCTGCTGTTCTGTGAGCAAACGCCAAGCGCCGCTTTTAAGGTTTCCCAAGGTTAAAGGTCCAAAACTTTGTCTATGTAAGCGAAGTACCGGGTGCCCTATGGCTTCAAACATGCGCTTAACCTGGTGTTTCTTTCCTTCATGTATGGCTATTTGCACCACGGTTGTTGAGGTTTGTTCCACAGCAGCACGCTTTTTTGCCTGCTGCAGAGAAGATCGTTTGTTCTGAGAGCAGCCTACTACAGGCAGTGCCTGTTTTGAGCCTGGATCCAGAAGCGCACACGCTGCGGGCGCACACAAACCATCGTCAAGCATAATGCCTTGACGCAGAGGGCCTAACTCCTCATCCAATACGATGCCTTGCACCAAGGCAATATAGGTTTTAGTAACGTGTTTGGATGGATGCAACATGTTTTGTGCTGCTTGACCATCAGTGGTAAATAACAGCAATCCGGTTGTATCCTTGTCCAGCCTACCCACAGGAAAAAGACCAGGATATTGCTGGGTAGGAACCAAAGATGCAACACAGGGTCTGCCTTGGGGGTCTTTCATGGTAGTAAGAAAGCCAGCAGGTTTATTAAGCATCAAGAAGATTGCAGTATTGGTAAGTGAGTACGGTATATCATCAACGGTAACCACATCCACCAGAGGATCTACTTTGGAGCCCAACTCTGTTACCACCACACCATTAACGCGCACGCGACCAGCAGTCATCAGGTTTTCTGAGCCGCGACGACTGGCAGCACCGGCGCGCGCTAAAAAGCGCTGCAAGCGCATAGGAACCATGCGTTGTACTTGTGTTTCTGAAAGCTCGAAGGGTTTCTCGTTAGTGTGTTGAGTCATGGTCTAAGCTTGCCTCAACATCCGTAGTATCTGTCTGGAGCAAATCACGCTCTTCATCAAGATCCTCATCAATATCTTCCAAGGTAGAATCTATGGAGCGGCCGCTTAAGCGCTCACGAATAAACTGCTTAGACTCCTCATCGGGAGCAAACTGTTCTAAATCGGGAAGTGCCTTAAGCGACGTAAGACCAAAGCGCTCGAGAAAGACCTGCGTGGTGCCGTACAAAATGGCCTGACCGTGGTTAGCATCGCGACCAAGCTCACGTACCAGCCCCTTATCTACCAGAGAAGACACCACGCCGTCGGAGTTTACTCCACGAATAGCACGCACGCCTTCGCGCGTAACTGGCTGATGGTAGGCAATAACCGCAAGGGTTTCCAAGGCGGCCTGAGAAAGCTTTTTGGTGTCCCAGGACAGTACAAATTCCTCTACCTGCTCATGATAGGCAGGGTGGGTATACAAGCGCCAACCACCAGCAACTTCACGCAACTGAAAGCCACGATTGGCATCGCTATACTCTGCAGACAGCTCCGCAAGTGCTGCAGCAACTTCTCCGGGTGTGGTGCCTAAAATTTTGGAAAGGGATACCGCAGACACAGGTTCGCTTGCAACCAATAACATTGCTTCAAGTGTGGGCTTAAGCGAGCCAAAATCCATGGCTTGCAAGTCTTGCAAATCTGACATTTATCCATCCTTTTCCACACTGGAAAGCTCATCGCCCGCCTCATAAGCAGGTGCGCCTTCCACGCGCGTAATAGCAATTTCACCAAAAAGTTCTGACTGAGCAACGTTAATGGATCCACGTTTAAACAGTTCAAGCACTGCCAAAAAAGTAACAACAACCTGCTCTGGGGTTGTTTGTCCATCCAGAAGCTCGGAAAAGCTCAGCATCTGTCGGGCGCGGGTTAGCCGATCTACCGAAGCGACGGTAAGAGCTACGGGTAGACGCTTGGGCGCAATATGCTCTGCCTCAAGCAAGAAGCTTTCTTTTCTACTATCGAGGTCCGCACAAATAACAGCAAGCCCGCGCAGCGTAATACCGGCAAGGTAATCCGGCATAAGGTTGAGGAATTGCGGATCTGCACCAGCAGTACGCGGATGCATACGTGCTTCATTTTCCATGCGCATACCCAGCGCCAAGCCGGCGTTTCTAAATTGCTTGTAGGCAATAAGTCGAGCGATAAGTACTTCTCGTGCCTCATCTGGACTCAAATCAGATAAGTCATCGTCATCATACTCATCCGCATCGTGCTTCTTGAGGACCACATCTTTTGGAATGAGCGAGGCAGCCTTCATATCAAGCAAGGTAGAAGCAACCAATACAAAGTCACTTGCAACATCCAAATCCATATCGCGCATGCAATCAATTTCGGACAGATATTGATCTGCCACTTCACTAATAGAAATGGCTCCAATATCTACTTTTTGCCTACTTACCAGCTGTAGCAGTAAATCAAACGGTCCAGAATATGCTTGGGTAGCAACACGATACGACACTACCTACCTCCCATAAGAAGAGGCTGGATGAGGTCTTGTATCACAGAGGCCAGCCGTAAGAGCTGATCGATAACTACGCCTCCAACACCTTGAATGTAGCTACCGATAAGGTCTATGTGCAGCACCGAAGGCATGAGATAGATAACGATCAAAAGAATGGGTAGTGCGCTGCTTTGAACGGTGTAATAGATAGCTTGAGCTTTTTTATTGAGCAAAGGAAAAATGATGGCAGAACCATCCAGCGGTGGAAGGGGGATGAGATTAAACAGCATAAGAGAGATGTTAATCACCAAATAGCTACCCATAAAGTAGATAAAGGCTTGTCCAGCTGTTGTGTCTTGCCAACCAAAAGCAGTGCCAAAGGCAACACAGATTCCCAGCAAGATGGCTGCAACAAGCGCCTGTAGCAAATTGCTTGCTGGACCAGCCAGAGCAACCAAAACTTCATCACGCTTACGATGTTTTAGGTTAAAAGGATTGTAAGGAACAGGTTTGGCAAACGCTACTGCCCCACCACCCATAACCATACACAGCAAAGGTAAGATAACAGAGCCAAAGGGATCCAAATGCGCTAAAGGATTAAGCGTAATGCGTCCTGCGTCCTTTGCGGTCGTATCTCCACAGTTTAAAGCAACCACCGCATGAGAAAGCTCATGCAGCACCAGTGCAATGATAAGAGCAGCAACCTGAAGAAGTAGGTACAAAGGTTGCGCGAACATACTCATAAGTCCAGAAAACAAGGTATAAACTCCTCTATTTCTTATTTATACAATGCATAGAGGCGTGCAAAGAGCCAGTCTAATACAAATAGTAGACTTGCTATCAGAGCAAAATCTCCTCTAAATGCGCCACCAAGCGGGGTGGGAACAACGGCAATCCCGCGTATACCATCAGGAAGAAGCATGGTAATAGCAGTTTGGATTTGCACCAAAAAAGGACGCAAAAAGCCTGTTGAGAAGCACAAAAGAACCACACAAGCAAAACATACATATGCAAGTACACGTGACAGCAGGCTTAGCGCATGGAAGATGCGAGCAGGAGTGCTATTCAAGGTTTACCTCCTCAAGTTTTGCCTGTAATTCCAACCACTCTTCCTCAAGTACAGGAATTTTCTTGGATAGAGCCGTGTATTCACTCATTGCTTCATCAAACTTAGCAGCATCTGCATAGAGTTCTTCCGAGGCCATGAGCTCCATGAGTTGTTTATACCGCATTTGTGCCGGTTCCAACGCCGCTTCAATTTCTCGAAGACGCTTCTTGGTACCCGAAAGCTTTTTATGAGCTGCATTACGCGCCTGCGCTTCTGCACGACGTTGCTCTTTTGTTTTGACGTTTCTTCCCTGTGAAGTGGTAGGTGAGGTTGCCGTGTGCATGGATGGAGCTTGTGCATTTTTAGGAGCAGACGGTGTGCTATACCCTACCGTCCTTGTCTGAGTGCCTGCTGCACGAGCTTCTTGCTCTGCACGTTGAGCTTCAAGCTCTGCCCGTTTAAAGAGATAATAGTCATAATCTCCATCATAGACAGTTACGTTGCCATCTCTCACATCAATTACCTTGTTGGCAACAGCTCGTACCAGGTGTTCATCATGGCTGATCAAAACGATAGTGCCAGCAAAGCTTTTCAAAGCCTCCTCAAGCACCTGCACCGAATCGATGTCCAAATGATTGGTTGGCTCGTCTAAGCACAGTAAAGGATCGGGCGCTACCAACATCTTTGCCAGAGCCAAACGAGCACGCTCCCCACCGGAAAGCACGCTTACGCGCTTGTCCACATCGTCGCCATGGAACAAGAATGCCCCCAGCAAACGACGCTCTTCTGAAGTAGTCCAGCCAGCAGCTACACTGTCCATCTCGCCCAAAACGGTATGAGACTCTGTTAGCGTTTCCAATTGATGCTGTGCATAGTATGCGCTCGTAACGTTTTGACCGAGCTCGATACTGCCAGCTGTTGGCTTGGTATGTGCAGTAATGAGTTTCATAAGTGTAGATTTACCAGCACCATTGGGACCAACCAGCACTACATGGTCTGAGCGGTACAAAGAGAAATCAACGTCTTTGTATACCAGATTAGTGCCATATGACTTAGTAAGATTTTTAACAGCAATAACACAGTCGCCTGTGCGCGGTGGCTCAGGAAAGCTAAAGTGCACGTGTTTAGATTGTTCAGGCAATACCACAAGCTCTTCTTTGATTTTTTCCAGCCTTTTAATGCGCTCCTGAACCTGCTTTGCCTTGGTTGGTTTATAGCGGAACTTCTCGATAAAAGTTTCCATATGGGCAATGTCGCGCTCTTGAGCCGCGCGCTTAGCCCGCAGCTGTTCAAGATTGTCCGAACGCTGATGCAGATAGGAAGAATAGTTACCGGTATACGTGACCAAACTGCGATTCTCTAAAGCGGCAACATGGGTTACACAAGCATCCATAAACGCACGATCGTGGCTTACGAGAAGGACGGCGCCATCATAGTTTGAAATAAATGATTCAAGCCAACGTACGCTCTCCAAATCCAAGTGATTGGTGGGCTCGTCTAACAATAAGAGGTCTGGGTGGCGAAGTAAAAGCTTAGACAGGGCAATACGCATTTGCCAGCCACCAGAAAAATCCTTTGCGGGCTTATCGAGATCATCTACCGGAAAGCCCAGGCCGCACAAAATTTGCCGTGCACGACTTTCTAGCTCATATCCCCCAGCATGCTCAAAGCGATCCTGCGCTCGACCATACTCTTCAAGCATGCCTGCCAGCAGCTTTTCATCCGTGGTTGTCGATATGTCTTGTTCCAGCGTTGCAATACGCTTTGCAAGGGCTTTAATCTCCGTCGCTGAATCCATAACTTCACCCAGCGCGCTTTTCTTACCAGCAAGCTTGTTTTCTTGCTCCAGATAGCCAATGGACGTACCACGAGCAAAGCTCACAGAACCCTCGTCATAGCTTTCTTGTCCCATAAGAATTTTAAGCAAGGTGGTTTTGCCAGCACCGTTGGGTCCAACCAATGCCCAACGTTCTTGAGCGTTCAATTGTAGGGTGGCAGCCGTATAGAGTGTGCGCCCACCAAAGGACTTACTTATTTTATCTGCAAGAACAATCACAGAGTTTCTCCCATATAGATAAATCTTTGCACTATAAAGTATACGGAACCACTAGAACTATGCAGCTCACAGAGCTCTCTTTTATAATCATATAGATTATGACCTGCGGTTTTATAGCTTTCTTGTAATAAAAACTACAAAAGGCGACCTTAAAGCCGCCTTAATACAAGCAAATGGTGGGCCCAGCAGGATTCGAACCTGCAACCCAGGGATTATGAGTCCCCTGCGCTAACCGTTGCGCCATGAGCCCTAATAAAAAATAAAAAGCGACGGCAAATGCCGCCGCCCTTATATACCATGGTGGAGAATAGGGGGATCGAACCCCTGACCTCATGACTGCCAGTCATGCGCTCTCCCAGCTGAGCTAATTCCCCGCGCTTTACGCTTGAATAACTATAGCAGAGCACGTGACTTGGTCAAGTAACAGAACTAAAAAAATTGGTAAGTTCATATCTGTAAGGAGCTCATGAGCTTAATCAAGCTTTGGACCTGCAGCAATGAGTTCTTCAGACATCCCGGGATATTTATTGCGAGCATTATCAATAAACCTGCCGGCAAGGGCTTTAGCCACCTTATCGTACTCTTCCTTATTGCTCCAGCACTCACGAGGATTGAGCAGGCGACTATCTACGCCTTCAACCTGCTGTGGAACATCTAGGTTAAAGATAGGATCATGCACAAAGCTGGCAGCCTCCACAGAGCCAGTCAATGCTGCGGTAACGATGTGTCTGGTAGCAGTAAGCTCTATTCTGTGACCCACGCCATACGACCCTGCTGTCCAACCTGTATTGATGAGGTATACCCTGGTACCCGAGCGCTCAATTTTCTCTCCAAACATATCTGCATACAGAAGTGGAGATAAAGGCATGAAGGGCTCTCCAAAAAGTGCGGAGAACGTTGGCTGAGGCTCAGAAACTCCACGCTCTGTACCAGCAACTTTACTGGTAAAACCGGAGAGGAAATGGTACATGGCACTGTGCTTGCTTAAACGAGAGATGGGTGGCAAAACACCAAAGGCATCAGCTGTGAGGAAAATAATAACCTTAGGATAGCGACCTTGGCCCAGCACTTGGGCATTCTCAATGTAATCCAAGGGGTATGCAAGACGTGTATTCTCGGTAAGGCAACTATCAAAATAGTCAGGTATACGCGTAGCCTGGTTAACTACTACGTTTTCACACACGGCACCAAAACGTACGGCCTTAAAAATCTCAGGTTCAGTTGCAGGGGAAATTCTAATGGCTTTGGCATAACAGCCACCCTCAAAGTTAAAGATAGAATCAGCGGCCCAGCCATGTTCATCATCACCAATGAGCATACGTTGAGGGTCTGCAGAAAGCGTGGTCTTGCCAGTTCCCGAAAGGCCAAAAAAGAGCGCGGTCTCGCCCGTATGTGGATCCATGTTTGCACTAGCATGCATGGGAAGGATCTCTTCTTCAAGTGGCATGAGGTAATTCATGACAGAGAAGATTGATTTTTTGATTTCTCCGGAATAAGAAGTACCTACCACAATGATGCACTTGTCTTCAAAGTTTATAAGTATGGCTGCTTCTGAATGCGTATGATGAAGCTCTGGGTTAAGTTTAAGCCCAGGAGCCACCAATACCGAGAAGTCTTGGGGCACAAAGGTCTCTAGTTGCTTTTCTGAAGGACGTACCAATAGCTGATGAGCAAAGAGTGCCTGACTTGCGCGCTCGCAGACAACCAGAAACTTCCTGCACCAACGCTTGTCAGCTCCGGCTATAGCGTGAACTACATAGAGGTCTCGAGCTGAAAGATAGTTGACGCAGTCATTCTTGATACGCTTATAGTGCTCTTGTGCAAAGGGAATATTAACAGCTCCCCAGGCAATGTTGTCGTGTACGTCAGGCGTATCAACAATAAAACGATCCTTTGGCGAGCGTCCGGTATATGAGCCTGTTTCAACTGCAAGCGCACCGGTATCTGTGAGAATTCCCTCATTTTTGCGTAGTGCTTCTTCAACCAATACTGCAGGAGAAGCATCAACCAACACAGCCCCATGACATTTTGCAATGCCAGCAATATTGAGTTCTATATCAACCATAACTCCCCCTTTGCTCCTGTTTAATCTGTATGAGAGCGGTGCTCTATGGTGAAATGCACTATACCTTATACGGTTGTCGAGTCATCGTAGCTTCTGTTAGTCATTATCTATAAGTCCAATATTTGACTGTTATTTCTTAGATATGGCATATATGTATATAACAAGCGCTATAAATGTGCAGAGCATTATTACAATACAAAAAAGTAGCAAATTGTTTAAGGGGCTACAAAAAGCAATGATAGGAATATGCATAATCACAATATAGATAAGAAAGTTTGGTCTACTTTTTGTATCGGGTCTGAGAAATACACTAATTGTATGTATTGCACTAACACAGAAAAGTATGTCCAGAATGTAAGCTCCGATTAAGCCACCTGCGCCTTGCAACAAAATTGCAAAAGATGGTGAGAAGTATGAGGCTACAATTCCAAACAATATAACATCAGCAATGCTGATACAAAGAGGAATGATGGCCTTAGCGCTTGCATACTCAAATGGTTTGATACCGCAATAAAATGCAGTAGCTCTCGTTCCGTCATCAATGTCACACAAGAGCGCCCGTCCGAGAAACTCTACGCAGCTAGAAGCCCCGAGCAATACGATAAGCACTAGCTGCAAATTGGCGCGCCCAAATAACAATACTCCAGAAGTGTTTACATGAGAAATCGCATAAGCAGCAAAACAGAGACCAAGGACAAGAATTCCGTTCATAAGTAGCATTTTTCCTTGGTACTTTAGAGCTTTGCAATCATGTCTAATGATGGTTAGAAGCATAGGAACGTCTCTGTCTACTCGTAATCAATAAGTACTCATTTTGGAAATCTTTGCTGCTAGGGTACTTGCTGGGTTCTATTTGAGCCACCCTTTTGCCATCCTGCATCACAATGCAATAGTCAGCAACACTATAGGCAAAATCCAAGTCATGGGATACTACCAAAGCAGATCTATGGCTGTGCTTGCAATCTTTTAGCATGTCCTCCAGCAGAAACCTTGTTTCTTGATCTACTGTATTCGTAGGTTCATCCAACAGTACCAGTGAGGGGTTCACACAAAAGCCAGTTGCAAGGCTTGCCCTTTGACGAAGTCCACTCGAAAGACACTTTATCGGCATATCTTTGTGACGCTGTAATGAGAATTGATCCAGCTCTTTGGTGGGATCTATTGATTCATTTCCTAGTAGAGCAAGTCTGAACTCCAGGTTATCTGCCACGGTCATGTCTTCATTAAGTGCAAAGTGCGAGTCTAGGTAAAAGATATCGCGGTAGCTCTGAATGACTTCTTGGTTAATGAGGACCTTTCCGGTGTTGGGTCGCAGGATTCCATATATGAGATTCAGAAGGGTTGTTTTGCCAGCACCATTATGACCAAGGACACATACGATTTCTTCTTCGTAAAGGTCAAGGTCAAATGAATCCAGTGCCGGGGTTTTCTGGTTCTTGTACCTAAAAGACAAACTCTGGGCTAGGATGACCTTGCATCTGAGTTTAGACACTATCGAACACCCCCAACTCACTTAGGGCAGATGCTTCAGCTTCTTTTTGTTTACTATTGTAACTAGCTACTGAATCGATCATAGCATTGTAAGGACTCATTTATTGCAATACTGGCTTTGTGATAAGACCTAAAAATCTATAACGCACTTTGCATATATTCTGCTATAGTAAGAACGCACGGGCGATTGGCTCAGGGGTAGAGCACTTCCTTCACACGGAAGGGGTCATGCGTTCAAATCGCATATCGCCCACCAACGCATGTAAAAGGTCGGAAGAGATTCTCTTCCGACCTTTCTTTGATTGTCAGTGTAAGTTCTGCACTAACGTATCTTATGTAGACACTTATCGGCGCTGCTCTTCAATGAGTTTGGCAAGTATGCCAGCAATCTCAGAAATAGCAACTTCACTACGCTCGCCTGTTGCACGGTTCTTAAGCTCAACATTGCCGCTCACAACAGCCTTCTTACCACAGATTATCTGATACGGCATACCAATCAAATCAGCATCCGCAAACTTAACGCCTGGACGCTCTTTACGATCATCAAGCAACACGTCCACGCCGAGTTTGGATAGCTCAGAGGCAATCTCGGTAGCTACAGGCCATACGACCTCATCTTGTATATCAAGTGGTATAACCTCAACCTCATACGGAGCAACACTAACAGGCCAGAAAATACCATGAGCGTCGTGGTATTGCTCAATAACAGCAGCCAAGGCACGAGAAACACCAATGCCGTAAGAGCCCATCATAAGAGGCTTCTCACGACCATTTACATCCATAAAGGTGGCGCCCATGGATTCAGAGTATTTGGTGCCCAGCTGGAACACCTGGGCAACCTCAATGCCACGCGCACTCTTAAGCGGAGCACCACAATGAGGACAGAGGTCATCGGCCTTTGCAGAGATCAAATCTACCCAGTTAGTGATAGTAAAGTCGCGACCTTGCTGAGCATGCAAGAAATGATAATCAGGCTCATTAGCGCCAACGGTCCAATACTCAATATCTTTAAGAGTGCTGTCCGCATAGACGGTAACAGTTTCAGGAAGGTTTACCGGTCCCATAAAGCCACGAACCAAGCCAGCCTGAGCCAGCTCTTCTTCCGTCATAAAGTGATACTCACCAAAGTACTTCTCGGCCTTACAATCGTTCAGCTCATGATCACCAGGAATCAAGCACACCACATTATTGTTTTGCTGGTCTACCAAAGCAAGAGCTTTAACCGTTGCCGATGTGGGAACACCCAGCTGCTCCGCCAAATCCTCGATCGTATAGATCTGAGGGGTATGCACGCGCTCAAGCACTCCTGCACCAGAAGACTGCAGACAAACCTTTGCAGTAGCCGCCTCCACGTCTGCTGCCCAGCCGCAGTCGTTGCAATATACAAGCTCTGCCTCACCTGCCTCTGCCAATGCCATGAACTCAACAGACGTATCTCCACCAATTTGACCAGAGTCTGCAACTACCTGTAAGGCGCGCAAGCCTATGCGCTCACAAATCTTTGCATATGCTTCTTTTTCCTGGTCATAGCACTCTTGCAGTGACTCTTGATCTGCCGAGAAGGAATAAGCATCCTTCATAATGAATTCTCTTCCGCGCATCAGACCAAAGCGTGGGCGACGTTCATCACGGAACTTATCCTGAATTTGATACAGCGTTACGGGAAGTTGTTTGTATGAGCGCAGCTCATTGCGGACTAGATCCGTAAAAGACTCCTCGTGTGTAGGGCCAAGCGCGTAGATGTGTTCATGGCGATCATGCATACGCATCATCTCTGGACCATAGACATCCCAACGACCAGACTGTTTCCAGAGGTCTCCATCGGTCAAAATAGGAACGAGCATTTCTTGTGCGTCAATCTCGTCCATTTCTTCTCGAATGATAGTTTCAATCTTAAGAAGAGAGCGCCATGCAAGCGGCAAATAGCTATAAAGACCGGCAGCTCCTTTGCGAATCAGACCGGCACGAAGCATGAGTCTATGGCTGGCAAGCTCGGCATCTGTAGGATCTTCTTTAAGTGTAGGCGCATAGAGCTTACTCATCTTATGAAATGACTTCACGAGAAATCCTCTCTGTTTGGGGTCATCCCCACACTAACGTACTTTGAAATAGATGGATACTAGCTGCATCACTACTATCTATTGTGTTTGCTCTTAGATAATAAACGCTGTATCGGCATTAGCAAAAACGCTTCTGAATCTCCTCAAACAGTGCATCTATAATCTGCTCTTCTGGTACGCGTCTCAGGGTTTTTCCTCCGGCAAAGATTAAGCCTTGTCCACAGCTACAAGCAACGCCAATGTCTGCATCGCGCGCCTCACCAGGGCCGTTAACCTCACAACCCATAACGGCAACAGAAATAGGTGCAGAAATGGTTTGTAGACGACGTTCTACCTCTTCTGCAATAGGAATGAGATTAATCTTGGTACGGCCGCAGGTAGGACAACTTACCAACTCTGGATTACGGCGGCGTATACCCAGTGCTGCCAAAATTTCCCAAGCAACTTTAACCTCTTCTACCGGATCTGCGGTCAGCGATACACGCATGGTATCGCCAATCCCCTGTTCCAGCAAACAGCCCAGACCAATGGCACTTTTGATAGTGCCTTGGAAAGCAGTACCCGCCTCTGTTACCCCAAGATGTAGTGGAATATGAGGCAAGGCGCGTGAGAGTTCTCGGTACGTTTCCAAGGTAGTAGTAACATCATGCGCTTTTGCAGAAAGAACGATATCGGTAAAGCCATGCTCCTCAAAATAGCTCACAAATGACTCAGATGAGGCAACCAGTTTTTGAGGCTGAGTCATGTCCTGACGCACATCAAATTCTTTGGCCAATGAACCGGCATTTACTCCAATACGAATGGGAATATGAGCTTGTGCAGCGGCTTCTATAACGGCATCAACCTTAGCAAACGAACCAATATTGCCAGGGTTGATACGCAACGCACAAGCTCCGCGACGAGCGGCCTCAATGGCCAGCCTGTGATCAAAATGAATATCTGCTACTACAGGCAGCTCGGACCGAGCACAGATCTCTTCAAAGCCACCAATCGCATTTTTATTGGGCAAGGCAACACGAATAATTTCACAGCCCGCTGCAGCTAAACAAGTAATCTGAGCTAAGGTAGCTTGAGGATTTGCGGTATTGGTATTGGTCATTGATTGAACACAGATGGGCGCTCCCCCACCTACTGCTACGCTACCAACCTGTACGCGCTGTGTCTGCGCGCGGTCGTGGCGCTTAGCATGAGTAATTACCATGACAAACTACACAACCTTAGATAAATCGAAGAATGTCGTTCTTAAGCGACAGCAAGAATAGACAAGCAAACAGAGCAATTCCTACAAAAGAGATATAGCTTTGCGTACGCTCGCTGAGGGGTTTACGGATAATGACCTGTATAAACTCGATCAAAATCTTACCGCCATCCAAAGGAGGGATAGGCAGCAGATTCATAAAGGCCAGTGAAAGAGAAATTTGTGCAGCAAATAATAAAAGCGTACCCAGACCAGAAGAGGCAGCTTGAGAAGCCATAACAGAAATCCCCACAATGGAAGATGACTGAGAAACCACATTCATGGTTTGCGTGGGAACTATCAGTTTGGCCGCAAATTGAGCAATCTGTACTGAAAACTTCCAGGTAATGTTAAGAGCTTCTCCAACAGAGAGGTGTGCCCATTTTGTAGGTGCGTATATTCCCAAGGCCGTATCGTTTTGAGCTGGAGTAATCTGCAACGATTGAGCAGATCCATCACGCTGATAAGACAGCTCAAAGGCCTCATGCTTATCAAACTTATCTTTAAGCAAGCCAGCAAGGTCCGTAAAGCTATCTACCTTGTGGTCATCTACAGCAAGCAGGCGGTCTCCGGACTGTAAGCCAGCTTGTTGAGCAAGAGAATGCTCAACAACAGCACCAATCATAGGATCATTTGTTGGCACCTCTTGACCTACCACGCTCAAAGAAAGCACCATGAACAGGACACCGGTAATAAAGCTTGCAACTGGACCTGCAAAGATCATAAAGAAACGAGCCCAGAATTTTTTGCCCACATAGATTTTTGAGCGCTCTTGATCCAAAAAGTCCTGAGCAGTCATGGTTAAGGGCTGTGCCGTACCAGCCTGCATAAGCTCGGTATTTTCGTCAAAGGAATCATCAAACTTGGTGTTAAATGCACTATCACGTAAGGTAGTTTTATATGAGTTTGGTAAGCTGCGCCCTTTGGGTTTATCGCCCTCATGCGACTCATAATCAGGCTCAATGGCAGCCCAATCCACCAAGGTTTCAAAGATGTCATAGGCATCTTCTACGGAACAATCCAGCTGCTGTGCGGCTTGTTCTACCTCGATGCTGCCCTGCGTTTGCACCAATTCAAGACCGCGGGCATATTCAAGCTGGTTAAGCGGCGACATACCACAAATCCTGGTATAACCACCCAACAGGATGGGAGTGATTCCAAACTCGGTACCATGCTTTTTGCTGCGCCACGACCATTTATGACGGGAGGGCATGCCGATAAAAAATTCGGTAACGCGCGCTTTACAAAGACGGGCTGCAAAATAGTGCCCTGCTTCATGAGCGGTTACTAAAATGGAGAGTACTAAGACTCCCCAAAAGATTGCTGAGATCGTAGAAACAAACTGGGGCATCAGATTACCTCACGAATATACTGTTCTGCTACTGTACGCGCATGCGTATCTACCTCTGTGAGCTGCTCTAAAGAAACTAAATCTTGCACGGGTATATGATCCATGACCTTCTCAACAAGCTGCGCAATTTGCAAAAACGAGAGCTTGTGCTGCCTAAATGCAAGGTTTGCCACCTCGTTTGCAGCGTTAAGAATGCAAGGCAGGGTTTTACCTGTGCGACCTGCTTGACGAGCAAGCTCCAAACACCTAAAGGTTTGATCATCTGCAGGTCCAAAATCCAAGCTGGTTTGCTCAAAGAAATTGACAGGCGTTGCAGGGGCTTCCCAGCGCTCGGGATAGCTAAAGGCAAGCTGGATTGGACCACGCATATCAGAAGGACCAAGCTGTGCTATGACTGAACCATCGATGGTTTCTATCATAGAATGAATACGACTCTGACGCTGCACTAACACCTGAATATCATCGATTGCTACACCAAACAGATGGTGGGCCTCAAGAATTTCCAAACCCTTATTCATAAGCGTGGCAGAGTCTATGGTAATCTTTGGTCCCATCTTCCAATTGGGGTGTTTAAGCGCCTGATCTGCAGTGACGTTACGCAGCTCAGCTACGCTCTTGCCGTAAAAGGGTCCGCCGGAACAGGTAAGCCAAATACGGCTCACCTGCTGTGGCTGTGTTCCCAACAGACATTGGAAAATGGCTGAATGCTCAGAATCAACCGGAATGAGTTTGCCTGGTTTGACCAGGGGCATCAAAAGCTCACCCGCGCAAACCAGAGCTTCTTTATTGGCAAGCGCCACTGTCTTGTTATTGATAAGGGCAGTATAGGTTGGCAGAATGCCTGCTGCTCCTACAACACTTACTAAAACAAGGTCAACCTCATCAAGAGTTGTAAGATCAGCGACTGCTTGGTTACCAAACCCAAGCTGCACATCTGAACCCAGCTGATTGACAGCTGCTGCCGTGCGCTGGTTTTCATCTGCAAGGGCAAGATGCTTTACACCAAATTCCTGGGCAAGCTCTATGAGCTCATCGGCAGAACGGGCTGCCGATAAGGCCACAACCTGCAGCCTGTGTGCATGTTTGCGACATACCTCTAATGCTTGGGTACCAATAGATCCGGTAGCACCAAGAATTGCAATGCGAAGTACTTCTGGGCGTTTGACCTCAGGCCAGGGAGCTTCGAAGATACTCAAATGATTCCACCTAACATCAAAATAAAGGTTGCAGCGATAAGACCAAAAAGCAGCGAATCAGAACGATCAAGCATGCCGCCGTGTCCTGGTAAGACATTGCCTGAGTCTTTGACCCCAACCCCACGCTTAATGCGCGACTCAAATAGATCACCAAAGACACCCATAAGCCCTGTGGCTAATCCAGTGCACAATGCAATGGGTAGATCCATGGGAAGTAAGGTTTTAGACAAAAATACCCATATAAAAAGAGAACCAAACATACCTCCAACAAAGCCCTCCCAAGACTTTGCAGGAGAGATACGTGGTGCCATTTTATGCTTACCAATGCGTGTGCCTACAGCGTAAGCAAAAGTGTCATTAAGCCAAATAGAAGACATGGCCAAGAAGGTAAGCACACCACCCATGATGCTGGGGTTTATCGCACGCAAAATAATAACTGAGATAAAGAGCATGCCGGTATATACGGGTCCAAAAATGGTAAGCGCAACATCAGAAATGTTTGATCTTGGTGTATTAACAAACCAAATACCCGTTGCGGTGGCAAGCAGATAAAACACAATTGCTACCCAATAGAGTGAAAAATGAGCAGCTAAAGGAAAACCTACCGCTGCAACAATCCCAATAAATTCATTGGGATTACGACCAGCCATGCGCATCATTTTAAAGAACTCAAAGCAACACAGACCTGCATACAAACAAATAAGCGCGGTAGTCGTCCACCGGCCAATCAATAAAGCGACAAGGGTAAGAACCGCGTAGCCCGCGCCATAAAGCACGCGGATTGCTCGCTGTTGCATCTTTGATTGTGTAGAGACCTGATCAGCTTCTGCAGGGCGAGTGCTATTTGTGGATGCTACATCAGAATCATGAGAGGTTGTCATTTAGGACTTCACTCCCCCAAAGCGTCGGTCACGCGATTGGAAGCTTGCAAGGGCACGTAAGAGCTTCCATCGATCAAAGTCGGGCCAGAACATATCGGTAACGTAAAACTCAGTATAGGCAAGCTGCCATAAGAGAAAATTAGAGAGACGCAGCTCACCGGATGTACGAATGAGCAGTTCTGGATCGGGTAACCCAGCCGTATAGAGATGTTGCGATACAGACATTTCGTCGATCTTCTCGGGAGTTATGTTTCCATCAACAACCTCTTGAGCAATGAGACGAACTGCACGGGCAAGCTCTGCACGAGAGCCATAGTTAACCGCCAGTGCTAAAACCATACCCGTATTGTTCTGAGTGCGCTCAAGCCCCAGTTCAAAGGTCTCACGCGTCTTTTTGGGAAGCGCCGTAAGGTCTCCAAGAAACACGAGCTTGACGTTCTCTTCCTCAAATAGATGGAGCTCCTTGATAAGTGTTTGAGCAAAGAGCTGCATGAGAAGATCTACCTCATGCTGAGGACGCCGCCAATTCTCGGTAGAAAACGCATAGGCAGACAAAACATCAATGCCAAGGCGCACGCAGGAGGTGATGATTTCTTTAAGAGAAATGACTCCCGCCTTATGACCTTGGCTTCTATCCAAACCTTGCGCACGAGCCCAGCGCCCATTTCCATCCATGATGATAGAAATATGACGAGGCAAGCTATCAAGCTTAATGTCTGCAAGTGAAATATCAGAAGGTGCGTTGGCGTAGTAGTCTTGAAGCTTTAAAAAGTCAGGTACCACGCTAGATCTCCATGACCTCGGACTCTTTTGTCTTGAGCATCTCATCAATCTTAGCTACGTAGGTATCGGTAAGCTTTTGGATTTGGTTTTGCTCACGCTTGACCTCATCCTCAGAATACTCGTCATCGCGCTCGATCTTGTTGTTATAGTCGCGGCGAACATTGCGGATGGCAATACGAGCCTCTTCTGCTAGTGCACGGCACTCCTTAGCAAGCTCACGACGACGCTCCTCTGTGGGAGAAGGGAAAGGAAGCCTGATGCAAACGCCATCATTGCCAGGAGTAATCCCAAGATCAGAGCTCTCGATTGCTTTTTCTATTGCATTGAGGGAAGACTTATCCCATGGCTCCACTACCAACATGCTTGCCTCAGGAACTTTGACAGCAGCAAGCTGAGTGATGGGAGTGGAAACACCGTAGTAATCCACCATAATGGGGTCAAGAATATGAGGATTGGCGCGACCAGTACGTACCTTGGAGAAATTTGACGCAAGAGCGCTTATACACTTCTCCATATTAGATTTAGCCTTATCGGTATACTCGCTCATTATTCGCTCTCCTCTTCTACAACAGTGGTACCAACGTTTTTACCCTTTAGGGCATCGTCAAATACACCAACCTGATCAATATTAAATACAAGCATTGGCATGTTATTGTCGCTACACAGTGCCGTTGCCGTTGCGTCCATTACCTTAAGATTGCGCGTTAATACCGTATGATAAGACACCTCATTAAAGCGCTTAGCATCGGGATTACCAACAGGGTCCTTATCATAGATGCCGTCTACCTTTGTTGCTTTCATAAGAATCTCTGCATCGATCTCACAAGCACGGAGTGCAGCTGCGGTATCCGTTGTAAAGTAGGGGTTACCGGTACCAGCCGCAAAAATAACCACACGACCCTTCTCAAGATGGCGAATGGCACGGCGGCGGATATAGCCTTCTGCTACCTCATGCATCTCGATAGCAGTCATAACACGGCACATCATGCCATTGCGTTCAAAGCAATCCTGCAAGGCAAGGCTATTCATAACCGTGGCAAGCATACCCATGCTGTCTGCCTGTGCGCGGTCCATACCAGATGCAGCACCCGCAAGACCGCGGAAGATGTTGCCGCCACCTACAACAATAGCAACTTGAATTCCATGATCGTATGCCGGCTTAATCTCCTGAGCCAAACGGTCTAATACGTCTGCCTGGATCCCATACTCACCAGATCCCATGAGTGCCTCACCGGACAGCTTGAGCAATACGCGCTTGTACTTGTAATCGGACAAAGCCTACGACCTCCTTGATTTGTGGTAGTCGGCCGAAGTGCTGCACCCAAAGGCGTTTACCACGACCTTATCAATTCTACCAAAGCAAGCTCCATAAGGAACAACACGCTTGATAAGCGAACACTTTACATAGAAAAAGAGCCGACATCAAAGACGTCGGCTCTTGATTGGGTTAATGAGAAAACTTAGTCCTCATCACCAAAGGCAAAGCGCTCAAAGCCAGCAACCTTAATCTCATCGCCACAGGACTTAGAAACCTGCTCAGCAAGTTGAGAAACCGTTACAGAGCCATCCTTGATGAAGTCCTGCTCGGTAAGGACATTCTCCTTATAGAACTTCTCCAGTTTGCCCTGTGCCATACGCTCCTGAATTGCCTCAGGCTTGCCAGACTCTGCAGCCTGTGCCATATAGATTGCCTTCTCACGTGCAACAACGTCTGCATCTACATCCTCGCGGCGTGCTGCAGCGGGGTTAGCAGCAGCAACCTGCATAGCCACATCGTGAGCAAAGGTCTTGAACTCATCGTTTTGAGCGGTTGCGTCATTGTTGAAGGTAAAGGTTACAATGTCACCCAACTTGCCACCCAGGTGAATGTAGCTTGCAAGCGCACCAGACTCAACGCTTACGCGCTTAAAGCGATTTACCTTCATGTTCTCACCGATGACGTGGATCATCTCGGTAAGCTCTGCCTCAACGGTAGAACCGCCAAGCTCAAGGCTCTTCAGCGCATCAACATCGGCAGGATCATTCTTTGCAACAACCTCAGCAAGCTTGGCAGCAAAGCCGGTGAACTTAGGATTGGTTCCTACAAAGTCAGTCTCACAGGTGAGTTCAAGCAATGCGCCCGACTTACCATCCTCAGAAATGTAAGCAGCAACGGTGCCCTCATTTGTATCGCGACCAGCACGCTTAACGGCCTTGGCAATACCCATCTTACGAAGAACGTCTACTGCTTTTTCCAGATCGCCATCAGCCTCTACGAGAGCCTTCTTGCACTCCATCATAGGAGAGTCGGTCATCTCACGAAGCTGCTTTACGAGAGCTGCGGTAATAGTAGCCATGTAAATCCCCTCCCTTGGGGGTTAAGAATGATTAAAACAAAATTGCTAAAAGAAGCTCAGAGAAATTAACTACTCAGCAGCAGGTGCTTCTGTAGCCTCTGCAGCCATCTCGGCCTCAGAAATCTGCTCCTTGCCAGAACCAGCAAGAACGGCATCTGCCATAAGCTCGCACATCAGAGATACAGAGCGGATAGCATCATCATTAGCAGGAATGCCGTAATCAATCACATCAGGATCAGAGTTGGTATCCAAAAGACCAACAACAGGGATGTGAAGACGGTTTGCCTCACGAACAGCCAGCTCTTCACGCTTGGTGTCCACTACAAAAATAGCCTGAGGTACAGCCTTCATATCACGAACGCCGCCCAAGTTACGCTGGAGCTTATCGAGCTCTTTGCCGAGAACAGCCTGCTCCTTCTTAGGAAGGGTGGCCATACGACCATCCTCTACCATAGCCTCAAGTTCTTCCATACGATCAATACGAGAACGCATGGTAACAAAGTTGGTAAGCATACCACCGAGCCAGCGCTGGTTAATGTAGGGCATATTGCAGCGTGCAGCCTGAGTAGCAATGGGCTCCTGAGCCTGCTTCTTGGTGCCTACAAACAAAACAGTGCCACCCTTAGCAGTGATGTTCTTGAGGAAGGTATATGCCTTATCAGCGCCCACAAGAGTCTGCTTAAGGTCAAGAATGTAGATGTCATTGCGCTCACCAAAGATGAATGGCTTCATCTTAGGATTCCAACGACGAGTCTGATGACCATAGTGGCAACCAGCCTCAAGCAGCGTCTTAATGCTAATCTTTGCAGCCATAGTAAAACCTCCAGTTTGGTTTGCCTCCGTGCGGTATCAGCCCTATTGAACCACCCAAAACCTGGCTTAGTCTTAGGCACCATGGCAAATAGGTAGCCACACGTGTGTAATAGATAGTTGTGCCTTTTACACAACTCGATGAAGTATATCAGCTCTTTAGCTATTTAGAAAGCACGAGTTTTACGTACATAAACCCATCGTATCATGTGTATAGAGCCACCGGACTAAGCGCGCGGATGTGCTTGTTTTGTCGCTTCTTTTAAGCGCGATACCGATAAGTGCGTGTAAATCTGTGTCGTAGATAAACTCTTATGGCCGAGAAGCTCCTGAACACTGCGCAAATCCGCTCCTCCATCCAACATAACCGTTGCAAAGGTATGCCTCATAGCATGTGGTGTAAGCGTTGGATCTAATCCTGCCTGAACAATGTGTCTCTCAAAGACCTTTCTTAATGCTGCCGCAGACATTGCTCTGCCTCGTGTTGAGATAAAGAGTTTTTCATGAACGGCACCAGAATCGTTTGAATGTGCTCCACGGGCTTTGGCTATAAGCTGTGGACGTGACTGTTCCAAATAGCATTGCGTAGCATTAAGGGCATGACTATACAAAGGAACAATTCGCTGCTTGGATCCCTTTCCAAATAGTGTGAGTTGTCTTTGTGTAAAATCAACATCCTTAATGCAAAGATTTGCCAGCTCAGAAATACGTGCGCCACTTGCATAAAGCAGTTCAAGAAAGGCTGTATCTCTTATGGATTGTGCATCGCTGCCTTCGCAGGTTTTAAAAAGTTGGATCACCTCAGTGTGTGACATAACATGCGGTAATGTCTTAGAAATCTTAGGACTTACCATAGCTGCTATGGCATTCTCTTGTATGAGCCCCTCACGCATAAGCCACTTATACATGGAGCGAAGGGCCGAAAGATGCCGGTTAATAGTTCTCTCAGAATAGCCAGCGCGAGTAAGCTCAAGAAGATATCCACGCAGTTCTCTGTGACTTACTTTGAGAGGATCTACTGCCTCACGCTTTAACCACTCTGCAAACGCATGTAGATCTGTGGCATAAGCTCGCAAGGTATTGCTCGATAGATTTCTTATATCGTCATCAAAGGTAATAAACTGCTCGATATAGGTTTTAAACCGTTCTTGAGAAGCACTGCGTGTACAAACATCCGTATCAGACATAACAATTAGTCCTCAAGTACAGGAAGTATGTCTTGACCAATCCCGTTGGGGAACAGATCTGGTCGAGAAGAAATGTAAGCATGTAAGTCATTCGTAGCACGTGCAGCATAGGCAGCATATCGTTCTTTTTTACTGCGTATCTGCTGATCAAGAGGCTTGATGATTCCAAAGTTTACATGCATAGGTTGATAGTCTTGTGTTTGAGGATTGGTAGCATAGGCTACCAATGAGCCAAATGCACCCGTATTGGGAAGCTGTACCTGCTGTACCCCAGAAAGGTCTGCATAGGTATTAAGTGCTGCCAACAAGCCAGAGGCAATTGCCTCAACATATCCCTCGGTTCCTGTAATTTGACCTGCAAAGCGCGTTTGCATACCCGGAAGCGCAAAACTTGAGTCAAGTACATGAGGGCTATCCAAAAATGAATTACGATGCATAACGCCATAGCGGAAGAACTCTGCATGCTCTAATCCTGGAATCATACGAAAGACACGTTTTTGCTCTCCCCAATTGAGGTTTGTTTGGAAGCCAACCAGGTTATATGCAGTACAGTCTTTATTTTCAGGACGCAGCTGAACTGCCGCCCACGGACGTTTATTAGTACGGGGATCAGTTAAGCCTACAGGCTTCATCGTTCCAAAGCGCAGCGAGTCTATGCCAGTACGAGCAATCTCTTCTACCGGCTGGCAGGCGTTAAACAGATCGGATTGATCAAAGTCTTTAGAAATGGCACGCTGAGCATTGAGAAGTTCAGCAATGAACGCTTCGTATTCTTGCTTATTGAGCGGGCAATTAAGGTAGTCACCTACACCAGATACACCATAGCGCGACTGCTCAAAAATAATCTCCCTATCAAGAGAGTCAGCATCCACAATAGGCGCGGCAGCATCATAAAAGGCGCTGCCCTCGCTTCCTACACAAGCCGTAAGCGCGCTAAAAAGCTTTTCTGAACATAAGGGACCAGCAGCAATAACACAAAGACCTTGAGGGATGGAACAAACTTCCTCATGGACTACCGTAATATACGGATTGGATTGGATTGCTTGTGTGACAAGAGCGGAAAATATATCTCGATCAACAGCGAGCGCAGCACCTGCCGGAACTCTTGCTTGCACAGCCAGTTTGATAAGCTCAGATTCCATATACAAAAGTTCACGCTTTAGTAGTCCTGCTGCGCTGGTTTCACGCATGGACTTAAGAGAATTAGAACAGACAAGCTCAGCGAACTTATCGCTATGATGAGCAGCAGAATGAACTAACGGACGCTGTTCATACAAATACACCTGTACACCGCGTTTAGCCAGTTGTAACGCACATTCACTACCCGCTAAACCTCCGCCAACAACCGTAACAGCATGATTATTTGACATACAATCGCTCACAAAACCTATCCTTATCCTAGGGTCTTATGTGTTTAAGTATGACTGTTCTGAAGCCGAATAACGACCATCAGGCAATCTTTTTACAAGGCGCTTCGCTTCATACTCTGATAGCGTACGAATTATCGTCAGAATATTACCATCTAAACGCAGTGCCAGCTCATCGGGACGCATGGGATTAGCCACCAGCGCCTCAATAATTCTTCCGCGCATAGGAGTATCTCCGGACGACACAAGCCTGCTTTTACCAAAATCAAGAGAAATAAGCGTTTCAAGGGCAACTTCGTCAGAAATTATGGATGCGTTCATTTCAATAAGCCGATTGGTGCCACGAGATTGTGGTGAGAAAATCGATCCAGGTGCGGCATATACATGTTTGAGTAGGTTGTCTGCCGTCTGTGCAGTACTAAAAGTACCCGAAGGCATGCCTGCTTCCGTCACGATCAAGCTAGTGCACAACCCTGCAATGATCTGGTTGCGCTTGGGAAACGCATAGCGTCTCGGACCTTGGTGCCACGCCTCACAGGAAACAATGACTCCCCTACCAGCCTTTGCTGCAGAAAAAATATCTTCAGAACTGTGCGGATATACCACATCTGCGCCGCAGCCAGACACAATTATGATCTCACCACCGGCATCAAGAGCAGCTTTAGCTGCAGCATAATCAACGCCCATAGCTCCACCAGATACAACCACAATGTCGCTTTCTGCCGCAATACGCCCAGCCATTTGTGCAACGGCAATGCCATAAGGAGTTGCCCGACGAGCGCCGATAATAGCAAGAGAGGGCTTATATAAGATATCCAAACAGCCAAGGGTGTACAGGCGTTTATATGATGCATCCAAAGAATTTAAACTTGCTGGCCAGCGCGGATCTTATCGGCCAAACTCTGCACAAGCTGTCTGGTGAGTCATACAACATCACGCATCCTATATGCTGCAGCTTCAATAACATCATCACCATCAACACGCTCACGCTGGGCTATATCAGCAATGGTTCGCGCAAGAGCAATGGTTTGAGCAATGGCACGACCTCCCAAACTATACGAATCAGAAAATGATTCTAGAGCGTGTCGTGCTTCTGTCGAGAAGGACATGAAGTCATTTGACTTTATGTTGTTCTGCGAGCGAGTTGGATGTTTGAGAGCCATGGCTTGGCGATCTTGTCTAAATGATAGTCCCTCTAAAACAAGCTTTTTCATATCTTGGGTAGATAAACCAGCATGCTGACCAAGTACTTGAGCTGCAGATGGACGAGGAACATCCACATATAACTCAATTCGATCCATCAGAGGGCCGCCAATCTTACCGAGGTACTTATCGATAGCTGCCTTAGAACAACGACAGGTATGGCCGCTGTCACCAAACCAGCCACAAGGACAGGGGTTAGCAGCAGCTATGAGTAAGAAATCGGACGGAAATTCGTAGACACCATCTGCACGAACAAGACGTACCAATTTTTGTTCAATAGGTTGCCGTAACACTTGGAGTGTATTGGAGGCAAATTCTGGTATTTCATCCAAAAAAAGTACGCCTTTGTGTGCTAAAGAAATTTCACCGGGCATAACAGGCCGTCCTCCACCTACCATTCCTGCCATAGAAATGGAATGGTGTGGTGCTCTAAAGGCTGGTATTCCTTGAGCGATTTTATGTGTTGGCAATCCTGCAACGGAGTGGATAAGCAACGATTCTTGTCGTTCTTTTTGAGTTAAGGGTGGCAAGATTTGAGGAAGACAACGTGCAAGCATAGTTTTGCCTACGCCAGGTGGTCCAACCATGAGCAATCCATGTTTACCCACTGCAGAAATGACAAGCGCACGTTTGACTAACTCTTGTCCGTACACTTGATTGTAGTCCCCCACCTCATCTATCTCAGAAGTAAAGTAACTATCAACTGCTGCAGAGGAATGCGTAAGCTCTTTGGCTTTGGCAGGACTGCGTAAATCTGCAAGGGTATGAACACTCCACCCATAGGAACTTGTTTGCAACGCTCCACATAAATTCATAGTATTCGTTTGGCAGTACCGTTCATAGGCAGACTCTCCACGCACGGGACACACCTTACCATCCAGTGAAAGTTCTCCAACAACTAAAAACTCATCAAAAGCAGAACAAGGAATTTGCTGTGTCGCGCAAAGAATTGCGGCAGCAATGGGCAGGTCTAAGCCACTTCCCGATTTGCGTATATCACTAGGAGATAAATTAACCGTCACATGCATCCGTGGAACGGAAAATCCCGTTGCGCGCATGGCACAACGTATACGTGAGCGCGCCTCCAACACCGCAGCATCGGGCATTCCAACAATAGTAAGACCTGGAATGCCACCAGATAAGCCAACCTCAATCTCTATGGGAATAGCCGTAATACCTCTTAAAATTGCTGCATGAATTGTCACTGCCATTGCTGTTCATCTACTTCAAAGGCACCAATACTATGATGAATGCGTGCAAGATTGTCGTTCATAAGCTGAATGGAAATAACGTCAAAGCGTATGGGCCTACTGTAATCAAAACAGCTTTCAAACGCCTGCGCTGCCCTTGCATAGCGCGCTTGCTTGCGCCTATCGACAGCATATTCGGGATAGGTATCTTCTGTGTCCTTGCACAGGCACACGCGTGTCTTTACCTCGATAAGGACAAGCTCTCGTGCTTCTCCCACATTAACAAGTGTGTCATTTTGGTTGCTCTGTGCAACGATATCAATCTCTACTCCCGCAATCTTGAGATTGGTGGCGCGGATAGTGTATCCACGTTTAATGAGGTATTGCTGGGCGATGTTTTCTCCCTCACGCCCAACCTCTTGGGCTGAGTAATCTGTAATAGGTTTGGTATATATGCGGCCCTTAGTTTTTTCTTGCGCTTTTGAAGAACTATCATGCATGCTGCCTCCTTTAAAGAGTTCTACACACACAGCATGACAAACAGGCCTTACACAAACCAAACAACTAACAACAAGAGACAAACACTACCAGTTGCAATGTTAAAAGAGAGGTGGCGTCTCTAAGAAATTGCCGCAAAATGAGACGCGATGGATGGGACATAGGCCCTTTGCTTTGATAGCAGCAATATGTTCTGAAGAGGCATACCCTTTAGATTCTGCAAAATGATAGCCTGGATATTCTGCGTCATAGGCAACCATTAGAGCGTCACGCGTAACTTTTGCAACAATGGAGGCAGCAGCAATACAGGCAATCGTAGCGTCACCCTTAACAACACAGCGCTCTTTTGGATGTACCTGTACGGGATTGCCATCAATCAACACAGCGTCTGCCTGCACACCCGTATTTTTAATTGCGCTTGCCATGGCCATACGAAGTGATGTGGCCATGCCTGCAGCGTCAATGGAAGAAGGCTCTATATGTGAAATGCCAATGGCAAGTGCGTGTTGTGCTATTTGCGCTGCAAGGGCTTCTCTGCGTGCAGCAGTAAGCTGTTTGGAGTCATTAATGCCCCAAATGATGGGCTCTGCTGGAAGTGCCACAGCACACACCGTAAGTGGACCTGCTACCGCGCCACGACCCACCTCATCTACGCCCAGTACCATACCCTGGCCGCCATACTCTTGCATCTTCTGATACATAGTTACTACGCGCGTACGCTCTGCAGTTTCCTTCTCGTAGCGCCGTAAAGCAACGCCAACAGCATGCTTGACCTGCGTACGGGGATCCTCGCTATACCGCTGAGCTAAGACAGGGATTTCATCAAAGGGAGCATCGGATAAAAGAGCACAGATCTCACGTGCCGTACCTGGACGCGCCTGACCATATGCCCCCATAAGAACCCCTTTACTACTATGTGAATTGTGTCCTGTATCCTATACGCCACAGGATACCCTATTATCTGGATAAGTAAAAAGCCGCCCCAAAAGGACGGCTTTATAAACAAGCTCATGAAAACCGAGCGGTCTAGCGCTTCTCGCGAATACGAGCTGCCTTACCAACGCGATCACGCAGGTAGTAAAGCTTAGCACGACGAACATCACCATGACGTACAACCTCAAGCTTAGCAATCTTGGGGCTGTGTACGAGGAAGGTACGCTCTACGCCAACACCAAAGCTGAGCTTACGAACGGTAAAGGTCTCACGAGAACCAGCACCAGAAAGGCGAATAATATCACCCTGGAATACCTGTACACGCTCACGATCGCCTTCCTTAATGCGATAGTGAACCTTTACATTGTCACCAACCTGCAGCGTAGGGATATCCTCGCGGATCTGCTGACGCTCAATAGCACGAATGTAATCCATTAGAATCCTCGTCTCTAGAGGTGCCGGCGCACAAGCGGACGACACATAGTTTTACACACAGCTGTCCAGTATATCTAAGCAACTTCAGAGCGCAAGTGATAATTGGTTTTTAGCATCTAAATGCAAAAACCCACCACAACACCCAACTGCTCATTAGGAGCAGAATAAGCATAGGGGTAACCAGTAGGAAGTACGTTATAAAAGTAACGATGCTCCAAACCTTCATACACAAAGAAGAAGGCCGAGCGGTACCACCATGCAGACTTCTCACTTTGATAATTCTTAATCAAAGTACCTGACGGATCAGAATGAGGCGTAATTCCTTCACTGGTATAGCGTTCATACTGCGTGCCTTCTGCATTAACCACGTCATCAAGATAGGCATACTGGTTGCCATACTCATGTGCAAACCAATCAATCTTGCCACAGACTTCCGTTGCCGATAAAAGCCACAGCTTGTCATCAGTTGTGCTCACCGTGGAAGCATCACGAGTATTGCCTGTATTGTTCGTAGCTTTTTTAACAGAAACAATCGTCGATTGAAGCTCTGCAGGGAACTTGGGTAGCACGGTTGACGCTAACCAACTGCGCATTTCTGATGCTTCCCAACCGCCCGCGTTATCAGCAGAGGCATTCATACTGTGCTGATCCAGCGCCTGCTTTGTTACAAAGGTCAAACCCGCCTTACCTGAACCATCTGACATATCATCATGACGAATACCTACCAGTTGAGCGGACGCAACGCTACCATCGCTGAGTTCAAGACGAACCTCTTCATCGCTTAGCTTGCCCTGCTCGTCCACCAACTTATATTTTTGCGCAAGAGCACGTGCCTGATCATCAGTGGAAGCCGCAGCTATCTCTTTAGAAATCTGAGACAGTTCAGCCCAGCTGTAATCATCAAGACTTTTTTCCTGAGGGGTATCTTGCTCCTTAAGCGTATCCGTGCTATTTGCAGACCCCTGAATAAACGGAAGCGGTGTACCGGTGTAAGCAAGATAGACCGCCGTCGCACCTGCCGCTACAATGAGTAGCGACATCACAATACGAATCACTTTTCCAAAACTCATAAAGAACCTCCCATTCGCCATGCGCGGGGAACCATAAGGTTTTGGAAGGTTCTAATGGCATAGCGGTCCGTCATACCAGCGATAAAATCAGCCACTTGAATCTCAGGTTTGTCCTGATCATGAATACGATACTCCGCAGGAATTGCATCAATATGCTCTACAAAATAGAAAAAGAGCAGATAAAGCAGTTGATTTGCCTTAGGTTCTTCCACCTTGGCATCACTTTTTGTATAGATATTGTCATTCAAAAAGCGACGCAGCTCCATCATAGCCTCAAACACCTGGGGAGACATGCAAATATCGTTTTGTGCCTGACTGGTGGCAATTACATCTTCAACCATCGTGGCAATGCGTTGTGAGGAACACGTTCCCAGTACTTGACGTGGCCCGTGAGGTAAATCCTCTTCGAATAAAAGACCTGCACGCGTTGCATCATCAATATCGTGGGAAACATACGCAATGCGATCTGCTAAGGCCACAATTTGACCTTCTCGTGTCATGGCTTTTTGCTTGCCAGTGTGGCAGACAATACCATCTACAACCTCACGCGTAAGATTAAGCCCTCGTCCGTTTTTCTCGAGTAAATCAACAATACGTGCACTTTGCTCGTTGTGCTTAAAAATAAGAGACTGCTGTGTGAGGCCTTTTTCGTCTGCAGGCTGATGCCTAAATTCCGCAAGCGCCCTGGAAAGCGTGCGCTCCCCCGTATGACCAAAGGGCGTGTGACCAAGATCATGCCCCAGAGCAATTGCCTCGGTTAAGTCCTCATTAAGACGCAAAGGTCGAGCAATAGCACGGGCAATTTGCGTGACCTCAAGTGAGTGCGTCAAGCGCGTACGATAATGATCGCCTTCGGGCGCGAGAAAAACCTGCGTTTTATGCGCTAGACGTCTAAAACTTTTGCAATGCAAGATACGATCACGATCACGCTGGAAGCTCGTGCGGTACAGATCGGGCTCCTCATCGTGCAGACGACCCACGGTCATGTCAGAAAATGCTGCATACTCAGACAGGATTTCGTGCTCGCGTTGTTCAAGCACTTCTCGATAAGCCAACTGAGTTTGATTGGACATACTTTCTCCTTTCTGCTAGCAGTGTAGCAGCAACGCTGTGTATGCAGCAAAAAGGGAGGAGTTTTACAACCCCTCCCCTCACAAAGCTTCCTACATATGCTTACACGTCGCGCTCTACAGCGCCGCCATTTGCCAAAATCTTTGCCTGAGCAGCTGTCAGACGTGCAATGGGCACACGATACGGCGAGCAACTGACGTAGTCCAAGCCATCCTCGTAATAGCTGTGAATGGACTCAGGATCGCCGCCGGTCTCACCGCAAACGCCGCAAACAATCTTAGGATTGGCAGCGCGACCGCTTTCAAGTGCAATCTTGACCAGCTTGTTTACGCCGCTATCAAGCGTCTCAAAGGGGTTGGAGGCCAAAATCTTGCGACGGAGGTAGGTTGGGATAAAGGCACTCTCAACGTCATCGCGAGAAAAACCAAAGGTTGTCTGCGTAAGGTCGTTCGTACCAAAGCTGAAGAAGTCAGCATACTTACCAATTTCATCCGCCTCAAGAGCAGCGCGCGGGAGCTCAATCATGGTACCGATAGGAATATCCAGATCAATACCATAGCGAGCGCCTACTTCTTCAATGTCCTTCTCAATCTGAGCACGGAGCTGAATAAGCTCTTCTGCGGTGGAAATCAAAGGCACCATGACCTCGGGCTTAGGATCAAGGCCACGACTCTTAAGCTCTGCAGTAGCGGAGGCAATAGCGCGAATCTGCATGTCAATCAGCTCAGGATAGACAATGCCCAAACGGCAACCGCGCAGGCCAAGCATGGGGTTGGCCTCAACCATGGCATCAATACGACGCAGCAGGCTGCGCTTCTCGGCAATTTGAGACTTAGGAGCACCCTGCTCCTCCATGTGAGCAAGCTCTACCGCAATGGCGCGTGGATTGTCCAAGAACTCGTGCAGAGGAGGATCGAGCAAACGCACAATAACGGTGCGTCCGTTCATGGCCTCAAACATACCCAGGAAGTCGCCCTTCTGGGCATCCAGAAGCTGACCTAATGCATGCTCCTTTACGCCGTCAGACTCAGCCAAGATAAAGGATTGAATGATCTGCTTGCGCTCACCCAAGAACATGTGCTCGGTACGGCACAGACCAATTCCTTCTGCACCAAAGTCACGAGAAAGCTGGGCATCATCAGGGTTATCCGCATTTGCACGGACGCCAATGTTGCGACCGCGAGAAGCATCCAGACGGATCTCATCCGCCCACTCGAGAATAACCTCAAGATCACCACTAAGATCAGGGCGAACCAGTGCAACCGAGCCAAGAACCACACGACCGGTGGTACCGTCAATGGAAATGACATCGCCCTCATGCAAAACAACATTGGTGCCAGAAACACGCGCTTCCTTGCGTGTAGCATCTATCTTGAGCGCTTCTACGCCGCACACGCAAGGAGAACCCATGCCACGAGCGATAACGGCTGCGTGGCTGGTCTTTCCACCGTGGCTGGTAAGGATGCCCTCTGCGGCAACCATACCCTTGAGGTCATCGGGGTTTGTTTCCCAACGAACCAAAATGCAGGGACGATTTTGCTCTGCAAAGGCAACGGCATCATCAGACGAGAAAACAACCTCGCCAACAGCGGCACCAGGACTTGCGTTAAGGCCGGTAGCCAAAACTTCAACCTTGGCACTGGGGTCAAGCTGTGGATGCAGCAACTGATCCAGCTGAGAAGGATTCACGCGAAGTACAGCCTCTTCCTTAGAGATGCGGCCCTCGCGCTGCATATCAATGGCAACCTTAAGAGCAGACAGAGCGGTACGCTTACCAATACGGGTCTGAAGCATCCAAAGCTTGCCCTGCTCGATAGTAAACTCAATATCCATCATGTCGCGGTAGTGATCTTCCAGCACCTCAAAGATATGGAAGAGCTCCTCGCCAGACTGCTTAAAGGCAGGCATCTTGATAAGGTCATCAATGGGCTCAGTATTGCGAATACCTGCAACAACGTCCTCACCCTGAGCGTTAACCAAGAAGTCACCATAGCGCTCATTGGTGCCATCTGCGGGGTTACGTGTAAAGGCAACACCGGTAGCAGAGGTCTCACCCTTATTACCAAAGACCATGACCTGTACGTTTACAGCAGTACCAAGATCATCAGAAATCTTGTTCTGTTTACGATACAAAATGGCACGGCTGTTCATCCAGCTGCCAAATACTGCCTCGATAGCAAGCTTGAGCTGCAGCTGAGGATCTTGAGGGAAGGAGACTTTACCGGAAGCATCCACAACCTCGGGATGCTCCTTAGCATCCACATGCTTGGAGAAAATCTCCTTGAACTGACCAGCCAGATCCTTTAGGTCATCAGCGGTCAAATCTGTATCGCTTTTAACGCCCTTAGCCAACTTACGGGAGGTAATGGCATTCTCAAACAGATCCGCATCTACACCCATAACAACATTGGAGAACATCTGGATAAAGCGACGATATGAGTCCCAACCAAAGCGAGGATTTTCAGTCTGAGCGATAAGACCATTGACGGAAACATCGTTAAGACCAAGATTGAGGACGGTATCCATCATGCCAGGCATGGAGAACGGTGCACCAGAACGAACGGAAACAAGCAGAGGATCCTTTGGATCGCCCAGCTTTTTGCCCATACGCTGCTCAAGATCTTCTCGTGCGGCATCAATCTCATCCAAAACCGCCTGATCAGTCCAGGTATTGCCAGCGCTGGAATACGCTACACAGGTCTGGCACGTAATGGAAAATCCTGGAGGAACCGGAAGGCCAATACGAGCCATCTCGGCAAGGTTTGCACCTTTGCCGCCGACAATGTACTTGGCTTCATCGACTGTTTTTCCTGCTGCTTCAGTAACATCAACGCCTTCGGCGTTTTTACCAAAGCGGTAAACATGTTTTGTATCAGCCATTTACACTCCTTGGGTCCATGCACACAACGTATGCAACCAGCTCACGCTCTACACGTAAAGTCTTAGTCCAATTGTTACCAATAGGGACAAATTTGGGACAGCGAAAACCGCTCATAGGCTCATATTTTCCGTAGACGGACGAAAAAGAGATGCAATATTGGTGCTGAGTTATAAAAAACAGGAGATGCTATGAACATCTCCTGTGCATCCTATGTATATTCGAGTAAGCCTTTATACGGCCAGCTAAGACTGCCCCACACTACTCTGACAGGGCGGCGCGCGTCTTACGAATAGATTCTATATGCTCGATAATTTCTGATGCGGTTTCTTCCACTGCTTTACCCTCAGTATTAATGATAATGCAGCCTAAACGCTTCATAAATTTACGCGCCTCATCCTGCTCTACATCAATCTCTTGGGGATCTGCGTAGGAGCCAGCAATGGCAAAGGCAGCATCATCAGACAGGCGGCGCTGGCGAATAGCGGCCAATACATCCGTAGAGGACACTAAACCAAAGACGTTGGAAGGACTGACATTCAAAAGCTCCGCAGGGGGCTCAACACCCAAGGCCAGAGGTACATTGGCCACCTTAAAGCCCAAAAATGCAAGATACATGGACAGTGGTGTCTTAGAGGTACGAGAAACACCCACCAAGATAACGTCCGCCATACCCAAATCCTGTGGATTGCGGCCATCATCATGCTCAACAAAGAACTCCATGGCTTCAACGCGACGGAAATACCGATCGTCGGTGTTGTGGATAACACCAGGAATGTTCTTGGGCTCCTCACCCGTCAAGCTTGACATAACCGTGATGGCAGGACCCATCAAATCAATGGAAGGAATGCCCCTGTGATCAAGCTCGCGGCGGACATCGGCACGCAAGCGGGCATCAACAATGGTGTGGAACACAGCGGTTTGCTTGTCGGGATCATCCAGGCTGTCTAAATACTCACGGACCTGCTCGATATTGGAAACTTTTGCCAAACGCTCAATACGAATGGACTCATCGGGGAACTGACAGGCGGCGGCATTTACTACCTCACTTGCGGTATCACCTAAAGAGTCCGACAAGATATGTACGACAGGCACGTCCTCACAGGCTGTGTCGTCAACAAGATCAAAGTTTGCCTTCACGTCATGCATTCCTTTCAATAAGCACCTAGTTCTTGCGAGCCAGGGCTCCAATATTAGCTACGTCAGCAAAGACGTTGCAAAAACGATTCAACAGTCTCAAACGATTATTCCTAACTGTATCATCCTTGTCCATGACCATGACTTCATCAAAGAATCGGTCGATGGGGCCCTTCAGTTGGGCAAGCGCGTGTAAAGCTTCGGCAAAGTTGCCCGCCTCCATCGCTTCTCCAACGTTTTTCTCGGCAGAGCTGATGGAATGAAGCAACTGTTGCTCGGGATCGGTCAGAATAGAAACATCAACCTGGCTGCCCAGGGATGCATCGGCCAAGTGAGAAGCACGGGCAAACGCACCGGCCAGTGCCAAAAAGAGCTCTGGGTTGGTTGCACGCGCCTGATCAAGAGCGGCAACGCGATTAAGAAACTCTTGCGGATCAATGATGCCAACGGCACTAACCGCCTCAATGGTATCGGGCTTGGCGCCTTCATCTTTGGCAATAGTTGCCAGGCGGCCACCAAAGAAATTGGCTACCTGCACCGCAACATCGTTCTTATCAAAAGATATACCCTGCTGTGCAAGCCCATCAAGAGCGCAGTCGATAAGAGCACGCAGCTGCACTGCAGGCAATGCGCGCAAAAGCGCAATAATGCCAATGGCAGCACGACGCACCGCAAAGGGATCGGATGAACCCGTAGGAGGCTCCCCTATCGCAAACAGAGCAGCAACGGTATCTAACTTATCCGCTAAAGCAACCAGCTTACCATAGGTATTTTCAGGCAAAACATCACCAGCAAAGCGAGGGCGGTAGTGCTGTGCTACTGCAATGGCTACCTGGGGATCCTCTTGAGCTGCCTGCGCATAATAGCCACCCATAACACCCTGTTGGCTCGTGAACTCAATGACTGCTTGACTTACCAAGTCCGCCTTTGCCAAATGAGCCGCACGAACAACCTGCGTGGTTTGTGCCTCATCCAGCTTGATGGCCTGAGCTGCAGCGCGTGCAATGCGCTCCATGCGCTCAACCTTTTGCAAAACGGTACCAAGCTTTTCTTGGAAAACAACGCGGTCCAAACGCTGGACAAATTCATCCAGCTCAACCTTAAGGTCCTCTTCATAGAAAAACTTTGCATCGTCCAAGCGGGCGCGCACTACGCGCTCATTGCCATTAACGATGGTCTTCTCGTATGTAGGATCTCCATTGGAAACAACAACAAACTCGCGCGTAAGCTTGCCCTCTGCATCATAGATGGGGAAATAGCGCTGATTGGAAAGCATGGATTCACAGATAATCTCGTGAGGAACAGCAAGAAATTCCTCATCAAAGCTGCCGACCATAACCGTAGGCCACTCGCACAGATTAACTACCTCATCAAACGTGCGCTGAGGGGTGTCAACATGACTGCCTGGACGCGCCGCTTGCACCTGTGCAATCTGCTCACGAATACGCTGAGCACGCTCTGGTGCATCAAGCACATGTGCCTCTTTAAGAACCTCTTCATACACAGCGGGAGAGGCAACCGTATAGGTACCCTCAGAAAGCACCCGATGCCCGCGCGTAGTATTGGAAGCACTCACATCACCGTAGTGTACGGGCACAACTTCAGAGCCCAACAGTGCACAAATCCAACGAATAGGACGTACAAAAGACTCTCGAACACAACCCCAACGTTGGCTGCGATAGTTAGGCCACTCAATCGTGCCGATAAGATCGTGGCACAGCGAGGTCAAAATAGGCTTGGCAGGACGAGAAGCGATGTTAATTTCTGCAAAGACATACTCACGGCCATCATCGTCCATCTTACATACCAACTGAGCAGGTTCAATCCCGCATTTGCGGGCAAAACCAGCGGCAGCCTTTGTATACGCACCGTCTGCATCAAGCGCAATTGCCTTTGCAGGACCACGCTTAACCTCATGGATTTCCTCGGTTGCCACCGAAAGATCCTCCACCAAAACCGCCAAACGGCGAGGACTGCTAATAACACGAATGGCACCGTGCGCTAGACCGGCTTCATCAAGAGCCTTGGTCATAAGCTTACTAAGCTGAGTGCAGGCATTATTCAAGGGTGCCGAGGGCATTTCCTCTGTACCAATTTCGAGCAAAAAATCCTGTGTTTGAGCCATTAGGCTACCCCTCCTACCTGCTTGACATCACTAGATGCACAAGCAACCTCTGCCAAATAGCACTCACAACAACGTTTGGCTATGCTACGAACACGTAAAATATAATTTGCACGCTCCGTAGCAGAGATAGCACCACGAGAGTCAAGCAAATTAAAGGCGTGGCTGCATTTCATCACGCAATCATATGCAGGAAGTGGCAACTTGCGATCAAGGCATGCCTGACATTCTGCCTCATACTCATCAAACTTACGACGCATCAAAGCCACATCTGCTACTTCAAAGTTGTACTCAGAAAATTCCCGTTCATTTTCTAGGAAGACTTCACCATAGGTCATGGGAGTTCCGTCAGGAAGATAGCTCCATACAATGTCATATACCGAGTTAACACCTTGGGCATACATTGCAATACGCTCCAGGCCATAGGTAATCTCAACAGGAATAGGATTTACTTCAATGCCACCTACTTGCTGGAAGTACGTAAACTGTGTAACCTCCATGCCATCCATCCAGACTTCCCAGCCCAGACCCCAAGCACCAAGCGTAGGGCTTTCCCAGTCATCTTCTACAAAGCGCACGTCATGCTGGGCAGGGTCAAGACCAATGGCCTTCAGTGAACCCAGATACAAATCCTGAGAATCTGCAGGAGACGGCTTGAGAACTACCTGGAACTGATAATAGTGCTGCATACGATTGGGGTTTTCGCCATACCTACCATCCGTAGGACGACGGCAAGGCTGCGGATAGCAGCAACGCCACGCAGCAGGACCAAGCGAACGCAACAAAGTTGCCGTATGGAAGGTACCAGCACCTACCTCGCTATCATAGGGTTGCATAACCGTGCAGCCCTGTTCTGCCCAATAGTGTTCTAGTGCCAAGATCATATCTTGGAATGTAAGGGGCGTATTGCTCATATGCCACATACCTTTCCTTATGGAATGACCGCGTACGTGCTACAGCGTACTTGCGTCTTCAAAGGGCCAATAAATAAACAGACAGTGAGAAGTAATATTAGCTACCGAAACAGCACCAAAATAACGAGAATCAAGTGAATTGGTACGATTGTCCCCCATGACCCACACATATCCTTCGGGGACGGTGTACGGATAGGACAATCCACCTTCTACAATAGTCTTATCCAGCGGATACGAAAGCTTGCCAGCCGTATAGGGCTCATCCAATGCTTTCCCGTCCACTAAGACTTTGCCATCTTGCATGGTAACTGTTTGACCGCCTGTGGCAATAACGCGTTTGACAAGGATGGTGCTGTTGTCTTCCGGGCTTTTGAACGTAATAACGTCTCCTGCTTTGGGCTGGGTAAAGTGATACGTGATTTTCTCGCCCACCAAACGATCACCCAGCTGAATGGTTTGAAGCATGGAACCCGAAGGGACGATAAAAACTTCCGCTACAAACACACGGATGAACACAGACAATATCAGTGCAGCAACCACTATACCTATCGTTTGCACATACCACGGTGTGCCCGTTTTAGGTGGTTCTGTCTTTTCGATTTTCTCGTCGATAGACTCATTGGTCTTATCGATAGTGTCGAGACTCATCGCTCTTCTCGTTCTCCTTTATCTGAGCATCCAATACCTGTTGAGCAAACAGCTGCTCCTCCTTAGATAGAGTAGCGTGCTCAAGCAAGTCGGGACGACGTAAAACGGTACGCTCCAAAGCATTTGCACGTCTCCAGGCTGCAATCTTGCCATGATCACCCGACAATAGCACGTCGGGCACATCCAACCCACGATAGCTCGAAGGTCTGGTGTATTGCTCGTATTCAAGCAGTCCATCAGAAAACGATTCATCCTGTGCACTCGCTTCATCTCCAAGCGCTCCAGGAAGCAGGCGCACGATTGCATCGACCACAACCATGCAGGCAAGCTCGCCACCCGTCAGAACATAATCCCCTAACGAAAGCTCCTCGTCCGCCAAGGAATAGGCGCGCTGATCCATGCCTTCATAACGGCCACACATAAAGATAATGCGGGGCTTCTTGCTCAGGCGCTCAGCAACCGTTTGCGTAAACGGAGTACCTGTAGGTGTAAAGAACACCACATGCGGTTTTTCCAACGAGACATCACAAAGGCTGTCCAGCGCTTCAAAAATCGGAGCAGGCTTCATAAGCATGCCCGCGCCACCACCAAAGGGGGCATCATCTACTGTTTTATGACGATCATGCGTCCAGTCTCGCAAATTGTGCGCCGTAAAAGAAAAAATGCCACGTGCCTGGGCCTTGCCTAAAATTGAGGCTGCAAAATAGGAATCAAAAACTTCTGGAATTACGCTCAGAGCTTCATATGAAGGCGTCACTCTTGGCTCCTTTAATCCTCAATAAGACCATGAGGCGCATCCACATGAAGAGCACCCTGCTCATCAAAACCTATAATAAATTCTGCAACCGCTGGCAGCAGTACCTCACCAAAGGGACCGTACATAACCCAAACGTCCTGGGCAGGTCCGCGCATGATCTCTTTTATCATGCCTAGGTAACCAACTTGCTTGTCATACACTTCTTTACCGAGAAGCACATCTGGATCTTGCAGGTCTATGTCTTTTGGCAAGTCCTGAACACAAGCCATGACCGTCTTGCCCACAAGCTCCTCAGCGTAAGACATGTTTGATACTTCTTCAAACTGCACCAACTGCCCAACGCTGCTATCGCTTGCAGCCTGCACGGTATACCATCTTTTACCTTTGAGCTCAGGCGGCAGTATGCACACACACATGCCAACATGCAGAAGAAGGGGAAGGCCGTCTGCAGGAACACATACGACCTCCCCCTTTTTACCATGTGTTTTTGCCACACGAGCTATGGGTTTAAGCTCTTTAAACACTGTAAGATGCCTAACCTAGAACTTCTACCTCAACCGATGTGCCAACACGCTGACCCAAGGCGCGCGCAAGGGTACGAATTGCCTTAATGGTTCGCCCGCGCTTACCAATTACCTTGCCTGTGTCTTCTTCAGAGCACGATACCTCGATGAGCGTTCCATCGTCGCTATCGGTAACATCAAGCGACACGGAATTGACGTCGTCTACTAAACCACAAACAACATACTCAACAAGATCTGCCACTTGGTCTGATGGCAAACCCTCAGAGGCACTTCCCTCATCAGCAGTAAGGGTGTACTCCTCTTCCGCATCAAAAGACATAATTACTCTGCAGACTCTGCGGCAGCAGCAGCTTCCTCAGCAGCGGCGGCATCCTTTGCAATCTGCTTCTTGGACTTTTTGTCCTTTTTGGAAGGCTCTGGAGCGGCGCCACGAGCAATATCAATAAGATGAGCAACGGCATTGGTGGGTTGTGCGCCCTTTGCTACCCATGCATCTACCTTCTCGAGATCAATCTCGATGGTCTTAGGGGTGGTAAGGGGGTTATAGCGACCAACCAACTCGATGTAACGACCATCGCGAGGCATACGGCCATCTGCAACAACGACGCGATAGAAGGGACGCTTCTTGGCACCATGACGGGCCAAACGAATCTTGACTGCCAAAGTAAAACTCCTCTTTAAACGAATGCGGCACGGGTAATCAGAATTGGTTTGCCGCAAAGCTACATACAGCAATAGATAATAATATGACATAAATCCGCATCTGAAAAGCACGTCTGCAAGTTCGTAAAAAATATTAAATAAATTCTTACGAAAAGCACTTTTTTAGGAACCTGAAAGTGTATATTCTTGTTATACGAAATAAAGGTTCATACAACAGTATGAACCAGCTATAACAAAGGAGGTTCCCAATGAATATTTTGGTATGCGAAGACGAGAAAAACATGTCTGATGCAATCTGCAAAATTCTTGAGGACAGCGGCTTTAAAGCAGAGGCTGCCTATGATGGTCAGGCTGGTCTGGAAGAGGCAAATAGCGGCAGATTTGACGCAATAGTACTAGATATTATGCTTCCCAAAATGGATGGCATGACCCTCGTATCCAAGATGCGCGAGAAAGGCAACTCCCTTCCTGTGCTCATACTTACGGCACGCACGCAAATCGCCGATAAGGTCGAAGGCCTTAATGCCGGTGCGGACGACTACATGACCAAACCGTTTGAAGGCATAGAGCTTGTCGCCCGCGTTCGTGCGCTTACGCGTCGGCAGGGAGACGTCGTCATTGATGAGCTGAGCTTTGGTGATCTTATGCTGGACCTCTCCACCCACGATCTTCGTTGTGGAGACAAAACCGTGCACCTTTCTCAAAAAGAGTACGAGGTTATGTCCATGCTCATGAACTCAAAGGGCAGAATTATCTCCAAGCAAGATCTTCTCACCCGCGTTTGGAACATTGATGGCGATGCTTCCGAGAATTCGGTGGAGGCATATATCTCCTTCTTGCGTAAGAAGATTACGCACCTTAAGTCTACGGTTCATATCACTACCCTACGCATGCTGGGTTATCGTCTTGAGCAAATTGTCGGAGCCTAAGATTTGTAGGTAACGTTACATGATAAAAAGACTTAAAAGGAGCTACGTCATCCTGACGAGTACCTTATTGGGTGTTATTTTGTTCGTTGTGCTTGCTAGTTCCTTTTATAACACCTATACGCTTATGAACAGCTCCCTTGACCTAACGTTTGATTATGGCGTAAGTGATGTATCCGTTGTTCAGCTGGTCATTGGAAAGACGGATTCCAGTCCCTCAGATCAGCGCAGTCTTTCAGATCAACGTATTGCTTTGCAGATGTTAGTGGCCCGTGCAATTTACAACACGACCACCGGGGAGCTGTTGCAAGAAAAAAATGACTTTTCCCAGGTCGAAACCAGTATTTTAAAGTCAATTGTTTCTGAATACACGCAAACAGGCATGACCTCGGGAAAACTTCCTTCCTCTCACCTTAGTTGGCGCATCAAAGAATTGCCCAACAAAAACATCCGCATTGCCGTTGCCGATACATCGAGCATAGACATCGTGTTGCAGCGCCATTTAATTGCGAATGTCTCTTTATTCATCGGAACCATGCTGGTGCTCATCATGCTTGCGCATGCGGTGGCTAACTGGGCTGTTAACCCCATAGAGAAGGCCTGGCTCAGTCAGCGTCAATTTATTGCCGATGCCTCGCATGAGCTCAAGACTCCCCTTGCAGTGATTCTTGCCAACACACAAATTCTTTCCACGAACCAAAGTGCCATTCCTGCAGAGGACAAACGATGGATTGCGGGTATTTCTACCGAGGCCCAACGTATGCAAGCCCTAGTGCAGGCACTGCTTGACCTGGCACGTATGGATGCAGCAGAGGCAGAGGGTACAACTGCACATCCTCACCAAGATGTTGATTATTCTTTCGTAGTCGAGAAAACCGCACTACAGTTTGAGGCTCTTGCTTTTGAGCGCGGTATTGAGCTGGTAACCAATATCGCTCAGGGAATTCACCTCCATGGAGATGAAGAAAGCCTTGAGCGTATGGTTGGCGCTATCGTGGATAACGCGTGCAAGTATGCCTCACCAAACACGGCAATAAGCATTTCGCTTTCTGCCCATTCTGGCCACTCATACCTGCGTGTTAACAATAAGGGTAGCTACATTGCACCAGAAGACATTCCTCATGTATTCGATCGCTTTTATCGCAGCGATAAGGCTCGTACTGCCAAAACCACAAGTGGCTACGGCCTTGGTTTAGCTATAGCCGCTAACATTGTTCAAGAGCACAATGGTCGCATTTGGGCAGACAGTTCTCCCGAAGAAGGAACAACGTTTATCGTAAGTATATAAACCTCATTTACGACAGCTATAATTGATAAGCAGCAATGAGTGATGTTTTTAACATATCTTCTGGTGCTGCACACCGCCCTTGGCAAGGCTGTGCTATTGGCTTGTTAGACCTTGATGCCTTTTTTGCCTCGGTAGAGCAGCTGGATCACTCTCAATGGCGTGGTAAGCCTGTTATTGTGGGTGGTTCTGCCGATAAGCGCGGCGTGGTTTCTACCGCATCCTATGAGGCACGTAAATTTGGTGTGCACTCTGCTATGCCCTCTGCCCAAGCACGTCGTTTATGCCCACAAGCCATTTGGACCTCTGGGCACTTTAGCAGGTACCGTCAGGTAAGCCAGCAAGTTATGGCCTGTATCTTGGATGAAACTCCCTTAATAGAACAGGTCTCTATTGATGAGGCGTTTTTTGACATCACTCCCGGACGCTATTCAAAAGAATCGCCCGAAGCTATTTGCAAACGTATTTCACAGCGCGTCTCACAGCTAGGAGTTACCTGCTCCATTGGCTTGGGTGCCAACAAAACCATTGCCAAGATTGCCTCTGAGCGCAAAAAACCCTGTGGACTGTACTTGGTTTACCCCGAGGATAGCGCTGCGTTTTTAGCTCCTCTACCCGTAGAAGCCATGAGTGGGATTGGTAAAACAGCAGCAGACAAACTACACCACTTAAAAATCTTTACCTTGGGTCAACTGGCCCAAACGGACAAGACCATCATACTAAAAGAATTCGGGAGCTTTGGGCACACCATGCTACTGCGTGCTGCTGGTAAAGAGGTTAGTTCGGTTACACCGTTTGCCCAAAAAGATGAGCCAAAGTCTGTCTCGTCCGAACGTACCTTTGCACAGGATTTACTCTCACCTGTACAGATCTATGCTGCTATAGACCACGTAGCCGAACTTACGGCAGAGCGTCTGCGCGCCAAGCAGTTGGCAGGACATACCATTACGCTCAAAGTAAAGTTTGACTTTGCCCATCAAAAGACGGTGCAAACTCAGCTTTCTTCCACCACAAACAGTCAATCTATATTGGCTGAAACCGCCAAAGAACTCTTGCATAAGATATGGAAAGAGGGCATGCCTATTCGTCTTTTAGGAATAGGAGTAAGTGGCTTTTCTGAAACTGCGCCTGCACAGCTTTCACTTTTTGATTCTTCTGATTCCAAAAAGGGTCAAGTTCAGTCCAACCAAAAAGAAAGTCCCGACAAGCAAAAACTTGCCGAGACATACGATCATCTGCGAAAGCGATTTGGCTCACAGGCGCTCTCTTATGGGCACGATCTACGTTTTGAACGTCATACCACCGATACCAAACCAACGGCTGGTAAGGGCAGCATCTCTTAAGACAACCGAAAGAAGAGCTGCTTTACTCTTTGTCAGCCTACTCTTCTATGAATTGACTCTTTAGTCAAACCTAAGCTCTACCCGTGGGGCATCTCCCCACAGTTTATCCAAGCGATAAAAATCACGCTGCTCCGGTAAGAACACGTTAACCAAAACAGCACCATAATCCATCAAAATCCAGGTTTTATCTTCCCTACCCTCAATGGAAAGAGGCTTTTGCGCACAATTAATGCCGACTTTTTCTTCCACCTCATCAATGACGGAATCCGCAAGGCGACTATTGGCAGCGGTGCAAATCAAAAAGTAATCACAGATGTCTGAGGTTTCGGAGACATCAATAAGCACCATATCCTCGACTTTTTTCTCGTTTGCAGCGGCTGCTGCAACTTTTGCTAGCTCTAGTGGGGTAACGCTCATGCACGCTCCTTTGCGGTGGCACGTTGTAAAACAAGGGTGTTGTATATTTCTAATGTTCTAGGATACAGGTAGCGATGGGTGCTAAGCACATATAAAATTCCTTCTACAAAGGTTTCCCAGAACAAGCTGTCAAGTGATACCACACCCACCTGTTCGCGCAGCTGCTCCAAAGGTTGTGCAGATGGCCTGAGCGGCTCTATTGCATCGGCAACAAACACGATCTTATCGAGGTCGGACATCTGTTCATGTGCAACGGTGTGACGTGCTATAGCCTGCAAGACATCTTCTCCCAGCTCTGGATATCGCTGTGCGAGCGTCCTTTGGGCGATAGGTCCATGCAACAGAGCGCCCACCAGCTCCAGATCCACACCAAAATCCAAATTGAACTCACGCGCCCGTGCAAGCTGGACCGACAAGGGATTAACCTTTTCCCAGTCATGCAAAATACCAGCTACCCGTGCTTTGTATGGATCAATCCCATACACCAGTGCTAAATGCTGCGCTGTTTTTGCAACGGACATACTATGAGCCAATCGGTGCGGATTTTTTTCCATATGTGCACATAAATCTGCTTCATAGCCACGAATTGCAGCCAGCTGCTCTGAACTATAGTGGGGCTCTAAATCTAGAGCTGCAGTACTATAAACGAGTTTGTGGTCCATACAGGCCTCGCTTAGAAATATATCCGATAACCGAATCTGGTGTTAAGTACGCTAACGACTGACCAGCCATAATACGTCCCCGCAAATAACTTGAAGAAATAGCCAATGCCGGAACCTCAAGATACGTCACATCAAAATCAATCTGAGACTTAAATATGACGTCTGTTGCATTATCCAGATCATAGCCAGGTCTCGTAGCGGCAACTAAACGTGCTAAACGCGCAATCTTTTTGGCATCATGCCATTTTACAATGTCGATAATAGCGTCCGCACCCGTAATAAAGTACAGCTCAACATTGGATGGATACAACTCCCGCAAGGTACTGAGAGTATCTGCGGTATAGGTAATACCCTTACGATCAATCTCAAATCGACTGGTTACAAAGTGCGGATTATCAGCTGTAGCAAGCAATGTCATAGCATAGCGATCTGCTGCAGAGGTGACGTTCGCGTTCTGCTTAAAAGCAGGGCTTCCGGCAGGCATAAAGACCACCACATCGAGGTCCAGATCTCCCAATACCTGCTCTGCAGCTACCAGGTGCCCATTATGAATGGGATCAAAGGTACCGCCCATGATGCCCAAACGATACGTTTTTGCACTATCGGCTCCAAGCAGCGGAAGATCGAGATCTTCAAGTACTTGTGCGTCCACCTTTGACTCCTCATTCACTCGTGGCATGTTACTCACACCAACACCGTCGTAGCACTTGGTTCTTATGACAACAGACGATCATCATCGGTGAGGTTTTCGTCCTCTTCATCAACAAGCTCGGCAAAGTCGTCATCATAAAATCCATTGTACTCAAAGGAGTAGCCTAAAATACGAACCTCATCACCGTTCTTACAGCCAGCCTTTGCAAGCTGATCATCTAAGCCAATGCGCTCAAAGCGGTGTTGCAGGTATACGATTGCCTCATCGTTATCCCAGTCAGTCTGAATAACCATGCGCTCAATAGCCGCACCCGTAACATGGAACACGCCACCGCCTAAATTCTCGATACTAAACGCCTTGTCACGGCGACGACGCCGCTGTTCCCAAATGCTATCGTTAGGCGCAGTGGAGCTGTCTATCTGAAGTTGCTTACGAAGCTGAGCTACCTGGCTGGCACAGTGTCCAATGAGCTCATCAAGACCCTCACCTGTTACGGTAGAAATTGCAAAGAATGGATGACCATCCGCAAGCGCTGCCTCGCGCAAACGAGCAACAGCCTCTTGGGTATGGGGCATATCAATCTTGTTTGCCACAACAACCATGGGACGTTCAGCCAACTCAGCTGCGTAAGCCTGCAGCTCATTGGTGATGATACGATAGTCCTCAAGCGGATCTCTCTCTTCAAAACCGCCGGTCATATCCACTATATGAACAAGCAGTGCTGTACGCTCAATATGGCGTAAGAATTCATGACCTAAACCCTTGCCCTGGCTGGCGCCTTCAATTAAACCAGGAATGTCTGCCACAACAAAGGAAGACTCGTCGTGTGCACGAACTACGCCCAGATGAGGAACGAGTGTGGTAAAGGGGTAATCCGCAACTTTAGGCTTTGCAGCACTGATACGGGAAATCAGTGAACTTTTGCCAACGGAGGGCATACCCACCAAAGCCACATCTGCCATGAGCTTCATTTCCAGCTCAATCCAATGCTCAATTGCAGGTTCGCCCTTCTCGGCAAAAGCGGGAGCACGACGTGTTGAGGTTACAAAGTGAATGTTACCTTTACCGCCCACACCACCAGGACCAACAATAACGCGCTCGCCGGGGTGTGTGAGATCTGCAATGTCATATAACGGTTGCATGGTTTGGGGATCAAGCTCACGCACCACAGTACCAAGAGGCACACGCAAAATAAGATCCTCGCCATCGCTCCCATGCTTACGTGCACCTTGACCGTGGGTACCACGCTGAGCCTTAAAATGATGCTTATAGCGATAGTCAATCAACGATGATAGTTGTGGATCTGCCATAAGAATGACATCTCCACCACGACCACCGTCGCCGCCATCAGGCCCACCCTTAGGAACATGGGCTTCTCGGCGAAAAGACATACAGCCGGCGCCGCCATTGCCACCAATAACATTGATATGTGATAGATCAGTAAACATAGATAGAGAGCCTCTCTTTGGCGACTCAAAACATCAAATCGCAGGGTTAGTGAAGCATTAGCTCCTACGGACACAAACTGTCCTAGCAGCAATACTACCCCATACGGCACCACTACATACAAAACAAGACCCCCGACTAGGTCGGAGGTCTCGCGGTATCATACAAACGTCTTTTGTTATGCCTGAGCAGGAATAACAGAAACGGTATGCTTGATACCCTTCTTAAACTCTACTGTGCCATCGACAAGAGCAAACAAGGTATCATCCTTGCCGCGACCTACGTTAGCACCAGGAGTGATGTGGGTACCACGCTGACGAACGATAATCTGACCAGTCTTGATTGCCTGACCACCATAAATTTTGGTGCCAAGGCGCTGTGCATTAGAGTCACGGCCATTACGAGAGGAGCCGAGACCTTTCTTGTGAGCCATGTTAACCTACCTTCTACTCAACGAGGAAATACTCGAACTACTCTGCTGCGGACTCGTCAGCAGTAGATGCGGCCTTAGCGGCACGAGGCTTAGCAGGAAGCTTTACGATGGAAAGCTTAGTGAGGTTCTGCCTGTGACCATTAAGGCGATGATAGCGCTTACGCTTATGGAACTTGAAGACAAGCTGCTTCTCGCCCTTAAACTGCTCTACGACCTCTGCCTGTACAGACATCTTAGAGAGCTTCTCGGGATCGACAACAACGGTCTTGCCGTCGCTGAGCATAAGGACGTCAAGCTTAACCTTATCGCCAGGTTGCGCGTCGAGCTTCTCTACGTCGATGACGTCGCCCTTGGCAACCTTATACTGCTTGCCGCCAGTCGTAATGATTGCGTACATGTTTAATGCCCTTCATTGCTATGAGTGAGTGCAACAGCTGGTAACTTTATCATCGCTTGACAGCTTGGTCAACAAGAAAATCCAGCTAACTACTGTTATTCACTACAAAAACTCATGAACTACATTTTTACTGAGTACGATCCTCTTGCTCAAAACGAGCTGCTAGGACTCGACCAGTGGAAATAGTTCCACCAAAACCCACGGATGCCTTTACTACAGCGCCAACAACAGGAACAACGCTTAATAACGCGCGGGCTGCACCACGATACACCAAACCTGCACCCACTACAGCGACGATATCACCCACACGAGAAAGATCTTGCTCATGCCCATACACGCGGGCTATATCAAGTGCGAGACGCATTTGATTGGTAGTCATAACAGGCATATCTGCACCAGGAATGAGCACCAGAGCACCTACTGCAGCATTTTGGAGAGCACAGCTGTGAACCAATTGGTTTACTTTTGCCTTACGCGCAAAAGTAAAAGCACGGGCAAATGCAATGCCCTTCTCGGCAAGTGCATCTACTACCCATGAAGCCAGCTTTTGTTTGAGTGTAGCCGCATCTGCAGCAGTGACAAGCCCCACCGCGCTGCCATCAGGATCGGATGCACAATACGGTGCCTCGACACTTGAGCGGGCAATCACCGCACAGGGCAGATGAGCCTGTTGGTACTGGACAACAACATGCGCCGCTGCCTGACTATGGTGACCACAGAGTACAAAACAAACATCACAATCTGTTTCAAAACGCATGCCAACAGGACTGTCTACTGCCGAGTCGACGTTCAAAATACGCAGCTGAGCACTAGGATCAGCAGGAATAAACAGTTCTTTAACCGTGGCGATGATAAAATCTGGAGCTGTAGTATCCACATACAGATGCACACGAATAGGATCTGTTGTATTTGCTGTCATAAAAAGCATGGCGGCATTTTTAAGCGTGTCTACTGACGTTTTTGACCTACGCATACGTGCTCCTTATGCCACTCTTATGCCACCTTTGTCCGATGTAAGTAAACACTTTGGACAATACCAATTGACATAAGCTGGACCACCATGGACGACGAACCAAAGCTAATAAACGGTAAAGGGATGCCGGTAATAGGCATGATACCAATACACATACCCACGTTTTCTAAGAGCTGGAACGACCACATGGCAACAATACCAACCAATACCAGCTTACCAAAGGGAGACTCCAACTTAAGCGCCAATCGGATTGCCGAGAAGATCAGCACAGCAAACAGGGTTAACAAAATAACAGCCCCTACAAAGCCAAACTCTTCTGAAAGCAAAGCGAACACAAAGTCTGTGTGTGCCTCGGGCAAAAATCCACCGCCCGCTTGCGTAGCATTGCCAATACCCTTGCCAAAGAAACCACCAGAGCCCACAGCAATCTTGGATTGTAATAAGTTATAGCCATCACCCGTAGGGCTCACGCTTGGGTCTACAAAGACAATAAGACGATTAAGCTGGTACTCCTTAAGCAGGTGCGGAAGACCGGGCGTCATAGAGGTAATGATGATAAACGCCGACCCCACAATAATCAGCGCAATGGTTACCAACACCCAACTTCGTCGTGCTCCCGCACATATAATAATTGCAGCACCAGAAACCAAAATAACAAGACCGGTTCCCAAGTCTGGCTGTGTAAGGATAAGGACAAATGGAATAAGCAGATAGATGCACAAGCGTACGTAGTCACGCAAGGACTCAATTTTGCCGTTGTATTGCGCACTCAGCGACGCCATAAGAGAAATAGTAACCAGCTTTGCTATCTCAGACGGCTGCATGCGTAGGTGGATAAAGGGGATCTGTACCCAACCCGTAAGACCTTTTGCGGAATAGGAAAGCCCTGGAACCTTAGGCATGAGCATCAAAACAATATCTATGGCCAGCAGTATGTTGGTCATATTGGCAAGATTTCGATAATCATAGCGACGAATGAATGCGGCACCGGTAAAACCAATGCCTACACCAAGCATCTGGCGGGGCCATGAAGCCTCAGGAATGGTCAAAGAAGCGGACCAAACAACTAACAGTCCGTAGACACACAGCAAAATAGCAGGAACGAGGTTAGCCAAATAGTAGGCACCAAAGCGCCGTTTGACTGGTCTCATGCGAGCATGGGAAGGCGATTTTCCAGCATCGCCTCCAAAGAGAGAAGACAAGATGCCGCCAAAACCAACATCTGACAGACTTCCTTTTGGTGTCTCGATAGCCATTCCTCCCCCTTTCTGAGCTGTGTTAGTGAGTCTCGGTATCTGAAGAATCACCCGTAGTGTCAGGTGAATCATAGATGGCACCTAAGGTATCACGAACGGCATACATTGCAGATGTTGCACCAAAGCCGCCCTTCTCGACAACCGCTGCGATGGCATACTTAGGATCATCTGCAGGAGCATAGGCACACAGCCAACCGGTTGCTGCCTCACCTGCACGTTCGCCAGAACCCGTTTTACCTGCTACCCGTACGGGAAGATTGGTAAAATGTGCCGTTACGGATCTATCTTCCTCGTAGATAACACCTTCAAGCGCACGATGCAACATATCGTATTGCTCGGTGCTTTGCTTGGGCTCCAAACGCTTAGAGGAATCGGTTTCCAGAATAGTACCATTACCAGAATGCGACTGTACGCTCTTGAGCACACGAGGCGTCCAAATAGTTCCTCTATTCGCAAGACCCATATAAGCACTTACCAGCTGAATAGGCGTTACCAAAAAGTCACCCTGACCAATAGCCAGGTTGGTGTTGTCTCCGCCCTTCCACTGACGGTCTGCCTCAGAACTGGTGGTGTAGTAATTCCACTTCCAATCCGCATCGGGCACGCGACCTTCTCCCTCACTCGGAAGATCAATGCCTGTCTTAGAGCCAAAGCCCCATTTTTTCATGGTATCCTGCATGCCCCATTTGTGTGCATCATCCGCAAGCCAGAAGCTCTTACCGATTTCATAAAACACCACGTCACAAGAAAAAGTAATACCTGTTTGCAGTGTCATGTATCCATGTCCACTATGCTTCCAACAGTACTGACCAGATGCCTTGCCAAAGCCTGTCCAAAAACCAGTACAGTTATAGCCAGAATCAAAACCTGCCAAGCCACTGTCCATAGCAGCCAGGGCATTGATAGGTTTTATAGTGGATGCGGACATATAGGCACCGTCTACCGCACGGTTCATAAGCGGGTAGCTATTTGACTCATCGGAAAGCTCAGACCAATCGTCGTTAGAGATACCGCCGATAAACACGCTTGGGTCATAGGTGGGCGCACTTGCCATAGCAAGAACCTCACCATTGGTAACGTCCACTACAACCACAGCGCCGGCCTTGCAGTCAGCATTGCCCTTTTGCTGGGACGCTTTAATGGCGTGTGCAAGACCTTCTTCCGCACCCTTTTGAATCTTAGCGTCAATGGTAAGCGTAATGTCAGAACCTGGCGTTGCATCCACTGAGGTGGAATAGTCCACTACCTTACCCGAGGCATCAACATACACTTTTTGTTCGCCATGAACACCTTGCAAAATAGACTCATACTGGTATTCAATGCCCGCCTGACCAACAATGTCACCCAACTCATAGCTGGGAGAACTTTGATCATCATTTTTATGCTTCTTGATAAAATCCTGTGTAACAGAACCCGTATAGCCCAGCAAATGCGCAGCTAAACTACCCTGTGGGTAATTACGCGTAGATCGTGTTTCCACCGTAATGCCCTCAAAGACGTCTGCATGCTCACCCAAATAGGCAACCACGCGGCGGCTCACATCACTTGCCACCACGCGCAGGTTCTGTGCCCCCGCAGAAGCATCTTGAATCTTTCGTTTAACAGCAATTTTTGGCATACCTAAAAGATTTGCTAACAGCTGCAGTTTGATCTCATCGTTAAGAACATCGCTTTTTGCTATCACGGTTAAACTCGAGCGATTGCCCACCAGCTCAACGCCATTGCGATCCAAAATTCGTCCCCGTGGTGCCGAGGTGGCAATGGAGCGCGTACGATTACTTTCTGCTTGCTTGGCGTATTCATCTGACGAGACAAGCTGCATACTCCACAATTTACCCACCAGTGCTGTAAGGATAGCGCCAGAAAACACTGCCAGACCGTAGAGCCGCGTTTTAAACCCGCCCTCGGTAGAATGGTCTTCTCCACCAGCAGCTCGAGGTGTTTGTCCACCAATATCAAAGGTAAAACGCTTGCTACCAGAGCGCATGGTTATAAAAACAATAACCGCAATGGCTATTGAAGCAAGCGCAATAATAAGCAGGATGACAAGAGCTAACGACATAGTAGGTCCTAGAGCTTCTTACCAAAAAAGTGTCCGCTGCTGCGATCAGGGCGCTTGACCGAGAAGGACGAAGCAGCACTGCCCGTACGCAAGCCACTGAGCAGCAAGACGATAACAAAGGCTACGCAGTCCAGCACAATAGCTGGAATACTATGCAGTCCAAAGGTGTACAAAATATTGTGTGAATTACCCGTTAACACCATGGTAAGTCCATACACTAGCTCTATAGAAACACAGGCAATCAAGAACGGCCTCAATACCCCGCCAAAGCCGTCAGCAAACCTATTGCGTCCCTCAAGGCCGACAAAATATGATGCTATCGTAAGCTCAAAAGCCATAAGACCAACGGGTCCTGTGGTGGTCAAATCAAAGAATAATCCCGCGACAAAACCGGCAATAACGCCTGTTTTCCCTCCGGTGCTTAAGGCAATATACAAAGCAACAATCATACAGACATTGATATGCCCATCAAACAGTGCAATGTTTGGAACAATGGCTAAATGAAGCACAAAACAAAGAGCAGCCGCAATAAGCAAGGCTTTACGCGTCTTATTACTATCGTTTACCTGCATTGCCATCTGCTACCTCCTTTGTTTTGCGTTGGATGAGTCACTGGAAGAATCTGTAGAAGCCGCTTGATCCGCATCTTGTGTCGTGGCCGCAGCAGAGGTGGAGGATGATTCTTGTTTGTCTGCCTGCGCAGCCTCTGATGCATCTGCCTGTTGTTCATCGGTAAGCGAAGTGATAACCAGGACCTCTTCAAAGCTGGACGTTGTTGTAAACGGCTTTACCGTAATAACATAGTAGGTGGATCCGGTATTTTTTTCGATAGAGCTTACAGTGCCAAGCGGCAACCCCTTGGGGTAAATACCGCCCAAGCCGCTGGTTACAACCGTGTCTCCTACCGCAACGCTTTGATCGGTAGTTACCAGCGTTAAACGTAAGGTTCCATCCGCAGAACCAACAAGCATGCCTTGAGCACGGCTTGACTGCACCATAGCAGAAACAGAGGATGTCTCGTCAGAAATGAGACGAACCACAGAAGAAGTAGGTCCTACCTCGGAAATCTGGCCGATAACCCCTGTGGAATCCGTAACGGGCATACCAATTTGCATGCCTGCCGCAGAGCCCTTATCGATAGTAATGGTAGAGCTCCAAGAGTCTGTAGAACCAGAAACAACATGTGCCGCCGTTGACTGTAGTTTGTAGGCATTTTTGAGTTCAAGAAGACTCTGCAAGCGTTCTGCAGACTGTTGAGCTTCAGACAACTCCACATTTTTAGCGCGCAAGGCGTCATTTTCTGCCTTGAGCTCGCTTAAGGTTTCTTGGCTGGCCGTCAGATTGGAAAAGATATTTCCCAGTCCCTTAAACGGCGCTGTGATAAACGACCCCACACTACGAATAGGGGTTGTTACCACACTAACCATGTCACGCGCCGCAGTTATAGGCCCGTGACCTGTTTCTCTGCAGCTCAAGGTAAACACGACAAGAGCAATAACGCATAAAACTGTTGCAAGACGACCACCGGTTGCGCTTTTGCGTGGCATTGTGTTTGTGCGAGCAGAATGGGGCGAAAGTAAAGCCACGATTTACTGGCCTGCACTCTGAATAAAGCCACCCGACAAAGCATTTGCATCAAGAACGCGAGCGCAACCATTAACAACGTTCTCAAGAGCCGTGGGGCTTACGTTTACTGGAACACCCGTCTCATCACGCAGGCGAGAATCAAGGCCGCGCAACAGTCCGCCACCGCCAGTGAGCAAAATGCCATAGTACATAAGGTCACTTGCCAAATCTGGAGGGGTAACGTCTAAGGCATCCTTAACGGCTTTGGTGACCTCATCCAAAGGTCTATCCAACGCACGACGAATCTCTTCGGACTCAATACGTACCGACTTGGGAAGACCATTGATAACATCACGGCCATTAACCTCAACATCAAGCTCTTCTCGCAAAGGTGCGGCAGAACCAACCTTAATCTTGATATCTTCTGCAGTGCGCTCACCAATAGAGAGGTTATAGGCATCCCGAACATGCTCAAGGATGGTCTGATCAAACTCATCACCAGCGGTTCGGATGGACTGTGACACAACAATACCGCCCATGGCGATAACGGCAACTTCGGTTGTGCCGCCACCAATATCTACCACCATAGAACCCGTTGGGTCTTCAATGGGCAGGTCTGCTCCAATAGCTGCTGCCATAGGCTCTTCTATAAGATACGCCTGACGAGCACCAGCAGAAATAGTTGCTTCAAATACTGCGCGCTTCTCTACCGAGGTAACGCCTGAGGGAACGCAGACCACTACCCGTGGGCGCGGAGACCAAGGATACCGGCGAGAGCCACGGGCCTTCTCGATAAAATAGCGGAGCATGACCTCGGTTACATCAAAGTCTGCAATAACGCCATCCTTAAGTGGACGCACCGCCATGATGGAGCCGGGCGTACGACCAACCATGCGCTTTGCATCCGCACCAACTGCCAAAACACGCTCAGCGTCTTTATCAATGGCAACAACAGAGGGCTCATTGAGAACAATCCCCTGACCGCGCACGGATACCAGCGTATTTGCAGTACCAAGGTCTATGGCAAGATCGCCGCCATACTCACCAAATAATGAATCGAAAAAGGACATGTCGTTGTATCCTTCAGACGTATTTTACAAACGTAATTGCCCTAAAGCTACAGGCAATACAACTTTACTACTTGTTGGAGCTTGATGCCTGAGTATTTGCACTATCAGCTCCTGTTGCCTCGGTGCTTGCTGCAGAAGTAGAAGCAGTATCTGTCTCTTTGGTAGCAGACGTAGCAGCATCGGTGCTGGAGCTGGTGGCAATGTTGTTACCATTGCTTGCTTGAGAAGCATAGCTAGCACTCACGGCAGTTACCTTCCAAGAAATACCGTCACGGATAAGATCAACGGTATAGTCCTGGGTACCACCCTGAGCAAGGGTTGCGGTAACGTACACCTTAGAAGAGCTTATGGAGCGATCCACGCCGCCAATGGAAACTTTGGCACCCACGGGCAAGCTCGAAATAATCTCTGCCTGTTGTTCTGCAGAAAGTGAACTGCTGAAATACTGGTTTGCTTGGCCAGCATTAGAGACAGATTCAAAGAGCTGCGTAGCAACCGTTTCCTGCGTAGGATAGCCATAGCCTTTATAGAAGGCCGCACCACCCGCAGCGGCAAGCAAGAGCAGTATGATAAACAGGGTGATAAAAATCTTGCGCCCAATATGCCTATGCTTACGACGCACCTTACGATTACCCTTTTCTGCCTCGATAAGATCGGACTCGCTTACCGAGAAGAAACCAGTATCCTCGGGAGAAGGGATCATCTCGCCCGATTTGCCCAAAGGATCTAGCGGATCATAGGAGCCGGTGCCGGCATAGCCAGCTGCCTCCAAAAATGCATCGGTTTCCGAAGGCTGGTTGCCAACAAACGCGATCATAGCCTTCTGAGCAGCAGCATATGCTGCTTGCTGTTCATTTGTAAGCTCATAGCTTCCATCTGCAAGAGCATGACCAAAGGCATCGAGAGCCTCAGACATGCGATTGGCAGCAACGTATGCATCACCGAGCTGAGCATAGATTGCATTTTGATTGACCATGGGTGTAGAAAAATCAAGAGCCGTACGATATGCCTCTACGGCATCAATGGGACGACCAAGCTGCATAAAGCAGCCACCCAAACTGGTAAGTGCACTTGCAGGGTTGGGGTTTGTCTCGTCAATTGCAGCGTTACGGTATGCAATACCAGCATCACGAACATTGCCCAAAGCAAGCTGTGCTGCACCCAGTGCTACCTGTGCTTTATACGGAGTAGCATAGTCAGGATCTTGCAAAGCATTGGTCAAGACCTCTACTGCCTCTTGACTGCGTCCAGCAGCCAACAAAGCACGTCCTTGATTGCACAGCAAGGCACCACGCTTACCATATGCTTCATCGCGCAGGGCATCAGAATATGCCTGGGCAGCCTCATCAAAACGACCCAGCTTCATGAGCGAATTGCCCTTAAGGTGATCCGCTGCACCAAACAGCTCACCCGGATCCTTAACAGCTGCCATTGCAAATACAACAGAAGACCAATCTCCACGCTGATATGCAGTACGTGCTGCTTCGAATGCTTGCTGATCCATATTGCTCCTTCGATTATGCTACAAAAACAAGGATAGAGCGCTATGCCTTGTCGTGTTCAATACGAACAGACTCAATGACATCTCCTGCACGCAAAGCAGCAATGACATCAAATCCATCGATTGTTTGACCAAAAACAGTGTACCCGTTATCTAAATTATGTTGGGGGCCCAAGCAAAAGTAGAATTGAGAACCAGCGGAATCAGGCATCATAGAACGAGCCATGGCCAAGGCGCCATCCTCATGGCTGTTACGAGGATTTGTATCATACTCATGCTTGATGCAATAACCAGGACCACCCGTGCCAGGCATACCAAACTCACCGGATTTACCAGCAGCTACTTCCTCACTGCTAAGATCACGGGTGTTGGGGCAACCGCCCTGGATAACAAAACCTGGAACATAGCGATGAAACTTGAGATCATCATAAAAGCCAGACTCTGCCAACTCACAAAGGTTTCCCACATGAATAGGGGCACCTTCACCATCGAGCTTAACGCGGATTACGCCTTTGCTCGTGGTAAATACTGCAACCTCATCACCAGCGATTGTGTACTGGGGTGTATGCAATGGATCTCCAAGAAAACTCATTTGGTACCTTTCTTCATTTTGTCTATCTGAATTAGTTTACCAGCACATAAAACGGTTCACAGTTTGAGCAGAACGTCAGCTTATGATTCTGGATTCCAACTTTCATAGTTTTGCTCAAAGAGTGACTTGTAGGCCTCTTGGCTTGAGCCATTTTGCGATGAACGAAGAATCGACATGATGTCGGATTTATCGGAAGACGGATTATCTGACGCCAAGACTTTCTTCCACGCCTTGTTGATAATATCCAATCTATTACGCAGATAATTCCCTAAGGTAGCCATATGATTGATCTGCGTTACATAGGTACCTGTAGTGGTGTCCAGTGACTGAATTTCTGTAATCAAATTGCTGGTTTGATATGAAAGAGACTTTGCCTCATCCGCTGCTTTTGCACGAGCATCAGAGTCAGAACCAAACGCTATAGAGCTGAATGACTCAACGTTCTCATCGGTTTTTTGAGCAAGATCGCCCAGCTTTTTATACGCTTCAACCAGCTTCTTGTAGGTTTGCTCGTCACCTGATTCCACCTGCGTTGTGGGCGTGGTATCTGAATCCTGCCCTGTAAGCTTTTCTTTAACACCAGGAAATCCTGCCTTAGAGGTATCCATCTGTGTTGTGTTTTGCGCAGAAGATCCCTGTGGCGCCCAGGGATGTGTAAGGTACAACACCGCGCAGCCCACTAACAAAAGTGAAGCTATAGCAGCAGTAACAACGGTACGTACGCTCGGGAGATTTTCAAAGGCATAACCGTTGTTGGAATTTGCAGGAAGCGCGCTTGCAATACGAGGAATAGCATGCGTTTGCTCTGCCTCGCAGTCCGATGAATCATCAGCCTGATCATTGCTTTGATCGTCTACATCATCAGGTTCCTCCAACATGTCATCCAAGGATGGAATATCCTGTGGCTGCAAAGTATGTGAGGCTTGTGGTTGAGGCGGGGTTGACTGCTCTAATGAAGGCAGATCTGCCAGCAAAGAAGCAACATCAGCTGGCGCTGCTACATCAGAATCCGATGCAGCATTGCGCGTTTGGTTACGCACGGGCTTATCGACAGATGTATCGGGCGGCAGTGATGGAAGCTTTTTCACAGATTTCTTGTGCTCGACAGGCATACCGCAAGAAGGACAAGCCTGTACACCATCTGGAACCAGCGCTCCACAGGTCTTGCAATACGTACCGTCAAGCTTGGGGATACTCATGGTGAGATCCAAGGTAGAGTGGCAGGCCGGACACACCGACGAACCATTAGCAATATGCGTGCCACAATAAGGGCAAATCACGTGAGTCCTCCAGCAGACCAAGCAAATGGTGCCCTCAGTGGGGATCGAACCCACGGCCTTTCGCTCCGGAGGCGAACGCTCTAATCCACTGAGCTATGAGGGCATGTACGTACCAGTATAACCCGATAAATGTTACACCAACATGTACGATATCTATACCACAACAATTGAGCTTAAAATACGTAGTATTATTTGATACCTATACGATACGTTTTACAGATAGAGAACAGATGACGCAGAGTTCTAACACGCATACCGTAGGCGTTTTAAGCCTTGGTTTAATTGGTGGTTCATTTGCAAAGGCCTTTATACGCGGTGGATACACCGTGTATGCCTATGATGTAGCTAGCTCTAGTATGCACAAAGCACAGGCGGATGGCGTTGCTGGCACACTTGACGACACAACCATTGGAGCCTGTGAGCTTATTGTGCTGGCAGGTTATCCTGACGTATGCAAGCGTTGGCTTGAGGCTCATGCGGCCAGCATTGCAGCTGATGCCTTGGTCATAGACACTGCTGGTGTAAAACGTGCTTTGTGCCAAGCATGTACTAACATCGCGGCAGAGCACAGCTGGACCTTTATAGGTTGCCATCCCATGGCCGGAACTCAATTTTCTGGCTATGGCCATGCTCGAGCAAGCCTGTTTGTCAATGCGCCGCTGGTAGTCTGTTTACCCGAGAACTACCCAGGTACCTCAGAGTTGCTCGGACGCTTGCGTCTACTGCTTGAACCCTGTGGATTTGCCTCCTTTACCTGTGCAACGCCAGAATTTCATGATGAACAAATTGCCTACACCAGCCAGCTTGCTCACGTGGTGTCCAACGCTTACGTCAAAAGTCCTGCTGCTCAAGCTCACAAGGGCTTCTCGGCAGGATCGTATAAGGATTTAACGCGCGTAGCTCGCCTGAATGCAACCATGTGGACCGAGCTGTTCTTAGATAATGCAGACAAGCTCTCCGCAGAGATAGGCACCCTTATCCAAAACTTACAGGCCTACAAAGATGCCCTTGACACCAATGATGCTCATACGCTGCATGCACTGCTGGAAGAGGGCGACCGTCTTAAAAAGGAAGCTGAGGCTCGATGAATACTACGGTTACGGTCACTACCCCATCGGCACGCTACAACGTTTTTGTGGGTTCGGGACTTCTTGCGCAGCTGGGCACCATTACGCGCGAGGTCAATGGCGGTACGCGGGCGTTTGTAATCACCGACAGCACGGTCGGACCCCTATATTTAAAAAAGGTAAGCGATGCGCTTACGCAGGCAGGCTACACGGTTTTCTCGGCAGCGTTTGAAGCTGGCGAGAAGTCCAAGCATTTTGGCACCTTATCTGACCTGTTGGAGAGCATTGCTGCGGCGCAGCTTTCTCGCAAGGATGTAATAGTTGCCTTGGGCGGCGGTGTGGTCGGAGACATAGCTGGCCTGTGTGCAGCCCTGTATTTGCGCGGCATAGACGTTGTGCAGGTGCCCACCTCGCTGCTTGCCATGGTCGATTCTTCTGTGGGCGGCAAAACCGCAGTTGATCTGCAGGCCGGTAAAAATCTTGCGGGCGCTTTTTTGCAGCCACAGGCAGTCGTTGCAGATGTTGATGTTCTGGCAACCATAGCGCCTGAACTGTTTCGTGATAGCACCGCCGAGATTATCAAACATGCCGTGCTAGCGGATAGAGCAATGTTTGATCGGCTGATGAGCAAACCTTTGCTTGGTTCTGATTACAACACGCAAGCGCTAATAGATATTATTGTGCGCAACGTGCAGATCAAGCGCGATATTGTGCAGGCGGATGAGACGGAACAGGGTATGCGTCAAACGCTTAACCTTGGCCATACCATAGGCCATGCCGTTGAAGCAGCAAGTAACTTTAGTCTTGGTCACGGCAGCAGTGTTGCCATTGGCCTGTGCTGCCTGGTGCGCGGCGCTGCCAAGCTGGGCTGGTGCGATCCTTATTTGCTTCAACCCATTACACAAATCATCCAAGCACATGGTCTGCCCACTAACACAGACGTTGATCACGCAACCCTCTTTGAATATGCTACCCATGACAAAAAACGTCTCGCTCAAAGCGTTAACCTCATCGTACCTACCACCATTGGTGCTGTAGAAATAAAACCAATTTCCCTCACCCAGTTACAAGACCTTATTGACGCAGGCTGCGGCAAAGCCGGCTGTAGCAAATAAAAGGAGTATGATGGACGTCAAAATTACCCCGCATGAGCTCAGCGGCTCTGTGAACGCAATCTCATCCAAATCGGTTGCCCACCGCTTGCTCATTTGCGCAGCTCTTGCCGATAAGCCCTGCAATCTTGAATGCGATACAACAAGCGCCGACATCATGGCAACGGTAGACTGCCTACGGGAGCTGGGCGCACACATTACTCGAACACAAACGGGCTTTAGGGTTGTGCCCATCAAGCAGCGTGGACGTCACTTTTGGATGCCTCGTGCAAAACTTGATTGTCGTGAATCCGGTTCCACCCTGCGCTTTTTACTTCCAGTAATCTGTGCTCTTGGTACTAAGGCAGCTCTTTCCATGGGCGGCAAACTGCCGCAACGGCCGCTCTCTCCTTTATATGAACAGCTCATTGCATCTGGTGCTCAAATAACTCCGCAAGGCACGGTACCCATGATGGTTTCTGGTGCTATGCATGCAGGTATTTTTAGAATGCCTGGCAATGTATCTTCTCAATATGTCAGCGGCCTGCTTATGGCTGCCCCGCTCTTATCGGACACCTTGCAGGTTGTGGTTACAGAACCCGTAGAATCTCGTCCGTATATCCAACTTACCATCAATGCCATGCAGCAGTTTGGCGTACCCGTATACACAGAGCGCACCGTTGAATTTGATCAGAAGGTCACCATTTATACGGTTGATGGCTCTGCTCGGTATAGTTCACCGCAGACAGCGTATGTAGAAGGAGACTGGTCCAATGCGGCATTTTGGCTGTGCGCCGCAGCTTTGGGCGGTAACGGCATTGCTGTCAACCAGCTCAATCTATCAAGCGCGCAGGGTGATCGCTCCATCATGGCAGCACTTGCCCGCTTTGGCGCACGCATTTCTCGTAAGGGTAAATCCGCGCTGGCACTGGCAGATCATATTGATGCCTGTGTCTTAGACGTTGCCGATTTTCCAGATCTGGTTCCTCCCCTTGCCGTCGTTGCAGCGTTGGGTAAGGGAACTACCCAGCTCACGCGCGCGGGGCGCCTGCGGCTTAAGGAATCTGATCGCCTGCAAACGGTATGCCAGGGCCTGAGTGCCCTTGGTGCTACCATCCACATTCAGGACGATGGACTGGTTATCGAAGGCGTTGAGCAGCTCAAGGGTGGCGTGGTGGATGCTTCCAATGACCATCGCATTGCCATGATGGCCGCCCTTGCCGCCGTACGCTGTGAGGGCGACGTTATTATTCGCGGTGCACACTGTGTTACTAAGTCATATCCTCATTTCTTTGAGGACTATGCCCAACTGGGCGGGCTTGTTGAGAAGATAGAAGAGGTACAGGAATAATATGGCATCTACGTTTGGCACAAGCGTGCGTATCAACCTGTTTGGACAGTCTCATTCCGATGCCATTGGCGTATGTATAGAGGGTCTTCCTGCCGGGTTTTATATTGACCAACAAGCATTAGCGGCCTTTATGGCGCGACGCGCACCGGGACAAGCTGCTTGGTCTACGCCGCGTAAGGAAGCAGATGCACCTCACTTTGTGTCTGGCCTTAATCCCGATGGCTACACCTGCGGCGCACCTCTTTGTGCACTCATCAAAAACAACAATACGCACTCGGCAGACTATGATGAGCTGGTCCGCATTCCTCGTCCTGGTCATGCAGACTTTCCCGCACAGCAAAAATGGCTGGGCTTCCAAGATGTGGCCGGCGGTGGGCATTTTTCTGGCAGACTGACCGCGCCTCTTTGCATTGCCGGTGGTATTGCCCTCCAGATGCTTGAGCACAATGACATTTTTGTTGCAGCTCACCTCAGTGAGGTGGCCGGTATTGCGGATGAGCACTTTGCAGCCTATCACAACGACAGCGCTTCTCGACATCTGCTGTACCAGCAGATGCAAGCGCTTCACGATGGACGTCCTTTTCCTGTTTTGAATGATCAGGCCAGCGCACAGATGCAGCAAGCCATTGCACAAGCACGCCATGATAAGGACTCGGTAGGTGGCATTATTGAGTGCGTGGCTACAGGGTTGCCTGCAGGTGTAGGAGGACCGCTGTTTGATGGCATTGAATCCGCCATTGCACGGATTGTGTTTGGCATTGGCGGCATAAAAGGACTGGAATTTGGCCGAGGCTTTGAAGCAGCATTGATGCGCGGCTCTGAACACAATGATGCCTATCACATGGAACAAAACACTATTGCTCCTCTTACCAATAATGCGGGCGGCAATCTGGGCGGCCTTACTACGGGCGCTCCCCTGCTGTTTAGAATGGCCGTTAAACCAACATCTTCCATTGGTCTTGAGCAGGATTCTGTGGATATGCAGCAAAAACATAACGCACGCCTTGCTGTGGTTGGGCGCCATGATCCTTGTATTGCTCCCCGCGCTGTTCCAGTAGCAGAAGCTATCATGGGTATTGCCCTGTTAGATCAGCTTATTTCCTATCCAGCACAGCAGACCTATGCTTCATTTGCAAAGGCTCTTGCTACTCAAAAACATGTAAACACGGATTTAGACTCACGTTCAAACACAGACTTAGACACGAAATAGGGTTGGTATGCAAGATCTTTCCGACATTCGTCAGCGCATAGACGAGATTGATGACAGTATTATTGATCTATTTGTGCAGCGTATGCACTGTGTTTCTGAGGTATCAGCATATAAAGCTGCACATAACTTACCCATACTGGACCCCAGTCGTGAGCGTGCAAAGCTCGCCTATGTAGCCTCACAAGTTCCTGACGCGCTCAAAAGCTCAAGCCAAATCCTCTTCTCGCTCCTTATGGAAACAGCCCGCGCAGCCGAACATACACAGCTTGATGGTCCCACCAGCAATACGCTTTTGGGCGATAGCATCTTAGCGGCCCAAGCCAACACGCCAGACCTGTTCCCACAAACAGCACTTGTGGCGTGCCAAGGCGTTGAAGGAGCCTACTCTCAAGTTGCCACCGATAAGCTCTTTAGACATCCCAACATATCCTTCTTTAACACCTTTGAAGGCGTTTTTAACGCTGTTGATATGGGCTTTAGTCGCTATGGCGTCATTCCTTTGGAAAATTCAACCGCTGGTTCGGTCACGCAGGTATATGACCTTATGATGAAATACGACTTCCACATAGCCCGCACACTGCGCCTTAAGGTGGATCATTGCGTTTTGGCAAAGCCGGGCACCCGTATGGAAGAGGTGACCGATATCTATAGTCACCCCCAGGCAATTGCACAGTCTTCTGAATTTTTGGACGCCCATAAAGCCATTACCGTCCATGTTGTCGAGAATACCGCGATGGCAGCACAGCTTGTTGCTCAGTCACCAAACAACACAAGCGCCGCTCTTTCGAGCCGCTGGTGCGCCGAGCTGTATGGCCTAGTTACCCTTGCAAAGAATGTGCAGGACAAAGGGAACAACTACACTCGCTTTGCCTGCATCAGCAAAGGTCTTGAGGTGTATCCGGGTGCGGACCGCAGTTCTCTTATGCTTGTGGTTGGCCATGAACCAGGTACGTTGTACAAAGTGCTTTCTCGATTTTATGCGCTGGACATCAATATTTGTAAGCTGGAAAGTCGCCCCATCCCAGATCGTGACTTCGAGTTTATGTTCTACTTTGATATAGAATGTCCCGTTGCTGCTCCCCAGTTTGCACTGCTCATGAACAGCTTGAGTGACGTATGTGAGGAGTTCCGCTACCTTGGAAGCTATTCGGAGCTGGTGTAATGGCAGATCAAACACACGCTTCTGCACACAACAATCCACAAAACCCGGCGACCCTCATCCCCTCTACGCCATATGGACTTGTTGGTCGCACGCTTGCGCACAGCTGGTCTTCCAAAATCCATGCGCAGCTGGGTAGCGCCCCCTATGCACACTATGAGCTTGAGCCGGAACAACTCGAGACATTCATCCATGCTGACGGCTGGCAGGGACTTAATGTAACCATCCCCTACAAGCGTGCCGCCGCTCAGCTGGCCGACGAACACTCTCAAGCGGTACAGGAGCTGGGTGCTGCTAACACGCTGGTGCGTCTTTCTAACAATACCATCTATGCCGAGAATACCGATGTGCTCGGTTTTTCTTGGATGCTTGAACGGTTTTGCACAACCCAGCTTGCCGGTAATGCTACCGACGTGCTTACCAACAAAAAGGTGCTTGTGTTGGGTAGCGGTGGTGCTTCACGCGCCATTTGCTATGTACTTAAGCAGGTACAAGCACAGCCCGTTGTGGTTTCTCGCACGGGCACGACCACCTACACCAACCTGCTGCCACAGCATCAGGATGCCACGCTCATTGTTAATACCACGCCGGTAGGTATGTATCCTCACGACTCCACCTCACCTGTATCTCAACAGACGCTTCAAGCGTTTTCACAGCTCAAAGGCGTATTAGATATTGTGTACAATCCAATACGCACGCGTCTTTGTCAACAGGCACACCAGCTAGCAATCCCTGCTCAAACCGGTTTATCCATGCTCGTTGCTCAGGCCTGGGCCTCCTCTAAACTTTGGCAGCAGCGCGCTCTTCCTGAAGAGTATATTGAGGCCATCGAGAAGGACCTCCAACGTCAGATTTTAAACATTACCTTTATCGGCATGCCTGGCTCTGGCAAGTCTTCTACCGGTAGAAAGCTTGCGCATATGCTTCAGCGTCCCTTTGTTGATCTTGACGATGCAACAGCTCTTGCGTGTGGTATGTCGCCAGCACGCTATATCACGCAGTATGGTGAGGCCGCTTTTAGAGACATAGAGACGCAGGTATTGGCACAGTACAGCCATGAATCTGGACTTATCATCTCTTGTGGCGGTGGGGTGGTTACCCGTCCAGAAAACCATGATCTACTGCATCGTAATTCAGTGGTGGTCATGATTGACCGCCCACTCAACGAACTTTCTGTTGAGGATCGACCGCTTTCGCAAACACAGGGTATCCAGGCGCTGGCAAAACAGCGTATGGACTTGTATTATAGCTGGTCAGACCATGTAGTTCAGACTACGGGATCTCCTCAAACAGACGCTGAAGCTACCAAGAACCTTCTTGATCTCTAACGTAAGGCTTTTACTAAAGAGCGTCACAAAATCCCCACTGCAGCTGCCATTTACGGAGAGCTGAGCACAACTCATAGATATATATGCTTGCAAAACAGTGTAGCGTGCAATACTTATCGTTTAACAAAGCATGTAAAAGCACTTCAAAGAGTAAGGATGTAACGGGGATTTCTCGCACAAGCAATCATGAACTATGAAAACGTCGCAGCACACATTTTGGATAACATTGGCGGTAAACAAAACGTGCTCACCAGCACGGTCTGTATGACCCGTCTGCGGCTCAGCCTGAGCAATGTTGCCCTAGTAAATGAGGATGAGCTTGCGGCACTTGATAGCGTTTTAGGGGTTGTTTCTCGTGGGGACCACGGTATAGAAGTTGTGTTTGGACCTACGGTTGTCGAGAAGGTATATCAAAGCTTTACCTTGCTCATTGGTTCAAAAAATAATGAAACTACGCCTCCCGAGCGCCCACGTGGTGCTGTACGCGTTCACATTAGTCCTGCTCGTCGCCAATCCTTTGCTGCTCAAGCGCAAGCACTCATGACTGCAACACAAGACACGCAAGATGCACAGGCAGGTGTGGGTGCTAACGCTGCTGCCAAGACTATAAACGCCAACGATGATATTTCAACACTTGTTGCCGCCCTGGATAATGCACCAGCCACGCGCAAGGCTGTTTCTTTTTCTGCTTCACACAGACCGAGCGCGCAAAACAGACAAGGTACTCAAACAAAACCAGCAGCCCATAAAAAGGTGTTGGTATTGAACGGACCAAACATTAATATGTTAGGCATCCGTGAACCACAAATTTATGGCGCTCAAACCTATGCCGATCTTATCGACCTATGCCAGGATGAAGCCGGTAAACTAGGTTTTGAGGAATGCAGCTGTTTTCAATCCAATCATGAGGGAGATCTCGTGGATGAAATTCAGCATGCCTATGGTATCTATGACGGTATTATCTGTAATCCCGGTGCCTATACCCACACGTCCATTGCCCTACTTGATGCTCTCAAAGCGGTACAAATTCCCTGCATTGAAGTACATATCTCCGCAGTGGATGCTCGTGAGGACTTCCGCCAGGTCTCCTATATTCGTCAAGCATGCTTTGAGACCATTGTGGGACTGGGTCTTGCTGGCTATCGTAAAGCGCTGCAGTCTATGGCCCGATATCTGTCTCGTTAATCCATATTGCGTTAGTCCATGCTATGAGTGCTGTAGACCTTCTCGTCTTCCCATAACACTACTTGCCCTGCCTCAAGCGATTGGGGTACATCTATAAGGCGTTGATTAGAAGACCCTCTAAAGCGCAGGGTAATATCGTAGAGCTCCTTTATAAACATGCCATCAACCAGCACATCGAGGCAGGCCAAAATACGATCTGTTACCTCGGTATGGTGAAAGCCGCCCTCATTGATCTCTTCCCAAGTATCACCTGTGTAGCACCAGATGCTTTTGTTGGGAAATTCTTTGCGTACGCGCTCAAAAAATGCTACCAAACCACGCTGGTTTTCCGGCTCCATAGGCTCGCCACCCAATACGGTAAGCCCTTCAATCCAGCTGGGACGTAGGCTTTCTACAATGGTGTTTGCAACCTCTTCTGTAAATTCCTCACCAAAGCTAAAGCACCAAGTCTTAGCATTAAAGCATCCCTTGCAATGCCTGCGACATCCCGATACAAACAAACAGGTACGCACGCCTGTGCCGTTGGCAATATCCGAATATTTGATACCTGCGTAATGCATGGTGAAATCCTTTGCAAAAGTATACTACGAAGCATGTGTACAAAAATGCGAGCTACCTAGGCAGCCCGCATTAGTTGTTACAACATATACCGCTTAGAGATGAAGTACGCGGTCCTTAATCTCTTCGGTACGGCCCTGATTCCAGAACTGGGTACCAATATAGCCGCAGGTACGACGTGCTACATTGAGCTTATCCTGATCACGATTGCCGCAACGTGGGCATTCCCAAATCAGTTTGCCATCCGTATCTTCGATAATCGTAATCTCACCGTCATAGCCGCATTCCTGGCAGTAGTCACTCTTGGTATTGAGCTCGGCATACATGATGTTGTCGTAAATAAAACGCATAACGCTTACAACAGCTTCCAGGTTATCCTGCATGTTAGGAACCTCAACGTAGCTGATAGCCCCTCCTGGAGACAGGCGTTGGAATTGGCTCTCAAAAGCAAGCTTCGTAAACGCATCAATGGTTTCAGAAACGTGCACGTGATAGCTGTTAGTAATGTAGCCGTGGTCCGTGATATGAGGAATGACACCAAAGCGACGCTGCAATGACTTGGCAAACTTATAGGTTGTAGACTCAAGAGGCGTACCATACAGTGAGTAGTCTATATCCTCAGCCTCTTTCCATTGCGTGCACTTATCGTTCATGTGCTGCATAACAGAAAGTGCAAAGGGTGTAGCCTCCGGATCCGTATGAGAGTGCCCCGTCATAAAGCGTGTAGTCTCATACAGGCCAGCGTAGCCCAAAGAAATGGTGGAGTAGCCGCCATACAACAGCTTATCAATGGGCTCTCCCTTGCTCAGGCGAGCAAGGGCACCGTATTGCCACAGGATGGGTGCTGCATCGGAAAGCGTACCCAACAAACGCTCATGGCGGCAGCGCAATGCCTTATGACAGAGCTCAAGGCGCTCATCAAAAATCTCCCAAAAACGATCCATGTCACCACCAGAAGACAGTGCCACATCGGGAAGGTTGATGGTTACAACACCTTGGTTAAAGCGACCGTAGTACTTGGGCTTGCCGGGAACATAATTCTTAGCATGAGCGATATTGTTAAAGCCGCCCTCAGAGCGATCGGGCGTCAAGAAAGAACGGCATCCCATGCAGGTAAAGGTATCACCCTCACCTTCCTTCTCGCCAGTAGAGAGCTTGTATTCCTTCATCTTCTTCTCAGAAATATAATCGGGTACCAAGCGCTTGGCCGTGCACTTAGCAGCCAGCTGCGTTAGGTAGAAGAAGGGCTGACCAGGCTCAATGTTATCTTCCTCAAGGACATAAATAAGCTTGGGGAACGCGGGGGTAATCCACACGCCCTGCTCGTTACGAACGCCCTCATAACGCTGACGCAGGGTCTCCTCGATGATAAGTGCCAGATCCTTCTTGGTGCGCTCATCCTCAACCTCATTGAGATACATGAACACGGTTACAAACGGTGCCTGGCCATTGGTAGTCATCAGCGTGACCACCTGGTACTGGATGGTCTGAACACCGCGACGAATCTCATCACGAAGGCGCTTCTCTACAATCTCTTGCAGCTTGTCTGCAGCGGGCTCCACGCCAAGGCTATTAAGCTCGTCGATGGTCTGTGAGCGAATCTTCTTACGAGAAACGTCAACAAAGGGCGCCAAGTGAGACAGAGAGATGGACTGGCCACCATACTGGTTAGAAGCAACCTGAGCAATAATCTGCGTTGCAATGTTGCACGCAGTAGAAAAGCTGTGAGGTTTTTCTATCATAGTGCCCGAAATAACCGTGCCGTTTTGCAGCATGTCCTCCAGATTGACCAAGTCACAGTTGTGCATGTGCTGCGCGTAATAGTCTGCATCGTGGAAGTGGATAATGCCCTCATTATGAGCCGCTACTACGTCCTCCGGCAGCAGCATACGCATGGTAAGGTCTTTGGAAACCTCTCCGGCCATGTAATCGCGCTGCACCGAGTTAACGGTTGGGTTCTTGTTAGAATTTTCCTGCTTTACGTCCTCGTTATTGCACTCAATGAGCGACAAGATTTTGTCGTCCGTAGTGTTCTTCTGACGCTTAAGGCTTTGAAGATAGCGATAAATAATATACTTACGAGCCACCTCAAAACGATCCAGAGCCATGATCTCATCCTCAACCATGTCCTGAATCTCTTCTACTGTAACCGTGTGGCCTGCATCCTCACAACGATCGCGTACATTCTCTGCCGCATAGGTAATCTGACGCGGTGTCAGACGCATATCAGAGGGAACTTCATTATTGGCGGCGGTAATAGCGTTAGAGATTTTTTTGATGTCAAAAATAACCTCAGAACCGTTACGCTTAATAATCTTCATGGCAGAAACTTTCTTCTTTATGCAGATTGAGCTACCGAGAAAACCGATAAGCTACGCTGCTTTCTTCGACACCGTCTATCCTACTCTATTTGTGGGCCTTAAGTATGCACAATTTTCCTTAAACCACAAAATATTGTTGCTCAATTTATCTATAACCACAATATATGGTAGACGCTGAACAGGGGTTTTGTAAAGAGCTGCAGGTAGATAATTTGCGTCCAACACCACATATTGCGCTTGCAACCTTTTTCCCACACTCTTATGTCATGCACCACGAACCATGGGACGTTGGCTCCACATAATTTATCCACCAACATCCACCGATGCCGATAACCTTACTGTGCAAGCGCACACACTGACCGCAACCTTTATCTGCTAAATGCACTACACTAAGTAGGTTACCTGTTACATAATTGCACCAATGGTGAAAGGACTATTATGCCCAACGAGGGTAGTTACGAAGTTGCGCTTAAGCGCAGCAATGATATCCATCATGACATTGAATCTGGCAATGTTGCACCCTATACCATGCTTACGGGTGATCGCCCTACCGGACGCTTACACCTTGGCCACTACTTTGGCACCATTGCACAGAGGGTTCGTCTGCAAAACCTTGGTGTAGCCACCAATATTATTATTGCGGATTATCAGGTCATCACGGATCGAGATACCACGGAGCACATCCAGGACAATGTGTACAACATGGTTATGGATTATCTTGCCTGCGGCATTGATCCCAATAAGACTATGATTTTTACCCATTCTGCAGTTCCCGCAGCAAATCAGCTTATGCTTCCCTTCCTATCGTTAGTGACCGAAGCAGAACTCAAGCGCAATCCAACCGTCAAGGCAGAGCAGGCAGCCTCTGGCCATGCACTTACCGGCTTACTCCTTACCTATCCCATACATCAGGCCTGTGACATCTTGTTCTGCAAGGGTAATCTCGTACCCGTAGGGCGCGATCAGTTGCCTCACATTGAAATTACCAGCAAAATTGCTCGTCGCTTTAATGAGCGCTATGGCAAAGTGTTTCCCGAGGTATCCGGTCTACTCACCTCTACCCCACTACTTCCCGGTCTTGATGGACGAAAAATGTCCAAATCTTACGGTAACGCCATCTCTTTGTGCATGACCGAGGAAGAAACCGCCAAGCTTATTAAGAAGTCCAAAACAGACTCTGAGCGTGCCATCACCTTTGATCCCGAGAATCGCCCTGGCGTAAGCGCACTGCTTACCACCGCAAGTATCTGTACTGGCCGTAAGCCCCAAGAAATCGCAGAAGAAATTGGTATGGGCGGGTCCGGACAGCTCAAACGCTATGTTACCGAAGTGGTTAATAGTTACTTTGCTCCTATACGCGAGCGCCGTCGTTCATATGAGCAAAATCTTCCCTACATCAAAGAAATTCTGCATGAAGGCAATAAAAAAGCAAACGCCCTTGCCGAGAAAACCTTGGATGAGGTACGTGAAGCTATGGGTATGACGTACTAACGTTAATAAAATAGTTCTACATGCCGGTAAAGGTGAATGAGAACTTCTTATTCACCTTTTTCTTCACTGATTTTTGATTTAAAAAAACCGCCCCACTTAGGTGAGGCGGTTTATTACTCTATCTATGCGAGCGCGTAGCTTAGAGAACCATCATTGCGATGGTAAGGATGATGATGGAAGCCAAAGCAATGGTTCCAACAACCTTAATAGCAAACTTAACCCATGTACCGTACTCAATACGAGACAGAGCCAAGCCACCCATGATTGCACCATTAGTAGGAGTAATCAGGTTTACAGCACCGGAAGCTGCAGAGAAGATCATGATCATAACTGCAGGGTTGAAGCCAAGCTGCTGAGCCAGAGGTCCCATGATAGGCATGGACACGGTTGCCATACCAGAGGTGGAAGGAATGAGGAAGGACAGCAGGAAGTACAGCAGGTAGCTACCAACAGAGAAGACAACACCCGAAGTGCCTGCAAGAGCTGTAGCTGCAGCGTTCAAAACGTAGGTAGAAAGACCAGTAGAGCTCATAACTACCGATACACCACGGGAAAGAGCAATGATCATTACTACGGACATCATGTCGCCAGCACCGGCCATGAACTCATCAACGATTTCATGCTCGGAAAGGCCACCAACAACACCAATAATAATAGCAAGGAGCAAGAACCAAGTGGTGGACTCTGCAAAGTACCATTGACCAAGAGGGGTACCGGTCAAGAAAGAGGACCAACCAGCATTGTCGGTAACAGAAGTGGTAAGCGTACCCTTTACATCACCATCGAATGCAAGGTCACCAATCTTCTGATCCTTATAGGTGTCAATGAGATCGTCAGCCGTAATATCGGTAACTTCTTCGTGAGAAGCAGCATCAGAAACAAATACATTTACATTAAGGTCTTCCCAAGGTACGAAGGAAATAACCATGATGATAAATGCTGCAGCAAAAATGCCCAGAACAGCCTTCTGCTTGCCGGTAAGCTTAACGTCCTTGCCGGTCTCCTCAGAAGCGCCACCATAGGTAGCCTCTGCATTTTCAACCTCAGTAGCAGAAAGAAGCGTACGAGAAGGATCAGCCTTAACACGCTTTGCATACTGAATGGTAAAGAATACAGCGATGAGATAAGAAACAACCAAAAGGGCAACGCCCAAGAAGATAACGATGGACTGGTTAACCTCAATGCCAGCAGAAGTAAGAGCTGCTGCTGCTACACCAGTTGCAAAGGGGTTTACGGTAGAACCAAGGCAACCAACACCAGCACCAAGAAGAACCATCATTGCACCCGTAAGGGTATCAAAACCAGCAGCCATCATGGTTGCGGAAAGCAGAGCATAGAAACCTACGGTCTCTTCGCACATACCATAGGTGGAGCCACCAATAGCAAACAGAGCCATAAGAATAGGGATAAGCTTGATCTCATTGCCGCCCATCTTACGAACGAGTGTTGCAATACCATCATTAAGAGCGTTGGTCTTGTTTACGATTCCAAGGAATCCACCAAGAACCATTACGAACAAGCAAACGTCAATAGCGTCTGCAAAACCCCTAGCGGGAGCCATCGTGAAGTCACCGAGCGTAGCGCCGGTAACATCCGCAGTGGTGCCTGCTATTGCAATAGTAATCAGACATACTGCTGCAAGGATAATGAAGATGATGGAGAAGGATGTAAGCATCTCCCTCTTCTTCTTAGGCTGTGCCTGGTCTGCCATGACCGTTCTCCTTTCGTGAGAAACATAAGCAACAACGAACAAAAATAGAACAACTAAAATGCTGCCTATCACTTACATACTGATTTTTGCAGATTCAGTGCAAAAATGCACATAATATTTCTGACCGTTATTCAATAGTCGGTGAGCGTAGTTTTAACAACAACCTTGATTTTTAAAAAAACTTGTAGATGGACTTGAAAATAGCTTACTAGCATATTACCAGTACACTTTTCGTGTCCCTCTTTTTTTATTCTTTTCTAAAAAATAGTTGTAGTTTCATTTCAGTATAGTTTTATGCATAAATACTGCAGTTTTTCTCACTTTTATTGTATAAGTTAAGTAGCCGTTCATGGAACAGTTCTTGACATAGAAAGAAAAACATTGTCCGAAACTAAAGTTTAGCTCAACACATACATAACGCTGAAATAAATACGAGTAAGCATGGCACCTCTCTAAAAGACCTCCCTGGATTGGACCAAGGAGGTCTTAGTACCACTTATATTAGTACATGCTTACTTAAGGGTTGCGTACATTACAGCCTTAATGGTGTGCATGCGGTTCTCTGCCTCTTGGAAAACCTTGGAAGCAGGAGACTCAAATACCTCGTCGGTAACTTCCATCTCAGTGATACCAAACTTCTCAGCAACCTCAGCACCCTTTTTGGTGTTGGTGTCGTGGAAGGAAGGCAGGCAGTGCATGAAGATAGCATCAGGGGCAGCCATAGCCATAACCTCAGAGGTTACACGGTAAGGCTCCATCAGAGGAATGCGCTGCTTGTAAAGCTCATCGGGCTCGCCCATGGATACCCAGATGTCGGTGTAGATAACGTGAGCACCCTTTACACCCTCAGCAACATCAGAAGTAAGGGTAATGGTAGAACCATTCTCAGCAGCAATCTCGCGGCAAGTAGCAACAAGATCCTCTGCAGGCATGTTCTCCTCAGGACCGCAAGCAACAAAGTTCATGCCAAGCTTGGCGCAAACAACCATAAGGGAGTTAGCAACGTTGTTACGAGCATCGCCCATGAATACCAGGGTCTTACCCTTGATGTCGTTGTTGAAGTTCTCCTTAACGGTAAGGATATCAGCAAGCATCTGAGTGGGGTGGAAATCGTCGGTCAGACCATTCCATACAGGTACGCCAGCCTTATCGGAAAGCTCCTGTACGACATCCTGATCAAAACCACGGTACTCAATACCATCATACATACGGCCAAGTACGCGAGCGGTGTCCTCTACGGACTCCTTGTGGCCCATCTGAGAACCAGTAGGCTCAAGATAAGTTACGCCCATACCAAGGTCATAAGCGCCAACCTCAAATGCGCAACGAGTACGAGTGGAGGTCTTCTCAAAAATAAGAGCAACATTCTTGCCCTCAAGATAACGGTGAGGCACACCAGTCATCTTCATGCGCTTGAACTCAGCGGAAAGGTCAAGCAAGTAGTTAATCTCCTCGGTAGAGAAGTCAAGCAGCTTAAGGAAGCTGCGACCAGAAAGGCTTACACCCATAGATCTGATCCTTTCAAATAGAAAACAACAACCGGGAACTCCCGGATAGTACCTAATTAAACAGTACTAGTCCGGAGATGAGTGTAACTCACCCCCGGACCGAGACCTAGAACTCTATAAGACTAGAGATCCTCACGTACAAAAGGCATGCTCATGCAGCGTGGGCCACCACGGCCGCGGGAGAGCTCTGCGGAAGGTGCAACGAGAAGGTCAAGACCTTCCTTGTACAGTACGTCATTGGTAACAGAGTTGCGCTGATATACGCAAATCTTACCAGGAGCAACGCACAGGGTGTTGGAACCATCGTTCCACTGCTCACGAGCAGCTGCAACAGGATCGCCGCCACCGCAAGGAATGAGCTTAACAGCGTCAAGACCCATAGCCATTGCAAGAATGTGCTCGAGGGTGTCGTTCATCTCTTCGATCTTGATCTCGCCCTCAGCAGCACCCTTGGTGAGCTTGAATACGCGCAGCGTACCCATGATTGCTGGGTGGATGGTGAACTTGTCAACATCAATCTGAGTAAAGACGGTGTCAAGGTGCATGAATGCACGAGAGGAAGGAATGTCAAATGCGTAGATGGTGTCGATCTCGCACTCGTCGCCCTTCTCCCAGAACATGTTCTGAGCCATGATGTCAATAGCAGCAGCCTGGGTGCGCTGAGAAATACCAACAGCCAGGGTGTGAGCGTTGATGTTAAGAACGTCGCCGCCCTCGGTGTGAGCTGCAGAGTCACGACGGAACCACAAAGGAGCGTCATTGTACTCAGGGTGATCGCGGAAGATGTACTTACCGAAGAGGGTCTCGCGGTTACGAGTTACGGAGTACATACGATTGAGGTTAACACCCTTACCTACGATTGCGAAGGGATCGCGAGTGAAGTAGGTGTTAGGCATGGGGTCAATCAAAAGGTCAGACTCGCCATCGGAGTCATGACCAACAATCTCGTCAAGAAGAGCGGTGGAGTTGGTGGGAAGCTCAAGCTCATTCTTACGGATACCAGCAATAGACTTCTCTACAAAAGTCTGGGTATCAGTAATGGAGTCCATGAACTCCTTAACGGCTGCACGAGCGGTTGCACCATGAAGGCCAGACTCGTCGAGCCACTGATTAGTGAATTCCTCACGAGAACCAGCAGCGTCAAGTGCCTCAGCAGTCAACTTCTCGAGGTATACAACCTCAGCACCTGCCTCCTGAAGAAGCTCAGCAAACTTGTCATGCTCAGCCTGAGCTACCTCAAGAAAAGGTACGTCGTCGAACAAAAGACGACCAAGCTCATCGGGGGAAGATTGAGAAGCTCCTCGCCAGGGCGGTGAAGGCAAACCTTCTTCAGAGAGCCAATCTCGCTGTGGACGTAGAGTCCGTTAGCCATTGTCCCTCCTCCTTTCAATGTCGCATCCCTGCGACGTATCTGGATTGTACATGCGTATGCATGCACCACTACCAACACGGCACCGTAGCACAACCAAGTACCACGCCCGTGGATTTACGATTATCAATATACATTCATTATTCAGTAATGCAACGAGAAAATCTGAACGGTATATTTGCGTCTGTTAACGGTCTTGAAATACTAAACAACTCATAAACTAACCATATATCCAGCATAAACTATGAGAATTAACTGGACTTTCTATTTTTCACTTGAAATTTCATTTATCTTTTTTGTAATTTTTCGTCCTGAATTTACACATTTCTTACAAAAGTTTTAGGTATTTCGAGAATTTCAGAATATTCAAGATATTGGGTAATTTATGCAATAAATACTAGTAATCGGATATTGCGATTTTTGTTTATTACCCCCTATTTTCTTGTAATGGGGGCCTTACATGCGAACAAACCAGCTTATAAACAGAAGCTAGTACTCATTTATACTCTGCTACAAATGTTTGCTTTTACATGTACAAGTAATTGTCGTTTTTACCCTATCCCTGTAATAGATCTAAAATTTTTTCCTTATCTTTTAGGGTGGAAAACTCTTTAAAAGAATGCCCATCTAAATGCAAAACCTTATTACAGGCAGTCATGAGGAACTCATAGTCATGAGAAATGATAAGAACAATTTTCTGTTTTTCCTGGAGTCGCTTCATTCTCTCTGCAATAAGCCGCATATTGTTTGCATCTAATCCACTTGTAGGCTCATCAAACAGATAGACATCCCTTTCCAAAAGCTCAGCTACTGCAATGGTCAAGCGCTGCTTCTGACCACCTGACAGAATTTGCGGATGTAAGGCTTTTACTGTCTCTAAATGAAACTGACGTAGGATTTCATCTGTATCGGCCTTTGGATTGCTTAGACGCAGTTCATCTTCAAGAGAAACCTCAAAGAGGTTGCTGTCAGTATTATTTGATAGGTAATAAATCTTTTTCTTTCTTTTTGATCTCGTTATGCGCTGCCCATTAAGGACTATGCTGCCCTTTTGTTCCTTAAGCAGGCCGCTTACTAGTTTACATAAGCTGCTTTTTCCAACACCGTTATCCCCTATGATTCCGTAGACATTGCCACTCTTAAATGAATAGCTGAGGTTGCTTATGAGCTTTTTATTCTTATACGAAAAACAGAGCTTATCTAACTCCAGTACCTTTGAATTGAGTTCTTCTCTTGAGATTGCTTGTCCAACAACACGATCTAGGTCATATGCTCTCAGTCCCGCTGTTTTGAAGAAATCATTACTACTTGCAAGAAGTTCTTTTTCTGAAAAAGAGGCTTTGATCTCACCATTCTCAAGGTAATAATAGGTATCGACAAGCCCCTGTAAATAGTAAATTCTATGCTCAGAAATCACCATTGTTTTTCTTTGCGCTTTTAATGACAGCATCAATGCTCTTAACGCCTCTACGCTTTTCATATCAAGATTAGCCGATGGCTCATCAAAAACATAAATTGGTGGATCAAGAGCATTTATAGAGGCAATTGCAATTTTTTGTCGTTCACCACTTGAAAGGTGAAGGAGCTCTTTATCAATCAAATCTTCACCATTAATTGAAGAGAGTGCCTCTGTAATCCTTTTTGCAATTTTTTCTCGGTCTACTCCATAATTTTCTAAGCCAAAGGCAATTTCATCAGCTACGTTATCTGCAAAGAACTGACTTTTAGGGTTTTGAAAAATTGAACCGACTCGTCTTCCTATTTCATAGAGTTCCCTCTCACGGGGATTCATGTCTCCTAGTGCAATGTTTCCGCTTACATTCCCAGCATAAAATTTATATGCAAGCCCATTTAGTATTCTTGTTAGTGTTGTCTTTCCGCATCCACTGGCCCCAATAAGAGCGACCACCTCTCCTTTTTGAATTTCTAAATTGATATTTTTGAGTATGGTTTTAGGATTTTGATTGTATGAAAAACTAAGCTGATCAAGTGTAATCACCCTATCATCGCCCCTTCCATAAAGTACAGACCAACTGTACAAAGAACAGCTAAGGTGACTACAACAGCATCAACCTTTCTGAATTTTATTTCTCGCCTTGAGCTGTGCTTCCCGCTAGCAGAGATTCCCCTTACTTCAGATGCAGCTGCTAGTTCCTCGGCAATTTTGGACGCAGAAAACATCATAGGAACAAACAAATATTCCATCATTACCAGCGGTTTTCTAAAAGAGAGCAGTCCTCGTAAGGTAAGTGAATCAATAATCTCCGAAAACTCGCTCTTTACCACAGGAAAAAATCTCATCATAAAAATCAGTGGCAGAGCTATATTCCTGTGGACTCTCATTTTCTTCATTACGGCCATGAGCTCGCCTGGTGATGTTTTCATTATTGGTATAACAGATAAAACAATAACCAGGGTCCTCATAACTATAAAAAGAAACATATCCGGAAGAATAATCCCAAATCCATTTCCTTTTGAAGCCAGCCGTAGAGCGCTGATAAATATGAGTGCAAGCATGATTTTTACGCTCGATTTGCCATATCCTACTATGGATACATAGAGCAGAAGAATAACAGCCAGTAGAAAAAGTACAGTATCTTTGGACAACATTGCCGCCAAAAATACTGTACTTACAAATACCGCTATTTTGGAACGTAAATCCAAATGCATTATTGGAGTATGCCTATCTTTTTAAAGTGTTTCTCGGTCATTTTATTTCCTAAATAGCATCCCAGTACGGCCGCTACTGCAGTCAATGCCAAAGAAATAAGCACCCACTTCTCATCCGTATAATACTGTGTTTGAATTTGAACCTGCTCCGAAGATACTCCCGTTTTAAGAAATGCATCTTTAAAGAACCAAATTTCACTCATTCCATGAGCTGCTCTTGTAAGCGAGGTAATAATCCAAGCAATCGTAATTCTTTTTACATTCCTATAGCTATCAGTGCCTATCATAGACAAATCTGCCAGAATGCCACCGCCTAAAAACCAGGGAAACATAAACGGTCCCATAAAGAGCGTTGCTAAAACTGCTTGCAAGATATTGTAAATAAGGGCAACCCCAGGCTTCCCAACTTTCATTGCCATGTATACGAAAAAGGGGCCTAAAATTAATGCCGTAAACACCGCATTAAAAATCATGTTAAAGAATAGTGATGCCCCCGTTACCATGGAAAACGCTATAAACACTACAATCATGATTGCAGAAAAGATTCCTATGGTTGCCAAATCCTTTACGGATAATTTCTTTGTGCTTTCCATAAACATTCCCTTCATTGTGTCTGTAAAGATAAAGGCAATGTTTATTGTTAAGGCTATCTAACTTTAATTTCTTGCTAAATCAGACTGAATGTACTGTTTTAGACATCTTTCTATACGCAGAGGGCGTAAGGTTGTACTTCTTTTTGAACGCATTAGAGAATTTAGAGTGATCAGTATAGCCAACTTGAAGAGCAATTTGGGTAATGGGAAGAGCGGAATCTTTTAATAAACTCGCAGCCACCTCCAAACGCTTTTTGATTATGGTTCCATTGATCGTTTCACCGTAGATGCTCCTATAACAGGTTTTCATCGTCGTACTCTTTATATGAAACTCTTCAGACAAAGTTTTATACGTTACGGTCTTATCAAAGTTTTGCAGTACGTACTCGTGGATCTTTTTAACAATGTCAGTATTGCTTTTCACAAAATACTGCCGGTTATTGTCACTATGGAGCAGCGTATTTTTCACCGTTATAAGATACAAAAACAGTTCTTGAAATTTTACTTGTAGGTACTCGACGATAATATCGTCTGAAACGGTATACATTTCAGAAAAAATATGCTCAATCTCAGCTGTAGCCCGCTGTAAAAATAGTTTATCTTCGTAACAAATCTCTTGTAGGACAGACTCGTAGTTTATTCCAAACACTCTTTCTAAACAGTGTATTTCCTCATCAAACTCTGAAGGTGTTATACAAAAAGTAACACCGTGATAATGACTTATAGGAAAGAAGGATTCTTGAGAGCTATTGCTTATTACGTTGATAGCAAAATCTCCGGCTTCCATATAGGTTATAGTTCCGTCTCTTAGCACGCATTCAAATCTGCCTTCCCTACAATGGTTGATCTCATACCTTTTTACCGTGTGTAAGACATCGGGAAGGGAGCTTGTCATTTTTGCTACATGGATATCGTTATAAAATACGCTGACCCCTTTAAAAATTTGGTACTCCGTAATGACATACGTACCATTTTTCAGATCACCATACTCATAAACCTTGCCTTTTGAGGATTCTATTACTTTTTTCTTATCTCTTCCGTAAAGATGACTCATGTAGTCCATAGTGATTACCTTGCATCTCTTTTGTGCGGTATCGTTGCGGTATCGTTTTCTAACGATACTACTCTAATAAATTGTTGATTTGTTTATTGGGTAGCTCTGATTCATGCTTTTATCGAACGTTTTGCAATAAAATACTCCAACAGCGATACGTTTTATATTCCCTAACAGATGGATTCACCATGGCAGAAACACTCACACTCACAATTGAACGAATGATGTATGGAACAGATGCCATAGCACACGATACCACTGGTAAAACCATCTTTGTATATGGCGCTGTACCTGGCGATACGGTTTGCGCACAAATTACTTCTTATGGCAAGACCTATAACAAAGCACGTGTGGTCAAGGTCTTAGAAGCTGGACCTTATCATCGTGAAGCTGCGTGCTCTGCCGCTGAACTGGCAAGCGGCTGTCCATGGGCTCAAATAAACTATGATCAGCAGCTGGTGGCAAAGCGCGCCAATGTTGTAGATGCCCTCACCCGTATTGGCCATTTTGATCCACTCTACACAGAGGAGCTTGTGGATGCATGCAACTCCCCTTCCGATGAATGGGAGTACCGCAACAAACTTGAGTTGGGATTTGAACGTAAGGGAGGTCGTGCACAGCTTGGCGTGCACGCTCTTAACACCAATGAGCTGATCAAGCTTGACCAGACCTTGTTGTTGCCAAAACAGCTTGCAAAGCTACCTAAGGCAATTTCGGGCGCACTCTCCTACCTATCCAACTCGCATGATCTATCTTTTACGCGAGTAGGTATTCGAGCATCTAAACGCACCAAGGATGTAGAAGTCGCTTTATGGACAGAGCCTGGACCATTCCCCCGTGCCCAGGTTGCACGCGTGCTCAACGACGCAGCCAAGCTTACGAGCGTGGTTCGTGTGATGAGTAAGGGCCGTACAAAGGCACGTAAGATTGCCGGTGTGGAGCGCCTAAGCGGTAAAGGTTTTTGGACTGAGAAAATCGGTGAAGAAACCATGCTTTTATCGGCACCCTCTTTTTCCCAAGTGAACACGAAAGGTGCAGAGCGCTTAGTTGAGCTGGTAATGGAGGGACTCGACCCTCAAGCAGATGATGTTGCTATGGATCTATACAGTGGAGCGGGCACCTTTACCCTCCCCTAGCGCGTGCCTGTTCTTTTGTATACGCCGTAGAAAGCTATGGTCCTGCTGTAAAGGATTTACGTCGTAACATGCAGCAAGCAAGGCTAGATAACATTGATGCTGTTGGCGGTGATGCCGCACGTGAGTTCCCGCAGGGTGAAGCAGATATTATCGTAGTAGATCCACCGCGTGCAGGATTGGCTCCTGAAGTCATAGAGCTTCTCTGCAAACAACCTGCTCGTTCCATAGCCTACGTGTCATGTGATCCTGCAACGCTAGCGCGTGATGTAGCGCGTTTTGCTGCGGATGGTACCTTTGCTCCCGTTCGTATTACGCCCGTTGATTTGTTCCCGCAAACTTTTCATATAGAGTGCGTGTGTTTGCTGTCAAGGGCGGACTAGCTGGGTGCAGATTAGGCTTTGTGTAGCTGGGTTTTATGGTGGCTATTGTTAAAAGGTGCAGCTTGTGGCTGCTTTAGGCGGGATGATAACGGATGTTAGCTGTAATTTTGCTGTTTGTGGAAATATGTCAATAGCTTGGGGTCGAGTGCACAAGATGGATATTGGTGAAAATGCACCCACCTGCACCCATCCTACTGGTGTAAGAAAATATAGCTCGAAAGGTAAAATAGGGTGTAATCATATGTGCGAGGAGAGATACATTACGCTTATTAAAAATAATCCAATATCATTTAGAAATCGCATGAAAGAATTGCGTTTTGACTATCTAGTTGTCCTTTTGTATTTAGCATTGTTATTCGGAGTAACCATGGCAGTTTATCACCTGTTTTTTAAGGGAATTCCGAAAATGAATGAGACACAGTCGCAACTCATTGCTTTATTGACATCAGTTATTCCGATTATTCTAATTTTTGCTTATTTGGATTATGCAAAAGATGGCAGTATTGGTAAACGAAAAGCTAGTCTAAAACTCGTCTATAAACGTAAATCTTTTCAATCAAGCGTTATAAGAAACGTAATCAAAATTTTTACCATGGCAACTAGGACATATGAGTACGATTCATGGAATCTATACTGACTTTGACATATGGGCTATCGTGCTGTTTTTTATGAGCATCGGATTTGCTGTGCTGTTGTTATTAACGGGTTTCATGCGCAAGGATAAAAGACATTTGGGCGATTTATTGGCGCATACGCAAGTACAAAATCAATAACAGACTAGAGATTTAAGAGGTGATTATATGAGGATCTATAGCAATAAGGAAGAACTGAAATCAGAGATAAAGAAGACCTTTGAGAAATACATTGCTGAATTTGATGCTATCTCTGAGGCGTTAAAAGATAAGCGTGTTGATGAGGTTGATCGGACACCAGCAGAAAATCTCGCCTATCAAGTCGGCTGGACGACCTTGCTTCTTCAATGGGAAGAAGGTGAGAAAAATGGGCGGAAGGTAAGTACTCCGTCTGATCAGTTTAAGTGGAATCAACTGGGTGAACTATACCAGTGGTTTACTGATACCTATGCCCACCTGTCACTAGAAGAGTTGAAGACCAAATTAAAAGAGAATATTGCTTCCATTTACGCAATGATTGATGACTTAAGTGAGGAAGAATTGTTCAAACCACATATGAGGGTCTGGGCGGATGAAGCGACCAAAACAGCCGTGTGGGAAGTGTATAAGTTTATTCACGTGAATACCGTTGCACCTTTTGGAACATTCAGAACCAAGATCAGGAAATGGAAAAAGGTAGTACTGTAGAAAAAGGAATCCAGGAACCTATTTGTTTTTATCAGGATATTTAGGTTTGGAATCGCTGGAAAGGTGACTTTTATCAAGCGATATAACGGCACATGCTACAATAACCATTAGTAATTGTTTTATGAAGGTATCAGAAGATGGCAATCAATAAATCCTTTTCTAGATAATGAGAGAGGTTAAATCCTCTCGGTATGTATAAGGAGGATTTATGATACATGTTGATGCTTTAACAAAAGTCGTAGGTACAAGAACTTTATTTGCCATTGACCATCTAGCTATTAATATCTATGACAAGATTGGCTTAATTGGCGATAACGGTACTGGAAAAACCACATTTTTGAGGATACTTTCAAACCTTGATACTGACTATACAGGGCATGTTCATGCGGATACTAAAATTACTTATTTGCTTAATGATTCGGATGATACATTTAGTTGCGTAGATCAGTATGGATCTCAGCAGAATAGTAGTCCAGGCGAGCGGCAGAGACAAAAGCTGGAGGATCTTTTAGCCGACAATAGAACCTTTGTGCTTATTGATGAGCCAACATCCCATCTGGATAGTAAGCAAAAAGATGCATTAGCTAAGCGTCTACAATCTCGTAATAAGGGATTTATTCTCGTTTCCCATGATCGAGATTTTATTAATCAAACATGTACGATAATTTTTGAACTGATACACGGGAAAATTGAGATTTATAATGGCGATTATTCATTTTACTTATCAGAACGAGAAAAGCGCAATACGTTTGCTGAGCGAGAATATCAGAATTATACAAAAGAAAAGAAGCGTCTTTTACACGTTGCAAATGCGATAAAGCAGCAGTCTGCAAAAGTAAAAACCACACCAAAAAGGATGGGTAATTCAGAAGCTAGGCTGCACAAAATGGGCGGTCAGCAAAATAAGAAAAAGCTCGACAAACAGGTAAAAACTACTTTGGAGAGAATGAATCAGCTTGAAGTGAAGAACAAGCCCTATCAAACTACTGCAATCAAGCTTAGTATGGATGAGCGAGAAAAAATTCATGCGAAAGTGATCATTAAGGCAGAAAATCTCAACAAAAGCTTTGATGGTAAGGTCATTTTTAAGAATGCCAATTTTACAATAGACAATATGAGCAAAGTCGCTTTACTGGGAGATAACGGTACCGGAAAAACAACACTGCTTAAGATGATTCTTCACGGGGAAGTTTGGACACATCCAAACTTACGAATTGGTTATTATAGTCAGCTGGAAGAAACACTCGACTGCATAAAGACAATTCTAGACAATGTTTTGCCTTACTCGATCTATGACCAGTCAATGACGAGAATAATTTTAGCTCGTTTAGGTTTTAAAGCAGATGATGTGTTTAAGCAAGTGCACGTGCTTAGTGACGGTGAAAAAGCGAAGGTAAAATTGGCGAAGCTTTTAACGGGTGATTTTAATTACTTGATAATGGATGAGCCAACTAACTTTCTAGATCTTCGTACCATAGAAGCCCTAGAAGATTTACTTCAAGGCTATGACAGACCATTGCTCTTTGTAACGCATGATGTGTCTTTTATCAATACGGTAGCGAATTCTTTGTTGCTTATCTCAGATAAAAAGATTACTGATTTTAAAGGCAGCCTACAAGAATTCAATGAGAGAAGTATCCGACCGAAAGATAGCAAAAAGCAGGATGGGTTTCTCATTGATTTTAGATTGGCCGCAATTAACAATCGACTAGCTTCGCATATTTCAAAAGGAGAACGAGACGAGCTATTAGCTGAATACAACGATCTTATAAAACAGAAAAACAAAAGTTAGGCTCTTAGAATATTCTTGAAAACACCAGCTATAAATTTCTCTTGACATAGTGACATATCGTATTATTATATAGTTTGAATTCAAACTATATAGCGGTGATACCAGTGACGGATAATTTCCACTTTCAGTTGATGCAATTATTTAACGGTCATAACCAAGTTCTGCAAAAAGAGGCTAGAACCCTGGGGCTTTCCCCTGGCCAGCCAAAGATTCTTGAATGTTTAGATTCAAAACAAGCACTTTCTCCAAAACAGATCGGAAAAATGTGCATAATTGATAAGGCGACAATGACGAGCCTTCTAGAAAAAATGGAGAAAGACGGTCTTGTCATACGTTTTGCTAACCCCGCAGACAAGCGTTCTGTTCTTATTAGCCTGACCGATAAGGGCATGGGTCTGGCAAAGCAAATCAATAGCTCCTACAGCAATATAGACGAAACGGTCCTGTCCTGTCTTTCGACAGAAGAGAAAGACCAGTTTCTTGGCTGGATCAGGCTTGTCGCATCGAAGTATATAGAGGACTGATCTTATGAAGGGAGGATTACGATGAACAGAACCCTTAGTCGCTGGTTTTGGTTTACCATCGGGCTCATCATTAATGCATTTGGCATCGCCTTTATCACCAAGGCAAATCTTGGAACGTCCCAGATTTCGAGTATCCCCTATGTGCTTTCACTAAAACTTCCCGTATTTTCATTTGGGATAATGACTTTCTTTATCAACATGCTGTTTATCTTGGTGCAGATTCTCTTGCTTAGACGAAAATTTCAGCTTCTACAACTTTTGCAGATTGTAGCAAATGTGCTGTTTAGCGCTTTTATCGATATTGGAATGATGACTCTGTCTGGGCTTAACCCAGCCGGATTTTTGCAAAGGATTCTCTATTCCGACACTGTATTTGATACAATTTAACGCTGGTGCGTAAGTCATGTGTTTATCCTCGAAATCCCTTGATTTACAGGGATTTTCGCCTTTCTGCAGAACTTCCTCTGCTGCTTTTCGTGGCAGTTTTTGTATGATTTTAGAGTTTTTCTGTGCCTCATGTTGGTGTGCCTGTTTCCGATTTTCGTACCCCTGAGCGAGTAATCGTTAAAAGGTTTAGGAAATCGTTAAATTGTTTGAGGAATCGTTAAAAGGTTCAGATTGCTCATCGTTTCAGTGCATTCAAAATCTGCAAAGCCTCCTGTGCCCGCATATAATCTGACATAAATTGCCAGTCTGGATCACCGTCCAAGGAAACCGGGAGAAGTATTTGCTCTCTACGAATTCGTTCGTCATTAATTTCCCGATTAAAGCTGTATTTTTCTTGCAAACGAGAAACTAATGTTGCTAAAAATTGATAGCTATATTCATTCAATTTGCTATTTCCTAATGCTGTCACGTGATCACTTGCTACAAATTCAAATGGCTGATAAAAAGCTGTTCCTACAGATCCACTATTTGCTACTGTTAAGCAGTTCTGATACACACGCACTTTTTCATCGTTGCCGACGAAACCATCAACACCGTTGTTCTGAGCAGTAGAGGAAACGTAAGGCATCTTTCCTATTATATGATCGTCTTTCTTTAATCGCTTTCCGCGACCTATGTTTTTGAATATCTCTTCGTACCCGAAAGCCTTCCAATCTCTATCGGTCAGTACCCCCCCTGAATGTTTATGCACGATACCAGTTTTTCATACCGATTTTGCATAATTTCTGTAACATATGACAAGGAATCTGATTCAAGTTTTGCGATGGTCTGCTCCATGTAAGCATGGTTCAGCGCTCCGCTGTCCGTAAGAGGAAGCATGATGCGCTGTTCGGCAAGACGCGTGGAGTTTGCCGTATAGGAGTAGGAATACCTCTCGCGATTCGATTCAAAGCAGCGGGCAATAAATTTTAAAGCTCCGGCGGAAAGTGCTCGCTTCGGCGACAAGATGTTGACCTTTGTTCCCGTATAAAATGGTGTGGTCTGCACAAAGGGTTTTGCCGTCTCATTGCCGATGGTAATGACAGGTACTTTATCCCAAAGATAAGCCTCATCATGTCCTTCGGTAAATCCGTCAACACCGTTGTTCGTCTCTTTGCGCGTGACATAAGGAATGCGACCATTCTCTTTGTCAATTTTGTTGCCGTCCAGCGTCTTCCCAATAGTGATGTTAAAAAGATCGCCCAGTCTAACGCCTCCCCATGTGGTGTCAGGCATGGCGCCTAAAGCAAGCAAGTCATCCAGTAGTCGATCCTTGAAGTAGGGCAGGACTTTCTCCAGCATGCGTTTTTCCTGCTCCTTCATGTAGTCAGACATGAATTGCCAATCGGGTACACCATCGAGAGTGATGGGGAGAAGGATTTTTTTGTCTTTTCATTCGTTCAGCATTGAATTTGTATCCGTATGCATATTTTGATTTTTGTTGCAAAATGCACTGCTTAAGAAAAAGAAGTGTATATTTGTCGTTCGAATCAGTTTTTTTGATACCAAGACGCTTCACGTCATCAGAAAAAGTGGCTTTATAAGGATGATAAAAAGTTTCTACAACACTGCCGTTATAATTAACGCCAAGGATGTTCTGATCAGTGCTCTCGTTTTCATTAGATACAAACGCCGTAATTCCATTATTGGAATCAGACGCGCCAACAAACGGTATCTTGCCTGGTTTCATATCAGCTTTTGTGAGTCGCTTCCCAGACTTAATTGTAAGCTCATCTTCGATAAAAAAGTTCTTCCATTCTCTATCCTGCAAGCTCAGCATGTGCTCACCTCCTCGAAGAGGTAGCCTCTTCCGTGAGTGATCATGTCGAACTCGAAGGTCAGGTAATCTGCGATGGTTTTCTGAAAATCTTTCTCCGTCGGGATCTCGTCATTAAAGTAGTAGAAAGAGTGCAGCCATTCATCATCCGCTTCAATAGTGGTTTCCACCATGAACTTGGTCGGAGCTTCCCGTTTTCCCCGGAAGCAATCCAGCAGGCGCTGTTTTTTATCCTTGGCGGTCTCTGTCTCCACCAGTCCGACGTGTTTTCGTACCACGAAACCGTCATCTTCAAAATTAAAAAACTTCACCAACCGATCTTTGGGCTGTGGTTTATGAGCCGTAAAGACAGCAATACTGGGATTTACACCGACGCGGTAAAAGGTGTTTTTATTCAAGGTAATCACGGCTTCCAGCGTGTGATTTTTTAAGATGCGCCGCTTCGTCTTTTTATCTTCACCGTTTTTGCCAATCATGGTGGATTGCGGAACGATGACCGCCACCCGTCCGCCTTCGGCCATGCAATCTAAAAGGTGTTCCACAAAGGAGATCTCTCGCAACTTGGATGTGGCATCATTTTTCCCTTGCGAGTACGGCGGATTCATCATGCCGACGCTGGGCGCAATGGTTCGCTGGATTTCTTCTGCGGAGCGATTAAAGAAGTCGTCGCATTCCAAGTTTGATCTGCCGTCTCCACGTAAAATCATGTTAGTTGTAGCGATGGTGAACATGTCTTCACGCAACTCGATGCCGTGGATTTGCTTTTCCTTGATTTCGCTTCGCTGGTGTTCGTCCTTCGCGTTTTTGAGCATCCTGTGCATTCCAGCGATGAGGAAGCTGGACGTTCCCGTACAGGGATCGAATAGAGTGTCGGTCGGTTTCACATCCAGCAAGTCACAAAAGAGTTCGCAAATATGGCTCGGTGTGAGTACAACGCCGAGAGACTGCCCGTCACCGCCGGAGTAACTCATAAACTCAGAATAGAAGCGTCCGAGGATATCTTCTTTTACATTCGCACGCAGCGCTTGCAGGATATTTTTCTGTAGGTAAATGCCAAAGTACTTAAGCGGTGTCATACCCAAGTCATCGCGCTTTTTATTGAGTGACTGTCTGTTCTTGATAATGGTGAATTGATCCAGAATCATCTCACGTTTTACATCGGGTTTTACCCGGATACGTTTTAAGTGGTTTGAGAGAGCTTCCCAGACAATATCTCCATCCGTTTTGACCTCATCGCCGATCAGATCATCCAATTTGAAGCTGGGATCTTGCAATGCCAAAAGAAGCGCCGAGACTACCAGGGGCTTTTCGGTTTCGCCAAGCTGTGCATAGTCGCGCAGATATTCATGCAGCTCGGCAGCGAGTTTGACGATCTCTTCCAGTTCCAGTTCCTCATCGGCACGAATACCTTTCACCTGCTCGTTATAATAAGCGTCGATGTTTTGCTCATTGAAATTGATGAAAGTTTCAACTGGATCGAGAATCGAGATGGTTTTTCCATCACAAAAAACCGGCTGGATCAGGTGGTGAACCTCATCACCGGAAACCCCGACGGCAAAAATCTTCTTAAAAGGTGTATGTTTGGCAACGTGTTCGCCATAGTGAACTGCCCCATTGACAGCGTAATTTACCGTCGCATCCACCGAGCGATCCAAAGTACTCTGATCCTCATTCCATTTGATATGAAAATTGGTATCTCGTTTATCTTCGATAATCAGCACAAAGTCTTTCACTTGCGCAATAAACTCCGGGCTACCGAGTTTTCCCGTGCCACGTTTGGACGCTGTTTTTAACGCTTCATCAATATCTTTAATGCCGCTGATTTCTGCAGTCGCTTTGATCTCTGCTTCACGCAGAAGTTCAGCCACATAAATATCTGTGTTCTTTTCTCTTGGCATGGACTTTTATTTCCTCCTCTCGGGCACTTAGATGGATCTGTTTTCAGACTTTGCAAACAGTAATCCGTTAGCTGTTGTTGCATATCTCTGTTTGCTGCTGGTCGGCTTATCCGGAATGGTCAAGCGCAATAACCCGATATCTACCAGCGGTCGAATGATGTTTTTTCTAAAGTACTCTGCTGTTTTAATACCGCAGAATGTCTGCATTTCTTGCCGGCTGCGTGGCTCTTTGCAATAGTCCAGTAGTTTTTGGATTTCTTCTGTTGATAGTTTCACCTGAGAATAGACTTCCGTACTGACTTGCGTACCAACTTCCGTACTGACTTGCGTAGTTGATTTGTTGGAAGTCGGTCCCACACTTGCCGTCGCTGCCTCAGAAAGCGGAATGGTGATGGTAAAGACATCGCTTTCCGTGAAGGTAGGCTGCCCGCCGGAATAGAGCTTAGTGTATTTATAAGTATTGCGCATACCACTGCCCAATTCGTCGGCAAGCCCGATCTCGCGGAAGACTTTCGCAATCGGCGGGTTTTTAGCAAAAGGCTTAAACGTCTTCAGGTTGAGGTTTCCGTGGCCATGTGCCAGATTGGCGTTTTCCGTCGTGATCTTATCTGCCTCAATCACGAGCTTCGCCACATAGCCGCTGGAAAAATCTCGATGCATGAGGAGGTTGGAGACAATCTCACGTAAAATCTTATCTCTGGCGCTGATACGCTGAATTCCTTCCATGACAAAGAGATCGTTTAAGTGTTTCTGTCCAAAAGCAATGAGCCGGTCATAGCTTTCAATGAGGTTTGTAATCACGACATCGCGGTCATCGTAGCGATCGACATTAAAGACGCGAAAGATAGCGTCGGTCTTGTGCTGGGGGAGCACCGACATAATGCGGTTATCGCTGCCAAAGAGCAAAATTGCAGCAAGCGTCAGACCTTCTTGATTGGTATCCGGATCTTTCAAGATGAGTCCGCAGCTTCGAAGCATCTCTTCATCACTCATATCCAGCCATGCGTGATGCTCAGTATTAACACGAGTCATTCGTCTTGCTCGCTCCAAAAGATCCTTGCGCAAAGCAGTAATAGGAATCGCCGGATACACCTTGTTCACGAAATAAGTGTTTTGCTTTCTCGCATAAAGCTTAAAAACCAAATCAGCGTTGTCGGTGATATCGATATCGGAGTCGTTATTGCGGTCGTAAATACGCCCGGCACTGCGATAAACCGTCTTTCCAGAAGGAACGTAAATATAAAGGATCGTTTTGCCATCCTCTTCATACTCTTCCGGCGTGAGATAAAGCGGCGGAAACATTTTCGACTCATTGTTAATCGTCGTCACAAAATCTTTTTTGATTTGCATAATACGATCCGGCTCAACACCTGCGACTGTTCCATCGTCTTTTACTCCGAGAAAAATATGTCCGCCATCACGGTTGGAAAAAGCGCAGACGGTTTCGTAAACATCTTTTGTAATATCCGTTCTTGAGCGTTTAAACTCAACGCTGATGTTTTCTCCTGCGCGAATGAGTTTTTGTAATGTTTCAGGCAGTCTCACCGTTCATCCTCCTCTCGTATGGTCTCAAACAGGTCTTCCACCTTGCAGTCCAGTGCCTCAGCGATTTTCAGCAGCACATCCATGCGTACATGCTCGTTTTTCCCGAGTTTGGCTACCGAATTACTACTGATATCTGCGGCATCTCTTAACTGGACTTTGTTCATGTTCTTATCGATTAAAAGTTTCCACAGCTTGTTGTATATGATTTTCATCGATTTGCCTTTCTGCTCCATTTGTCTCCGAAGAGAGCCTGCTCATTGTTCTCAAGTTTGATGACCGTCTGTTTTGCAATGATGCTTTGTGCTTCTTCGGAGCAGTTCAACGTCTTATCGATAGCTATAAAGATTTGTTTCTCTTTTTCTTTGTTATAGATTTCAATCATCCGGCTCATGTCAGGACGTGGCATAGGATCAAAGAGGATGGAGTCATGCGCAATCGCCGGCAGCACTGTCGTATCTAAAACGGCGAGGTCATAGATCATCATCCCGCGATAATTTGTACTTGTGCCACTGTCCTTTGGCGTCTCAAAGTCATAGCTGTCAAACTTTGAGATTGTCAGATGTGGAGCATTGTACTGATCATCTGTTATGTAGTCATTGATTTCTTCCATCTTCCGGTTAATTGTGGCTTCAATTTCTTTAAGGACGAATTTCATTTGTTCTTGGTAGCGGTTATTTGCCTGTTTCTTCTCTTCTTGGAGTTTGTTCCGCTGATCAAAGGCATTATTTTCGTCCTGCAGTTTATTGATTCTTTGTTCCAATACACTGTAGGCTGTCAGGAATTCCTGAGTAAAAGTCATGGATGGCCGAATTTCAGACATTGCATTTCGAATGCTTTCTTCCTGTTCCTGCAAAGAGGCAAGTTCGACCGTAATCTTTTGTTTTGCACTTTCCAATTCCTCTTGAAGAATGCCTTGGATCTTGCTATGGAAAGACTCGATATCCATGAGCTTATTAAAATTTGCTTCCGGGAAGAACTCGGCAAGACTTTTCAGATCCGCTTCTGTCGGATAAATACCGCGCTGTAGATTTAGTTCAAGCAAATGCAGATCGTCTTGTTTGCCTTTGACGACGCGCCGGATATCGGTATATGCACGTTCTATTTCGTTGGCACGATTTGCTTCTTCCACTTCCGCCTCGTTGATGGGACGACTCCCTGAATTACAAAGCTCATCTCTTTTTTCTTCCAGTTCACGAATGGCTACGATGTTTTCTTGATACTTTCCCATTCCGTCTACGGCAGAGGGTATGAACTCATATTTTCTGGCTGCTTTGAATGCATCAATCTTATCTTCCACCAGATGAAGCTGTTCTTCAAAAGCCAGAATGGAAGAATACATGTTGTAGAGTGCCACCAAAACATGGATGGCATCTTTTTGTGATTCATTTCCACCGCGCATTTGAAGCGGTCTGAACTCATTGAGGTTGTTCTTGCCATAGATCCTAAAAAAGCGACTTACCGTATTTCTGAAGGAAAGACCGGGTAAATCCATGTCATATTTTTTCGCAAGCCAGTCCGTGAATTCTTTGATTTCCATCGAATCAATGGGGTCGTTATTCTCATCTACCTTGAAAACTCGCTTTGCGTCTGCTGTATTTCTGGCAAAGCGATAATCTTTACCGGCAAATGAAAAGACAAAGTAAATCGTGTGGTTGCCCAGCTCTCTCACCGGCTCGCTTTTAAGATAGGTATTCCCGCCAAAAACAAAGTCAATAATAAGGAGCATGGTGGATTTGCCGATGGATGCGGCTTTTCCGGGAATGCTTCCAAGCACCACGTTCAGTCCTTTATGAAAGATAACAGGTGGTCTTTGTCTTTTATTTTCTTTGAACAGTTCGCAGCTTATTTCTCGGAGCACAGAAAGATCCTCCCTTCGTCATCAAGCTCTACCTTTTGCATGGCATAAAGGCAGTCGAGAGCTTCGATGAGACGCACAGTGTCCTGATGCTTATGCGAAAGCTTTTGATAGATTTCGCGAGGAGATTTCGGATGATCCAGCATCCTCAAAATCTCAGGCATGAGTGGCAATGCACTCTCTTCGTATGAAAATAATTTATTTGGTAAGAGCATCGAATACCTCACAAGACTGTATAAAATACGAAATCACGATGTAGCAATAGCGAACATCCTGTTTCGTAATGCTTTGCAGGCGTTCTGCCAACAACTGATAAATCAGCTCCGCCGGCAGATTCTTTTTCGCGAGCTTTTGGTAGGACACTTTGATTTGTGCCCTAAGTAGCTCGTCGCTGAAGACTTCCTGCTTGACCAGTTGTTTCATGTTCTTTTCTATGAAAAGGTAGTAACGCGTGACATTTCGCATTACCTCATCTAAAAGAAAATAATCCGCATCCTGATCTATCTTTTTTGTCACCGTAATGGCGTTATAGTTTAAATCCGCAAAATCGGAGACTTTGGCTCGACTAAGGTTTTCCAATACACGCCTGATGCCTTTTTCTATGTCCGTTCCGCGAAGCGTGGTGCGGGCATTATTTGTCTGGACCTGCAGCTGTTTTATCTTTTGCAACTCTTTTTCGTCGGCTTGAGTATGTTTTAGACTGTAAGACTGAAAGCAGTCATGGCAAAGCGGAATCAGGTTTTCATAGCAGTTTTTATTGCCGGAAATATGAGCAACGCAGTAGTCATCTTTGCTTTGATGATCATCCGCCACTGTTTGAAGATGTTTGGAACAACCAGGCTTTGAGCAAGTGTGCTTGCAGTCTTCCAAGAGCGTGGCACCGTATTTTTTCTTTGCCCGCTCGGATGTCATATTAGCCTTTGCCATCTTGCGGTCATTTTCAAGCTCAGGATTAACGATAAATTCCAAAGACTCCTTGATGAGGTCAAAGATCACCTCTGCCACGTTAGCCCTTGTGACTTTTTTGTCAGTGAATGGCTGGACGTCCTCGGCTAAAGCATTGAGTAAGGACTCGTCCTCATCATATTCGTTGATATACGCCAAAGAGTTTACAAAATTATCTTTTGTCATCCTACCGAGCATGGCTTTGGCAAGTTTCTTTGAAATACCACGCTTATAAAACTTATATAGGGATGCATCTTTATACCGTGAGTCTGAAGATGGATCCTTTTTTGTGCTCCATTCTTCCTCTGGTATATCGCAAAACCTTTGAATTAAATCTCTCATAAAGTCCGGAACCTCAGCATCTTTCATGAGGTGCGGATGAATGGCATGCAAAAGTTCTGTGAACAGCATCTTCATCACCCCTCTTTCCGATTTTGTCCAAACTGTCCAACGTTGTCCAAGAGTGTCCAAATACGAGATGAACCATTTCGTATATTGAGTATGACCACTGAGAGACAAGCAAATTATACCAAAAATCTTCATATTAAACAACAGAATATTGGCATTTGCAAATCTCAATTTGGCAAATCTTGGATGCTTCCTTCTTGGAACATCCGAGTCCTGATGGGTGGCTGCATCGTCTGATCAACGGTGGCGCACGGTTCTCATCCGGCAAGTAAATATTTCTGACTTCGTTATGCGCAAGCGCAGTCACAACCCCGAGCGGAGATTTCCGCGGGGCTTGTGGTCTGTTTACTGCGCCCATTTTGCCTTGCCCTTCTCCGTCTCGGATTCGAGATGAAGGAGGTCTGTAAATGGCAGCTCAAAATGTATCAAAGATTTATATTCGCGGTCTCGGTCTGGTCGAGACAAGCCCTGAATACAAGAAAGACTACGAAAACGAATGCGCCCGTACCCGCATGAAGATGCAGTATCACGGCGAATGCCACGTCACCAAGGCAAACATCAACCGCTGCGATGGCATATGCGTCGGCTGTCCATTTCGTTCTGCCGGGAAGTTTGTCTCCATCCATGACACCGTACAAACAGACAGCGCGCTTACCTACGCCGATGTGCTTCCTGCATCGGAAGCGTATTCACCGGAAGGCGTCCTTGCGCGTAAAACTTTGCGCGAAGAACTCAGCCGTATTTTCGCAGGTCTCACGGACGAGGAGCGCCAAATCATCCGTCTTGTTGTCGCCGGTCAATCCGAGCGCGACATGGCAGAAATCCTCGGCATCAAACGTACCACACTGAACTACCGAAAACGTCAGCTTTTTGCTCGGCTGAAAAGCCGGCATCCGGAGCTTCGTGACCTTCTTTTGGATCTCATCTCTTATTCCTAAACCTTAAACCTTCGTCCAACGTCCCTCCCTTTCTTCAGGGAGGGATAGAGGGGCAAAACGGCAGGCCCCGAAGGAAAGGAGGTAGCCATGAGACCACAAAGCAATGTGCCGGGTGTGACAAGAGAAGAACTCATCGAAGTGCTCTCTGCCATATCAATTATCACCAAAGACCTGACAAGAAAACTGATTCAGACAAAGAAAGGAGGCAATCCTTATGGGACAAATGAAAAAGATGAAAGCTGTTATAGACGACCTACATTCCTGTAGCGAACAACTAAGCGATATCGCTGCCGAGCTGGAAGCGATGTTCAGCACGGCACCGGAAGAAGTGACGGTTCCTGCAAAAACGCCAAAGCCGGAGCTGAAGCTTGAAGACGTGCGGGCCGTCTTAGCGGACATCTCCCGTGCGGGTCACACCGCAGAAGTGCGCGCCCTGATCGAAAAGTACGGCGCGGACAGACTCTCTAAAGTTGATCCGAAAAATTACGAAGCACTGCTTCGTGATGCGGAGGTGCTACATGAAGGCTAAACATGCGCTGCTTTCCGCATCAAGTGCCTATCGCTGGCTTGCCTGTCCGCCCTCGGCTCTGCTTTCGGCAAAGTATGAGGACACGTCAAGCTCTTATGCACAAGAAGGCACCGCGGCGCACGCTCTTGCCCAGTACAAGGTGCTGAAAGCGTTAGGCAGGAAAGCCGATGATCCGACGGAGAATCTTGATTATTTTAACGAGGAAATGGATGAAGCGACCGATGCCTATGCCGGCTACGTGCTGGAGCAAGTCGCCGAAGCTAAAAAGGCAACGATTGATCCAATCGTTCTGGTGGAACAGCGTGTGGACTTTTCCACCTATGTACCGGATGGTTTTGGTACTGCCGATGCCCTCATCATCGCCGACGGCAAGCTTTCCATCACAGATCTCAAATATGGACAGGGCGTGCTCGTTGAAGCCGATCATAATCCGCAGCTCATGTGCTATGCCCTCGGGGCCTATGAGATGTTTTCTGCGCTCTATGACATTGAGACCGTATCGATGACGATCTTTCAGCCACGGCGTGACAGCGTATCCGTCTTTGAGATGAAAGCATCGGATCTGCTGGACTGGGCAGAGAACACACTCAAACCAAAGGCGGAACTTGCCGCCGAAGGTAAAGGCGACTTTACAGCCGGCGAACATTGCCGCTTCTGCAAGGCAAAGGCCGACTGCCGAGCCAGAGCGGAAGCCAATCTCGCGCTGGCAAGATATGACTTTGCCCTTCCGCCTACCTTAACCGATGCGGACATCGAAGCGATTTTGCCTCTTCTTGATGAACTTACAAGCTGGGCGGAAGACATCAAGGCCTATGCCCTGACACGTGCAGTGGCAGGAAAAGAGTGGTACGGATATAAGCTCGTCGCAGGAAGAAGCAACCGTAAATACGTAAACGAAGATGCCGTCGCAAAGAAGGTATCCGATGCAGGCTTTAATCCTTATGAGGAAAAGCTCCTCGGCATCACCGCTATGACCAAGCTCTTAGGCAAAAACCGCTTTGAGGAGCTGCTTGAAGGCTTAATTGAAAAGCCGCAAGGAAAACCAACCCTCGTGCCGGAGTCCGATAAACGTCCGGCCATGAATTCAGCAAAAGAAGATTTTAAGGAGGAAAATTAAATGTCAAAATTTACAAACCCGATGAAGGTTATCACAGGAAAAGACACTCGCTGGAGTTATGCCAACGTGTGGCAGCCAAAATCCATCAACGGCGGCACACCGAAGTACAGCGTTTCGCTCATTATCCCCAAGTCCGATACCGTCACTTTAGGGAAAATCAAAGCTGCCATCGAAGCCGCCTACAAGGAAGGTGAAGCCAAACTCAAAGGAAACGGCCGCTCGGTACCCGCACTTGCGGCAATCAAAACGCCGCTTCGTGATGGAGATGCTGAACGTCCGGACGATGAGGCGTATGCAAACAGTTATTTTGTAAATGCCAACTCCACCACCAAGCCGGGCATCGTCGATGCCGACCGAAATGAAATCATCGACAGCTCCGAAGTTTACTCAGGCGTTTACGGCCGCGCGTCCATCAATTTTTATGCGTTCAACTCCAACGGAAATCGCGGCATCGCCTGTGGTCTCAACAACCTGCAGAAAATCCGTGACGGCGAGCCGCTCGGCGGTCATGCTTCTGCCGCAGAAGACTTTGCAACCGATGATGACGATGACTTCTTGAGCTAAGAGGTGTGCCATGACAAATCTACTTGATTTCATGTGCCAGCTCATCTTATCGATGGCTGTCGGATTCACCTTCGGTGCCGCCTTTGCCAACGTGCTCATTGCAAGGCTTGAAAAGCGCGAGAAGAAAAAGAACGACACTACAACCCGTTAAAAGCAAATGATGCGGAGAGGCAGACTGGAGATGCAGTCTGCCTTTCTGCCTATTTAGGAGGTGAAATTTTGAAAACACTTAGCATTGACATAGAGTCATTTTCGTCCGTTGAACTGGCCAAAGCAGGCGTATATAAATACGCCGAAGCGCCTGATTTTAACATTCTGCTCTTCGGCTGCTCGATCGATGGCGGTGAAGTTCAGGTCATCGACCTTGCACAAGGCGAACAAATCCCCAACGTCATTCTGGATGCATTGACAGACGACACCGTTATTAAATGGGCATATAACGCGAATTTTGAGAGAGTTTGTTTATCTCGCTATCTATCGGATATCGGCATAAGCCTTGATCCCTTTCATGACCATCATCCGCTTTCAACAGAGATGGCAAGATTTCTTAATCCCGCCTCTTGGCGCTGTTCGATGGTCTGGGCAGCAACTTTGGGTCTTCCACTATCACTGGAAGGTGTCGGTACAGTACTCGGCCTTCAAAATCAAAAGATGAAAGAAGGCAAAGACCTCATCCGCTATTTCTGCATGCCGGACAGGCAAACCGGAAAACGACATCTTCCCTCTGATGCACCGAATAAGTGGAAAACCTTCAAGGCCTACAACAAGCGCGATGTCGAGGTGGAACTTTCCATCAAAGAGAGGCTCAAAAATTACCCTTTGCCGGATTTTCTCTGGAACGAATACGCCATTGACCAGGAGATTAACGACTGCGGCGTGAAAGTCGACCTTGCTTTGGCCAGCGCAGCCGTTGAGATGGACAGGCGCTCAAAGGATGAGCTCATCACCAAAATGAAGAACATCACGAATCTGGAAAACCCTAATTCGGTCGTTCAGATGAAAGACTGGCTTGCCCAAAACGGTATGCCCACGGAGTCGCTCGGCAAAAAGCAAGTCGCAGAACTGATTCAAACCGCACCGCCTAAGCTGCGGGATGCTCTTGTGCTTCGCAGTCAGCTTGCCAAATCCTCTGTTAAGAAATATCAGACGATGCAAAATGCTGCCTGTAAAGATGACAGAGTTCGTGGCATGTTTCAGTTTTACGGGGCCAACCGCACAGGTCGCTGGGCAGGAAGACTCGTGCAAATGCAAAATCTCCCCAGAAACCACCTGCCCGACTTGGATGCGGCGCGTACTTTGGTAAAGTCCGGCGACTTTGAAGCCGTGAAACTCCTCTATGACGATGTGCCGGATACCTTATCCCAGCTGGTGCGCACCGCCTTTATCCCAAGGACAAATCATAAGTTCATCGTTTCTGACTATTCCGCCATTGAAGCGAGAGTCATAGCATGGTATGCCGGGCAAACCGACACGCTTGATGCTTTCCGCGAAGGCAAAGACCTCTACTGTGAGACGGCATCCCGCATGTTCGGAGTACCCGTCGTTAAACACGGTATGAATGGAGAACTCCGCCAAAAAGGGAAAATAGCAACACTGGCCTGTGGCTATGGCGGCTCGGTCGGAGCCTTAAAAGCGATGGGCGCGCTTGAGATGGGACTTTCCGAAGAAGAATTAAAACCCATCGTTGATGCTTGGCGATCTGCCAATCCGAAGATCGTCAAATTCTGGTGGGACGTGGATCGTGCCATCCTTGAAGCTGTCCGCCATAAGAAAGTCACCAAGACACACGGTCTCACCTTTCGCTGCCGTTCCGGCATGCTCTTCATCATGCTGCCCTCCGGAAGAGCCTTAGCTTACGTAAAACCAAAGCTCGGTGAGAACCGCTTCGGATCTCCCTGCGTCACCTATGAGGGTGTCATCACCGGAAAGAAATGGGATCGCATTGACTCCTACGGTCCAAAGTTCGTGGAAAACATCGTGCAGGCAACCGCTCGTGACGTCTTGGCTTATGCCATGCAGACACTTCATAACTGCTCGATTGTTATGCATATCCATGATGAGGTCGTGATTGAAGCCGATCCTCGTATGTCCCTTGATGCAGTCTGTGAACAGATGAGCCGCACGCTGCCGTGGGCTGAAGGCTTGCCGCTCAAAGCCGACGGCTATGAGTGCAAGTTTTACAAGAAAGATTAAAAAGTCTCGGCTACCAAAACGGTAGTCGAGATTGTTTTAAGGGGGTGAACGTTTCGTTCACTCTATGAGAGCGATGCTGCTCAATAACACTTTGTTATTGAGTTTTCAAGGGTGTCACTTTTCGCTACCCCCTTTTGCGGTTTTAGCAATCTGAGCAGTGGCATGTTTTTTATTTTCTCTAAATAGTTCGTCCAAACCATCTCCGTTTCTTCAGGAAGTGATGAGGGCAGCAATGGTGCTCCCTCCATCTGTAGAAACGGAGGTTTTTAATGCAAGAACTAATTCCAAAAGACGAATACGGAGTATTCGCAGACAACCATGACACAGCTCGTGTCGATTCAAGAGCAATTGCGCAATTTTTCGAGAAAGAACACTTCCATATCCTGCGCGACATTCAAAAACTCACTGAATCCAAATCTGGATTGAGTGAACAATTTGTTAAGCTCAATTTTGAGCTCAGTAGTTACAAGGACAATACCGGACGAAAACTGCCCTGTTACTACTTAACTCGTGATGGTTTCACCATGTTGGCAATGGGATACACCGGCAAAAAGGCAATGCGGTTCAAAGAACTCTATATCAAGCGTTTCAACGAAATGGAAACCTTCATCAAAACGCTGGTATCGGCAAGACAGGAGTTCCCACTGCTGACGGAAAACATCCGGCTTCTCCATGACAACCCGAAACCATATCACTACTCGAACGAATGCAATATGCTTAACCGCATCGTGCTTGGCATGGATGCCAAGCATTACCGAGAAGTACACGGCATCGATAAAGGAACATCCATACGTCCGTATCTTTCGCAAGATGAAATCTCCATGCTCAACATTTTGCAAAAAGTCGATGTCGGACTGCTTGTTGCCGTCCCTGATTTTCAGCAACGAAAACGCTACCTCGAATGGTATGCCATGAAACTACAAATCAAGGAGGTGCGCTGATGGAAAACCTATATCAAAACGCAGAAGGATACGCGGATCCGACCGCCTATGAAGCAATCTTTAAGACGCATCGCTATCCCTATATGCCGCTTATCTATATCGCCTCTCCTTATGCTGGAGATGTTGAGAAAAACACCGAAGCCGCCAAGCGCTATGCCCGCTTTGCCGTTGATCAAGGCTTTATCCCAATCGTGCCCCATCTCATGTATCCGCAGTTCATGGATGAGAAAAGCGAACGTGAGCTGGCTCTTTTCTTCGGACAAATCCTGATCGACAAATGCACCGAGCTTTGGGCATTTGGAAAACCCTCTCTCGGTATGACCAAAGAGATCGGATATGCCAAATACCACAGGCGAAACGTTCGCTATTTCACCGAGGACTTGAAGGAGGTTGAAGAATGAGAATCAGCTATTCGAATGTTCGCGGCAAGAAAACAAATACAAGCTATCCCTTTATTGCAGAGATCAAAATGGCAGATGACCTGAAAAATGTCGCTGCCTTTGATCACGTCTGTGCGATTTACAAGGATGGCTATAACCAGCGCAAGAAGCTCATCAAAGGTTACAGAAGCAATAAAACCTTTCAGGAATCTGACTGTCTGCCGCTGGACTGTGACAACGTATCTTCCGATCCATTAGCTTCAGATATTCCGCCTGCTGAGTGGAAAACCCCGAAAGATGTTCAAGCGGCTTATCCTGACGTGCGCTTTTTTGTGGTTTATTCCCGAAATAACATGAAGGAAAAGGACGGAAAAGCCGCGCGTCCCAAGTTTCACATCTACTTTCCTCTGAAAACTTCCGTAAGCGATGCGAAGCTGTATAACCGTCTCAAGAAAAAAGTGCGGGCAAGGTTTCCCGCCTTCGATGACGGTGCTCTCGATGCAGCACGTTTCTTCTTCGGTGTTGAGAATCCACAGGTTGAATATTTCGATGGTACTTTTTGCATTGATGAATTTATGAGCCGTGCCAATGCCAAAATCACAGAAGGCGCGCGAAACACTACCATGTCCCATTTTGCAGGACTTCTGCTCAAGAAATATGGCACCGATGATAATAAAGCGCATGAAGCCTATCTTGAGGAAGCAAAAAAATGCACACCGCCCCTTTCCGAAGAAGAGCTCGCCAGCATCTGGAACAGCGCAGTCGGTTTTTACAACAGCACCATCAAAGCGGATAAAAACTATATCTCGCCTGCCGAATACAACAGCATGGAATTCGAAGAAAGTCTCATCCCGTCTGACTTTACCGATGTCGGACAGGCAAAAGCCTTTCTCGAAGCGGCTACCGACAAGGTCATCTATGTCAAAGGTCTCGGACTTTATTATTTCACGGGAAAGGTCTGGAAAGACGATGACCTCTTAGTGCAGAAAGCCTTGCAGGGATTTACCCATAAGCAGCTCTGCCTTGCGTGGAAAATGATGAATGAAGCGGAAAGTGATGAAACACAGGAAAAAGCGGAAGCCTTCTACAAGTTTGTCTTAAGTCGCCGGAAATCTTCCAACATCAAGGCAACCATCACCGAACTGAAACCGATGGTGCAAGTCGATGTGAAAAGGCTTGATCAAGACGGTTTTCTCTTAAATACACCAGACGGGACAGTGGATCTTCGCACAGGAAAACTGCGGACGCATGATCCGAAGGACTACTGCACCAAAATTTGTGCTGTATCACCAAATGACAAAGGTATGGACGAATGGCTCCGGTTCCTTCGTGACTTCACCTGCAAAGACAAGGCTCTCGAAGATTACCTGCAGCTGGAATCCGGTGTAGAGTGCATCGGAGAAGTCTTAAATGAGAATCTTGTGATCCAGTACGGTGAAGGTGGAAACGGTAAATCCACCTTCAATAACGCCAAGTTCTATGTTTTAGGAGACTACGCCGGTACCATCTCCGCCGAGCTGTTAACCGTAAAGCCGACCAAGAACAAAGGTGCGGAGCTTGCCGAGACACACAACAAGAGGCTTATTCTCGCAGCCGAGCTACCCGAAGGGAAAAGGCTCGACTCAGGCTCTTTGAAAAATCTCTCCAGCACAGATCCCATCCATGCTGAGAAAAAATTTGAAGCACCATTTAACTTCATCCCGACGCATACGACGGTGCTTTATACCAACCATCTGCCCAAAGTCGGGACCATCGACAAAGGCACCTGGGACCGCCTGATCGTTATTCCTCTAAAGGCAAATTTCAGGGGTGCCAAGGGAGAAATTAAGAACTATGCCAAGGTGCTGTCCGAGCGATGCGGCGGAGCAATTCTCTCGTGGATGATTGCGGGAGCAAAAAGATACATCTCTTCCGGTTTCAAACTGGTACCACCAAAGTGCGTCCAAGATGCCATGAACGCTTATCGTGAAGAAAACGACTGGATCAGCCATTTCTTAAGTGATTGCTGTGAGGAAGAAAAAACAGCTACCCAAAAAGCGGGTGAGCTTTATGAGAAGTACCGTGAGCACTGTGATGAGATCGGTGAATACAAAAGAAGCTCTGCTGATTTTAAGCGAGTTCTGATAGCACAAGGTTTTACTTGGCAAAAAACCGCTGAAGGCAACATATGGATAGGGCTTCACCTGAAACAAAACGGTGTTCTTAATGGAGGACGATTCTAAATTCAAAAACACGAGAAAACCCAGTTATATCAATAAGTTTCGTGGTTTTATGGAAGGCAATGGAAGCCATTTATATCTATCGCATAAATAAAAATCAACTCATCTATATGTAGTGATGATTTTGAAAAATATAGATATGTTACGTGGCCTCCATCGCCCTCCATACCCATCCCTGATGAAGAGGAAAGCAAACTCGCTTTTTCTTGGAAAATCAACAGTTTAGGAGGAAATATCATGTGGATTAAAACTCAGAAAAACAATCAAATCGTTAATTCCGAAAATTTCGACCGGATCGGTTATGGCAAGTTTGATGGTCAAATTGCAATCATTGCTTTGAGCCTTAAAAATAATGCACCAACGGGGATAACCAAAAACAAAGTAGAACTCGGCATATATGGAACAATGGATGAAGCCACTGAGGTCTTAGATAGCCTTTGTGAACATTTACAAGATACTTGTTTCATCATGCCACAAAGGAAAGAACAATGCAGGAACGAATAATCGAGCAGGCTATCGTTAAAGCCGCGAAAGCGAGAGGCGGGCTGGCATTAAAGTTCACCTCTCCCGGTTTTGCCGGAATGCCGGATCGGCTTTTGCTTCTTCCTAAAGGCCATATCGGCTTTGTGGAAGTAAAGGCTCCCGGCAAAAAGCCACGAGCTCTACAGCTGGCAAGGCACAGGCAACTAAGAAATTTAGGCTTTCAGGTTTTCGTCTTAGACAACAAAGAACAAATCGATGAAATACTCATACAGATTGGAGGTGATGCCAGATGAAGTTCATAGCCCACGACTACCAGAAATACGCCACCCGCTATATTGAAGAGCACGATGTTTCTGCTGTCCTTTTGGATATGGGCTTAGGCAAGACGGTCATCAGCCTTAGTGCCATTGTTGACCTTCTCTTTGACCGCTTTGAGGCTCACCGCATTTTAATCGTAGCCCCACTTCGAGTCGCAAGAGAAACGTGGCCATCCGAGATCAAGAAATGGGATCACCTCTCCATGCTGACTTATGCGGTCGCCGTCGGAACGCCAACAGAGAGAAAAGCCGCGCTTCTTCAGGGCGCAGACATCACCATTATCAACCGGGAGAACCTCTCCTGGCTCATTGAAGAATCCGGACTTCCTTTTTCCTTTGACACGGTTGTGGTCGATGAACTCTCTTCTTTCAAGAATCATAAGGCCAAACGCTTCAAGGCTCTCATGAAAGTTCGTCCCACGATAAAACGCATCGTGGGACTCACGGGAACTCCAGCCTCCAATGGTCTTATGGATCTTTGGGCGGAGCTCAAGCTCCTCGATATGGGAAAACGGCTCGGACGCTTCATCTCTCACTACCGGGAGCGTTACTTTGTCCCGGACGCTCGAAACGGGCAGGTCATCTTTTCCTACAAGCCAAAGCCGGAAGCAGAGGCGGCCATCTATCGAGCTATATCAGATATCACCATTTCCATGAAGGCAAAAGACTTCCTGAAGATGCCCGAGCTTATCAGCGTCACGCACGAAGTCGAGATGACCGACTGTGAATACGCTGACTATGAGAAGCTGAAAAAGGAACTGGTGCTGTCAGTCAAAGAAGATGAAATCACGGCCGCCAATGTCGCCGTTCTCACCGGAAAGCTCACTCAGATGGCAAACGGTGCGATCTATGCCGACGATGGGAAAGTCGTTCATCTCCATGATCATAAGCTCGACGCTTTGGAAGACATGGTTGAAGCGGCAAACGGCAAGCCACTTCTTGTCGCCTATAACTTCAAGCACGACCTAACGCGTATCGAAGAGAGGCTCAAGAAGCTCAAGGTGAACTACCGAAAGCTCGATAAGGCAGCCTCCATCCAAGCATGGAATGAAGGCAGGGTCGCTGTCGGGCTGATTCACCCCGCATCAGCAGGACACGGGCTTAACCTTCAAGCCGGTGGTTCAGCGCTTGTATGGTTTTCGCTTCCGTGGAGTTTGGAGCATTACAGCCAAACCAACGCAAGACTCTGGCGGCAGGGACAGGAAGCCTCCATTGTGGTAATCAGCCATATCGTCTGCAAAAACACCATCGACGAGCGAATCCTTACTGTTTTGAAAAGCAAAGACAAAACGCAGGCCGCCTTAATCGATGCGGTCAAGGCAACCTTAGGACAATCAAAGTAAATCTTAGACAATCAGAGTCAACCTCCGTCAATCCGAGGGAAACCATCACTTGTTTTCACGGAGGAATAAAAATGCTGACACCAAAAGAATATCTGCACCAAGCCTACCGCCTTGACCAGAGAATTAATGCAAACATTGAGGAAGTCAAAAATCTGCGGGAGATGTCCGAAAGCGTCTCAGGACTTCGCTACCGGGAGGATCCCATTCAAACCACTCGTTCTATCGATGCACCATTTATCCGCGTGCTGGAAAAAGCGTGGGAGATCGAAGAACGCATTGCTGATGAGCTGTCGATACTTTATGACCTTAAAGAACAGATCAAAGATGCGATTGCAACGGTGAAAAATATCGACGAGAGACTCGTGCTTCAGTACCGCTACATGGACGGTATGACATGGGAAGCAATCGGCGAAACACTGCATGCTGACCGCACAACAGTCTGGAGATGGCATAGACGTGCCCTGCAGCACTTTAAGATGCCAAAATGTCCGATTGAGCTGGAATAATGCACGTTTTACAACACTTTGCAACAACATGCCACATGCCCTGACGTGGTAATATATAGTCAGGAAAAATATAAAACGAAAGCTCCAAAGGGAGAAATCCCCGAGGAGCTTTTTTCATGCCAAAAAGGAGGCGCGGATTGCCAAGAAAACCAAAAAAGCCGTGTTCTTATCCCGGCTGTCCGAATCTCACGGACGGCAGCTTCTGCGAGGAGCACCAAAAGAAATATAACCGTGACTACGAAAAATATAACCGCGATAAAAACGCAAAGCGAAAGTACGGTCATGCTTGGAAGCGTATCCGGGACCGCTACATTGCAGCGCACCCCTTGTGTGAGGAGTGCTTAAAAGAAGGACGTTATACCAAAGCAACAGAGGTGCATCACCGCACGCCACTCTCTTGGGGAGGAACACACAAGGAAGACAACCTTGAAGCGCTTTGTCATGAGTGCCATTCGAGAATCACGGCACTTATGGGAGATCGTTGGCATAACAAAAAGCCGACGAAATACAAATAAAAAAATTCTGTGACCCCGGAGGCGGGTCGAATCTCTACAGGGCTTCCGGTCGGGAACGGTGCGGCAGGGTCGTGTAAAGAACTTTTAATTCAAACGCCCTATTAAACCCAAAGATGATTTTTACGAACCGAAAGGAGGAATACCTCGTGGCAAAAGACGGAACCAACCGAGGCGGAAGACGCATCAAAGCAGGTCATAAGCCGGATCCACTTGCCGACAAAATCAGCAAAGGACAAAAAGCGACACACATTGAGTTCCCGCGTGCGGAATATCCGATCGCAGAACTCTACGGCGAAGACATGACAGACGGTGTGGAACTTGAAGGAGCGGATATGCCTGAGCCATCTTCCTACCTTTCTGTTCAACAAAGGGACGGGGAGCCTTTAGGCGCTGACCTAATCTATAAAGAGACGTGGGAGTGGCTTCAGGCACGCGGCTGCGAAAAGCTCATTAACCGCCGTCTTCTTGAAAGTTACTCGACAGCCTTTGCCCGCTTTATCCAGTGCGAGCTTGCTATCAGCAAATACGGGCTCTTAGGCAAACATCCAACGACCGGTGCTGCCATTGCCAGTCCGTTCGTGCAGCTCTCGCTCAACTTTCAGAAGCAGGCAAACCTTCTCTGGTATGAAATCTACGACATCGTCAAGCAAAACTGCACGGAAGCCTTCGACGGCGATCCTCAGGATGACCTGATGGAGCGTCTGCTCCGAGAAAAGAAATGAGGTGAAGTAAATGTACGAACGTGTAAATCCCGCACACCCCGATAAAGTAGCAGACCGCATCGCGGGAGCCATTGTTGACCTTGCTTATGCAAGCGAGACAAACCCCAAGATTGCCGTCGAAGTTCTTATCGGTCACGGCATCTGCCATATCATTGCGGAAACAAATACACATCTTTCCACATCAGATATTGAAGCGGCTGCTCGCCGCCTTGCAGGAGATGTGTCTGTAGATATCCGGCTTGCAGCTCAAGATGCACACCTTTCCGAAAACCAGAAAGAGCATCTTCGTTGCGGAGATAACGGCATCTTCTTAGGACTTCCCATCACAGAAGAAGAAAATAAACTCTCAGAAATTGCCAAAAGTATCTATGCCGCATATCCGACAGACGGCAAATACATCTTAGACGGAGAAAAACTCGTCCTCTGCCAGTCTCATGTTGAAACGAAAAAGCTCCAAGCGGCCTATCCAAACGCCATCGTCAATCCTTTAGGCGACTGGACGGGCGGCACGGACGTGGATACCGGAGCAACCAACCGAAAACTCGGATCCGATATGGGAGCTGCCGTCACCGGCGGTGGTCTTCACGGAAAAGATCTCTCCAAAGCCGATGTGACCATCAATATCTACGCCCATCTTCTGGCACAGAAAAGCGGAAAACCGATTCATCTTTCCTGCGCCATCGGAGACGCGTTTGTTGACGGCAAGCCGTATGCCGAGCTGGTAGAAATTGCCCGAGACTACATTCGCGCAGTCGGAGGCTTTGAGAAATTTGCGGAATGGGGGCTGATTTAGATGGATACGACAAAATTTGCTCAAGTTGAAATCGATAAGCTTATTCCCTATGCGAGAAATGCCAGAACGCACTCTCCGGAGCAGATCGCACAGCTTCGCGCGTCGCTTCGGGAATTCGGATTTATTTCGCCGGCTGTGATTGACAACAAGTTCAACATCTTAGTCGGACACGGACGTATCGCGGCAGCCCGCGAGGAAGGCTACAAAACCGTCCCGTGCGTCTTTGCCGAAAACTTAACCGACGCACAAAAGCACGCCTACATCTTAGCAGACAACCGCTTAGCCTTAAATGCCGGCTGGGATGAGGAAATGCTCTCGGTAGAATTATCTGACCTATCCGGTGAAGCCTTTAACCTCTCCCTTTTAGGTTTTGATGACGAGGAACTCTCCGCTTTGATGGATATTTCCGAAGATGAAATCACCGAAGATGACTTTGATGTAGACGCAGAGCTTCAAAAGCCCGCCATCACCAAACACGGCGACATCTGGACGATCGGGAGGCACACCGTCATCTGCGGAGACTCAACCGATCCCAAGACATACAAGGCACTGCTCGGCGATACCAAGGTGAATCTCGTCTGCACGGACGCACCGTATTTTGTGAACCTCGAATCCGCGTCCGGAAAGATCAAAAACGATGATCTCACCGATAAAGAAGCTTACGACTTCCTCATGAAGGCTTTTACCTGTTTCAAAGAAGCAATGGCAAAAGACGCCTCGATCTATGAGTTTTATGCCACATCTAAATCTCGTATTTTTTACGATGCTTTTGATGATGCGGGCTTTAAGCTCGGAGCCGGCCTTATCTGGCGAAAAGAGCGGGCCCCTCTCATGCGTACCGATTGGAAGTTTAATTTTGAGCCGATCCTGTACGGCTGGCGAAAAGACGGAAAACACAAATGGTACGGTGACCAGAAGCAGAAAGCCTGCTTTGATTTTGACTCGGTGAAAAACTCCAAAACCGAAGGATTCGGGCATCCCTCTTCCAAGCCGGTGCCGCTGATCGCGCACCTCATCAAGCAGTCCACACAAACCAACGCTCTTGTTTTGGACGGCTTTTTAGGCAGCGCATCGACGCTCATCGCCTGCGAGGAGCTTGGCCGCATCTGCTATGGGATTGAGCTGGAACCGAAATACGTCGATGTGGCCTGTGCTCGTTATGCCGAGCTGAAAGGAACAACGGACGGCATCATCTGTCACAGAGACGGCAAAGACACCCCTTATGCCGACCTTCTGAAAGAACGGGAGGCAACTGATGAGTAACGTCTTAACGCTCGGCTCCCTCTTTTCCGGATCGGGAGGTTTTGAACTTGCCGGACTTACCGTCGGGATGAAACCGCTCTGGGCATCGGAAGTCGAGCCTTTTGCCATACGGGTGACATCCAAACGACTGCCTTTCGTGGCTCACATGGGAGATGTGCGAAACCTTGACGGAGCAAATTTGCCGCCTGTTGACATCATCACCTTCGGCAGTCCCTGTCAGGACTTATCCATCGCCGGAAAACGAAGCGGGATTGAAGGTTCCCGTTCGTCGCTTTTCTATGAGGCGATACGAATCATCAAAGAAATGAGGTGGAAAACCAATGGGAACTATCCAAAATACGCGCTCTGGGAAAATGTCCCGGGCGCTTTCTCCTCCCACAAAGGAGCGGACTTCGAAAAAGTCCTTGAAGCCTTCCTCTCCGTCAAAGGATATACGCTTGATGCGCCTCGACCTCAAAAGTGGCATGCCGCCGGAGAGATCGTGGCAGATCATTTTTCTCTCAGCTGGCGGGTACTTGATGCTCAGCACTTCGGAGTCCCCCAAAGACGCAAGAGAATCTTTCTTGTCGCAGATTTTGGAGACACACGTGCCGGAAAAATATTATTTGAGTCCGAGAGCGTGCTTGGGGATCTTGAGGCGTGCCAAGACGAAAGGAAAAGACCTGCCGGAAATCCTAAGAGAGGCGCTTATGAAACAGGCAGGCTTGTTCTAAACGATCAGGGAGGATCGCGCATGGACATCTCAGAAGATGTCACGGGAACTCTGCGTGCTCAGTCAAGCCATCCTCCGCTGATCTTTGAAAACCACGGACAGGACGCAAGATACACAGGCCCCAATGATACGGCGCAGACCATCGTCTCCCGCTTCGGTACAGGTGGAAACAATCAGCCGCTTGTTGTTGATCTGCCGTGCGCCTATTCGCTTTGCTCCAAGAAGAACAAGGCGATGTTTTCGGACATCAAAGACAACAGCCAGATAACCGAGACCTCCCGCACGCTGGATACGAGAGGCTCCGATCCCGTCTGCAATCAAGGCGGCATGGCGGTTCTTTCCTACGGGCTTGACCGGGCTTCCTTTAATCAGGGGCAAAACGCCGCCTACGGCTTTGCCGTGGAAAAAGAATGCCAGCCGACAATGGTTGCCAAAGGTCCGGGTGCCGTTGCCACCGAAAACGAGAGCGGCTATATCGTAAGAAGGCTCACTCCGACCGAGTGCGCCCGGCTTCAGGGCTTTCCGGACGGCTGGTGCGACGGTCTTGCAGAAGAAAATCCAAGCGAAGCTCAGCTTTCCTTCTGGCGTGAAATTTTTGACCGCTGCACCGATATGATGTCCATCCAGAGAAAAAGCGACAAGCAGATCAAAAAGTGGCTTAAAAATCCCTACTCGGACAGTGCCGCCTACAAGCTCTGGGGAAATGGCATCGCGCTTCCGTGCGCCATCTTCGTACTTGCCGCAATCAAGAAAAATAGTGGTGCTGACCTCGAGAAATAACTTGCTATTCCTCCTCATAAGAGTGATGTATAGACATACCAAGAAAACACCTGCAAAGGAGGAAAAAGACATGGATTACCACTTCGATTTGACAGGCTCGGCAAGGCGGCCGCTGGTGAAAGCCTTGGAAGACATCACAAAAGAGAAAGCTGTCTGCAGCAAGGCACCGACCTTCTGCTACCACATCGGCGAGCACATCACACTGGACAATCAGGGCGTGCTCAGCGTCAAAGACGCAGAGCAGGAAAACAGCATCCTGCTTGCTTTATCGGAACACGGCTTTGTGCCGGAGGAACAGAAAAACATGGCGGTGACGATATCGCTTCCAAGAAACAAGTTCACCGATGAGGACCTCGAAAGGCTCTCCGAGCTTCTTTCGTCAAAAGAAAGCATCATCAAGCATGCACTTGGCATCGAAAGCGTCGCCTTTGAGGTGGACGAGGAAAAGATCAGCTTCCCGTGGTTTTCCGAGATGCCAAGTTCTGCAGAGCTTTCCGCCTATACCGCCTTCATCTCCCTTTTGGGCAAGGCGGCAAAGGAATCCAAGCGCATCACTGGCAAAGACCACGCAGTCGAAAACGAAAAATACTACTTTCGCTGTTTTCTTCTGCGCCTTGGGATGATCGGTGATTCCTACAAGGAAGCAAGGAAAATCCTACTCAGCCGTCTTCAAGGCTCCTCCGCTTTCAAATACCAGAAGGAGGCGGAAAAATGAGAATGCCAACGAAAGAAATGCTGGAGCATTTGAAAGCAACCTATCCACGAGGCTGCCGTGTGGAGCTTCTTCACATGGACGACGTACAGGCACCGCCTGCAGGAACACGCGGCACCGTCACCGGAGTCGATGATACCGGCTCCATCCTCGTGGATTGGGATAACGGCTCCGGTCTAAACGTCATCTTCGGGATTGATGAAGTCAGGAGAATTCAGTAATGGACGAAAAAGTAAAAGAACAGATCCTTGCCATAAGGGACAGCGGTCTTACGAACATGTTTGACGTCAATACTGTGCAGCGGCTTGCCTTTGAGCGGGACTTCTACGAGCTTCTAAACTTCATCGAAGAAGATAAGAAAGCCTACATTCACTTCATCTTAACGGGTGAATAAAACCTTGAAATACGTTCTTTTATATCGATAAATAACTTGCTATTCCTCCCAAACAGAGTGATATATGTACATGCAAGAAGCACAGAAAGCCAAAGGAGGAAAACAAGATGAAGTACGAAGTAAAGACTATTGAAAACGCTAAAACAGGAATGAAATGGAGCGATGTCGGCTGCCATCCCACGCTTGCTCAGGCCTACCTTTACAGCAAGGAAGCTGGAAATGAACTGCCAAACTTTGCCGATGTTATCTGGGAACACGATATTGAAGAAATCATCCAGGACTTAAAAAAGTTTGGAATTAAGGAGTTTACGATTTCCAGCACTTTTTCAAGCCTGATTAAAACCATTGCGAAATTCGAGGAACTCGGCTGCAAACTGAATGGCATTGTAAAAGTAAAAGAACGTTATACGCACTTCGGAAGCGATGAGCACGCCTTGATTCCAGCTTTCAAAATGGAGGTGACAAAATGACAACCTTTGAAAAAGATAAAGCCGCCATTCAAGAAGATGCAGCAAATGCCTACGACATCCTAAAGGCACGCAAAGCAGAACTTCAGCGCATCGAGCGTGAAGGCAGAGCCTGCAAAAACGGATTCAGAAGACAGTGCCTCGAACAGGAATATGCACGGCGCGCTGCAGAATACCGCAAACTGGATGAGCTTTTAGGCTAAGGAGGCAAGCCATGACAAACAAAGAAGCCAAAGACAGAGCTTTTTAGAAGCCACCGCCAAGTTAAAGGAAAAGAAGCGCCTGCTCTACGAACGGGAGCCGGAACAGAAGCTCTACGACGAAGGAAAGATCGCCTACAGCGAATACCTGAAGCGATACAAAGAGCGAAAGCAAAAGGAACGTGAGAATTTCAAAGGCAACAAAGCCTATGAAGAGTACGATAACGGCCTGATCACTTACGATGAATTTCTTCTCAGAAACACGGAAAAATAAGGTCAAAAACCTCGATAAATGACTTGCTATTCCCTCCAAACAGAGTGATATATGTACATGCCAAAAGGAACACAGGCAAAGGAGGAAAAAGCCATGACAAAGAAGATTGAAAAAACACTGCTCGCGATCGCAAAGAAAACAACTGGGAAATCGAAGATCGAGGCGACCTTGAAACCAGGCATAACGACGGCGACGACTTCATCGAAGTTTCGGTCTGGGGACTGAAAGCGATGCTCGAAGAAGCCTACGCTGCGGGAAAAGCGGCAACGAAATAACAAAGAACGAACGTTCCGACAAAAGAGCTGATTAGGCTCTTTTGCTCGTAGAAATAGATTGATGACGAGATCGCAGAAGCGGTCTTTTTTTATGCCACAGAAAGGAGGATGGCATGCGAAAACTGAAAAACTATAAGCCGACCCGCTTCATGGCAGAGACTTCTCACTATGACAGGAGAAAAGCCGACTATGCCGTCTCCTTTATCGAGTGCCTCTCGCACACCAAAGGGACCTGGGCGGGAAAGCCATTTGAGCTAATCGACTGGCAGGAACGCATCATAAGGGATCTCTTCGGCATCGTGAAGGAAAACGGCTACCGCCAGTTCAACACCGCTTACATCGAAATCCCCAAAAAGATGGGAAAATCCGAGCTTGCTGCAGCTGTAGCACTTCTTTTATGCTGCGGGGACGGTGAACAGCGAGCCGAAGTCTACGGCTGTGCCTCCGACCGTCAGCAGGCATCGATTGTTTTTAACGTGGCAGAAGACATGGTGAAGATGTCGCCGGCTCTTGCCAAGCGCGTGAAGATTTTAGCCTCACAAAAGCGGCTCATCTATAAGCCGACCAACAGCTTCTATCAGGTACTCTCTCTGAGGCCTATACCAAGCACGGCTTAAACATTCACGGCGTGGTCTACGACGAGCTTCACGCCGCTCCGGACAGAAGACTTTTTTGATGTCATGACCAAAGGCTCGGGCGATGCCCGCATGCAGCCGCTCTACTTTCTGATTACTACCGCAGGAACCGATACCATTCCATCTGCTATGAGCAGCATCAAAAAGCACTGGATATCCTGCGCGGCAAAAAGCATGACCCAACCTTTTATCCCGTAATCTACGGTGCTAAAGAAAGCGATGACTGGTCAGATATTGAGGTTTGGAAGAAAGCCAATCCCTCCTTGGCATCACGGTGGGACTGGATAAGGTGAAAGCCGCCTTCCTGCAGGCTAAAGAAAACCCTGCCGAGGAGAATCTGTTTCGTCAGCTTCGCCTGAACCAGTGGGTAAAGCAATCAATCCGCTGGATGCCGATGGACAAATGGGACGCCTGTGCCTTTGATGTGGATGAAAAGGCACTCGAAGGCAGAATCTGCTACGGAGGCCTTGACCTTTCATCCACCACCGACATCACCGCCTTTGTGCTGGTCTTTCCGCCTCGTGGTGAGGACGAGAAATACCTCGTCCTTCCGTACTTTTGGATTCCCGAAGAAAATGCAGAACAAAGAGTGCGCCGTGACCATGTGCCCTATGACATCTGGATCAAAGAAGGTGCGATGCAGACTACGGAAGGAAATGTCATCCACTACGGCTTTATCGAAAAATTCATCGAGCATTTAGGCGAGCGCTTCAACATTCGGGAGATTGCCTTTGACCGCTGGGGAGCCGTTCAGATGGTGCAGAACTTAGAGAACATCGGCTTTACGGTGGTTCCATTCGGACAGGGCTTTGCCTCCATGTCGCCTCCCACCAAAGAGCTGATGAACCTCGTGCTTTCCCATCGCCTCGCACACGGCGGACAACCCGTCCTTCGCTGGATGATGGATAACATCTTCATCCGAACCGATCCTGCTGGAAATATCAAAATCGACAAAGCCAAATCCACCGAGAAAGTCGACGGTGCCGTTGCACTTGTAATGGCACTTGACCGAGCGATCCGCATGGGATGCGACACGAGCGAGTCAGTCTATGACAGCCGCGGCATTTTATTTTTGTAAAGGAGATTTTGCCTATGGGATTTTTACAGTCACTTTTT
>FNSH01000002.1 GCA_900105895.1 Atopobium minutum | reverse complement strand
AACTGTTGATTTTCCAAGAAAAAGCGAGTTTGCTTTCCTCTTCATCAGGGATGGTATGGAGGGCGATGGAGGCCACGTAACATATCTATATTTTTCAAAATCATCACTACATATAGATGAGTTGATTTTTATTTGTGCGATAGATATAAATGGCTTCCATTGCCTTCCATAAAACCACGAAACTTATTGATATAACTGGGTTTTCTCGTGTTTTTGAATTTAGAATCGTCCTCCATTAAGAACACCGTTTTGTTTCAGGTGAAGCCCTATCCATATGTTGCCTTCAGCGGTTTTTTGCCAAGTAAAACCTTGTGCTATCAGAACTCGCTTAAAATCAGCAGAGCTTCTTTTGTATTCACCGATCTCATCACAGTGCTCACGGTACTTCTCATAAAGCTCACCCGCTTTTTGGGTAGCTGTTTTTTCTTCCTCACAGCAATCACTTAAGAAATGGCTGATCCAGTCGTTTTCTTCACGATAAGCGTTCATGGCATCTTGGACGCACTTTGGTGGTACCAGTTTGAAACCGGAAGAGATGTATCTTTTTGCTCCCGCAATCATCCACGAGAGAATTGCTCCGCCGCATCGCTCGGACAGCACCTTGGCATAGTTCTTAATTCTCCCTTGGCACCCCTGAAATTTGCCTTTAGAGGAATAACGATCAGGCGGTCCCAGGTGCCTTTGTCGATGGTCCCGACTTTGGGCAGATGGTTGGTATAAAGCACCGTCGTATGCGTCGGGATAGAAGTTAAAATGGTGCTTCAAATTTTTTCTCAGCATGGATGGGATCTGTGCTGGAGAGATTTTTCAAAGAGCCTGAGTCGAGCCTTTTCCCTTCGGGTAGCTCGGCTGCGAGAATAAGCCTCTTGTTGTGTGTCTCGGCAAGCTCCGCACCTTTGTTCTTGGTCGGCTTTACGGTTAACAGCTCGGCGGAGATGGTACCGGCGTAGTCTCCTAAAAACATAGAACTTGGCGTTATTGAAGGTGGATTTACCGTTTCCACCTTCACCGTACTGGATCACAAGATTCTCATTTAAGACTTCTCCGATGCACTCTACACCGGATTCCAGCTGCAGTAATCTTCGAGAGCCTTGTCTTTGCAGGTGAAGTCACGAAGGAACCGGAGCCATTCGTCCATACCTTTGTCATTTGGTGATACAGCACAAATTTTGGTGCAGTAGTCCTTCGGATCATGCGTCCGCAGTTTTCCTGTGCGAAGATCCACTGTCCCGTCTGGTGTATTTAAGAGAAAACCGTCTTGATCAAGCCTTTTCACATCGACTTGCACCATCGGTTTCAGTTCGGTGATGGTTGCCTTGATGTTGGAGATTTCCGGCGACTTAAGACAAACTTGTAGAAGGCTTCCGCTTTTTCCTGTGTTTCATCACTTTCCGCTTCATTCATCATTTTCCACGCAAGGCAGAGCTGCTTATGGGTAAATCCCTGCAAGGCTTTCTGCACTAAGAGGTCATCGTCTTTCCAGACCTTTCCCGTGAAATAATAGAGACCGAGACCTTTGACATAGATGACCTTGTCAGTAGCCGCTTCGAGAAAGGCTTTTGCCTGTCCGACATCAGTAAAGTCAGACGGGATGAGACTTTCTTCGAATTCCATGCTGTTGTATTCGGCAGGCGAGATATAGTTTTTATCCGCTTTGATGGTGCTGTTTGTAAAAACCGACTGCGCTGTTCCAGATGCTGGCGAGCTCTTCTTCGGAAAGGGGCGGTGTGCATTTTTTTGCTTCCTCAAGATAGGCTTCATGCGCTTTATTGTCATCGGTGCCATATTTCTTGAGCACAAGTCCTGCAAAATGGGACATGGTAGTGTTTCGCGCGCCTTCTGTGATCTTGGCATTGGCACGGCTCATAAATTCATCAATGCAAAAAGTACCATCGAAATATTCAACCTGTGGATACTCAACACCGAAGAAGAAACGTGCTGCATCGAGAGCACCATCATCGAAGGCGGGAAACCTTGCCCGCACTTTTTTCTTAAGGCGGTTATATAGCTTCGCATCGCTTATGGAAGTTTTCAGAGGAAAGTAGATGTGAAACTTGGGACGCGCGGCTTTTCCGTCCTTTTCCTTCATGTTATTTCGGGGAATAAACCACAAAAAAGCGCACGTCAGGATAAGCCGCTTGAACATCTTTCGGGGTTTTCCACTCAGCAGGCGGAATATCTGAAGCTAATGGATCGAAGATACGTTGTCACAGTCCAGCGGCAGACAGTCAGATTCCTGAAAGGTTTTATTGCTTCTGTAACCTTTGATGAGCTTCTTGCGCTGGTTATAGCCATCCTTGTAAATCGCACAGACGTGATCAAAGGCAGCGACATTTTTCAGGTCATCTGCCATTTTGATCTCTGCAATAAAGGGATAGCTTGTATTTGTTTTCTTGCCGCGAACATTCGAATAGCTGATTCTCATTCTTCAACCTCCTTCAAGTCCTCGGTGAAATAGCGAACGTTTCGCCTGTGGTATTTGGCATATCCGATCTCTTTGGTCATACCGAGAGAGGGTTTTCCAAATGCCCAAAGCTCGGTGCATTTGTCGATCAGGATTTGTCCGAAGAAAAGAGCCAGCTCACGTTCGCTTTTCTCATCCATGAACTGCGGATACATGAGATGGGGCACGATTGGGATAAAGCCTTGATCAACGGCAAAGCGGGCATAGCGCTTGGCGGCTTCGGTGTTTTTCTCAACATCTCCAGCATAAGGAGAGGCGATATAGATAAGCGGCATATAGGGATAGCGATGCGTCTTAAAGATTGCTTCATAGGCGGTCGGATCCGCGTATCCTTCTGCGTTTTGATATAGGTTTTCCATCAGCGCACCTCCTTGATTTGTAGTTTCATGGCATACCATTCGAGGTAGCGTTTTCGTTGCTGAAAATCAGGGACGGCAACAAGCAGTCCGACATCGACTTTTTGCAAAATGTTGAGCATGGAGATTTCATCTTGCGAAAGATACGGACGTATGGATGTTCCTTTATCGATGCCGTGTACTTCTCGGTAATGCTTGGCATCCATGCCAAGCACGATGCGGTTAAGCATATTGCATTCGTTCGAGTAGTGATATGGTTTCGGGTTGTCATGGAGAAGCCGGATGTTTTCCGTCAGCAGTGGGAACTCCTGTCTTGCCGATACCAGCGTTTTGATGAAGGTTTCCATTTCGTTGAAACGCTTGATATAGAGTTCTTTGAACCGCATTGCCTTTTTGCCGGTGTATCCCATTGCCAACATGGTGAAACCATCACGAGTTAAGTAGTAACAGGGCAGTTTTCGTCCGGTATTGTCCTTGTAACTACTGAGCTCAAAATTGAGCTTAACAAATTGTTCACTCAATCCAGATTTGGATTCAGTGAGTTTTTGAATGTCGCGCAGGATATGGAAGTGTTCTTTCTCGAAAAATTGCGCAATTGCTCTTGAATCGACACGAGCTGTGTCATGGTTGTCTGCGAATACTCCGTATTCGTCTTTTGGAATTAGTTCTTGCATTAAAAACCTCCGTTTCTACAGATGGAGGGAGCACCATTGCTGCCCTCATCACTTCCTGAAGAAACGGAGATGGTTTGGACGAACTATTTAGAGAAAATAAAAAACATGCCACTGCTCAGATTGCTAAAACCGCAAAAGGGGGTAGCGAAAAGTGACACCCTTGAAAACTCAATAACAAAGTGTTATTGAGCAGCATCGCTCTCATAGAGTGAACGAAACGTTCACCCCCTTAAAACAATCTCGACTACCGTTTTGGTAGCCGAGACTTTTTAATCTTTCTTGTAAAACTTGCACTCATAGCCGTCGGCTTTGAGCGGCAAGCCTTCAGCCCACGGCAGCGTGCGGCTCATCTGTTCACAGACTGCATCAAGGGACATACGAGGATCGGCTTCAATCACGACCTCATCATGGATATGCATAACAATCGAGCAGTTATGAAGTGTCTGCATGGCATAAGCCAAGACGTCACGAGCGGTTGCCTGCACGATGTTTTCCACGAACTTTGGACCGTAGGAGTCAATGCGATCCCATTTCTTTCCGGTGATGACACCCTCATAGGTGACGCAGGGAGATCCGAAGCGGTTCTCACCGAGCTTTGGTTTTACGTAAGCTAAGGCTCTTCCGGAGGGCAGCATGATGAAGAGCATGCCGGAACGGCAGCGAAAGGTGAGACCGTGTGTCTTGGTGACTTTCTTATGGCGGACAGCTTCAAGGATGGCACGATCCACGTCCCACCAGAATTTGACGATCTTCGGATTGGCAGATCGCCAAGCATCAACGATGGGTTTTAATTCTTCTTCGGAAAGTCCCATCTCAAGCGCGCCCATCGCTTTTAAGGCTCCGACCGAGCCGCCATAGCCACAGGCCAGTGTTGCTATTTTCCCTTTTTGGCGGAGTTCTCCATTCATACCGTGTTTAACGACGGGTACTCCGAACATGCGGGATGCCGTCTCACAGTAGAGGTCTTTGCCTTCGCGGAAAGCATCAAGCGTGTCGGTTTGCCCGGCATACCATGCTATGACTCTCGCTTCAATGGCGGAATAGTCAGAAACGATGAACTTATGATTTGTCCTTGGGATAAAGGCGGTGCGCACCAGCTGGGATAAGGTATCCGGCACATCGTCATAGAGGAGTTTCACGGCTTCAAAGTCGCCGGACTTTACCAAAGTACGCGCCGCATCCAAGTCGGGCAGGTGGTTTCTGGGGAGATTTTGCATTTGCACGAGTCTTCCTGCCCAGCGACCTGTGCGGTTGGCCCCGTAAAACTGAAACATGCCACGAACTCTGTCATCTTTACAGGCAGCATTTTGCATCGTCTGATATTTCTTAACAGAGGATTTGGCAAGCTGACTGCGAAGCACAAGAGCATCCCGCAGCTTAGGCGGTGCGGTTTGAATCAGTTCTGCGACTTGCTTTTTGCCGAGCGACTCCGTGGGCATACCGTTTTGGGCAAGCCAGTCTTTCATCTGAACGACCGAATTAGGGTTTTCCAGATTCGTGATGTTCTTCATTTTGGTGATGAGCTCATCCTTTGAGCGCCTGTCCATCTCAACGGCTGCGCTGGCCAAAGCAAGGTCGACTTTCACGCCGCAGTCGTTAATCTCCTGGTCAATGGCGTATTCGTTCCAGAGAAAATCCGGCAAAGGGTAATTTTTGAGCCTCTCTTTGATGGAAAGTTCCACCTCGACATCGCGCTTGTTGTAGGCCTTGAAGGTTTTCCACTTATTCGGTGCATCAGAGGGAAGATGTCGTTTTCCGGTTTGCCTGTCCGGCATGCAGAAATAGCGGATGAGGTCTTTGCCTTCTTTCATCTTTTGATTTTGAAGGCCGAGTACTGTACCGACACCTTCCAGTGATAGTGGAAGACCCAAAGTTGCTGCCCAGACCATCGAACAGCGCCAAGAGGCGGGATTAAGAAATCTTGCCATCTCTGTTGAAAGCGGATGATGGTCATGAAAGGGATCAAGGCTTATGCCGATATCCGATAGATAGCGAGATAAACAAACTCTCTCAAAATTCGCGTTATATGCCCATTTAATAACGGTGTCGTCTGTCAATGCATCCAGAATGACGTTGGGGATTTGTTCGCCTTGTGCAAGGTCGATGACCTGAACTTCACCGCCATCGATCGAGCAGCCGAAGAGCAGAATGTTAAAATCAGGCGCTTCGGCGTATTTATATACGCCTGCTTTGGCCAGTTCAACGGACGAAAATGACTCTATGTCAATGCTAAGTGTTTTCAAAATTTCACCTCCTAAATAGGCAGAAAGGCAGACTGCATCTCCAGTCTGCCTCTCCGCATCATTTGCTTTTAACGGTTGTAGTGTCGTTCTTTTTCTTCTCGCGCTTTTCAAGCCTTGCAATGAGCACGTTGGCAAAGGCGGCACCGAAGGTGAATCCGACAGCCATCGATAAGATGAGCTGGCACATGAAATCAAGTAGATTTGTCATGGCGTACCTCTTAACTCAAGAAGTCATCGTCATCATCGGTTGCAAAGTCCTCTGCGGCAGAAGCATGACCGCCGAGCGGCTCGCCGTCACGGATTTTCTGCAGGTTGTTGAGACCACAGGCGATGCCGCGGTTTCCATTGGAGTTGAACGCATAAAAATTGATGGACGCGCGGCCGTAAACGCCTGAGTAAACTTCGGAGCTGTCGATGATTTCATTTCGGTCGGCATCGACGATGCCCGGCTTGGTGGTGGAGTTGGCATTTACAAAATAACTGTTTGCATACGCCTCATCGTCCGGACGTTCAGCATCTCCATCACGAAGCGGCGTTTTGATTGCCGCAAGTGCGGGTACCGAGCGGCCGTTTCCTTTGAGTTTGGCTTCACCTTCCTTGTAGGCGGCTTCGATGGCAGCTTTGATTTTCCCTAAAGTGACGGTATCGGACTTGGGATAATGAGCGAAACGCTGTACTTCGGTGTGCCGCCGTTGATGGATTTTGGCTGCCACACGTTGGCATAACTCCAGCGAGTGTCTTTTCCTGTGATAACCTTCATCGGGTTTGTAAATTTTGACATTTAATTTTCCTCCTTAAAATCTTCTTTTGCTGAATTCATGGCCGGACGTTTATCGGACTCCGGCACGAGGGTTGGTTTTCCTTGCGGCTTTTCAATTAAGCCTTCAAGCAGCTCCTCAAAGCGGTTTTTGCCTAAGAGCTTGGTCATAGCGGTGATGCCGAGGAGCTTTTCCTCATAAGGATTAAAGCCTGCATCGGATACCTTCTTTGCGACGGCATCTTCGTTTACGTATTTACGGTTGCTTCTTCCTGCGACGAGCTTATATCCGTACCACTCTTTTCCTGCCACTGCACGTGTCAGGGCATAGGCCTTGATGTCTTCCGCCCAGCTTGTAAGTTCATCAAGAAGAGGCAAAATCGCTTCGATGTCCGCATCGGTTAAGGTAGGCGGAAGGGCAAAGTCATATCTTGCCAGCGCGAGATTGGCTTCCGCTCTGGCTCGGCAGTCGGCCTTTGCCTTGCAGAAGCGGCAATGTTCGCCGGCTGTAAAGTCGCCTTTACCTTCGGCGGCAAGTTCCGCCTTTGGTTTGAGTGTGTTCTCTGCCCAGTCCAGCAGATCCGATGCTTTCATCTCAAAGACGGATACGCTGTCACGCCGTGGCTGAAAGATCGTCATCGATACGGTCTCAATGTCATAGAGCGCAGAAAACATCTCATAGGCCCCGAGGGCATAGCACATGAGCTGCGGATTATGATCGGCTTCAACGAGCACGCCCTGTCCATATTTGAGATCTGTGATGGAAAGCTTGCCGTCGGCGATGATGAGGGCATCGGCAGTACCAAAACCATCCGGTACATAGGTGGAAAAGTCCACACGCTGTTCCACCAGAACGATTGGATCAATCGTTGCCTTTTTAGCTTCGGCGACTTGCTCCAGCACGTAGCCGGCATAGGCATCGGTCGCTTCATCCATTTCCTCGTTAAAATAATCAAGATTCTCCGTCGGATCATCGGCTTTCCTGCCTAACGCTTTCAGCACCTTGTACTGGGCAAGAGCGTGCGCCGCGGTGCCTTCTTGTGCATAAGAGCTTGACGTGTCCTCATACTTTGCCGAAAGCAGAGCCGAGGGCGGACAGGCAAGCCAGCGATAGGCACTTGATGCGGAAAGCAGCGCATGTTTAGCCTTCATGTAGCACCTCCGCATCACGAAGCAGTGCTTCGTAATTTTTCGGATCAACTTTAGAGAGTCTGTCCGCGCCGTACTTTTCGATCAGGGCGCGCACTTCTGCGGTGTGACCCGCACGGGAGATGTCCGCTAAGACGGCCCGCACGTCTTCAAGCTTCAGCTCCGGCTTTGGCGTTTTTGCAGGAACCGTCACTTCTTCCGGTGCCGTGCTGAACATCGCTTCCAGCTCGGCAGCGATATCGCTTAGTTGTTCGCTACAGGAATGTAGGTCGTCTATAACAGCTTTCATCTTTTTCATTTGTCCCATAAGGATTGCCTCCTTTCTTTGTCTGAATCAGTTTTCTTGTCAGGTCTTTGGTGATAATTGATATGGCAGAGAGCACTTCGATGAGTTCTTCTCTTGTCACACCCGGCACATTGCTTTGTGGTCTCATGGCTACCTCCTTTCCTTCGGGGCCTGCCGTTTTGCCCCTCTATCCCTCCCTGAAGAAAGGGAGGGACGTTGGACGAAGGTTTAAGGTTTAGGAATAAGAGATGAGATCCAAAAGAAGGTCACGAAGCTCCGGATGCCGGCTTTTCAGCCGAGCAAAAAGCTGACGTTTTCGGTAGTTCAGTGTGGTACGTTTGATGCCGAGGATTTCTGCCATGTCGCGCTCGGATTGACCGGCGACAACAAGACGGATGATTTGGCGCTCCTCGTCCGTGAGACCTGCGAAAATACGGCTGAGTTCTTCGCGCAAAGTTTTACGCGCAAGGACGCCTTCCGGTGAATACGCTTCCGATGCAGGAAGCACATCGGCGTAGGTAAGCGCGCTGTCTGTTTGTACGGTGTCATGGATGGAGACAAACTTCCCGGCAGAACGAAATGGACAGCCGACGCATATGCCATCGCAGCGGTTGATGTTTGCCTTGGTGACGTGGCATTCGCCGTGATACTGCATCTTCATGCGGATACGGGCGCATTCGTTCTCGTAGTCTTTCTTGTGTTCAGGGCTTGTCTCGACCAGACCGAGACCGCGAATATAAATCTTTGATACATGATTTTCTTTCTTTGACATTTCTTGACTCCTTGTCCGCCTGACTTGCGGTTAAGGAGCGAGGAAATGAAAAGAGCCGGTGCATTTTGACACCGACTCTTGAACAGACAACCTGAAAATAGGGCGCAGAAAAGAGAAGGTGTGAAAAACGCTTGTTTCAGGCCTTTCGACCTAAAATAGTTCTTTTCAAACCCTCGCCCTATTACGTAATTCAGGCTTAGATTTAGTTTTGAATGGAACAGTTACGTTCCCGTGATACGAGTTGCCCCGAAGGGCTGGCAGATGGGGTGTTCACACGTGAGAACAGATCATCATCCGCCTAATGCAATGATTACTTGCGTTTGCTTGGCTTCGTCTGCGCCAGAGCGCTTCCGGCTACAGCTTTGGACGTCTTGCTGAAGCGACCGTCGCGTAAGACAGTTGATGCCTTGCGAGCGATCTTCGCTGATGTCTGCTTGGTGTTTCTCGCCATGTAAATCGCCTCCCTTCTGAATTCATGTCAGCTCACAGCCTCCACTTTCGTAAAGTTTTTCTTTACTCGATGCAACCTCAGATGCTATAATTAATAAATCAGAGGGTTTGTGTAGATGGGTTTCTGAACTGCACCTTTAGAATACAAAGTGACTGATTCCGATCCCTGAGAAATCCTGAGAGAAAAACCTGAGAAAACCTGAGAAAAAAGAAAGGAGGATCCGCCTTGGAATTTAATGAATGGTGTAAAGCTATGAAACCGCTCGTTCCGGGTGGTCTCGGCGGACCTTCTTATATGAGAGAACTCATTTCCATGTTCACGACGGTATCGGAAGATGAGTGGACAACCAGAAAAGATCCGTCCGTTCTACCCAGCGATGCCACTTTAGAGTCGATGTTTTCAAGAGCGTCATCCTTTACGATGAAATTTGCTAATGCGCTTTTATCACGTCTGAACCTAAAAAACTTGATGGGGTTGATCAAAGCCCTGGATCTACCCGCGAAAAAGCTAATAGCAGATAATTTCGCCGCCTATGGTGTTGACGTTGAGGTTAAGGATCTCGTTAAGCAGGCAAGCTTAGAACTTGTCAGGATTTTGCAAAAGAAAGCAAAACAGACAAACCGAAATAAAGAATACGAAATACTAATCAATCAATGGGCGGCCTTAACCGACTACAAAGAAGAGTTGTTGCTTCAATCCAGAGGTTGTCTTAAGTGCGGTAGATCTTTACAAATTTCATCCAATGCCAAGACGGCTCCTGCCTATGACATCATTCAGATTGATGAGAGCAAAGAAAATCCAACCATTGATGATTTTGCAGTTTTATGCCCGGAGTGCGCCGCTCAATACAACTTAAGCCATACGCCGGAACAACAAAAAAATCTGTATGAGAAAAAATCGCTGCTTAAGCAACAAGAGAAACTTGAACAAGCGGCAGTTCCCATGCATTTAGACAAAGAAATCACGGCTTTACTGGTTGCTTTGAAAGATATTCCGGCAGCTAAAAAACAAACGGATCCCAAATATAATGCCTATCCTTTAAAAACAAAAATCGCAGACGAGGAGCTGATGCTCCAAGCCCGCGATGCGATGGCTATTTACAAATCTTTTATTGACACACAACTGAAGAGCTTGGACTCATCCGGCGTTTTGGATTTTGAAAGAATACGCAATCAAGTAAGAGGCATGTGGCTTGAACTAAAGCGGCTGCAGGTTGAGCAGCCTTTAGCCTTCAAAAAGATAACAGAATGGATGAGTCACGAAACAGGATCAGGTGAGTATATCTGCGCCATTGTAGTTTGTTATTTCATACAAATATGTGAGGTCTTTTCGCCTCGCAAGGAGGCTATTTCTGATGAGACTGCCGAATAAACTTTATACCTATGAAGAAAGCACATTATCTAATTTCCCCATCATCTTACGGGCTATTGGGAAAGATGGCATTTCTGTAGCGGATTTATCCCAGAGAATTGCTGGTGAGGTTGGTGGAGTTCTTGAACTTATTGAAGAGCTTGCTTTGCTTCTTTCAATTCAAGAAATAACGATAGACGAAAAAAGCGAGGTGATCTTGCGTGCTCATTAGTATATGGTCAGATAAATTCATCGAAGACGAAAAGCAGAGACCGCCCATTATTTTCCACGGTGGACTCAACATGATCGAAGGTGGTGCGAAAGCTGAAAATTCCATTGGAAAATCAACGGTGCTATATATCATTGATTTCGTTTTTGCCGGTAAGGATTTTTTGACAACGGATACCATTACACTTCCGCAAGCTGTAGGGCACCATACGATTTACTTCACGCTCAAATTCGGCGAAGACTACTACTATCTTTCGCGTGATACGTTGCGCCATGGGTTTATCAGTATTTATGCCGATGACACGTATCAGGAGAAGTCCGGCGAGTGGACGATCGATGACTATAAATTATTTTTAGCCGAGCAATATGGCCTGGATTTCAATGATTCCACATGGCGTGAATTAATCGGTCGCTTTGTACGCATCGGAGAAGAACCTCTTGCCAATTTGACTAAACCTTTACTTGCAGCTCCTCGAGAACCTGATGAGGCGGGAGTAAAAGCACTTCAAAAACTATTCGGAAAATACGATGAGCTTAAAGCCTTAGAAGACGAACTGGCAAAAGCCTCCAGTGAGTATTCCAGCTTGGAGACGATTGCAAAAAGCGGACTTAGTCCGTATATAAAGCTGCGTTCCCAAAAAGAACGAAAACAAGCAGCCGAAGAGTTAAGCGAAACAAAAACGAAGCTCGCAAGCTTAAAGGTGACCGCCGATTTATCTTTATATGATAAGACCAGAGAAATTAAATCGCAGGCTTCAAAACTGCGCATGAGCTTAAGACCACTGGAAGAAAAAAGAACGGCTCTTCAAAGTAGGCTAAAACTTGTCGAGGCTACGTTGGCGGGAGAACTCAGGATAAGCAGTGAGGAGTTAAATGCTTTTTATGAGTTCTTTCCTCAAGCGAACAAAGAAAAATTAGAGACAGTCGAATATTATCATCGCTCTCTCATCGGAATATTAAATGATCAGATTGATGAACAGGCAGAGCTTTACAAAAAAGAGCTTGGCCTTGTCAATGAGGCGATCAAACAAATTAAGGAGAAAATTTACTCGCTCAATGAATCAATTGAACTGGACGATGAAACCTATGAGAAAAATGGTGAGACCGTCGCAAAGATAAAGCGTCTTGCGGAACAAATATCTATGTTTGACAAGACGCAGGAACTGAAGAAGCTCAAAAAAGAAACCGGAGAAGCACTGAAGGAAAGACGGCCTGCCATTCTCGGAAGTCTGGCAAGCGACTTGAATGCCGCATTCCAAAGGAACAATGACTTTCTTTACCCGTATCAAGATCGCCTCGCACCATTTTTCTCTTTCAAAGAATCCAGAGAAGGAAAACTTGGCTATGGTTTTTCTTCCCAAGGCGATAACGGAGCCGGTGCAAAATCAAAGAATCTGATTTTGTTTGACATGGCGATTTTGGAATTGACAGCACTTCCTTTCGTTATCCATGATTCTACGGTCATCAAGCAGATTGCTTATTTGCCGGTTGTTAAAATGTTAGAGCTATACGAGAAGACAGCAAAATTATATGATCGTTGCGGCGATCCGAAACAAGTATTCTTTGCCTTTGATGCTTCCCCTGCCTATGGACAAGAAGCGGTTGAATTATCTGATGAGTTACGTGTCATTCATCTTGATGATGGGACCAAAGCCTTATATGGATACACATGGAATACCAAGAAAAACAAGAAGAATAGTGAAAAACCGCAATAGTGCCGTCAGCACACATCACACACATGGGGGCAATATGAAACTCTCTTATAACAAATTATGGAAAAGGCTAATCGATCTTAACTGGACAAAAGAAGATTTGCGAAAGAAAACAAAGATTAGCTCCACGACACTTGCAAAACTCAATCGCGGCGACAACGTTACAACGGACATTTTACTGAGAATTTGTGAGGTTCTCAGCTGCGATTTAAACGACATCGTTGAAACCGTTCATGAGGATCCTGCAGAGCCTACACCACAGAATGACGGCAAACTTGCCGATTAATACAGGAGAACAAAGTTATAGCAGAAAAGAAAGTCATCCGTTATGTCTAAGAAAGCTACAGAATTTCAATTAAAAATCATGTCAAGAGGCTACCGTGGCAAAGGCATCTTCAAGCCGATCAACACGGGCCGGATTGATGAGCATGTGCGCTGCGTGCGGGAGTATGCCGCCAATATCTTCTTTTACACCAAAGGCAATGAGACCATCATGCTTGATGCCGGCTACAACTATCCGCGGTTGAAAGAGAAGATGAAATGGCTGGATCTGGACCCGGCCAAGATCAAAGATATTCTTATCACCCATCAGGATACCGATCATGTCGGTGCGGTGGAAGAGGACAGCGACGGTCTTTTCAGACATGCCCATCTCTACATCGGAGAAATTGAAAATCGTTATTTGACGGGTGAGGTACGCCGCAAGGTAAGCTTCGGGCTCTACAAGCTTCCGCAGGTTGTCATCAAAAATGAAAAAACGCTGCTGAAAGACGGCGATATCTTTTCTATCGGAGATATCCGCATCGAATGCTTCTTAGTGCCGGGCCACACTTGGGGACATCTGGTGTATCTCATTGACGATGCCTATGTGTTCTTGGGTGATACCATCTGGCTGGGCTATGACGGCGGCTATAGCTTTATCAATGCCTTAGCAGAAAACAACAAGTTGGCCATTCGCTCTCTTGCTACTTTGAAGGCAAAGCTTGAAGAACGAAACTCGCGTCCGATGTTCATTACCGGACATACGGGTTACAGCCGCGACTTCGACTTTGTCTTTCGTCATACCGATAAAGCGTGTAATGCTTTTTGCAAACAAAAGCCCGTTGATCCTGCGGCGCCCTATGACAGCTACGACGAAAGCGATGACACCTCAGAAGGTGCGCAGGGTGGTTTTTTGCCGGAAGCTGCACAGTATGGAGGTAAACAATGATTCTGACGCTTTTCCTATCCTCGATTATGATGGCAGGGCTTTTCTTACTTTTATTGGCGGGCGTAGGTTTTATCCAGGACAAGAAGTTTTTTACATCAGCACCCAAAGCCGTTTATGAAGCCGTCGAGGAAAAACCAGAACGTTTTCGCGGACAGCATATCCTCGGCTGGAGCTTAGCCCTGCTGGCAATGCTTTGTATGGCGGGAGCTGTTATTGTCGGTGCAGTAGACGGTATCAAGAATGGCTTTACCTTCCTGCAGTTTTATATACGCTTTGCCGTGATGATGCTTTTGCTGAAAGTCTTTGATATTTTCTTCTTTGATTGGTTTTTGCTTTGTAGGTCTACGTTCTTTCCGCATTTTTATCCGGAAGTCAAAGCCTTGTTGGGCCCGCAGCTTTTTGGCTACAACAAAAAAGATCACCTCATCCATGTCATCGCTATACTTGTGGGCTCTGCTGTCTTGGCGGGCTTATGTGTGTGGGTTCAATAAGGGAACTTAAATCATGAAACAAAAAGAAAATCGGGATAATAAAAGCTTCTGGGATCGCATTGCCAAGCTCTATACGCGAATACAGGAAAAAGGAAACAAACAACTCTATGAGACATTAATCAAGAAAATCGAAGCACATTTGTCGGATGAGCAATCTGTGCTGGAGCTGGGATGTGGCACTGGACAGCTTAGCCTTCCGCTTGCGCCAAAGGCAAAAACATGGCTTGCTACAGATTTCTCAGAACGCATGATTGCAGAGGCAAAGAAAAGAGAAAAGTCTTCAAATCTTTGCTTTTGCGTGGAAGATGCGACAGCACTTTCCTTTGACAGCAATCGCTTTGATGTTGTGCTTATAGCTAATACGCTGCACATTATGCCAAAGCCAAAAAAGGCCTTAGAAGAAATTCATCGCATTCTTAAAACAGATGGCTTACTGATCGCACCCACCTTTGTCGCTGAAGAAAAGATCCATCGACTCAAGCTGTGGCTGATGAAAAGAATCGGATTTCATGTTTTTCACAGCTGGAAACTTGCAGAATTTAAAGCATTTATCTGCCAAAACGATTTTGAACTCCTGCAATGCGAACTTCTACCGGCCAGTCCTTGGCCAGAGTGTTTTTTAGTGGCCAGAAAAATCAATGGCACCATGGGCAAAGGGAGCGATTTCAAGGAGGTGTGATCATGGTGATTCATGACATCAATCAGAACAAGCGAGAAGTTATCCTCCTCATCCATCCGATGAATTTTTCCGGCAAAATGATGATGGATAGCATGGCAAAAGAGCTGGGATGTGAGTATCTCTATATTGTGCCCGACCTTTCCGGACATGGAGAGGCAAAAGACGATCCTTATGTAAGTACAGCTGAGGAAGCAGCCACGCTTGCCCATTACTTAAAAGAGCATGATCTCTGCACCATAAAACTTGCCTTTGGCGCTTCATTGGGCGGCGGCGTTCTTTTTGAACTGCTCCAAGATCAAAGCCTACACTTTCAAAAACTGTTCTTTGAAGGGACCAGCTTTTGTGAACAAGCCGGACTTCTATCAAAAATGCTGGAGCATGTGTTTCTGAGCAAACAAAAGAAGGCGCGGCAAGATCCAAAACCGCTGATTGATAAGGTCGCCAAACGCTATGGGATCTATGCGAACATGCTGTTTGATACGCTTGTTACGATGGACAAGCAGAGTATCAAAAATATTGTTTATGATTGCGGACATATCCGCTTGCCACATTTATCGGAGGATACGAAGCAAGATACCATCTTTTCTTATGGGGATAAGAATCTGAATGTCGGACATGCAAGAAGAAGCATCAAGAAACATTATCCCAAGGAAAAATTAAAAATCTGGCAAGGCTATGGACACTGCGAAGAAATGACACAAAACACAGTGGCCTATATGGCTTTTGTAAAAGGATGTGTGGATTAAGGAGAATATGGGTTTATGGATATCCTTCGAGCAATACTGGATGGGGTAGCTATCGCTGCTATTTTTAATGGGGCTGTCGCAAGCTTGGCACTGATCAATCCAAGATGGTTTTTGGACTCTTATCCAAAAGCCATTCAAAAGGCAGCTCCTTTACCCATGACAAAGCAAGAGAAAAAGATAAATCTCATATTCACTATCGGCCTCGTTGGGATATGTTTTGTTTATTCGGTTGCGAGCCTTATGCATTCCCCAATTATTGGTTTTTGGAACTTGTTTTGGATGAGCTATATTCAGTGGAGCATCTTAAATGCAGGAGATTTTTTGCTGTTAGATTGTCTGTTATTTCAAGGAAAATATAAGAGCAAAATTGTTATTCCCGGCACAGAGGGCCACAAGGACTATGAATTTAAGAATTGGATGAAGCACTTGGCTCTTGCGGAGCATTTTTTGTTCGTGCCATTTTTATTGATACCAATCGCAGCTGTCGTTCAGGCGTTCGTTGTTGAATTCTTGGCAAGTTGATGAGCAATCTGAACATTTTAACGATTCCCGATACTTTTTAACGATTACTGACACTTTTTAACGATTGCTCTCCGAGGGGTACGAAAATCGGAAACAGGTATGATGGAAAGAGATATATAAAAGCAAAAACTCATACAAAAACTGCCACGAAAAGCATCAAAGGAAGCTCCGCAGAAAGGCGAAAATCCCTGTAAATCAAGGGATTTCGAGGTTAAACACATGACTTACGCACCAGCGTTAAATTGTATCAAATACAGTGTCGGAATAGATTACAAGAACTCAAAGAAGCACGTACGGCAGCACATAACGTGGTTGCAAAAATAGATTGCGCTATTTCTTCACTGGACAGCGCTTCTTCTTGGGGCCTGTTTGACCTGATGGGCGGAGAAGCCTTTACGAGCCTCATAAAGCGCAATAAGATTAAAGAAGCCAATCGTAGCATTAGAGGTCTATCTGCTCTGTTGCGTATTCTCAACAAGGAGCTTACAGACGTGAACATGTCTATGCCTCAGCAGATTAGTGATACGCTCACAGACGACATGCTTGATGTTTGGTTTGACAACATTTTTACAGATCTGCGCGTGCAGGGAGAAATTAAAGAGTCTCTACGCAAGCTCAGAGCGTTGAGAGCATCAATTATTGGAATTATCAACAAGCTGGATATAGAAATCCGTGCTTTAGCCTAGTGCTCTCTTAACGTCCCTGCTTGGCACCCTAGCACTCTCTTAACATCCCTGCTTGGCACCCTTGCTTAATAGGCGGCTGTGTTTTTGTCGGGGTATTCAAAGCTGTTAATCACAGAAATTATCAAAATTATTGTTTGCATAAGCAAGCGCATGTGCTATATTACTTCTTGCTGTAGCGCACGTCGGAGTGGCGGAATTGGCAGACGCGCTAGCTTGAGGTGCTAGTGACTACTCAACGGTCGTGCGGGTTCAAGTCCCGCCTCCGACACCAGCGTTAACGCAAACAAGGGCCCCGCAGGGGCTTTTTTTGTATCGCTTTAGGCGTAAGATACGAAGGTGTGGTCGTATGTCAGAAGATTTCCAGACCGATTCCTATCCCTCCACAAGCATTGAACGCGCCTATTCTGTTGGTTCGGGTATTACGGCGCCCGCCACTCTGGCGCGCTTGCTGGACATTACCTCCAATGGAGTCATTGTTTTCTCAAGTACGGGCATTGTGCTTTTTTCTAATGAACGTGCGGTTCATATGCTGGGTGTGCGCTCACTCATTGGTCACAGAATAGACGAGTTTATCTATCCTGCTCAGTCTTTGGGGTCTCAGGTGGCCACTACGGCTTTTGTGCCGCCCTTTGCTACCGATGGTTCCACCTGTGCTGTGGTAGCAAGTCACAGTAACGGCACCGACGTTTTTCTCAGCGTTCGCTGTGATGAAATTAGCGCTCCTGGTGAGAATTACGTGCTCATTATGGAACCAGCCTCATTGCTTGCCGGCTCTCTTAACGAGCAAAGCGATGAGCTTGTCAGTGAGCTGCGCGGAGCCAACAGGAGACTTTCTGGCGTCCTTAACATTGTGCTTGAGACACTGGACTGGAGTGACGTTGCAACGCTGTTTACCAACGTGCTAGAGCAGCTGCGCGACACCATGGAGGCCACAGGCACCTTGTTGTATCTGGCAGAGTCTGACGGTCTTGTGCTGCGTGGCACTACTGCTTCTATGGAAATTTCACGCGTCCCCAAGTACTTATCGCTCGGCGAAGGGATGGAAGTTCACGCCATCGCTGCTGGGAAGGCAATCCGCGTGCAGTTGCTGTCTCCAGAAAAAGAGGATTTGCGTGCCCAGCGTTTTGATACGCGCCGGGTTCTTAACGAGGAAACCAATGAGACCTTTAGCATCCCCGCAAAAGCGCTGTTTCCTTTTACCAGTAGCATTTTGGTGCCCGTATGGTTTGCAGAGCGCGTTATTGCCTTGATTGTTGTGGGCTGGGAGCGCTCTCGGTCGCTTAGACGTGACGATGCGCGCCTTTTGGACTCTGTTGCACAGTACTTGTCTGTGCAGCTCATGGGAGCGCTTACAGACCTTCGTACGCAGCGGCGTGCACAGCTGGATGGTTTTGTCGCCCAGCTCCATGATCGTATATCCAACCAGGATAACTTTACTGCCACCGATGTAGAAGATATGCTCAAAAATGCCTGTGAGCAGCTAGAAGCGCGTTTTGTTCCTCTTAAGGTTGCAGAAGATGGAACGCTACAGTTCTACCATGCAGGTGACGTCTCTAGGCATAGCAAGGATATACCTGTAGATGCGGCGCAGCTTTGTGATCTGGGTACCACGGATGAAGTACTGGTGCGTCTGCTTGCAAACACGGTGGCAGGACGTGAGCTGTCTGCATGGTTGGAAGCTTGTGGTGTAGAAAGCCAAGGTGCCTTTGTGTATTTGGGCACCCTCGCGCAAAAGACCTGGGCGTATCTGGCTCTGCGCCCCCATGAGTCCGAGCCGTTGGATGATATTGAGCTTGCGTTTTTACGTACCGTGAGCACGACGCTTAAGGATGGATTAGTCAGCGCAAAAGCTCGTACTAACGATAAACGCATTGCTCAGGCACTCCAGTTGGGTATGCGCAATGAGCTTCAGCAAGTAGAGGGTATTGCGGCGGATGGCATCTACTCGTCCGCTACAGCTGATGCTTTTGTGGGCGGCGATTTTTACGATCTGATTCGTCTACCGGGGCGTCGCGCCTGTGTCATTTTGGGTGATGTCTCAGGCCACGGGGTAGAGGCCGCATCGGTTTCTGCGGCGGTAAAAACAGCATTGGGTGCTTATGCCTGGCAAGGGCTTAATCCAGCACGTATGGTACGTACGCTTAATCGTTTCTTACTGGGTTTCTCGCGATTGGAGACCTTTGCAACCCTCTTTGTAGGAGTCATTGATTTAGCGCATGGCAAGTTGACGTACTGTTCTGCTGGGCATCCACCTGCTTTGTTGGTACGCTCAGACAAGCAAACCTTGGATGTGCTGGATGTGCAATCGGGTGTGGTAGGCGCCTTTGAGGAGATGAGCTATAGGGATGGTCAGGTGACTATTACCCAAGGCGATACGCTGCTTTTATACACCGATGGCGTAACAGAGGCACGCAATCCTCAGGGTGTTTTCTTTGGCGAGCGCAACCTACGTGAGGCCGCGCTTCGTGAGGCGGCACAGGGTAGTGAGGGTATGCTTGGTCGCTTGCTGGAAACGCTTGATCGCTATACGGCGCGAAGCCTTGAGGATGACGTTGCCATGGTAGAGCTTACGTTTACACAAATCGGCGCTTAATAACTGTATGTAGCTGCTTGTGTTGGGGAACAAAACGAGTATGACACACAAAGCCGACATTGTAGTTTTGCCCCTTTCTGGAGATTTAGACGTAGTATCTACGCCTCGGGTACGTGCAACCATTGATGATCTGATTGAGGATGGCTGTAAGCGCATCATTATCAATATGTCAGATGTGAGCTATGTGGACTCTGCTGGTATGGCCCTCTTATTTTGCGAAATGCGTCGGATGAGAAAATCGGGCGGATTACTTTCGCTGGAGTCAGTGTCCGACAGAGTGTATCGCATGCTGTGCATTGCCTGTGTGGTGGATGTTATTCCCGTGTCGTTAGCAGGCAAAAAGCTTGCAGTGCCCCTACTGGATGCTTCTGTGCATCCGCTGTGGCAAAGCTCCATGATTGTCTATCCCGATAAGCTCGCTGAGGCCCGTAGGTGGGCTGTGCATATGCTGGAGCGCGTAAGCCTTTCTCATGATGATATTTTTGATATGACACTGGCGGCGGGGGAGGCCTTGGGCAATGCGGTGGATCACGCTCATTGTAGTGATGGCTGTATCTACCTTACGTTAGCAACCTATCCAGATCGTGTTGTTGTTGAAGTGAGTGATTGTGGTTGTGGATATGCTCTGTCTGACAGCGAAGAAGCGGTATCAGAGACAGGCAGTGAAGAGCGTGGGCGCGGCATTAAGCTTATGCGCATGTTGGTTGACGTGGTGTCTATTCAAAAAAAGCAAAGCGGCAGCGGTACCGTTGTACACATGGAAAAGCTTTTAAGAGAGTGCAAGCTTCCCTCAAGAGAAGATATGCTTCCATAACGAGAATACGAGCATATGAGTTTCATACGTAATAAAAATCGGCGACAGGTTTTCTGCCGCCGATTTTTTTAAAACGCCTGCGCTCTTTTAGAAGAGCGAGCGTATGTATTAACCATTAATCATGCTTATCCGATTGCAACCTGTGCGATAAGCAGCAATGCGTTAAGCACGATTGTTGCAATGAGCAGTGGGTTAACAAACTTAAGCCAACGGCTAAAGGGAACATCAACCATGGCGAGCGAGGCCAAAATCAAGCCGGTAGGCGTGATGTAGGAAATAAGGCCCTGACCATAGTTATATGCGGCAATGATGGCAGCGCGAGATACGCCAACAGCGTCGCCCAAGGGAGCCATAATAGGAATGGACAGAACTGCCAAGCCAGAAGAAGAGTTAATAAAGAAGCCCAGAATGCAATAAACGAGCAGCATAACTACGATAAAGACGAAGGGGCTCATGCCATTTACGACACCAGAGAAGTAATTAAGAATGGAGTCGGAGATAAGGCCGTTTTCTAGCAGGATATTAACGGCGCGTGCAACACCGCAAACCAGAGCAACGCTCATAAGGTCTGCAGCACCATCAATGAAGGTGTCCATAAAGTCTTCTTCGGTAAGACCACAGGTAAAGGCCAAAACGGCAGCAGCAGCCAAAAAGACCGCAGTCATGTTATCAAACCACCACTGCTGAGCAACAATGCCCCAGACCAAAACAATGAAGGCACCGAGGAACACCAGAAGGGAAAGCTTCATCCTACCAGTAAACTCCAAGGATTCACCCTGGCCACCCCAACGCTCTTCGATCCTTTCCTTCATGTCATAGCAAACAGATTTAGAAGGATCTTTACGTACCTGGTGTGCATACCACAATACATAAGCAATAGCCATGATAGAGCCAACAACCAGAGCAATAAAGCGCCAATTCATCTGGTCAGCCATGTTAATACCAGCGGCTTTGGTTGCAACGCCAATGGCAAAGGGGTTGAGTGTAGAGTACATGGTACCGACGGATGAGCCAACAAAGATGACGGCAATGCAGGTCATAGCGTCGTAGCCAGCTACCAAAAAGACGGGCATCAGGATGGGATACAACGCGATGGTTTCCTCACCCAGACCAAAGGTAGTGCCGCCCACAATCATGAGAAGCGACAAAACGATAATTAAAATGAATTCCTTACCCTTGGTAATACGGGATAGGGCAAAAACGGCTGAGTTAAGTGCGCCAATCTTATTGAGAACACCAATGCAACCGCCAAGAATAAAGACGAACAAGATGATGTCAATGGTGTCGTATACGCCTGAGATAGGAGCGAGCAGAAACTCAATAACGCCCTGAGGCTTAGCATCGAGCTTCTCGTAGGTGTTAGGGATAGCCACGGGTTTGGAGATTGCACCGCTGGTGTAATCCTCAATCTTGCCAGAAATACCCAGTTTAGTGAGGGTCTCTTGGGTGGCTTCCACCTTCTCGGTTGTCTCGTCAGGGTGCGTAATTATCAATGCATCGTCATCTGCATTGTACTGAAGTTTAGAATAGCTACCAGCTGGTACTAAAAACGTTAAAACCTGCGCAAAAATCATGACGATAAACAGCACCGTAATTGCGGTGGGGAAATGGAGCTTAAACTTTTTGCGCTTAGAGTCTTGTGGAGAACTTTGCTCTGAAAGCGTGGCTTCATCGGCCATAGTTGTTCCTTTCTTCATAGGAAAGTTGCATGTTGTTTGACAGCCCAAGTGTCAACAAAATATATGCCGTAACAATTTAGAAATAATACTAGTATTGACTGATAAAAACGGGGCATATATGTGAACGGCCGCTAGTTCTCCGTGAGTAACAAAAACCGATTTGGCGGTTGCATTACGTTCATGTTTAGTGTAAGCACTTTTAAGCTACGCCAGTCTCTATAAAAAATCGAGGCCGTTTCCCATAAGGGGCGTACCTCGTTTTACTCACTAAGCTGCGTAGCTCTTACGTCTGCGTAGCTCTTACACGCACTACTGCTTTTTGTTAAAGCTGCGTGGACTTACTGATCCTTACGACGAGCAAGAACACCACTACCGGCAATTGCTACACCCAAGCCCATGAGCATGAGAGGAATAACGGTAGAAGCATCGCCTGTTGCAGGAAGAGCAGCTGCGTTATTCCGAACGCTTGCCTTAGCCTGAGTTACCTTGGGCTCATCAGACTCAGGATCGGCAACACTAAATTTAGCGCTTGCCATACCATCTTCAGAGATAATATCGATGGTGTGCTCACCCAGAGCTAAAGTCTTGATGAAGGCTGCAGACAGGGTAACATCAGTAGAGCCCTCGATAGCGGTGTAGTTGGATGGATCGACGGTCTTACCATCTACACGAACCTCCTTGAACAGGGTAAAGGGTGCGCTGGATACAAAGATGGCGTTTTTACCCTTGATTACCTTAGGGGTTTTCTTCTCCATCTTGTAGTCCATGCGGTCTGCGTCATCATGGCCGTTTGTGGTAAAGGCCTTAATGAGAGCGTTACCAAACTCAAAGAACTCGTCATTGCCAAGAATCTTGCCGATTTCCTTAGGAGTTACCCACTTGTAGCCATTCTCGGTAAAGAGCTTGACATAGGTCTCACCATCGTTGGCAACAACCGTAGACCATACGTAGCCCATAGCGCGACCCTTGGTCTCATCGTTGGTCTTATCGGGGAACTGAGCGTTCTGAGACATACCGGTTTCGAGATTGAGGTACGAATTGGTGGTGCCGTCATCATTGACGCCGGTAATGTTTTGGACAATAGCAAAGATCTGGCCAGCCTTGAGCTGCAAAGCCCTTGGAAGCTTAACGGTGTGCATACCAGGAACGGTTGCATCGTAGGTAAACTCCATAACGGGCATGCCGTCATTGGTGGGGTCATTGTCCTTAAAGGCGTCCATGCTCTTGTAGACGTAAACCTGTATGGTTGCCTTAGAGTTAGGCTCACCGGTGTGTACAGAAACAGCGCGCAGGGTCTCATCGCCGTTGGCCTTGAAGACGTTTGCTACCTGAGTGCCCTTATCGGCAGTGCGCAGTACAAAGGGAGACTGGGACTGGTTGATAAGGAAGTCATAGGAGTAGTTATTGTCGTAATCAAAGCCGTCCTTCTCCAGGTCTACGGTGAAGTACGAAGGCGTGTTAATGGAGTGATCATAGTAGGACAGCCAGAAGTAACCAGTGTGCTCGCCCTTGTCGTTAACAATGCCCCACTTTGCCATCTTGGCTGCAGTGGCATCGTCCACACCGAAGTTCTTCTTAAACCAGTCAGCGGAGTTCCAGCTGTTCTTTACCAGCCAAGCACCCTTCTTAAGGCCAGTAACGTTGTTCTTGCCAGCCTGGAACTTGGATGGATCAAAGTTGTCATCCCAGCCAACGATGGTTACGGCATGGGTAATCTCTACCTCAGTAGCGTCGCAGTACTGTGCCCAGTGGTCGCCGTTGAAGTAATCGCTCTTTGAGGGCTGTCCAGGCCTGTAAGAGTCAGCGCCATAACCAATTTGTACAGCACCATACTTTACCAATGCCTGCTTGATGAGCTTATCGGCATAGTCATTATGGCCCTTGTAAATAAGGTGGTCATTCTTATCGGGCACCAGGTTGTTGGGGTTAGGCAAGTAGTACACACCATCTACGTGTACGCCGGGCTTACCCTCTTCTGGCTTGCCGTCCTTATCGGTACGAAGACCCCAGTTGTCGTGCCAATTGCGCATCTTGAGGAAGTTCTCAAAGGTCATCTCGACGCCCTTGGGCCAGTAAGGTTGAGCCTTCTCGGTGGCTACACCCTTCCAAGCGGTAAAGAGCGTTTCTGCCATGGTTGCCCAGCCGCCGCAATCCATGCGGTCGGGTTCCTCGTCAATAGGAAGTACGTCTACCTGGCCTTCGCCCTTTTGGCTGCCGGCCTTTTGCAGATCGTATGCCATCCAAGCAAGGTAGAGCTCAGAAAGGTCTACGCCATTGTCCTCAAGGTTGGACAGAATGGGGTGCATATGATCCTGTGGATTGTATGCCTGAGCTGCAGCGCCACCCTGTGCCTTAAGGATGGCAGACTCAAGAGCTGAGATGGAGGCAAATGCCCAGCAGGTACCAAAGGGAGACTGGTTCTTTACTGGGGTAGTCTGCTTAAGGTTGTTCAGGTAGTACTGAGTGATTTGCTCGATATTGAGGTTGGTATCAATGGAATCAAGCCTGCGAACTTGGCCGTTAACCAACAGCTGGGTTGCGCCAGTAATCTGAAGGCCACCGTTGTGAGAATCGCCCAAATCGCTGGTGGCCAGATCAAAGTCAAAAGGCTTATACTCGTGCATCCACTTAAGGTATGCCTTCCAGTCCTCAGCATCGGTCTTGCCGTCACCGTTGAAGTCAAAAATGACCTTAGTGCCGTAGGAGTTGGTGTTGTCCACTACGGGAGCGGTTAGGGGAGCGGTGGGTGCAGTTGCAGCATTGGTATTTGCGCCGGGTTCAGGCTGTGCGGGCGCAGGATCTGCAGCTGCAGAAGTATCGCTTACCTCATCTGTGGTAGGAGCTGCAGGATCTGTGGTAGGAGCTGCAGGTGTGGGATCTGCGGCAGGGGTGGCAGGTGTTGGATCTGCAACAGCCTCTGCGTTTACGAGTGCCTCATTGTCATCTTCATCCTCAACGGTAGCGTCAGTGCGCTCGACTGCTACAGCATCGGTGCGCTCGACTGCTACAGCGTCGGTATGGCTCGCTACAGACTCAGTAGAGACTGACTCTAAAGCGTGAGCAGCCATAGGCGAGGAAAGCAAGATGGCCAAGGCGGCAGCAGCAATGGCATGCAAGGTGCGGCGCTTTGACCAGGCGCGAATGCTGGCTTTAGCGTTGAGAACTTTAAGACGATAACGGTCGTTCATCGTACCTCCTCAAAAAGGATTAGATAAAAACACGGACTATTGATATGTAGCATGAATACCACAGCAAAAACTTTGCATTTTTGCGAACGATTATGGCTGAATATCAGCTAAATATTCGTTTATCTGAATAATTATTTTACAGCACCCCAGTTTGTGCATAAAAAAGAATTTTTAACGTGTTTATTTTAAGCTCAATTAAATTGTTGAGCGGTTGTTTTGTAGCACGAGCGGTCAATGTAACTTCGATCTTTTCCAAAAGTTTAAAAAAGTGCGTGTGAATTGCGTGTATACAATATATGCAAAAAGTACATTCTGTACCAATGATACAAATATAAGTTCTCGAGAAACACGAAAAAGCGGCTAGGAAAACCCGGCCGCTTACTCACCTGAAAATTGCTTGTTGTTTGCTTATAGGGATGTGGATATAAGAGAATGCTTGAGTAGCATGGTGTGTGGCTAAAGCGTTGCAAGTAGTGCATTGACTTCATCACGGGTAGCAAAGTCTGCAGAGAAAGCACTTGCGGAACCCGTGCAGACACCCATGCGAAATGCCGTAAGCGCATCGTTATTGCTCTCGAGCCAACCGGCGACAAAACCAGCAACCATAGAGTCGCCTGCACCAACAGAGTTGACTACCACGCCTTTGGGAGCAGGGGATTGCAACACCTCGCCCTTCTCGGAGACAAATACCGCTCCTTCCCCGGCCATAGAAATAAGCACGTTACGTGCACCCTTTTCCTGCAACTTTTTGGCATACGGGATGACTTCATCGCGGGTTGTAAGGGTGGTATTAAAAATAGCACCCAGCTCATGATTGTTGGGCTTGATAAGGAAGGGGTGATACTGCAAGACGTTAAGCAGTAGGTCAAGCTCTGCATCCACCACAATCTCTATACCGCGACCAGAGAGGTGAGCCATGATTTGCTCATACATATCAGAAGGTAATACAGAAGGAACACTGCCAGAGATAATAAGCATGTCTTTTGCGGTTAGCTGATCAAGCTGTGCAAACAAGCGTTGCAGCTCATTGGTGGTGATGCGAGGACCTATGCCGTTTATCTCGGTTTCTTCATCCGCTTTAACCTTAACATTGATACGCGTCATACCGGTTTGTGTGTGGATAAAGTCCGTCTTACAGCCATGGGCGGCAACAAGCTGTTCTAATGCGCTACCCGTAAACCCAGCAGTAAAGCCTAAAGCGCAGGAAGCGTGACCAAGATTACCCAGCACAATAGAGACATTAATACCCTTGCCACCAGGCATAACGTTTTCATAGTTAATGCGATTAATCTCACCAGGAACAAGCTTGTCAAGGCGAACAACGTAGTCAAGCGCAGGGTTAAATGTGACGGTATAAATCATGCTAACCAGCCTTAGGTAGAAACTTCTGTGCTGTTTATTATCCGTCATATAGCTAGGTGGTTCCAGCACATGAAAATATTTCGTAGCAAAACTCTTCAGGTACAATGAAGTACAAAAGATTTTCTCGATAAGCACGGTGGCAAGAAAGTTAACGAGAAAGTCAATGAAGAAAGTCACATTCTGTAACCGGCGGTAAAGGGAGACAATGGCACAAAAGATTTTGAGTTTTGGCATTCCTTGCTTTAATTCAGCTGAGTATATGGACCACTGCATCACTTCTATTTTAGAGGGTGCTCAGTATGCGGATGATATTCAGATCATCATTGTGGACGATGGTTCTACGCGTGATAACACTGCTCAGAAGGCAGATGAGTGGGAACAGAAGTATCCTGAGCTTATTAAGGCAATCCATCAGCCTAATGGCGGCCATGGTAGTGCCGTGCTCGCTGGTTTGCAAGCAGCAGAGGGCGTATTTTATAAAGTTGTGGACTCGGATGACTGGCTGAATGCAGATGCCTTAGCTGCATTGTTGGATACCCTGCGCCAGTCTGAGGCGGACAACAAGCAGCTTGATCTGGTCATTACTAATTATGTATACGAGCATACTGCGGACAACACGCGCAACTATGTTTCGTATCGTAGTATCTTGCCTTCCAATAAGGTGTTTACCTGGGACGAGGTGGGTCATTTCCACATGTGGCAAAACCTCCTCATGCATTCCCTGTGTTATCGCTCAGATATTTTGCGAGCGGATGGTGGTACGCCGTTGCCTCCTCATACGTTTTACGTTGATAACATCTATGCTTTTGTACCGTTGCCTCGCTGCAAGCGTTTGTACTATTTGGATGTGGATCTCTACCGCTATTTTATTGGCCGAGAAGATCAGTCGGTTAATGAGACCGTCATGGCTGGCCGCATTGATCAGCAGGTGCGCATAACACGCATTATGATGAAGTCATATCACCTGTATAAAGATATTGAATCCATAAAACTGCGCAGCTATATGGTTAATTACTTCATCATTATGATGGCAATCTGTTCTGTCTTTTCCAAGTTGTCTGACCACGAAGATGCGATGGATGAGCTGGAAAAACTGTGGAATGATTTGAATGAATATGACCACCGCTTGTATCGTCGTTGTCGCTGGGGGGTTGTTGGTGTGAGCACTAATCTGCCTACCAAGTTGGGCACCAAGATCACCATGGGTGGCTATCGTATTGCAGGCAAGATTGTCAAATTTAATTAAGAGTGAGGGCTTGTAGGTACGTGCACCCAATGAGTGCATGTAGCGAGCAAGCATGGATAACGTGCGTATAACGAGCGAGTAAAGATAAGGAAAATGCTGTGAGTTTTGGTCAATTGCTGGGTAATATTGTTTGGATCATTTTAGGTGGTATTACGACGGCTCTCGCGTGGCTTGTGGTCGGTATCTTTTTTTGCTGTACCGTTATTGGTATCCCCCTGGGATTGCAAGCGTTTAAGATGGCACGTCTCACGCTTATGCCCTTTGGTGCACAGATTGTTTGGAATGGTTCTAGTGTAAGTATCGTTGCTAATATTGTTTGGTGCGTCTGTGCAGGGATTTTGATGGCCGCATATTACACACTCATTGGTCTGGTGTACTGTTTGACCATCATTGGCATTCCTTTTGGTATGCAGCTTTTTAAAATGGCGCGTCTGTCCCTTGCTCCCTTTGGCGCCGAGGTGTTGTAATGAAACAGCTTATTGCTTGGATAAAGCAACATCGTGCTGCAGTGCTTTTTGTAGCGGTGTTTGTTGTTGGCATAGCTATCAATGCACTTGATGTAGCTCATGGTCAAATTTGGTTTGATGAGAGCTATTCTGTGGCGCTTGCTACCAAATCCTTTCCGGACATTTGGCGCATTGGTGCAGCAGACGTACATCCTGTTTTGTATTATTGCATGCTTCATGTAGTGTATTTGATCTTTGGTAAAAGCATTCTTGCTATGCGGCTTTTCTCGCTTGTGGGAACTGCGGTGTTAGGCTTGTTGGGCTGGACACATATTCGTAAGGATTATGACAACGTCACCGCCATCCTGTTTACCTTTTTTGTCTTGATGAGCCCTTGGGGCATGCAAGAATCCGTTGATGTGCGCATGTATTCTTGGGCTGCAGTATTTACTATGCTTGTGCTCATCTATACCCGGCGAATTTGTTTAGGCCTGCTTACTCAAGAGGGCTTTAAGGGTATTCCTACTTCTTGGTGGCTGTTTGCTTTTGGGTTTGCTTTGGCATCTGCTTATACGCACTACTATTCTGCTATTGGTGCCTTTGTCTGCATGGCTGTGTTGCTCATTACCATTGAGTATGAGCTGGCGATAAAATCGCAGGGTGCCCGCAAGGCATTGCGTAGTTTCATGCTTGGTGCAGTAGTGTGCTTGCTTGCCTACGCTCCTTGGATCCATGCTATGATGTCGCAGGTTAAAGGGGTTTCTCAGGAGTATTGGATAGAGTTTTATTTTCCTCAAACCCTCCTTGAATTTATAGAGTTTCCCATACGTTCGGTAGCAATTGATGGCATCATCAAAAGTCAAAACCTTGATCTTGAGGTGCTTATTCCACGTATCGCGTTTTTTGTCTTGATGATTCTTATCGTGATCGCCTTAGCTGTATACATTAAAGACCTAGTAAGGGCAAAGAAAACCCATCATATGCTGAGTACCCAGCTGCAACGGAGCTGCTCTATCGTCAGCCTTTCTGGTGCGTTGAGCATGCCCTTATTGTTGCTGTACGGCACTATTTTGCTATCTGCAGGTTTGTCTCTTGCGATTCATCAGTCCATCATGCAGGCACGGTATTTATCGTGCATCGCAGGCGCTGCCTGTTTGGCACTAGCGGTGTTATTTGCAAAGCTTATAGAAGATGGCGCTTCTAGTGCTCATGCAGGGTCTACTCAAGATACTGCTGTGTCTAATGATGCAGCTGCAGCATGGGATAAGGCACCATTAGGCAAAGGGCTTTTTACTAAAAAGGTATTGTTAGGTGTTGCGATACTCAGTTATGCCATTTTAGGTGGTGCTAATCAGCTGCAGATTTGCAAAGCAAGTTATGACTGGCGCAACTGGGCTGTGGTGGATTACTATCGCGATGTCGTGCATACAGATGGTGGGTCCTTGCTCCCGGTATATTCAGAAGGCAACATTGGCAGCAATATTGTTGCCGCAGCGCCGCTGTCTATCTATGTACCTGAGTCCACCATCCTCATTCCCACCAAAATGCGTGCGTATGAAGCCTATACGCCTTCCATTGAACTGGTAGATGATGTAGCTGCCCACGCTAAGGAGCAGCATGGACGCATGATATACATAGGCAATGGCTCAGATGATCAAGCAGCACAAGAGTTTGCCCGCAAGATAGGTGCATCCGTTGTAGAATCAAAGACGTTTTGGCGTCCTTATAAGTCCAATATGTGGACCATTTCTATTTTGGAGAGGCCGTAGATCATATATGACTCGTTTATCCCTTGTTGTTCCTTGCCACAATGAGGAGCAAACTGTAGAGCTGTTCTATGCCACTGCGCATTCGATCGAGATAAAGGAACTGGCTCAACGTGGGGTGGCATTGCGCTTTGTGTTTGTAGATGATGGCTCTCAGGACCATACTTTGGAAAAGTTGCGCAAGCTGGCAGCAGCTCATGAAGAAGTGTCATACCTATCCTTCTCACGCAATTTTGGGAAAGAAGCAGCGTTATTAGCGGGCTTGCAAGCGGCTGTTCAATGTGGCGATTTGATTGCGGTTATAGATGTTGATCTGCAAGATCCTCCCAGCTTATTGCCTCAGATGTGCGACTTAGCGCTTGGCGGTGAGTATGACCGCATTGCGGTGCGTCGCACTTCTCGCGAGGGTGAACCGCCTATTCGTTCTTGGTTTGCTCGCCGTTTTTACGGACTCATGTCTCATGTGACAGATTTAGATTTACGCGATGGTGCGCGTGACTTTTCTGTTATGTCTAAGCGCTTTGTTGAGGCAGTGCTTTCTTGCGGTGAGTACAACCGCTTTACCAAGGGCTTGTTTGGCTGGGTAGGGTATCCCACTACCTGGATTGAGTACTCTAATGTAGAACGTGCGGCAGGGGAGACTAACTGGTCGTTTTGGTCTTTGGTTCGCTATGCTTTTGACGGTATTGTTGCGTATACCGTAAAGCCGCTGGAAATGCTTATGGCTATTGGTGCTGTGATGTCCGTATTGGCGCTTCTTGCCCTTATTTTTGTTGTGGTTCGTGCGCTGCTGTTTGGCGATCCTGTTTCTGGCTGGCCTTCTTTGATGGCAATGATTTTGCTGGCGACCGGTTTTATCACCTTCGGTTTGGGCATCATTGGCTTTTACCTATCCAAAATTTACCTGGAAGTAAAAGACCGTCCCGTCTATTTGATTAAAGAAACAAGCAAGCAAGCTTGGCAGGAAGATCCAGCCAAGCACTTGCATAACGGGCGGTAAGCGCTGGACTCTCAGCGCAGCTCAATGGTAGAGGCACCGTCGATAATGACGTTGGTATTGTAAAACTCCTGCAATGCTGCAATAGCATAGCTTGTATCGGCACTACCAGCCGTTTCATAGCTGGAATGCATAGCAAGCTGCGGCAGGCCTACGTCTACAGCATGGATGCTTACCTGGATGTTTGATAAGTTACCCAAGGTAGAGCCGCCTCTTCTGTCAGAGCGGTTGGAAAAGAGCTGTGTAGGTACACCGGCCTTCTCGCATACCGCAACAAAAACGGCACGACTAAAGGCATCCGTTGTATAGCTTTGGTTAGCGCACTCTTTAATAACGGGACCCTTGTTAAGGAAGCACTGATTGGTGGCATCGTAGAGTTCGGGATGATTGGGATGCAGGGCATGGGCATTATCAAAGCTCACCATAAAGCTGGCGGAAAGTGCACGTAAATAGTCCTGTTCATCCGCACCCATACTCAAAGATAGGCGCAGCAAGCTGTCGTGCAGCAGGGTGGAGAGCGCGCCCTGTTTGGTACACGATCCCACTTCCTCGTTATCAAAACAGCTCATCACACTAATGGTATGCTCGTTGTTGGATTGAGTGAATGCTTTAAGACTGGCAAAGGTGCACTGTAGGTCATCCAGTTTAGGTGAGGATACAAACTCGTTGGCTGCACCCCATACGCAAGCGCGTTGACGATTAACCAGATAGAGGTCATGGGCCACAATATCGGCCGCATCCACTTCTAGCCCGCGAGCAACCATACGCATGACATCTGCTTCTTCTAGCTCTCCTGCCGAGAAGAGCGGGCAAAGATCCACAGCATGATTGTATTCAAAGCCCTTATTGGCCTCACGGTTAAGATGGATAGCAACATGAGGAATCAGTGCAACGTCTGCATTGGAATTGTATAGGCGGCTTTGAATACCGCTTTTGGTGCGTACCAGCACACGACCAGCTAATCCTAGAGGGCGATCCAGCCAAGTTGAGTTGATCATGCCGCCGTAGCCTTCAACGCTGAGGCGTACATAGCTGTGCGGACCCTGCAGTGTGGGCTGTGCTTTGAGTTTAAAGCTGGGGGAGTCAGCGTGGGAAGCAACAATCTGAAAATGGAACGGTGCCGTTTGATTAGACTGATCTGATGGGTTGGCCTTATCTGAGGCACTCTTGCTGGCAAGTCCATCTAGCGCGTGGGCACCTACCTTACACGCAATAACACTGGAGCCGTTGCGTGTAGTGTAATAGTTTTTACCTGCTGTAATGCAACCCGACCAATCCGAACCCTCAGGCAAATAGATAAAGCCATTTTGGTCTAACGTCTTGCAAATAGTTGCTGCAGTATGAAACATACTGGGAGAGTTTTGAATAAACGAAATAAGGTTTTGGGAATCTGCAATCCTGTCCACAGCTACCTCCAAAGCAAAATAAGACAATACCGTGCTGTGTATGGAATGTATGCGTCTCATACACGGATTATGTGACGTCTACTTACAAAAACTGAACGGTCACATAAAAAAGCTTAGCACCAACAAAGCACATCTTGCACCCGTAAAGCCGCAACACGTAAAATAAGTAAAGCAAGCAAAGGAGCCATAGATGAATCCGCTGCAATCAGTAAAGCTTACATATCATATTCCAGGAGAACGTGCTCGCTATGAGCTTTTTTTGGGTAGCGACCGCGTGGCAAGACCCGTTGCCTATGCTCGTGAGATTGGCTTTTACGTCCAGGCCGAGAAGGACGAGTGGCATATACATGTTGTGCCAACCAAATGGATAGTTATTGACCAACTTACGATGGTGCTCAAGGTACCCCAAAAGGATGCTCAGACCATCTTTTTTAATGGCTATCAATCGGATACCGATTGCTATGAACAATCTGTCTCTGGTAAGACTAAAGCGCTACCGTTTTATCCCCGTTCTCTTATCAACGCTACTGCGGCAGACGTTATTGGTGATTACCGCTTTGTAAAACAGGATTCCCAGGCTGGCCATCAACATGGCTTCACCTATGGGTATATGCGGCGTGGTTCTAACGTTACCCTGTTTGGCTCTTTGGACGAGCATGACGGTCTTACGCTTATCCGTCAGAGTGCATCAAAAGAATTGCTTTCATTTGAGAAGGAGCCTTCCGCTGCAGCTTTAGAGCCCAAGGTAGACTATGATATTTTGGCGGTGTGCATCCTTTCTGGCACGATGGAAAACGTTACGCGCCATTGGCTTGGTCGCTATGCAATCCACTCGCTGGATGCCCGACCTACTATTGGATATACTACGAGCTACGATGGTATAACGCATCCTACCGCTGCTTCTGAACAGGCTCGTGTGGCAGATGTCAACGAGTCTGGTGTACACAAAAGTCTTACTGCTTTTACCGATCTGTTGGCGGAATCAAAGTTACACTTCGCCGGTATTGATAAGGTATTTCAGATAGGAGAGGGTTATTGCACGGTGGGAGACTGGCTTAATCCTCATTCTGAACGCTTCCCTCATGGCATGGCAGAAATTGCACAAGCAATTCGTGACACAGGCCTGCGTCCAGCTTTATGGTTGGCTCCCTTTGTTGCCCAGAAGCAGTCCGTGGTAGTGCGTGAACATCCGGATTGGCTTCTCACTGATATTGAGGGTAAGCCCCAAAAAGTGAGTGCCAACAATGGTGGTCTGTACGCACTTGATGTGTGTAATAAGGAAGTCCAGGCTTATATCCGCACAGTAGTACATACGGCAGTGCATGAGTGGGGGTTTGAGTATCTTAAGATTGACTATACCTATGCCGCCGCCCTTATCGATCATGCCGGTCATAATCGTGCTCAACTTACCTGCGCTGCTTTGGATATCATTCGTGCAGCAGCTGGCGAGAAATGCAGTATCTCGTTGGGTGCTGCGCAGCTTTGTTGTGCGATTGGTCGTGCACAGTTTTGTGAGATTTCTTGTGGTACCAGCAGTGATTGGGATGGCCGCATGTTTGGCCGCCTTAACACCCGAGAGCGCAAGAGTACCAAACATGCTCTTCGTACCATTGCTGCTCGTCAAAGCCTCAACGGGCATGCATTTGGTGTAGATCCTGGTGTGCTGGTGTGTAATGACCCTTCGGTTTTAAAAGAGGGTCGTCGTAACCAAGTGATAGATGCGTTTACGGGCAATACCCAAGCGCTTATTATTTCAGGTGCTATTAGTACGTGGACTTCTGAGCAGCGTAAAGCGTATATGATGGCCATAAAACAATTTGCAGCGCGTCACGGTGTTGTGAGATAAGTAAGATGGGTGGAGGATTACAAAATATACCTTGCACGACAGCTGTTATTGTCGTATAGTTACCTCCGCTACATTTTGTAGTGCATTCGGGCGATTAGCTCAGGGGGAGAGCGCTTCCCTGACACGGAAGAGGCCACAAGTTCAAATCTTGTATCGCCCACCAAAAATAGCAGGTCAGACGGTGTTTTCGTCTGGCCTTTTTTGTTTGGTAGCGAATTGGTTGCGAATTTGGTAGCGAAAAATTTTCCATAAAAAGAACTCTGGAGAAGTGGTTAGTTAGTGCTTTGCGGTTTGTTTGTGCGTGTTACGAACAACACGAGCAACAAAAAACGCCACCCTTTATAGGTGACGTTCAATGAACCTTTATTTGAAAAGCTGGACTATGATTCTTTGTATGCTACTAACATAGAAGAGCCAATCTAGGCCATTGCACTAATTCCTGTAGAAATGATAGCCAAATTAGCTAGCCCGTCCATAAAGACTTTAAGATTAGCGGCGTTCGCTGCTTTTTGGGAAGACATATCGTCATAGCCTTTATACGAAATAGATTCTGCTTGAACCACGTCTTGCTGTGCTTTTTCTACAGCGCTACCAGCCATTGCTAACCCGAACGAGCAAAGAAGAAGCGCGACTATTGATCCCATAAGTGCCTTTTTTGCTGTTGCGGCATACTTTTTAATTGGCGATAGCGGTTCTTCTGTAGGCGTAGTTGTTGGTGTGTTTACGTTTTCTTCCATGGTTACTCTTCTTTATATGAATTGCATTGGATAGTGATGGGTCTGTTGTAAGCAAAGAAGAAAAGCTTGTTGACTGTTTTGCAAGCCAACAAGCTTTTGATTATGAGTGCATCTTAGCTTTACTCGAGCAACTTACTTCTTACCCTGGTTAGCTACCGCGTTAATCTTTGCCTCAATGGTTGCGGCGTCACCGATGTAGTGCTTATCTACAATGTTCCAGTCCTTGTCAAAGGTATAGGACAGAGGCACACCGGTAGGGATGTTGACCTTAATGATTTCTTCTTCACTAAGACCTTCAAGCTGCATAACAAGAGCACGAAGGCTGTTGCCATGAGCGGCAATCAGTACACGCTTACCGGCTTCGAGCTCAGGCTTAATCTCCTGCTCAAAGTACGGCCATGCACGGGCAACGGTGTCCTTCAGGCACTCAGTAAAGGGAAGCTCATCGGCAGGTACATCACGGAAGAGCTCAAGTACGTGGGGATCCCTAGGATCACCAGGGGTTAGTGCAGGGGGTTGAATATCATAGCTACGACGCCACTGCATGAACTTCTCTTCGCCGTACTGCTCAAGAGTTTCGGCCTTGTTTTTACCCTGAAGTTCACCGTAATGACGCTCATTGAGTTTATAGGTCTTGTGTACGGGCAGCCAGGCGCGGTCCATCTCGTCAAGAATAATATTGAGCGTGTGGATAGCGCGCTTGAGAAGGGAGGTATGGCAGACGTCAAAGTCATAACCTGCCTCCTTGAGTGCCTTTCCGCCAGCAGCAGCCTCAGCTCGACCAGTATCGGTAAGATCTACGTCGGTCCAGCCGGTGAAAAGATTGAGCTTATTCCACTCACTCTCACCATGACGCACAACAACCAGCTGCATGTTCTTCTCTTCTGACATATAGACCCTTTCTCCTAGGGATGACGTTTCCCATGGTTGTGTATAGAACCTTTGGGCACTTATACGCTACCACAGCCCAGCTTAAAGTTGTTGCTAAAGTACGGCTGCTTAGCAGTTTTTTAACCACCTTTTAGCAGAAATCATGTTGACAACAATAAGGTACCTCCATATATTGAGGACACAGCAATAAGAAACAATATAAATAAATAGTAAACAAGTTTAAAAGGAGATGAAAATGGGCAAGTCTACTTCTTCGGCACAAAAACTTCAGCAGCATCTTATGAACGGCGTTTCGCACATGATTCCTGTCGTTGTAACCGGCGGTATTCTGTTTGCAATCGCAACAATGCTCTCTCTTAACTCGGTAACTACCGCAGGTTCTGTGCAGGCAAGCAATATTGTTATTGATGTGTTGAGCAAAATTGGCGGAACAGGTCTTGGTCTTATGGTTCCTGTTCTGTCCGCTTATATTGCTGCTTCTTTTGCAGATCGCCCTGGTATTGCGCCTGGTCTTATTTGCGGTCAGCTTGCCGTAACTGTTGGTTCTGGTTTTATTGGTGGCATTATTTCTGGTATTCTTTGCGGTCTTCTTGCAGAGCAACTTAAGAAAGTGCAACTACCTAAGTCCATGCTCTCCCTTAAGTCCATTATGATCATTCCTCTTGTCACCTCTCTCGTGGTGGGTACCATCATGATTTGTATTGTTGGTGCACCCTGTGCTTGGCTGTTGGATACGCTCACCAAGTGGCTCACCTCAATGAGCGGTGCAAGTGCAATTATCGTAGGTATTATCTGCGGCGCTATGATTGGTTTTGATCTGGGTGGACCGGTAAACAAGGTTGCATATTCTACAGGTGCAGCTGTGGTGGGTACCGAGGTTATGGCTGGTAACAACTGTGCATTCTTTGGCCCCATTGCTTTGGCAATTTGTGTACCTCCCATTGCAGTTGGTCTTGCTTCCTTTATCTTTAAGAATAAGTTCTCCCAAGAGGAGCGTGATGCTGGTATTGGCGCTATTGTTATGGGTGCTTGTGGCATCACCGAGGGTGCAATTTCTTATACCACTACCGATCCCGGTCGTATGATTCCTATCAATGTAGTTTCTTGTGCCTTTGCCGGCGGTGTAGCAGGTGCTTTGGGTACGTACTGCAATGCTGCATGGGGTGGCCTGGTAGTTCTTCCTGTTACCTCAATCGCCACGTATCTGATTTCTTTAGCTGCAGGCATTGGTTTGTATCTAGCGCTTATTTTCTTCTTTAAGAAGGATTACGTAGAGGAAGAAGTCAGCTCTATAGAAGAAGATGATCTGGATATTCAGATTGAGTTCTAAGGCTCCGTTCACCTGTTGTATACGCTTAATCATATGTCGCAACGACATCTAATAAAGGAGATTGTATCGATGAAAATCATTGCTGTTACTGCTTGTCCCTCTGGTGTTGCACATACCTATATGGCTGCTGAGGCTTTAAAGAAGGCTTGCGCCAAGGCTGGTGTTAAGTGCAGTGTAGAAACGCAAGGCTCTATTGGTATTGAAGATGCTCTATCTGAAGCAGATATTGCTCAGGCAACCGCTGTTGTTCTTACCACTGATATGCCTATTAAGGGTGCTGAGCGTTTTGAGAAGCTTCCTAAGATTAGACTGACCGCCGGGCAGGTAATCAAGTCTTCTGACGCAATTGTAGCTAAGGTTCAAAAAGAGCTTGGCTAAGCTAGCTCTGCCAATAAGCGTGGTATGTAGTTAGATGTGCTAGACGAGCCCAACAGTAAACTTATCTAGCGCTTTTCTCTGCTTAGAAGATAGGGAATCAGTAATAAGACCTTTAAACTCGTTGAGGGTGGCAAAGTTGTAATTACCGCGAGAATCAAATTTATGGGAGTCAGCCATCAAATACGCCTGATTTGTATTTTCTAAAACAGCATGCTTAACCATACCATCGTCCATCTCAAAGGTGCTTACAGCTCCGGTGAGAAGGTCGATGCCAATGGCACCAATAAAAGCTTTGTCAAAAGTAAAGTGCTCAAGGTTAGCAATGGTGAGCGTGCCAACAAAACCATTAAGGTCCAAGCTTACCGTACCACCAGGGCACATAACAGAAAGCGCTGGATTTTCTTCCATAATTTGCAGGCTGTCCATCATGTTAGAGACAACCACACAACGCTTTTGACCTGCAGCAAGCAAGCGAGCCAGTTCTAAATTAGTGGTAGAGATATCCAAAAAGATACTGTCTCCAGCAGCGATAAGATCATACGCTTTAGTTGCCACAAGGTATTTCTCGGCAGTATAGGTATTTAAGCGCTTGTAGACCGTACGTTCGGGGTCTCAGCAATGCTAATTGCGCCACCGTATACTCGCTTAAGGATGCCTTGCGATTCCAGCTGGCGTAAATCCTTGCGGATACAGTCAACCGTTACATTGAATTGTTTGGCAAGATCTGCCACAGCTACACGTCCGTTATTTTTTACCATGGTGGCAATAGCGTTTTGTCGTTCTTTGAGGAACATAGACTCTCCTCTAAAGTTGGATTGTTTTTAGTACACCAATACTAAACAATACATTTGCAAAGATATTCAAATATGTGCAAGATTATCGATTAGCGGTTAAAAATCGGTATTGTATTGAAATAAAACAATAACTAACAATAAAAAACAATTGTAAACCAATATATAGCAATATAAACTGGTCTCATCAGATGGTTCGCACTCAAAACTGTGTTGGGAGATACGTATGCTCAGTGCTCGGACTCAAGCAATCAAGGATTCTTTGTTCGCACAACCTCGTCAAATTGATCTTGAGCGTGCTCTGTTATACACCCAAAGCTGGAAGCAGACAAAAGGGCAGCCTGTTGTAATGAGTCGCGCGCTTGCTTTGCGTCACATTCTTGAGCAGCACGAAATTGTGATTGACGAGTATGACTTGCTTGTTGGTAATCGTACCCGCACGCCCCGCGCCGGTGTGCTGTCTCCAGAAATGTCTCCGTATTGGATTGTGGATGAGCTGGATGCTTTTCCCACTCGTCCGCAAGACAGGTTTGAGATGAGTGAGCAGGACAAATGCAGGTTTAAGGATGAGCTGCTCAGCTATTGGAGCGGCAAGTCGCTCAATGACTGGTATCAGGCACATCTGTCTCAGCAGGCAGCAGATGCGCAAAAGACCAAGATTTTCTCGGTAGCCCAGACCGATAAGGGCCAGGGGCACATTATTGCCGACATTCCCGCTGTGCTGTCGCGCGGGTTTGCAGCTCTTGCTGCGGATGCCCACCAGCGTGCTGCACAAGATCCGAGCAACGAGTTTTATGCGGCAGCAGCCGTGTGCTTGGATGCAACAATTGTGTACATACAGCGCTATGAGCAGGTATGTCGCACGATGGCGACCACGGCAGGCGAGAAGCGCGCGCAAGAGCTGCTGGATATGGCAGAGGTGCTGGCGCATATTGCCACCAATCCGGCGCGTGATTTGCGGGATGCTCTGCAGCTGGTGTGGTTGACAGAACTGGTGTTGGAGCATGAGTCCAATGCAAGCTCCATTTCTTTGGGTCGTATGGACCAGTATTTATGGCCGTACTATCAGGCAACACGTGCAGCGGGCGTGTGTGAGCAGGATATTCGTGAGCTCATACAGTGCTTCTACCTCAAAACTAATACCATTGTGTTTGTGCGATCTACGGATAGCGCCAAATCATTTGCCGGCTTTCCCTCGGGCTTTAATCTGGTGGTAGGTGGAGTTGATGAAGCGGGCAACGATGCTTCCAATGAGCTGTCCGAGCTTTTGCTCGATATTCAGAAGGACACGCGCTTGCCTCAGCCCAACCTGTCTTTGCGCGTGTTTTCTGGTACACCTGAGTCGCTGTATCACAAGGCTGGAGAGGTTATTCGTTTGGGTGATGGTATTCCTCAGTGCTTCAACGATGAGGTAAACATTCCAGCATTTGTTAACCGTGGTGTGAGTCTTGAGGATGCCCGCGATTACGCTGTTGTGGGCTGCGTGGAGCTGTCCATCCCGGGTCGCATGTACGGTTTGCATGACATCTCTATGTTCAATATGGTGCGCTGTCTGGAGATTGCCATGCAGGCCCGTCCTGAGGGATACCGCAGCTTCCAAGAGCTTCTCGATGCGGTGGACGCTGTTATCGATAGCTATGTTGCCCTTATGGCGGAAGGCTGCAATGCGTGCGATGTGGCTCATCAAAAAACCAGTCCCACGCCCTTGCTCAGTGCGCTGGTAGCGGATTGCATGACAAATGGCAAGGATATTACCGCAGGTGGAGCGCGGTATAATCCCTCTGGCGTGCAAGGCGTAGGCACCGCAAACCTGGCCGATTCCCTCATTGCAATTAAGTACGCCGTATTTGAAGAGAAGCTCCTGAGCTGGCAAGAGCTGGTGGGTCTGCTTGAGCGCAACTGGGCAGGAGAGGGGGATGAGGTATGGCGTCAGCGCCTGATTAACGCCTATCCCAAGTACGGCAATGATATTGATGAAGTGGATATGCTGGGTCGTCATTTCTTGGAGCACTATGGACATGAGGTGGAAAAGTACACCAATCCTCGTGGCGGCCATTTTCAGCCGGGTAGCTATACCGTGTCTGCTCATATTCCGCTTGGCGAGAAGTGCGGTGCCACGCCCGATGGTCGTTTTGCACATGAGCAGCTGGCAGATGGTGGCCTGAGTCCTATGGCAGGTCGTGATACTAACGGACCTACCGCAAGCCTCAAGAGCGTGTCCAAGCTCAAGAATGTTTTGGATTCCAACGGTAGCTTGCTCAATGTAAAATTCTCGCCAGCAGCCTTGGCGGGCGAGAGTGGGCTGACTAAGCTTGAGGCATTTCTCAAGGCTTTTTCTCGTTTGGGAATTCAACATGTGCAGTTTAATGTGGTCGATAAGAAAACACTGCTTGATGCTCAAATCCATCCAGAGAATCACAAGGATTTGATTGTGCGCGTGGCGGGGTATTCTGCCATGTTTGTTGAGCTGTCAAAGGCTGTTCAAGATGACATCATTAGCAGGACCGAGCATGTCCTCTAGGCATACTGCTCCATCCTGTGGGCACGACGTCACATCCTGTGGGCAAGACGTTACAGCCTGCGGGCACGCTGCTACAGCCCCTAGGCAGGCGGCTACGTCAGCAATAATTACCAATGTACAGCGCTACTCCCTTCATGATGGTGGCGGCATCCGCACCGTGGCCTTCCTGAAGGGATGTCCTTTTAGCTGTCCTTGGTGCTGTAATCCAGAAAATCTTTCCTTTGAGCCGGAAGTATCCCTCAAAGAAAACCTGTGCATCCATTGCTCGCCGCGCCCTGATGGTGCTTTGTGTGCTATTCCACCTGCCCTATGTCCCACCCGTGCCAAGACTATCATGGGCACTAAGCGTAGCGTGGATGATCTGTTGGAAGAAGTGCTGCGCGATCGTATCTTTTTTGAAGAGAGTGGCGGTGGAGTAACGCTTTCTGGTGGAGAAGCCCTTGCGCGCGAACCCTTTGTGCGATCGTTTTTTGCTGCAGCAAAGGCACAGGGCTTACATACGGCTTTGGAAACTACCCTTGCGTTGCCCCTGCAGGATGCTCAAGCGCTGGTAGCGGTGGTGGATAGCTTTTTGGTTGACTTCAAAATTGCGGATCGTGCTACGAGTAAAACCCTTTTGGGGCTTGACCCTGACGTAAGAGATGCCAATCTTAGGACGATTTTATCGAGAAGGGCGTCTGTGGTGGCACGTATGCCCATTGTACCTGGTTATACAGACGGGCTGGATAATGTGCGTGCCAATGCAGCAAAATTGTGTGAGTTGGGAATTGTTCGTGCGGACGTACTTCCGTTTCATCAATTGGGAGAAAATAAGTACAGTTACGTAGGACGTCCCTATACCATGCATGAGGTACAGCCACCAAGCGCTGAACAAATTGCGGGAATTGTAGCAATTTTAGAGAAGGTAGGCTTATCTGTTGTAATTGATGGTGAATAAGTTGGCCGGTGTAGGTATACTTACGTAAGGAAGTAAGAATACTTACGTTTATAAGTTAAAGTTTCATGGTAAGGTACTAAATGAATGGAGTAGGAATGGAGCTAGTACTCGATACAGCCGATGCACAAGCCGTTAAGGAAGTTTCTGAGGTTCTTACTGTCTCGGGCGTTACCACTAATCCAACTATTATTACCAAGAGCGGTAAGACTCCCGAGCAGGTTGCAGATGAGATGCTCAATGTACTTTCCGACGATCAATCTTTCTTTATGCAGACGGTTGCCACTGATTTTGAGGGTATGATGGCAGATGCTCGCAAAATTTGTTCTCTTCGCTCTAAGAATATGTATGTAAAGATTCCTGTTACGCATACAGGTTTGCGTGCAATTAAGGCGGCTAAAGCAGAAGGTCTTGGTGTTTTAGCTACTGCTATTTATAATGCTGACGCTGCATTTATGGCTGCTATGAATGGTGCAGATTACCTTGCTCCTTACGTAAACCGTATGGAAAGCTATGGGGACGGCATTGGTCAGGTTATGGACTTGCTGGAGATGCTTTCCATTAACAATATGAGCACCAAGGTTATTGCTGCGTCTTTCAAGAACCCTCATCAGGTTCATGAGTTGATTGTTGCTGGTATTCAGGCTGTTACTATTCCTCCTGCAGTTGCCTGGTCTATGATTGACCATCCTGGTACTCAAATTGCTGTAGATGAGTTTTCTGCTGCTTGGCGTGAGGCTTTTGGCCGCGACACCTTCATGTAAGGTTTAGGGCAAACGTTATATAACCTACTTGGATTCTTTTGTCACGTCCTGCGCAAAGCATAGCGGATACAACAACAAGAGCGACAGGGCCGCATAACCTTGTCGCTCTTTACGTTACTGCTACACAACATCGTTGCCGTTAGCCATCTTTGGCATGGCAATACGTACTACTTGTTGTTAAGGAAGTCCTTTACACGAGACTTACCAGTTAAAACAGCACCTGCTACTGCTGCGATTGTGCCGGCTGTAAGGGGTAGTACCGCCAGTTGAGAGTCACCCGTTTGTGGTAGTGCCTGCTTTTTGTTCTGAGAAGCCCCTGGTTTATTGGCTCCAGGTTTATTAGTGGTACCAGGCTTGTTTGCTCCAGGTTTATTGGCAGGGTCATTATTGCCTGCAGGAGGCGTGACGGGCTTATCGGGAATTGCAGTAACCTTAGCTGTTATATTCAGCGTTTTAGTGTCGGTATCTTTAAGCGTTGTAGGTACCCAAGCGCTGAGCTGAATACCGTCGGTGTAACCAAAGCTTACAGCGCCAGCCTTGGCATCAATAAAGTATTTGTAAGAATTGTTTCCGCGCAGTTTACCATTTTCATAGATAAAGCCTGGATTCATCCAGGTGTCGAGCGCACGCATACTTGGTCCGTTATAGCTCATGTGCATAAACAAGTTTTTACCGGAGATGCCAACGTTAAGGTTTCCTTGGTCATCCTTCTTGATGTCCCAAAGGTTGTTTGCATCTACGGTTGCAATCTCTTGGTTCTGATCGATGGTTGTTTGTGTGCCGACAAGACCATTGGCGTCGTTAACGCCTACGAGGTAGGTTTTGCCTTCAGATTCATAGACAAGGGCAATTTTTGTTGTCCTGCCTGGATACCATTAGGGCTCTTTACCCACACATCACGCGTTTTTCCAGGAATAACCTCTTCTGTAAAAGAGACATCGTGGGTAAATTGAGCAGTAACATCCTTGCCCTTATCGTCCATGATGCTAAGGACTTTAACCGTATACTTCTTATTGCTTTCAAGGCCTGTGACCTGTGTCTGCAACTGATTAAAGGGCAATTTTTGAGGAGTGCCTACCTGCTTACCGTCTTCATCAAAGACTCCAACAGTTACGGTATATCCCTCGTATTTCTTATCCCTATTAGGAGCCGCAACAGGGGTTGCCGCTGTTGCGTAGGCAGCTGGGGCGATGGGGGTGTGCGCGAGCGCAGGGGTAACAGAACCTGCAACAAGCATGAGAGCTAATGCGCCCGATGTTGCAATCTTAAAGGTCTTTCGTTCTGATATAACGTCTCCTCCTAGCTTGATAGAGCTTGACCTTGTATCAAAAAGCTTTACAACTAAATAGTTAGCTTGAGATAACTATTTTATTATTAAGTTATCAAATAGTTAGATCGATGTAACTATCAAATCATCTAATTTTATAAACAAGTTACATTTACTGAGTGCTGTTTTTTACCTTAGTTTAAATACCGAGAAAAAACCGCAGAATGTTTGATTGTAGCTGAAGGCTTAAAGCAGTAAATAACTCTTACTTTAATGTATAAACCATGGCTAACTTCTACATTCTATTCATTTTTTTGATAAAAATATACACGTTATATAGCTAAGTGTACTAAGCTATACCTAGTGGCATTGGTTGCCATAAAAAGGGAGAGTAAAAGCAAAAAAGGAAGAATAGAGGATGCTATGAAACTGTTGCGTGCTATGCGTGAGCCCCTTAAGTATGTTCAAGGTAAGAATGCTCTTCTTCACTTTGAAGAAGAGATGGGTTATATGGGAACACGCTTTTTGTTTGTGTGTTCTAACAGCGGCTACAAGGCTTGTCATGATCAGATTGAGCAGAGCTTTGGTGATTCCGATAGCTATCGTCGCTATGAGATCTTTGGCGGCATTTCTAGCAAGGGCGAGATTGCAAAAATGCAGGCCATTGTGGAAGAGGACAACATTGATGCTGTTGTGGCAATCGGTGGTGGCTCTGCGGTAGATACTGCTAAGGCAACGGCTTATTACGCTGGTAAAAAGGTTGTTATTATTCCAACGGTTGCTGCAACAGATGCTCCTTGTACGGGCCTCTCGGTCATTTACAACGATGATGGTAGCTTTGATAAGTACCTGTTTTATCCAGAGAATCCCGCAGCAGTTATGGTGGATACGCAGGTCATAGCAGATGCTCCCGTTCGTTTCTTGGTGGCGGGTATGGGAGATGCTTTGGGTACCTACTTTGAGGGTCGTGCCTCTCTTCGTACTGAATCTCCCAGCCTTGAGGGCACTGGCATTACGCGCGCAGGTATGGCCTTGGCCGAGCTTTGCTATGAGACCCTTCGTGATTACAGCTCACAGGCAATCACTGCTTGCGAGAACAACGTGGTAACGCCTGCTCTCGAGAACATCATAGAGGCTTGTGTATATCTGTCTGGCGTGGGTGCCGATAATGTTAACTGTGCTGCTGCTCACTCCTTCTACAATGGTCTTACTTCCTTGGGTGGTCACAGTGCTCCTCACGGCTGCTGCGTAGCCTTTGGCACCTTGGTACAGCTGGTACTTGAGGGTGTGGACCAGGATGAGTTCTCTGATGTTCAAGGCTATTGTCTTGAGGTTGGTCTTCCTGTTACCTTGGCAGAGCTTGGCGTAAGCACTCCCGAGCAAATCAAGCAGATTGCCGAGGCTGCCTGTGTTCCTGGTGAGACCATTCACAATCTTGCTGGTGACGTAACCCCCGATGCACTCTACGACGCTATTGTCGCCACCGATGCAATGGGTAAGAAAGTTTTGGGCATTGATTAACACGACTCGTGTGATAAGCACGACTGTTGTGCGCGCTGCTCTTATCGCAATGGACGGTTTACTCGTTTCAAAGTGAGTAAAGAGCAGCTTATAAGACCCTAGAGGTCAGCGCAAGCTGTGTGGGCTTCTAGGGTCTTTTGTTGCATCTGGGTAATAGGCCTTGCACTTATACGGTGACTACCATTTAATGAGATTCATGAGAAAACAGAACAACAAAGCAGAACTTACAGCGAAAGATATTGTCATAAACAATGTCTTTACGTACTTTAATGCAATTTTTGCGATCATTGCTATACTGCTCATTATTGCAGGTAGTTATCGTAGTTTAACCTTTTTACCCGTCGTTATAGCAAACTCACTTATCGGCATTGTGCAGCAGCTGCGTGCACGAAAGGTGCTTAATCAGCTGTCACTTTTAGCGCGCTCCACCTATTCCATCACACGTGATGGCCGCGTGCTATCTTTGGCAAGTGGAGAGCTTTTGGTGGGAGATCTCATTACGTTAGAGGCCGGTCAGCAAATTCCGGCGGATGCCACGGTGGTAGATGGGCTTATTGCGGCAAACGAGTCCTTGCTTACCGGTGAGGCGGATGAGATAGAAAAGCCGGTCCATGCAAAGTTGTTATCCGGGAGTTTTGTTGTCTCGGGTAGTTGTACCGCGCTGCTTACGCAGGTAGGTGAGGACTGCTACGCTGCGCGCTTGCAGGCAGAGGCTAAACAGATGCGCGAGAAGCCCTCCGAAATGATCCATGACATCAACTTGATTGTTGGAATTGCAGGTATTGTCATCATTCCTCTTGGTTGTCTGTTGTTCTATCAGGCATTCTTTGTGAATGGGTACCTTTTTAAGGAATCTATTGAGGCTATGGTTGGCGCTATTATCGGTATGATCCCCGAAGGACTGTACCTGCTGGTTACCGTGGCTTTGGCACTTTCTGCTATGCGCTTAGCACAAAACAAGGTCTTGCTGCATGACATGCGTAGTACAGAGACGCTGGCACGTATTGATGTGTTGTGTGTGGATAAAACCGGAACGATTACCGATAACACCATGCAGGTAGTTGAGGTGTTTGATCAGGCGGGTTCAGCCGTTACAAAGGATACATCTGCTGCCTGTGATCTGTTGGCACAGTATGCGGCTACCATTCCTGATGCCAATGCCACTATGGAAGCGGTGCGTGCCTTTGTACATCAGGCAAGTGTGCTTACTGCTAGCAGTGTGTTGCCTTTCTCGTCAAAGAACAAGTATTCACAGATAGACCAGGTACACGGAGCTTCGTTGCGCTTTGGAGCACCTGAGTTTGTGTTAGATGCTCAGACTTTTGCTGTCTGTGAAGCGCAGGTTGCTGAGCGTGCTGCACGTGGCCAGCGTGTGCTGGTATTTGCTCAGGCTGACGAGAAGGGTGTATTCCAGCCGCTGCTCTTTGTGAGTTTGGTTAACGGCCTGCGTCCCAATGTTGCCGAAACCTTTGCATGGTTTGATCAGCAGGAAGTCCGTGTTATGGTCATTTCTGGTGACAATCCACAGACGGTTTCTCATATTGCGTGCCAGGTGGGCATACCTCATGCAGATCAATACGTTACTGCTACCGATATAGCGGATGAAGACTTTACTGAGGCTGTGTCAGAGTACACCGTGTTTGGTCGTGTGAAGCCAGAGCAAAAAAAGAAAATCATAAATGCCCTCAAAGCCCAGGGTTTGCGAGTAGCCATGACAGGAGATGGCGTAAACGACATCCTTGCAATGAAGGAAGCCGATTGCTCTATAGCTATGGGTACGGGCAGTGATGCTGCTCGTCAGGCGGCTCAAGTTGTTATCTTAGATGATGACTTTAGTCACATGAAGCAAATCATTTCTGAGGGTAGGCGTGACATCAATAACTTGTTGCGTTCGGCAACGCTGTTTTTGTATAAGAATATTTTCTCGATGCTGTTAGCGACCTGTGCAATTTTATTTGCATGGGTGTATCCACTTAAACCTTCGCAGGTATCCCTTGTGTCCATGTTTAATATTGGCGTGCCTGCCTTTTTGTTGGCTATGGAGCAGAACAACAAAAAGCAGCATGGTAGGTTTATCTATGAGGCGCTTACCCGTGCTATTCCTGCGGCCTGTACCTCTTTTCTTGCGATTGTGCTGCTTGTGGCTCTTGCGCCGTATCTAGAGGTTTCTAAGATGGACGTAGGGGTAGGAAGTACGTTTTTGTTGTCTCTTGCAGGCTTTATGGTTCTGTTTGAGTTGAGTAGACCATTTAATCTGTGGCACACGCTTATCTTTGTAGGCTGTGTTGCAGGCTTTATTGGGACAGCTTTCTTTTTGTCCAATCTTTTTGCTATTACGGCTATCTCTTGGAATGCAGCGGTGCTTACGGGTTCCATTGCTGGAGTTGAGGTAGTTTTGATGCTGTGCTTGAATTTGTTTGGGACGTTTGCTCACAAGCATTTTACGTTTTTGCAATAAGATTATATATTTGGGTATCTTACGAGCGTAAGAGCACTAAACTATACGACCACATATTTTTAGCTGCTTATTTTTTGGAGAGGAAATAAGTGGTGCTCTGCAACTTTTTGCAGTTGGTGGTTATAAAGGATGGAGAATACCACTTTATGAATAGTGATGTAGCGTATGGATTGCTTATTCCATTTGCTGGCACCACGCTTGGTGCAGCAATGGTCTTTTTTATGCGTAAACAGTTACGTGATTCTGTGACACATGCGTTAGAGGGCTTTGCAGCAGGTGTGATGGTTGCAGCTTCATTTTTTAGCTTGATAAAACCTGCGATTGAGCAGAGCTCTGCTCTGGGGTCATTTGCTTTTGTCCCGGCCACACTGGGATTTTTAGCTGGCGCTGCTTTTTTGTTATTTTTGGATACCGTGATCCCTCACCTTCATATTGGCGAGGATGAGCCAGAAGGCCCTAAGACTCATCTTAAACGTACCACGACGATGGTACTTGCGGTAACGCTGCACAACATTCCTGAAGGCATGGCTGTTGGTGTTGTGTACGCTGGCTGGTTAAGCGGAAGCTCCACCATTTCTTTGGCAGCTGCCTTTTCTTTAGCTTTGGGCATTGCTATCCAAAACTTTCCCGAGGGCGCTATTATCTCTATGCCTTTGCGCGCAGCTGGTCAATCTAAGCCCAAGGCTTTTGTTATGGGTACGCTTTCTGGCATTGTAGAACCTATTGGTGCTGTAATAACTGTTGTAGCGGCAAATGCTATTGTTCCTATTTTGCCTTATTTACTTGGTTTTGCAGCAGGTGCCATGATGTATGTGGTGGTAGAGGAGCTTATTCCAGAGATGAGTGCAGGCAAGCACTCAAATCTTGCTACTGTCATTTTTATGCTTGGGTTTGCTTTGATGATGACCTTGGATGTTGCACTGGGCTAAAGTACGAGCGCCTCTCTACACTTGGAAAGGCACTTCTCGCCTTGTCTTGTTGTTTTTAGAGTTTTAGCACGGTTGTCTTAAAACTTGACCATCTTAAAGCTTGGTTGTCTTAAAGCTCGGCCATCTGGTCGATACACTCAAGCAGTTTGTCCGTATCTTTGTGTGTGGTGGACCAGCAGGTAGCAAAACGAACAACGACGCGGTTATCGTCCAGGCGCTCCATAAAGCCATACTCCGCATGGTTGCTTAGCCAGGCAAGTTGAGCATCGGTGGCGACAAAAAATACTTGGTTGGTGGGGGAGTCTATATATAGATCAAACCCCTTTTCTGCAAGGCGTTTTTTAATGCGTGTCGCACATTCCAAAGCAGTTTGACCTATGCGCTCGTACAGGCCATCTTTAAACAGCTCTTTAAACTGAACGCCCAGCAAGCGCCCTTTTGCTAACAGACCACCGTGCTGTTTTATGAGCGGAGTAAGTCCGTTTACCATGCCCTTTTTGGTAAAGACAACGGCTTCACCAAAAAGAAGGCCACATTTAGTGCCACCAATGTAAAAAACATCTGCTATGCGCGCTAAGTCTGCCAGACTGACATCATTTTGGGGTGCAGCAAGTGCGTAGGCCAGGCGCGCACCATCCACAAAAAGCTTCAGATTGTGTGCAGTGCATACCTCAGCAATTGCTTCAAGCTCAGCCGTACTATACAACGTACCGTACTCAGTGGGCTGGGAAAGGTACACCATGGCAGGTTGAACCATATGTTCACGATTGTCATCCTGCTCCCAAGCCTGCACGGTTTTATCGATAGCTGTGGCAGAAAGCTTACCGTTAGTGTGATCGAGGGATATGACTTTGTGACCGCCCGCCTCAATAGAGCCTGCTTCATGTACGTTTATGTGGCCCGTTGCTGCACTTATGACGCCCTGCCACGGATGCAGGAGCGCATCAATAACAAAGGTATTGGTCTGCGTGCCGCCCATCAAGAATCGAACCTCGCCATCGGGGCAGTTGCAGGCCTCTAAAATTGCCTGAGCGGCCTCGACACAATAGTGGTCTGTGCCGTAACCAGAGGTAGACTCCATATTGGTGCGCACCAAAGCATCGAGCACGGCAGGATGAGCACCCTGCATATAGTCTGACGAGAAGTGCAAGAGGTCATTGGTTTGCGTGTCTGTCATAGAGGTAGCCATTCCTTTGATCTAGTAGTTTTCTATAAGCGCCAATCAGGTATTTGATGATACGAGACTTAGCTAAAAAGTGTTTGAGAAACACGCTTTTGTAGTTGAGGGAGCACTTCTTCTTCAAACCAAGGATTTTTCTTTATCCACCGCTGGTTACGTCCAGATGGATGAACCAAGGGAAAATAGTCTGGAGCATAGTGCTCGTAGTTATGCACTACCTCTGTGATGCGAACAGATTTTGGAAGTTCCAAATAGTGGGAGAGCGCGTATTTCCCAATCAGAATAGTCAGTTGAATGTGGGGCATGAGCTCTAACAATTGAGGATGCCATTTTTGTGCAAAGCCTTTACGCGGGGCAAGATCTCCACTTTTGCCACTACCGGGGAAGTAAAAATCCATGGGTAGGAGGGCAAGCTTTTGAGGATTGTAAAAGTCCTCGCGAGAAATGCCCATCCAAGTACGGAGGCGTTCGCCGCTTTTATCGTTCCAAGGAATACGTGTTTGCTGTGCAATACGTCCAGGAGCTTGCCCTACTATTAAAATACGTGCATCAGAGGCGGCAGTATACAGAGGATCTATACCCTGTTGTGTATAGACTTTATTTTGTGGATCCTGCTTGATGTTTTCAAAAATGCTCAGAAATGCTTCATTTGCCGTAGTGGCTTTAGTGACTTTTTCTGGTTCTGTTACTTCATTCATGAAGGGTGTTCTTCTTTTCCAATCCGTGGTTATGTTTGCGCAAGAAGCTCGTTAAGAGCCATATGCCAAAGAGGGCTGCAACCGTATTTGCAACAGCTGCGTTTAACCATACTCCCGTAAGTCCCAGGGGTGATAGTAAGACAATAGTTGTTAATGGAACAGCAATAGAAGATGCAACAGAAAGACATACAGCACGTTTGGATTGACCGCAGGCAAGCAAAAAAGCATCACAAGCAAATACAAACCAGCGGGTAAGCCACTGTAGTGACAATAGTGCAAAAGCGGCAGCGGCGGCTTGTACAAAATCATCTGAGGCATTAAAGATGAAGATGCGTACGGGAACCTCGGGGAACAGGTGAAGCAAGATTATATAGATAAAGCTAAACACCGCAGAAATGATAAAGCTGCTCTTGCCAATCTCAAATGCTCGCTTGTAGTTTTTTGCTCCCCAGTTGTACCCAATGGATGGCTGCAGGGAATCTGTGGTGCCATAGATAAGGGACATAACAAAGGCATCGGTAAACATCATGATGCCAAAGATGGATACCGCTTGTTCACCACCAAGCAATAACATACGAGCATTCAGTACGATGCTTACCACACGACCAGCAACGTTGTTGAGAAAGGCAGAGAGTCCTGCCATAACAATTTGTTTTGTAAGGGCTAAGGTGGGTTTTGGACGTACGAGCTTCAAAACCATTTTGCCACGAATAAAGGGCCACAAACCAATGGTAGAAGCTATAACCATGGCGAGGCTGTAAGCAAATGCAGCACCCCATACCTCGGTATGAAAGACAATCAGCAAAATTGCTTCTAGTATGGCGCCAGATACAGCCATAAGAATATTGAGAGCCATACTGCGTCCGACCTTGCCGCACACTTTAAGGTAGTTGTCCATTGCAAACATCATGCCGGAGATGGGGATAAACAAAGCATATATGCGCAGGTATATGATGGAAATCTCAGCAAGTTTTCCGCTTGCTCCCTGTAGAGCAATTAAAAAGGGAGCTGCAAAGAATACAAGCAGTCCTATGCCTAGGCCGCTGATAAACAGCATGACAATGGAATACGAGAAGATATTATTGGCAGCCTCATGGTCCTTCTCGCCAAGGGTAATGGAGAGGGGGACGGCTGAGCCAACGCCAATAAGGTCACCTATCGAGAAAAGAATTATTACAAAAGGCATTGCCAGGTTAATGGCAGCAAAAGCGGTTTCTCCGAGCAGATTGCCAACCATAATTCCGTCGATAATATCGTACAGAGCCGACGTTAACATGCTAATAGCGCCAGGGACAACAATAATGAGTAGCATTTTATAAAGCGGCGTCTGCGTAAAGAGCTTGTCGTGATTTGTGGACATAAAAATCAGTTTCCTGCTGGTGGTCGAATACGTCTATCAGAGAGATGGTATAGCGAGACACTGCCACTCTAGAGAGGCTCTATTCGTCACTTAACAACAGGTTTTTGACCAAACATAACAATCCAGTCCTCTTTTGGATGGCGACACACTTGTATGTTAACAAAACCAGCGTTGGTAAAGAAGTCTCTTAGCTGTTGCTCGGAGTAAATAGTTAGTAAGTCTGCTGCCTGAGATAGGTCACTCCAGCGCAGCTGATCCATGCCACTGCCATCAGTTTCATTGCAAACCATAAACAGACCGCCGGGGGTAAGTACGCGCAGGATTTCGCTCAGGCCAGCTGCTACATCAGGCCAAAAGTAGATAGTTTCAAATGCGGTAGCCACATTGATGGTTGCGTTGTCATATGGAAGAGCTGCTACATCACCTTCCACAACCTGGCAACGCCCATCGGCCACAGCTTGTGCATTTGTTGCTTTGGACTTCTCGACAGAAATGGGAGAGTGATCAAGACCATAGGCTTGACTGGCATCAAACAAGTTCATGAGGTGAGCCAAGTTAGCGCCGCCGCCGCAGCCAACATCAAGTACCGAAGCAAGGGGTTTTTTGACGGGCGCCTGCTGTGTTGCTTGCTCAAGGAGCGGCAGACTCCAGCCCGCTAAGCGCTCATGTGTGCCGGCATTCATGGCGTCAAGGAGCTCACGACCAGCGTCGCCAGTGGGATTACCTGCATTTTTGTAATGATCTCGAGAAGCCATAAAACTCCTATTCTTGGTTTGCATATCATTTTACGCGCCAAGCAGTACCTACACGACATATTTGTATACCATATGTCTGAGCTGCGTATCGTAAGCTTGTATCTTGCTTGCTTTTCTCAGTGTTCCCTAAATTGAGCATTGCATAGGTTGGTTGTACAAAAACTATCCAAGCATATTTATATTTCATAGACGAATACACAGATTAGAAGCATACTTTTTGGTAAAGTTATCTATGTTTACTACAGGTTACTTCATTTTGGCAAGTGAGGCATTTATGCATAACGTGCGCGCAATTTGCGAAGATACCTATTGGATTGGTGCATCTGATCGCAGACTATCCCTGTTTGAGAATACCTATCACATTCCTAATGGCATGGCCTATAACAGCTATCTCATTCTTGACGAGAAGACCTGTCTTCTTGACGGTGTGGATGATGTTGTAGCTGGTCAGTTTAGTGAGAATTTGGAGTATATGCTCGGTGACCGCGAGCTGAACTATATGGTAATTGACCATATGGAGCCCGATCATTGTGCAGAGATTCCCTGGCTGGTAAAAAAATATCCTACGGTCAAATTGGTTGGTACCGCCAAGACTTTTGATCTCATTCGCCAGTTCCATAATTTTGACCCTACACCCTATGCCATTGTGGTAACCGAAGGGGATACCTTGGAGCTCGGCAAACATATCTTGCAGTTTGTAACAGCACCTATGGTTCACTGGCCAGAAGTCATGGTTACCTTTGATTTGGCAACGGGCACGCTTTTCTCGGCAGATACGTTTGGTGCGTTTGGTGCCATTGGTGGAAACCTGTATTCCGACGAGGTGAATTGGGAGCGTGACTGGCTGGATCAGTCTCGTAGGTATTATGCAAACATCGTTGGCAAATATGGCATGCAGGTCAACAACTTGCTTAAGAAGGCTGCTGCGTTGCCCATCAATCGCATTTGTCCTTTGCATGGTCATATCTGGCGTAAGGATCTGGATGTTATTCGCTCCAAGTATGCTCAGTGGGCTTCTTTTGAGCCAGAGGAGCAAAGCGTTGTCATCTACTACGGCACTATCTATGGCGGTACCGCGCAGGCGGCTGATATTTTAGCCGGTATGCTGTCTGAGCGTGGCGTGCGCGATGTGCGCGTATACAATACGGCCACCGCAGACCTTGCTACGATGGTCTCCGAGGCGTTTAGGGCTTCTCACTTGGTATTTGCTTCCTCTACGCAAAACATGGAGATCTACGATGCCATGCGTTCGCTTGTGCTGGACTTGCGTGCTCATGCGCTGCAAAAACGTTCCGTTGCGCTTATCGAGAATGGCTCTTGGGCTCCTTGCTCTGGCAAGTTAATGCGTGCGCAGTTTGATGCTATGAAGAACATAACTATGATTGAGCCGTTTGTTTCCATTCGCTCGCGTCTAAATGATGAAACTTTGGAGCAGCTAAGTACCTTGGCGGAGGCCATTGCCACTTCTTTGTCTGCAAATGAGGGCGTTTAACTGTGGTGCTGTAGGTAGAGAAAAGATTTTAATTTTTCTTTCTATTTCTACTTGCATACCAAGGTAAATTCCCGTATATTAGTAACTCGTTCGCGGGCTTAGCGCAGTTGGTAGCGCGCAACCTTGCCAAGGTTGAGGTCGCGGGTTCGAACCCCGTAGCCCGCTCCATGTGAGCACAGGGCCGGATACTCATTCGGCCCTTTTTATAAGGCGGCATGGCCAAGTGGTAAGGCACGGGACTGCAAATCCCTGACCCCCCGTTCGAATCGGGGTGCCGCCTCCATATGTTTACCTGGGGTTTCTTTAGAAAAGAGGCTCCATTTTTTATATAAAATAACGATGGCATTACACATAGTTATGCAAGCTCTTTACGAGAAACTCTTTATGTTTGGAAAAGAGAGCATACAATATTTTTTATCGGTATATCTTATACTCTTAATTCTGGATTGGAAGATGCGGTGGAGACTAGTATTGCCTGCTGCAAAGAGAAGCGTATAAAATGCGAAGTGATGGTTATCCTAGGCAACAGGACGGTAAACATTAACTAAAGGTCTGTTAACTGAAGTTTCTTCAAAGAAAGTATTTCACTTTTACTTTAATATATAGGTTATAAGTTATAGCTTTAATGTTGTAATTGTGTCTAAATCCTTTGTAACTATAGCCGTATCAAAGCTTACTTCAAATAAAATCAAGGATTCCCCGGCACACTCTATAACATCTTTGTAATCCGGAATTTTAGCAATAAATTGTTTAGCAACATCAAAAATAGTTTTTGGACTTTTCTGGACGATACCCTTAGCTCTGACATATTCATTTCCTGAGTGAGGGATTGTAGTAAATGACACACATGGATTTGATTCTATTTCTTTGATTTTGTCGTCCCCTTTAAAAGACGAAAAATAAATTTTATTTTCAGTTGGCTCAAAATAAAAATTTACGATTCTCACATTTGGAATATCATTTACAGAGGTTGCTAAGGCTATTGTTGTTTGTTCAGCCATAATTTTTAAAAATTCTGTTTTTGCGTTCATTCGAGAAGACCTCCTTTTTTATAATCGAATTATAATCCAATAGTACTGCTGTAATGTAATAGTTAAGTAGATACATAGCTCAATTCTGTAACATAGTGGCACGGTAAGGACAAAACAGCCTTAAGTTCCAAGTGGTGATGTGGTGCAGCATCTCGACAAAATGGGTGCAGGTGCTTCAAGTATTGGTGATACATTTTTTTTCTTCGTGAGAATGCTACTACTTCTGAGATGTTTGAAGAGATATACCACTTCAAACAGGCTTTTCTAGGGGACTATGAGAATTTGTCATTTGGAGAGATGATATTGCGTAGAGAAATTGATGCACAAAAGTATCTTTTAGGTGCAACAAATTAGTATCAAATACCAAAAATGAGATAGAATTTGCCAAGAAGAACCTCAGCTATTATTGGGGGTAACTTAATGATTTACTAAAAGGGAGATGAGACTAATGGATAAAGTTAAAATAGTTGATTCATGGGTCTTATCTGCTGGTAGTGAGCCTATAACAGTTATAAAGCTTGCAAAAAATGCACCAAGCGTTGGTTAGTATAATATGGCGATTGATGATGATTTGCTTGAAATGGTATATATTTCTGGCGGGCATTTAGACATATGAGCCATAAAGGGTTCGTATAATCTTATTGGTAAAGAAGTTTCTTTTAGATAAGTAGTCTCTAACCTACGTGACAGCGCCCCCATGCTTATGTGTGGACCTTTTATGTATTGATGTAAAACTTTTTACCTTATTTCTACGGACAGCTTTTTGCACCTTATCGATTTACAACAGATTTCTTACCTCATCACTGATAGCAGGCCCTCAGAAGATTGGTGCATGCTTTGTGAAAGAATAAGACCTGCCTTGTATAGATGCAAAGTAGGTCTCTAGCCCCAACACCATTGTAGCAAGCCGACGTGTTTGGCTGATTAACACGACCAGCTGGTGCCTTAGAGGCAGCGGAACTCCATCTCACTGGGATAGGTCATAGAGTTGTAATGACCCGTAGGTGTGCCTGTGATCTTATCGATAGCTTTTCTAATTAGACTGCAAATACCCAAAATGCTGGCGAGAAAAACAACTTCACAGAGGACGAGCGCTGCAATCATGAGAGGCAAGGGCAAAAAGGAAAAAATTGGTCCCATACAATACTCCTTCCTTATTCAAAAACCGGACGCGTTATTCATTACAGTTGTTTTGTAACATGTTTGAAACAATTGTGCAAGACATTTTTTGGTAAGCGTATTTGCAGGTAATCGCCATAAAAGACCAAAAAAGAAAGAAAATCCCCAACCATTTTTCTGTGATTGGGGATAGCTGAATATACAATAAAAGATCGATTATCGTATGTATTTGTGGATAGCACAAAACACATTTGTTTCTTCGAGGATTACTGACCATCTGGAAGTACTTTCTCAAAATGCTTAGTGTGCTTCAGGTCTGTTTTTCTCGATAGAAGACAAGAGATGATCAGGGCATGCGCAGTCTACAGCCTCTTGGGGATTATCGGTAAACGTAATGAGTGATGTGTCAAACTGAGAGATAGCGCCCTCGGCAAGCATGGATGTTTTAATCCAATCAAACAGGCCAGACCAGTAGTCTGTGCCAAACATTACGATGGGCATAGAAGGTGTTTTATGTGTTTGCACGAGGGTAAGGAGCTCAAACGTTTCATCCAGCGTCCCAAAGCCGCCTGGGCAGATGATGGCGCCCGCAGAATACTTCATAAACATCGTTTTACGCACAAAAAAGTAACGAAAGCTCATGCCAAGGTTAACCCAATCATTGATGCCTTGTTCGTGGGGAAGCTCAATACCAAGTCCCACCGATACTCCGCCAGCCTCTGTAGCACCACGATTAGCTGCCTCCATGATGCCAGGGCCGCCTCCCGTAATGAGCGCATAGCCCTTTTGTGCAATAAGCTCACCCATCGTCTGTGCAGCCTGATAGTACGGGTTATCCGGAGTGGTGCGCGCAGAACCAAACACAGAGATTGCAGGGCCAAGCTCTGCCAGAGCGCCAAAGCCGTCTACAAACTCAGCTTGAATACGCAGCACGCGCCAGGGATCATCATGAATCCAGTCTGCGTTGTAGTCGGGCGACAAAAAATGCTGGGTGGAAGTGCTTTGCGGGATCATTTTTCCGCGAAGGGTAACGGGTCCACGGTGATAGCTAGGGCCCAGAGGGCTTGTGTTGTTATGAGAAGTCATGAGTTGTCTCCTTGTTTATGTATGAAGGTACGAACCTAGGAAAGTTTAGTTGCAAACTCGTAGTATGTTAGTGTTCGGAAGTCCTCCGAGAGAGTATGCATAGAATCATCCTGCTGGGTGAGGCTATGCCAGTTGCCTGCAGTGTCTAAAAGTCCAAAAGCATTGATGGCGGGCATTTGTATACGTATAGCCAGTTGAGCTTTCTGATAGTCAGTAAGAGGGGCGCCAATGGTGTACAGCATTTGTACGGCTAGGAAATTGGCACTGCTGTATTCAGCGCGCGTGTTCTGTGCTGCACCAGCTACCGTATAGTTTGCCCACATCACATATGAAGTGTGATATAGGCGCTGATTGTGAATAAGATCGGACTCACCGCTAAACCAGGCATCGTTGTAGGTGGGTGTAAAGTTGGGCTGATGGTCACCAAAATAAACTAAAACAGTAGGTTTCTTGAGCTCTTTGAGTTGTGATACTAAGTATTTGAGATCTTCGTCGGAAGCTTTAATACAGCTGAGATATTCATTGAGGATGCCATCTTGCTCTGGAGAAGATAGATCAGAAGGATGTATCTTGGTTAGACGATCTGCAGGGATATTATTTTTACTATAGTCCGAGTGATTTTGCATGGTTACATTAAAAATAAACTGCGGCTTGTCAGAGTTTTTGATAAGGTCGAGGCACTTGTCAAAGGTAGCCTTGTCCGTAACGCCGTTATGGAATACGGGCGCATTAGGGAAATCATCAATGCTGTAGAACCGGTCAAACTTCATGTCCTCATAGGTTTTATCGCGATTCCAATTACCGGCCAGATTGGGATGTATAGCAGTGCTATCATAGCCCTGCTTTTTAAGGAGCGAAGGCAGGGATTCATAGCGAGAAAAGCGGTAGATGGCATAGGGGTACTTGCCAAGACCGAGGTAGGCCATGCTATTGCCGGTTAAGAATTCAAACTCAGAGTTTGCGGTGCCACCACCTAAAACAGATACTGCAAGCTTACCCGCTCCCAGTGCGTCTTTCATGCCGGTAGTAAAGAACTCGGGACCGGTATAGTTGTCATGCATGTTGTCAAAGTCGGAGAGGTCTGCAAAGGTTTCATCCATGACAACAATGATGTTAGGTTTTTGGGCGTTGTACTGCGCTACCGCAGCTTGGCGCCCTGAGGTGTTGTCGAGTGTGGTATTGTACTGTGCCACGTAGGAATCGAGCAGTTCTTGCGCGCTTTTATCGCTATATCCAGCTGGTTTCTTGATGATCAAATCTTGTACACCTGCAGTAAAGCTCAGCACCGCGCCATGCTGACGAAAGACATACAGCGGCCAGAAATAGTTAATGCCGGCACCTATCTGGTTATAGTTGGGAAAAACAAGCATACTTCCCAACACAGTCGCACTTACAAGGCCGATCAATGTGGTCATGCCAACAGACGTATACCGTATGCGTTTGGCGATTTTGACCTGTCCTTGTGCCTGAAGTTTGTGGCGTAGGATACCCAGATAGGAAATTACAAGCATGCCAAAGCAAAAAGCTATCAGACCAGCTAAAACACTGTCTTTCCAGGCATAAGAATAATTGCCAGAAACAGCAGCGGCCGTACCTAAAGCAAAGAGGTCGGCGGGCATGATGGCGGTATTTTTAAACTGCCATAGGTAGTATTGAGCAAGGCCCCATACAAAGAAAAACCCTTGCAGTACGCTATTTGCAATGGCATTACGATGACTGAGGTAATAAATGCTTACTATTGCCAAAAGCATAAGCCCTAAATCCATAAACAAAAAGGGTGGCTCAACGAATACGAGTCCTTCGTTATAGGGTGCTTCTAAAGCGTAAAATGCCGATACAAGCTGAAAGGCTATGGAAACAACATCCACAAGGACAATCTGTGCACGATATGGTAGGCAGTTCAAAGCATGTGCAATGTGGGCGCTATACGCTTCACGCTTGCCTGCAACAAAACTTATGCCAAACAGAACGGCTGCACTAAGTAGCGTTATCCAAAGTGATGTCCACCCTAAACCAAAAAAGACGGCAAAGCCTGCGCAACCAAAGGCACAGCTGTATGCATTGGCGGTAAGGATTTGTACTGCTATAGGAAGGTGTTTCTTGGCACCTTTATCCAGCTTAGCTATGTTGTTGACAATAAGCAGTGCTACGACAAAAGCTATGGGAATGAGCGGCAGGGTAGAGATAAGGTTTGCCATGTTAGCAAACAGCATATACACAGAATTCATGAAGAAGTCTCAAATCAGTCGGATAACAGATATAGGTTTTATCGTACACATTTTATTACTACCTCTTTGATTTGTTCAACTTCTTGCATCAGAAGTAAGATTGAACAGCAACCATTTGTTGCTTTCTGTCTTGTTGTGGTGCTACAGAAATTAAAAACTACGTATACTAGGAAAGAAAAGTGCCAATCTCGCAGTATTGGCAAAGGTATAAAAATTGGCATCCCCATAAAGGCGGCGACCTCATAAGGAGTACCTGTGTCTGAAGAGAATAACCAGTCTGTCATAGCCCAGCAGCCAAAATCGACGGCTTCGATGATCGCTACCGCTTCTGCAGCTTCTATCGCCTCTGCTCATACAAGACTACTGTCATATTCCGTATTGAATATCTTGTCATGTTTTGCAGTGGTTATGCTGCATGTCACGCTTGTATATTTCTCGCCTGTGCGCGATCAAGTTTGGTATGTGTCCCTGTTTTGGCAGGTAATGGGTAAGTTTTCTGTACCAGTATTCTTCATGCTGAGTGGAGCAAATCTGCTGGGGTATCGTAAAAAGTATTCAACAGAACAATTTCTATGTAAACGTGTTAAGCGTGTTGTGGTGCCGCTGATTATTTCAAGCATTCTTGTATACCTTGCATACGGTCTGTTGCCAGATCATTTTTATGGCGCACAACAGTTGGCCAACAGCCTAGGCGTTCAGGATTTTATTCGACGTTTTTGCACCAATCAGATTTGTGACGTCTATTGGTTCTTGTATTCCCTCGTGTACCTCTATGTATTAACGCCGCTGCTTGCCCTTATTGTAGAAGACGAGAAGATCCTCAAGCTCTTTCTTCTTGTTTCTTGTGTACTGGGATTTGTGCTACCTACCGTTAATTGGTTTCATGACTTTACAGGCATTACACAGCTGTTTGCCTGGCCTTTCTTTACGGATAACTGGGCGTTTTATTATGTGTTGGGCTATTTTGTAGCAACCTATATCAAACCGTCTAAAAAGAGTGCAATCATCGCCGTTGTGTCCTTGGTGGCTTCTTTGACGGCAATGTACTGTCTGGCGCGTATTGCCAACTCTGCTACGTCCTTCTCTGCTGGCTTATATTTTCCCGATAAGCCTACCGATAATTTCTGGACCAGTCCCAACAATATCCTGACCGTTATTCAGGCGTGTGCACTGTTCCATGCAGTTCGCTGTTCAGAGCCACTGCTTCAAAAACTTCCTGCAGGGATGCAAACCATACTTAATCGCATTGCTGTACTAACCTTTGGTATTTATCTGTTCCATTATCCAGCTATTAATTGGCTGGGCGTACAGTTGGGGACGCATCCTCGCGCATCTCAACTCTTGAGTATGCATCCTTTTATCAAGGGCCTTTTGATTTTTGTTGTGGTCGGGCTTCTTGTGTTGCTTTACCAAACTATTGCTCGCTTTGTGCGCAAGGCTGTGCGGAGCAAGTAACGCTTAAAGGTGCTGTTGGATGGCGACTTTAGACGCGTTCTGCAAAGTTGTGGTAGCTCATTTTTTGTAGTTCTGTCTGCAGAGTATAGCTGGGAGCGTTCTTATCGTCGGGGAAGTACCAGTTGCCATCCGCACTCAGAGTGGTGTAATGGCCAATACCGGGCAGCTCCTCGCCTAAAGCAATCTGCGCCTTCTGAAAGTCTGTGAGAGGAGCGCCAATAGCATCAAGCAGGTGGCTTGCAAGACTGGATGCAGCGGTAAATCTCTTATCGTTGTTCTGTTCATTGCCGGCAACATCATAGTTAGCCCACATGATATAGTGCGTCTGATATTGACGTGCTATATGGGCAGCCCGTGTCTCATCGGTAAACCAAGCATCATTGTATTCTTTGGTAAATGAAGGCTGATGATCACCAAAAAAGACCAGTACAATAGGTCTATTAAGCTGTTTGAGCTGCCCTACAAACCACTGGAGATCCTCGTCGGTGCGTTTCATAGAGCCCAGATATTCATTGAGCTCGTCGGTGAGAGTGTCATCGCCAAAATCAGGCGTGTAGCCGGGACGGTAAGAATCATCAACCAAGTGTTGAGAATAGCCTGAGTGATTAGCAAGGGTTACATTCAAAATGAACTGCGGATTTGGATTAGTAGTAAGCAGCTCGAGTACCTTTTGATATGTTGCTTTGTCAGAAGGCCATCCTCGCCAGGTATCTACATCAACAAATGAATCACCAGAGATAAACGATTTAAAGCCAAGGGTTCGGTAAGCATTTTTGCGGTTCCAGTTGTTTGGATTGTACGCATGAATAGCAGTAGAGGTGTAGCCCAGCGCGTTAAAGATATGGGGAAGGGAATCGACCTTACTAAAGTCATAGAGTGAATATCCATTGCCTTCACCAATAAAGTAACAGGACTCACCGGTTAAAAATTCAAACTCTGTATTAGATGTGCCACCACCATAGGTGGAAACAAGCAGGTTCCCGGATTGCAAAGCATCAGATATACCGTTGGTAACAAAATTCTCACCCGTGTATCCTGAGTGCATGCCGTCAAAAATGGCAAGGTTGGAATAGGCCTCGTTCATTACGGCAATAACCGTAGGCTTCTTCTCGTTAAACTGTGCCACTGCAGCCATGTGTTTCTCTGAAGAGCCCCTGGATGCATCATACTTCTGAGCATACGAGTCGATGAGATTCTTTGCATCCTCACTGGTATAGCCCGCTGGCTTTTTAATCTGCAGATCTTGACACTCCGAGATAAAGGTCAAAAGAGAGCCTTGAGATTCATAAGTAATCCAGGTTGACCAATAGATAGTTTTTACACCTAAATCCCTGTAGACCGGAATAGTGGTGATAGCTATGCAGCTAACGAGAAGAGTTGCACCAATAAGAGTATTTTTCCACACAGTGCCTAGCTGTGGAATATGAAAATGCTTGGCTTGTACTTGCTCTGACGCCATATGTTTCGGGAGAAGGGGTTTCTCGACATCAGCGGTGTCTTTGTGGTTTGCATCCTGTGGTGCTTGTGCCGCGGCCGATAAGGGCAGCGGATACAGCAGCGATGACAGAGCAAAGGCACCTACCATGTATACGGCGGCCCAGAATGCTTCTTCGGTGATGTAATACACAAAGCCGTTTGCTACAGAAGCGGCTGTTTCTAAGGCGAGGAAATCCGATGGAATGATAACAGTGGATTTAAAGCGCAAAAGGAAATAGCAGCCAAGGCCAAAGCCAAAGAAGACAAAGCTCAGCAGGGGCATCAGAGCGCCATGACGTTGGGCAATAAAATAGAGCGTGGTAAGAAACAGCACGGTAAGTGCAATGCTTGCAAATACAAAGGGCAGCTGTACTGTCTCAAAAATCTTTGGATTTTGGGCATATTCTAGAGAAAGGCAAGAGAGTGCAGCTATGCAAATAATAAGCACTGCAGTTCGAAGGCCTACTAAGAAAGAAGCAAGCCGCTGTTTTAACCGAGAAGGGCTGAGTGCAAGCTTTTGAATACCGATGCGTGCAAACTCACGCAACGGTGCGCGAAACACCACGATAAGGCCTGCTAAGAATAGTATAAGACAACTGAGCTTGACCGTTTCTTCAGGTGCTGAGACTAGGTGAAGTACAAACATGACAGCCATTGCTACATACGTTCCAATGATGGGAACAAGCCAGGCAAAGGTTCCCAGATAAAGAGGTTTATGTATCCCCTTGCGTTGCCAGCATATAAGACCAGCAAGCAAAAGAAGCACAAGAGAAAGTACACAAGGAAGTATTGACCATTGAGAGGAAAGCATGGTCAAATCTGTCATCTTTTTCAACTCCAAATAAAAGTAATCTTAAGGATGAAGCATGTTTAGTATAGCCATTTATGTTTTTATCACATGACCTGAGTGGGCATACTCTGAAAAATTTTTGTGAAGTAGAAAAATGAGTGTCGCACCGACCGAGAGGTGCGCCACGAATAAAACTCAACTCCGTAACTACGTCATCTAGCTTTGTAAATGCCGGTTTAGGCATTACCCCAGAGGGCTTGAACAAGACTCAAGCATACATACCTTCGCCTTTAAAACCTCAAATATTAGATCCTGCGCATCTTAAAAATACTCAGATACTCATGCAAAAACCGTCCCTAAAAAGAACGGTTGTGCAAAGTTTCAACCAAACTTATAACCCCGTCTATAAGTACAAATCCACCGTGACGGCTATCAAGCGCGCAAAGTCGACCTTCAAAAAGATGAGAAAAAGCAAACGCTTGCTTGGCTACGAGCTCGACGGGGTTATCGGCATCGTCAAACCACACGACATTATCGCAGGTCGCGCCTGGATCGGGGGAAGAGGTGGTTGCAAAACATGACAGGTTCGTTTTCGCTGGTGAGCAGCAGACCCAAAAAGCTTCAAGCCTGGCAAGCCAATACAGCCTTCGCCAAAGCTCGAAGCTATTGTAGCGGTTTTTCAAAAGAGCGGAGCACTTAACTGAGGAGGGCGACGTGCTTGACGAGAAGAGCAGAGCGCTTGACGAGAAGAGCGAGTGTTACTGAAGTGGTGTCGTGTTTCTCGAAGACATTCCCTGCACGCGCCCCGCGAGCTTAACCGAAGCGGCCCGTGATGTAATCAAAGGTGCGCGAATCGCTGGGATCCGAGAAGAGCTTCTCGGTATTGTTGCACTCGATGAGCTTGCCAAGCAGGAAAAATGCGGTCGCATCCGAGATGCGCTTCGCCTGCTGCATGTTGTGCGTCACGATTACGATGGAGTAGTGCTCCTTGAGCTCAAGCGCGAGCTCCTCGATTTTTGCGGTCGAGATGGGGTCGAGGGCGCTCGTGGGTTCGTCCATCAGCAGGATCTCGGGCTTTACGGCAAGGGCGCGCGCAATGCACAAGCGCTGCTGCTGACCTCCCGAAAGTCCCAGCGCAGACTTCTTCAGATCGTCCTTCACTTCATCCCAAATGGCGGCCTGACGCAGGGCGGTTTCGACAATTTCGTCGAGTTCGCTGCGCTTTTTGGTGCCATGCAGACGCGGCCCATACGCGATGTTGTCGTACAAGCTCATGGGGAAGGGGTTTGGCTTCTGGAACACCATGCCCACGCGCGTGCGCAGCTCGGTGACGTCGATGCTGTCGGCATAAATGTTGTGCCCACCAATCAGCACCGAGCCCGCGATTTTGCATCCCAGCACAAGGTCGTTCATGCGATTGAGCGTCTTTAAGTAGGTGGATTTTCCGCAGCCCGACGGGCCGATAAGGGCGGTGATCTCATGCTCTTTTATCTGCATGTTGACGTCGTACAGCGCTTGAAAATCGTTGTACCACAGCGATAAGTTCTTGGTCTCGACGATGGTTTGCGCACTGGTCTGTGCGGTGACATGCGCAGCGTCAGTCGTGGCGGTGGCGGCCTCGGCAGCTTCTGAGGCAGCCGTGTCTAAGGTGTTGACCGCCGTTTGTAGTGCAGATTGAGCAAGTGTGTGGGGCATGGTTTGTAATCCTCGTGACGTAATGGTTTGCGTGAGTGTGCGCACGGCACTGGGGGCGGGCGCCACTGTCGGTGCAGGTGCGACGGTGGGTGCGGTTTGTAAAACGCTTGTCATTGTGAACTCTTTCTCTTGAGGCGGTTGGTAAAGACGGACGCGATCACATTGAGCGTCAGGGTGATGAGCAGCAGTACGGCTGCGATACCAAAGGCAACCTCGAATTTGCCCTGCTCGTTGGCGTAAATGTACAACGCCACGGTCAGGGTCGCCGCCGAGGACTGCAGCGCCTCTCCAAACGAGAGTAGCTTCAGACCAAAGCCTGCGGTAAACAGCAGCGCCGCCGACTCGCCCACAATACGTCCCGTTCCCAAAATACAACCCGGCAAAATACCATTGAGCGCTTGCGGCAAGATGATCGTGCGAATCATGTGCCACCTGCCGCTGCCCAGCGCCAGCGCACCGTGACGATACGCATCGGGTACAGTGAGCAGCGCCTCACGCGTGTTGGTAATAATGGTCGGCAGCACAAGAATAACTAAGGTAAGACCACCGGCAAGAAGGCCCTGGCGGAGCCCCAAAATCTGGGTAAAGAAAAGCATGCCAACAAGACCAAAGATAATCGAGGGGATACCCGTCAAGGTCTCTACCGAAAAGGTAATGAGGCTGACCAAACGCGGACGATTCGCGTATTCGGTAAGGTAGATTGCGGCGCCAACACCAATGGGCGTCGCGATGAGCATGGTAAGAAACACGATATAAAACGTGTACAAAATGTTGGGCATAATGCCTATCGTATCGGCTATGTAGCTCGTCTGAGAGGTCAAAAACTCGGGCGTAATCGCGCCAAAGCCCTTGTAAAAAATAACTCCCAGAAGCGTTATCAGCAACAGGCAGGTAAGTGCTGCCGACCCGTAAATACCAATCTTTAACAGCGATTCTTTAAAACGTCGCTTGCCATCTCTCATGCCCTCTACCCCCTTTCGTTCGAAAGGCGCAAGGCCCCATTAAGCAACAGAACAAATAAAAACAGAACAAGACCTATCGAGAAGAGCGCCTGATGCTGCAACGATCCATATGAGGCGTAGGACATCTCCGAGACGATGGCCGTGGTTAAAAACCGTACCGACGAGAAGAGCGATGGCATTTGCGCAACGTTGCCTGCTACCATGACAATGGCCATGGCCTCGCCAATGGCGCGGCCGATTGCCTGGATGATGGCGGCCACGACACCACTGCGCGCAGTGACGAGGCTTATCTTGAACCAGGTCTCCACCTTGGTAGCGCCCAGCGCAAGAGAGGCTTCTTCGTATTCCTGCGGCACGGCTCGCAGCGCAGTTTCGGCTACGCTGACGATGTAGGGCAAAATCATAACGGCGAGTACGATAATGGCGGCAAACAAACACGCTCCGCTCGAAAGCTTAAACATCCTTTGTGTTGCAGGAACGATGATCGTCATGCCAATAAGGCCGTAGACAACCGAAGGAATGCCTGCAAGCAGTTGGACACAGTAGCGAATGCCTCCTGCTAGCCACGCGGGCGCTGCCTTTGCCAAAAAGACGGCAGTAAAAAGCCCCAGCGGCAGCGCAATAAGCAAAGCGCCAGCAGTGCCATAGATGCTGGTCAGAATAAAGGGAAGGATCCCAAATTGATTTTGTGAAGCATCCCAGGTGGTGCCAAACAAAAACGTCGGCAACCCGAGTTGCATAATGGCAGGCGTGCCTGCAATAAACAGATAAATGCTTATGCAAACAACGCAGCCCACCGAACAAACGCCCAGCAGAAAAAAGAAGACGTGAAAGGCTTGTTCGATGGGGTCATGTGATGATTTGGATAGTGTCATAGTGTGTGCTGTTCTCTTTGTGGACCTTCGTGCGGACTCTGTGCAGCTCCTTGTGTGGAACCCTGCAGCCCTCGCGTGGGGCTCTTTGCGAATCTCGCGAAAGGTCGATTTAGTAAGAGGCTGGTAGCTATCAAGTGATCTACATCTGATAGCTACCAGGTTGTCATGAGTGAGATGCAAGATATTTCGTAAGGGGTGCGACCAGAGGCGCAGCGAGAGACGAGGTGAGGGGTGCGACGTCGCATGTAGCGCGGGTTTGGGATGCAACGTCGCACGTGTGATGATCTTTAAAGCTTCGAGATCTTCTCGCCAGCTTTTGCACCCGAGGGGTAGCACCTTAGTGCTTGGTAGGTACGGCACCAGCCTTGCGGATAAGATCGTCCACCTTGGCAGAGGTTGCGTAGTCGAAGAACGCCTGTGCCTGCGGGCTGAGTTTCTCGTCCTCGCGGGTGATCAGCATGAAGGGACGCTGGATCTTGTAGGACTGATCGAGGACGGTCTTCTCGCTGCACTCAACACCATCAACGGTGAGGACGGCGATGCCTTCTTGCTTCTCGACAGCCGAAAGGGAAGCGTAACCAATAGCGTGCTTGTTGCTACCAACGGCCGAGATAACAGCACCAGTCGAGGTGAGTTCCTGCTCCAAGACGCACTTCTTCTTAGTCTTGGTGACATCCTCGAAGCCATCGCGGGTGCCCGAGCCAGCCTCGCGGCCAATGCAGGAAATCGCCAGGTCAGGGCCGCCGACTTCCTTCCAGTTCTTGATTTTGCCCGTGAAAATGTCGGCGATCTTCTCGACAGAAAGATCTTTTACGCCCAGGTCCTTGTGGACGATAATAGCAATGCCATCGAGTGCGACAGTCGTTTGCGTCAGGCCAGTCTCGTTGTCCTTCAGGGCGCGAGAAGCCAGACCGATGTCGCAGGTCTTGTTCTTGACGGTCTCGATGCCCGTGCCAGAACCAGTGGGATCGTAGGTGATTTTTACCTTGGGATTGTCGGCCATGAACTGCTCGGATAAAACGCCGATGACCTTTTCCATCGAGGTCGAGCCATTGGTGGCAACGGCACCCGAGAGCTCCTTGGGGGCGTCCTCTTTGGGCGCAGGGGCCTCGGTGGGCTTTCCACAGCCAACAAGCAGCAGGGCGCAGGTCACAGCGATGCCTGCAATAAGGGCACTCGTTGTTCTAATAAGGCGGCATGCTTTCATGTAAAAACACTCCTTTACCGTAGGTTTATTGCGTGCTTTTTGGTCGTCGCTCGTGCGGCGTTTGCGTGGCGTTCGGCTTGCGTGCGTGAAGCGACGTCTGCTTACTGTTAGGCTATCGAGCCTATGTAAGAAGCAGCACCGTGCTTTTGTAAAATATAGGTAAAGTTATGAAGTGTTGTTTGGGGGAGTGTTGTGCAGGCAAGAAGATCGACGGAGGTGCAACCGAACGTACCGTGCCGCCGCGGCATCGCGTGCTACAGCGCGGGAAACGTAACCGTAAAGGTTGTGCCTTCGGCCTGGCCGCTACCAGCGCCAGCTCCGTTAAAGCTCTGTACCTGGATTGTGCCATTATGCAGCTGCACGGCGTGTTTGACGATCGAAAGTCCCAAGCCTGTGCCGCCAGCTTGTTTGCTGCGGCTTTTGTCGACGCGATAAAAGCGTTCAAAAATGCGATCAATATCCTGCGGAGGAATACCGATGCCCGTATCGTGCACGCGCAAGGTGGTGAGCGTGCCTGACGTGGCATCATCTTGCTGATCAAGATACAAATGTACCGAACCACCTGGACGGTTGTACTTAATGGCGTTGTCACACAGATTGTAGACAATGCTGTGCAAAAGGCCTGGCGAGCCGCTCACAAAGGTGTGGTCACCATGTACGTACAGGCTAACCTGCGCCTTTGTGGCTGTGGGTTCAAGGCTGTCGCGCACATTTTTGCATATTTGATATAAGTCGCAACGTTCGTGCACAAGCTCTGCGCCGCCCGAATCGAGCTTGCTCAAATTAATAATGTCTTCGGCGAGCTTGGACATGCGTGTAGCCTCGGCGCAGATTTTATCGGCAAATAGCGTGATATTCTCGTCAGGCACCATCTTATTTTTGAGCAGTTCAGCATACCCCGAAATGACGTGCAGTGGCGTTTTGAGTTCGTGAGAGGCGTTGGCAGTAAATTCCTGGCGGATAAGGGCGGTCTTCTCGATCTGCTCCTGATTGGCCTTGAGCTGTTGCTGCTGCTGGGCGATGTGCATGAGCAGCGGTTCGACCTCTTTGTAATTCTCGTTGCCGAAGTAGCGCTCTGGGCGCGAAAAATCGAGCTCGTTGAGAGGTTGCATAATTTTTTTGGACAGTTGCCGCGCTAGCACAAAGCTTAAGGCCACGCCGATAATAACAACAAACAGAATGGGTTGTATCCAGCGCAAAAGCAGGGTCAAAAACGAGAGCTGCGTGGTGGACATGCGAATGATGCTCTTATCGGCAAGGCGAAGCGCTACATAGGACTGCTGGTCATCGAGGGTAAATGAGTGACGCATGGCCTGCCCGAAGCCCGACTTTTGCGCCTGCTGGATCTCGGGGCGCTCTTTGTGATTTTGCATGTTGCTGGCGTTGACGTCGTCATCAAAGAGGACCTCACCCGACTCGGATATCCAGGTGATGCGATAGTCTTTGGTATCGAGGTTCGTGAAATAGTCCTTGCCGAGGCGCTCGACGCCCTGTGCGGCAAGGCGTGCCTCGATGCGCAGTTGTTTGAGCTGTTCGGACGACAGATAGCTATAGGACACCGTCATGATAAACGCGAGCGATGCCAAAAATACTGACAACGCCACGAGCCAAATCGTTCTAAAAATCTTCTTATTCATGGGGTCCCGTCATTCGCGTTTGTTATCAGGTGGCTGCTCGTCGAGCGGCTATTCGCAATTGCGCGCTGCCAGTCGGTCTTCTCGCTAGGCGTATGTGCGTCAGGTTGCTATTCGTCAGCTGCGTGCATTTTGTAGCCTACGCCGCGCACGGTTTTGATCAGGCTTCCCGCCTGCAAAAGCTTGGTACGAAGCGTGCCAATGTGCACGTCAACGGTGCGTGTTTCGCCAGCAAAATCCATACCCCACACGCGCGAAAGCAGGGTCTCGCGGGTAAAGACGCGTCCTGGATGCGTTAGCAAAATGTGCAGTAGCTGATACTCCTTGAGCGTGAGCAGCACCTGCTTGTCCTCGACACTCACGATGTGCTTCTCTTCATCAATGCTGATGATGCCATTGGCAATGAGTTCGGGCTTATTCTGCGTAGTGCGACGCAGCACCGCCTTAATGCGCGAAATCATTTCCATCATGCCAAACGGCTTGGACAGATAATCGTCCGCGCCCAAGTCTAGGCCAATGACGGTGTCGTACTCGCTATCCTTGGCGGTGGCCATAATGACGGGAATCTCGGCGGTGGACGACGACGCACGAAGATGCTTCAAAATGCTCAAGCCATCCTCGCCAGGAAGCATCACGTCCAAAATAATGAGATCGGGCTTGGCGGCCTTCAATACTGGCCAAAAGCTATCAGCGCTCGAGAAGCCCTGTGCTTCGTATCCCGAAAGATTTAAGGTGTAGACCATGAGGTCGCGGACGGAAGGATCATCTTCCACGCAGTAAATCGTAATCGAAATCACCTCTTTTCGTGTGAGCACCCCGCGGGCATCACACCTGTGCGGACGCATCGTGCATCCTGCGTGATCACAGCCCCGGGCACCCTTAGCGTTGCGCCTTGAGCGATTCTAGTCTGCGCGCTACAGCTTCATTATAAGACTGTCTTGAGTGTCTGTCCGAAATGCTTAATTTTTCTTTATAGCTTTTCGGCGCCAGGCTGAAGTGCGCCTGCAACGCCGCAAATTTGATCACATTCCCACGCGCACAAAAGCAGCAGTGATTTTCAATGCAAAGTTGATCTTTAAACAAGCCGAGTACACGCTGGTTTCTATAATTAGTTTTGTCTGATGTACGGCATAATATGTGTAGTATATTTCTTGCAGAAAAGTACTTTCCATCCGAAAGGAACGCCTATCATGCAGACCAATTCTCAGTCTGATGAGAAGCCCGATGTAACATAAAGCTCTCATGCCAGTTCCAGTACAAATCCCAACTCCAACTTAAAATCTACAGCCAGTTCTTTCGAACTCAATACCTGAATCTAAAATCATAAGTGTGAATGCATAGCAGGAGGAGCCCTTGCGCTGTTGTTACTTGTAGGAGGTACTGGCATTACTGTCATTACTGTCATGCAACATCAGGCAGGTCTTAACACAGCTAAGTCCGTAGCAGCACTACTTGTAGCAAAATCTAAATCTGCCGATAAGAGCCCTGAACTTGGCACGGTAGCACAAAATGCTGTTGGTGCAGATGGGGTAACTGACACGCAAGGCACGTCTAACGCTTCATCTGATAGTAGCCCTGGTTGATCTAGTGAGTCTTCTTCTGGTGGTGCTGGCACGTCTTCAAAATACAGCTCCTCAGAACAGTCGTCTTCAAGTTCAACACAAAGATCTTCTTCATCTTCTAGTTCGAGTGCGGGACAAACAACATCAAGACCTGCGGCTAAGCAAAAACGTTGGATAGTTGATAAACCCGCTTGGACCGAGACGGTTGTTGTGAAAGAAGCCTGGGATGAATCTAAATATGAGGAAAAATCAGTGTGGATTACAAGCGATGGTAAGGAATTTTCGACAGAATCCTCAGCGTATGACTACTGTAAAAAACGAGCTATAGAAGACGACGTATTCCTAACTCACACGGTTGACGTAAGAAAGGTTCGCACGGGAATAAAGCACCATCCCGCACAAACCAAAGTTGTGACCCATCCCGAACAAGGTTGCTGGGGGTAGGTGATAAAAGCAGACATCTAATATCTAGCATCTATTCAAAAAAAGTATCTATCCATCTTCGACCAAAAAGCTGAAGCAGACAGCTTATAAACAGAAAGAAAGTGTGCAGACTTACAAGACAGAAATGCCTTGTAAGTGTTAGTGTGTCTGGCACATCTAAAACAACAGCATACAAGCGGAGAAGTTCGCAACAGCGTGCCAGACACCTAAAAGCAACGAAAAGATTGCAATGAGTCTGATACGTTTTTTGTATACCACCTTAAAAACACCAATGGAAGGGCTGGCTTGAAGACTACACTGGCTGCAAGATGGATGCTAAATATGAGCGTCTGTATAACACAGCAGCTAAAGCTGCGCTAGCTGATGCTCGTGAGCATGCTCATGCAACACGTGTTCGTATTGTTGGTGTCATTGGTGTAGGCTATCGTCCCTCATTTGAACAAGGAAGCCTAACCGCAGCTAGCACACGTTACATCCTTAAGTATGCACATGGTAGAGCAGGAAAAGCAGATGCTGCCAATGAGCTTTATGAGCGGGCTGGATGGTCTGAGATGAAGGAAGGAAAATCCTGGAGACAGTGGCTTTATGAGTACGGTGCCAAAAAGCTTGGTGCATGGGATAGCTCCAAACAACTCACCATCATTGTATATGCTGTAGCAGAAGGAGAACCTGCCCCTATGAAGGGAAAAGCTACTGTAAAGAAGGTATCGGCTGATCCTTCCATCACAAACAACAACAGCTGCTACTCTCTTGAAGGCGCTCAATATAAACTTGCAGATAAAAACTCTCAAACTGAAAAATTATTATCGAGGACTAAAACGTGTAATTGAGCTGTTTGTGACTTTGGTTTGCTATTCTGAATGCCTTATGGTTTGTATACATGGTTGTAAGATGGCGTAAAACTGTTGTTTGCTGTGTTTTGAGGAGGACTTTTGCTTCGTATTAAGCATGCTGCTTTGCATGGGTTTGAGCTGGAAATAGGCGAATGTGATATTTCTCAGTGTGAGATAGATCTTCAGGTTAAGCAGACTAAGTCGTATGTAACGCGTAGTGTGCGTCGTATTTTGGCAAATGCCGAGTCAAAGCATGGTCAGTTTGCGCCAGAGTCAAACTTTAAACAAGAGCTACAGCGCTATTTTTCTGGGCATCGTAGCTTCTTGGATATTTCTGCAGATATTGCCCTCAGCTTTTATGATGCGCTGCGCAAAAGTGAGGATCTGGATGCCTGTGATTTACTGGTAGTTGATTTTGTCGATACCGGAGATATGAAAACGGGTGTGCAGGCGGTTCAGGGCGAACAAGCGGTTCAGTCCACTGAGTCTGCTGCCATTTCCAGTCCAGACGACGCCTATGATAGCGAAGGAACGCGCGGTCTTGCTCTGTTGCTGTTACCGCGCAAACAAGCCTTTATACATGATGTGCGCAATAGAGATGGCCAAGCGTATAACGATATTGTTCGTTATGACTCTACACTTCCCAATCCTTCCCAAAAAATTGATACCTATGTGTTGGTAAAAGCGGATAGCCTGAGTATTGATTTTCATGATGTTGAGCGCCTTGTCATGGGCAAGAAGTCCTTCATCATTCCAGAACTCTTGTTGCAGTGTTCTTCCATTGCCTCCAATAAAGAGGTGGTAGATACCGTTACTAAGTTAGTGGAGGATGTGGCGCAAAAACACGGCTTGGAATCTGCTGTTGCTGCAGCAAAGGTAAAGTCATATGTTATCGAGCGCGCCTCTGCGGCCTGTGATGTTACTCCTGCAGAGGTTGGCAAGGCTGTTTTTGCACAGTCCAGTCCAGATGCGGCAGAATACTATGAGCGTGAGGCAACACAGACGTCTCTTCCAGAACGCATAAGTGTGGCCAAGTCAGATGCAAAACGTCTTGCAAAGAACCATCGCATTCGTACCAATACAGGGATTGAAATTATGTTTCCCTCTGAGTATGCCGGCTCATCAGAATTTATTTCCTTTGAGCGTACGGATAACGGCAAGATTTGCATAGAGATCAAAAACGTCGGGAGTATCGAGAATCGCTAACGGTATCAAAAACCGCTTAACGGCGCCAAGAATCGATAAACGGCATCAGGTAGCAATAAAACATGACGAGAACCGCTAAAAATCGTCCACTGGGCGAATAGTGCTTATCAATGCTTCCAATGTACGTAACATTAGTAATAAATAGGTATTGTAATAAATAGGTATTCTTTCATCGTACCTGTGAGCACTTATAGTGAATGGCTAAGAGAGAAAGAAGTTTTTATGATTAACCTTACTCGTCGTAACTTCCTTGGTGCTAGTGCGGTGGTTGCTGGTCTTGGCATGGCAGCATGCAGCAAGGGTGGCTCTGAAGACAAGGCTAAGCCCGCTAACGTTACCGATACCAATACAGTAGAGGCTATTGGTGCTCCAGAAGAATTAGTTAAGGCTGCTAAGGAAGAGGGCAAACTCATTGTATATGGTTCCTGCGAAGAGGAGCACATGACAGCAGTTTGCGATAATTTCAAAAAGCTGTATGGCATTGATGTGCAGGCACAGCGCCTTTCTACTGGTGAGGTTGCAGCAAAGATAGAAGAAGAGAACGGTCATCCCTCTGCAGACGTATGGTTTGGTGGCACTACAGATCCATACAATGTTGTTTCTTCTAAGGGCCTGCTGGAGCAGTATGACCCCAAGAACGCTTCTCACCTTATCTCTGATAAGTTTAAGTCTACCAATAATGACTGGTATGGCGTTTACAAGGGTATTCTCGGTATTATGTACGATAAGGAAGAGCTTGAGCGCCTCAAGATTGATGCTCCTAAGGACTATGCAGATCTTACGGATGAGAAGTACAAGGGTCTGATTTGGTCTTCTAACTACAACACTGCTGGCACTGCTAAGCTGGTTGTAAACACGGTTATCCAGAAGTATGGCCATGACAAAGGCATTGAGTATCTCGTAAATCTTGACAAGAACATTGCTCAGTACACCAAGAGTGGCTCTGGTCCTTCTAAGGCTATTGGTACCGGAGAGTGCACCATTGGTTTGGGTATGTTGCATGACGGTATTTATCAGATTGTTGATCAAGAGCATGACAATATTGGTCTTCAGATTCCTTCCTCTGGTGCTTCTTATGAGGTTGGCGCAACGGCTATTTTTAAGGGTGCAACGCATCCTAACGCTGCAAAGCTCTGGGTTGAATATGCGCTTTCTCCCGCTTGTGTAAATCGTGCACAGGAAAACGGTGCCTATCAGTTCTTGGTAATCGACAATGCTCAGCAGCCTAAGATTGCAGAAGAGTATGGCTTGGATCCCAACAACGTAATGGATTATGACTTTGAGGATGCAAAGCAGCATACCGAGCAGTACGTAAAGGATGTCATGCAGGCTCTGGGTGGCGGCGATAATCGCTTTAAGACGGAATAGCGTATCTGCATGTCTATATAAGTTTGATGTCAGCAAAACCTCTCAAGTTTGCTACTCTAAAGACCGGGCAGACGGAAAGTTCGTCTACCCGGTTTGATTTGCAAATACAGACGCATGGAGTTAGGAAGTAGTATGGCAAAGACCCAAAGCGCTCGGCTTGATCGAAAAAAGCTGTTGGGTGACCCGATTTTGGTTACGACCATTATCGTATTGATTGTATTTCTTACCTTATTTATCTTATATCCTCTAGCCATTCTTATGGTAGATTCCGTTGTCTCAGAAAAGGGGATAACGCTTGATGTATTTCATCGCATTTTGGCGTTACCTTCGTTTACGCGATCGATCTCCAATACCTTAAGGGTGGGCTTTGCGGTTGGTATTTTGTCAGCACTTATCGGCTTGCTCTTTGCCTATGTAGAGGTCTACGTTAAGCTGCATACCCGCTTCATGGATATTCTGTTTAGGGTTGTATCCATGCTCCCTGTTGTGTCACCTCCCTTTGTGCTGTCTCTTTCTATGATCATGATGTTTGGTAAAAAAAGGCCTTATTACCCGCAGTTTACTGGGCATTTATGACAACAATATCTATGGCTTTTGGGGTATCTTTATCGTTCAGACTATGACGTTTTTCCCTGTGTGCTATATGATGCTCAAGGGACTCCTTAAAAACATTGATCCGTCCCTAGAAGAGGCAGCACGCGATATGGGGGCAAGCCGTTGGAAAGTGTTCACCAGTGTAACGCTTCCTTTGATTTTGCCTGGTCTGGGCAATGCGTTTCTCGTTTCTTTTATTGAGTCCATTGCAGACTTTGCTAACCCTATGATTATCGGTGGTGGATACGATACGCTAGCAACATCCATCTATTTGCAGATTACCGGTGCGTATGACAAACAAGGTGCTGCTGCAATGGCCGTTATTTTGCTTGCCATCACCCTTCTGATGTTTATTGTTCAGAAGTATATCCTTGAGGCAAAAAGCACCTCAACGCTTTCTGGTAAAGCAAGCCGTGCGCGCATGTTGATTACCGATAATTCTGTACGTATACCGCTTTCTCTTTTGTGCGGTGGTGTAGCAATCTTTGTCATTTCCATGTACCTGATGGTTCCTTACGGGTCATTTGTGCGTTCCTGGGGCTCCAACTATGCCCTCACGACCAAGTGGTTTACCTTGGTATTTACTAAGTATCATGGCTTGCAGGCCTTCCGCGACTCCTTTATGTTGTCGCTTATTGCTGCCCCCATTACTGCGCTTTTGTCCATGATCATTTCTTACCTTGTTGTTAAGCGGCGCTTTAGATTCCGTGGCTTTATAGAGGCTGTGTCCATGTTGGCCATGGCAGTTCCTGGTACCGTTTTGGGTGTTGGTTACATCCGTGGTTTTTCTAGCGGTATTTTGCATACCGGATTTATGCAGGGCCTGTATGGTACTGGCTTAATTTTGATTATCGTGTTTGTCGTACGTTCGCTTCCAACGGGTACGCGTTCTGGTATTTCTGCCTTACGTCAGATCGATAAGTCCATTGAGGAATCCGCCTACGATATGGGCGCTGATAGTTTTACGGTCTTTATGACGGTTACCTTACCGCTTATTAAAGACTCATTCCTGTCCGGTTTGGTTACGGCGTTTGTTCGTTCCATTACGGCAATTTCCGCAGTTATTTTGCTGGTTACACCACAGTTCTTACTCATTACTGTTCAGATTAACGAGTTTGCAGGCAAGGGTTCATATGGTATGGCCTGTGCTTTTGCAACCATTCTTATTGTAATTACCTACGGTTCGGTCTTGTTAATGAACTGGGTCATGAAGCACTTCGGAACCAGTCAAGCACTCAAGGAGGAGTAACTCATGACTAAGCAGAAAAAAGGTATTACTCTGGAGCACGTTTCCAAGATTTATCAGGATCCTAAAACAGGTAAAGACTTTTACGCCGTTCATGATGCCAACATCACCATCAATCCCGGCGAGTTTGTGACCCTGCTTGGACCTTCCGGCTGTGGTAAGACCACCATTTTACGTATGATTGCTGGCTTTGAATCTCCGGATGAAGGCAAGATTTTCTTGGGCGATGAGCAGATTGATGAGATCACACCCAATAATCGTGATACGGCAATGGTGTTCCAAAGCTATGCCTTGCTGCCTCATTACAATATTTTTGATAATGTTGCGTACGGCCTCAAGCTGCGCAAGATGGATAAAGCGACCATTCGCGAAAAGGTCCTCAACATCCTTAAGCTGGTAGGTCTGGAGGGCATGGAAGATCGTATGACCAACCAGCTATCTGGTGGTCAGCAGCAGCGTGTTGCGCTGGCCCGCGCTTTGGTCATTGAGCCTAGTGTCCTGCTCTTTGATGAGCCTTTGTCTAACTTGGACGCCAAACTGCGCGTAGATATGCGTAATGAGATCCGTCGTATTCAGCAACAGGCTGGCATTACTGCTATTTATGTTACACATGACCAGTCTGAGGCCATGGCATTGTCCGACAACATTATTGTTATGAAGAAGGGTCTCGTGGACCAAATTGGTGATCCGCAAACCGTGTACTATCATCCAAAAGATGAATTTGTCGCAGACTTTATCGGTGAATCTAACTTCCTTCATGCCACGGTTACCGATAAGCCCACGGAAGAAAGTGCTCTGTGCAGCTTTGAAGGACAGACTCTTGAGGTGGACGGCTGCAAACACCTGCAGAAGGGAAGCGCGTGCTGTATTGTTTTGCGTCCTGAGTCTGCTACGCTTGCGGACCAAGGTGTCCTGCCTTGCAAGGTGGTGCTGTCTCGCTTTATGGGCCATTACCAAAACTATCAGGTTATGGTGGGTGATTGTCTTATTAAGATCACGGACTTCAATCCTCGTACGCACAAGATTTATAACGTAGGTGATGAGGCTTTCGTAAACTTTACCAAGGATGAGGTTCACGTCTTGTAAAAATTTGTTAGATATCCGTTCACCAAATACCTTATATGTTTATCAGTTTGAGTTCACTATATTGATAATTACAACTAGTTTATTAAGGAGGAGTGCTATGGAATTGTTTGAGTTTGCATTTTGTCATGAATTTGGTAAGAAGCTTTCATATCTTTCTGGAATGTGTCCAGAAAAATGGAATTTTGACAATCAACCAACAAATACAATACTTAAAAGCTATATAATGCATACTTTTTTGAAGCTAGTTGAAGAGAACAATATATTTCAGTCAGAAGACTATGCACTTTTTAACACGGGATTATATACAGAACATTACGAAGCAATCTATACCTATTTTACGAGGAATGAAATTCCTAATCGTCAAAAGTGGTTCCTCAACGGCTTCTACACTGAGTATCAATTGACATCAATGGGGATTTCATCTCGTCCTAAAAGGGCAAACTATTTTGAAAACCCAGCTGATTTAGTTTTTGATACAAACTGTGAAATCTGTCCGCAATATGCACATATATTTGGAAATACAGAAAATCGAAATCGTATTCCCAAGTCAGTGCGCGAAGAAATGAATAGAGAAATTCTGTTTGATGGTGCAATAAAGCATGCAAAGCATATGATAGATGCAAATTATAAGACAGCAGTGCCCCAATATTACAGAGGGCATATTCAGTTGCTTATTCCGATATGCCTAATTGATCCGAGTGTTCCTGATTTAGCGCTTGTTGTTAGTAAGAGTGAGTCAGGAGATCAGTATCTAGGTCATACCTGTTTAACTCTTGATATGGCATATAATAATGCTCGCTTAATTGCGCGACCAGATAGTGCATGGCTTAAAATTGAGAGATAAGAACTGAGAGCTATTGACTTTTATGGGAGTTTGGATATAATAATTATATTACTATTTCTTGTTCTTACTATTTTTGTTTTGCATTAGTGTTCTGTTTTGTACTGATTGTTTTTTTGAATTATGACAAAGGAACCACATCAAAAGATGTGGTTCCTTTGTCATTTCATGTGATTTCAAAAATGACGGTTGAACGAGGAGTTCTATGTCTGCGTTGCCCCTTCGTCTACTTTCACCAGCGGGTGGTCCTGAACAATTACAAATGGCCTTGCACTTTGGCGCTCATGAAGTTTTTTTAGCTGGCAAGCAGTGGGGTATGCGCGCGCGCAGCAAAAACTTTGATAATGTGCAGCTAGAAGAAGCGGTAAAGCTGGCTCATAGCAAAAACGCCAGTGTGCACATCACGCTTAATACCATCATGCGTGATGAGGATACCGATGGTTTGCCTGCATATCTTGACTTTATCAATCACATTGGTGTTGACGCTGCTATTGTGGCTGATCTGGGCGGTATGGCATTGGTACAAAAATATGCACCAAAGCTTGCGCTTCATGTCTCTACGCAAGCGTCCGTCATGAATGCGCTTGCTGCCGAGCAGTATATGCGCTTAGGTGCGCGCCGCCTTGTGCTTGCTCGAGAAATGGCCCTGGCGGAAATAGCTGAGCTTCGTCGTCGAGTAAGTTCTGAGCTTGAGCTTGAAGTTTTTGCCCATGGTTCTATGTGTATGGCGGTATCGGGCAGGTGTTTTTTGTCCAGTGAACTGGTTGGTCGAGAGCGTGGGGCTAATGTGGGTGCTTGCACACAGCCTTGCCGTTGGGGCTGGGCGTTGGTAGAGGAGTCCAAACCAGATACCCGTCGTATGGATATAGAACAAGATGACAAGTGGAGCTACATCTTGTCCTCTAATGATCTGTGCATGCTGGAACACCTCGATGATATAGCGGCCGCTGGAGTGGACACCATCAAGATTGAGGGTCGTGCAAAAGGGGCATATTATACTGCCTGTGTTACCAATGCATATCGCCATGTTCTAGATGGAGAGCCAGCCCAACAGTGGATCAGCGAGCTTGACGCCGTGAGCCACCGTCCGTACTCCACCGGATTCTTCTATGGCAATCCTACCCAAAACCCTGGTCATGTGGACTATATGCGCGACCGTCTTATGGTTGCTTCCGTCATTGCTTGCGCTGAGAAGCCTGACGAGCAGGGAAGGTATGAGGTTCAGGTACATTGTCGCAATAAGGCCAAGGCTTCCGATCAGCTCCAGGTTTTATCGGCACACTATCCCATCCGCGAGTGCACGCTGGGAACGGTTGAGCAGTGGAATGGGTATGACGCCTACACACCCTGTGATGTGATGTCTCGCACTATGGGAACCTATAAAATTTGGCTTCCCTTTGCGGTTGACCCGCTCGATCTTATCTGCCTTAAGCAATAGCCTTTTTGTAGCGTAAAGCATATTCAAGCATGAGGAAGATGTCATGGCTCAATCTCTGCTCTCAAAACAGGCCTTTGAACTGGTGCAAGCCGACCGTGCATGGCTGCCAGCGCTCTCTAATGTGGTAGCACTGTTGTGGGAAACGCTGGATGATGTAAGTTGGGTTGGGTTTATATGCTGCAGGACAAGCAGACTCAATCCTTACAGAAGAATCCAGAACTTGTCTTAGGGCCTTTCCAAGGCAAGATTGCTTGCACGCGCATTGCATGGGGTAAAGGCGTCTGTGGTGTTTGTGCTGCAACGAATACAACGCAGTTGGTACCCGATGTTCATGCCTTTGCTGGTCACATTGCTTGTGATGCGGCTTCCAATTCTGAGATAGTGGTGCCCGTACGAGATGTCTCGGGTAGGGTGGTTGCCGTTTTAGATATTGATTCTACGAGCTTGGCGCGCTTCTCGGCAGAAGATGCCACGTTATTAGAAGAGCTGGTAGCAGCTATCGAGAAACTTATTGATTGGACTGCATTTAAACCGCTTGCTTGCTAATAAACTTCCCAACAGCACTGTTCCATATCCACCCGACCGTCATCTAAAAATTGAATACCCTCTTGTTCCAGAAGTGCACGCTGGGCTTCTGGTCCGCCAAAGGCAAAGCCTGGTGCGAGCGAGCCGTCTTTAAACACAACACGGTGACAAGGAATAATACCGGGCTGAGGGTTGCTATGTAGGGCAAATCCTACAAAGCGGGCATTGCGAGGCCTGCCAATCATCCGAGCAACTTGCCCATAGCTTGCCACTCTACCAGGAGGTATTTGCTTAACTACCTCATAGACCTGTTCATTAAACTGTCCCATGCTCATCCCATTACGTTGCGATGCTTACATACTTGTGCCCGTTTTATGCCAAACATACTGTCTGAGAATAGTGATAGTATACAATATAGAACTGGTGTTTGGATAGGGGAGGTACCATGGAGGCTCGGACGGACAAGCGCGTTGCTGTATTTTTTGCTAACGGTATGGAAGAGATTGAGGGACTTACTGTTGTAGACATCTTATATCGTGCTGGTATTCCTTGTGATATGGTCTCTATTACTTCGCAGCTCAGTGTTATCTCTTCTCATAACGTAGCGCTTCGCTGTCAATGTAGTGTGCCTGATGCAGATTTTAACTTTAACTCCTATGACATGCTTGTTTTGCCTGGAGGACTTCCCGGTACCACCAATTTGGCTGCTTGTGAGCCTTTGTGTGATGCACTCAAAGAATTTGTCTCTTCCAAAAAGTATATTGCTGCTATTTGTGCCGCACCCTCTATTCTTGCTCAATTAGGGCTTTTACGGGGGCGTTCTGCTACTGCCAATCCCAGCTTTCAGCATCTAATAACCGAGCATGGAGCAAAGCTTGTGGATGCTGCTGTGGTGCATGATGACAACATCATTACCAGCCAGGGGATGGCTACAGCTCTTGCGTTTGCCTTAGAAATTGTACGCACATATTTGGGTGAGAAGGTCGTGCAAGAGGTATCTCAAAGCATTGTTGCACTGCGCTAGCGTAAGAACTAGAGCATCTTAGAGTATGGAACAGCATAACAGGACATACTTGTGTATTGACCTCAAGTCATTCTATGCCTCAATTGAGTGTGTTGAACGGGGTCTTGATCCATTTACAACTAACTTAGTTGTGGCGGACCCTACGCGCACTGCTAAAACTATCTGTTTGGCGGTATCTCCTGCGATGAAGGCCTTGGGTGTGCCCGGCCGTTGTCGTGTATTTGAAATACCAAAACACATCAAGTACATTATGGCACCGCCACGCATGTCTTTATATATCAAGCGCTCCGCTGAAGTATATGGCGTATACCTGAAGTGGATTGCCAAAGAGGACATTCACGTATATTCAATCGATGAGGCCTTTTTTGATATTACGGGGTACCTATCTTTATACGGTATGAGTGCACGTGAGCTGGGAGAGGCTATTCGTGCAGATGTTGCTCGCACCTTGGGTATTACTGCTACCTGTGGTATGGGTCCCAACCTCTATTTGGCAAAGATTGCATTGGATATTTCTGCCAAGCATCGTAGTGATTTTTTTGGCGAACTTACCGAACAGAGCTACAGAGAACACCTGTGGAACCATACACCAATCACAGATTTTTGGCGCATTGGACCGGGAATTTCTCGTAGGTTAGCAGCCATGGGCATCCATACCATGGGTCAACTGGCAGCAGCTCCAATTGAGCCCTTGTATCAGGAGTTTGGTATTGATGCAGAGATTCTCATAGACCACGCTTGGGGCATAGAGCCAACAACCATGGCAGATATTAAAGCATATCGGCCATGCACACAGTCCTTCTCTACAGCGCAGGTTTTTGACCATGATTACACCTTGCAAGATACACTTGTTGTGTTTAAAGAAATGGCAGACCAGCTTGCATTACAGCTGGTAGAGCAGCATAAACAGGCATCAGGGATTTCTTTGTATATTGGGTATTCCGCTAACAGTACCGCTGAGCGCGAGCTTATAAAGCAATCTCTTGCCCTGCATCAGCATCGAGGTCCTGCTTCTACGGGTAGCTATAGCTTTACTGTGCCTACTGCATCTTCTCGGCAAATTCGTCAAGCAACAGCACAGCTGTTTTATGAGAAGTGCCTTCCTCATCGTGCGGTGCATCGGGTGGGGTTTGCTGCTACGAGAGTGATTGATGAGCAAGCAGCTGATGTGCAGCTTGATTTGTTTTCTAATACACAGCAGCTGTCTGAAGAACATGCCATGAGCCATACGATCAATGATGTAAAAAGAAAGTTTGGCAAAAACGCTTTGCTTCGTGGTATTGACCTGCTTCCGCAGGCCACTGCGCGTGAACGTAATCTGCAAATTGGAGGGCACCGTAGTGGAGAAGCACAATAAGGACGAGAAGGACCAGAAGCATCGTAAGGATGGGCAAGTATATCCAGAGGCTCTGTCTCACCATAGTCCTATGGCCCTTGCTGATCGTGCAAAAATATTTCAGCCGTTTGAGCCGCTCAAGGGGTTTGCAGAGGCCTTGCGCGAACAAGAACAAAAGGCTGAACGTGAGGCTCTGGCGGGAGATGGGGTTCATGCACGTATTCATGTATGGTCTGATGAGCATTTAGATGAACAGCCGCAAAATACCGCAGCCACAGCTGATGCGTATCTCATTTGGGATGAAGTGTTAGGCTGGCTTAGTTAAGAAACTGCACAAGAGCATAGGGCTTCTCGTTAGCTCCATTAAGACTTACGGTGATGCTATCAGAGGTGGCATACACCGCAGGCACAATGATATCTCCAAGCGTGGCTGAAGAAACATACTGTACGGCTATGCGTTTGAATGAGGATATGTCGCCTGCAGCAGCTTGAGCAAAGTCTATATACTGTGCGTTGTTTACATGATGGTTGGTATCAAGGTTTTGAGCGCTTACCACAAAAGAAGGTTTGATCGTAGCTTCAAGCTGAGGATCTATGCGCACCTTACGAGACGTTTTTGGCATGTCCAATGGTTCATGCATCTGTGACCTATAGGGAGCCCACTCCTCTTCTGGAGGCAAAATAGGGGATTGCTTGGCAAAATCAAACATGAACCAAAGGGAGTCCGCACGGATGTATTCAAAGCCTTCAGGGGAACAAATAGTAAAGTTACGATGTGCAATTACACCCTTTAACTGGGTGGGCCAGGTGCTCACGACAATATCTTGCCCATAGCGAGGCATTTTTTGTATTTGAATTTGCCAGGCTGCAATAAACCATGCGATGTTCTTTTGGCTAAGATGATCAAGACCAACACCTAAGGTATCGGTTTGGAACAGTGCGCAATCTTGCAAATAATTTACAAGCGAAACTAAAGACAAGATACCCTGCTTATTGGTTTCGCTGTAACGTACGCGCGAAGAAAAGGAATACAATACATCGCCTCTGTTCTTATTCGCTGCGCAAGGCTTCTACTGGGTCTGCTGCAGCAGCAGAGCGAGAAGGAATAATGCCAGCAATAACGGTTAAAACAATAGAGATAAGTATCAGGATAATTGCAGAACCTGGTGCTAATTGCATGATGTTACGTATGCCATTAAGGTGCTCAACAAGAGCGTTTATAGGAATGGATAGACCTACCACTACAAGAATGGCAAATACACCAGAGATGAGTCCTTCAATAAAGGTTTCTGCATTAAAGACATTAGCCACATTGCGTTTGGATGCACCCATTGCACGCAGGATACCAATTTCTTTGCGGCGTTCCAGTACCGAAATATAGGTAATGATGCCAATCATAATGGAGCTTACCACTAATGAAATACTTACAAACGCAATGAGTACAAGGGAAATCATATTCACAATGTTGGTTACCGACGTCATAAGTGTTCCGGTAAGATCACTATAGGTAATAGTGTTATCTGATTTGCCTTCTTCTCTCAGCTTGGCATTGTACGAATCAATCTCGGACATGATGGTGGACTTTGCCTCAAAGTCTTTGGGATAGATATCAATAGCACTTGGTTTGTCTAGGTTGCCATAGCCAAGCTTGCTTAAGTTGCTATCGTACGAATAACGCCGTGCAGAAGAAAGATTGGTAAACATAGCCATAAGCTCTTCTTGGGTCATATTAAAGCGAATGGCTTTAGCAAAGGCAGCGGGATCAAAAGAGAATGCATTTTGTAAACTTTGAGCACTGTTGGACAGGCTGCTTTGCAAAGCACTTGTTAATCCGTTTGTAAGGACGCTCATCTGAGACTGCAGCGCAGAACTTATCTGTTCCATCATGCTTTGAGCTGCCTTTTGTGCAAACTCACTCATTTGCTGTTGAAGATAGGGAACAAACTGCTTGCTAAAGTACTCCTCCGCAAAGGATTGAATACCGGTTTTAAACGTATCACCCACAATAGAGTTGAGCTGACCAAGCAAGGTTTGAACGGCTTCAGACTGTAAATAAGCCTGTAAATCCGCACTAAGATCTATATCTGGCGTAAGAGACTGGCCAGGATGTTGGGCATACCACCAAGGCAAAAAGCCGTTAGCAATCTGCTGGAGAATATCAGTAATCTGCTGTTGTTGCATGGGATCGAGCGTACCCAGCAGTTGACCAAGTTTCTCAAAATCAGGCTTAGGTGCGCCTTGGAGCAATCTCATTATCATGTCAGGTGTAATGGATTGGGTAAGCGCATCGGTATCAAACGTAAGAGCAGAGGGATCAAGGTCCATCTTACTGGTATCAAGTTTTGAGAGATCGAGCGCAGAACTTAAGCTCGATAATTTTGAGGTATCAAATGAGAAGGCAGAGGCAAGCATCTTTTGGTCAACAGTAAACAGCTTGCTCAAATCCAAACTTGAATTGGCGTTGTTCTTGAGCTGTTCAAATGTTTGGCCTGTAAAGACATCAACCTCAGGGTTGGCAATTTGTTGCTTAACAATATCTGTTTGGGCATTGTCTTCCATAAGCTTGTGCGTTAAATCGCTGGTGTAGGCAATGCCTTGAGATAGTGAGCCACTTGACTGACCCTCTGCAGGACGAATAATGCCTACAACCTTAACTGTAATACCCTTATCGATAGCCTGACGCATGTAGGTGGTGTCATTAGACATGTCAGACCAGGTATTAGTGGACGAATTAAATTGATACAGCGTAGGCTGTTCAACCACTTTGTAGGTCAGTTTGAGTGCGTCTTCATAGGTAAAGGTGATATTTTTGGCTGCCTCTACCGTAGACTTTTGGTCCTTGGTGAGGTTGCTCAAAAGGTTACGGAAGATGTCGGGGTCAAGCACACCAATGTTGTACAAGGTGTAGTCAGACAGCTGACCGTCTTTGTCCAACACTAAGACCGCTTCATCGTAGTTTTTAGGCCATCTACCGGCAACTACCGTGTATTGTGAAGCAAGTACTTCATGGTTGTCTATAAGCTCTTGGAACGAATCCGTGCTGGTGTTACCAAAACTAGAAGACAGGCCCATCATAGACGTGCTGCCTTGAGGACCAGATTCTAGCACCTTGCCCAAGGGTAGCGTTGAAGCATCTGCTGTAGGTAGATAAAAATTGGGTGCAACATTGTACTTGTAGCGAATAGCATTGGAGTTGCTCTTAATGGAGCTGCTAGAAGACTCAATGTATTTCTTAAATCCTGCCAGATCATTCTTTTTGACCGTGTCAAACATGGAAGAAACATCCGAGGTAATGCCAATTTGGCCCTCTTTAACATCTTTTTGTCTGTCCTCAGAATTGGCACGTGCCATAGTAGTAAGAAGCTTGGTAAAGTCCGCCGCATTTTCATTGATAGTAAGCGGATAGGATGACATGGCATTTTTTTCCGTCTGAGCAATGTAGTCATTGACGCCGTTGGACAGAGCCAAAATTGCTGCAATGCCGATAATGCCAATGGAGCCAGCAAAGGCCGTCAAAATGGTACGACCCTTTTTTGTCATCAAGTTGTTTGCCGATAAGCCCAAGGCAGTCAAAAAAGACATCGAAGCCTTACCTGACTTATTGGACCTCTGAGCAGGAACAGCTCTTGCATCTACAGCGCTTGTATCGACAGCACCGGCTTTGCAATCTTGTTGAGGAGCCGAGAAGGGCATGGAGTCATCAACAATTTTGCCATCCTGCAAGCGGATAATGCGGGTTGCATAGTGTTGAGCGAGCTCTGGGTTATGAGTGACCATGATGACCAGGCGGTCATGAGCAACCTCACGTAAGAGGTCCATAATCTGGATACCGGTATTGTTATCCAAAGCACCAGTAGGCTCATCTGCAAGAACAATGTCGGGATCATTTACCAAAGCGCGCGCGATGGCAACGCGCTGCATCTGACCGCCGGACAACTGATTAGGCTTTTTATGGGCGTGATCAGCAAGTCCTACGCGCTCCAGTGCCTTACGTGCACGTTCTTTCCTGGAGGCTCCATGTTCACCAGAAAGGGTAAGTGCCAGTTCTACGTTAGAGAGCACGCTTTGGTGAGGAATGAGGTTATAGCTCTGAAATACAAAACCAACATGATGATTGCGGTACGTATCCCAGTCTTTAGCTTTGTACTGCTTGGTAGAGACGCCATTGATTACAATCTCACCGCTATTTGCATGGTCAAGTCCACCCAAAATATTAAGCATGGTGGTTTTGCCAGAGCCAGATTGACCCAAGATTGCTACAAACTCATTGTCTCTGAAGGTGGCAGAAACATCATCAAGGGCGGTTTGTACGAAGGAGCCTGTAGTATAGGCTTTATGAATGTTTTTTAGCTCAATCATATGGTCCAGTTTCTGCAGAATATAGCTTTGGGATAATTTTACCCCTCGTGGACCAAATTAGACGGTTTCTAGCGTGAATACATGTAGTTTTGTAATTCGTACATAATGCGATTTTTTGCTCCATCAAGCGGCAAAACACCTATTAGCTCGTGGTCGATGCTGCAAATAAGGTCTACAAAGCACAAGCCAAGGAAGCTTGCAGCCATGAGATTTAACGTATGAGGAGCGAGCACATAAAGCACCTGCATCAGCGCGGGTTGTATGACCTGTACACAGGCAACAGAAAACAGACCAAAAAGTATTGTTGCCGGCACACAGATATATCCCTTGTAATTACCCGGGATATGTGAGTAATCCCACCAACGCCTTTTAAAGCAGACAAGCAATATATGGGCACCGATAAGCTCTATAGCTGTGGAAAGGAGTGCACCAGCCGCAAAGAGCAGCCAGGGGTTTTGAATCCAGTCTAAAAGCAAGACAGCGCTCATGGCTCCCACACCATAAATGGGACAGATGGGACCAAATAAAAAGCCGCGGCGTTCAAAGTGCTTCTCGACAAGCGAACAATAGACGGTTTCCCAAGCCCATCCAAAAAAGGCATAGGCAAAGAAGCTTACAACAACACCAGAAACCGGATTTAGCATAGCTATACCTCCAGCTCTCTTAAATGCGCCCAAGCCCAGGGCTGCTTGGCAAAAATTTCGTAGGTGGAACAGATCTTATCGATAAAACAAATGATGAGGCCTTCACGGTATTTGGGCGGGATAGGGGTCAGGGGAAACATGTGGCGTTTAATGGCGTTTTTTGCGCGCTTGGATAGGATAAAATCCTCCATAGCATTACGGAGGGCTAAGTGAGGATGAGAAAACCCGTGCAGTCTCTGTGGGCATGCGTCTTTAATATGCCAGTCATACAAGTAGTAATCGTGCAGCAGGGCAGCGGTTACGAGGTCCTGTTCATTGCAGGTAATGTTTAGTGTGCGAACAAAGAGCAGCGAGCAGTACGCTACCGCCATGCAGTGGTCCAGGGTGGTTGTACTGCCGTGCTGTATGAATTGATCCATGCTACGAACGCGAGGATGAGACAACACAGGTAGTGCAAGCTGTGTAAAGTCATCTGTCAGGTCAGCAAATTTCATCGTGGTTCTCCGCTTATCGTTTTGAGCATCCTCTAGTGCACGGCTTTCTCGGCTTTTGTTTTGCGTACAGTTTTCTCGCTTCAATTAGTATTATTTCCTAAAATGGAAATAAGTCAAAAAAAGTGACCTAAATGTAATAAAACTTGCTATAGTGGGAACCATAAACAGAAGTTGCACACAATCAAGGGTGTACAGGAGGGGGCTTGCTTGTAGCGCGTATGCTTGTGTGTGCTATAGGCAGGGTAAGAGAACAGAACAAAAGGCAAGAGTTTTTGGTGGAGGCAGTGGCTATGTCATCGGTCAAAAATCAGCTGGATATGCGTGTTGTTAAGACGCGTCGTGCTATTAAAGAGGCGGTTTTGTCGCTTATGGCAGAGCGCGATTTGTCTCAAATCACTATCAAAGATGTTGCTGATCGTGCCCTTATTTCCAAAAAGACGTTCTTGGCTCATTACAATACGGTGTTTGCCGTGGTAGATGAAATGCAGGAGTCTGCGCTGACATCTATCAAGGACGCTTTTGGTGGCACTACCATTAATTTTTCTGCAGATCATGTCAAAGAGGTACTTACCAACATTGGTGCTTTAGCTGCCGATACAAGCTCGGAGCTTGCCTGTTTGCTCAATTCACGTGTGCATGATCAGTTTATGGAGCGGGTGCGTGAGTTTTTAGAGGCTCGTATTGTGGATGCCAACAAGGCCAAGGCGGGCATTGTCTCAGTTGCAGGCTTTGTATCTGGTGGTGTTATTGCGCTTGTACAGCGTTGGTTGGATTCAGGTGCACAAACACAGTCAGTAGAGGAGATCGCCAACACGGTTGACTCACTTGCCTCTGCGGGACTCAATGCTTTGAGCGAACATTCTGCTCAATAAATTCTGTTCAATAAAGAAACGCTCAAGCTTGTATAAAAACTCTTGAAATTATGCATGAGCTCATATGTCTGTGCGTTAGGCGCTAGTATCTATACGTGCTAGAGAAGTCCTGATGCAGAGGTGGGTTGTGAGCATTTCCAGAAATGATATACACGAGGCACTCCGAGCCGCTACGCCCGTCATGGTTGGATACCTTTCTATTGGTATTCCCTGTGGTATTTTGGAAAGCGCATCTGGTCTGCAGCCCTGGATGATCTTTATTGTGTCTCTACTCTTTTATTCTGGTGCTGGGCAATTCATGGCTGCCAATATGCTTATGGCAGGTTCTCCTTTAGCATCTATTATCATGAGCGTTTCGTTTGTCAACACGCGCCAGATGCTCTATTCTGCAGCGCTTTCTTCTCATACCAAACGCGCAAATAGGCTTGCTACCGTGTTTTTTGCGTCCACTGTAACGGATGAAAGCTTTGGCGTTAACCTGGAGCACTTTAGCGATGCTAGCTCCTGGACCGTGCAAAAGGCCAGCTTGGTCAATGTGTTTTGCCAGTGTTCATGGATTGCCTCAAATATGATTGGTTGTTTGGTAGGTTCTGTCATTTCCATCCCCATGAACCTGGCATCCTTTGCAATGACGGCAATCTTTATTTGCTTGCTCTGTGTTCAACGTATCGATAAACGCGCTCTGGTTGTTATTGCTACTTCCATGGTTGGCGTGTTTGCGTGCAAGTATCTTGGCTTAGCCGGTCCAGCTATTTTGCTCGGAGCCCTTTTAGGCGTTTGTTCTGGCGTTATATACGATAGGGTGATGGGCGAGTGAGTATACAAGATTTTCTTATACTCTATGGCTGCTGTGCCGCAACCATGTTTGTGCTGCGCGTTGCGCCTATGCTGATTCTTAAGGGTAAGGATATCCCACAAAGCATTAATGAGGTGCTGGGCCTGATTCCCACGGCAGCCTTTGCCTCACTGGTAGCTAATGATATTCTGTCTCCCACTATGTTTGATAAGGGCCTACAACAGGGCATAGCTCCACTTATTGCCTCCGCCTTTGTGGTAGTAGTAGCTCGAAAAACCCGCTCATTGCTCTGGTGTGCCGTGAGTGGTGTTATTGCCTACGCTCTTTTGCTGTGCATTCCCTTCTAAATACTGACCGATACTGGTCGATAAAAGCGGGCGGAGCTTCTAGGTAAAGGGGTTAGGAATAACCTTTGCTTCGGGCAAGGTTTTGTCTGGCTGTGTTGCCTGGCTTGCATAAAAACTGACATCATCAACGATTAAGCGATTGGTCTTCTCGAGCACCCGCGCGTGATAGCTGGTGATGTTGTCTGCCATAGGATCGCCATCAATTTGCAAAGCCATGGGATTTTGTGCCTGCACCTCGATGTTTTTACCTCTAAAGCTTTCAATCATGGGGCGCTCAAGCACTTTGCCCGTTTTATCAAGAATGGAGGCAACCACGGAAGGAAGCAGCTCAACGGTTTGGTTAACCTCAAGGACCATGACATCAAGCAAGCCATCGGTCATGGTGTTTTCTGGAATGATTTTGATGTCACCCTGGATCATGGCATTGTTGGCTACGATACACGCAATGCCATCACGTTCAAACGTTTTGCCATCAACGGTAATACTAAAGTGTGATACTTGGGGATTAAGCGTTTTAACCGCAGCAGCAAAGTATGCTGCTTCGCCAAGGGCAGATTTGTTTTCTGCTGCCATTCGCATAAATTCACCGTCGTAGCCCAGGCCGGACATGAGACAAAATCCCTTGGTATGCTCCACGCCCTTCTCGTCAGTCCAAGACATTTCACCTAAATCTGCAGTAATGGTTTTGCGCGCGCGACAGGCAAGGGCAATGGAAGCGGGGTCGGGCGCATTCCCCAAATTAAGGAACAACAAATTAGAGGTGCCAGAAGGAAATACGCAGGTAGGAATCGTAGTGTTACGGAGATAATATAACAGCGATGCCATAGTGCCGTCGCCGCCCGATAGGACAACTATGTCAAAGTTATTCGCATCCGCTAAGACGTCTTGGGGCACAAAATCGGCGGTGGGGATGCGCAGCACAACCTCATCACCCTGCTTGACCAACGCTCGCTCAAACTCGTAAATTGCATCTGAGCCAAACCCAGACATCTGATTGTGGATGATAAGAGCACGCATCAAAATCCTCCCACATCTGCATACCTCAGCACCTTACCTTAGCTATGATACTAGCGAAGGATTTTTGTTGCCGAGAGGAATCAATGTATATCTCAGAATTCTCCCAGATGGAGGAATTTATCGCCCGTGTTCGTGCCGAGAAGGCCGTGGCGGTTGATACGGAATTTTTACGCGAGAAAACCTTTTATCCACGCTTGTGCTTGATCCAAATTGGAACCGCCAAGGAAACTGCAGCAATTGATCCGCTGCTCATTGAGGACCTTACACCGGTAAAAGAGCTTTTAGCAGATGAGTCTGTAGTAAAGATTTTCCATGCTTGCAGCCAGGATATGGAGGTTATTGACCATACGCTTGGCGTGGTTGCACATCCCATTTTTGATACGCAGCTTGCGGCGGCTTTTTTGGGTTATCGCATGCAGCTCGGATATGGTGCCTTGGTGGAGGCTTACACGGGCGTTCATCTACCCAAAGCTGCCTCTCTTACGGATTGGTCATATCGTCCCCTTGATAGTGAACAGCTGGAGTATGCAGAGGATGACGTGCGGTATTTGCCGGGTATCTATGACCAGATGATTACGTCTCTGGTGAAGCAAAATCGCCTGTCCTGGGTGATGCCGGAGTTCGAGGCGTTTTGTGACCCCAGCCATTGGCACGTGGATCCTCGTGAGGCGTATCGTCGTCTTAAGCGCTCCAACTCGTTAACGCGCAAGCAGCTTGCTCTTGCACGTGAGCTGTGTGCCTGGCGCGATTCCATGGCGTGCGCGCGCGATGTTCCACGCAAATGGATATTGTCTGACGAGACCATCGTGGAAATTTGTAAATTAGCTCCTCAAAGCATGCACAAGCTACAACGTATTCGTGGAACAGAGCAACTCACCTCCTTTGACTGCAGTGATATCTGCAAGGCGGTAGTGACTGGCTTGCATTGTCCAGCTCAAGACATGCCCACTATTCAGAAAAAGCCACGCCCTTCATCCACTATGGAAAGCGTGCTTGACCTGATGTATGCCATGGTTCGTATGGTTGCCGATAAAAGCGGCGTAGCTACGCAGCTTATCTCGACACGTGATGATTTATATGAGTTTGCCACGCATCCTCATACGTCCAGATTGTCTAAAGGCTGGCGCTACGATTTGGTAGGCAAGCAATTGCAAGCGCTGCTGGATGGGCAAACGGGCCTTACGGTCAAAGACGGCCATATCGAATTTCTGTAGGAGAAATTTGTAGCAAAAGTGCTGCCTTGAGCACGGTGTGTATATCTGGGTACATATACCGTACTTGTATGGAGTGCCCTATGAACTACCGTTTGGGTTACCCTAGTTGGTTTGAGAGGATCGTATAATGCCGTATTACTTTTTTGGTGGCGATTTTGCATATATTCTTTTGGTGCTGCTGTCCACGGCTATAGGCTTGGGCACGCAAGCCTATATCAAGAAAACCTACGCCTATTGGTCAGGTGTGGACGCCAATGCTTCACGTACGGGTGCAGAGGTTGCACGTCATATGTTGCAGGTAAACGGTGCCTCTAACGTGGGAATTCAGTCCATTGATGGTGAGCTCACGGATAATTTTGATCCACGCACCAATGTTCTTAATCTTTCACAGGCCAATCGCACGGGTGGCTCAGTTGCTTCTATCGCAGTAGCGTGTCATGAAGCAGGTCATGCGGTGCAGTTTGCAAAGGGCTATGTGCCCATGAAGATTCGCTCGGCTTTAGTGCCGGTAGTGCAGTTTGCTTCTAACACTTGGATATATCTATTTCTTTTAGGCGTGATGCTTCAATTTACGGGTCTGGTTCAGCTGGCAATCGCGCTGTTTGCAGCATCTGTGGTATTCCATCTGGTTACGCTTCCTGTAGAGATTGATGCGTCTCGTCGTGCGGTAGCGTATATCGCATCGGGTGAATCTGGTTTAGATGAGGTTTCCGAGAGAGGCGCAAAACAGGTGTTAACTGCAGCCGCGCTTACCTATGTTGCAGCCGCGCTGGTTTCTGTGTTGCAATTGCTGTATCTGCTCTCAAGGTCTTCGAGAGATTAGTGTGTTGCTATGGATAATGAACCTACTCTGAGTGTCTCGGAAGCTATACATAAGGCCAAAATGGCAGTGGGATCTATTCCTGTATGTACTGTTGTCGGTGAGGTTTCTGGCTTTAGAGGGCCTAACAGCCGTTCCGGGCATTGCTATTTTCAAATCAAAGATGCTTCTGCCACCATGGACGTTATTGTGTGGCGTGGCATTTACGCTGCTGCTGGTTTTGATTTGGAAGATGGCCTTAAAATCCAAATGACGGGCTCCTTTGATGTGTATGAGGCTTCCGGAAAGCTGAGCTTTAAAGCAAAAACGCTTACGGTAGCTGGAGAAGGACTGTTGCGCCAGCAGGTGGCTGCGCTTGCAAAAAAGCTCGAGGCAGAGGGGTTGATGGATAGTGCCCGCAAACGCAAAATTCCCCTCTTTTGTACGCGTGTAGCCGTTGTTACCTCACTTTCCGGTAGCGTCATTGAAGACGTACGTCGTACGCTGTCGCGCCGTAATTCATTGGTAGAGTTGCTGTGTGCTGGCTGTGCTGTTCAGGGCGCTACGGCAGCGCAAACCATTATTCACGCATTGGAGGTTGCTGCTGCAGCGCAACCGGATTGCATCTTGCTGGTGCGCGGCGGCGGGTCCTACGAGGATCTGATGTGCTTTAATGATGAGGCGCTGGCCCGTGCAGTTGCTGCGTGTCCTGTTCCGGTAATCACTGGCATAGGACATGAGCCCGATGTAACCATTTGTGACATGGTGTCTGATCGTCGTACGTCTACGCCAACCGCTGCAGCAGAAAGTGTGGCACCTGCTCTTTCGGAGATTGTGGCCGCCGTCAACATGAGGCAGGAGCGTTTGGTGCAGACTATGTCCACCATAGTGGCCACTGCCAGAGGTGTAGTGGATGCGTCTGCTAATCGTGCAGCGCTTGCTATGCAAAATCGCTTGTCTATCGAGAAAACCCATCTTGATGCCCTTGCAAAGCATCGTTGTCTTATCGATCCAAGCTCTTTAGTGGACGATAGGGTCAGTGCTCTGATGCAAACGGAGCAGCGTTTAATGGATGCGCTGCCACGCATTGTGGAGCGTCGCTTGCATGATGTGGGAGTACTCAGTGGGCGTCTTACCGGTGCAGCTGCTCGCATGACTCGTCCGTATGCCCTAGCATTAGATCGTCAAGCTGCATCCTTACAGGCGCTTTCTCCACTCAACGTGCTTTCTCGTGGTTATTCCATTGTGCGGACACCGTCGGGTGCAGTGGTGCGTGATGCCAGCCATGTTTGCCCCAATGATCAATTAAGTGTTTTGTTAAATAAGGGCCAGCTGGATGTGGTGGTTACCCAGACACAAAACAAAACTTCCATGGAACAGGAGAAGTAAAGATGGATCAGACGCAGGTAACTCCTCTTAAGGATTTGAGCTTTAAAGAGGCTAATATCGAGCTTGAGCAGATTGTACGCTCGCTCGAAAGCGGTGACCTTGAGCTTGAGGTAGCGCTTGAGAAATACAACCGAGGCGTCGAGCTTCTCAATGATTTACGTGAACGTCTTGCGCATGCTGAGCAGCGCGTACAGGTATTGTTAGATGCTTCTGCAGCCGCTGCGCCTGATACCACCGCTGCGCCTTCGACCGCGTTTATCAACGAATAGAGTATTCAAACAATCAAATAAGAAGGGGTAGTCATGAGTGATTGTATTTTTTGCAAGCTTGCCAAGGGCGAGATTCCAACCACAATGGTATATCAAAATGAACTGGCAGCTGCCTTTGCTGATGCCTCTCCTTTGGCTCCAGTACACGTACTGGTAGTGCCTAAAGCTCATCATGACAACCTGCTTGATGGAGTGGATGCTCAAACGCTTATGGCCATGGTGGAGTGCGTCGAGCAAGTTGTGCAGCGCACCGGTATTAAAGACAGCGGTTTTCGCGTGCTTACCAATGTGGGCGCGGATGCTGGTCAAACGGTTAATCACCTTCATTGGCATGTTTTGGGCGGCAAGCGTTTATCGGATCAGCTTGCTTAGCGGTTTTTTAATTTAAACTCATCCACGTGTGTGTCATTGTGCTGTGTTGGTCGTATTATTGAAGAGTTGCAATTTTTGTACAGCAAGCACATTAGGTATTGATCGTTTAGGAGAATACATGAACGTTCTGGTTATCAATGCAGGTAGCTCATCGCTTAAGTATCAGCTGCTGGATACCACCACGCATGAGGTGTACGCAAAAGGCAATTGTGAGCGTATTGGCATCAATGACTCATTTATTGGTCATGAGGAGCAGGGTGTTAAATCAAAGCTTGAGGTAGCATTACCAGACCATAAGGTTGCCGTTAAGTACGTATTTGATATTCTTGATAAAGCAGGCTTTGATACCAACAAGATTGAGGGCATTGGTCACCGCGTAGTTCAGGGCGGTTGGTATTTTCCTGAGTCTAAGGTTGTAACGGAAGAAACGCTGGCATGGGTGCGCGAGGTAGCACCTTTGGCACCTTTGCACAACTATGCCGAGGCAGATGTTATCGAGATTTGTCGCGAGATGTTTCCTTCCATTGGCAACGTCATTGTTGCAGACACGTCATTCCACTACAACATGCCCGAGAAGGCCTGGCGTTATGCGCTGCCCCGCGATGTGGTAGATAAGCTGCATATTCGCAAGTATGGTGCTCACGGTACCTCTCATCGTTTTATTTGGCGCACCGCGCATGAGCTTTTGGGCGACAAGGTCCACAAGCTGGTAAGCTGCCATCTTGGTTCAGGTGCTTCTTTGGCCGCGATTGAGGACGGGCACGTTATGGATACCACCATGGGCCTTACTCCTCTTGATGGTCTTATTATGGGTACCCGTACCGGTACGGTAGATCCTGCAACTGTATTTTATCTTCAGCGTGTTGGCGGCTATAGCGTTGATGAAGTAGATACCATGATGAACAAAAAGTCTGGTTTGGCTGCGCTCTCTGTCGTTTCTTCTGATTCTCGCGATATTGAACAGGGTGCTGCTCGTGGCGATAAAAACTGTGAGCTTGCCCTAGAGATGTTCTACTACCGCACTTCTCAACTTATTGCCGAGATGGCTCAGTCTATGCACGGTTTTGACACTATGGTGTTTACTGCCGGTATTGGTGAGAACTCCGATATTATGCGTCTTGGTGTTGCTCGAGAGCTGGAATGGTTGGGCGTCAAGCTGGATGAGCAGGCTAATGCGGTTCGTTCTGGCGAGCCTCGCGTTATTTCCACCGAGGATAGTGCTATTAAGGTCTTGGTCATTCCTACCAACGAAGAGCTCATGATTGCCATGGATGTAGAGGATCTTTTGGGCAACTAATTGTTTTTGTCGGCAGCGTTGTCTTTTTATTGCATAGATAAGCCCTAACAACACACCGCTGTTGTTAGGGCTTTATTTGTTGCTACGCAGCATCAAAGCTGGTATGAGGCATCCACTGATAAGCAATGCGAGGAGTGCCATCGTCAATAATGATGGTGCCACATTCAGAAAAGCCAAGCTTTTTCAAGAGCGTGCGCATGGGTGTATTAACCTCATGGGTATCTGCGCGAACACTCAAACCACAGCTCATGGCAAACTGCATCAACATGCGGCCAACGCCTAAACCGGATTGACGTACAGCGATTCGATGAACGGTTAGATAGGGATCAGTATCGTTCAGCCAGCTCCCATCGAGGGAGGCGTAGGTTGGTTCTGGGGTAAAGAATATAACCATATATCCAACTACTTTGTGGCTTGCGTCTACACAGATAAGACCACGGTGAGCAGCAATATCTTGGATGATAAGCTCGCGGGAAGGGTATTCACTCGTCCATTGTGCAAAGTTATTGTTAGCACGCATAATAGCACGTGCTGCAGTGATGGTATCCATAATTTGATCGACGTCAGTCGGTTGTGCCAATGCGATGCTCAGCTCTTGAGAAAGTGGCTTGCTAGCATTGAACTGAAATACCAAAGAAGTGATATCCATGTAAGTAAGTCACCCTTTCTTTTTTACGTGATACAAATAGCTGCACTATTCTATACGTTTGTGTATCAATGTGTACGGCACAGTCAAAATTTAGCGCTCACTGGTATCACAGGTATGAACTTATACAAAAACGAACCTGTAAAAAACTCCGAATGCATAGGTTTGCTGCCAGGCATCCGGAGTTTCTCGAGAGCTATCGCTTATATGAGAGCAAAAAGACGTACGCTACTTTTGATTACTCTGCCATTTGGGCTTGAGCTGCAGTAATAGCAACAACGCCTACAATGTCTGCTGCAGAGCAGCCGCGAGACAAGTCATTGACAGGCTTGGCAATACCCTGAAGGATGGGGCCGTAAGCTTGTGCATGGGCAAAACGCTGTACCAGTTTGTAGCCAATATTGCCCGCCTCAAGCGTGGGGAAGACTAAGACGTTAGCCTTGCCAGCAACCTTTGAGTTGGGAGCCTTAAGTGCGGCCACGCTGGGTACCAAAGCCGCATCAAGTTGCAAATCACCATCTGCTGCCAAGTGAGGATAGGCTTCCTTAACAATGGCGGTAGCTTCCTGGACCTTCTTTGCAGTTTCTCCACCAGCAGAACCCATAGTGGAGTAGGAGAGCATGGCCACACGAGGCTCATCAGACATGAAGGTCTTCCAAGAGTTGGCAGATGCCGCTGCAATCTCTGCAAGCTCGTTGGCGGTAGGAGCAATGTTCAGGCCGCAGTCTGCAAAGAGGACGGTACCGTTTTCACCAAACTCGCTGGTATCGGTACACATAATAAAGAAGGCCGAGACAAGCTTAGTGCCGGGGGCGGTTTTAAGAATTTGCAGTGCAGGACGCAGGGTATCTGCTGTGGAGTGGCATGCGCCAGAAACCAGACCGTCAGCATCACCCATCTTTACCATCATGGTGCCAAAGTAGGTGGCGTCGTTAATCTGTGCGCGAGCCTGCTCAATGGTGACACCCTTTTTAGCGCGCAGCTCAGCAAATTTTTGTGAGTATGCCTCGTGCTTCTCAGAGTTCATAGGATCAATGACCGTAACACCATCAATGGTAATTTTGTCAGGATTGCCCAAAATAACAAGGTTGGCAATGCCCTCATCCACAATCATGCGGGCTGCCTCGAGGGTGCGTGGATCTTCACCCTCGGGCAACACGATAGTCTTTTTGTCTGCTTTTGCTGCAGCTTTCATGCGATTGAGAAAATCACTCATGCAAAACCCCTCCCAAAAATCTACGACATACTCGTGCAGTCGAGCGCCGGAGCGATTATGCACAACCAACGGACGTTTTACACGATGTGTCACCATTATAGACACACGTGATAAAATCAACCATACGATCGAGATGTGGGATCATCCCACACTCGCTTTTTTTGAGCCTGCGGGCCAGTTGGCCTAGGGGAGGATAAACATGAACTGTGAGTATGGATTACCTGCTACTTTTAGCGCTGATTCTTACGATGTTTTGGTTGTAGGCGCCGGTTTTGCTGGGGCTACCTGCGCGCGTAGGTTGGCTGAAGCCTGCGGATACAAAGTTGCCGTTATTGAGCGTCGTGATCACATTGCTGGCAATGCCTACGATTATGAGGATGCCGCCGGTATTTTGGTTCACAAGTATGGTCCCCATATTTATCATACGTTTAACAGCCGCGTTCATCAGTTCCTTTCTCGCTTTACTGAGTGGACGGATTACGACCACAAGGTATTAGCAAACATTCACGGCACGCTCATGCCTGTTCCCTTTAATCACACTTCGCTTAAGCTTGCCTTTGGTGATGAGAAGGGCGAGCGCCTGTATCAAAAACTCGTAGCTACCTTTGGAGAGAACAAAAAGGTTCCCATCATGGAGCTGCGCGACAAGAATGATGATGAGCTTGCAGAAGTAGCGGACTATGTTTATGAGAACGTTTTTCTGTACTACACCATGAAGCAGTGGGGTAAAACGCCTGATCAAATTGATAAATCCATTACTGGTCGCGTACCCATCTTTGTGGGTGACGATGACAGGTATTTCCCTCAGGCTCCCTACCAGGGCATGCCTGCTCAGGGCTACACCAAGCTATTTGAGCACATGTTAGATCACGACTTGATTGACGTATTTCTCAACGTAGATGTGCGTGACATTCTTACGGTTACCGAGACAAATGTGGAGGTCCGTGAGCGTCCCTATGGTGGCGAGGTCATTTATACCGGTCCTTTGGATGAGCTGTTTGATCTAGATCTGGGCGGCCTGCCGTATCGTACCTTGGACATGCAGTTTGAAACCTTGGATATGGATCAGTTCCAGCCCGTCGGCACGGTTAATTACACCACCTCTGAGGACTTTACGCGCATTACCGAGTTTAAGAACATGACTGGTCAAGTTGTTCCTGGTAAGACCACCATTATGCGTGAGTATTCCAAGGCCTTTGAGCCAGGTAGTGGAGAGACTCCGTATTATGCAATTTTGCAGGATAATACCCGCGCTTTGTATGAACAGTATCGTGACCGTGTGCGTGGTTTGGTAAACTTCCATCCCGCAGGTCGTTTGGCAGAGTACCGCTATTACGATATGGATGGCGTCTGTGCCTCTGCTCTTACCCTGTGTGATGAGATTATTGCCCAGCATGCATAAGGTAGTTTCATGTCTGCAAGCCAAAACAAAGTAATTACCTTTGGTATTCCGTGTTACAACTCTGAAGACTATATGGATAGATGTATTCTGTCCATTTTGGAAGGTTCTCACTTTGCGGAGGACATCCATATCTGCATTGTTGATGACGGCTCTACCAAAGATAACACGCCGCAAAGGGCGGAAGAGTGGGCACAGCGCTACCCCAACATCATTACGGCCATTCATCAGCCTAACGGTGGCCACGGTATGGCCGTCCTTGCTGCTTTAAATCATGCGCAGGGCACCTACTTTAAGATCATTGACTCAGACGACTGGGTAGAAGCCTCTGCTCTTCAGGCGCTTCTCGCTCAGCTTCGCAGTTTTATCGCCACAGATGAGCAGGTAGATTTGGTTATTACCAATTACGTGTTTGAACATGTGGTGGATGGCAAGCAAAACATCGTGGACTTTAAGTATGCTCTGCCGCGCAATCGTGTGATTGGCTGGAAAAACATCGGTCACTTTATGATGACGCAAAATCTGCTCATGCATTCGCTGTGTTATCGTACGGATGTGCTGCTCGATGGTGGTCTGCCCATGCCGGCTCACACGTTTTATGTGGACAACATCTATGCCTACGTGCCGCTGCCGCGCTGTAAGACCCTGTATTACTTGGATGTGGATCTCTATCGCTACTTTATTGGCCGAGAAGACCAGTCCATCAATGAGAGCGTGGCCATTTCTCGTGTGAGTCAACAGCTGGCGGTTACACGTATCATGATGCATGCCTACCATTTGTATGATGATATAGAAGTAGCAAAACTGCGCAGCTATATGTGCAATCACTTTACCCTTATGATGGCTGTCTGTTCTGTTTACTCGCGTATGTCTGACGATCCAGATGCTATGGATAATTGCCAGGCTCTTTGGGATGAACTAAAGGCCTATGATGACCGCATGTATCGGCGGGCACGTCGCGGAGTAGTTGGTTTTGCTACTAACCTGCCTACTAAAGCGGGTGTTAAAACAACCATCTATATCTATCGGGTGGCACAAAAGCTGTATAAGTTTAATTAATCCTTACCGCTGCTGTAGCTTTACAGATCACAGGCTGCCTTAAAGCCATAAGCCGTTTTTGCTTGCTGGACCGCGTCTACAATGGCGGTTTCCAAAACTCTGGTAGCAAGTGCACCGACCACGTCTACCGGTAGTTCTACCTGACCTGTAGCCATTACAAAAATAGTGTCACCATCATTGGTGGTGTGCGTAGGTTCAATGGTGTGGGCATAGGCGTCTGCGGACATCTGAGCTACTTTAGTTGCCTGAGCTTTGGTAAGTTTGGCATTAGTTACGACACACGAAATAGTGGTATTCGTGCGCGATAAAGGCATCTGTGCGCTTGCGTTTAGTAGCAGCTCTGTTGTATCTGCTATGCATGCGCTGCCCTTCTCGTCCAAAACGCCTGCTATGGGCAGATGTGTAAGCGGATCTACTACTGTGCCGCACGCATTGACCGCTGTTACGGCACCACAGATAAGCGCTCCGCATGCCTGGACCGCTTCTCCAAGTCCACCCTTCATAGTGCGAGAAGGACCAGCAAGCTTGCCTACGGTAGCACCGGTGCCAGCTCCAACGTTACCGCGAGCAAGGGGAGCGTTGGTATCGAGCGCATCTGCTACGGCTGTTGCACCTGCAGCAAGGCCGGGACGAACGGTGGGGTTGCCACAAGCAAGATCAAAGACGCATGCACCGCTGACGATAGGAACAATTCCAACGCCAACGTCTAGGCCAACACCGCGCTTCTCGAGCTCATTAGCCACGCCGGACATACATTCAAGACCATAGGCGCTACCACCGGAAAGCACAACGCTGTGTAAAACAGCCACGGTCTCTTCTGGGCGTAGCAGATCGGTCTCTCGGGTGGCAGGTGCTCCGCCACGAACGTCTACACCACCAGTAGCGCCATCGGGACAAATAATAACGGTGCAGCCTGTGGCATCCTGTTCATTGGTATAATGAGCGGCATAGATGCCTGGGATTTGAGTAATAGAGCTAAGGCTCATAGCCCCTCCGTTTCTTGGACCTGTTCTTCAAGTGTTTGTATTTCTCGCATAAGGCGTGCAACAGGAAGTCCTACGATACTAAAGAAGTCACCATCAATTTTTTGTACAAGCAGGCGGCCATATCCCTGAATGCCATACGCTCCTGCTTTGTCCATGGGTTCGCCCGTGGCAACGTAGCGCTCAATGTCTTGCGTGCTAAGGTCATAGAAGCTTACCTGGCTCGTCTCGATAAAGGTTGCTTGAGCGGCAATAGTACCGCTGGCATCGAGCTTAAGAAGCTGCACTCCTGTAGAAACCTGATGCGTTTTTCCAGAGAGTTGTTTGAGCATATGAATGGCATTTTCTGCGTTGCTTGGCTTGCCCAAGATGGTGTCCTGAAACCACACCGTTGTATCTGCAGCAACTATGACCTGATTTGCTCTGGATGCGAGCTCTAATTCATGCAGAGCACGTTTTTGACAGGCCAGCGCTTTTTGCTTGGCTAGACGCGCTACAAGTGCAGTGGGCTTCTCTGCAGGAAGAGGAGACTCATCAATTGCGGCTGGCAGCACAATAGGCGTGATGCCAAGCTCTTGCAAAAGCTGCAAGCGTCGTGGGGAAGAAGAGGCAAGAATCATAGCTATTCCTTTAGATGTGTATATGTTTCAGCTACTGAGTATAATGGTTTGGCGAAACATAGGGCATGTGTCATGTGAGTTTGCATAGTAGGCATATCATGGCACAGGTACAGAAATTGAAGAAGGGGTGTTATGACACAGCAAAAGACTCCAGTGAAAATTATTCTGCTTACTGGTTATTTGGGCGCCGGTAAAACCACGATGCTCAACCATATTTTGGCTAATACTGAGGGCATCCGTGCAGCGGTTATCGTTAACGATATTGGCGAGGTAAATGTAGATGCCCAGCTGATTGCAGACGGCGCTTTATCTCAAACCGATGAGCTCATTCCTATGACCAATGGTTGTTTGTGCTGTACCTTGTCGCAAGATTTGGAGCGGCAGCTCTCTGAGATTGCAAACAGCGGCAAGTTTGATTACATCGTGATTGAAGCATCCGGCATCTGTGAGCCTATTCCCATTGCCTATACCATCAGCGCATTTTGCGATCAAAGCAAGTGGGCTGGCGATGGTGCGCCGCTGGATTTGGATAACATCGTGGCCGTTGTGGACTGTGCTCGTATGTATGACGAGTTTAATGGCGGTCAGGATTTGCTTTCCGATATGATCGATGAGGATGATCTTGAGGCGCTGCTCATTCAGCAGATTGAGTTTTGCTCAACGCTGGTACTCAACAAAACCGATCTGGTCTCTAAAGCGCAGCTTGCAGAGCTAAAGGGCTTGGTGCGAAGCCTACAAAAAGATGCCACCATCATTGAGGCACAAAACAGTTGCGTTCCTTTGGATAAGTTGCTTAACACGGGTTGTTTTGATTTTGATAAAGCCTATAACTCCGCCGTGTGGATGCATGCTATGGAGCATCCAGAGGAGCATGAGGACCCTGAAGTTTTGGAATATGGTATTTCTACCTTTGTGTATCGTCGTCGCCAGCCCTTTAATGTGGATGCCTTTAATGACGTACTACAAAAGTGGGATGAGCTGGGTATTATCCGCTGTAAAGGCATGTTGTGGGCCTCTCAAGACCCTGATATGTGCTTTGTGTTTGAGCAGGCGGGTCGTCAGGTAACCCTAAGCGAGAATGGCTTGTTTGTAGCCAGTGCTCCATCAGAGCAGCAACAGCAGCTGATTGCTCAGAATCCGGAAATTATGGATGAGTGGAACTCCAAGACGGGGGACCGCCAAACTAAGCTGTGCTTTATTGGGCGCAACATGGATCGGGATCGTATTGAGACGCTGTTGGATGCGTGTCTTGAATCATGGGAAGATGATCTGGATGAGAGCTAGGTCCTAGAGAAAGCTAGGTTAAAGAGCTGCGTTTTTGTCCTAGCTTGTTTTAGAGACTGCTTTAGAGACGATACATCTTAGAGAATTCCTTGAAGAAAAAACACGCCCTCGCATTATGCGAGGGCGTGTTGCTTAAGCTCACAAAAGTGCGCTAAACGATACTAGTTAAGACTAGTGGTTCTTGCGCTTGTGATCTACAGCTGCCAGGGCAAGAGCAACGCCGGCAATACCCATAACGGATGCTACAGCCATATTGGCAGAGTCGCCCGTCTTAGGAAGCTTGCCACCACGAACCTTGTTGGTCTTGTTAGGCATGGGCTTGTTGGCCTGAGGATCTTCCGTAGCAGCAGGCTGAGCCTTAACGGTAACGCTTACCACATCAGAAGTAACAGTTTTACCAGAAAGGGTGTTGTGTACCACGGCATAGTACTCAGTTGTACCAGCCTGGGAGGTATCGGCATTAAAGCTTGCACCCTCGGCTATCTGCTCGCCCGTGGCCTTGTTAAACCAAGCAACCTTCAAGAATTGGTCGCTGCCCTTAACACCATCGGGAATGTTGGACTCAACCGAAAGCGTTGCGGTCTCGTTAACCATAACGGTAGAGGAGTCAGAAACCTTGGTAATGGTAGGAGCAACTGCTGAAGCTGCGTAGTAGATGGGCCCCTTGGTGTCATTGGTGTCTGCATTCCAGTCACTTGGAACAAAGGCAGAGGACTTGTCACCGTTGAGCCACTCGCGCATCTCGGTAAGCAGATTGTGCAGCTTATTGTAGGCCTGCTGGCTGATTACCTTGTGAGCATTGTTGGCAAGGGCAGAACGCTCAGCGGCAGGGGTTGCCTGCATAACGGTATCTACCATATCCTGCTGAGCAATGATTTGCTTCTGGAGTGCATCAAGATACGTACGAACAGGCTTGGCCAAATCATCACGATTGTTGTATGCCAAGGTGTTGATGTCCATGATGGTGTAATCCAAAGAGCCATTCTCGGTAGAAGCATCCATAGCTGCCTCTACGGAGTCCTTGCGCTCGCTCGCACCCGTGTGCTCAGTGGTGAACTTGTCAATCGTAGGATAGATGTTGGTATCTACCTCGGTAAGAAGTGCGGAATAGCTGGGCAAGAACAGACCAAACTCAAGACGAGAAAGGTTTTCCCACTGAATGGTAGCTACATCAGAGGACATGCCCTGACGAACCTGGAACAAGTTGCCCTCTACGTTGCGGTTGTTACCAATGGAGTAGAACTTTTTGTTGAGGTTGGCGTCAAACGCAGTATTTTGACCGCGAGCGCACAGCGCCTTCATGGAATCCATGAGGGTAATGCCAGTCTTACCAGGGGTGAACAGCAACTGAGTATCGACAATATCAGTTACGCCCTTGTTTGGATCTAAGGTGTAGTTGTCCTTTGACAAGATGTCACCAAAGTGAGCATGGCCCTGTGCATAGCGGGTGTACTGACCAGGGCCAGGATCGGCTGCGCCGTAAGAAGTGGCTACGTCAAACTGGGTCTTCTCTGCGTCAAAGTAGGTAGCAGTACCAGCTTGCTCTGCCGTCTTTACCATGTCTTCAGAGTGGAGGCAAACATTAGGATCGTTGAGATCTACCTGGAACTTAAGCTTGCCAATGTTGGGGTTAACAGAAACCTTGTCAGGAGCAGCTGCAGTCAGGTTAACTGCGCACCACTGATGACCAGATAGCTGCATAAATACCCAGGTCTCATTAGCATCTGTAATGATGATCTGGTTGCAGTCAAAGCTGCCATGCTCTTTGATAATGTTTCCAAGGAGCTGGACGCCTTCGCGAGCACTACCAGAGCAAGCCAGCAATACATCGCCCAAGGTGTACTCACCAATGCCGGTTTCGCTACCCTCTACCTCGTTGCCACAGGGATCAACAGCAGCAATCTTGGAGTTGTAGTCTGTGGTCAGCGTTGCGGAAACACTGACACCGGCATCGTTGGTGCCGGCCTCGGAATAGGCATCCTGACGCCCATCCCAATCGCCCGCCACGTCGCGCACATAGGTGTAGCGATGTGTGGTGCCATTGTAAGTCCACTCAAAGTTGGACTCAGCGGAGGAAAACGTTGGATTGGTACGAGGCTGCTGAATGCCAAATACCTTGCCATGACGAGGATTGTAGTCCTCGGTGCGGCCAACATAGACGTTGCCGTTATCGGTAGCCTTTGGTCCAACGTACACCTGAGTGCATGCTAGAGCATCGAGAGGTAGTGCCATCAAAAGAGCTGTGCCGAGTGTTACGACTTTACCAGCGGTTTTGAAAAGCGAATACCCTTTCTTTGTTGGTATCATGCTTCTCCTTTACCTACGAACTTTTGCCTACCCAGCTACCTGAATAAGCTGGGCATACTACCGGTTTTTATAATAGGTATTCCAGTCGAATTTTTGATGTGTAAAAAAGGTGATGTGCGTATATTTACGGCAAGTGGTTCTATAAAAATTTAGAACATTACAGTGCAGGCGATAATACCTATGCATAAAACAAAACATACAGCATCGAGTCCGCTCAAGGGGTAGCGCTTGAATGAGCTCTGAGCACCTCTGAGGTAAAAACCACGCTGTTCGGCAGCGAGGGCAGCACTGTCTGTCTTGGCAACAGAGCTGACAAGCAAAGGTATGATAACGGGCATCATGAGCTGCATTTTTTTGAGCGGATTTTTGGTGTCAAACTCAACTCCACGCGCCGTTTGAGCTTCCATAATAGCGGTCATCTCTTTGGAAAAGATGGGAATAAAGCGTAGTGCAGAGGTAAACGTAAAAGCATAGCGATAAGGAATATGCAAGCGCTCAACGCAGGCATTGGCCAGATCGTTAGGGCGTGTAACCATAAGCATCAGTACCAACGGAAGAGCAATGCCAATCAAACGCAACCCCACTATCGCGCCTGTAGTTAGACCATCAAGGGTGATCCATGCACACAGGCGCGTACCTTCTTGTATAAAGAAGGTTTGGAACAGCAACATGATGAGCGCCAGTGGCACGAGCATATAGAGCAGGGTAGCAAGCTTGCGAGCAACGCCGGCACTTGTCGCCAGAAGAAAGCTGAGTGCCAGCAAACTAAGCAACATCACAAATGAGTGAGCAAGAAGTGTTGCAGCAATGATACTGGCAGCTAAAACAAGCTTAGCAACAGGATTGAGTCGATGGAGAACGCTGGTTCCAGGGGTGTAATCAATGAGGTTATTCATGGTGCATCATTTCCGTCGTGGTTGCAATGAACTCATCTACGTGGGTAAGGTCTGCATAGTTTGGATAGCCCTTTTGCGTGAGCTGTGCAGCAAGTGCAAGCGTTTGAGGAGGCTGAATAGAAGCCTTTTGCATGAGCTGCGGCCGAGCGCATACACAGGCAAGCGTAGCATCTGCTAACAGGTGACCCTCTGCCATAACAAGTATGCGATCTGCAAAGTCCAAGACCACTTCCATGTCATGGCATACCATAAGGACGGCTGTTTTGTTCTGAGTGAGTTCTGTGATGGCTTGCATAACGGTCATGCACTCGCGATAATCCAGTCCACTTGTTGGTTCATCTAGAATAACAAGTTTGGGTTCTAAGACCACAATGCTTGCTAAGGCTACCATTTGCCGCTGCCCGCGTGATAGCTGGAAGGGAGATGCCTGTGCCGGTAAATGAAACTTGTCTAAAACACGCTGTGCACGCATGTGCGCTGTTTGACGATCACAGCCATGGAGTTCAAGCGTAAAGCTTACTTCTTCAAGTACCGTGTTTTTGGATAGCTGATGATCTGGATTTTGGAACAGTGTTGCCACCGATGCAGCAAGGGTACTTGTTGGTGTCGTGCGCGTATCCATACCAGCAATCTGCACGCTGCCGCTTTTAGGCTGCAACAATCCGTTCATAAGCTTGGTGAGAGTGGTTTTACCTGCGCCGTTCTGGCCAATGACCGCCAGCGTCTCCCCCTCATGAAGCGTAAAGCTTATGTCATGGAGAGCATCGCCGCCTGCATAGGAAAAGGACAGGTTATTGACACGAGCAACCACAGCCGCGTCTGAGGTAGATACCGCTGCAACATCAGAGGGTTTCTCGCTAGCTGCTATGGAGCTGGGATCGGGATATATATTGGCAGCTGTGAGGAGTGAGCATATTTGGTCACAGGCCTCTTGTGGGGTAATGCAGGTCTGAGGGGTGGCTAACAGCCCTGCCGTATACAGGCTGTTGGAAATTCTGGTGACTCGAGGGCTGTCTACGCCAATGGTGCGCAGCTGCTCACTGTGCTGTAAAACCTCGCGTGGGGTGCCATCAAGAGCAATGCGACCATGGTCCATGACCAGCATGCGTGAACAGTAGTGGGAGAGCAGCGCAACCTTTTGCTCTATAACCACAATGGTGATATTGCTGTTTTGAGATAGATCTTTGAGCAGGTCAAAGATGGCTTGAGAAGACTGCGGATCCAAGGCTGCGGTTGGCTCATCAAGTACTAAGATCTGCGGCTGTAAGGCTAGGATAGCTGCTAGGGCAAGTTTTTGTTTTTGTCCGCCCGATAGAGTAGCGATGTCTCGGTAGCGCAGATTGCTAATGCCAGTAGTGGCAAGGGCATCCTCCAGGCGCTTCTCGATAAGTTCGTGGGGAACGCCAAAGTTTTCTAGACCAAAGAGAATTTCATCCTCTACGACGGAGGCAACCATCTGTGCGTCGATGTCTTGCAATACACTGCCTACCTGTTGAGAAATATCTGTCAGGCTTACGTTGCAGCTGTCCTGACCTTGGATAAAAGCCGCTCCATAGAAGGCTCCTTGCGTATGGTGGGGGATTGCTCCAGAAAGTACGGCGGCCAGTGTTGATTTGCCTGCACCAGAAGGACCAATAATCCCAACAAATTCTCCCTTGGTAATATCCAAAGAGAGTTGTTCAAGTGCAAAGGTGGACGTGTGTGCGTCATCCGGATTGGACGTGTAAGAAAAGCTTACGTCATCAAGATGAATAACGGATTGCTGCGTCATGTTTATCCAATCTTTAGGGCGTCAACAACAGGTTTGTATAGGCTTTGTACCAGCACTGCATTAAACAGGGCCGTCAAAATGATAACGGGCGTCATGGCGGCAACAAGCTGGGTTGCTGCGCCAATCATGACAATTTTGATGCCCATAAAAATGAGTCCCGAGACAGTAGTGGTTATCGCGGTGCTTATAAAGGGCAGGGCCTTGGCATGGGGCAGTTTGCTTCCGGCGCGTACCATCCAAGCCATAAGTACGGCGGCAATGCCTTCGGCGACAAAATCAATAAACGGTGAGGTGGTGGTGATTTGAATGACTGCAGCAGATATGAGACCAAATATACATGCCTGGCGCGTACGTGGCTTTACGATCAAAATGGTGATGCAAAAAGCCGAGATGATAAACTCAGGACTAATGAGGCCACCAGAAATGCTTGAGATTGCTTTGCCAACGGTAAAGTTCAAAATAAATCCTGCAGCGAGAAGAACGGCAAGCAAAATAAGGGAACGAACTTCTAGTTCATCGACCTTCTCGACGGTACACGTCCTTGGCTGTTGACCGGGTTTTGGCATATGCTACCTTCCTTTTGCTTATGGGTGCTTGCATCGTAGAACCTGTTTTAGAGCTGGTGGTCATAGGTCTTGCTGCACTGAACTGGCTGAACTTACTGAGCTAATAAAAAACTCCCGGTCTCCCGGGAGTTCCTGAAATACTACAGAAGAGCGAGTAGCGCGTGCAGAAGACTCACGATTGACCGATTGCAATATGCATGCGCCACCACCAGTTAGTAAGAACAAATTGTACTGTGGAGCTGGTCATCCGTGCGCCTCCTTAAGTTTGTTAGCCGTTTTATAATTGCTAAGAACTGTACGCGTCCTATCGCAGTTATGCAAGTATTATTTTCCCATAGTGGAAAAATTAGTCTGACGCAAGGCTTCATAGAGTACGATTGCGGCTGCGTTAGACAGATTAAGAGCGCTTACGTGGTAGTCTTCTGGATCAATGAAGTTGCCACAAATGTCTTGAGCCAGCAAGGCTTCATGGGTGTGTGGCGTAGTTTGAGAAGCCAGTGAAGCGTTCCTACTGCTCCAGGTATCACCGTTTATGAGGGACTCATCGTCACAAAGCATGGGAATACGTTCACACTCTAAAGCGTGTTGAGCCAGAAGCTCTTCGGACAACCCACAGCTCTCTTTACCAAAGATGAGAAAATCTCCGTCACGATAGGTGGCTTCTGCATAGGTCTTACGTGCCTTTTTGGTTAAGAAATGCAGTTGAGGGAGGCTGTGGTTTGGAGATGTGGACGGTGTTGGCCCCGTTTGAGCTGGTGTTGCAAAGGGAGCATTCTGCTCCATAAAGTCCTCCCAGCTCTCATAGAGCTGTACGTCAAGGCTTTGCCAATATGCCATGCCCGCACGTTTGAGGCTTTTATCGTCCAAAGAAAAGCCTAGAGGCCCAATAAGATGAAGACGGGTGCCACTGACCACACAGCTTCGGCCAATATTGCCGGTATTGGTAGGTATTTCTGGTTCTACAAGCACAAGGTTAAACATGCGAACTACCCCTACATAACCACTACGTAGACCTTTTAGGCTAGGAACAAGCCTGTTGCAAATGCTACCAGAGCACCTAAAAAGATGGTTGCGGGTAGTGTGATAAACCATGCAGCAATAATCTTGCGAGCAACGCCCCAGCGTACCGAAGTGCGCCTACGAGCAGAGCCAGCGCCCATGATAGAGGTGGTGATAACTTGCGTGGTAGAAACAGGTGCGCCCAAGGCGGTCATGACTTCAATGGCAATGGTGGAACTGGCTTCTGCTACAAAGCCAATAACAGGGGTAAGCCTGGTTACGCCATCTCCTACGGTACGCATAATGCGACCGCCGCCAATAGAGGTGCCAAGTGCCATGGTGGTAGCACACACAAGCTTGACCCATAGGGGAATGCCCAGCGACGGATCGTATAAGCCAGCTGTAACCAAAGCAAGCGTAATGATACCCATGGTTTTTTGTGCGTCATTATTGCCGTGACTATAAGCCATAAACGCTGCCGATAAGATCTGCAGCTTATGGAACAGTCCATTAGCTTTTTTGGGTGGCCACTCTGCCAGGAGCTCAAAAACAAGCTTCATAAACAGATAACCTAAAGCCATGCCTATAAGAGGGGAGGTAAACAGAGGAATAACAACCTTTTCTACGACACCCTTCCAGAGAATATCGCTGGTTGAGTGGGTAAACATAATGGTTGCGCCAATAAGGCTACCAATAAGTGCATGGGAGCTGGAACTTGGGATGGAAAACCACCAGGTAAATAAATCCCAGATAATAGCACCTGCCAGTGCAGCAAAGATAACATAGAGTTGGAGTTGTACCGTAACAAGACCACTTGCGATAGTCATAGCAACTTTTTCGCTGGTAAGAGCACCAATAAAGTTCATGGTTGCGGACATCATGATTGCTACGCGCAGGGGAAGTGCTTTGGTATAAACCGTGGTAGCAATAGCGTTTGCCGTATCGTGAAAGCCATTGATAAATTCAAAGAGTAGTGCGGCGGCTAATACCGCAACGAGTAATACACTAACCATTTTTGACGATTACGTTCTGTACTGCATTTGCAACATGTTTGCAGGCATCCATGGTTTCTTCCATTTTGTCCATGAGGCTTTTCCATTTAATGACCTCAACGGGATGCTCGGTATCACGGAAGATGTCACCCATTGCAGTGCGATACACCACGTCTGCCTTATCTTCATACTCATTGGTTGCTTTAGTATGTTTGATAACGGATTCATCTTTTTTGTAATCGGAAAAACGATCAAAGGCTTTTTGCAATTCCTCTGTTGCAAACAAGAGTAGATGTGCCATTTGAGTGGCTTCAGGGCGTATGGTAGTGATGTCATATAAAGCAAAACGAGCAGAGGTGCTTTCCATGCCGTCTACGATCTCATCCATAAGCAGTGCAAGCTCAGAAATATCTTCTCGATCAAAAGGCGTAATAAAAGAAGAATTGAGCGTGGTAATGATCTTGCCCACTTGCTCATCGCAGAGGTTTTCATAGTCTTTAATCTTGGGAACCAAATCTTGTGAAGCGGGGTAGTTGTCTACGAGATCAACAAAGAGTTTAGCTGCAGAAACGGTTAATGATGCAAACTCAGAAAAGAGGCTAAAAAACGCATCTTCCTTGCGTGATACACGACTCATGTGTAGGCCTTTCGCAGAAAAATTCACAGTTTTTTAGTATAGCACGCGCGCATGGGAATACAGCTGATATATCAAAGTTTACTTAAAGTACGCTCTGCAGCATTCTGGAGCGGCGCTGCGTTGGTGGAGTGTCGTGTGCTTTAAGGAAGCGCTTTGTGAAAGCGTCGTTTGTTTTGGGTTGGAATCTGTACCTGTGCCACTAAAAAACCTGCCACCGCGTGACAGGCCTTTTAGTGCTTTTACTAGAGGGCTAGAGGGGCGAGAAGCCCCGTATGTTTGTTTGATTGCAAACCTACTGAATATCTCCGGTTGCGCCATCAACAACATCGACATCGTGCGTAATGGCTGCTTCGAGTGCCAGCTCCAGTCCTCGTGTCATCATCTCAACAGTCATGCTGGCTGTGCCTACGGGCTGCTTGGTTGCTTGCTCGGTTGCATACGGGACATGCAGGAAGGTACCGTGTACGTTGGGGTGCTTGGTAGCAAGCTCGTGCAAGAGGCTGTACATAACATCGTTGCATACGTAGGTGCCTGCCGTGTAGGAAACCGCTGCTGGAATACCAGCGTCATTCATAGCACGTATCATGGCGCGTACGGGAAGGGTTGCAAAGTATGCGTTAGGTGCTCCCTCGACGATCTTCTCGTCAATTGGCTGATTTCCGGCATTGTCTGGAATGCGGGCATCGCGATAGTTGATACCTACGAACTCGGGGGTGATCTTAGCGCGGCCGCCAGCCTGTCCAACGCACAGCACGTGGGTGGGCTGCTCGGCCTCGATAGCTGCTGCTACCTTTGCGGCTCCTTCACCAAACACAACCGGGATTTCTATCTTGACAACCTCAGCGCCCGCAATGGTGTCGGGCAGTGCGCGTACCGCCTCCCACGCTGGGTTCATAGATTCTCCGCCGAAAGGTTGAAAACCAGTTACAAGGATCTTTGCCATGGTATTCTCCTTAGTGAACAGCAAGAATAATCATCATAATTGTTTGGACCAGCAGCATAAAGGCAGCGGGAATGAGCTGCTTTTTGATAACGCCGTACTCATCATCCATCTCAAGGATAGCAACGGGCACAATGTTAAAGTTTGCTGCCATGGGGGTCATAAGGGTTCCGCAAAAACCGCAGGTAAGTGCAAGTGCGCCTACAACAGCTGGATCTGCACCCAAAGAAAGTACAAAGGGAGCGCCAATACCAACGGTAAGAACGGTAATAGCGGCAAAGGCATTGCCCATGATGGCGGTAAACAGCGCCATGCCCACGCAGTAGACAATGATGCCAACCACAAGGTTGCCTTCAGGAATAATGCCGCCTACCAGGTGCGATATAACGTCACCAACGCCTGCCGCGGTAAAGGTAGCACCAAGAATTGCAAGCAAGATAGGAAGGATGAGCAAAGGACCAACCACATCAAGCATGCGACGAGCATCCTCGATAAAGACCTTGGGGGTGTTTTGCTTGGGGCGAAGAACAATCAAAATGATGCAGCCGATAAACACGCCCACAGTTAGACCGACAAGAGAGGAAATCTTGGGGAAAATAAAAGCTCCGAGCAACGCGGTTACGCCAATACTAAATGCTGCAAGGAAAATCTTGTTGCCAATAGTGTTAAAGGCATACTCCATTTCTTCCTCGCTTGGCTTGGTAACATCTTTGCCCTTGTCGATCTGTTTAAAGATGACAGGAAGGAGCATGATAACCAGGCCGATACCAGTGTATTCCGCAGGTATCCAGCGGCCTACCACAAAAAGCAGACCTAGCATGGTCCAAAAGATTCCTGAGCCAATGCGCTTCTCGTTGGTTTTATCGCGGAAGTTGGCAATGCCGGCATATAGCAAAACGAGGCCTACGATGAGGTAGACGATCTCAAGCAGCTTCAAAGAAAGCGTAATCTCTGGATCGGTTGAGGTGAAGAATGCAATGAATGCTCCCATTACGCTTCGCCTCCTTCCTGGTCTGCGACCTGTGCGGTCTTCTCGGCAGCCTGTGCCAAAAGCTCTTGATCACGCTTTTGGTAGCGACGATCCAAAATGATGTAATACGCAGAGGTAAATAGGACAGCAATGATAGCGACAGGGATTTCTATAACAGCAAGCTTGACCAGGTCAACAGTGTAACCAAGATCTTTTAAGGTACCCTGTACCAGCAGCATGCCCGAAGATCCCACAAAGAGGACCTGACCAAAGAACCAAGCAATGTTTTCCATACCAGAAGCCATGGCTTTGAGTTCGTCGCGGTGCTTGGGACTCATAGTTTTACCGTCGGGATCATCCGCGGCCTCTGCCATAGGCATAACAACCGGCTTCACAAAACCGGCTACACCGCCAAAGCTTACGTTAAAGGCACCAAAAATGACGCGGAACACACCGTAGATTGCCATAACAATGCCAGCCGAAGCACCCTTGATGCTGGACATAACGCGATGTGCTGCTACACGCAAACCATTTCTTTCGAGGGTACCCGTAAGTATGAAAATAACTACGGTAATAAGCATGGCGCGGTTGGATACAAAGCTTTTGCCTAAGGTTTGCAAGAAGACAATGGGATCCATGCCTGCAATAACTGCAGTTACTATGGCAGCCGCCAAAATGGTAAGGATTGAATCCCATTTAAGGGTAAATCCCACAATTACTACTAGGATTCCCAGTAGCTTGACCAACTCGGAAAAGTCCATGTGGCCTCCTTTTCTTGTGTGTACGAGAGAGCATGTACGCTATCACAAAGGTTTCTCTTATGTACATGGTAGCAGCTATTATGTTACATACCTTAAATAAAACTAAAAACAGCGTTATTATTAAAGCTCAGTAGGTTAAAGCTCAGGAGGAGTCGGAGAGCTAAAACCAAGCTATATTTTGTGCGAATGCGCTACGAAATTCTTCCCTGTTCCATAGAGATCACCGTGTCTGCAATACGTACGGTGCTTTTGCGATGCGATACAAGAGCAATGGTTTTATCGCTTGCTTGCTCGCGTAATGAACGCAGAATAAGCGCCTCATTTAAGCTGTCCAGATTGCTGGTAGGCTCGTCAAGCAGCATAAAGGGTGCATCGTGTAAAAAGGCTCGTGCTAGTCCAATACGCTGACGTTCACCACCAGAGAGGGTTTCGCCCAGCTCTCCTACCTGTGTTTCATAGCCTTTGGGCAGCGTCATAATAAAATCGTGCAGAGCCACTTTTTTACAGGCAGCCTCTACTTCTTTATCGCTGGCAGAAAGCTTGGCTATCCTAATGTTATTTGCAATGGTATCCATGAACAGCTGCGTGTCCTGGGTCATATAGCTTTCCATGGCGCGCAGGTTAGATGTGTTGATCTCTTCCACGCTTCTATTGGAAATGCTCACTGAGCCCTTGTTTGCTTTCCAGAAACGCATAAGGAGCTTCATCATAGTAGATTTTCCGCAGCCAGATTTTCCCACTATCCCAACAATTGTATTTTTGGGAAACGAAACCGATAGCTGATCCAGAATTGTTTCTCCACTGTATGAAAACGATACGTCACGCAGTTCTGCACCAGTAAAGGAAATGTCTTCTCTCCCAGTTATGTCCTGCGTTTGGGGCTTCTCGTCCAAAAGGCTGAGTACGCGGGAAGCGGCTGCGGTGGTGGATTGCAAGGTTGTACCAAGATTTGCCAGTGCAATAACCGGACCAAACGAGGACATCAGTGCGATAAGAGGGATGAGAAAACCGTCAAATCCCACCGTACCGTTGAGGTACAAGCTGCCAGAAAGCAGCAGCATTGCCGCATCAAAGAGAAGAATCAGTGTGTTGGCAAGAGCTAGGTTGGTGCCCGTAAGACGGTTGAGCAGGGCCTGACGCTTGCTGAGCTCGTCCGTTTTTTGGTTTATGGCTGTCAGTCTTTGATTTGCACAACCATATTGTATTGTCTCGTCCAGACCGCGGATATTCTCTAGCATAAATGCTGCCAGCTCTCCCGATTGGGCACGAAGCGCATCTCCCACCGTCCCGCTTTGCTTTGAAATCACAAGAGGAAGTACGACTCCAACGACCAAAAATGCAACGAGGGCAAGCAGCCCAAGGCTCCAATGAAAATGGCCAATATAGACGCACATGATCCCCGATGTGAGAACAGCAATGCAGATGGGCGAGATGGTATGAGCGTAAAAGACCTCTAACAGTTCCACGTCAGAAGTGATGAGGCTAATAAGATCTCCTTTGTCTCGTCCCTCCAGCTTGGCAGGACAGAGTTTTCTGAGCGCCTTAAATACCTTATCGCGAACGATGGCAAGCAGGGTAAAGGCGATGTAGTGATTTGTCCGCTGCTCTATTAAGCGAAACACGGCTCGCAAAAGAGCACAGGCAATCAATGATGCCCAAAGCAGCCAAAGAGGGGAGAAGGCACGGTTTTCCAGTCCACACAAAATGCCATATGCACCAAGAATGGGAATGAACTGTGCCGCAAGAAATCCCAGGGTCCCCATCAAAACAGTAAGTACCATCCAGCCAGCAAGCGGCTTTACTAGACCAAGCATCCTAAAGAGGACTTTTGCTTTTGATTGACGATTCATTTACAGAGCCTCTTTTCCATACTGCTCTAGCATCTGTTGCGTTTCCCACAGCCCAGCATATGTAACGTTTTGCTTGAGCAGCTCATTGTGAGTTCCGCTTTCAACTATGGTGCCTTGGTCCATACAGTAAATGGTGTCTGCGAAGACAACATTTGCAAGACGGTGGGAGATCATAATGACTGTCTTGCTTTGAGCCATACGACGTATTTCATCTAAAATAGCTTCTTCACTCTCTATATCTATGTTGCTGGTGGCTTCATCAAAGATATAGATGGGTGTATCGTGCAAAATTGCTCTTGCCAGTGCAAGGCGTTGTCTTTGCCCGCCCGACAAATTAGAGGCGTTTTCTAGAAGTTGCGTTTGTAGCCCGTCTTGGGTGTGGAGAAAAGCGTCAAGCTGACAATCATGAAGTACCTGCCACATGCGCTTCTCGTCTGGCTTTGTCATAGCAAGCGCTAGGTTTTCGTACACCGTTCCCTTAAAAAAGACGCTTCCAAAACCAAGGTAGGTTATGGTCTCCATGAGGCTTTCTTCCAAAATGGCTTCGAGCGGCGTTTTATCTATTTGGATCTCACCAGAGGTTGGATGGCTTCTTCTCATAAGAAGGCGGGCAAGGGTTGATTTGCCGCTACCAGATTTACCGATAATCCCAATGAAGCTCTGCTCCGGAATCTCCATGTCAATACCGTGCAATACCTCTCGCTTTCCATCGTAGGAAAAGCCGAGATTTTTGACAGAGATATTCCTGCCGCAGACAGTCTGAGTCCCTTGTTTTGGCTCTGTTTGGTCTAAGAACGTAAAAATTTTGTCACTTGCGGCCATGCCATTCATGGCTATATGGAAGTAGCTTCCCAGCTTGCGCATAGGCAGGAAGAAGTCTGCCGACAACAGAATCATGAACAAGCCGCTTGCAAGAGAAAGGCTTCCATCCATGAAGGATTTTACGATAAGGATAATGCCGAGAGCCGCTCCGCCATACGCTAAAAAGTCCATGACGATAATGGAATTGAGCTGCATGGTGAGTACCGCCATGGTCACCTTGCGAAAGTGCTCCGACTCAGCGTTCATCTGCTCATTTTTCCATGCGTCCGCCTGGTAAGTTTTTAGTGTTGTCATGCCCTGTAGATTTTCAAGAAAGGTGCTTCCCAGCTGTGTATATTGATCCCAGTATGTACTAAGAAGCTTTTTGGCAATCTTTTGCACTATCATAATGGCCCCCGGAATTAGGGGTACGCAAACCAGCAGTATGGCACCGACTGTCCAACTCCCGTAAAGTCCAAACAGCACAAAGAGCGTAATTGGTGCTAGAAATGCATAAAAGAATTGTGGAAGATACAGTCCAAAATAGTTTTCAAGCTGCTCAACACCCTCTACGCTTTCTTGTACCAATTCTGCGGTATTTACTTTGTCATGCCAGCTTCCGCCAAGCGCAAGGAGCTTTTTATATATCTTTTCGCGTAGCGTTTTTTTGACGTTGCGGGATGCGAGGTAGCTCATTTTTGTCGCCAGTTTTGTTGTTGCAAAACGTGCGATAGTAAAGCATATGATGATAAGAACAAGGCGCAACAGTTCTTGTGTGCCCCAGGATTTTAGATAGAGCCTTTGGACTGCATTGCTAATCACATAAATCATTGCTGCATTAAGCAGCAACTCTACCCATTGGAAGAAAATATTTCCGGCGATATATAGCCTTGCCTCTTGGCAGAGCTTAAGTAAGCGCTTATCAAACATACCTGCTGTTCCTTCTGGCTTTTTATAGATACACGCACACACGTTTAAACGTGTGTGCGTGTAGGTCATCATACTCCTTGTTGACTTGAATGAGCTGTCTTACATACCAAAGAGATCGGCATGTGACCCTGTGCGGTTAAGAAATAAGATCAGCTCATCACCGTACTTGCAAACTCATGCGAGAACATCCTCCATTGCCTCTTTAAAGTTTGCATAGTGCTTATAGTTCTCAGGATGCAATTTCATCTCTTCATATTCGTGTAAAGCGGATATAGTCTCAGCATTGGGAACATTGCGGGTGATTTGAAAGGGGATCCCCTGATCGCGAACTGTCTGACGAAGGAAAATCGTCACTGCTGTTGTGAGATCCATTCCAAGATCTTTTAGTAAAGCCTGTGCAGAGCGTTTGAGATCTGCATCCAGATTGATATTAGTGCTGACTTTAGCCATAGTGGTTCCTCCTTTGTAATTCATTATAAGATAATATAGCAAAAAGCAATGGTTATGTGCGTGTTATGTATATAATAGGCGTGTTTTGCGCTAAATATAAAGCTGTATGAGTTATATCCGTTATGACAATCGTAAGAAATTAACCGTTCTGGAAAGTAAAAAATAACGTATCGCACTGCTGCGATACGTTATTCGAAAATCATACGGATTTGAGCAGGTAAAATGCTAGCCTATCCTAATGGTCTATCCTAAGTCTTCTCCGTTGCTAGCAATGACTCTCTTATACCAGTCAAAAGATTTTTTCTTGCTGCGCTTGAGACTGCCTTTACCTTCGTCGTCCATATCGACATAGATAAAACCGTAGCGCTTCTTCATTTCTCCCGTCCCAGCAGAGACAAGATCTATGCAGCCCCATGGGGTATATCCCAAAAGATTCACTCCATCAATCTCAACAGCATCTTTCATAGCTTGGATATGGGAGCGAAAATACTCAATTCGATAGTCGTCTTGGATGCTACCATCCTCTTCCACGGTATCAACTGCTCCGATACCATTTTCCACGATAAAGAGTGGAAGGTGGTATCGCTCATACAGACGGCAGAGAGAAATCCTCAGGCCCAAGGGATCTATTGCCCAACCCCAATCGCTTGTTTTGAGATATGGGTTTTTATAGGCAAGAATTTGGTTACCCTCGGTTTTTTCTGCGTTGGTATCTATCGTTGCTACCGTTGAGTTGTAGTAGGAAAAGCCGATATAATCCACCGTTCCCTGACGAATTATCTCGTCATCTTCAGGAGCTTTTTCAATGGTAACTCCCAAGCGATCAAACTCTTTGAGCTGATACGCTGGATAATAACCTCGGCATTGGACGTCCATGTAAAATTTGCGCTTACGGTCTTCCTTGAGGGCCTCATAGACGTCCTCTGGCTGGCAGGTCATGGGGTAGGTGGGAATATAGCAACACATCATTCCAATCTTAAAATCTGGCTGGATGGAATGCCCCAGTAAAACCGCCTTGGCACTTGCAACAAAGACATGATGAGCTGCTTGATAGCGTCCTTGAGGTCCATTGTCATGAATCCCTAGTTGAGCCCAAGCCCGCAAAATATTAATTTCATTGAAGGTCATCCAGTAGCGAACCTTATCACGATAGCGAGTAAACAGAACCTCACAGAAGAAAAGGTACGCATCAATTACATTACGGTCGCCCCAGCCATTATAGCTATCTGCGAGATGCATAGGCATATCAAAGTGATTGAGAGTGATAACAGGCTCAATCTTATACTTTAGCAATTCATCAATCACCGCATCATAAAAGACAAGTCCTTCTGGATTGACTTCTTTTAAGCTATTGGGACAGACTCGAGACCAAGAGATGGAAAATCTAAAGCATCTAAAGCCCATTTCCGCAAACAGAGCAATATCCTCCTTGTAGTGGTGGTAAAAGTCTGTTGCTTGGTGACTTGGATAGTAGCGATCAGGATCAATATAGCCAATCGCTCCTTCTGGCAAAGCATCCTCTCGAGTGACCGTGCCTATACTTCCGTCTTTTCGCTTGAAGGTCACCATCCGAGGCACTTTGTATTTTCCTGCGGTAATGGCATCCAAAGTAGACGGTGTCCTACCGCCCGTCTGGTAGCCTCCCTCGTATTGATTAGCGGCTGTTGCTCCGCCCCACAAAAATGTCTCTGGAAATCCCATGTTTATCCTTTTATCGTCATCTTAGTCAACGGATAACAATACATCGCTTGTCTGAACGGTGTCTTCGGCTTTAAGGCTTACTTGACCAGCTTCATCGGCATTGGTGAGAATAACTGCCACTGTCCGTGAGTAGCCTGCTTTTTCAATTTCTGCAGCTGAGAAGGTAATGAGCTTATCACCCAGGTTCACTTTTTGCCCCGCTGTTACATGTGTTTCAAAACCTTGCCCGTTCATGTTGACGGTATCGAGTCCGATATGAATCAAGACCTCCATGCCGTCCTCACTTGTCAAGCCAACGGCGTGCTTGGTAGCAGCCACCATGCTTACTGTTCCTGCAAAAGGAGCGCAAACCGTTTCCGAACTGGGCTCAATGCCACAGCCAGGACCCATAACACCTTGCGCAAAGACGGGGTCAGGAATCTGATCCAAAGGCAAAACTTTACCGGAGAGTGGTGCATACACCGTTTTCTTCTCGCCCTTGCGAGCAGGCTTTTCTGCCGTAGTATCTTCAGGCAAATTGTCATTTTTTGTGTCATAACCAAAGAAGTAGGTCACGATAAAGGATGCCAGCAGGGCAAAAATCATAGCAAAGACAAAATACAAAGAAACCTTCTCCAAGGAAGAGGGGGAAGCTGAAAATTCCAACAGGACCGCCGCCGACTTGCGCTGCATTTCCTAAACCGCAGATACCGCCAGCAAGCGCAGACATAACAAGAGCGATATAAAATGGTGTCTTGTACTTCAAGTTAACGCCATATACAGCGGGCTCTGAAATAGCAAAGATACAGGTCAAACCAGCTGAGAAAGCATTTTGTTTGATGTCTGGATCTTTACTGCGAAGAGCAACTCCAAGAGCTGAGCCACCCTGTGCCCATTTAGACGGTCCAATAATAGCTCCGATAGTGTTACGACCGTACTGAGCCAGATTGATTTGGCCAATAGGAACAATACCCCAGTGCAGACCAAATACCACCAAGACCTGCCATAAACCACCGAGCAAAATTCCTGTTAAGAGTGGGCTTGCATGCTGAAGGGCAAGGTAGCCATCTCCAACAGCAGATTCCAAAACGCTTACAAGTGGACCAAAAACAAGGAACATTATGGGCACCGTAATGACCAGCTCAATCATGGGGGTGAGGAAATTACGCGCCATTGGATGAATGTGTTTATTACAGAAGCGCTCCACCACGCTCAAGAACCAAACACTGATGATGATGGGGAAGACTCCGCCACCATAGCCACCAGCAGGAACGGTTAAGGGCAGACCTAAGAAGTTTGCTGCTGTACCATCTTTTACGGTTGCTACGATAGTTGGGCTCACCATGGTCAAAGCAAGAGCAACAGCTAGCATCTCATTACATTTAAAGCGATTGGCTGCACAAAAAGCAAGGTAAACCGGTAAAAATGAAAAGATAGCAACATAATCTCGTTGATGACTATGTAAGCGCCGCTCGTTTCTTGCAAAACCCCAACTTGAAGCAAAATCATCAGTAGGGCACGAATCATGCCGCCACCAATCAAGGATGGCATAATGGGTGTAAAAATGGATGTTACTAAGTCAATCACTATGTCCAAGAACTTGCCCTTGACTTTAAGGTCATCCTTTTCCACCACATCGATGGCCTGTCCTTGAATGCCGGTTAGTTCCACTACAGCGTCGTAGGCCTTTGTTACTTCATTACCTATGACAACCTGGAATTGACCGCCTTGCTCTACTACATTGATGACGCCTTTAATCCGACTCACTGCCTCTTTGTCCGCCAGACTTCTATCCTTGAGCTTAAAGCGAAGTCGGGTTACACAGTGAGTTAAGGATTGGATATTATCTTTACCTCCGATATCCTCAACAACTTGCTTTGCCAACTGCTGAAAATCCATACTGTCCTCCTTATACATATGCTTTCAGCTTAGAGACTGCCTAACAGGGGTATCCAATCTGTTATTGAAATCTATGGTTTTTTTGCTATGAATAGGTATTCCTTATTAATGTATTTTTAAATATCGTGATAAGCACAGGTACTTTTTGCTATCTATGATTCGGATGCCTGCAGTGAAAGAATATGGATATGCTGGACAAGTGGAACTTTCTTGCAAATGAGCGTAATAGGTCCTACCAGACATGCGGAAATAACAGTCCCGATTCCGATGCCGTAGAGCGTATGGAAAAAGATGAGGGAGAGCACGGAGGCAATTACAATCAGCGTGATATCAAAAGCGGCTTTTATTTGTCCGAACTCTTTATGGGACACCCGAGCGATTACCTTTACAATACCTTCACCAGAAACCGTGACAACATCTGGTGCGACTTCTACGCAGATCCCGAAGGCAAGAATGATGCATCCGACTAGCACACAGAGAACAAAACACCATATTTGATACATTTTAACGGCATCGCCGCTTAGGGTACGAACCTAATACTAAGGGGTACGAAAATTTAGTATGTGGTACGAAAATTAATAAGCTCACAGCGATGTTCATCCTAAAATTAAACTAAGAGGCATTACGCGTTACAAGAATCTTGTTCTATCTGGCAGGGTTCTTTTTTATGCAATATTAGGCGAATTGCCATTACCGCATAAAATTCTTGACAAACAAGTTAGTCTATGATAACTTGCTATTTACCGAGAATAATCTCGGTAAGGAGAGGGGAATGATGGTCAGAGAACGATTAGATCCGGAAATGCGTAAGGAAGACATTCAAAAGGCTGCTATGGCACTCTTTTCTTCTAAGGGCTTTAACAATACGACGATGGATGATGTTCGTGAAAAATCCGGTTTATCAGCCGGCGGATTATACTACTACTACAAAAATACGGCAGAAATCCTCTACGACATTATGGACAGAGGAAGCAGGATGCGTGAAGCGACGGTAACAAACACGGTTCAACATATGGGGAACAGGCTTACACCACATGTCTTGGCTGAAGTTGTCGTCGATAAAATGTTGGCGAATAATCCTTTTACGCCTATCTATGTCATGTTTTTTGGTGAGATTAAGAAAAATGAACAGCTTAACGCATTATATGAAAAACTCAAGAGGGATTCGATTACTTACTTTAAGCATTTTATGAATGGGTACGACTGCGGATTGCTTACTGATGATGACTATGAATTTGTAACGAATCTCATCAATGCAAGCTTGTTATCCTGTGAAATTTTAGATACGCGTGAAAATTTTCTAAAGAACAGACAGCACTTGGTATCCATGCTTGAAGGTTATTTTACTCGTTCGACTTCTCAGTAAGCGGAACTTTCCGGACTCTAAAATCTTCCATCAATTTCAGCATTTCATTCATTTACTAAGGAGGTTTTTTGATATGAACTTATTGAAAAAGTACATCGCCAAAAATAAGACCGGCTACTTTTTCTCGGTTCTTTTTGCCGTTTTGGGTGTACTGGCAGGACTTTTTACCTATGTGCTCTTGAGCAAAATGATCATTGCCCTCATTGCAGAGAATACAGATTTTGCTTTTTATACTAAAGGAGTCCTCAGTATTCTCGCGCTGCTGTGCGCAAAAGAAGTTTTTATGGGTATTTCCACCACGATTTCTCATACGGCGACCTATGGTGCTTTGTGTGAAATCAGGCGAGATATCATGGACAAACTTTTCAAAATGCCGTTAGGAAACATTTTGAATTTAAGCACAGGAAAGCTAAAAGATGTCATCGTGAATCAAGTTGACAGCATGGAGACAACCCTGGCTCACCTGATTCCTGAAATGACCGCTAATATTGTTGGCCCGGTTTTACTTCTTGTTTACATGTTTGTACTCGATTGGCGCGTTTCGCTCTTGGCACTGGTTCCTCTTGTGATCGGCATGTTTTTTATGGCCGGCCCGATGAAGCGCATGCCTAAAATGTTTCCCAAAGCAGTCAAAATTGGTCAAGACATGAACAACTCGATTGTGGAATATATCAACGGCATCGAGGTCATTAAGTCTTTTAATCAAGGCGATACATCCTATAAAAAATACAGCGATAATGTTTATGCCAAAGCAGATTATTACTGCAAGTGGATGGGCTTGAACAACAACGATTATGCGGTGAGCATGTCGCTTGCACCGATGGGTATTTTAACCATCATTCCGTTTGGCCTTTTCTTCTGTATGCAAGGTAGCCTAAGCGGCGCTCATCTTTTGATGTTGATTATTTTATCGTTTGGCACAATCTCAAATATCATGCAGGTGATGTCTTATGAGGACGATATGGGTCGCATCAAAACCATTGCCGGTGAGATTGAAAAAGTTCTCAACTCAAAAGAGTTATCCCACGCAACCGGTACACAAAACATTTCACGCTATGACATCACTTTCGATCACGTGAATTTCTCTTACGATGACAACAAACAGGTTATCAAGGATGTCAATCTGCACATCAATGAAGGTAGTGTCAATGCACTCGTCGGGTATTCTGGCTCAGGGAAATCGACCGTTGCAAAGCTCCTCGCCGGATTTTGGGATACCGATAGTGGCACCATAACAATTGGTGGCATAGCTCTCAAGGATATGCCTTTAGAACAGCTTTCGGATGCTATTTCTTATGTATCTCAAGACAATTATTTGTTTGATATTTCCATCAAAGATAATATTCGCATCGGCAAAAAAAATGCAACGGATGAGGAAATTATAGAAATCGCTAAAAAATCGGGCTGCCACGATTTCATTATGAAGCTCTCTCAAGGCTATGAAACGGTTGCCGGAGAAGGTGGCGGGCATCTCTCCGGCGGTGAGCGCCAACGCATCTCTATTGCACGCGCCATGCTCAAAGATGCACCGATTGTCATTTTGGATGAAGCCACTTCCTATATCGATCCAGAAAATGAAGCTATTTTGCAAGATGCCATCGCCGCATTGGTAAAAGGCAAAACGCTCATTATTATCGCCCATCGACTGAAAACCATTGCAGATGTGGATCAAATATTTGTAATCCATGATGGATATGTTGAAAATCACGGAACACACGATGAACTCTTAAAAGATTCTCCGGTTTACCAAGAATTGTGGAGTGCGGCCATGCGAGGTGAAGAAAATGATTAATACATTTAAGAAGTTATGGAAATTTGCAGAGCGTGAGCAAGGAATGATTCGCTCCTCGGTGATCTGGAGTTTTTTGGGCGCGATTTTTAACGTTTTTCAATTTATGGCCATCTATTTGGTCATTGCGGCGATTATAAAGCAGGAAATTACGTGGCAGACGATTGGTATGTGCAGCGCATTCTTATTGCTTTCCTTACTGGGCATCATTATTTCTAAGAAAAATTCCATGCTTAAGCAAACGCATGCCGGCTATTTTACAGCCGCAAATAAGCGTATCGCTATGGGAGAAAAAATCAAAAAAGTGCCAATGGGCTTTTTCAATGATTTTAGCTTAGGAAATTTAACGGCCATTGCGACGACAAAGTTGGACAGTCTCGAAACTTGGGTGCCCACACTTTTTATTATGGTATTCGGCGGTCTGCTTGTAACCGTGGTATTTATCCTGTCCCTTTTTATGCTGCATTGGAAAATTGCACTCATTGCTATCGCTGGGTCTTTGATTTTCTTGGCGGCGGCCGCTTTAATGCAGCAAAGATCTAAAAAGAGTTCGGATCGAGTTTCTGTTGTACAAAACGATCTCACGAAAGAAGTGCTGGCAACCTTGCAAGGTATGCAGATCATCAAGTCCTATAACTTGGGAGGACAAAATAACAACAAGCTGGATCAAAGTTTTGAAGAAACAAAAAAATCGACGTTGAGCCTTGAAAAGGCCGTTACGCCTTACACGGTACTGCTGAAAATCATCATTGCGATCACGATTTCGGTTATGATTGCCACAGCACTTTCATGCTGCTTTTCGGGAGAGCTTTCTTTGGACTATACCATCATGACGCTGGTTGCCAGTTTTGTGATTTTTAACAGTTTATTGGCTTCTGGTAGTGCTATGGCCATGCTTAGAACCATTGACAACGCGATGGATTCTTATGATTACGTCAATCAAATGCAAGATATGCCGGAAGGTCATATCAATGATGCACTTCAGCAACACGATATTGAATTTAAAAATGTTTCCTTTGCCTATGGCGAAAAGCCAATCTTAAATAATGTGTCTTGCTATATCCCCGAAAGATCAATGACGGCTATCGTAGGGCCGTCTGGTTCAGGGAAAACAACTTTTTGCAATTTGATCTCTCGCTTTTGGGATGTCAATTCAGGAGAGATTCGCCTTGGAGGAAAGAACATAAAAGATTACTCCCTTGAAAATCTCATGAATCATATTTCGATGGTCTTCCAAGATGTCTATCTTTTTGCCGATACGATTGAAAACAACATTAAATTCGGATGCCCAAATGCCAGCCGCGATGATGTGATTGCGGCGGCAAAAAAGGCCCAGTGCCATGACTTTATTTCCGCCTTGCCCGATGGCTATCAGAGCATGATCGGAGAAGGTGGAACAAGTCTTTCCGGCGGTGAAAAACAGCGCATCTCCATTGCCAGAGCAATGCTGAAAGATGCACCGATTATCATCTTTGATGAAGCTACTGCAAATGTTGATCCGGAAAACGAAGACAAGCTGAAAGCAGCCATTGAAGCCCTTACTCAAAACAAAACCGTCATCATGATCGCGCACCGCTTGAAGACGATCCGTAATGCAAACCGGATTTTGGTACTGAACAAAGCAGGGATTGAGCAGTGCGGTACACATGATGAATTGATGCTGCAAGGAGGTCTTTATCGAGCTCTTATCGAATCGAGAAGCAAGGCGGAAAGCTGGAGATTCGCAAATTAAAGTTTGGAACTAACAACAACATCTTAGACATAAAAATGATTGTGCCTGATGTTGTCGAAAATTAAATGTTCAGAAAGGAATTTTATGATGAAACTAAAAAATGTTGTACAGATTGCCGTATTGGCAGTAATTGGCTGTGTTGTCGCCTTTGGAATCAGTATGCTGACGGGACTTTTAGGCATGGCTGCTCTCTACATTTCAGCCGGGTTTGCCGCTTTTGTGATCGGACCGACCTTTGTGATTGCGGCTCGAAAAGTACAAAAGCGTGGCACAGCGCTTCTCTTTTGGGCTGTGCTTGGGTTGGTATATGCAATTTTAGGTTATGGGGTCATGATTCCGATTACTCTGATTGCAGGGATTGTCTGCGAGCTGATTATCGGAAAGTACGATAATAGCAAACGCATCGCCATTGCTTTTAGTGTTGCCATGTTTATCGATTCGATGCACAGCATTCTTTTAACAAAAATTTTAGGCGTCGAAGGTTTAGTAAAATACATGTCATCTACCTTTTCTCCAGAACAAGCAGCACAAATGGTTGCCGCCTATACAAATGAAGTGATTTTGATAGCTGCTGCCGTTAATGTTGTGCTGTGCTTGTTAGCCGGATTTTTCGGAGCATTCATCAACAATAAGTTCTTTGAGAAAAGCACTCAGCAGAGCAAGCTCAAATAAGATGAGCCGATCATTTTCCCGCAGAAAAGACCAAGAGGGATATCTTCATCCGCTTACGCTATTTGCCTTAACGATCCTGTTTACCTTCTTGGTCTTTACTCGCAATCCATGGTTATATGGAATCACCTGTGCGGCAAGCTTTTTAATCTTGCTGTCTCGTTCCGCTCGAACCTGCATAAAAAATCTCGTTTTTTATGCAGGTATATTTGGTGTGGCAGTGCTTCTGGCTCATATCTCGTCAGGTTTTACAACAGGATCTTTTTTAGGACTTGCTATTTTAATTCTTCAGTTGTTTCCGAGAACAAAACAACATATTTGATACATTTTAACGGCACAGCCGCTTAGGGTACGGAACTCATACTCAGGGGTACGAAAATGAGCAAGGGGTACGAAAAATAATGTGCTAACCCTAAAACAAGAGGGACTGACTGCAAACATGAGCATGCAGGAGTCCCCCTTTTCATAATAATTGGAGTTGCTAAATTAAAATAAATTTGTTCAACTGAGCCGCCAGTTATTTGTCTTATTGAGTATTTTCTGGAAATCTTTATATATTCCTTCTTCTTCTATTAACTGCTCATGCGTTCCCTGCTGTACCAGCTTTCCTTGGTCTATAACTAAAATATTGTCAGCGAACTGTATTGTGTTTAGCCTGTGGGCTATAACGATCAATGTTTTTCCTTTGACCAAGGCGGATATGGCTTGTTGAATTAAATGCTCGTTTTCAGGATCAACACTGGCAGTTGCTTCATCTAATATAACGATAGGTGCATCTTTTAGTATGGCACGAGCAATGGATAAGCGTTGTTTTTCTCCTCCTGAAAGTGTCGATCCGCCTTCGCCAAGCATCGTGTTATAGCCGTTTGGTAAATTCTCAATAAATTCATGACAAGCCGCCTTTTTGGCAGCTTCTTTAATCTCCTCGATGCTGGCTTCCGGTCTGCCGAAACGAATGTTGTTCAATATCGTGTCATGAAACAGATAGACATGCTGAAAAACGATCGAAATATATCGCAGCAGAGTATCACAAGTCATTTCCCTGATATCATGTCCATCGATAGAAATAGACCCATGATTGACATCATAGAATCTGGCAAGCAAATTACAGAGCGTTGTTTTACCAGAACCGGAGGGTCCCACGATGGCTAAAGTTGAATTTTCGGGAAGAGAAAAGCTCACATTCTCGATAACATTTTTGTGATCGTAAGCGAAGGATACGTTCTGATAAGAAATGTCAAAATTGTTTAAAACAATGTCTTTTGAATCTTCGTCGATATAGTTTGCCGTCTTAATTGTTTGAAGTTTGTCCAGCGCTGCTCGCATCATTTCCAAGGTGTGAGAAGCAGTAGTTACCGTTTCCAAACGAGCAAACATAACAAATGAAAAGATCACTATCATGAGCATGATAGGCAGAGAAATTTCATCGTGAATGGTTTGAAGGCATACCATAAAAGCGATTGCTACTGAGGTCAATTTTAGGCTTAGCTGATAAAGACCGTGCGTCCACATGTAATCATTTTCTATTTTGATGTTGATGTCACGTTGATCGGAAAAAGATTTTTGTAGTTCCGCAACGGCGCTTCCTGTTCTCCCATACGATTTAATAACCGTTATTCCACGGATAAATTGGAGTGTTGTGTTAATCATGCTATCATTGGCTTTCTGACGCACCGCTGTGTTTGTCCGGCTATCTTTCACCAGTCGGCGCTGGAAAAATGCAGAGCATAATACACCCACTAAAGCAACAGTTGCCACTTTCCATGAGAAAAAAAGGATGCATAGAATCATGGCAAGAGTCTGCAAATAAGCCCCGATAACCGTATCCGTCATCTTCATGGCATACAATTCCAAAGTAGATAAGTCGGTTGTAACTGCTCCCGCAATTTCACCGGTCTTGTGACGATCAAAAAAGCCAAGGGAAACTCGCTTTAATATATCGCCTATCTCGATGCGCTCCTCGGCTGTTTTTTCATAAGCAATGCTTTCTTGAAAAACAGCCCGCAGATAGGAGAAGAAGAAACGACCTAAAACACAGAAAACCATAAACAAAAGCGCCCATAAAGCTTCCTTTGTGTGCAAACTCCTGAGCCCTGCCGTATCCTGCAGCATAAGGTTCAGAACATAAGCCGCTCCCATCAAGGGAAAAGCAATAAAGAAATTCTCTAATAACGACCAGACGATGCCCCAGTAAAATCTTTTTTTATAAGAACCTGTCCAATCAACGATACGTTTGATCATGGTAAACATTTATTTATCTGCTCCTTTCTCTTGATTGGATACCGCCCATGCTTTGGCACCAACATGTGCTTCCCACATGGAGCGGTAAAGGGAGCAAGCCTTCAGAAGTTCATTCTGCGTTCCTTCCGCCACTTTTGTGCCTTCCTGCAAAACAACGATTTTGTCGGCATTTTTTATCGTAGAAAGCCTATGGGCAATCACTAACAGCGTCTTGCCACGCGTTAGTTCATTAATCGATTTTTGGAGTTGAAGTTCATTTTCTGGATCAGTAAATGCGGTTGCTTCATCCAAAACAACGATAGGGGCATCTTTTAGTATTGCTCTGGCAATCGCTATACGCTGTTTTTCACCGCCCGACAGTTCATCCCCCGCTTCTCCAGCCGGCGTGTCCCAACCTTGTTCTAAACGTGAAATAAACTCTTCGCATTGTGCCATATGAGCAGCCTGAAACACCTCTTCTTTTGTTGCGGCCGGATTGCCTACGCGGATATTTTCAAAAAGAGACATATTGAAAAGAAAAATATCCTGAGAAACATAGCTGATGAGTCCTGAGAGCTGTCCAAGTGGCAAAGAGCGTATATCCTTTCCTCCGATACAAACACATCCCTGATTCACATCCCAAAAACGCAAAAGTAATCGAGATAAGGTAGATTTTCCTCCGCCGGAAGGACCTACCAAAGCTACGAAAGATTCCTCGGGTATTTCTAAAGAAAAATCTTTAACGACAGGTGCTTGAGCCTCTTCATAAGAAAATGTGACATCCTTATATGAAATGTCATAACCGGACAGTTCTTTCGACTCTTGTTCTTCCGGAAGCTCTTGCAAGTCTAAGATTTTCTGAACATCCAGCAGAGCGTATTCAATGGATTTATAGCTGTTGACAGCTGTCGTAAAGTATGAAATGGGGCCTACCAGACTTAAGGAAAGGATGATGGTAAGCGTTAGTTCGGCAGGTGTTAGATTTCCTGTAGCATAAAGCAAGATACCTGCCGGAAGAATGCCTAACAGTGTGCTCGGCAGTATCGCCGCTGCAAAATTCATCAGCGGCCAAGTGGAGCGAAACCAATCTAAAGTAAAATCTTTAAAGGACGTGATCGCATTCGTATATTTTTTATAGGATTTACTGGATTGATTAAAAGCCTTGACAACTTCAATGCCTTCCACATATTCCACAATCACACTGTCCACTTTTTTAGAAGCTTTCATATAGCTGTCATATTTGCTGTTAAATGTCTTCATGACGATCGCATAGGCGAGCACGCCAAAAGGAATGCAGGCAACAGATGCCAATGCGACTTTCCAATTCCATACCAGCATGAAAATAAATACGATAACAGGAAAAATCAGATTCGATAAGCCTTCCGGTATCAAGTGTGCCAAAGGTAATTCAATCGTTTCTACACGGTCAACAATAATGCTCTTGAGTTCACCGGCGGTTTTTCCTGTTACAGTTCCAAGCGGCAATCGCATTAATTTATCGGTCAGTCGGCTTCGTATATTTTTAAGAATATGGTAGGCGGCATGATGAGACCGATTCGTTGAGATTGTGTGAAACAAGACTTTAAGGCCATATCCTGCGACGCACAAAAGGAACCAAGGGACAAGTGAATGCACAGAAATTTGACTGCTATCTTGTACTTTTGAAAAAAACACAAGAAGGACTTGATAGATCCCAAAATAAGGCAAAAAACCACAGAAAACGCTTAGCACGGCAAATAGAATAGATAGTATAAACTGTGGTTTCGCACTGTCTGCAAAAGACAGAACAATCGGCAATATTCTTTTTTTGCTTTTCAAAATAAAAACACCTCATTTCTAAACTGTTTTGGTCGAAGAGAATTCAACGTATTCTCTAAAACAGTTTATGAAATAAGGTATGGTCCGTTCCACCCTCTACTGGGAAAACAGCCCCGTTCAGACAAGAGTTTTTCTATAGTCTCGTGGCGTTAATCCACGAAGGGACTTGAAGGCAGCTGAAAACTTGGATGGGTTTTGGTAGCCTAAATCATTCGCAATTTCAAGTATGCTCTTCGATGAATCTTGTAAGAGCAAAGCCGCTGCATTAACGCGATACTCTTTCATATAGGCATAAATCGATTTTCCATAAATAATTCTGAACGCATTTTTCATAGATGTGAGTGGCATATCAATGAAACTCGAACATTCGGTTAACGTATAAAAACGGTCAAGATGTGAAGTCAACCTTTTTTCCAAAGATTTGATCTTAGTTACTTGGGCGAAATTTAAAAAGTCGTTTTGTTGTTTTGCCAAAGAAATATCCATTCCAGCCAAATAAAGAAGAAGTTCTAATACCTTAATTTTCAGATAAGGAACTCTATCTTTTTCAGGAATTTGATAAATTTCGGCTAAGATATGGTTCGTTTGTGGATTGGAACGCATAATAAAGGTTTCATAGCCTTTTGATGTTCTACAGAATTTGTTTTTCAAATTTTCCACATCAACCGGAAATCCGTTTAATAATGTCCTTATCGTTTCAGAACCCTGCGGAAAGAGAATGCTGATTGTGATTCCGTGATAGTGTTTAAGTGGAAAGTAAAACTCTCCGCAATGCTGGGTGCGTACTTCCATCTGCAAATCACCAGCACTGATATAAGTGTACTTTTCCGGATGAATGCTATTTTCTATTCTTCCTTCTTTACAGTAATCAATGGTGAACATCGATTGATGTGGCTTGAAAGCTGAGTAACAAGTTTTGAGATGAAAGTCATTAAAAAGTACAAAGACGCCTTCAAAAAGGGAGTAGCAAGTCATCGTCCCCGAGCCGGTTTCATCATGCAAAAAAAAGATAGAACTGCCATCTTCTCGTTTCTGCATTTTGATATTATCTCCCATATTGCCTAAGGCGTTCATTGTCATGAAACCTCCTCTCTAAAAAAATTCTGCAATTTCTGTACTGTCGTCTGGTTCAAATCATATTGCTCCTTAATCTGCCCATCTTTCATTTCAACAATATGCTGACAGGCAAGAGCGATAAACTCCGGATCATGAGTAATAATTAAGCATGTTTTTCCTAAAAGAATTATTCTCTTTATAATTTGTGCAAAACGCTGCATGTTTTCCAAATCAAGACCACTGGTCGGCTCATCAAAGATTAAAACATCTCGATTGCTCATCAGAGCGGAGGCTATTGCAACACGCTGCTTTTGCCCTCCTGAAAGAGACATGGGATGTTCATCTTTAAAGCCATCCAGATGGAGTTCTTGGAGCATTGCCTCGGCTGCAGAATGATTTTCTTCTTCCTGAGAAATCAAAAGCTCTTCCATAACCGTTTCTGTAAACAACTGATGATTCACTTCCTGTTGCACAAGATAGGTCAGATCACGTCTTTTTTTAGGTGGAAAAGTCTTGTTTTTATAGATCAGTTTGCTTTTATCTTTTTTCACCAGTCCGCAAAGAAGTTTGGCAAAAGTGGACTTGCCGGCACCGTTTGAACCTATGAGAGCTGTTGCCCTTCCCAGAGGAAGTTGAAACTTCGGAATATTCAATACGCTTTGCGTATTTTGGTAGGAAAAGTTCACATCGTAGAGCTCTAAAAAATCTTTCGTCGGCGATAATGGATCGGAAGCTCCAAATGAAAGCTGTTTTATGTCCGGAATACGTATCCCATGCGTTTCATAAAACGAACTCGGTAACTCGAAAAAGTTAACGCCTTGATAGTCTCCGATCATCTCGCCGGCATCAAGCAATATCACACGATCCACTAAATTTTTTAAATAATGGATGCGATGCTCGGCAATAACGATTGTTTTTCCCTCATCTTTCCAAAATTGTATCATCCCTTGCAAATTTGCGATAGCGGAAAAATCAAGATTAGCACTTGGCTCATCCATAAGAACAAGATTGGGAGAAAGCACAGCCACAGAGGCACAAGCAATTTTTTGTTTTTCTCCGGAAGAAAGATGAAACAAACTCTTTCCCATCAATCTCTCAATATGCAAAGAGGATACGATTTTGTTAAAGCGCAATCGAATATCTTCTTTTGACATACCTAAATTTTCACAGGCAAAAACCAGTTCACTATCCGTATCTACATTAAAAAACTGGCTGCGGGGATTTTGAAATACGCAGCCAATAATCGGCGCGAGTTCATACAGAGCAAGCGTTTGTGGACTTTTACCAAAAACAGATACACTTCCCAAACTTTTCCCTTCATAGTAATGAGGAATAAGTCCGTTTAAAGCTCGTATTATGGACGTCTTACCACATCCGGACATTCCCGTTAAAAGAACGCATTGACCGTCAGGGATTCTCAGATTGATATTTTTAAGTGTACTTTGGTCAGAGGATGTATAGGAAAAAGAAAAATTTCTTATTTCTATCATGACGAACCTCCGATCTTATAAAAGATAAGTACACACAAGCTAACAAGGCAAAGCATCAGAAAGAGTATATCCTGCAAATGGAATCCAATTTTACAGACATTGGTGCGCCTAATCGGCGCGCCTAAGCCACGTGTTAAAGCAGATGCGGAAAGTTCGTCACCGATTTTTACGCAGGACACCATCAGCGGAACCAGACGATATTCCACAGTTTTCCACGGTTTTGAACCACCTAAAGAGATGCCTCTCATTTTCATTGCATCGGCTATGGCGTGATACTCTTCCAAGATGGTAGGAAAAAAGCGAAAAACAACAGAAAGTGGAATCGTAATCTGGGTAGGAACACGCATGCGTTCCATTGCTGCCATAAACTCGCTGATTTTCGTTGAGCTGAGCAAATAGGCACCCATGGCAAGCCCCGGCATCATGCGAACAAAAATACCGCAAAAAGCCACCAACAGAAAACCTAAAAATCCGGTAACGAGCGGCAAAAGATATATCTGCCCTACATAGGCCGCTATGAATAAAATGGCATATATGGCGGCATATTTCCACTTGCTTTCAATAAGAAACAGTATAAGGGGAACGGATATAAGGAGTATTCGAATCGGAGCCAGCCAATATCCATGTCCTCCTCCCACAACGACAGCAGCGATGGTAAAGACAAGAAGTATTTTTGTTCGAGGATCAAGAAATTGTTTTTTTGATCGCGTTTGAATAGGCTGCATAATGGATTAGACAATCCCGGCGCGTTCGAACTGCTTTTTTAGAAGGGAACGTCCAATCAAAGCACCAATGATGCCCGCGATAAATATGCCTACAAGTAATGGGATCAAACTCCAGTCCGGAATAAGCTTCATAAGTGCATCCGCATAGGCCTTTCCGTAACCGCCTTGTGCTAAATTTTGATAATAAGCATCACGGCTAATAACAATAGGAATATAGTTGCCGATCAGCCATATTGAAAAAATACCTTTGCTGAGAATTACTTTTTTTGCACTGGAATAATCCGAGGATTTTAATAACAAATCCGCTAAAAGGCCCGCGATAAGTCCGGTGAAGGGTGCATATACGCCCATTCCCATGACCCCGATTAGTAGTCCAAGCAAAAATCCCATAATGGTTATAAGCCCAAACTTTTTCGTTTTGCTCACAAACAACACATATGGAATACCGTCAATAAGCGGCACGATAATGCCTAAAAGCGGAATAAATATTGGTATGTAACCCAGCATTGCTACTGCCATGCAAAGAGCAAACATAATGGCAGTAAAAATACCTGTGGTGATCAAATCTTTTGCTTTAATTCCAGATGATTTTTTCATACGATTAACCTCCATTGAGTTAGTATAAGCTAACTTAGCACATTTGATTAAACCTCTTTAAGGGCATTTCATTCAATCCCGATTAAAATAAAAAGCTCCATTCGGACATTTTATAGAGCTTTGATTTCTGAGCCATTTCTGAAGGTTATGCGGATATCTTCTTTGCTGAATACCGTGATATGATCTACAAGAGCACAGAAGCTCTGTTCGTCGAATGTTTGCAGAAGCCTGTCTTGTTTTTGTAGCTGCTTCAGGCAGAACTTGATATCGACTTTGGTCGCCTGCATCTTTTTGAACTTTCCATCGACCTTCGCTAAGGCCGCCTTTTTTTCATTGTAGAAGCGTTCCAGATCTTCGTACTTTGCTTGGTACTCGCTCTGGTCTTGCGGGATGGCAGCATTTTGGCGGATAAGGTCTTCGATCATCTTGGCACAGACATCCATCTCACTTTCCAGCTTTGCTTTTTCGCCTTCCAAGGTATGAGTATCATAAACGCCACCGACAATCTCTTGAAAGCTATTAAGAATCTCATCTTTATTCTCTATGAGCTTGTTGGTCGCAGAAAGGACGGCAGCTTTTAGCTCTTCATCGCTGAGATGCATTCCGTTTTTGCAGGGGGAGTTTTTCTTGCAGTGCCTGTTGCATTGCCAGATGACCTGCTTGTATTTGTCGTTGGAATGCCAGACTTTTGAACCGAGCCTTGTTCCGCATTCACCACAGTAGACCTTGCCGGAGAAAAGTCTCACGCCACTGTGTCTTCCTTTTTCGTTTTTGCGTCTTTCCATCTCGCGTTGTACGAGTTCCCACACCTCCGGTTCAATGATGGCTTCGTGGTTTCCGGAGACGTAGTACTGCGGAATTTCGCCTTCGTTTATCTTGTGCTCTTTGGTAAGAAAGTTCGTGGTAAAGGACTTTTGCAGGAGCGCATCGCCTTTGTATTTTTCGTTGGTAAGGATAGATTTGATGTTGCTTGGGTTCCAGCGAGGTTTTCCTGCAGGTGACGGGATACCGTCTTCGGTCAGAGCCTTTGCAATGAGGTGGTAGGTTTTTCCCTGCAGGTACATCGCATAGATGCGTTTGACGATTTTTGCCTGTTTGGGATTGACGACGAGGTTTCCGTCTTTTCCGCGGTCATAGCCTAAGAAACGCTTGAAGGGCACGGTCACTTTGCCGTCAGCAAAGCGCTTTCTTTGTCCCCAGGTGCAGTTTTCGGATATTGAGCGAGATTCTTCCTGCGCAAGGCTGCTCATGATGGTAATCAAAAGCTCGCCTTTGGAGTCAAAGGTCCATATATTCTCTTTTTCAAAGAAGCACTCGGTGCCGTGCTCTTTAAGCTTTCGGATGGTGGTTAAGCTGTCCACGGTATTTCTGGCAAAACGCGAGACCGATTTGGTGACGATAAGATCTATTTTTCCGTCAAGGGCATCTTTGACCATGCATTTGAAGCCCTCTCGCTTTTTGGTATTGGTACCGGTGATCCCTTCGTCGGTGTAGACACCCGCAAATTGCCAGTCATTTCTGGCTTTAATGTAATTTGTGTAGTAGTCTACCTGTGCCTCGTAGCTGGTAAACTGCTCATCGGAGTCCGTTGAGACGCGGGCATAGGCTGCCACGCGGCGTTTGCGTGAAGTGGTGAGCGGTGTTTTGGAGAAGGGTTTGATGCTGGCGGGTATCGTGGTTACTTGTTTGGCCATAGCTTCTCCTTTCGTATCGGTTTGTGCCGCTCTGACGCATAGCATTCTTTGATGGATGCTTTAAATTTCGCATGCTGTTCCTCTGTCCACTTGTGTCCTTCGTGCGTAGGTTGGATCAGCTTGCGAGCAATTTCCTTTCCATCATAAAAATGAAAGATAAGATCTTCTCGGCTAAGGACGCTGATATGGTCGATCTTCGAAAGAAAAATAGCGTCATCGAATGCATCAAGACCTAAGACCTCTGCGGTAAGTGAGCGCAAGAGGTCATCTCTGAGTCCTCTGGTGTCACAGCCGTTATGCTCGGCGCATCGCCAGTATCTGCGTTTTCCGCTGGGAGATGTTGAACAGTTTTGTGTTTGTGCGCGAAAATTGCATCCGCAATGTTCGCATCGGATTTTGGTTGAAAAGCAGGTGACGTCCGAGCGTTTCATGGCATGAGTGCGCCTGTATTCTGAGGCGCGTTTGCGCGCCGCATCATCCCACGATTCTTTTTTGGCGTTATTTTCCCAAGTTTCGGTGACGCTGTGTCCGTCTTTGAAATGGAAAATGAGAACCCCTTGTTTGGGTACCGTGATTTTATCGATTTGCTCATTAAAAACAACATCATCAAAATCCTCAAGACCGAGCACTTTGGCACAGCAAGTTTTAAGGATTCGATCCGGGATGGCTTTTGCCGAGCATGTACTGTATTTTTTCTTGCTGGAGCCGCATACCCAGCTGATGACTTTATCCCCAAGATTGGAGTGCTTGGCACGGTTGTTTCGGACGTTTCGCATATAGCTTTTCCCGCACAGCTCACATTTGATTTTTCCGGTGAAGCAGTAGATGTTCAGGCTCTTGTTTGCCCGAGGTCCCAGAGCACGTCTTCTTGCCATCTCTTCTTGCACATAGTCGAAAGTTTCCTTGTCGATAATCGCTTCATGGGTGTTTGCGATGAAATACTGAGGAAGCTCACCGCGGTTTTTCTTGCGCTTCTTGGTAATGGGATCTTCGACAAACTCTTTTTGACAGAGCAAATTTCCCGTATAAGTGACATTGGTCAGAACAACCTTAATATTGGAGTCCGTCCAGCGGTTGCCCTTTCTGGTTGTAATGCCTTCCTCTGCAAATTCACGCTCAGTTTCAAGGCGGGATTTTCCATCAAGGAAGTTTTGAAAGATGCGCCGCACGATCTTTGCTTCTTCGGGAACAACAATCAGGGTGTCATCCTTCCAGCGGTAGCCATAGACGCTATTTCGCGTGTTCGGGTTTCCTTCGGACATACGTTTTCGGATGGTCCATTTAACGTTGTTGGAGATGCTGATGGTCTCTTCCTGTGCGAAAGAGGCAAGGAGCGTGAGCATCAGCTCACCGTCATCCGAAAGTGAGTTGATTTTTTCCTTTTCAAATCGGACCTCGATGTTGAGGTCTTTTAACTGTCTTACGACTTTTAGGAGGTCGACCGTGTTACGCGCGAATCGGGAGATGGATTTCGTTAAGATGAGGTCTATTTTCCCGGCCTTGCAGTCTTTCATCATGCGCATAAACTCGGGACGTTTTTCCACTGATGTGCCGCTGATGCCTTCATCAGCATAGACACCGGCATAATCCCACTCGGGGTTCTTCTGTATCAAATCAGAATAAAAACTGATCTGTGCCGCCAATGAGTGGTGCAGCCTTTGCGTTTCCATAGAGACACGGGCATAGGCGGCGACTTTTTTGCGGTTTGGCAGCGGTGATTTCTTTGCTTCGATTTTTATGATTTCAGCCATAGAATCGTCTCCTTTCCGTGTCTATACATCACTCTAAAGAGCTGAAATAGCAAGTAAATAAAGCACCTAAGACGGGGTGGTATCGCTCGATGAGTGCTTGATCAAGACGAACGAATTCCTCTTTATCGATGATGTTTTGCTTGAGCAAAGAAAAGAGGATGGAGCGGGATACTTCATAGGCAAGCTCGGATGCGAAGGCTTTAGTCTTCATGAGAGCCTCCGAATCGGTCTTGGATATAGCAAGCATGACTGCAATACTTTCTGTGCGCATTGCCATAGGAAGTGAAAGTTTTTCCGCAGCATGGGCAGGTGAATATATAGATTGCCTTTTTATTCAGATCTTCCGGATGCTCTTTCCACCAGCTCATCCGGCAGTGCTCTGAGCAGAATTTTTGCTTTTTTCCTTTTTCCTTGACGGGCAGTGGCTTTCCGCAATATTTGCAGTAGCGTAGTGCTGTTAAAGCTTTTGAGGAACCTGTTCTCAGGCCTTCTTTTTGGCAAAAGGAAGCCACGGTGCTTTTCGATAAATTTAAGGTGGCAGCAATTACGGCATAACTTGCACCGTTTCGTCTCATGTTGTAAATGCTTTGTTTTTCATCATTTGTCATATCATCCCTCCAGACAGAGGGCAGGTCTTGCTGTCCCTCTAACACTCCCTGAAGAGACGAGGGCGTTATGGACGAATCTTTTTTTGCCTTCTACTGTTTCACTGGAGGTTTTTGAAGAAGTTGAGCGGACAAAATAAAAAAGCCCGCAAGGGAGTGAAGATTTCTCCTCACGCCTTGCGGGCATATCAATGCATTCAGCTTAGAGAAGTTCGTTTACTCGTTTTTGTACAGCTTCGTAATCGTAGCCTGCTTTCGTCAGGCGGTTTACACGGTCCTTACCGTTTCCCCAGTCGCCGCGGATGACCTCTCGGGCAAGCGCATTGATGGACTTTTTCGGCTTTATGCCTAAAAGCTCGTTTACCCTTGCCTGCACCGCGTCGTAGTCGTAGCCTGTTTTGGTAAGACGATTTAATCTGTCCTCTCCGTTTCCCCAAGCACCTGCGATGACTTCATGGGCCAGCGTATCGACAGACTTTCTTGCGGGGGCGGAGCTTGTGCCTTTGCCATAGCCGTTAAAGCCGCCCTTCCTGATGATGGAGGGATAGTCCACATAGGCAAGATCCATATCGCATCTGCCTGCGATGCCCGGCACCGAGCCGCTCGAGGAATACTGCCAAAGACCGTACTGTCCCTGATAGGTGCAGCGACTGTTCCACTGCGCTACCCAGAAGGCGTAGCGGTTTCTCACATCAGGGGAAACGTAGTTTAGGGCTGCTGAGAGCGAGGTATAGAAGCCCGCAAAGTATCCGCCCGCTTCCATCTCATTGCAAAAGGCTCGAATGAGCGAGTCGCAAAAAGCCCGTCCGCGGGCAAGCTGTGACTTTTCTTCCAAATCAAAGTAGATGGGATAGTCAAACTGCTTGCCGGAGAGCACCTGTTTGCAGATACGTGCTTCTTCGCGTGCCTCTCCGGCGCTTCCCGCATAGGAGTACCAATAGGCTCCCACATGAAGACCTGCCGCTTTGGCGCGGGCGTAGTTCGTCTCAAACCACTTGTCCTTTTGAGATAGTGCCGATCCGTAGCCTGCACGAATAATGACGAAGTTAATTCCGCTTTGTTTTACACGGTTAAAATCAATCGATCCCTGCCAGGTTGATACATCAATTCCTTTCATAGCCATAGTTATTTATCCTCCTTTTCTGCGCGGTCATGAAGCTGTGCCAAGACCGCCTTGAGTTTGTCCGGGACAGGAAGTCCCAGATGAGTCGCGTTTTCCACAAGCGAGAGTCCTTCGTTTGAGAGATAGAAGAAGATGACGGCCGTGCGAAGAATCGCGCCCTGTGTGATGACGTTGGTGTCAATGATGTTGGCAACGGCGACCAGAATGAAGATCACGACCTTTTTGGCGATGCCTTTAAAGCCGACTTCGCTTGAGAGCTTTTTGTCGGAGACGGCGCACATCATGCCTGTCACGTAATCGCAGATGACAAAGGCGATCAGCGCATAGAGAAGTCCGTCAAAGCCTCCTAAGTAATAGCCGAGCCAGCCTCCGATGGCAGCAAAGATAAGCTGCAAGGTGTTCCAGAATTCTTTCATGAGTTCACACTTCCTTTCTTGCCTTTATGAGGCATAAAAAATGCCGCTTGGAAAGCGGCTAACAAACAGATAGAAAAATAGAATCTATGCTTTGGAGATAAAGGTTATCGATCCGAGCAAGTTCAGCGGATAGGCCACAGGTCCCGGTATAAGAGCACCAACCACGCTATCGATTATAAAAGCCGGATAGTTTGCTGCGCCATCTCCATAAGCTATTGCCGTAGCAAAGCCGATGGAGGACTCATCTTCTGCGATAGGTGAAACGCAAAGCGGCTGCAATCCGTCCGTTGAGGTATTTTCCTTTACGGTGACGCTGAAAGATAAGACACAGATTTTGCCATATTTTTTAATTTTGCTCATATCGCTTACCACAACTTTGTCGGAAGGTGCAGTAAGCGTAAAGGCCTGAAACTCCGGAATTACAGATGTTAAGCGATGGTTCACCTTGGATAATTGGTCACTGACCGCTTTGGCATCGGCGGCCTGACCTTGCTTGGTAAGCGTAGGGTCAATCAAGACCGCTCCGGCGCCGGCGATAGCCTGATCCAGCTGTTTAAGCTTGGTGTCGATGTCCGTCCTGAGTTTCGTAAACGTCGTCTGACGGGTGCTTTCCTGAGCGGTGCGCGTTGTCTCGTTATGCTTGCGGGTTTCTTCCTGCGCGGCTCTTGTTATTTCTGCAGATTTTCTTGCGTTTTCCTGTGAGATGCGCGTCTTTTCTGCAGCTATCCGCGCGCTTTCCGCCGCCGTGGTGGTTTCCACCTGCGTGTTGATGGCGGCAATCGAGTCGTGGATGGCTCCGCGCACGTCTTTGCCGTAGACGGCCGATAAAATTTTACTGAGATAGGTCTTCACGTTGGCCATGTTCTTTTTCCTCCTTCCCGTCCGCTGCGCTGATCTGCTCGCTCATAAGGGCTATGCGCTGACCTTTTTCTTCTGAGAGCAAGGCTTCTATGAGGAGGTCAAGTAAAAAGCCGGGAAGCTCATACTTTCCGGCAGTTTGGTTGAGTGCGTATCTCAGTTCGTTTCTCGCTTTTTCAAGGCGCAGGATGAGGGGCAGTTCGTTTTCTTTCATAGCGCGCCTCCGAAGAGCTTCACGAAGAAGTCGATGATCTTTCTGAAATTGCGGGCAGCCGCAATGAGCTCAGAGGCATCCTTATCTGAGATTTCTTCGTGCTTGTCGGTGCCTAAGATGATCTCGATGGCTTTTTGCCACTCATCGTCTTTGATTGGAAAGACCGTATCATCCGGCTTTGTTGCTTCTTTTTCGTTTGACTTTTGTTCGATCAGTTCATGTTCGTCCATTGCTGTATCCTCCATGTTTAAAATGTTGCTTCAATCAAAATTCCATTTTTAAACCGCATGCGACATCCGTTTGACCAGCTGGCGACCGTACCGTCGCTGCTCATGGCATTGATCTTTACAAAATGAAAGGCTCCGTTGATGGCTCCGTCAGGCCAGCTGACATTTCTCAGTCGGTTATAGTGCATGTCGATGTCACATCCGGCATTTAACATCCCGCCGGAGAAGTTTCCGAAAGATGATCTGGCATAGGTCCAGACCATCTCATAACTGCCACCACCCGTAGGTTGCGCTGCCCATGTCATATAATCTCCGGTTCGCTCGAGGTCAAAGTTGAGGCCTGCAATGGTGTTGGAGCCGGCAAAGCCGTTTCCGCCGACAAGACCGAGTTCTTTGTTCTGGTAGTAGATGGAGAGCTTGCCATAGCCCAAACGGACTTTGGTATCCCCGGAAGAAGCAACGATACTGCCGTCAATATCGGCTCCTTTGGCGGTGAGGTGCCCATAAGTCGTGAGCTTAAAGTTCGGAGAATCCACCGAGAGCCTTTTGGCACTTAAAGCACCTGTGCTCATGTTCCAGCTGATGTTCCCGGCTCTGTCCTTTAAGGTTCCGGCACGAATCAGATCGGCATTTAGCGTGCCGGTCGTGATGTAATCGGCCACAATCGCACCGTTCATTGTGATGGCGGTGCCGTAATAGCCGTTGTAGCCGGTCTTGGAATAGCCCAGACCGTTCACGTTCCAGCGCCACACCTTTTTGGCTGTATTCTTGTCCGCCGTGTCCATGATGAGAATCTCGTTTTTGCGGGTCACGACGTGTCCGGTCGTAGCTGCTGTGATAAGCGCGGTGGCGTTATCCTTGGCAAGGCGAAGCGTGTCGGACTGCGTGGGAAGCCGCTCGATGCGCTCGACCAGTTCTTTTTTCTCGCTGATGCTTCGCTCAGAAAGACCTGCCTTCACTTCGGTTCCAAGTACCACCGTAGAGGATTCAGGGTGATCCAAAGCGATCGTAAGCTCCGTCAGCGGAAAGAACCTGTCCATGCCATGAGGAGGCGAGATGACACGAATACGATCTCCGATCTTCATCGCTTCCATATCGGCATGCACAAGATGCAGATCGACAGCGGTGAGCGTCAGGGTGACATCGGCAAACTGGCTGTCTTTAAGATATTTTTCCGCCTTCTTCTTTAAGTTGGCAGGTACAGAGACATTTTCGAAGCTCACGGTTTTGGTGACGATACCGAAGTTTTGAATGGCGGAAGGCGACTCCACATAAGTCTTACCACCGTTGACGCTCTTGATAGTGGTATATTCCTCAAGCGCGGCAATGCTTGATGTCTCAAGCCTTTTGCCAAGCGGAATCACACGGGTAGCGATGTCTTCTGCCAAAAGCGTGTCGGTGTAGTCAAGGAGGTTTTCTCCGAACTCAATCACCTGTGTGTTGGTGTTATCGGATTCTGCAAGATAGTCCAGATAGCGAATCTCTCCCACATGGCGCACACGAAGAAAGCCGCCCAAGCGTTTGACGAGTTTGTCGGTGATGGCATCCAAGGTGGTCTCCCAGTTGGTGTAGCGGTAAAGCGAGTCGTTGGGGTCGGTAACGGTGACCTGCCCGACCGTGAAGCGCTTATTGTGCGCGCCGTCTTTTGCCATCTGATTGTTGTGCTTGGCAATAAGCGTCTCAAGAAAAGCGCGGGGCGAGACATCATGAAATTCGGAAGGCTCCTGCACGGAGTCCAAAAGAAAGGCCAGTTCTCCTTCGCAGGTGATGCTCTTGGTGCCGTAAAAGTCCCGCTCAACCGATAAAATGCGGCCGTAAAAGAGTGCCACACCGTCACGCTCCACACGGACGGTGGAATCCAGTGCTTTGAGCTTTTCGTAGAGCGGATTGATCTTCGGTACGCGGGCAGAAAATGTGCCGGATTTTCCAAGCGCCAGCTCCAGCACCGGATCAATAAGAACAGCCTCATCATCGCCCGGTATATAGAGCACGTGCTCATCTAAAAACACTTGGTACATTAAAGGCTTCCTCCTCTCACAGATACGGTGACGGTGTAAGTTCCAAAAAAGCGCAGCGTGTCGCCGGATTCAGGAATGACAAGGTCGGCGAAACGATTTGTGCCGGCATGAAGCATCCACGACGTTCTCAGCTTGATGGAGTAGACGTAGTTTTTCCTGCCTTCGGTTTCTTGGTAGTTTCTGACATGAAACGTCGGCACCATCGGAACGTGCGATCCGGGAACAAGAAGGTCGGTATAAGAGCTTACGCTCACATCCCGATAGTCTCGGATGATGCCGCTTTCAAAGTTAAACGAGTCCCAAAGCCAATCCTCATCGCTTGCGGCAAGCTCCCATTTATACGGATCGCAGGCAATCTCCAGCTCAATTTGTCCCAAAGCGCGGGTGCGCTCAAAGTTTTTTACTTCGGCTCGGCCTTCAAAGTAGTATTCCGGCTCGGAGTCCAAGATGACCTTGACATGCTTTCCATGTATTTCGTCGAGGAAGGCTCGGAGCCTTCCTGCCCAGCTTTCGATCTTTCCGATGCCGCCAAGCGTAAAGGAGAGCGTGCGTCCTTCGTATTCGCATCGTCCCGTCAGAGCCTCTGTGAGATCGAGGCGCTTGGATGATCCGGGAATCTCAACGATGAGTGTTTTAGGCTTTGGCATACCGACCACGTCGGTGTTGGATACGACAAGCCCGTAATTCTTCCACGTGTGTTTGCCGTTTAGAGTGGCTCCAAAGCCTATGTTTTGGTTCATTTCATCCTCCTTCCTACGTAAGCGGCGCGTCTTCCCAAGGCTCCATCCAGTTTTGGTGTGAGTGCTCCGACCAGCGCACCGGAGTCCAGTACGATGTCTTTTTCCGAATTTCCGGCGATGATGGCGAGGTACTTTTCCATGAGTGTTGTGTCCCGGGCGGCAAGCATGCCTTCGAGCTTGTCGTAGAAAGACTTGAGCGGCAAAATCGCCTCCGATCCCGCTTCGCCTCCCGCCATAAGGGCACTTCCGTTCATGCCGAAAAGGGTCGGTCTCGTCATGATGCCGCCTTCCTTGTACCAGTCAATGGAAAGGTGCGGCACTCTGGGCGGCACGATGGAAAAGCCGCCGGAGATCGAAAAATGCGGCAGCTTGATATGCGGAAGCTCGATGTGAAGGCCGGAGAAGAAGCCTTTGATCTTATCGATAATGCCTTTGATGGTGTTTTTAGCCGCTTCGATCGGTGCGGTGATAGCGGACTTGATGCCGTTCCATACGGAGGTGGCCGTGCTCTTGATTCCGTTAAAGATGTTTGTCACGGTAGACTTCACGCCGTTAAACACATTTAAGACGGTTGACTTAATCCCACCTACCACACCGGAAATCATGTTTTTGATGCCGTTCCAGATACTGGATGCCGTGGTGCTGATGGCCGTGAAAACCGAGGAGACCGTGTTGGACACAGCACTTACGGCTCCCGTGACAACAGACTTGATTCCTTCCCAGATGCCGGTGAAAAAGGAGACGATCCCGTTCCAGGTGTTCTCAAAGAAGGTCTTGATCGCCGTCCAAACCTCGCTCCAGTTCGTGCCAAACCAGCCTAAAACGGTGTTGGTGACACCGACCAGCGTCTCCCACGCGGCCGTAAAGATGCCCGAAATTGCTGTCCAGATACCGGAGAAGACTTCCTTGATGCCGTTCCACAGCTGACTCCAGTTGCCTGTGAAAAGCCCTGCGAAGATGTCAAAGATGCCCGTCAGGATATCCAGTGCGCCTTGTAAAATCGCGGCAATTGCTGAAAAGGCGTTCTCAAACACCGGCGCCAAAAGCTCGGTGAAACCGTTCCAAATGGCAGATACCAGCTCGCCGAAGGACTGAAAGTCAAAACCTAAGGCGTTGATGCGTTCGGTGATGCCGGATGCGAAGTTTGAAAAAGCCTCCTTGATGCTGTTCCACGTGCCGATAATGGAATCCCTGAAACCTTCTGAGGTGTTCCACAGATGCACAAAAGCGGCAACCAGTGTGCCGATGATGGCAACGACTACCACCACGGGAGCGGAGATGCCGCCGATGGCAGCTCCTATTTTGCTCATGAGACCGGACATGCCGCCCATCTTGACCATGAAGCCGGTGACCGCTTTTCCTACGCTTGAAAAGGTCGTGATAAGCGATCCGATCGATGAGGTCAGCTTACCGATCACAATCAGTGCAGGCCCCAAGGCGGCGATAAAAAGTCCGATTTTGATGATGGTGTTACGCGTTCCTTCGTCCATGCCGTTTAACTTGTCAACGAAGTTTTGAAGCCAGGTGACGAGTTTTCGGATCGTAGGCATTAAGGCATCACCGATGGAGATGGCAAGTTCCTGCAGCTGACTTTTTAAGATGGTGAGCTGTCCGGGAAGGTTGTCCTGCATGGTTTCTGCCATCTTTTCTGCCGAGCCGTCACAGTTGTCGATGGCGGAAGACAGCTTTTCGATGTCGGCAGGGGCAGCGTTCATGAGGGCCAGAAAGCCGCTCATGGCGTGCTTTCCGACTAATGATTCTGCCGCCTGTGCCTTTTCGGACTCGGAAAGTCCCGAGAAGGCCTCCCGGCAGTCGCCCAAGATGCCGGAAAGAGAGCGCATGGAACCGTCCGCATTGGTCGTGGCCACTGTGACCTCACCGATGGATTTTCCTGAAATGGTGAAGTCCTTGCTGAGGTTGGTCATGACGGTACGAAGGGCGGTGCCCGCCTGTGTGGATTTGATCCCGGAGTTTGCCATAAGGCCGATGGCCTCTGCGGTATCTTCAGCGCTAAAGCCCAAGGCGCCTGCAATCGGGGCGCAGTATCTAAAGGTCTCGCCCATCATGGAGACGTTGGTGTTCGCATTGGACGACGCCGCGGCGAGGATATCGGCAAAGTGTCCGGAGTCTTTCGCGGAAAGCCCAAAGGCGGTTAAGGCATCGGTCACGATATCGGAAGTGAGGGCTAAATCTTCTCCGGATGCGGCGGCAAGGTTCATGATGCCGTCAATACCGGAGATCATGTCTTTCGATTTCCAGCCGGCCATCGCCATGTAGTTCATGGCGTTAGCCGCGTCGGTGGCGGAGAACTTCGTCTTTTCGCCCATCTCACGTGCTTTATCGCGCAGGGCCTGAAAGTCCTCTCCGGTAGCTCCGGATATTGCAGAGACCTTCGACATCGCTTCATCGAAGTCACCCGCGGTCTTGACCGCCAGTACGCCAAGTCCTCCCACGGCAAGAGAAACCGGCATGATCTTTTGCCCCGCGCCCGTGATAGCGTCACCCGCTTTAGTGAAAGCGGCTCCTGCCGCATCCATCTTGGAAAAGACTGCGTTGGTGTTGATTGCTTCCTGCTGCAGGCCTTTAAGCTTTTGTTCGGTTTCGACAATCTCACGCTGCAGTGCGTCGTATTTGTCCTGGCCGAGGTCTCCCGACTCCAGCTGTGCCTTGGCTTGTTCCTGGGTTGTCTTTAAGGTATCAAGCTTTTCTTTGGTTGCTGTGATGGCGTTTTTCAGCATTTTTTGCTTTTGCGCCAAAAGCTCCGTGTTTTTCGGATCGAGTTTTAAGAGGCGGTTGACATCTCTTAAGGAGGACTGCGTTGTGCGGATGGTGGAGTTCACTTGTTTTAAGGCTTTATCCAGTCCCGTGGTATCTCCGCCGATTTCCACGGTGATGCCTTTGATGCGTGAGGCCATGCGTCCTCCTTTCTTGAACAATAAAAAAACACCTCATCGGGTGCTAAAAGCGGTCAAAATCTTCTTGTGTGGCAAGCCGCCTGTAACTTGCACTGTCGTTTGCTTTTTCCGTCCACATATCGAGAAGCAGCCCGATGGAGATGAGATCCATGTCCACAATGGGAATGCCGATCTGACAGGCACGAAGTAAGAGAAGCGGCGTGGTCATTTCCCGCTCGCTTCTTATCTGCCTTTTTTTGGTGAGACCTCCGTCTTTAAGTTCTCACCCCAAAGGGAGAGGATTTCAGGAAGTACCTGATAGATGGAAAACATCTCAAAGCCGTCCAGCCACTCTTCAATGGAAGCGGGCACGCTTTTGTCTGCGTGCAGCGCCATGATGTAGGCGACGTTTTCAAAAATCTCTAAGTCTTCAACGGGAAAGCCGCCGTCCTTATCTTTCTTGCCCTGATAGCTTTTTTCGAGCTTGGCTAAGTCTTTAAAAATATCCCGTCCGAACTTGGCTCGGTAAAGGCGCGGGATAGCAGCAGACGAGCGAAACTTTACGGGTACACCCGAAACGTCAATGGTCTTTTCAATCATGGTTATTTTCCTCCTGCCGGTGTGCCTGCCTGCGGCACGTAGACCGCCTTATACCAGTTCGCATAGGTTGCGGCATCGGTGGAATCTCCGGTCTTGGCTTTGACAAGGCCGTCCGATCTTGGATCTGCGGTAAGAGACAGGGTTTCCGTTCCCGGCTCAATGGTATCTTCTTTGGTTTCCGACTCGATGGAAGGACGAGAGGCCGTGCAGTTATATAAGGCATGGCGGATCGCTTTGATGTCGCCGTCAAACTCAAAAAGCAAAGCGAACTTTACTGACTCTGCGGTATTGGAGTTTTCGACCAGCACGCCTTTGGAATCGAGGGTCTCCTGCAAAATCTCGGTGCGAAACCACTCAGGGATTAAGGCAATTTCCAAATCTCCGGAGTAGCCGTTGTTGGTGACGGTTCTAAAGTAGACAACGCCGTCGGCATAAAAGGGAGAAGATTCGCCTTCCGCGTCAAGCGACAGCGAAACCGCGCCAGGGATGGGTTTTGGTGTTTCGTACGTAAAGGTGGATACGCCGTTCGAGACGGTTTCTGCCATCTTGGCGGCATAGACGTTTTTAATGTTGTATTTGACTTTGTTGTTTTTATTTGCCATGTTTCATCATCCTTTCAGCTCAAATGAATAGGAAACTTCGTAGAGGTCTTCTGCGTTGATATAGACTTCGGCCTTGTCGAAAAACTGATCGTGGCGGATAAGAAGGTCTTCGATTCTTTTTTCGAGCGCACGGTCTTTTTTGTCGGTGTAAAGCTCCAGATAAAAGCGGTTCACGGGAAAATACACCTGACCGTCTGCCGCAAAGTTATGCGACTCCGGCGTTACATAGCAGATAAAGGGCGGAGCAGGTGCCTGACCTTCTTCGAAGTGGTCGTAGGCAAAGGGAAGTCCGACCTCTGTCAACATTTCTATGATTTCATCCATCTTTGATCATCCTTTCGATCTCTTTCATAAGCTGCTCCTCACCGATTGTCTCGGCGGGAGCGATATGAGGAATTGCCCTCGTCCTGCCGCCGTTCCGTTTGGCGTGGCCGTGTTCCAAGAGGTGTGCCAGCTGGTAGCGGTTACGAGAGTAGACCGTCACCTGCAAGGCATGGGAGGACTCGGAAGTTTTCTTTTGCGTCCAGCTTTTTTGATAGTCGCCGTGCTTTTTTGGCGCATGCGCCTTGATTTCTTTTTTGGTGGTCGTTGCCGCTTTGGTGACGGCTTGCTTCATGCCTTCCGTTGTCGTTTTGGCATAGGCGTTGAGTTCTTCCATCACGGCATCGACAAGGCCGGAGATTTTGACTTTTCGGCTCATCAGGTTCTCTCCTTTACGCAGAAAAACTTGATCGCTCGCTTCCTGAAAGACAGGTGGTCAATTTTTTCGATGTCGTAGGCGCAGCCCTGAAAGACGATGCGAAAGTCTGTCGTGCTCATCGCTGCCGTTTTCTTACACCACCTGACCGTCACCGCCATGTCCGCCTTCTCCACTTCAGAGGCTGCGATAAAGACTTCGCGCCCGCCTTCTCCTGAGATGGTGGCGGCACAGGTGTAGTCGTCTTTCCACGTTTCGATTTGGTTTCCGATGGCATCACTTTCCACGGTTCTTTTTTGGAAGGTGACGGTGACATTGAGAAGAGCGATATCCATATCAGAAGCTCACCTGCCTTTCTCCGAAAAGAAGAGCGCGAAGCGTCAAGGTGAGCGCATGGTGATCGGCTTCTTCTCGGTGTTCGTAGAGATAGGCCACCGTAAAAAGCACGGCAATGCGCCCGTTTTCAAAAGAAGAGAGGTCTTCGGTGCGTGCCACGTTTTTGACCAACTCGGTGGCAGAGGGTATGAGCGACTCGATGAGTGCGTCATCGTCGTCAAAATCCACGCGGAGATAGTTTTTCACGTCTTCAAGGCTCAGCATGCTTCCTCCTTTCCTGCAAGGAAAAGGCGACTCCCTCGTATAAAGAGAGCCGCCTTATGGCTAAGACGTTTATTTTTACGCACCGGCTTTGAGAATCTGCACGGCCTCGGGCAAGATCAGTTTTCCGTCCACACGTTCTTTGGCAACGTAGCCCACCATGCCGTTTCCGGCAAAAAGCTCACGAAGTTCCTGAAAGCTTCTGGTTCCGCGGTCTCCGATGTTGTAATAGGAGAAATCCCCGAAAGCCACGCCGGCTTTTCCTGTCTCCAAAACAGGGCAGAAGGCAGAGGTCTTAACCGGATAGCCGCAAAGACGGTCCGGTTCTCCCGCCTGATAGCTCGGCTGCCAGATGTAGGCCTGATTGTTATCCTTGAGCTTTCGAAGGGCGGCAAGCGTTGCGTCATTTAAGATAAACGCGGCGTTTTTGCGGTATGGGCGCTTCAAAGAGTAGATGAGCGTCAGGATATCGTCAGTTTTAAGCGCGGTACCTGTGAGTGTGACGGAAACCTCTCCTCCGCCGGTTGCGGCAAAGATGCCAAGCGGCTTGTTTTTGCCGTCGCCGTTTAAGAAGGCATCTTCTTCCGCGTTACCGAGTGCTTTGCCGAACTGGTCGATGATGTAGCTTTCCAAATTGAAAGCATTGTCGTAGAGCAGTTCTTCGGTAACCTTGATCGCTACATGAAGCTTATGGGCATCGAGCACCACCTGATCAAAGGTCGCCTCACCGAAACTTAAGGCCTGACCTTCCTCGATCCATGCCGCGGCAGGCTTGGTAGCCGCGATATTGATCTTGTGTTCGCCGGACGTGGTGATGGTCGTGGCGAGGCTTCGGAAGATATTCTCTTCGGTCAGCTTGTCAATGAGGCGGCTGTCCCATTCTTCAGGTACCAGATAGCCGCCATTTTCGTCTTTGCCTTCTTCCAAGATGTTCGAGATACGCTTAAAGCCGCTTCGCAGGGCAACGAGCATATCCTTGGCATAGGAAGAGGAGGCACGTCCGTGCTTTTCTTCCGTCTCTGTGGAAAGCACGGCCGGTTTTGCCGTAAGCGGCGTACCGAGCGGCTCGCTCATCTTGTCTTCGATGTCCTTTTGACGGCACATGCGCTCAATTTCTGTGCTGTAGGCTTCGATCTCGGCTTCCATCTTGTCGTAAGCCGCTCCGTCTTCAGCGCTAAGCAGTCCGTCTTTGTCTCGATGGGATTCCAGAAAAGCCTTTGCGGCCTCCCAGGTCTTGGCACGTTTGTTCAAAAGTTCAGTAATCGTCATGGTAGGTTTCCTCCTTAAATAAAGTGTTTGATAAGATCAAGGCGTGTTTCCAAGTCCTTGACTTTTGTAGCGGTGGGTAATCGGTTCTGCCGTTTGGCAGGCGTTTTTGCCTCACAGGCCGCCGCATAGTCACAGAGCTTTTTTATTGATGGCGGCTGCGACCTTGCGGCGTGAAAAGAGCATCGGTGTCTCCGTGAGGCTTTCAGATTCTTTTTCGTTTAGCACGGCACTTTCACCATTTGTAGGATCTTCGTTCTCGCCTTGCGGATAGAGATCCTGCCTTGATGTGATGCGGTCGGCAAAGTGCAGCTCTATTGCCTTTTCTGCGTTTATCCAGGTCTCTTCATCCATGAGTGAAGCGAGCTTTGCATGAGAAAGACCGCTTTTTTGC
>FNSH01000003.1 GCA_900105895.1 Atopobium minutum | reverse complement strand
TCTAATGCTACGATTGGCTTCTTTAATCTTATTGCGCTTTATGAGCTCGTAAAGGCTTCTCCGCCCATCAGGGTCAAACAGGCCCCAAGAAGAAGCGCTGTCCAGTGAAGAAATAGCGCAATCTATTTTTGCAACCACGTTATGTGCTGCCGTACGTGCTTCTTTGAGTTCTTGTAATCTATTCCGACACTGTATTTGATACAATTTAACGCTGGTGCGTAAGTCATGTGTTTAACCTCGAAATCCCTTGATTTACAGGGATTTTCGCCTTTCTGCGGAGCTTCCTTTGATGCTTTTCGTGGCAGTTTTTGTATGAGTTTTTGCTTTTATATATCTCTTTCCATCATACCTGTTTCCGATTTTCGTACCCTCGGAGAGCAATCGTTAAAAGTGTCAGTAATCGTTAAAAAGTATCGGGAATCGTTAAAATGTTCAGATTGCTCATCAACTTGCCAAGAATTCAACAACGAACGCCTGAACGACAGCTGCGATTGGTATCAATAAAAATGGCACGAACAAAAATGCTCCGCAAGAGCCAAGTGCTTCATCCAATTCTTAAATTCATAGTCCTTGTGGCCCTCTGTGCCGGGAATAACAATTTTGCTCTTATATTTTCCTTGAAATAACAGACAATCTAACAGCAAAAAATCTCCTGCATTTAAGATGCTCCACTGAATATAGCTCATCCAAAACAAGTTCCAAAAACCAATAATTGGGGAATGCATAAGGCTCGCAACCGAATAAACAAAACATATCCCAACGAGGCCGATAGTGAATATGAGATTTATCTTTTTCTCTTGCTTTGTCATGGGTAAAGGAGCTGCCTTTTGAATGGCTTTTGGATAAGAGTCCAAAAACCATCTTGGATTGATCAGTGCCAAGCTTGCGACAGCCCCATTAAAAATAGCAGCGATAGCTACCCCATCCAGTATTGCTCGAAGGATATCCATAAACCCATATTCTCCTTAATCCACACATCCTTTTACAAAAGCCATATAGGCCACTGTGTTTTGTGTCATTTCTTCGCAGTGTCCATAGCCTTGCCAGATTTTTAATTTTTCCTTGGATAATGTTTCTTGATGCTTCTTCTTGCATGTCCGACATTCAGATTCTTATCCCCATAAGAAAAGATGGTATCTTGCTTCGTATCCTCCGATAAATGTGGCAAGCGGATATGTCCGCAATCATAAACAATATTTTTGATACTCTGCTTGTCCATCGTAACAAGCGTATCAAACAGCATGTTCGCATAGATCCCATAGCGTTTGGCGACCTTATCAATCAGCGGTTTTGGATCTTGCCGCGCCTTCTTTTGTTTGCTCAGAAACACATGCTCCAGCATTTTTGATAGAAGTCCGGCTTGTTCACAAAAGCTGGTCCCTTCAAAGAACAGTTTTTGAAAGTGTAGGCTTTGATCTTGGAGCAGTTCAAAAAGAACGCCGCCGCCCAATGAAGCGCCAAAGGCAAGTTTTATGGTGCAGAGATCATGCTCTTTTAAGTAATGGGCAAGCGTGGCTGCTTCCTCAGCTGTACTTACATAAGGATCGTCTTTTGCCTCTCCATGTCCGGAAAGGTCGGGCACAATATAGAGATACTCACATCCCAGCTCTTTTGCCATGCTATCCATCATCATTTTGCCGGAAAAATTCATCGGATGGATGAGGAGGATAACTTCTCGCTTGTTCTGATTGATGTCATGAATCACCATGATCACACCTCCTTGAAATCGCTCCCTTTGCCCATGGTGCCATTGATTTTTCTGGCCACTAAAAAACACTCTGGCCAAGGACTGGCCGGTAGAAGTTCGCATTGCAGGAGTTCAAAATCGTTTTGGCAGATAAATGCTTTAAATTCTGCAAGTTTCCAGCTGTGAAAAACATGAAATCCGATTCTTTTCATCAGCCACAGCTTGAGTCGATGGATCTTTTCTTCAGCGACAAAGGTGGGTGCGATCAGTAAGCCATCTGTTTTAAGAATGCGATGAATTTCTTCTAAGGCCTTTTTTGGCTTTGGCATAATGTGCAGCGTATTAGCTATAAGCACAACATCAAAGCGATTGCTGTCAAAGGAAAGTGCTGTCGCATCTTCCACGCAAAAGCAAAGATTTGAAGACTTTTCTCTTTTCTTTGCCTCTGCAATCATGCGTTCTGAGAAATCTGTAGCAAGCCATGTTTTTGCCTTTGGCGCAAGCGGAAGGCTAAGCTGTCCAGTGCCACATCCCAGCTCCAGCACAGATTGCTCATCCGACAAATGTGCTTCGATTTTCTTGATTAATGTCTCATAGAGTTGTTTGTTTCCTTTTTCCTGTATTCGCGTATAGAGCTTGGCAATGCGATCCCAGAAGCTTTTATTATCCCGATTTTCTTTTTGTTTCATGATTTAAGTTCCCTTATTGAACCCACACACATAAGCCCGCCAAGACAGCAGAGCCCACAAGTATAGCGATGACATGGATGAGGTGATCTTTTTTGTTGTAGCCAAAAAGCTGCGGGCCCAACAAGGCTTTGACTTCCGGATAAAAATGCGGAAAGAACGTAGACCTACAAAGCAAAAACCAATCAAAGAAGAAAATATCAAAGACTTTCAGCAAAAGCATCATCACGGCAAAGCGTATATAAAACTGCAGGAAGGTAAAGCCATTCTTGATACCGTCTACTGCACCGACAATAACAGCTCCCGCCATACAAAGCATTGCCAGCAGGGCTAAGCTCCAGCCGAGGATATGCTGTCCGCGAAAACGTTCTGGTTTTTCCTCGACGGCTTCATAAACGGCTTTGGGTGCTGATGTAAAAAACTTCTTGTCCTGGATAAAACCTACGCCCGCCAATAAAAGTAAGAAAAGCCCTGCCATCATAATCGAGGATAGGAAAAGCGTCAGAATCATTGTTTACCTCCATACTGTGCAGCTTCCGGCAAAAAACCACCCTGCGCACCTTCTGAGGTGTCATCGCTTTCGTCGTAGCTGTCATAGGGCGCCGCAGGATCAACGGGCTTTTGTTTGCAAAAAGCATTACACGCTTTATCGGTATGACGAAAGACAAAGTCGAAGTCGCGGCTGTAACCCGTATGTCCGGTAATGAACATCGGACGCGAGTTTCGTTCTTCAAGCTTTGCCTTCAAAGTAGCAAGAGAGCGAATGGCCAACTTGTTGTTTTCTGCTAAGGCATTGATAAAGCTATAGCCGCCGTCATAGCCCAGCCAGATGGTATCACCCAAGAACACATAGGCATCGTCAATGAGATACACCAGATGTCCCCAAGTGTGGCCCGGCACTAAGAAGCATTCGATGCGGATATCTCCGATAGAAAAGATATCGCCGTCTTTCAGCAGCGTTTTTTCATTTTTGATGACAACCTGCGGAAGCTTGTAGAGCCCGAAGCTTACCTTGCGGCGTACCTCACCCGTCAAATAACGATTTTCAATTTCTCCGATGTAGAGATGGGCATGTCTGAAAAGACCGTCGCTGTCCTCTTCCACCGCACCGACATGATCGGTATCCTGATGGGTGATAAGAATATCTTTGATCTTGGCCGGGTCCAGATCCAGCCATTTCATCTTCTCTTTCAACCGCGGATAGTTGTAGCCGGCATCAAGCATGATGGTCTCATTGCCTTTGGTGTAAAAGAAGATATTGGCGGCATACTCCCGCACGCAGCGCACATGCTCATCAATCCGGCCCGTGTTGATCGGCTTGAAGATGCCTTTGCCACGGTAGCCTCTTGACATGATTTTTAATTGAAATTCTGTAGCTTTCTTAGACATAACGGATGACTTTCTTTTCTGCTATAACTTTGTTCTCCTGTATTAATCGGCAAGTTTGCCGTCATTCTGTGGTGTAGGCTCTGCAGGATCCTCATGAACGGTTTCAACGATGTCGTTTAAATCGCAGCTGAGAACCTCACAAATTCTCAGTAAAATGTCCGTTGTAACGTTGTCGCCGCGATTGAGTTTTGCAAGTGTCGTGGAGCTAATCTTTGTTTTCTTTCGCAAATCTTCTTTTGTCCAGTTAAGATCGATTAGCCTTTTCCATAATTTGTTATAAGAGAGTTTCATATTGCCCCCATGTGTGTGATGTGTGCTGACGGCACTATTGCGGTTTTTCACTATTCTTCTTGTTTTTCTTGGTATTCCATGTGTATCCATATAAGGCTTTGGTCCCATCATCAAGATGAATGACACGTAACTCATCAGATAATTCAACCGCTTCTTGTCCATAGGCAGGGGAAGCATCAAAGGCAAAGAATACTTGTTTCGGATCGCCGCAACGATCATATAATTTTGCTGTCTTCTCGTATAGCTCTAACATTTTAACAACCGGCAAATAAGCAATCTGCTTGATGACCGTAGAATCATGGATAACGAAAGGAAGTGCTGTCAATTCCAAAATCGCCATGTCAAACAAAATCAGATTCTTTGATTTTGCACCGGCTCCGTTATCGCCTTGGGAAGAAAAACCATAGCCAAGTTTTCCTTCTCTGGATTCTTTGAAAGAGAAAAATGGTGCGAGGCGATCTTGATACGGGTAAAGAAAGTCATTGTTCCTTTGGAATGCGGCATTCAAGTCGCTTGCCAGACTTCCGAGAATGGCAGGCCGTCTTTCCTTCAGTGCTTCTCCGGTTTCTTTTTTGAGCTTCTTCAGTTCCTGCGTCTTGTCAAACATAGATATTTGTTCCGCAAGACGCTTTATCTTTGCGACGGTCTCACCATTTTTCTCATAGGTTTCATCGTCCAGTTCAATTGATTCATTGAGCGAGTAAATTTTCTCCTTAATTTGTTTGATCGCCTCATTGACAAGGCCAAGCTCTTTTTTGTAAAGCTCTGCCTGTTCATCAATCTGATCATTTAATATTCCGATGAGAGAGCGATGATAATATTCGACTGTCTCTAATTTTTCTTTGTTCGCTTGAGGAAAGAACTCATAAAAAGCATTTAACTCCTCACTGCTTATCCTGAGTTCTCCCGCCAACGTAGCCTCGACAAGTTTTAGCCTACTTTGAAGAGCCGTTCTTTTTTCTTCCAGTGGTCTTAAGCTCATGCGCAGTTTTGAAGCCTGCGATTTAATTTCTCTGGTCTTATCATATAAAGATAAATCGGCGGTCACCTTTAAGCTTGCGAGCTTCGTTTTTGTTTCGCTTAACTCTTCGGCTGCTTGTTTTCGTTCTTTTTGGGAACGCAGCTTTATATACGGACTAAGTCCGCTTTTTGCAATCGTCTCCAAGCTGGAATACTCACTGGAGGCTTTTGCCAGTTCGTCTTCTAAGGCTTTAAGCTCATCGTATTTTCCGAATAGTTTTTGAAGTGCTTTTACTCCCGCCTCATCAGGTTCTCGAGGAGCTGCAAGTAAAGGTTTAGTCAAATTGGCAAGAGGTTCTTCTCCGATGCGTACAAAGCGACCGATTAATTCACGCCATGTGGAATCATTGAAATCCAGGCCATATTGCTCGGCTAAAAATAATTTATAGTCATCGATCGTCCACTCGCCGGACTTCTCCTGATACGTGTCATCGGCATAAATACTGATAAACCCATGGCGCAACGTATCACGCGAAAGATAGTAGTAGTCTTCGCCGAATTTGAGCGTGAAGTAAATCGTATGGTGCCCTACAGCTTGCGGAAGTGTAATGGTATCCGTTGTCAAAAAATCCTTACCGGCAAAAACGAAATCAATGATATATAGCACCGTTGATTTTCCAATGGAATTTTCAGCTTTCGCACCACCTTCGATCATGTTGAGTCCACCGTGGAAAATAATGGGCGGTCTCTGCTTTTCGTCTTCGATGAATTTATCTGACCATATACTAATGAGCACGCAAGATCACCTCGCTTTTTTCGTCTATCGTTATTTCTTGAATTGAAAGAAGCAAAGCAAGCTCTTCAATAAGTTCAAGAACTCCACCAACCTCACCAGCAATTCTCTGGGATAAATCCGCTACAGAAATGCCATCTTTCCCAATAGCCCGTAAGATGATGGGGAAATTAGATAATGTGCTTTCTTCATAGGTATAAAGTTTATTCGGCAGTCTCATCAGAAATAGCCTCCTTGCGAGGCGAAAAGACCTCACATATTTGTATGAAATAACAAACTACAATGGCGCAGATATACTCACCTGATCCTGTTTCGTGACTCATCCATTCTGTTATCTTTTTGAAGGCTAAAGGCTGCTCAACCTGCAGCCGCTTTAGTTCAAGCCACATGCCTCTTACTTGATTGCGTATTCTTTCAAAATCCAAAACGCCGGATGAGTCCAAGCTCTTCAGTTGTGTGTCAATAAAAGATTTGTAAATAGCCATCGCATCGCGGGCTTGGAGCATCAGCTCCTCGTCTGCGATTTTTGTTTTTAAAGGATAGGCATTATATTTGGGATCCGTTTGTTTTTTAGCTGCCGGAATATCTTTCAAAGCAACCAGTAAAGCCGTGATTTCTTTGTCTAAATGCATGGGAACTGCCGCTTGTTCAAGTTTCTCTTGTTGCTTAAGCAGCGATTTTTTCTCATACAGATTTTTTTGTTGTTCCGGCGTATGGCTTAAGTTGTATTGAGCGGCGCACTCCGGGCATAAAACTGCAAAATCATCAATGGTTGGATTTTCTTTGCTCTCATCAATCTGAATGATGTCATAGGCAGGAGCCGTCTTGGCATTGGATGAAATTTGTAAAGATCTACCGCACTTAAGACAACCTCTGGATTGAAGCAACAACTCTTCTTTGTAGTCGGTTAAGGCCGCCCATTGATTGATTAGTATTTCGTATTCTTTATTTCGGTTTGTCTGTTTTGCTTTCTTTTGCAAAATCCTGACAAGTTCTAAGCTTGCCTGCTTAACGAGATCCTTAACCTCAACGTCAACACCATAGGCGGCGAAATTATCTGCTATTAGCTTTTTCGCGGGTAGATCCAGGGCTTTGATCAACCCCATCAAGTTTTTTAGGTTCAGACGTGATAAAAGCGCATTAGCAAATTTCATCGTAAAGGATGACGCTCTTGAAAACATCGACTCTAAAGTGGCATCGCTGGGTAGAACGGACGGATCTTTTCTGGTTGTCCACTCATCTTCCGATACCGTCGTGAACATGGAAATGAGTTCTCTCATATAAGAAGGTCCGCCGAGACCACCCGGAACGAGCGGTTTCATAGCTTTACACCATTCATTAAATTCCAAGGCGGATCCTCCTTTCTTTTTTCTCAGGTTTTCTCAGGTTTTTCTCTCAGGATTTCTCAGGGATCGGAATCAGTCACTTTGTATTCTAAAGGTGCAGTTCAGAAACCCATCTACACAAACCCTCTGATTTATTAATTATAGCATCTGAGGTTGCATCGAGTAAAGAAAAACTTTACGAAAGTGGAGGCTGTGAGCTGACATGAATTCAGAAGGGAGGCGATTTACATGGCGAGAAACACCAAGCAGACATCAGCGAAGATCGCTCGCAAGGCATCAACTGTCTTACGCGACGGTCGCTTCAGCAAGACGTCCAAAGCTGTAGCCGGAAGCGCTCTGGCGCAGACGAAGCCAAGCAAACGCAAGTAATCATTGCATTAGGCGGATGATGATCTGTTCTCACGTGTGAACACCCCATCTGCCAGCCCTTCGGGGCAACTCGTATCACGGGAACGTAACTGTTCCATTCAAAACTAAATCTAAGCCTGAATTACGTAATAGGGCGAGGGTTTGAAAAGAACTATTTTAGGTCGAAAGGCCTGAAACAAGCGTTTTTCACACCTTCTCTTTTCTGCGCCCTATTTTCAGGTTGTCTGTTCAAGAGTCGGTGTCAAAATGCACCGGCTCTTTTCATTTCCTCGCTCCTTAACCGCAAGTCAGGCGGACAAGGAGTCAAGAAATGTCAAAGAAAGAAAATCATGTATCAAAGATTTATATTCGCGGTCTCGGTCTGGTCGAGACAAGCCCTGAACACAAGAAAGACTACGAGAACGAATGCGCCCGTATCCGCATGAAGATGCAGTATCACGGCGAATGCCACGTCACCAAGGCAAACATCAACCGCTGCGATGGCATATGCGTCGGCTGTCCATTTCGTTCTGCCGGGAAGTTTGTCTCCATCCATGACACCGTACAAACAGACAGCGCGCTTACCTACGCCGATGTGCTTCCTGCATCGGAAGCGTATTCACCGGAAGGCGTCCTTGCGCGTAAAACTTTGCGCGAAGAACTCAGCCGTATTTTCGCAGGTCTCACGGACGAGGAGCGCCAAATCATCCGTCTTGTTGTCGCCGGTCAATCCGAGCGCGACATGGCAGAAATCCTCGGCATCAAACGTACCACACTGAACTACCGAAAACGTCAGCTTTTTGCTCGGCTGAAAAGCCGGCATCCGGAGCTTCGTGACCTTCTTTTGGATCTCATCTCTTATTCCTAAACCTTAAACCTTCGTCCAACGTCCCTCCCTTTCTTCAGGGAGGGATAGAGGGGCAAAACGGCAGGCCCCGAAGGAAAGGAGGTAGCCATGAGACCACAAAGCAATGTGCCGGGTGTGACAAGAGAAGAACTCATCGAAGTGCTCTCTGCCATATCAATTATCACCAAAGACCTGACAAGAAAACTGATTCAGACAAAGAAAGGAGGCAATCCTTATGGGACAAATGAAAAAGATGAAAGCTGTTATAGACGACCTACATTCCTGTAGCGAACAACTAAGCGATATCGCTGCCGAGCTGGAAGCGATGTTCAGCACGGCACCGGAAGAAGTGACGGTTCCTGCAAAAACGCCAAAGCCGGAGCTGAAGCTTGAAGACGTGCGGGCCGTCTTAGCGGACATCTCCCGTGCGGGTCACACCGCAGAAGTGCGCGCCCTGATCGAAAAGTACGGCGCGGACAGACTCTCTAAAGTTGATCCGAAAAATTACGAAGCACTGCTTCGTGATGCGGAGGTGCTACATGAAGGCTAAACATGCGCTGCTTTCCGCATCAAGTGCCTATCGCTGGCTTGCCTGTCCGCCCTCGGCTCTGCTTTCGGCAAAGTATGAGGACACGTCAAGCTCTTATGCACAAGAAGGCACCGCGGCGCACGCTCTTGCCCAGTACAAGGTGCTGAAAGCGTTAGGCAGGAAAGCCGATGATCCGACGGAGAATCTTGATTATTTTAACGAGGAAATGGATGAAGCGACCGATGCCTATGCCGGCTACGTGCTGGAGCAAGTCGCCGAAGCTAAAAAGGCAACGATTGATCCAATCGTTCTGGTGGAACAGCGTGTGGACTTTTCCACCTATGTACCGGATGGTTTTGGTACTGCCGATGCCCTCATCATCGCCGACGGCAAGCTTTCCATCACAGATCTCAAATATGGACAGGGCGTGCTCGTTGAAGCCGATCATAATCCGCAGCTCATGTGCTATGCCCTCGGGGCCTATGAGATGTTTTCTGCGCTCTATGACATTGAGACCGTATCGATGACGATCTTTCAGCCACGGCGTGACAGCGTATCCGTCTTTGAGATGAAAGCATCGGATCTGCTGGACTGGGCAGAGAACACACTCAAACCAAAGGCGGAACTTGCCGCCGAAGGTAAAGGCGACTTTACAGCCGGCGAACATTGCCGCTTCTGCAAGGCAAAGGCCGACTGCCGAGCCAGAGCGGAAGCCAATCTCGCGCTGGCAAGATATGACTTTGCCCTTCCGCCTACCTTAACCGATGCGGACATCGAAGCGATTTTGCCTCTTCTTGATGAACTTACAAGCTGGGCGGAAGACATCAAGGCCTATGCCCTGACACGTGCAGTGGCAGGAAAAGAGTGGTACGGATATAAGCTCGTCGCAGGAAGAAGCAACCGTAAATACGTAAACGAAGATGCCGTCGCAAAGAAGGTATCCGATGCAGGCTTTAATCCTTATGAGGAAAAGCTCCTCGGCATCACCGCTATGACCAAGCTCTTAGGCAAAAACCGCTTTGAGGAGCTGCTTGAAGGCTTAATTGAAAAGCCGCAAGGAAAACCAACCCTCGTGCCGGAGTCCGATAAACGTCCGGCCATGAATTCAGCAAAAGAAGATTTTAAGGAGGAAAATTAAATGTCAAAATTTACAAACCCGATGAAGGTTATCACAGGAAAAGACACTCGCTGGAGTTATGCCAACGTGTGGCAGCCAAAATCCATCAACGGCGGCACACCGAAGTACAGCGTTTCGCTCATTATCCCCAAGTCCGATACCGTCACTTTAGGGAAAATCAAAGCTGCCATCGAAGCCGCCTACAAGGAAGGTGAAGCCAAACTCAAAGGAAACGGCCGCTCGGTACCCGCACTTGCGGCAATCAAAACGCCGCTTCGTGATGGAGATGCTGAACGTCCGGACGATGAGGCGTATGCAAACAGTTATTTTGTAAATGCCAACTCCACCACCAAGCCGGGCATCGTCGATGCCGACCGAAATGAAATCATCGACAGCTCCGAAGTTTACTCAGGCGTTTACGGCCGCGCGTCCATCAATTTTTATGCGTTCAACTCCAATGGAAACCGCGGCATCGCCTGTGGTCTCAACAACCTGCAGAAAATCCGTGACGGCGAGCCGCTCGGCGGTCATGCTTCTGCCGCAGAGGACTTTGCAACCGATGATGACGATGACTTCTTGAGTTAAGAGGTACGCCATGACAAATCTACTTGATTTCATGTGCCAGCTCATCTTATCGATGGCTGTCGGATTCACCTTCGGTGCCGCCTTTGCCAACGTGCTCATTGCAAGGCTTGAAAAGCGCGAGAAGAAAAAGAACGACACTACAACCCGTTAAAAGCAAATGATGCGGAGAGGCAGACTGGAGATGCAGTCTGCCTTTCTGCCTATTTAGGAGGTGAAATTTTGAAAACACTTAGCATTGACATAGAGTCATTTTCGTCCGTTGAACTGGCCAAAGCAGGCGTATATAAATACGCCGAAGCGCCTGATTTTAACATTCTGCTCTTCGGCTGCTCGATCGATGGCGGTGAAGTTCAGGTCATCGACCTTGCACAAGGCGAACAAATCCCCAACGTCATTCTGGATGCATTGACAGACGACACCGTTATTAAATGGGCATATAACGCGAATTTTGAGAGAGTTTGTTTATCTCGCTATCTATCGGATATCGGCATAAGCCTTGATCCCTTTCATGACCATCATCCGCTTTCAACAGAGATGGCAAGATTTCTTAATCCCGCCTCTTGGCGCTGTTCGATGGTCTGGGCAGCAACTTTGGGTCTTCCACTATCACTGGAAGGTGTCGGTACAGTACTCGGCCTTCAAAATCAAAAGATGAAAGAAGGCAAAGACCTCATCCGCTATTTCTGCATGCCGGACAGGCAAACCGGAAAACGACATCTTCCCTCTGATGCACCGAATAAGTGGAAAACCTTCAAGGCCTACAACAAGCGCGATGTCGAGGTGGAACTTTCCATCAAAGAGAGGCTCAAAAATTACCCTTTGCCGGATTTTCTCTGGAACGAATACGCCATTGACCAGGAGATTAACGACTGCGGCGTGAAAGTCGACCTTGCTTTGGCCAGCGCAGCCGTTGAGATGGACAGGCGCTCAAAGGATGAGCTCATCACCAAAATGAAGAACATCACGAATCTGGAAAACCCTAATTCGGTCGTTCAGATGAAAGACTGGCTTGCCCAAAACGGTATGCCCACGGAGTCGCTCGGCAAAAAGCAAGTCGCAGAACTGATTCAAACCGCACCGCCTAAGCTGCGGGATGCTCTTGTGCTTCGCAGTCAGCTTGCCAAATCCTCTGTTAAGAAATATCAGACGATGCAAAATGCTGCCTGTAAAGATGACAGAGTTCGTGGCATGTTTCAGTTTTACGGGGCCAACCGCACAGGTCGCTGGGCAGGAAGACTCGTGCAAATGCAAAATCTCCCCAGAAACCACCTGCCCGACTTGGATGCGGCGCGTACTTTGGTAAAGTCCGGCGACTTTGAAGCCGTGAAACTCCTCTATGACGATGTGCCGGATACCTTATCCCAGCTGGTGCGCACCGCCTTTATCCCAAGGACAAATCATAAGTTCATCGTTTCTGACTATTCCGCCATTGAAGCGAGAGTCATAGCATGGTATGCCGGGCAAACCGACACGCTTGATGCTTTCCGCGAAGGCAAAGACCTCTACTGTGAGACGGCATCCCGCATGTTCGGAGTACCCGTCGTTAAACACGGTATGAATGGAGAACTCCGCCAAAAAGGGAAAATAGCAACACTGGCCTGTGGCTATGGCGGCTCGGTCGGAGCCTTAAAAGCGATGGGCGCGCTTGAGATGGGACTTTCCGAAGAAGAATTAAAACCCATCGTTGATGCTTGGCGATCTGCCAATCCGAAGATCGTCAAATTCTGGTGGGACGTGGATCGTGCCATCCTTGAAGCTGTCCGCCATAAGAAAGTCACCAAGACACACGGTCTCACCTTTCGCTGCCGTTCCGGCATGCTCTTCATCATGCTGCCCTCCGGAAGAGCCTTAGCTTACGTAAAACCAAAGCTCGGTGAGAACCGCTTCGGATCTCCCTGCGTCACCTATGAGGGTGTCATCACCGGAAAGAAATGGGATCGCATTGACTCCTACGGTCCAAAGTTCGTGGAAAACATCGTGCAGGCAACCGCTCGTGACGTCTTGGCTTATGCCATGCAGACACTTCATAACTGCTCGATTGTTATGCATATCCATGATGAGGTCGTGATTGAAGCCGATCCTCGTATGTCCCTTGATGCAGTCTGTGAACAGATGAGCCGCACGCTGCCGTGGGCTGAAGGCTTGCCGCTCAAAGCCGACGGCTATGAGTGCAAGTTTTACAAGAAAGATTAAAAAGTCTCGGCTACCAAAACGGTAGTCGAGATTGTTTTAAGGGGGTGAACGTTTCGTTCACTCTATGAGAGCGATGCTGCTCAATAACACTTTGTTATTGAGTTTTCAAGGGTGTCACTTTTCGCTACCCCCTTTTGCGGTTTTAGCAATCTGAGCAGTGGCATGTTTTTTATTTTCTCTAAATAGTTCGTCCAAACCATCTCCGTTTCTTCAGGAAGTGATGAGGGCAGCAATGGTGCTCCCTCCATCTGTAGAAACGGAGGTTTTTAATGCAAGAACTAATTCCAAAAGACGAATACGGAGTATTCGCAGACAACCATGACACAGCTCGTGTCGATTCAAGAGCAATTGCGCAATTTTTCGAGAAAGAACACTTCCATATCCTGCGCGACATTCAAAAACTCACTGAATCCAAATCTGGATTGAGTGAACAATTTGTTAAGCTCAATTTTGAGCTCAGTAGTTACAAGGACAATACCGGACGAAAACTGCCCTGTTACTACTTAACTCGTGATGGTTTCACCATGTTGGCAATGGGATACACCGGCAAAAAGGCAATGCGGTTCAAAGAACTCTATATCAAGCGTTTCAACGAAATGGAAACCTTCATCAAAACGCTGGTATCGGCAAGACAGGAGTTCCCACTGCTGACGGAAAACATCCGGCTTCTCCATGACAACCCGAAACCATATCACTACTCGAACGAATGCAATATGCTTAACCGCATCGTGCTTGGCATGGATGCCAAGCATTACCGAGAAGTACACGGCATCGATAAAGGAACATCCATACGTCCGTATCTTTCGCAAGATGAAATCTCCATGCTCAACATTTTGCAAAAAGTCGATGTCGGACTGCTTGTTGCCGTCCCTGATTTTCAGCAACGAAAACGCTACCTCGAATGGTATGCCATGAAACTACAAATCAAGGAGGTGCGCTGATGGAAAACCTATATCAAAACGCAGAAGGATACGCGGATCCGACCGCCTATGAAGCAATCTTTAAGACGCATCGCTATCCCTATATGCCGCTTATCTATATCGCCTCTCCTTATGCTGGAGATGTTGAGAAAAACACCGAAGCCGCCAAGCGCTATGCCCGCTTTGCCGTTGATCAAGGCTTTATCCCAATCGTGCCCCATCTCATGTATCCGCAGTTCATGGATGAGAAAAGCGAACGTGAGCTGGCTCTTTTCTTCGGACAAATCCTGATCGACAAATGCACCGAGCTTTGGGCATTTGGAAAACCCTCTCTCGGTATGACCAAAGAGATCGGATATGCCAAATACCACAGGCGAAACGTTCGCTATTTCACCGAGGACTTGAAGGAGGTTGAAGAATGAGAATCAGCTATTCGAATGTTCGCGGCAAGAAAACAAATACAAGCTATCCCTTTATTGCAGAGATCAAAATGGCAGATGACCTGAAAAATGTCGCTGCCTTTGATCACGTCTGTGCGATTTACAAGGATGGCTATAACCAGCGCAAGAAGCTCATCAAAGGTTACAGAAGCAATAAAACCTTTCAGGAATCTGACTGTCTGCCGCTGGACTGTGACAACGTATCTTCCGATCCATTAGCTTCAGATATTCCGCCTGCTGAGTGGAAAACCCCGAAAGATGTTCAAGCGGCTTATCCTGACGTGCGCTTTTTTGTGGTTTATTCCCGAAATAACATGAAGGAAAAGGACGGAAAAGCCGCGCGTCCCAAGTTTCACATCTACTTTCCTCTGAAAACTTCCATAAGCGATGCGAAGCTATATAACCGCCTTAAGAAAAAAGTGCGGGCAAGGTTTCCCGCCTTCGATGATGGTGCTCTCGATGCAGCACGTTTCTTCTTCGGTGTTGAGTATCCACAGGTTGAATATTTCGATGGTACTTTTTGCATTGATGAATTTATGAGCCGTGCCAATGCCAAGATCACAGAAGGCGCGCGAAACACTACCATGTCCCATTTTGCAGGACTTGTGCTCAAGAAATATGGCACCGATGACAATAAAGCGCATGAAGCCTATCTTGAGGAAGCAAAAAAATGCACACCGCCCCTTTCCGAAGAAGAGCTCGCCAGCATCTGGAACAGCGCAGTCGGTTTTTACAACAGCACCATCAAAGCGGATAAAAACTATATCTCGCCTGCCGAATACAACAGCATGGAATTCGAAGAAAGTCTCATCCCGTCTGACTTTACTGATGTCGGACAGGCAAAAGCCTTTCTCGAAGCGGCTACTGACAAGGTCATCTATGTCAAAGGTCTCGGTCTCTATTATTTCACGGGAAAGGTCTGGAAAGACGATGACCTCTTAGTGCAGAAAGCGCTGCAGGGATTTACCCATAAGCAGCTCTGCCTTGCGTGGAAAATGATGAATGAAGCGGAAAGTGATGAAACACAGGAAAAAGCGGAAGCCTTCTACAAGTTTGTCTTAAGCCGCAGGAAATCCTCCAACATCAAGGCAACCATCACCGAACTGAAACCGATGGTGCAAGTCGATGTGAAAAGGCTTGATCAAGACGGTTTTCTCTTAAATACACCAGACGGGACAGTGGATCTTCGCACAGGAAAACTGCGGACGCATGATCCGAAGGACTACTGCACCAAAATTTGTGCTGTATCACCAAATGACAAAGGTATGGACGAATGGCTCCGGTTCCTTCGTGACTTCACCTGCAAAGACAAGGCTCTCGAAGATTACCTGCAGCTGGAATCCGGTGTAGAGTGCATCGGAGAAGTCTTAAATGAGAATCTTGTGATCCAGTACGGTGAAGGTGGAAACGGTAAATCCACCTTCAATAACGCCAAGTTCTATGTTTTAGGAGACTACGCCGGTACCATCTCCGCCGAGCTGTTAACCGTAAAGCCGACCAAGAACAAAGGTGCGGAGCTTGCCGAGACACACAACAAGAGGCTTATTCTCGCAGCCGAGCTACCCGAAGGGAAAAGGCTCGACTCAGGCTCTTTGAAAAATCTCTCCAGCACAGATCCCATCCATGCTGAGAAAAAATTTGAAGCACCTTTTAACTTTATCCCGACGCATACGACGGTGCTTTATACCAACCATCTGCCCAAAGTCGGGACCATCGACAAAGGCACCTGGGACCGCCTGATCGTTATTCCTCTAAAGGCAAATTTCAGGGGTGCCAAGGGAGAAATTAAGAACTATGCCAAGGTGCTGTCCGAGCGATGCGGCGGGGCAATTCTCTCGTGGATGATTGCGGGAGCAAAAAGATACATCTCTTCCGGTTTCAAACTGGTACCACCAAAGTGCGTCCAAGATGCCATGAACGCTTATCGTGAAGAAAACGACTGGATCAGCCATTTCTTAAGTGATTGCTGTGAGGAAGAAAAAACAGCTACCCAAAAAGCGGGTGAGCTTTATGAGAAGTACCGTGAGCACTGTGATGAGATCGGTGAATACAAAAGAAGCTCTGCTGATTTTAAGCGAGTTCTGATAGCACAAGGTTTTACTTGGCAAAAAACCGCTGAAGGCAACATATGGATAGGGCTTCACCTGAAACAAAACGGTGTTCTTAATGGAGGACGATTCTAAATTCAAAAACACGAGAAAACCCAGTTATATCAATAAGTTTCGTGGTTTTATGGAAGGCAATGGAAGCCATTTATATCTATCGCACAAATAAAAATCAACTCATCTATATGTAGTGATGATTTTGAAAAATATAGATATGTTACGTGGCCTCCATCGCCCTCCATACCCATCCCTGATGAAGCAGCAGGAAAAATCGCTCCTTGCCTTGAAATATCAGATTTATCGCCTGACGGCTTACGTGTTTAACGAAACGGAGAAAGTGATGAATGAAAAATCAATCGAACAAAAACTTGTCAAAGCCGCTAAATCCAGAGGTGGATTGTGTTTAAAACTTGTTTGTCCCGGCTTTGACGGCATGCCGGATCGGCTCGTGCTTCTACCTAACGGCCATATCGGTTTTGTCGAGGTAAAAGCTCCCGGCAAAAAGCCACGAGCTCTACAGCTGGCAAGGCACAGGCAACTAAGAAATTTAGGCTTTCAGGTTTTCGTCTTAGACAACAAAGAACAAATCGAGGAAATACTCATACAGATTGGAGGTGATGCCAGATGAAGTTCATAGCCCACGACTACCAGAAATACGCCACCCGCTATATTGAAGAGCACGATGTTTCTGCCGTCCTTTTGGATATGGGCTTAGGCAAGACGGTCATCAGCCTTAGTGCCATTCTTGACCTTCTCTTTGACCGCTTTGAGGCTCACCGCATTTTAATCGTAGCCCCACTTCGAGTCGCAAGAGAAACGTGGCCATCCGAGATCAAGAAATGGGATCACCTCTCCATGCTGACTTATGCGGTCGCCGTCGGAACGCCAACAGAGAGAAAAGCCGCGCTTCTTCAGGGCGCAGACATCACCATCATCAACCGGGAGAACCTCTCCTGGCTCATTGAAGAATCCGGACTTCCTTTTTCCTTTGACACGGTTGTGGTCGATGAACTCTCTTCTTTCAAGAATCATAAGGCCAAACGCTTCAAGGCTCTCATGAAAGTTCGTCCCAAGATAAAACGCATCGTGGGACTTACAGGTACGCCTGCGGCAAACGGGCTCATGGATCTTTGGGCGGAGTTCAAGCTCCTCGATATGGGAAAACGGCTCGGACGCTTCATCTCTCACTACCGGGAGCGTTACTTTGTCCCGGACGCTCGAAACGGGCAGGTCATCTTTTCCTACAAGCCAAAGCCGGAAGCAGAGGCGGCCATCTATCGAGCAATATCAGATATCACCATTTCCATGAAGGCAAAAGACTTCCTGAAGATGCCCGAGCTTATCAGCGTCACGCACGAAGTCGAAATGACCGACTGTGAATACGCTGACTATGAGAAGCTGAAAAAGGAACTGGTGCTGTCAGTCAAAGAAGATGAAATCACGGCCGCCAATGCCGCCGTTCTCACCGGAAAGCTCACTCAGATGGCAAACGGTGCGATCTATGCCGATGATGGGAAAGTCGTTCATCTCCATGATCATAAGCTCGACGCTTTGGAAGACATGGTTGAAGCGGCAAACGGCAAGCCACTTCTTGTCGCCTATAACTTCAAGCACGACCTAACGCGTATCGAAGAGAGGCTCAAGAAGCTCAAGGTGAACTACCGAAAGCTCGATAAGGCAGACTCCATCCAAGCATGGAATGAAGGCAAGGTCGCTGTCGGGCTGATTCACCCCGCATCAGCAGGACACGGGCTTAACCTTCAAGCCGGCGGCTCAACGCTTGTATGGTTTTCGCTTCCTTGGAGCTTGGAGCATTACAGCCAAACCAACGCAAGGCTCTGGCGGCAAGGGCAAACATCTGCCACCGTAGTGATTTCTCATATCGTATGTAAGAACACCATTGATGAACATATCCTCACGGTACTGAAAAACAAAGACAAAACGCAGGCAGCCTTAATTGATGCGGTCAAGGCAACCTTAGGACAATCCAAGTAAATCTAAGACAATCAGAGTCAACCTCCGTCAATCCGAGGGAAACCATCACTTGTTTTCACGGAGGAATAAAAATGCTGACACCAAAAGAATATCTGCGCCAAGCCTACCGCCTTGACCAGAGAATTAATGCAAACATTGAGGAAGTCAAAAATCTGCGGGAGATGTCCGAAAGCGTCTCAGGACTTCGCTACCGGGAGGATCCCATTCAAACCACTCATTCTATCGATGCACCATTTATCCGCGTGCTGGAAAAAGCGTGGGAGATCGAAGAACGCATTGCTGATGAGCTGTCGATACTTTATGACCTTAAAGAACAGATCAAAGATGCGATTGCAACGGTGAAAAATATCGACGAGAGACTCGTGCTTCAGTACCGCTACATGGACGGTATGACATGGGAAGCAATCGGCGAAACACTGCATGCTGACCGCACAACAGTCTGGAGATGGCATAGACGTGCCCTGCAGCACTTTAAGATGCCAAAATGTCCGATTGAGCTGGAATAATGCACGTTTTACAACACTTTGCAACAACATGCCACGTGCCCTGACGTGGTAATATATAGTCAGGAAAAATATAAGACGAAAGCTCCAAAGGGAGAAATCCCCGAGGAGCTTTTTTCATGCCAAAAAGGAGGTGCGGATTGCCAAGAAAACCAAAAAAGCCGTGTTCTTATCCCGGCTGTCCGAATCTCACGGACGGCCGGTTCTGCGAAGAACACGAAAAGAAATATAACCGTGACTACGAAAAATATAACCGCGACAAAAACACCAAGAGAAAATACGGTCATGCTTGGAAAAGAATCCGGGACCGCTACATTGCGGCGCATCCTTTATGTGAGGAATGCCTGAAAGAAGGACGTTACACCAAAGCAACAGAGGTGCATCACCGCACTCCACTCTCTTGGGGCGGAACGCACAAGGAAGACAACCTTGAAGCGCTTTGTCATGAGTGCCATTCGAGAATCACGGCACTTATGGGAGATCGCTGGCATAACAAAAAGCCGACGAAATACAAATAAAAAATTCTGTGACCCGGGGCGGGTCGAATCTCTACAGGGCTTCCGGTCGGGAACGGTGCGGCAGGGTCGTGTAAAGAACTTTTAATTCAAACGCCCTATTAAACCCAAAGATGATTTTTACGAACCGAAAGGAGGAATACCTCGTGGCAAAAGACGGAACCAACCGAGGCGGAAGACGCATCAAAGCAGGTCATAAGCCGGATCCACTTGCCGACAAAATCAGCAAAGGACAAAAAGCGACACACATTGAGTTCCCGCGTGCGGAATATCCGATCGCAGAACTCTACGGCGAAGACATGACAGACGGTGTGGAACTTGAAGGAGCGGATATGCCTGAGCCATCTTCCTACCTTTCTGTTCAACAAAGGGACGGGGAGCCTTTAGGCGCTGACCTAATCTATAAAGAGACGTGGGAGTGGCTTCAGGCACGCGGCTGCGAAAAGCTCATTAACCGCCGTCTTCTTGAAAGTTACTCGACAGCCTTTGCCCGCTTTATCCAGTGCGAGCTTGCTATCAGCAAATATGGGCTCTTAGGCAAACATCCAACGACCGGTGCTGCCATTGCCAGTCCGTTCGTGCAGCTCTCGCTCAACTTTCAGAAGCAGGCAAACCTTCTCTGGTATGAAATCTACGACATCATCAAGCAAAACTGCACGGAAGCCTTCGACGGCGATCCTCAGGATGACCTGATGGAGCGTCTGCTCCGAGAAAAGAAATGAGGTGAAGTAAATGTACGAACGTGTAAATCCCGCACACCCCGATAAAGTAGCAGACCGCATCGCGGGAGCCATTGTTGACCTTGCTTATGCAAGCGAGACAAACCCCAAGATTGCCGTCGAAGTTCTTATCGGTCACGGCATCTGCCATATCATTGCGGAAACAAATACACATCTTTCCACATCAGATATTGAAGCGGCTGCTCGCCGCCTTGCAGGAGATGTGTCTGTAGATATCCGGCTTGCAGCTCAAGATGCACACCTTTCCGAAAACCAGAAAGAGCATCTTCGTTGCGGAGATAACGGCATCTTCTTAGGACTTCCCATCACAGAAGAAGAAAATAAACTCTCAGAAATTGCCAAAAGTATCTATGCCGCATATCCGACAGACGGCAAATACATCTTAGACGGAGAAAAACTCGTCCTCTGCCAGTCTCATGTTGAAACGAAAAAGCTCCAAGCGGCCTATCCAAACGCCATCGTCAATCCTTTAGGCGACTGGACGGGCGGCACGGACGTGGATACCGGAGCAACCAACCGAAAACTCGGATCCGATATGGGATCTTCCGTCACCGGCGGTGGTCTTCACGGAAAAGATCTCTCCAAAGCCGATGTGACCATCAATATCTACGCCCATCTTCTGGCACAGAAAAGCGGAAAACCGATTCATCTTTCCTGCGCCATCGGAGACGCGTTTGTTGACGGCAAGCCGTATGCCGAGCTGGTAGAAATTGCCCGAGACTACATTCGCGCAGTCGGAGGCTTTGAGAAATTTGCGGAATGGGGGCTGATTTAGATGGATACGACAAAATTTGCTCAAGTTGAAATCGATAAGCTTATTCCCTATGCGAGAAATGCCAGAACGCACTCTCCGGAGCAGATCGCACAGCTTCGCGCGTCGCTTCGGGAATTCGGATTTATTTCGCCGGCTGTGATTGACAACAAGTTCAACATCTTAGTCGGACACGGACGTATCGCGGCAGCCCGCGAGGAAGGCTACAAAACCGTCCCGTGCGTCTTTGCCGAAAACTTAACCGACGCACAAAAGCACGCCTACATCTTAGCAGACAACCGCTTAGCCTTAAATGCCGGCTGGGATGAGGAAATGCTCTCTGTAGAATTATCTGATCTTGCAGGAGATGCCTTTGACCTCTCTCTTTTAGGTTTTGATGACGAGGAACTCTCTGCTTTGATGGACATTTCCGAAGATGAAATCACCGAAGATGACTTTGATGTAGACGCAGAGCTTCAAAAGCCTGCCATTACAAAACCCGGCGACATCTGGACGATCGGGAGGCACACCGTCATCTGCGGAGACTCAACCGATCCCAAGACATACAAGGCACTGCTCGGCGATACCAAGGTGAATCTCATCTGCACGGACGCACCGTATTTTGTGAACCTCGAATCCGCGTCCGGAAAGATCAAAAACGATGATCTCACCGATAAAGAAGCTTACGACTTCCTCATGAAGGCTTTTACCTGTTTCAAAGAAGCAATGGCAAAAGACGCCTCGATCTATGAGTTTTATGCCACATCCAAATCTCGTATTTTTTACGATGCTTTTGATGATGCTGGTTTTAAGCTCGGAGCCGGCCTTATCTGGCGAAAAGAGCGGGCTCCTCTCATGCGTACCGATTGGAAGTTTAACTTTGAGCCGATCCTATACGGCTGGCGAAAAGACGGAAAACACAAATGGTACGGTGACCAGAAGCAGAAAGCCTGCTTTGACTTTGACTCGGTGAAAAACTCCAAAACCGAAGGATTCGGGCATCCCTCTTCCAAGCCGGTGCCGCTGATCGCGCACCTCATCAAGCAGTCCACACAAACCAACGCTCTGGTCTTGGACGGCTTTTTAGGCAGCGCATCGACGCTCATCGCCTGCGAGGAGCTTGGCCGCATCTGCTATGGGATTGAGCTGGAACCGAAATACGTCGATGTGGCCTGTGCTCGTTATGCCGAGCTGAAAGGAACAACGGACGGCATCATCTGTCACAGAGACGGCAAAGACACCCCTTATGCCGACCTTCTAAAAGAGAGGGAAGCAGCCGATGAATAAAAAGCTTACCCTCGCCTCCCTCTTCGATGGCTCAGGAGGCTTTCCCTTAGCGGGACTTTCCGTTGGCATCAAGCCGCTCTGGGCATCGGAAGTCGAGCCTTTTGCCATCCGAGTGACATCCAAGCGTCTGCCTTTTGTGGCTCACATGGGAGATGTGCGGACACTTGACGGAGCGAGTTTGCCGCCGGTGGACATCATCACCTTCGGCAGTCCCTGTCAGGACTTATCCATCGCCGGAAAACGAAGCGGGATCGAAGGTTCCCGTTCTTCTCTTTTCTATGAGGCGATACGAATCATCAAAGAAATGAGGTGGAAAACCAATGGGAACTACCCAAAATACGCGCTCTGGGAAAATGTCCCGGGCGCTTTCTCCTCCCACAAAGGAGCGGACTTCGAAAAAGTCCTTGAAGCCTTCCTCTCCGTCAAAGGATATACGCTTGATGCGCCTCGACCTCAAAAGTGGCATGCCGCCGGAGAGATCGTGGCAGATCATTTTTCTCTCGCATGGCGGGTACTTGATGCTCAGCACTTCGGAGTCCCCCAAAGACGCAAGAGAATCTTTCTTGTCGCAGATTTTGGAGACACAAGTGCCGGAAAAATATTATTTGAGTCCGAGAGCGTGCTTGGGGATCTTGAGGCGTGCCAAGACGAAAGGAAAAGACCTGCCGGAAATCCTAAGAGAGGCGCTTATGAAACAGGCAAGCTTGTTCTAAACGATCAGGGAGGATCGCGCATGGACATCTCAGAAGATGTCACGGGAACCCTGCGTGCACAGTCAAACCATCCTCCGCTGATCTTTGAAAACCACGGACAGGACGCAAGATACACAGGCCCCAATGATACGGCGCAGACCATCGTCTCCCGTTTCGGCACGGGCGGAAACAATCAGCCACTTGTGGTTGATCTGCCGTGCGCCTATTCGCTTTGCTCCAAGAAGAACAAGGCGATGTTTTCGGACATCAAAGACAACAGCCAGATAACCGAGACCTCCCGCACACTGGATACGAGAGGCTCCGATCCCGTCTGCAATCAAGGCGGCATGGCGGTTCTTTCCTATGGGCTTGACCGGGCTTCCTTTAATCAGGGGCAAAACGCCGCCTACGACTTTGCCGTGGAAAAAGAATGCCAGCCGACAATGGTTGCCAAAGGTCCGGGTGCCGTTGCCACCGAAAACGAGAGCGGCTATATCGTAAGGAGGCTCACTCCGACCGAGTGTGCCCGGCTTCAGGGCTTTCCGGACGGCTGGTGCGATGGTCTTGCAGAAGAAAATCCGAGCAAGGCTCAGTTTACCTTCTGGCGTGAGATTTTTGACCGCTACACCGATATAATGTCCATCCAGAGAAAAAGCGACAAGCAGATCAAAAAGTGGCTTAAAAATCCCTACTCGGACAGTGCCGCCTACAAGCTCTGGGGAAATGGCATCGCGCTTCCGTGCGCCATCTTCGTACTTGCCGCAATCAAAAAGAATAGTGGTATTTACCTGCAAAAATAACTTGCTATTCCTCCCGGTAAGAGTGATGTATAGACATACCAAGAAAACACCTGCAAAGGAGGATAAAGACATGGATTACCACTTCAATTTAACAGGCTCGGCAAGGCGGCCGCTGGTGAAAGCCTTGGAAGACTTCACAAAAGAGAAAGCCACCTGCACCAAAGCGCCGACCTTCTGCTACCACATTGGCGAGCACATCACACTGGACAATCATGGCGTGCTCAGCGTCAAAGACGCAGAGCAGGAAAACAGCATCCTGCTGACTTTATCGGAACACGGCTTTGTGCCGGAGGAACAGGAAAACATGGCGGTGACGATCTCGCTTCCAAGAAACAAATTCACCGATGAGAACCTCGAAAGGCTCTCCGAGATTCTTACGTCAAAAGAAAGCATCATCAAGCATGCACTTGGTACAGAAAGCGTCGCCTTTGAGGTGGACGAGGAAAAGATCAGCTTCCCGTGGTTTTCCGAGATGCCAAGTTCTGCAGAGCTTTCCGCCTATACCGCCTTCATCTCCCTTTTGGGCAAGGCGGCAAAGGAATCCAAGCGCATCACTGGCAAAGACCACGCAGTCGAAAACGAAAAATACTACTTTCGCTGTTTTCTTCTGCGCCTTGGGATGATCGGTGATTCCTACAAGGAAGCAAGGAAAATCCTGCTCAGCCATCTTCAAGGCTCCTCCGCTTTCAAGTACCAGAAGGAGGCAGAAAAATGAAAATGCCAACGAAAGAAACGCTGGAACTGCTGCGGATTACTTTTCCTAAAGGCTGCCGTGTGGAGCTTCTTCACATGGACGACGTACAGGCACCGCCTGCAGGAACACGCGGCACCGTCACAGGAGTCGATGATACCGGCTCCATCCTCGTGGATTGGGATAACGGCTCCGGTCTAAACGTCATCTTCGGGATTGATAAAATCAGGAGAATTCAGAAATGGACGAAAAAGTAAAAGAACAGATCCTTGCCATAAGGGACAGCGGTCTTACGAACATGTTTGATGTCAATACTGTGCAGCGGCTTGCCTTTGAGCGGGACTTCTACGAGCTGGTTTTATACCTTGAGGATCACCGGTCAGAATACGCGAAATTCATCCTGACCGGCGAGGCGTAAAGTACACAATTTAGGCCTCAAAACTTCCCGCAGGATTGTCACATATATTTCGAGAAATAACTTGCTATTACAGGCGCTTAGAGTGATATATGTACATACCAAAAGGAAAAACAACCACAAGGAGGAACCACCATGAAGTACACAATCGAAGCCATAGAAAACGCAAAGCCCGGAATGCGCTGGGAAGAGATCGGATGCCAGTGGACGCTGGGGCAGGCCTACCTTTACAGCAAGGAAGCCGGAAACGACCTGCCGAACTTCGCCGAGGTCATTTGGGACGACGACATCGAGACAATCCTCGCAGACTGCAGGAAGCTGGGAGTGAAGGAATTTACGATAAGCTCCACCTTCTCAAGCCTGATCCTCACCATCGCCAAGTTCAAGGAGCTCGGCTGCACGCTGGACGGGATCGTAAAGATCAAGGAACGCTACACCCACTTCGGCAGCGACGAGCACACGCTCATCCCGGCCTTCAAGATGACGGTAAAGGAGGCGTAAAGAGAATGACAATCAATGAAGCAATGAGAACCTTAAGACTTCCGAACCCGACCACACCGGAGGATCTGGAATGCCGCTGGAGCAAGACGCTGCGGTTCGGAGACAAAATCCTGATGGCAGGCTACTACTACAACGGAGTGAATAAGCCCTGCTACTTCGGAGCAACCTACGAGTTCCTGACAGACGACACCAGCTGCGAAGGAACCATCGGACTTCACTCGGTAAGCGAGGTCGAGTTCGAAGATGATGGCCACGCCATAGCATGGGCGATGAGCCACGCAGAATAAGAAAACCCTGAGAATGAATATTCCGGGAGACTGAGCCGAATGGCTCTTTCTCTCGTACTGATACCGGATCGCATGCCGAACACGTCGGCTGGCGGTCCTTTATTTTGCCCTGAAAGGAGGCGGCGCCCGTGCCAATGCGAAAACTGAAAAACTATAAGCCGACCAAGTTCATGGCAGAGACTTCTCACTATGACAGGAGAAAAGCCGAATATGCCGTCTCCTTTATCGAGTGCCTCTCGCACACCAAAGGGACCTGGGCGGGAAAGCCATTTGAGCTAATCGACTGGCAGGAACGCATCATAAGGGATCTCTTCGGCATCGTGAAGGAAAACGGCTACCGCCAGTTCAACACCGCTTACATCGAAATCCCCAAAAAGATGGGAAAATCCGAGCTTGCTGCAGCTGTAGCACTTCTTTTATGCTGCGGGGACGGTGAACAGCGAGCCGAAGTCTACGGATGCGCCTCCGACCGTCAGCAGGCATCGATTGTTTTTAACGTGGCAGAAGACATGGTGAAGATGTCGCCGGCTCTTGCCAAGCGCGTGAAGATTTTAGCCTCACAAAAGCGGCTCATCTATAAGCCGACCAACAGCTTCTATCAGGTACTCTCCTCTGAGGCCTATACCAAGCACGGCTTAAACATTCACGGCGTGGTCTACGACGAGCTTCACGCCGCTCCGGACAGAAGGCTTTTTGATGTCATGACCAAAGGCTCGGGCGATGCCCGCATGCAGCCGCTCTACTTTCTGATTACTACCGCAGGAACCGATACCCATTCCATCTGCTATGAGCAGCATCAAAAAGCACTGGATATCCTGCGCGGCAAAAAGCATGACCCAACCTTTTATCCCGTAATCTACGGTGCTAAAGAAAGCGATGACTGGTCAGATATTGAGGTTTGGAAGAAAGCCAATCCCTCCCTTGGCATCACGGTGGGACTGGATAAGGTGAAAGCCGCCTTCCTGCAGGCTAAAGAAAACCCTGCCGAGGAGAACCTGTTTCGTCAGCTTCGCCTGAACCAGTGGGTAAAGCAATCAATCCGCTGGATGCCGATGGACAAATGGGACGCCTGTGCCTTTGATGTGGATGAAAAGGCACTCGAAGGCAGAATCTGCTACGGAGGCCTTGACCTCTCATCCACCACCGACATCACCGCCTTTGTGCTGGTCTTTCCGCCTCGTGATGAAGACGAGAAATACACTATCCTTCCGTACTTTTGGATTCCCGAAGAAAATGCGGAACAAAGAGTGCGCCGTGACCATGTGCCCTATGACATCTGGATCAAAGAAGGTGCGATGCAGACTACGGAAGGAAATGTCATCCACTACGGCTTTATCGAAAAATTCATCGAGCATTTAGGCGAGCGCTTCAACATTCGGGAGATTGCCTTTGACCGCTGGGGAGCCGTTCAGATGGTGCAGAACTTAGAGAACATCGGCTTTACGGTGGTTCCATTCGGACAGGGCTTTGCCTCCATGTCGCCTCCCACCAAAGAGCTGATGAACCTCGTGCTTTCCCATCGCCTCGCACACGGCGGACAACCCGTCCTTCGCTGGATGATGGATAACATCTTCATCCGAACCGATCCTGCTGGAAATATCAAAATCGACAAAGCCAAATCCACCGAGAAAGTCGACGGTGCCGTTGCACTTGTAATGGCACTTGACCGAGCGATCCGCATGGGATGCGACACGAGCGAGTCAGTCTATGACAGCCGCGGCATTTTATTTTTGTAAAGGAGATTTTGCCTATGGGATTTTTACAGTCACTTTTTCATTCAAGAGATAAGCCGAAAGATCAAACCGCCGGCTCTGCCTTTCGCTTTTACTTCGGGCACACTACATCGGGAAAAGCGGTGACGGAGCGCTCTGCCATGCAGATTACTGCCGTCTATGCCTGTGTAAGAGTTTTAGCTGAGGCGGTCGCCGGTCTTCCGCTTCATCTCTTTCGCCTCAAAGGAAATGCCGGCAAAGAGAAAGCGACGGACAGCTCCCTTTACTTTTTGCTGCACGATGAACCGAATCCGGAGATGACCTCATTTATCTTCCGAGAAACCCTCATGTGCCATCTGCTCTTGTGGGGCAACGCCTACGCACAGATTATCCGAAACGGCAAAGGTGAAGTTGTCGCCCTATACCCGCTCATGGCCAACAAAATGACGGTTGACCGGGATGAAAATGGCACTCTTTACTATGAATATCAGGTCAGTAAAAGCGATGCTCCAACGCTTAAAAACGGAAGGGTAAGGCTTTCTCCTTCTGAGGTACTCCATATTCCGGGCCTCGGCTTTGACGGTCTTGTCGGATACAGCCCGATTGCGATGGCGAAAAACGCTCTCGGCATGGCAATGGCCACCGAAGAATACGGTGCGGCATTCTTTAAAAATGGCGCAAACCCATCTGGCATCTTATCCATGCCCGGCGTGGTGAAAGACCCGGAAAAGATCCGCCAGTCTTGGGAGCAGGGCTTTGGCGGATCGCAGAACTCCAACAAGGTCGCCATTTTGGAAGAAGGCATGACCTATACGCCGATTTCCATCTCACCGGAAGCCGCGCAGTTTCTTGAGACGCGGAAGTTTCAAATCGATGAGATTGCCCGCATCTTCCGCGTGCCGCCCCATATGATCGGAGATCTCGAACATGCGACCTTTTCCAATATCGAGCACCAGTCGCTGGAGTTTGTGACCTACACCCTGCGTCCGTGGCTCGTGCGCTTTGAGGAGTCCATGCAGCGTTCGCTTCTTTTGCCCGAACAAAAGAAAGACTATCTCATTCGCTTTAACGTGGACGGGATTTTGCGAGGCGATTATGAGAGCCGCATGCGAGGTTATGCCACCGGCATACAAAACGGCATCTTCTCGGTCAACGATGTGAGGCGCTTAGAAGATATGGATCTGCTCTCAAAAGAAGATGGCGGCGATTTGCATGTCTTAAACGGCAATGTCGTGAAGCTTGCCGATGCGGGATCGGCTTATACGAAAAACAAGGAGGATACCGATGAACCGACAGAAGAAATTTTGGAGATGGACGAAAAACAAAAGTCCCGATCCAAGCGAAAATGAAACACGAACTTTATACCTGGACGGCGTGATTGCCGAGGAGAGCTGGTTTGACGATGAAGTCACACCGGCTTTTTTTAAATCCGAACTTGATGACGGCACAGGCAGCATCACCGTCTGGATCAACTCACCGGGAGGCGACTGCTTTGCGGCCGCTCAGATCTATAACCTGCTTTTGAACTATCAAGGCAAGGTGACGGTCAAAATTGACGGTCTTGCGGCATCCGCCGCATCAGTCATTGCGATGGCGGGAGATGAGATTCTCATGAGTCCTGTTTCCATGCTCATGATCCATAACCCATCCACCGTGGCCATCGGAGATACACAGGATATGCAGCGTGCCATCGGGATGTTATCCGAGGTCAAAGAATCCATCATCGGTGCCTACAAGCAAAAAAGCGGTCTTTCTCATGCAAAGCTCGCTTCACTCATGGATGAAGAGACCTGGATAAACGCAGAAAAGGCAATAGAGCTGCACTTTGCCGACCGCATCACATCAAGGCAGGATCTCTATCCGCAAGGCGAGAACGAAGATCCTACAAATGGTGAAAGTGCCGTGCTAAACGAAAAAGAATCTGAAAGCCTCACGGAGACACCGATGCTCTTTTCACGCCGCAAGGTCGCAGCCGCCATCAATAAAAAGCTCTGTGACTATGCGGCGGCCTGTGAGGCAAAAACGCCTGCCCAAACGGCAGAACCGATTACCCACCGCTACAAAGTCAAGGACTTGGAAACACGCCTTGATCTTATCAAACACTTTATTTAAGGAGGAAACCTACCATGACGATTACTGAACTTTTGAACAAACGTGCCAAGACCTGGGAGGCCGCAAAGGCTTTTCTGGAATCCCATCGAGACAAAGACGGACTGCTTAGCGCTGAAGACGGAGCGGCTTACGACAAGATGGAAGCCGAGATCGAAGCCTACAGCACAGAAATTGAGCGCATGTGCCGTCAAAAGGACATCGAAGACAAGATGAGCGAGCCGCTCGGTACGCCGCTTACGGCAAAACCGGCCGTGCTTTCCACAGAGACGGAAGAAAAGCACGGACGTGCCTCCTCTTCCTATGCCAAGGATATGCTCGTTGCCCTGCGAAGCGGCTTTAAGCGTATCTCGAACATCTTGGAAGAAGGCAAAGACGAAAATGGCGGCTATCTGGTACCTGAAGAATGGGACAGCCGCCTCATTGACAAGCTGACCGAAGAGAATATCTTCCGAAGCCTCGCCACGACCATCACCACGTCCGGCGAACACAAGATCAATATCGCGGCTACCAAGCCTGCCGCGGCATGGATCGAGGAAGGTCAGGCCTTAAGTTTCGGTGAGGCGACCTTTGATCAGGTGGTGCTCGATGCCCATAAGCTTCATGTAGCGATCAAGGTTACCGAAGAACTGCTCTACGACAATGCTTTCAATTTGGAAAGCTACATCATCGACCAGTTCGGCAAAGCACTCGGTAACGCGGAAGAAGATGCCTTCTTAAACGGCGACGGCAAAAACAAGCCGCTTGGCATCTTTGCCGCAACCGGCGGAGGAGAGGTTTCCGTCACACTCACAGGTACCGCGCTTAAAACTGACGATATCCTGACGCTCATCTACTCTTTGAAGCGCCCATACCGCAAAAACGCCGCGTTTATCTTAAATGACGCAACGCTTGCCGCCCTTCGAAAGCTCAAGGATAACAATCAGGCCTACATCTGGCAGCCGAGCTATCAGGCGGGAGAACCGGACCGTCTTTGCGGCTATCCGGTTAAGACCTCTGCCTTCTGCCCTGTTTTGGAGACAGGAAAAGCCGGCGTGGCTTTCGGGGATTTCTCCTATTACAACATCGGAGACCGCGGAACCAGAAGCTTTCAGGAACTTCGTGAGCTTTTTGCCGGAAACGGCATGGTGGGCTACGTTGCCAAAGAACGTGTGGACGGAAAACTGATCTTGCCCGAGGCCGTGCAGATTCTCAAAGCCGGTGCGTAAAAATAAACGTCTTAGCCATAAGGCGGCTCTCTTTATACGAGGGAGTCGCCTTTTCCTTGCAGGAAAGGAGGAAGCATGCTGAGCCTTGAAGACGTGAAAAACTATCTCCGCGTGGATTTTGACGACGATGACGCACTCATCGAGTCGCTCATACCCTCTGCCACCGAGTTGGTCAAAAACGTGGCACGCACCGAAGACCTCTCTTCTTTTGAAAACGGGCGCATTGCCGTGCTTTTTACGGTGGCCTATCTCTACGAACACCGAGAAGAAGCCGATCACCATGCGCTCACCTTGACGCTTCGCGCTCTTCTTTTCGGAGAAAGGCAGGTGAGCTTCTGATATGGATATCGCTCTTCTCAATGTCACCGTCACCTTCCAAAAAAGAACCGTGGAAAGTGATGCCATCGGAAACCAAATCGAAACGTGGAAAGACGACTACACCTGTGCCGCCACCATCTCAGGAGAAGGCGGGCGCGAAGTCTTTATCGCAGCCTCTGAAGTGGAGAAGGCGGACATGGCGGTGACGGTCAGGTGGTGTAAGAAAACGGCAGCGATGAGCACGACAGACTTTCGCATCGTCTTTCAGGGCTGCGCCTACGACATCGAAAAAATTGACCACCTGTCTTTCAGGAAGCGAGCGATCAAGTTTTTCTGCGTAAAGGAGAGAACCTGATGAGCCGAAAAGTCAAAATCTCCGGCCTTGTCGATGCCGTGATGGAAGAACTCAACGCCTATGCCAAAACGACAACGGAAGGCATGAAGCAAGCCGTCACCAAAGCGGCAACGACCACCAAAAAAGAAATCAAGGCGCATGCGCCAAAAAAGCACGGCGACTATCAAAAAAGCTGGACGCAAAAGAAAACTTCCGAGTCCTCCCATGCCTTGCAGGTGACGGTCTACTCTCGTAACCGCTACCAGCTGGCACACCTCTTGGAACACGGCCACGCCAAACGGAACGGCGGCAGGACGAGGGCAATTCCTCATATCGCTCCCGCCGAGACAATCGGTGAGGAGCAGCTTATGAAAGAGATCGAAAGGATGATCAAAGATGGATGAAATCATAGAAATGTTGACAGAGGTCGGACTTCCCTTTGCCTACGACCACTTCGAAGAAGGTCAGGCACCTGCTCCGCCCTTTATCTGCTATGTAACGCCGGAGTCGCATAACTTTGCGGCAGACGGTCAGGTGTATTTTCCCGTGAACCGCTTTTATCTGGAGCTTTACACCGACAAAAAAGACCGTGCGCTCGAAAAAAGAATCGAAGACCTTCTTATCCGCCACGATCAGTTTTTCGACAAGGCCGAAGTCTATATCAACGCAGAAGACCTCTACGAAGTTTCCTATTCATTTGAGCTGAAAGGATGATGAAACATGGCAAATAAAAACAACAAAGTCAAATACAACATTAAAAACGTCTATGCCGCCAAGATGGCAGAAACCGTCTCGAACGGCGTATCCACCTTTACGTACGAAACACCAAAACCCATCCCTGGCGCGGTTTCGCTGTCGCTTGACGCGGAAGGCGAATCTTCTCCCTTTTATGCCGACGGCGTTGTCTACTTTAGAACCGTCACCAACAACGGCTACTCCGGAGATTTGGAAATTGCCTTAATCCCTGAGTGGTTTCGCACCGAGATTTTGCAGGAGACCCTCGATTCCAAAGGCGTGCTGGTCGAAAACTCCAATACCGCAGAGTCAGTAAAGTTCGCTTTGCTTTTTGAGTTTGACGGCGACATCAAAGCGATCCGCCATGCCTTATATAACTGCACGGCCTCTCGTCCTTCCATCGAGTCGGAAACCAAAGAAGATACCATTGAGCCGGGAACGGAAACCCTGTCTCTTACCGCAGATCCAAGATCGGACGGCCTTGTCAAAGCCAAGACCGGAGATTCCACCGATGCCGCAACCTATGCGAACTGGTATAAGGCGGTCTACGTGCCGCAGGCAGGCACACCGGCAGGAGGAAAATAACCATGATTGAAAAGACCATTGACGTTTCGGGTGTACCCGTAAAGTTTCGCTCGTCTGCTGCTATCCCGCGCCTTTACCGAGCCAAGTTCGGACGGGATATTTTTAAAGACTTAGCCAAGCTCGAAAAAAGCTATCAGGGCAAGAAAGATAAGGACGGCGGCTTTCCCGTTGAAGACTTAGAGATTTTTGAAAACGTCGCCTACATCATGGCGCTGCACGCAGACAAAAGCGTGCCCGCTTCCATTGAAGAGTGGCTGGACGGCTTTGAGATGTTTTCCATCTATCAGGTACTTCCTGAAATCCTCTCCCTTTGGGGTGAGAACTTAAAGACGGAGGTCTCACCAAAAAAAGGCAGATAAGAAGCGAGCGGGAAATGACCACGCCGCTTCTCTTACTTCGTGCCTGTCAGATCGGCATTCCCATTGTGGACATGGATCTCATCTCCATCGGGCTGCTTCTCGATATGTGGACGGAAAAAGCAAACGACAGTGCAAGTTACAGGCGGCTTGCCACACAAGAAGATTTTGACCGCTTTTAGCACCCGATGAGGTGTTTTTTTATTGTTCAAGAAAGGAGGACGCATGGCCTCACGCATCAAAGGCATCACCGTGGAAATCGGCGGAGATACCACGGGACTGGATAAAGCCTTAAAACAAGTGAACTCCACCATCCGCACAACGCAGTCCTCCTTAAGAGATGTCAACCGCCTCTTAAAACTCGATCCGAAAAACACGGAGCTTTTGGCGCAAAAGCAAAAAATGCTGAAAAACGCCATCACAGCAACCAAAGAAAAGCTTGATACCTTAAAGACAACCCAGGAACAAGCCAAGGCACAGCTGGAGTCGGGAGACCTCGGCCAGGACAAATACGACGCACTGCAGCGTGAGATTGTCGAAACCGAACAAAAGCTTAAAGGCCTGCAGCAGGAAGCAATCAACACCAACGCAGTCTTTTCCAAGATGGATGCGGCAGGAGCCGCTTTCACTAAAGCGGGTGACGCTATCACGGGCGCGGGGCAAAAGATCATGCCGGTTTCTCTTGCCGTGGGAGGACTTGGCGTACTGGCGGTCAAGACCGCGGGTGACTTCGATGAAGCGATGTCGAAGGTCTCTGCAATATCCGGAGCTACCGGAGAGGACTTTCAGGCCCTGCGCGATAAAGCACGTGAGATGGGCGAAAAGACGAAGTTCTCCGCCACCGACGCGGCTAACGCCATGAACTACATGGCGATGGCCGGCTGGAAATCGAAAGACATGATCTCCGGTATTGACGGCATCATGAACCTTGCCGCCGCATCCGGAGAAGATTTAGCCCTCACTTCCGATATCGTGACCGATGCCTTAACCGCCTTTGGGCTTTCCGCGAAAGACTCCGGACACTTTGCCGATATCCTCGCCGCGGCGTCGTCCAATGCGAACACCAACGTCTCCATGATGGGCGAGACCTTTAGATACTGCGCCCCGATTGCAGGCGCCTTGGGCTTTAGCGCTGAAGATACCGCAGAGGCCATCGGCCTTATGGCAAACTCCGGGATCAAATCCACACAGGCGGGCACCGCCCTTCGTACCGTCATGACCAACCTCAGCAAGGACTTCACCATTTCAGGAAAATCCATCGGTGAGGTCACAGTGGCCACGACCAATGCGGACGGTTCCATGCGCTCTCTTTCCGGCATCTTGGGCGACTGCCGGGAGGCCTTCTCGGGACTTTCCGAGTCCGAAAAGGCACAGGCGGCAGAATCATTAGTCGGAAAGCACGCCATGAGCGGCTTTCTGGCCCTCATGAACGCTGCCCCTGCCGACATCGAAAAGCTGTCTTCCGCCATCGACAACTGTGACGGCTCGGCAGAAAAGATGGCAGAAACCATGCAGGACAACCTTCCCGGACAGCTCACCATCTTAAAAAGTCAGCTGCAGGAACTTGCCATCTCCATCGGTGATGCCTTAATGCCTACGATCCGAAAACTCGTCACCTGGCTTCAAAACTTCGTTGACAAGTTAAACGGCATGGACGAAGGAACGCGTAACACCATCATCAAAATCGGACTTTTTATCGCCGCCTTGGGGCCTGCACTGATTGTGATCGGTAAGCTGACCTCATCGATCGGATCGCTTATCACGACCTTTTCAAGCGTAGGAAAAGCGGTCACCGGCTTCATGGTCAAGATGGGCGGCATGTCCGGTCTCATGAGCAAAATAGGAGCTGCCATCGGCGGCATCTCCGCTCCCGTGGTGGTAGTCGTTGCCATCATCGGCACACTGGTTGCCGCTTTTGTGCATCTGTGGAACACCTCAGAAGGTTTCAGGGATTCCATTATCGGCACGTGGAACAGCATCAAGGAGGCTTTTTCAAACTTCGCATCCGGCATCACCGAACGCATCAACGCCTTAGGTTTTGACTTTCAGTCCTTCGGCGAGCTGGTATCTGCCATTTGGAACGGTTTCACCGAGCTTTTGGCGCCGGTGTTTGAGAACGCCTTTTCAGCAATTGCCGCGATTTTACAAGGCGCACTGGATATCCTGACGGGCATCTTTGACATCTTCGCAGGGCTTTTCACAGGCAACTGGAGTCAGCTGTGGAACGGCATCAAGGAAGTCTTCTCCGGTATCTGGACAGCAATTTCGGGCATCTTTACGGCCGCGTGGGAGACGCTGGTCGGTGTCACCAACACCGTTTTAGGCTGGTTTGGCACGAACTGGAGCGAGGTTTGGACGGCGATCAAGACCTTCTTTGAGAACACCTGGAACGGGATCGTCTCCTTTTTCACCGGCATCTGGGAAGGAATCAAGTCTGTTGTCACGGGAGCCGTAAGTGCTGTGTCCAACACGGTCTCCTCGGTTTTCACGGCCATCAGCACCACGGCATCCAGTATCTGGAACGGCATCAAAAACATGATTTCCGGTGTGGTAGGTGGGATTAAGTCAACCGTCTTAAATGTGTTTAACGGCGTGAAGTCTACCGTGACAAACATCTTTAACGGAATCAAGAGCACGGCCACCTCCGTATGGAACGGCATCAAGTCCGCTATCACCGCACCGATCGAAGCGGCTAAAAACACCATCAAAGGCATTATCGATAAGATCAAAGGCTTCTTCTCCGGCCTTCACATCGAGCTTCCGCATATCAAGCTGCCGCATTTTTCGATCTCCGGCGGCTTTTCCATCGTGCCGCCCAGAGTGCCGCACCTTTCCATTGACTGGTACAAGGAAGGCGGCATCATGACGAGACCGACCCTTTTCGGCATGAACGGAAGTGCCCTTATGGCGGGAGGCGAAGCGGGATCGGAGGCGATTTTGCCGCTCAAGTCTTTCTACGACAAGCTCGAAGGCATGCTTGCCGCCCGGGACACAACACTCATGGAAAAGTACCTCGCCATCATCGCCGGAAATTCGGAAAAAGACATCGTACTGGACTCCGGTGCGCTGGTCGGAGCACTCACACCAAAACTGGATGGAGCCTTGGGAAGACGCGCCGCTTACGTAGGAAGGAGGATGAAATGAACCAAAACATAGGCTTTGGAGCCACTCTAAACGGCAAACACACGTGGAAGAATTACGGGCTTGTCGTATCCAACACCGACGTGGTCGGTATGCCAAAGCCTAAAACACTCATCGTTGAGATTCCCGGATCATCCAAGCGCCTCGATCTCACAGAGGCTCTGACGGGACGATGCGAATACGAAGGACGCACGCTCTCCTTTACGCTTGGCGGCATCGGAAAGATCGAAAGCTGGGCAGGAAGGCTCCGAGCCTTCCTCGACGAAATACATGGAAAGCATGTCAAGGTCATCTTGGACTCCGAGCCGGAATACTACTTTGAAGGCCGAGCCGAAGTAAAAAACTTTGAGCGCACCCGCGCTTTGGGACAAATTGAGCTGGAGATTGCCTGCGATCCGTATAAATGGGAGCTTGCCGCAAGCGATGAGGATTGGCTTTGGGACTCGTTTAACTTTGAAAGCGGCATCATCCGAGACTATCGGGATGTGAGCGTAAGCTCTTATACCGACCTTCTTGTTCCCGGATCGCACGTTCCGATGGTGCCGACGTTTCATGTCAGAAACTACCAAGAAACCGAAGGCAGGAAAAACTACGTCTACTCCATCAAGCTGAGAACGTCGTGGATGCTTCATGCCGGCACAAATCGTTTCGCCGACCTTGTCATTCCTGAATCCGGCGACACGCTGCGCTTTTTTGGAACTTACACCGTCACCGTATCTGTGAGAGGAGGAAGCCTTTAATGTACCAAGTGTTTTTAGATGAGCACGTGCTCTATATACCGGGCGATGATGAGGCTGTTCTTATTGATCCGGTGCTGGAGCTGGCGCTTGGAAAATCCGGCACATTTTCTGCCCGCGTACCGAAGATCAATCCGCTCTACGAAAAGCTCAAAGCACTGGATTCCACCGTCCGTGTGGAGCGTGACGGTGTGGCACTCTTTTACGGCCGCATTTTATCGGTTGAGCGGGACTTTTACGGCACCAAGAGCATCACCTGCGAAGGAGAACTGGCCTTTCTTTTGGACTCCGTGCAGGAGCCTTCCGAATTTCATGATGTCTCGCCCCGCGCTTTTCTTGAGACGCTTATTGCCAAGCACAACAATCAGATGGCAAAAGACGGCGCGCACAATAAGCGCTTCACGGTCGGGCAGGTCACCGTTACCGACCCCAACGACTCGCTTTACCGCTACACCAACTGGGAGACCACCTTGGATGCCATCACCGACAAACTCGTCAAACGCTTGGGCGGCTTTCTTCGTGTGCGCCATGTGGGAGAGATTCGCTATCTGGACTATCTTGCAGAATCCGATAACACCAACACACAGGTGATTGAGTTCGGAGAAAACCTCCTTGACTACACCGACACGCTTTTGGCAGAAGACATCGCTACCCGTGTGATTCCGCTTGGCAAAAGGCTTGAGACATCAAGCATTGCCGCGCTTGAGGAATATACCACTATCAAGAGCGTCAACGGTGGTAAGACTTATGTGGAGTCGCCTTCCGCCATTCAAAACTTCGGTATCGTCACCAAAACCGTGAGCTTCGAAAATGTCTCTGTACCTGCCAACTTAAAGAAGAAGGCGGAAAAATATCTTAAAGACAGCCAGTTTGCCGATGTCACCCTGACGCTCACCGCTGTCGATCTGCATCTTGTGCATGCCGATATGGAAGCGATGAAGATCGGAGATCGTATTCGTGTCATCTCGCCTCCTCATGGCATGGACAGGTTCTTTCCGCTGACGGAGCTTACGATCGCTTTGGATCACCCTGAATCCTCTACGGTGGTACTTGGAACCGAAGTGAAGGCAGGTCTTTCTGAGCGAAGCATCAGCGAGAAAAAAGAACTGGTCGAGCGCATCGAGCGGCTTCCCACGCAGTCCGACACGCTTCGCCTTGCCAAGGATAACGCCACCGCGCTTATCACAGCAGCTACGACCGGACACGTCGTGACCCGCAAAAACGAGATTCTCATCATGGACACGGCGGACAAGAATACAGCCAAAAAGGTGTGGCGCTGGAACGTGAACGGTCTGGGCTATTCCAAGACCGGCTACAACGGCTATTACGGCACCGCCATCACAATGAACGGTGCGATTGTGGCCGATTACATCACGACCGGCACGCTAAATGCCGATCTGATTCGTGCCGGAACCTTAAAGGACAGAGCCGGGAACATCAGCTGGAACATGAGCACAGGTGCTTTAAGTGCCAAAAGGCTCTCGGTGGATTCTCCGAACTTTAAGCTCACGACTTATGGGCACCTCACCGCCAAAGGAGCCGATATTGACGGCAGTATCGTTGCTTCTTCCGGGGATACCAAAGTCCGTTTGGGCTATGGCAAGCTCTCCATCTACTACCAGAACAAAGAACTCGGTCTTGTCGGCGGAAACGGCTTTGCCGGCTCCAACACCATTGCAGGCCTCAACTTTGACCTCGAGCGAACCGGAGATTATATGACATGGGCAGCGCAACCTACGGGTGGTGGCAGTTATGAGATGGTCTGGACCTATGCCAGATCATCTTTCGGAAACTTCTCCGGCGGGATGTTAAATGCCGGATGTGACATCGACATGCACTATAACCGACTGAGAAATGTCAGCTGGCCTGACGGAGCCATCAACGGAGCCTTTCATTTTGTAAAGATCAATGCCATGAGCAGCGACGGTACGGTCGCCAGCTGGTCAAACGGATGTCGCATGCGGTTTAAAAATGGAATTTTGATTGAAGCAACATTTTAAACATGGAGGATACAGCAATGGACGAACATGAACTGATCGAACAAAAGTCAAACGAAAAAGAAGCAACAAAGCCGGATGATACGGTCTTTCCAATCAAAGACGATGAGTGGCAAAAAGCCATCGAGATCATCTTAGGCACCGACAAGCACGAAGAAATCTCAGATAAGGATGCCTCTGAGCTCATTGCGGCTGCCCGCAATTTCAGAAAGATCATCGACTTCTTCGTGAAGCTCTTCGGAGGCGCGCTATGAAAGAAAACGAACTGCCCCTCATCCTGCGCCTTGAAAAAGCGAGAAACGAACTGAGATACGCACTCAACCAAACTGCCGGAAAGTATGAGCTTCCCGGCTTTTTACTTGACCTCCTCATAGAAGCCTTGCTCTCAGAAGAAAAAGGTCAGCGCATAGCCCTTATGAGCGAGCAGATCAGCGCAGCGGACGGGAAGGAGGAAAAAGAACATGGCCAACGTGAAGACCTATCTCAGTAAAATTTTATCGGCCGTCTACGGCAAAGACGTGCGCGGAGCCATCCACGACTCGATTGCCGCCATCAACACGCAGGTGGAAACCACCACGGCGGCGGAAAGCGCGCGGATAGCTGCAGAAAAGACGCGCATCTCACAGGAAAACGCAAGAAAATCTGCAGAAATAACAAGAGCCGCGCAGGAAGAAACCCGCAAGCATAACGAGACAACGCGCACCGCTCAGGAAAGCACCCGTCAGACGACGTTTACGAAACTCAGGACGGACATCGACACCAAGCTTAAACAGCTGGATCAGGCTATCGCCGGCGCCGGAGCGGTCTTGATTGACCCTACGCTTACCAAGCAAGGTCAGGCCGCCGATGCCAAAGCGGTCAGTGACCAATTATCCAAGGTGAACCATCGCTTAACATCTGTAATTCCGGAGTTTCAGGCCTTTACGCTTACTGCACCTTCCGACAAAGTTGTGGTAAGCGATATGAGCAAAATTAAAAAATATGGCAAAATCTGTGTCTTATCTTTCAGCGTCACCGTAAAGGAAAATACCTCAACGGACGGATTGCAGCCGCTTTGCGTTTCACCTATCGCAGAAGATGAGTCCTCCATCGGCTTTGCTACGGCAATAGCTTATGGAGATGGCGCAGCAAACTATCCGGCTTTTATAATCGATAGCGTGGTTGGTGCTCTTATACCGGGACCTGTGGCCTATCCGCTGAACTTGCTCGGATCGATAACCTTTATCTCCAAAGCATAGATTCTATTTTTCTATCTGTTTGTTAGCCGCTTTCCAAGCGGCATTTTTTATGCCTCATAAAGGCAAGAAAGGAAGTGTGAACTCATGAAAGAATTCTGGAACACCTTGCAGCTTATCTTTGCTGCCATCGGAGGCTGGCTCGGCTATTACTTAGGAGGCTTTGACGGACTTCTCTATGCGCTGATCGCCTTTGTCATCTGCGATTACGTGACAGGCATGATGTGCGCCGTCTCCGACAAAAAGCTCTCAAGCGAAGTCGGCTTTAAAGGCATCGCCAAAAAGGTCGTGATCTTCATTCTGGTCGCCGTTGCCAACATCATTGACACCAACGTCATCACACAGGGCGCGATTCTTCGCACGGCCGTCATCTTCTTCTATCTCTCAAACGAAGGACTCTCGCTTGTGGAAAACGCGACTCATCTGGGACTTCCTGTCCCGGACAAACTCAAGGCGGTCTTGGCACAGCTTCATGACCGCGCAGAAAAGGAGGATAAATAACTATGGCTATGAAAGGAATTGATGTATCAACCTGGCAGGGATCGATTGATTTTAACCGTGTAAAACAAAGCGGAATTAACTTCGTCATTATTCGTGCAGGCTACGGATCGGCACTATCTCAAAAGGACAAGTGGTTTGAGACGAACTACGCCCGCGCCAAAGCGGCAGGTCTTCATGTGGGAGCCTATTGGTACTCCTATGCGGGAAGCGCCGGAGAGGCACGCGAAGAAGCACGTATCTGCAAACAGGTGCTCTCCGGCAAGCAGTTTGACTATCCCATCTACTTTGATTTGGAAGAAAAGTCACAGCTTGCCCGCGGACGGGCTTTTTGCGACTCGCTCATTCGAGCCTTTTGCAATGAGATGGAAGCGGGCGGATACTTTGCGGGCTTCTATACCTCGCTCTCAGCAGCCCTAAACTACGTTTCCCCTGATGTGAGAAACCGCTACGCCTTCTGGGTAGCGCAGTGGAACAGTCGCTGCACCTATGGCGGCCAATACGGCCTTTGGCAGTATTCCTCGAGCGGCTCGGTGCCGGGCATCGCAGGCAGATGCGATATGGATCTTGCCTATGTGGACTATCCCTCCATCATCAGGAAAGGCGGCTTTAACGGCTATGGCAAAGGCACAAGCTCCGCCCCTGCAAGAAAGTCTGTCGATACGCTGGCCCATGAAGTCATCGCAGGTGCTTGGGGAAACGGTGAGGTCAGAGTAAACCGTCTTACCAAAGCAGGCTACGACTACGACGCAGTGCAGGCACGCGTAAATGAGCTTTTAGGCATAAAGCCGAAAAAGTCCATCAATGCGCTTGCCCGAGAGGTCATCCGCGGCGACTGGGGAAACGGTAAGGACCGTGTAAACCGCCTGACGAAAGCAGGCTACGATTACGAAGCTGTACAAAAACGAGTAAACGAACTTCTCTAAGCTGAATGCATTGATATGCCCGCAAGGCGTGAGGAGAAATCTTCACTCCCTTGCGGGCTTTTTTATTTTGTCCGCTCAACTTCTTCAAAAACCTCCAGTGAAACAGTAGAAGGCAAAAAAAGATTCGTCCATAACGCCTTCGTCTCTTCAGGGAGTGTTAGAGGGACAACAAGACCTGCCCTCTGTCTGGAGGGATGATATGACAAATGATGAAAAACAAAGCATTTACAACATGAGACGAAACGGTGCAAGTTATGCCGTAATTGCTGCCATCTTAAATCTATCGAAAAGCACCGTGGCTTCCTTTTGCCAAAAAGAAGGCCTGAGAACAGGTTCCTCAAAAGCTTTAACAGCACTACGCTACTGCAAATATTGCGGAAAGCCACTGCCCGTCAAGGAAAAAGGGAAAGAGCAAAAATTCTGCTCAGAGCACTGCCGGATGAGCTGGTGGAAAGAGCATCCGGAAGAGCTGAATAAAAAGGCAATCTATATATTCACCTGCCCATGCTGCGGAAAAACTTTCACTTCCTATGGCAATGCGCACAGAAAGTATTGCAGTCATGCTTGCTATATCCAAGACCGATTCGGAGGCTCTCATGAAGACTGAAGCCTTCGCATCCGAGCTTGCCTATGAAGTATCCCGCTCCATCCTCTTTTCTTGGCTCAAGCAAAACATCATCGATAAAGAGGAATTCGTTCGTCTTGATCAAGCACTCATCGAGCGATACCACCCCGGCTTAGGTGCCTTATTTACTTGCTATTTCAGCTCTTTAGAGTGATGTATAGACACGGAAAGGAGACGATTCTATGGCTGAAATCATAAAAATCGAAACAAAGAAATCACCGCTGCCAAACCGCAAGAAAGTCGCCGCCTATGCCCGTGTCTCTATGGAAACGCAAAGGCTGCACCACTCACTGGCGGCACAGATCAGTTTTTATTCTGATTTGATACAAAAGAACCCCGAGTGGGACTATGCCGGAGTCTATGCCGATGAAGGCATCAGCGGCACATCAGTGGAAAAACGTCCCGAGTTTATGCGCCTGATGAAAGACTGCAAGGCCGGGAAAATAGACCTCATCTTAACGAAATCCATCTCCCGATTCGCGCGTAACACGGTCGACCTCCTAAAAGTCGTAAGACAGTTAAAAGACCTCAACATCGAGGTCCGATTTGAAAAGGAAAAAATCAACTCACTTTCGGATGACGGTGAGCTGATGCTCACGCTCCTTGCCTCTTTCGCACAGGAAGAGACCATCAGCATCTCCAACAACGTTAAATGGACCATCCGAAAACGTATGTCCGAAGGAAACCCGAACACGCGAAATAGCGTCTATGGCTACCGCTGGAAGGATGACACCCTGATTGTTGTTCCCGAAGAAGCAAAGATCGTGCGGCGCATCTTTCAAAACTTCCTTGATGGAAAATCCCGCCTTGAAACTGAGCGTGAATTTGCAGAGGAAGGCATTACAACCAGAAAGGGCAACCGCTGGACGGACTCCAATATTAAGGTTGTTCTGACCAATGTCACTTATACGGGAAATTTGCTCTGTCAAAAAGAGTTTGTCGAAGATCCCATTACCAAGAAGCGCAAGAAAAACCGCGGTGAGCTTCCTCAGTATTTCATCGCAAACACCCATGAAGCGATTATCGACAAGGAAACTTTCGACTATGTGCAAGAAGAGATGGCAAGAAGACGTGCTCTGGGACCTCGGGCAAACAAGAGCCTGAACATCTACTGCTTTACCGGAAAAATCAAATGTGAGCTGTGCGGGAAAAGCTATATGCGAAACGTCCGAAACAACCGTGCCAAGCACTCCAATCTTGGGGATAAAGTCATCAGCTGGATATGCGGCTCCAGCAAGAAAAAGTACAGTACATGCTCGGCAAAAGCCATCCCGGATCGAATCCTTAAAACTTGCTGTGCCAAAGTGCTCGGTCTTGAGGATTTTGATGATGCTGTTTTTAACGAGCAAATCGATAAAATCACGGTACCCAAACAAGGGGTTCTCATTTTCCATTTCAAAGACGGACACAGCGTCACCGAAACTTGGGAAAATAACGCTAAAAAAGAATCGTGGGATGATGCGGCGCGCAAACGCGCCTCAGAATATAGGCGCACTCATGCCATGAAACGCTCGGACGTCACCTGCTTTTCAACCAAAATCCGATGCGAACATTGCGGATGCAATTTTCGCGCACAAACACAAAACTGTTCAACATCTCCCAGCGGAAAACGCAGATACTGGCGATGTGCCGAACATAACGGCTGTGACACCAGAGGATTCAGAGACGACCTTTTGCGCTTCACTTACCGCAGAGGTCTTAGGTCTTGATGCATTCGATGACGCTATTTTTCTTTCGAAGATCGACCATATCAGCGTCCTTAGCCGAGAAGACCTTATCTTTCATTTTTATGACGGAAAGGAAATTGCTCGCAAGCTGATCCAACCTACGCACGAAGGACACAAGTGGACAGAGGAACAGCATGCGAAATTTAAAGCATCCATCAAAGAATGCTATGCGTCAGAGCGGCACAAACCGATACGAAAGGAGAAGGTATGGCCAAACAAGTAACCACGATACCCGCCAGCATTAAACCCTTCTCCAAAACACCGCTCACCACTTCGCGCAAACGCCGCGTAGCAGCCTATGCCCGCGTCTCAACGGACTCCGATGAGCAGTTTACCAGCTACGAG